>NZ_JAUESY010000010.1:0-413352 GCF_032484415.1 Bradyrhizobium sp. SZCCHNS30572 | reverse complement strand
AACTCCAGCAGAAGCGCTTGACGAGCTGCTGTCACGAATGAAAACACTTGGTGTTGCGACCACCGCTTGAGCCCGCCGGATCGTCCGGCTGAGCCTGTGGTTCCTGCCCCGTGCACTTCTTCACGCACGGGGGCCGCGGGTATCAGCGGATACCCGGCCTTCCCTGCGCCCTCTGTTCAAAGAGGGACACCGTACGATCATCACCCGGGCGCGCAACGTGCCGCGGGATCGCGATGACATGCTGTTTGACATTCACATCAGAACGCCACGCGCATGACCCCCGCGCGAGAGCGTCACTTGCCGTCGTCGAGATGGACCAGCACCGCCGCATTGGCGATGATGATGGCATCGCTGCCGGCCTCGGCCGCAATCTCCAGCCCGCCTTTGACCGCGGTCACGGTCACCGTGCCATAGGGCAGCTCCTTGGCCACTGCAGCGGTGTCGACAGCCTCCGGGTTCGGCACGCCGATGGTGACGTCCACGAACATGTCCTGCGGCGTCTTGCCGACCATGCGGAAGAAGCCGAGGCTGGAATGGCGGATCGCGTCCGACACCGCGCGCTTGGCCGCCTTGGTGGCGTCGCGGCCATGGACGTCGACGCCCATGCCCATCTCGGTGATACAGCGGACGCGCGCCATGTCGTGTTTCCCTCGGTTGCTTGCCTCGTATGCCATGCGACCTTAGCCAACGGCGCGGCCGACGCAACCCGGGTGGACATCAAGCGCCCCCGCCGCAGAAAATGGTCATCTGATGCCGACATATATCGTGCAAGATGATGCGCTGGACGAACCCGAGAACAAGGTCTTCGAATGATGTTCCTCCCCGTCTTTCCCGTGATGGCGATCCATCGGCCGGATCCGGCAGGCATGGCTGACCACGAGGAACATTGAAGGAGAACGCCAATGGGTTTTTCACACACGCTGGGCGGTACGCGCTATCGGTTCGACGACCTCAGAACCTTGCTTGCGAAGGCAACGCCGTTGCGCTCGGGCGACGTGCTGGCGGGCCTCGCCGCGGAGGATGCCGCCGAACGCGTGGCGGCACGGATGGCGCTCGCCGAGCTGCCGCTGCGCCATTTCCTCAACGAGGCCGTCATCCCCTACGAGAGCGACGAGGTCACGCGGCTGATCGTCGACCAGCATGACGGCAAGGCGTTCGCTCCCGTCGCAAGCCTCACGGTCGGCGCCTTCCGCGAATGGCTGCTGTCGGATGCGGCCGACGCAGATGCACTCAGCGGCGTATCGCCAGGGCTGACGCCGGAGATGGTTGCTGCGGTCTGCAAGATCATGCGGCTGCAGGACCTGGTGACGGTCGCGGCGAAATGTCAGGTGGTCACCCGCTTCCGCTGCACCATCGGCCTGCCGGGACGGATGTCGACGCGGCTGCAGCCCAACCATCCGCTGGACGATCCCAAGGGCGTGGCAGCCTCGATCCTCGACGGGCTGATGTACGGCGTCGGCGATGCCACCATCGGCATCAACCCAGCGAGCGACGACCTCGACACCATGGTACGGCTGCTCGACTTGATCGAGACCTTGCGGCTCGCCTCCGATGCGCCGATCCAGTCCTGCGTGCTCGCGCATGTCACGACGGCGCTGAAGGCGATCGAGCGCCGCGCGCCGGTCGATCTCGTGTTCCAGTCCCTGGCCGGCAGCGAGGAGGCCAATCGCGGCTTCGGCATCACGCTGTCGCTGCTCGACGAGGCGCTCGCCGCGGCCGAAGGCCTGCAGCGCTGCCCCGTCGGGGGCAACGTGATGTATTTCGAGACCGGACAGGGCAGCGAGCTCTCCTCCGGCGGCCATTGCGGCGTCGACCAGCAGACCTTGGAAGCACGCTGCTACGCGGTCGCGCGGCGCTATCGGCCGCTGCTCGTGAACACCGTGGTCGGATTCATCGGTCCGGAATATCTCTACGACGGAAAGCAGATCATACGCGCGGGCCTGGAGGATCATTTCTGCGGCAAGCTGCTGGGGCTGCCGATGGGCTGCGACGTCTGCTACACCAACCACGCAGAAGCCGACCAGGACGACATGGATGCGCTGCTGACCCTGCTTGGCGTCGCCGGCTGCACCTACATCATGGGTGTGCCGGGCGCCGACGACATCATGCTGAACTATCAAAGCACCTCGTTCCATGACGCGCTCTATGTGCGCAAGGTGCTCGGCAAGCGCGCGGCGCCGGAGTTCGAGGCCTGGCTCGCGGCCACCGGCCTCAGCGATGCCAAAGGCGAGCTGCGCTTCGAGCCGGCGCGGCTGATGCCGGCGCTGCCGCTGCTGGAGGCCAAGTGATGGGCGGCTCCGACGAGAGCAACTCGCCGGCAACGTCGTCATCGGACGATTGGCGCTGGCTGTCACGCTATACCGAAGCGCGGATCGCGTTGGGACGCTGCGGTCCTGGCCTGCCGACATCGGCACATCTCGCCTTCCAGGCTGCCCACGCCGAAGCGCGCGATGCCGTGCTGAAGCCGTTCGACGCCGAGCGCTTTGCCGCCGAGGCGACCGCGCATGGCTGGCCGGCCCTTGCCGTGCACAGCCGCGCCGCCGATCGCGCCACCTATCTGCAGCGTCCCGATGCAGGGCGCCTGCTGTCGTCGGCGTCGGAAGCGCTGTTGTCCGAGCCGCGCGCGCCGGCAGACATCACGCTGGTGGTGGCTGATGGCCTGAGCAGCCGCGCGGTCCAGGTCAACGCCCTGCCCGTGCTCGACATGTTGATGCCGCGCCTGGCTGCAACCGGCAGACGGCTGTCGCCGGTGATCGTTGCTTCGCAGGGCCGCGTCGGGCTCGCCGATCATGTTGGCGAGCTGTTCGGCGCGTCGGCCTCGATCATCTTGATCGGCGAGCGCCCGGGCCTGAGCGCGGCCGATTCCCTCGGCCTCTATCTCACCTGGATGCCGCGCCGGGGCCGCGTCGATGCCGAACGCAACTGCATTTCCAACGTCCGCCAGGGCGGCCTCGCACCGGCGGATGCGGCGAGCCAGGCGGCCGAACTGATCCAGCGCATGTTCCTCCACCAGGCCGCCGGCGTCAGCCTCGCCCGGCTGCCGCAACTCCCCGCACCGGACGGTGATGGCGCGTCATGATGCCGGGGCGGTGCGAGACGTCATACCGCGCAATAGCGGTCCTGGATGTCCTTGTCGGCCAGCAGCGCCGCGGCGCTGCTCTCATGCACGACCTCGCCCTGGTCGATGATGACGGCGCGATCGGCGAGCCGCAGCGCCCATTCGACGTTCTGCTCGACCAGGAGCAGCGTCTTGCCCTGGTCGCGCAGCCGCCGGAACAGCACGCCCATCTCTTCGACGAGCACCGGCATGATGCCTTCCGACGGCTCGTCGAGCAGAACCATGCGCGGCCGCGCGATCAAGGCCCGCGCGATCGCCAGCATCTGCTGCTCGCCACCCGACAGCGTGACGCCCTCCTGATCCAGCCGCTCGTTCAATCGTGGAAAGGTCTCCGCAACCTCGGCGAACGCCGCGCGCTCCTCGATATCGGCGCTGGCGGCGACCAGCCCGAGCCGCAGGTTCTCGCGCACCGACAGGCCCGGCACGATGCGGCGCTCCTCCGGAACATAAGCGAGCCCGAGATGAAAGCGCTTGTGGGCCGCAAGCGGCAGCAGATCATGGCCGGCAAAGCGCACGCGCCCCGCGGCCCGCGGCATCAGCCCCATGACGGTGCGCAACGTCGTGGTCTTGCCGGCGCCGTTGCGGCCGACGAGCGCGACCACCTCGCCCTCGCTCACGCGCAGCGAGATGCCGTGCAGGACGTGGCTGGCGCCATACCAGGCCTGGAGGCCGTCGAGCTCGAGCAACGCGGTCTCAGCCATAGCCTTCACTCTGTCCCAGATAGACCCGGCGCACGTCGGGGTTGGATCGGATGTCCTCAGCACGACCATCGGCGAGCAGCCGGCCGTGATGCAGCACCAGCACCCGCTGGCTCAGGCCGAGCACCATCTTCATCTTGTGCTCGACCAGCAGCACCGTGCGCTTCTCCGCCAGCCGCTCCAGCAGCGCCACCATCTCCTTGGTCTCCTCCGGCCCCATGCCCGCGGTCGGCTCATCGAGCAGCAGAAGCTCCGGTTCGGAGACCAGCGCAATGGCGATATCCAGCGCGCGCTGCTGGCCATGGGCGAGATACTTCGCGAGCTCGCCGCGCCTGCCGATCAGGCCGACAGCCATCAGGGCCGCATCGGCGCGTTCGCCGAGTTCGGCAAGATCGGCGCGCTTGCGCCAGATGTCGTAGCTTACCCGCATCGCCTGGGCGGCGACCCGGACATTCTCGTGCACCGACAGATCGGGAAAGATGTTGGTGATCTGGTACGAGCGCGAGATGCCCTGATGCACGAAGCGATGCTGTGGCAGGCCGTTCAGCTCGCGGCCCTTGAACCGCAAGGTGCCGCTGCTCGGCGACAGCGTGCCGGAGAGAATGTTGAAGAAGGTGCTCTTGCCTGCCCCGTTCGGGCCGATGATCGAGGTCAGCTCACCGACCGCGAACGCGACCGAGATCCCTTCCAGCGCGACGAAGCCGCCGAAACGACGGCCGATCCCGTCGGCGCGCAGCAGCTCGGTGCTCATCGGCGTTGCCTCGCGATCGGCAGCACATCGAGGAACGTGCCCCAGATGCCCTTGGGCAGGAACAGCACGAACACCACGAAGATGGCGCCGACCACGATCTGCCAGTGCGGCGTCCACAATGACACGACGTCCTCCAGGATCAGGAAGACCGCGGCCCCGACGAACGGCCCGAAGAAGCTGCGTGCGCCACCGAGCAGCACCATCATCACGATCATGCCGGAGGTCTGGTAGTGCAGGATGTCGAGCGGAACGATGGACAAATGCAGAGCCGACATGCAGCCGCCGACGGCGGAGATGGCGCCCGACAGCATGAACACGATCAGCTTGCAGCGCTCGACGTCGTAGCCGCAGGCCCGCGCGCGCTGCTCGTTCTCGCGGATCGCCTCGATGACCGCGCCGAATGGCGAGTTGAGGATGCGCGACTGCACCCAGATCGCGATCGCCGCGAGCACCATCAGCACGTAATATTTGTTCACGGGATCGAGGAAGTTGATCTGCGCGCCGAACAGACCGATGTGGTCGACCGTGAAGCCACGCAGCCCGTTCTCGCCGCCGGTGAAGGAGGAGGCCTGCAGCGCCACGTAGTAGACGAGTTGCGCCAGCGCGAGCGTGACCATGGAGAAATAGATGCCGCGGGTGCGCGTCGAGATCGTTCCGATCAATGCGGCGAGCGCCATGCTCGCCGCGATCGCCAGCGGCACTGCGGCAAACCACGGCAGGCCCCAGCGGCCGATGGCGATGCCGGTCAGATACGCGCCGGTGCCGAAGAAGGCGGCGTGGCCGAACGACAGCAGCCCGGTGTAGCCGAACAGCAGATTGTAGCCCATCACCACGACGCCATAGATCAGGACGTTCACGGCGAGCGCCTTCGACGGCAGCAGCCAGGGCAGCAGCGCCAGTGCGACCAGCGAAACCAGCACGCGGTGATCCGCGAGAAGCGTAAAGAGGCGCTGCGCCTGAGGAAGCGGCGGTGCTTCGCCGGTCGAATGCACCGTCATCACGTTCTCCCCTTGAGGCCGAACAGACCCTGTGGCCGGATCAGCAGGACCGCGGCCATGAGCGCGAACATCACGATCGTCGCCATCTCGGGCGCAAACAACGCGACCATGCTGATGCAGATGCCGACCATCAGCCCCGCGACCACGGCGCCGACGATCGAGCCGAGGCCGCCGATCACGGTGACGACGAAGGCCTCGGCCAGCACCAGCGTTCCCATCTCGGGATTGACGCTGCGCATGGGTCCCGCCAGCACCCCGCCGAGCGCGGCAAGGCCGACGCCGAGGCCGAAGATCGCGAGCCACACCTTGCCGATGTCGACCCCGAGCACCCGCATGATCAGGGGATCACGGGCGCCGGCCCGCACGATCAGGCCGACCCGGGTCTTCTCCAGCATCAGCCAGAGCACCAGCAGCACAACGGCGACCAGCGCGATCACGAACAGACGATATTTGGGGAAGAAGCCGACGCCGAGATCGACGACGCCGATCAATTGGGACGGTGTCGGAAACGGAATGCCGTCGCTGCCGAACACGATGCGCACCCCCTCGACCAGGATGTAGCTGAGACCGAAGGTGAGCAGCAATGGATCATCGATCGACCGGCCATACAGGCGCCGGACCAGGACGAATTCGATCAGCATGCCGAACGCGCCGACCAGAATTGGGGCGAGCAGCAAGCCCCACCAGAAGCTGCCGGTCAGCGATGCCAGATACAGACCGGCATAGGCCCCGATCATGAACAGCGCCCCATGGGCGAAATTGACCACGCCGAGCATGCCGAACACGATGGTGAGGCCGAGCGCAGTGATCACCAGCACCGCCCCAAGGGCGATGCCGGAAAACAGCTGCATGATGATCAGCGAGAGGTCCATGCGATCAGGATCAGGTGGCGTGGCCGAGTTCGCCGCAGCTGCGCAGCATCTCGTCCGCCCCGGGATCGCTGGCCACGATCGCGAACAGGTCGTTCTCGCTCGCCATCGCCGACTTCTTCTTGGATTCCAGCACAAGCACCGACTGCACCGACTGGTGGTCGCATTTGCGGTAATGCTGCGGGCCCTTGGTCAGATCGTATTGCAGCCCCTCCAGCACCGCGATGACCTTATCGGTGTCGGTGCCACCGGCGGCCTGCATCGCCTGCAGCAGCGAGCCGACGCCGGAGTAGCCATAGGCGCCGTAGTCGGTCGGGATCGCGCCGCCATTGGCGGCCCGGAACGCCTTGTTGAACTCGGCCGCGGTCTTGTTCTGTGTCTCAAGACCCCAATAATAGTTGGCGCCGCCGACGACGCCCTCGAACACGTCGGGCCCGACGGCGAGGCGCTGATTGTGTAGGATCACCGGCACCACGATCTTCATCTGCTGCTTGATGCCGAAATCCACCGCCTGCTTGATCGCGTTGGCCTGGTCGCGGCCGAAATTGCTGATGCACAGCACGTCCGGCCGCAGCGACATCAGCCGCGGCATGAAGGTCGAATAGTCGGCTGCACCGAACGGATGCAGGATCTCGCCGACGCTCTCGGCACCGATCGCCGTCTGCGCCCGCTTGAAGCCGCGCAGCATCTCATGGCCATAGGCATAGTCGGCCACGAGATGGGCGACCTTCATGCCCTTCTTGATGGTCTGGCGGGCCACGGCCGCCGTGGTCATGTGCGGGTTCAGCGCCTCGTGGAAGGTGTATTTGCTGAAATCCTTGACCTCGTTGATGGTGTCGGACTGGCTGATCGACACGTAGATCACGCCGCGAGCGCGCGTCACCTCGTTGACGGCAAGCTGGACGGCGCTGGAGAGCGCGCCGACGATAGCGTGCACCTTGTCCTTCTCGATCAGCTCGAGCGTCCGCGTCGCCGCCTCGCCGGCGTTGAGCTTGTCGTCGCGCACAAGCAGCTCGACCTTGCGGCCGGCGACGCCGCCCTTGTCGTTGACCAGCTTTACGGCGAGTTCGGCGCACTTGACCTGGTCACGCGCCTCGGCGGCGAACGGACCGGTCAGCGGCGTCGGAAAGCCGATCCGGATGGTGTCATCGGCGGCGCGTCCCAGGCGCGGCATCGCGAGCGTGGCGACACCTGCCGACATCCCCATCAGCGCCGTACGGCGGGATATTCCTGTGCGTCGCAGCCTTGTCTCGTAGTTTGGCATGATCTCCTCCCTCATTCGTTTTTCTTAGAACCGGTTGAGCGCCTTGAGCACGCGCGCAGGCGTGATGGGAATGGTGTTGATGGAAGCGCCGAAGGGCATCAGCGCATCATTGACCGCATTCAACACACAGGCCGACGCGGCCGCGGTGCCGGCCTCGCCGCAGCCCTTTGCACCGAGAATGGTATCCGCCGTCGGCGTCTCGACGTGATCGATGGTAATGTCTGGCATCTCCATCGCCATCGGCACCAGATAGTCGGCCATCGACCCGTTGAGCAACTGGCCGGTCTCACCGTAACGGCACTCCTCGAACAGCGCGGCGCCAAGACCCTGCACGACACCGCCGCGCAACTGCTCGTCGACCAGCATCGGGTTGATGATCCGGCCGCAATCCTCGACGACATAGTGCTTCAGCAGCTTGATGAAGCCAGTCTCGACGTCGACTTCGAGGTAGCAGCCCTGGATGCCATTGGTGAAGGCAAAGGGGTAGCCCTGGGGCGCGAAATGATGGCTGACCGTCAGTTGCGCCTGAGTGCCCGGTGGCAAGGTGTCGGACCGGAAATAGGCGATGCGCGCGATCTCGGCGACTGGGATACGCGGCTGCCCCGTCGCGACAGTGATGATCTGGCCGTCGACCACGTCGAGCGCGGCGGGCTGCTCCTGCAGCACCAGCGCGGCAATCTCCAGAATGTTCGCCTTGAGCTTTCGCGCGGCCTGCAGTGCCGTCTCGCCACCGATGCCCGCACCGCGGCAGGCCCAGGTCGCACCACCATGCGGCGTGACCTCGGTATCGCCGGTGATGATCTTGACGTGCTCCTGGGCGAGGCCGAGCTGGTCGGCGACGATCTGGCTGATGATCGCCTCGGTGCCCTGTCCCTGCTCGGTCACGGAGATCGCACAGCGCACCTCGCCCGACGGAGTCAGGCTGACGGTCGCGCCATCCTGCGAGGAGATGCGCGCGCCGCCGACGCCGTAGAACGCCGGGCTCGGATTGGTGATCTCGACGAAGGTCGCAATGCCGATGCCGCGATGGATGCCGCGCCGATGCAGTTCGGTCTGCTCGGCGCGCAGCGCGTCATAGTCCATGATCCCGCGCAGCCGCCGCAGGCAGACCTCGTGCGACAGCGCCTCGAACCTGTAGCCGCTCGGCGAGGCCGTCGGATAGGCATTGTCGGCGATCACATTCCTGGCGCGCATGCAAAACGGGTCGATCCCGACGCGGCTTGCGGCGAGATCCACCATGCGCTCGGTGACCGCGCAGGCGATGGGATGTCCGACCGCGCGATACTGGCTGGTCTGCACCTTGTTCTGGAACACGACCTCGAGCGCGGCACGATAGGACTTGAAGTCATACGGCGCACCGATCAGGCGGATGACCTGATTGCCTTCGACGACGCTGGTGCGCGGATAGGTCGAGAACGCGCCGATCGCCGTGGCATCGTGGACGTCCATGGCAAGGATCTTGCCCTCGGCGTCGACGGCCATGCGCGCGCGGACGTGGTGGTCGCGGGCATGAATATCCGACACGAAGGACTCGATGCGATCGGCGACGTATTTGACCGGGCGCCCGAGCAGGATCGACAGCCCGACAACCGCCATGTCCTCGTGGTAGACATGCAGCTTCATGCCGAACGACCCGCCGATATCGGGCGCGATCACGCGCACGCTGGCTTCCGGGATGCCGTAGTGGCGAGCGTACAGATCCTGGAACTGGTAGGGCGTCTGCGTGGCGTGGTGCACCGTCAGCGCGCCGCTCTCGGGATCATAGTCCGCGACGATGGCCCGCGGCTCGAGCGTGACCGGGGTATGACGGCCGAAGCTGAATTCTTCCTCGATCACATGCGCGGCCGACGCGAAGGCCTGATCGACGCCGCCGCTGTCGAGCTGCGTGCGGAAACAGATGTTGGACGCCGCAACCGGATTGACCAGCGGCATCCCCGGCCGACGCGCGGCGTCGAGATCGACCACCGCCGGCAGCTCCTCGTAGTCGACCGAGATCAGCTCCAGCGCATCCTCCGCAATCGCCCTGCTCTCGGCGACCACGGCAATCACGGCCTGCCCGGCCCAGACGACGCGATCCAATGGCAGCGGCAGCTGCGGCTCGGACGTCATGCCCTTGAAATGATCGAGCGTCCCGGTCCACGGCGTGCAGATCTTCGCCAGATCGGCGCCGGTCGCAACCAGATGTACGCCCGCAAGCGCCCGCGCCGCATCGACCTCGATGCCGGTGATCCGTGCATGAGCATACGGGGTGCGCAGGAAGGCGGCATACAGCATGCGCGGCAGGCGAATGTCGGTCACATAGCGCCCGCGTCCGGCGAGCAGTCGCTTCGCATTCGGTCGCGGCACGGAGCGGCCGATATAGGAATTCGGACGGTCCAGCGAGGTCAGCGGCGGGCTCATCGCGACGAGCCCTCCGCGCCCTGCGATGCCGTTGCTGCCCGTGCCGCGGCGACCGCGGCGATGGCGTCGACGATCGCTTCATATCCGGTGCAGCGGCAGAAATTGCCCGAGAGCGCGTCGCGGATGGTCTCACGACTCGGCCGTGCCACGTGGGTCAGCAGCTCATGAGCGGTGATCAGCATGCCCGGCGTGCAGAACCCGCATTGCAGCGCATTGCGCCGATGAAACTCGGCTTGCAGGTCGGCGATCACGCCGCTCTCCGAGAGCCCCTCGATCGTATCGATCCGCGCGCCATCGGCCTGCACGGCGAACATCAGGCAGCCATGCACGGCAGCGCCGTCGAGCTGAACCAGGCAGGCGCCGCAGGCGCCCATTTCGCAACCGGCATGCGTGCCGGTCAGCTCGAGCTGCTGGCGAAGACAATCCACCAGCGTGTCGCGAGGCGCGACGTCACACGCCACCTTGCGGCCGTTGACGATGAGGCGAATGCGGACCTGCTCCTCGGTCTCGATGTCGACCGGCGGGCTCATGCGGCTTCTCCGATCCGTCCCAGCAGCCGGCCGAGCAGAACGCGCGCCAGATGCAGACGCATCGCCGCCGGAACATCGTCGCTGTCAGCGGGCGCGAGATCGGCGTCGAGCGCAGCCTGCGCCGCCGCAATCCGTGCAGCATCGATCCGGTTGCCGGTGAGCGCTGTCTCCGCATGCCTCGCACGGGTCGGGACGTCGCCGACCGAAAAGAATGAAATGCCTATGCGCTCGATCAGATCGCCCTGGCAGGTCGCGAGCAGGCCGCAACCGACCAGTGCATAGTCGCCGCGCCGGCGGGCCAGCTCATCGAACGCAATGCGCTGGCCGGCTTGGAAGAGAGGAACATGAACCGCGACGAGGATCTCGCCGGGCGCGATCGCCGTCTCGAAAAGATCGATGAAGAAGTCATCGGCTTTGACGCGGCGCCGGCCGGACGCGCCGGCAATCTCAATCTCGGCGTCGAGCGCCAGCACCATCGCCGGAAACTCGGAGGCTGGGTCGGCCAGCGCGACACTGCCGCCAAAGGTCCCGCGATTGCGGATGGCAGGATGCGCAACGAACGGCGCTGCGGCGCGCAACAGCGGCGCAAACTCAGCGATCAGCGGATCGGTCAGCATCTCGCAGTGCCGGGTCAAGGCGCCGATCCGCAACCATTCGCCGTCCCGCGTGATGCCGCGCAGCGCTGCAATGTGGTTGATATCGATCAGAATTCGCGGGGCCTGAAGACGCAACGCCAGCGCCGGAACCAGGCTCTGACCACCAGCAATGAAACGCACATCGTCGCCGGCGCCCGCATGAGCTTCGAGCGCCTCGCCGATCGTGTGTGCACGAAAATAGCTGAAAGCCCTCGCTTTCATCCGTTTCCTCACCGCCAGGGCTCGCCAGCCCGGATTCCCAAATTTGTAACCATCTGGTCTCAAAAGAGTTGCACGCAGCGGCACCGCGGTCAACCAGAAACGAACGATTGGTCACAAATCAGCTTTCGGCTATCAAGCAGACTGTCGCCGCAATCGATAGAGACCATGGCTAGCACCCCGAAGACAGCGAGCGCTGAGACAACAGGCCGAGTTGATGGACGCCCGCGCAGGTCCGAGAACCGTCCTCAGGCGAGGCGCCGCAACATGCGCGCCGCCGACCGCGAGCGCGTGATCGTAGATGAAGCGATCCGCTTTTTCGCCGAGCGCGGCTTCGAAGGCCAGACGCGGGAGCTCGCCAAGCGCATGGGCATCGCGCATTCGGTGATCTACCGGCACTTCCCCAGCAAGGAAGCCCTGATCGAGCGCGTCTATCAGGAGGTCTATCTTAGCCGCTGGTCGCAGGACTGGGGCCCGCTGATCCGCGATCGCAGCCATCCACTCAAGACGCGACTGACCGGCTTCTATCTCGACTACGTGGCACGCGTGTTCGAATACAACTGGGTGCGGATCTTCGTGTTCTCCGGCATGAAGTCGTTCGGCATCACCGGCCGCTATCTCGACCTCGTCCGGCACGAGATCATCGAGCCTGCCGCGATCGAGCTGCGGCATGAACTGCAGCTGCCAGACGTCGCCACCTGCCCTCTCGGCAGCCGCGAGACCGAGATGTTCTGGGGACTGCACGGACGCATCTTCTATCTCGCGATCCGAAAGTTCATCTACGAGACACCGGTTCCATCAGATCTCGAACAAACCGTGCGTGATGCGATCGACCTCTTCATGGACGGCGCCAGGCTGGCGCTCCCTCGGTTCCTGCGCGACGATCAGGCCGGAACAGCACGATGATCCGGCCCGTCGTCGATGACCGTCACGCCGTCCGGCCGCGCCCGCCCTTGATCTTCGCGGCGACGAGATAGGATAGCGGCATGGCGACGACGAATCCGACCAGCGCCGCCAACGGCAGGTCTTTCATCGGACTCGCGACCAGCCCCTGCACCGTCAACAATGCCGTCACCGCGCTGCCTGCCAGCACCGTGCCCAGCATGACCCAGATGAGAATTGCGACCTTGAACATCTGTCTTTCTCCGTCAGTAGGAAAGCTTCCGATCCCTTGACGCGAGAATGCTCTGCCTGCGGCTTCCGAGCGGCATTGATTTGGAACAACCGGACTCGGCAATCGAGGGAGGAGCGACCTGCTCCTCCCTCGATCAGTCCGTATAAGCCAACGGCCTATCGCTGGCGCCTCGCAATCGGCGAACGACGATGGTCTATCGTGTCACCGGAACGAAGTGATCGCGCTTGCTGACCGACGTCCCGGTCGCCGGATCCGTGATCTTGATCTCGATGTCCACCGGCGCGGAGGGAAGGTCGGCCCCCTTGGCCTCGATCGACATGCGGATCTCGCGGGTCTGATCCTGGCCGACGTCGATCACCATCCGACCGTCCTGCTCGCGCGTTTCGCCGGCCACCGTCACCTTGGCGTTCGGAAGCCCCACGACGTCCAGCACGAAGTCGCGCGGCCCGCGCTTGTTGAGCAGACGAACCGTGTAGTCGTTGCGGACGCCGCCATCCGACAACTGCACGAACAGCGGGTTACGTTCATGCAGCACGTTGATGCCCATCGTGCCGCGCGTCACCAGCGAGTACAGCATGATCCCGCCGACGAGCGCGATGAAGGTCGCATAGATGATCGTGCGCGGTCGGATGATCCGGTAGATCTCGGGCTTGCCTTCCTTGCGGCGCTGGACGTTGATGTCGGTGTCGTAACCGATGAGGCCCGTCGGACGGCCGATCTGGGTCATCACGCTGTCGCAGGCATCGATGCACAGGCTGCACTGGATGCAGCCGAGCTGGATGCCGTGGCGGATGTCGACGCCGGTCGGGCAGACGTTGACGCATTGATGGCAGTCGATGCAATCCCCGGCGGGTGCGCCCTGCAGCCGTGCAGCTTCCGCCTTCTTGACCGACATGCGCGGCTCGCCGCGGTCGCCCTTGTAGGTGACGTTGAGCGCCCACTCGTCGGTCAGCGCCGCCTGGATGCGCGGCCACGGGCACATGTAGATGCAGACCTGCTCGCGGGCGTGGCCGGCGAACACATAGGTCGTCGCCGTCAGGATGCCGATCCAGAGATAGGCGGTGAACGGCGCCTGGAAGGTGGCGAGGTCCTTCACCAGGGTCGGCGCATCGTCGAAATACAGCACCCAGGCGCCACCGGTCCACCAGCCGATCATGATCCAGAGGAAATGCTTGAGCGCGGCCTGGCGGATGTGGGTGAAGGTCCAGCCGCGCTTGTCGCTGAGCATGCGCTCACGTCGGTCGCCCTCGGCCCAGCGCTCGACCGCGTAGAACAGGTCGGTCCACACCGTCTGCGGACAGAGATAGCCGCACCACAGCCGGCCGGCGACCGCGTTCATCAGGAACAGGGCGACCGCCGCAATGATGAGCAGGCCGGTGAAGTAGTAGACCTCCTGCGGCCACAGCTCGATGAAGAAGAAGTAGAACCGGCGATGCGGGAAGTCGACCAGCACCGCCTGGTTCGGCATGCCGGGTCCGCGATCCCAGCGGACGAAGGGCAGCAGGTAGTAGATGCCGAGCGTGATGCACAGGATCGTCCACTTGATGCGCCGGAAGCGACCATGCACGGCCGCCGGATAGACCTTGTCGCGCGCCTTGTAGAGCGGCCCGACGATATAGGTTTCGTCCGAGTCAGCCATGATATCCCCGCTTCATCTTGCCGTCCTTCCGACCGATTCAGGAGAACGCGTTGCCGCTTTTGAGCCCCAGCTTCTTGAAGACGATCGCCGCCGGGCAGAAGCCCGTGAACGAGGCCTGGATCATGTTCACGCCCGCAAAGGCCGCCAGCAAGAACCAGTAGGGACTGACGTACCAGCCCAGCGTCAGGCTGAGCAGGACGACGACGCCCGCGAAGGTGAGAACTGCTTTGTCGACGTTCATGACATAATCCTTCATGGTTGCATTTGAGCGTAATCAAGCAAGTGCCGGCCCGGCCGTACGGCTACTGCCGCAGGCCGGACAGTGTCCAGGCGACGATTCGTTGCGAGTCCATCGCACCCGAGATTCGCGCCAGCTCCCGCCCCTGCTGCAGCAGCAGCATGGTCGGAATTCCGGAGATGCCGAACCGCGCCGACACCTCCGGCGCCTCGTCCGAGTTCAGCTTCAGAAGCTGCACACGCGGCTCCAGCTCTTGCGCAGCGCGCGCGAACATCGGCGCCATCGCGCGGCACGGGCCGCACCATGGCGCCCAGACGTCGACGAGCAGCGGCAGACTGCTGTGCGCGACATGGCGTTCGAACGCGGCCTGGTCGACCTCGATCGGATGGCCGCTGAACAGCGGCGTATGACACTTGCCGCATTTCCCCTGCGTCGGCGCCCGGTCCGCGGGCAGACGGTTGATCTGCCCGCAATGGCCGCACACGATCTGCAAACCGTTGCTCATGTGCCGGTCCTGACTTCCTTGATCTTGGCGATGTTGAGCCGGTCGAGCAGGAACTTTTCGTAGAACGGCTCGGGCGTCCCGCGCCTCATCTTGCGCAGGAAGTACTTCTCGAAGGCGACCTTGGCGTAGTGCACCCACTCTCCCTTCGACGACCAGTTGACGTTGCGCGGCGGGATCTGCGGCTGGGCCAGAAAGGCGACGCCGGAATCACCGAAATCGGCAAGACAGATCGCGTTCCAGGTCGGCTCGGCTTTGGGCTCCTGGCCGCGCAGCAGCGCCCCGATGTTCAAGGCCGTCGCCGTCACCATCGATTCGATCATGAAGCCGGTCTTGGGCACGCCGACCGGCACCGGCGTCGGCCCGATCGGCGGAATCGCAACGCAGACGCCGATGGCAAACACGTTGGGGAAGGTCGGATTACGCTGATGCTTGTCCACGACGACGAAGCCGCGGGGATTGGTGAGCTTGTCGATGCCGCGGACGGCTCCCACGCCGCGAAAGGCGGGCAGCATCATCGAATAGGCAAACGGTAGCTCGTGCGTCTTGCGGACGGTGCCGTCGTCGGCGACCTCCTCCACGAACATGCGGCCATCCTCGACCTTGGTGACGCGCGCGCTGGTGATCCACTTGATGTGCTTTTCGCGCATCTCGCTTTCCAGCAGACCCTTGGTGTCGCCGACGCCGTCGAGGCCGAGATGGCCGATATAGGGCTCGGAGGTCACGAAGGTCATCGGCACCTGATCGCGCATCTTGCGCCGGCGCAGCTCGGTTTCCAGGATGAACAGGAATTCGTAAGCGGGGCCGAAGCATGAAGCGCCCTGTACCGCACCGACGATCACCGGCCCGGGTTTCTCGGCGAGCCTGTCAAAGGCCGCCTTGGCATGAGCGGCGTGGTCGACGTGGCACACGGATTGCGTATGCCCATCGGGTCCAAGCCCCGGGATTTCGTCGAAGGCGAGTTCGGGACCGGTGGCGACGACGAGATAATCGTATGCCACCATGCCGCCGTCCGTCAGCTCGACCTGGTTCTCGGCCGGATGCACGCGCTTGGCGCCCTGCGTCAGCAGCCGGATGCCCTTGCGCTGCATGACGTCGACCAGATCGATCTCGATCTCGTCGCGCTTGCGCCAGCCCACGGCCACCCAGGGGTTGGATGGCACGAAATGATAGGAGGAGCCCTGCGAGACGACGGTCACGCGATCCTCCTTCCTCAGTTGCGGCAACATTTCATAAGCCATCAGCGAGCCGCTCAGCCCCGCCCCGATCACCACGATTTCCGCCATTGGGATCCTCCATCCGCACTTGATTCATTCTTGCTTCATGTCACCGCGGCGCCGCCGCCGGCCTTGACTATATATTCGAATATCTGTATATACGCAACTATGAAAATTAACGCTGACATCATGGAGGCGGCGGCGGACCAGGCCAGCGACCTGCTGAAGGCGCTGTCGAACCGCCATCGCCTCCTGATCATCTGCCAGCTGGTCGACGACGAGCGGTCGGTCGGAGAACTCGCCGAGTTTCTCGGCCTGCGCGATTCGACCGTGTCGCAGCACCTGGCGCTCCTGCGCAAGGACGGCCTGGTCACCGCCAGGCGCGAGGGGCAGACGATCTACTATTCGATCACAAGCGATCCGGCCCGCGAGGTCCTCAAGACGCTCTATCAGGTGTACTGCGGGCCGAGACCGTCACCGAGACTATGAGGATGCCGGACCGGCATCTTGACCGATATCAAACGGGAACTCCCATCCAGGTGAGATGTCTGCAGCCGGCTGCGGACGGCTCGCCCGAACCCCACAAATCGAATCAAACCAGACAGGAATAGGCTGATGCGCAGATTATCGGTCCTGAGCTTGATCGCCGCGATGGCGTGGCAGGCAGCGCCGGCCCTTGCGGAGACGCTGACGGTGGCGCCGCGGCAGGTCGCCGACGAGAAGGCGGTGTTCGCGACGGTGGAGAGCATCAGCGTGGTCCCTGCCCGCGGCCGCATCGGCGGCACCATCGTGCAGCTTTCGGTGCGCGAAGGCGACCCGGTCAGGCGCGGCCAGCCCATCGCCTTGATCGGCGACGACAAACTGGCCCTGCAGATCAAATCGCTCGACGCCCAGATCGAGGCGCTGCAGGCGCAAGCGAACCAGGCGCAGATCGACTTCACCCGCACCGAGGGCCTCGTCGAGCGCGGCACCCTGCCCCGCATCAAGCTCGACGAGACGCGCACGGCGCTGAACGTCGCCGAGAACGGGCTGCGGGCCAAGACCGCCGAGCGTGCCGTGGTCAACCAGCAGATGACTGAGGGCCAGGTGCTGGCTCCCGATGACGGCCGCGTGTTGAAGAAGCTGGTTGCCGTCGGATCTGTGGTTCTGCCCGGCGATCCCGTGGTCACGGTGGCGCAGCAGAACTTCAAGCTGCGACTGCGGGTGCCCGAGCGCCACGCTCTCTTTCTCAAGGCCGGCGACAAGGTCCGGGTCGACGGTGCCGAGTTCGGCGACAGCGCCGACAAATGGGGGGTGATCGACTTGGTCTATCCGCAGATCGAGGAAGGCCGTGTCGTGGCCGACGCGATCGTCTCCGGTCTCGGCCAGTATTTCGTCGGCGACCGGCTCCGGGTCTGGATCTCCGGCGGCCAACGCGATGCCTACGTGATCCCGCAGCGCTACGTCACAACACGGTTCGGCATCGATTATGTCCAGTTGCAGCAAGGGACGCAGAAGGTGAGCGTTCCGGTGCAGCGCGGCCGCGCTCTGCCGAGCGCCGATCTCCCCGATGGACTCGAAATCCTGTCCGGCCTGCGCGCCGGCGACCAGTTGGTGCAGCCGTGAAACTCGGACTCTCAGGCAAGCTTACCCAGGCGACCATCGCCTCGCCGCTGACGCCGCTGTTTCTACTCGCGGCGCTCGTGGTCGGCCTCATCGCCGTCGTCGTGATCCCGCGCGAGGAAGAGCCGCAGATCAGCGTGCCGATGGTCGACATCCGCGTCAGCGCCGACGGCCTGCGTGCGCCCGACGGCGTCGAGCTCGTGACCAAGCCGCTGGAGACCATCGTCAAGGCGATCGATGGCGTCGAACACGTCTACAGCCAGACCGAGGACGACCGTGTCATGGTCACCGCGCGGTTCCTGGTGGGGACCAAGTTCGAGGACGCGATCCTGCGCGTCCACGAGAAGCTACGCGCCAACCTCGACCGCATCCCCGTCGGCATTCCCGAGCCGCTGATCGTCGGCCGCGGCATCAACGACGTCGCCGTCACCGTGCTGACGCTGTCGCCGAAGCCGGAAGCCGCCGGGCGCTGGTCCGACAAGGACCTCTACGAGCTCGCCGACAAGCTGCGTGCGGAGCTGACCAAGGTCGACAATATCGGCCTGACCTATATCTCCGGCGGCGGCGCCCAGCAGATCCGGGTCGAGCCCGATCCGGAAAAGCTGTCGCTGTTCGGCGTGACTCTGCAGCAGCTCGTCGCCAAGGTGAAGGACGCGAACCGCTCTTTCCTGGCCGGAGACGTTCGCGACGGCGGTATCGTGCGCAACGTCGCCGCGGGCCAGACGCTCACGGGCATCCCGGACATCGGCCTGCTGCTGATCTCGACGCGCGACGGCCGTCCCGTCTATGTGCGCGACGTCGCCACCGTCGTCATCGGCCCCAACCTCGCAGAGCATCGCGTCTGGGATGACGCCCGCACCGACAAGGGCGACTGGCACCGGGTGCCGGCGGTGAGCCTCGCGCTCGCCAAGCGCGCCGGCGCCAATGCCGTGGTGGTGTCTCACGACATCGCGCAGCGCCTCGAAGGGCTGAAGGCCAGTCTCATTCCGAGCGACGTCGCAGTCACGGTGACGCGCGACTACGGCGAGACCGCCAACGAGAAGGCCAACGAGCTGCTGTTCCATCTCGGCCTCGCTACGATCTCGATCGTCGTGCTGATTGCGGTCGCCATTGGCTGGCGCGAAGCCCTCGTCACCTTCGTGGTGATTCCGACCACGATCCTGCTGACGATGTTCGCCGCCAATCTGATGGGCTACACGATCAACCGGGTCAGCCTGTTTGCCCTGATCTTCTCGATCGGCATCCTGGTCGACGACGCCATCGTCGTGGTCGAGAATATCGCGCGCCATTGGGGCATGCATGACGGCCGGCCGCGCCTGCAGGCCACCATCGAGGCGGTCGCCGAAGTCGGCAACCCCACCGTTGTCGCGACTTTGACCGTGGTCGCCGCCCTGCTGCCGATGCTGTTCGTGTCGGGACTGATGGGCCCCTACATGGCGCCGATCCCGGCCAACGCCTCGGCGGCGATGCTGTTCTCGTTTTTCGTCGCCATGGTGGTGGCGCCGTGGCTGATGCTGCGGCTGGCGCCGAGGTCGACCAGCGCCTCGGCGGACTCTCACGACGCGCATGGAGAAGGCCGTCTCGGACGCATCTACCGCAGCGTCGCGCGCCCGATCGTCGCCAGCAAGCGCTCCGCCTGGATCTTCCTGCTCGGCGTCGGCATCGCCACCTTGCTGTCGATGACGCTGTTCGCCACCAAGTCCGTCACCGTCAAGCTGCTGCCGTTCGACAACAAGTCGGAGATCGCGGTGATGGTCGATCTGCCCGAAGGCGCGAGCCTGGAGGATACCGAGCGCACGCTGTTCGCGGCCGCCGACATTGCGCATGGGCTGCCGGAGATCACGACCGTGCAGAGCTATGCCGGCACGGCGGCCCCGTTCAACTTCAACGGTCTCGTGAGGCACTACTATCTGCGGGAGCGGCCCGAGCTCGGCGAGCTCCAGGTCAATCTCGCCGCGCGCGGCGACCGCAAGCGCGCGAGCCACGACATCGCGCTCGAGCTGCGCCAGCGGCTGAAGAGCATCCCTGTGCCGGCCGGCACCAGCATCAAGGTGGTCGAAGTGCCGCCCGGGCCTCCGGTGCTCGCCACCCTGCTGGCGGAGATCTACGGTCCGGACGCGGCGACCCGGCGCGCCGTCACCACCGAACTCAAGAAGGTCTTCGCCGACGTTCCCTTCATCGTCGACATCGACGATTCCATCGGTCAGCGCCGGCCGCGGCTGCGACTGTCGATCGACCAGGACAGTCTCGAGTTCTTCGGTGTCGAGCAGCGCGACGTCTACGACACGATCCAGACGCTGTTCGGCGGCGTCTCGGTCGGCTACTCGCATCGCGGCGAAGACCGCAATCCGATCGAGATCGCCGTGCGTCTGCCGAAGCACGACAAGAGCTGGAGTCAGGCCCTGGCCTCGACGCCGGTGCCCGCCAACACGGTGCCCGGCAGCAAGACCGTCGTCGAACTCGGCCAGGTCGTGAAGGCCACCATGGAAGAGGGGTCGCCGACGATCTTCCGCCGCGACGGCCGCTTTGCCGACATGGTGATGGCAGAACTCGCCGGCCGCTTCGAGGCCCCGCTCTACGGCATGCTCGCGGTCGCCGACCGGATCGACGCCCATGACTGGGGCAAGCTGCCGAAGCCCGTGATCGGCTTCCACGGCCAGCCCAAGGACGAGTCCCGTCCGACGCTGCTGTGGGATGGCGAATGGGAGATCACCTACGTGACCTTCCGCGACATGGGCGCCGCATTCGGCGCCGCCATCCTCGGCATCTACGTTCTGGTCGTGGCACAGTTCAAGAGCTTCCGGCTGCCGCTGGTAATCCTGACTCCGATCCCGCTGACCCTGATCGGCATCCTGCTCGGCCACTGGTTGCTGGGCGCGCCGTTCACGGCGACGTCGATGATCGGCTTCATTGCGCTGGCCGGCATCATCGTCCGCAACTCGATCCTGCTGGTCGACTTCATCCGGCACAGTGGCGGCGAGGGCAAGACCCTGCGCGACGTCGTGTTGGAGGCCGGCGCCGTGCGCTTCAAGCCGATCCTGCTGACGGCGCTCGCGGCGATGATCGGTGCTGCGACGATCCTGCTCGACCCGATCTTCCAGGGGCTGGCGATCTCGCTGCTGTTCGGCCTGGCCTCCTCCACCCTGCTCACCGTACTCGTGATCCCCGCGATCTACATCGCACTGCGCGAGCCTGGCAAACCCACCACGAAGATGTCGTAGGAGCTATCATGACCAAACTGTACAGCGAGATCTGCAAGGACATCTCGGGTAACCTGAAGACGCTGCGCAAGGACATTCCGGACGTCATGCAGGGCTTCTCTGCACTGGCGAGGGCCGCCGCCGCTGATGGCGCGCTCGACAAGAAGACCAAGGAGCTGATCGCGCTGGCGATCGGGGTTGCCGTTCGGTGCGACGGCTGCATCGGCTTTCACGCGGAGGCGCTCGTCCGTCTCGGTGCAAGCCGGCAGGAGGTCGAGGAGACGCTCGGCATGGCGATCTACATGGGCGGCGGACCGTCGTTGATGTATGCCGCCGATGCGATTGCGGCGTTCGAGCAATTCCAGCAACAGGCAGCCGCCGCCTGAGCGCGGGTTCAGCCGCAGATATCGAGAATGGCCAGCATGTAGATGCGGATCATGTCGAGATAGTCGGGAATGTCGACGCGCTCGTCCGGCATCGTGTTGTAGCGGCCGCCCGGTCCGCAGACGATGCCCTCCATGCCGCCATAGGTATAAAGATGGCCGGCATCGGTGCCATAGAAGCAGCTCGGCGTCACCGGGCCTGTCGGCTGGGCGGCGCCGCGCACGACACGATAGGCATTGTTAACGGCACGGACGATCGGGCTGTCCGGTGCGACCTCGAACGGCGGCATGGTCGGCACGCCGGCGCGGTCCTCCGACATCAGATGGGCCTTCAGGCCGGGAAAACGCCCCTCCAGCGCATCGAGCTCGCGCCGCATGTCCGCGAGCGCGCCCTGCTCGGTCTGCCCAGGAGCGTAACGACCGGAGCCCTTGATGCGGACGAAATCCGCGACCTGCGGCGTCCGCCATTCGTGCAACTCACGACCGAGCGCGCCGTGCACGACGCCGACATGGACGCGATTGATGGCCTCATGTGCCGGCGAACGCGCGCCGGAGAACCGCATCGCATTGAGGCGCGGAATGAGATCGCAGGCGGCGGTGATGGCGTCCACCGCCTCCTCGCGCTTCGACAGATGCCGCGTGTTGCCGACGAGCTCGATGATGAACATGAATGCCGCGGCATGCATCGTCATCGCCTTGAGGTCGGTCGGCTCGGAATTGATGAAATAGTCCGCGCGCAGCCCCTGCTCCAACAACGAATAGGTGCCGACTCCGCCTTGCAGCTCGCCGACCACATAGGTCAGAACGACATCACCCCTCAGCCTGACGCCGGCCTCGATCAGCGTCTTGACCGCGCAGAAATAAGCGGCGTCGCCGGCCTTCATGTTTGACACGCCGATTCCGTAGACGAAGTCGTCGTCCACCTTCCCCGCCCAGGGATCGAGGGTCCAGCCCTCGGTCACTGGATTTGTATCGACATGGCCGTTGAAGAGCAGGCTCTTGCCGCCGCCGGTGCCGTGCCAGCGGCCGACCGCGTTGACACGGCCCTCGGCCCCGAACGGGGCGACGGCGGCATCCAGGCCGATCGCGCTCATCTGTTCAGCCATGAAGGTCGCGAGCTGCTTCTCGCCCTCGGTCTTCGAATAGCTCTTGTGCTGAACCATGCGCGACAGCAGCGCGAGCGAAGCTGGAATGTCGATGCGGGCGAGCAGGTCGTTGCGATCCATGGGGGCAATCCTTGCGGTCAGCCAACGGGCGCTGGCGAGGCCGCCATCAGCTCGCGGGTGTAAGGGTGAACGTCGTCTGCACCGAAGGCATCGACGGCACGGCTGTCGACCAGCCGGCCGTGGCGCATCACGACGATGCGGTGCGCGATCTGCCTGATCAGGTTGAGATCGTGGGTGATGAAGAGATAGGCCGCACCCGTCTCGGCGCGCAAAGCCAGCAGCAGCTCGATGATCTGGGCCTGGACCGAGACGTCGAGCGGCGCCGTGATCTCGTCGCAGATCACCAGGCGCGGCCGCGCCGCAAAAGCACGCGCGATCGCGACGCGCTGCTTCTCGCCACCCGAGAGCTGGTGCGGCCAGCGCATGGCATACGACGCCGGCAGCCGGACCTGTTCGAGCAGGCGCGGCACGGCGGCTGTGTCGCCGCCATAGAGCTTCAAGGGGCGCGACAGGATCTCACCGATCCGATGGCGCGGATTGAGCGAGGAATCCGGGTGCTGGAACACGATCTGGACATCGCGCCGATAGGCACGGTTCATGTCACCGGCCCTGCGCAACGTTCGGCCGTCGAAGCTGATCGTGCCGTCGAAGCGGGCAAGCCCGGTGAGGGCGCGAGCGACGGATGACTTTCCCGAGCCGGATTCACCGACGAGGCCGACGATTTCGCCGGCACGGACGCGGACATCGACGGCCCTGGTCGCCGGTGGCGGAGCCGCACGGAACAGCCCGCCCCTGCCGTAATGGACTTCGATGCCGCGTGCGTCCAGCACCAGGGCCGCGCCCGGCTGATCGTTCACGAGCCGCCGCTCCGGACGCGGCACGGCGGCGATGAGAGCCTTGGTGTAGGCGTGCTGCGGCGTCCTGAAGATGTCAGACGCGGGCACCTGCTCGACGATGCGGCCGTGCCGGATCACCGCGACACGATCGGCGACCCGGGTCATCATCGCGAGATCGTGCGAGATGTAGAGCGCAGCGACGCCCGTCTCCGCACGCAACCGCGCAAACAGCTCGATGATGCGGGCACCGGTGATGACGTCGAGCGCCGTCGTAGGCTCATCGAACAGGATGACATCGGGCCGGCACCCGAAGGCCGTCGCGATGACTACCCGCTGCTTCTCGCCGCCGGAGATCTCGTGCGGATAGCGCCGCAGCACCGCCACGGGGTCGCGCAGCTCGACATGGCCGAGCAATTCGATCGCGAGGTTCCTGGCGGCCCGCGCATTCAGATCGCGATGACGCATCAGCGCCTCGGTGATCTGGCGGCCGATGGTCAATGTCGGATTGAGCGCGGTCGACGGATCCTGGAACACCATGCCGATGCGGCGGCCACGGACCGCGGTCAGTCGCTTGAGGCTGAGGGACCGCAGGTCGAGGTCACCCAGACACAGGGAGCCCGAGACCTCGCGGGCATTGGCCGGCAGATGCCGCATCAACGCCCAAGCCAGCGAGCTCTTACCGGAGCCGGATTCGCCGACGAGGCCGAGCACCTCGCCGGGCGCGATCTCGAGCGACACGTCACGCAGCACCTCCACAGCGCCCGCCGGGGTGACGTAGTCCAGCCCGTAACCAGTGATGGCGAGCGCCGGCTTCATCGATCGTCCCTCGGATTCAGCGCGTCGCGCAGGGCATCGCCGACGAGATTGAAGGCGATCGCCGACAGCGCGATCGCGGCCGAGGGCGCGATGAGGATCCATGGCGCCCGGTGCATGTATTGGCGCGCATCGGCCACCATCAGGCCCCATTCCGATGCCGGCGGCTGTGCACCCAGGCCGAGGAAGCTGAGCGTCGCGAACAGCATCACCGCAAATGACACCCGGATGGTGGCCTCGATGATGATTGGGCCCATCACGTTCGGAAGCATCTCGCGGAAAATGATCTGCGATGCCGCTTCGCCGCGCGCGATGGCGGCCTTGACGTAGTCCTGACTGCGCACAGCAAGCGCCACGGAGCGCGTGACCCGTGCCATGCCCGGCGCGAACGCAAAGGCAATCGCGATCACCGCGTTGACAGCCCCATTTCCGAGCGTGCTGACCAGCAGCAGCGCCATGAGGAGACCGGGAATGGCCATCACAGCATCGTTGGTGCGCATGATGAATTCGTCGGCCTTGCCACCGAGATAGGCCGATGCGACGCCGATCACGGCGCCCATCGCGCTGCCGGCGAGCGTCGCCGCGAGCGCCATCGGAACGGTGGCGCGCGCGCCGGACAGCAGCCGGCTCAGCACGTCGCGGCCGAACTGATCGGCGCCCAGCCAGTTCTGCCATCCCGGCGGGCGGAAACGGCCGAGAAAATCCATCTTCTCCGGCCCATAGGGCGCGAGCCACGGGCCGAGGATGCAGACGATGGCGAGGGCAACGAGCAGCATCACGCTGATCGCCCCCTGCGGCTTGCGGATCATCCTGCCGAGCAGCTCAGTCATAGCTGATCCGCCTGTCGAGCAGCGCGTAGACGACATCCGCCAGCGTGTTGGTGATCGCATAGGTGACCGCCATGATCATCGCGCCGGCCTGGATCGACGGCAGATCGCGGGTGGTGATGGCGATCATCAATGCCCGGCCGATGCCGGGAATGGCGAAAATCTCCTCGATGACGATGATGCCGCCCAGGAGATAGCCGACGTCGAGCGCGACGATGGTGATGACCGGCAGCAGCGCGTTGCGCATCACATGCCGCACCAGCACCGTCCGCTCGGGCAGGCCTTTCAGCCGCGCCGCGCGGACGTAGTCGGACTGCAGCACGTCCAGCGTCTCCGAACGCATCATGCGCATCACATGCGCGACGAGAATGACCGAGACGGTCAGGACCGGAAGGATCAGATGGCGCAGCGCCGGCCCGGCATCCTCCAGCGGCGACACGTAGCCGGTCGCCGGCAGCCATGGCAGAATGTCGGTCAGCAGCAGCGCGAGCACGGTTGCCGTGACGAACTCCGGCAGGGAGACCCCGAGATAGGCGACCACGCTGGTGGCCGTATCCGCCGGCCGCCCCTTGCGGAGCGCCGCGAAGATTCCGAGCGGGACCGCGATCAGGAGGGTGACGACGAGTGCGCCCGCTGCCAGCAGCAGCGAGCGCGACAGCGCCGTCAGCATCTCCGGCGCGACCGGCAGGCCGGTGCGCATGGAGACACCGAAATTGCCGATGGCCGCGTGCGCGACCCAATGCGTGAATTGCAGCCAGACCGGGTCGTCGAGCCCGAGCCGGCTGCGAATTGCGGCCAGCGCCTCCGGCGAAGCGTTCTCGCCAAGCAGCGTCTGCGCTGCGTCAGCCGGTAGCGCCTGTGTGATGGCGAACACCAGCACACTGACGACGACGACCGTATAGACCATCAGGAGCAGCCGCCGCAGCAGCCAGGCGAATGACACCGCTCGGATCCCCGCCTCAGCTGCGCCTGGGCGCGCCTGCGCCGAGCGAGACGAGATCGAGCCGAAACACCGATCCGCGCGGATGCAGCTGGTATCCTTCCACATAGGCGCGCTGCGCCGCCAGGATGTCGAAGAAGACCGGAATGACCGACGGCACCTCCTCGCTCATCATCGTCTGGGCCCGCGCATAGAGCGCGGCGCGATTGGCATCGTCGGTCTCGCTACGCGCCGCATTGACGATCTCGTCGAAGCGCGCATTGTTCCAGCGTGTCTCGTTCCAGGCGGCATCCGAGGTGTAGAGCAGCTTGAAGATCGCGTCGGCGGTCGATTGCATGTTGTAGAATCCGACGTAGAAATTGCCCTTCTTCCAGACCTGGTCGAGATAGGTCGCGTGCGGCATCGTCTGAACGTTGATGCGGAAGCCGGCCGGTGCCGCCATCTCACGGATCGCAACGCCAAGCTGCGTGCGCGTGTCCGGTTTGTCGGATGCCACCATCGTCAGGTCGATGCCGGAGGGATAGCCGGCATCGGCGAGCAATTGCCTGGCTTTCGCGATGTCGGGCTTCTTCAGCTTGCTGTCCTGATAGAACCGGTAGGCGGGGCTCAGCGGCGTGTCGTTGCCGGGCGTGCCGTAGCCGCCGGCCACGAAGCCGGCCATGGCCTCGCGATCGATGGTCAGCGCCAGCGCCTGGCGCACGCGAACGTCGTTGAACGGCTTCTGATCGCAGCCCATGTTGACGTTCAGAAACTGCCCCGAGGGGACCCGCACCGCCTTGACGCCGCTGGCCTTGCCGAGCCGCTCATATTCGCCGGGCGTGGTCGACAACATGAGATCGATGTCGCCCGAAATCAGAGCCGATGCTTCGGCGGTGCGGTCGGGATAGACGAGAATCTCGACGCGATCGAGCAAAGGCCGCGCCGGATCGTAATACGCCGGGTTGCGCTCGACGACGATCTTGCGGTCCGGCTCATAGGACACGAGCTTGAACGGCCCTGAACCATTCGCCTTTGTGGCGAGGCTGGCGAGATCGGCAGCAACGACTTTCGCAGGCACGATGCGCGCATTGTTGTAGGCGAGCGCGACCGGAAAATCGGCAAAGGCAACCGACAACGTGAACCGCACGGTCGACGCATCGACGGCAGTGACATCCTTGATCGGGCCGACATTGGTGCGCGCCGGTGATGCGGTCTTCGGATCGAGGATCGCCTTGAAGGTCGCGACGACATCCTCCGCCGTCAGCGGCGAGCCGTCGTGGAAGCTGAGATTGGGCCGCAGCCTGAACGTCCACTCGGTGAGCCCCGCGCCGGCCTGCCACGACAAGGCGAGGTCCGGCTCGACCGACATGTCCGGCTTCAACCGGGTCAAGTTGGAATAGAGCAGCTCGGTGATGAGGTATTCCGGATTGACACGCGCGAGCAGCGGGTGAATGACCGCCGCGCCCTGGTCGACCGAGATCCGCAACACGCCGCCGCGCTTCGGCGCCTCGGCCGAGAGAGAGACTTGCGGCAGAGCACCAAGCACGAGCGCGGAGCCGGCAAGGAAATGACGACGGGTCACGGACGGCATCAGGCGAAGTCCTTTTCAGGCGTGATGGCTTCGGGACAGAGTTCGGGACGGAACTCGGCTGCGAGATAGGCGAGCACCGATTTCGCCAATGCGACGATGTCGGCGAGCGTCGTGGATTCGCCCGGCGCATGAATGCGGCTATCGGGCCTGCCGAGGCCCGTGAGCAGCACCTCCTGCACGCCCGTGGCCTGCTGCACCCAGCCGAAATCGGAGCAGCCGGCCGCCCCCCAGCGAGCGAAGTCTTCCGCGGCATAGCCGAAACCGGCCGACAGCGCCTGCTGCCAGCGCGACCAATGCGGCCCGCCGGGATCGGATGTCGGCATCAGATGGCCGGTGAGGATGATCTCGACGTCGAGGGTGCCGGCCGCCTGCCGGACGGCCGCTTCGATCTCGCGGCGTGCAGCGGCGAAGTCCTCCTCGGGCGTGTATCGGCGGCACAGGAGAATCTCGACCAGCGAGGGGATCTGTCCGCCGCATTGGCCGCCATGAATGGCTGAGATGTCGAGGCTCGCGGCGAGCGGTCCAGCCGCCTGCGGCGGTGGCGGCAACGCCGACGTCCGCTGCGCGATGACCGGCTCGAGGGCCGCGAGCGCATTGAGGATCGGCAGCGCCGCCTCGATCGCGTTGGCGCCGGCGCGGCGCTGCTCGCCGGCATGCGCTGCCTTGCCGTGAACCCGCACCGTGAGCGTGAACAGGCCGAAGCAGCCGGCCCAGATCCGCGGCATGGCACTGCCGTTGAAATTCAGAATATGCCCTTCGAGACGGCCCTGCTCGGCAAGGTAACGCACGCCGGGATAAAGCCCTGCCTCCTCGTCCGTGCACAGCAGCAACATCGGATCATAGGCCAGCGGCAATCCAGTCTGCTGCGCGCCGCGGAGTGCGAGCAGCGCCGCCGCAATCGATCCCTTCATGTCGGCCGCGCCGAGTCCGATCAGACGGTCACCGTCGCGGCTCAGCTGCAGCGGATCGGTGACCCAGCCGGGCGCCGCCGGTACCGTGTCCACATGGAAATAGAGCCCGAGCACCGGTCTGCCGGCGCGGCGCCGTGCAATCAGATTCGTCCGCGATCCGCGCGCGCCCGGTGCGCGCCATAGGTCCTCCGGAACGATCACGCGCTCGCTATCCAGTGCCAGCGGGGCAGCGAGCTGCTCCATCACGTCGGCAAATGCATCGTAGCCGGCCCCCGGAGGAAAGCTGGTGTCGACCGCCACCATCTTCCGCAGGTCCTCGACCGCCGTCTCGGCCATGGCGTCGATCGCGGCAAAAGCGCTGGCCAGGCTGCGCGCGCCCCGGTCCGCTGGAATGCCCTCAGAAATCATTTGCCGCCAGCTCTATCCTATATTCTATATAGAAATAGAATTCACGACGCGGCGTTTGTCAATTCCATGAAAAAGGCAGCTGTGGCCACCAAAGCGGCAGACGGGGTGGGGGCGGGTCCGGGCGCGCTGCCGGTGCCGCTCTACGAGCATGTCAAGCGCCAGATCGCCGAGGCGATCCTGATCGGCGACATGCCGCCCGGCACAGTGCTGCCCGGCGAGGTCGCGCTCGCCAATCAATATGGCGTCGCCGTCGGCACCATCCGCCGCGCGCTGGCCGATCTCACCGCGGGCGGCATGCTGATGCGCCGGCGCAAGACCGGCACGGTGGTGACGGGCCGCGCGTCGCAGCATGGGCTCAGCTTCTTCTTCCAGTACTTCCGCCTGCTCGCCGCGGACGGCAGCCTGCTGCACTCGGAGGCCGAGGTGCTGTCGGTGACGACACGCGCCGCCGAGTCACGCGAAGCCGCGCTGTTCGCGATGGCCGAGGGCGGGCCGCTGCTGCATCTTCATCGCATCCGCCGCGTCGCTGGCGCGCCGGTGCTGCATTCGCGGATCTCGATGGTCGCGAGCCGCGTGGCGGGATTTCCGCGCGAGCCGAAGAAGGTCCCTGCCCTGATCTACCGCCATCTGCTCGAGGCCTATGGCATCCGGATCGCCGCGGTGCGCGAGAAGGTGACGGCCGAGGTCGCCACCAAGGAAGACCGCAAGCTGCTCGGCCTGCCCTCTCCGAGCGCCGTGCTCGTGATCGACGAGGAGGCCTTCGACCAGACCGGCGCGCTGGCGATCCTCAGCCAGCACCGCGCCACGACGGCGCAACACTACTACTCGAACGAGATCCGCTGAGCACGCATTGCTTCAGCAGCCCCAGCGCAGCGCCGCGGTGTGCACCGGCGCGTCCCACAGGCCCAGCGACGCATCATCGAGCGCGGTCACGGTGAGCGAGCAGCCGGCCATGTCGAGCGAGGTGACGTAGGAGCCGACCAGCCCGCGCGCGATGGCGAGCCCGCGCCCTTCCAGGATGCGCCTCGCCGCATTGGCCATCACGTACAATTCCATCGCTGGCGTGGCCCCGAAGCCGTTGACCAGCAGCAGGCACGGAGTTCCGGGCTTCGCTGCAAGATCGGCCAGGATCGCGCCCATCATCTCCTCGGCGATGGCGTCCGCGGACGCCAGCTTGACCCGGCGCCTGCCGGGCTCGCCATGGATGCCGACCCCCATCTCCATCTCGTCCTCGCCGAGCGTGAAGGTCGGCTTGCCCGCGGCCGGCACCGTGCATGAGGTCAGCGCCACGCCCATCGAGCGGGTGCGCCTGTTGACGTCGTCACCAAGCGCCTTCAGCGCGTCGAGATCGCGGCCCTGCTCGGCCGCAGCACCCAGCATCTTCTCCACGACCAGCGTGCCGGCAACGCCGCGGCGGCCCGTCGAATAGGTCGAGGTCTCGACCGCGACGTCGTCGTCGGTAATGACGGTCGCGACCTTGCCCTCCATGATCTCCGCGGCCATCGCGAAATTCATCACGTCGCCTTCGTAGTTCTTGACGATGAACAGCGCGCCCGCGCCGGTGTCCACGGCCTGCGCGGCCGCGAGCATCTGGTCAGGCGTCGGGGAGGTGAACACCTGGCCCGGACAGGCGGCATCGAGCATGCCCGGCCCGACGAAGCCGGCGTGGAGCGGCTCATGGCCGGAGCCGCCGCCGGAGATCAGCGCGACCTTGCCCGGTTTGAGGCTCTTGCGGCGAACGAACTTGTTGTCCTCGCCCAGCGTGACGATGTCGCCATGCACGGCGGCAAAGCCCTGCAGGCTCTCGGTCAGCACGTCGGAAACGGCGTTGATCAGCTTCTTCATGGCTTCCCTCCCGGTTCGGCGTCGTCGTTGTTTTCGTTGGCTGAGATCAGCGCGGTGATGCCGCGCGCGACGCCGGTGATGATGCGGTCGGCATGGGCGTTGAGCGCGGGGTCGCCGAAGTCCGGCAGCTCGACCACGAGGCGCCGCATCGGCCGCTGCGCCTCGACCTCGTCCAGCCGGCCCGGATGGGCGGCGCGGTAGGCGGTCAGAAAAGCCTGCTGCTCATGCGGCGAGAAGTGACAGATGTGGAAGATGGTCTCGAGATGCTGCAGCGGGATCGGCGTCGCATAGGCCGGATTGACGATCTGCGAGATGAAGCTGCGATTCTTGCCGATCGCCTCCGCCAGCCGCTGCCGTGTACCGGAGGGACGGCTGTCGATCACCCCGCGCAGGATCGCCTTGTATTCGGCGAGCGGACTCGCGGCCCCCGATGCATCCTGGTCACTCATGCGCCCTCTTCCGCGGTCTTTTCCGTGCCCTTGGCGAGGTCAAGCTCGCGGATCGCCGCCTTCACCAGCGGCAGCAGGCCCGGCGCGACCGACAGCGCGCGCACACCGAGCTCAAGCAGCGCCGGCATGGCTCTGACATCACCGGCGGCGTCGCCGCAGATCGAGACGTCCACGCCCCGCGCAAGACCGGCGCGCACCACATGGGCAATCATCGCCAACACCCCGGGATGCAGCGCGTCGGCATAGTCGGCGACCTCGGCGCCGTCACGCGAAGCAGCGGTCGCGTATTGGGTCAGGTCATTGGTGCCGATCGAGAAGAAGTCCGCAGCGAAGTCATGCGCTGCCAGCGCAGCAGCCGGCACCTCGACCATCATCCCGAAGGCCGGCGCGGCGAACGCGACGTTGCCGGCGGCCAATTCGGCGAGCACGGCGCGGAGATGGCGACGCGCGACGTCCAGCTCCGCTGCATTGGTCACCATCGGCAGCATCACCTTGAGCGGTCCGAGCGCAGCGGCGCGGGCCAACGCGCGCAATTGAACGCGGAAGATCTCGGGGTGACGCAAGGACAGACGGAGGCCACGAAGGCCGAGAAACGGGTTGCTCTCGCCATCGATCGTGTAGCCCGGAATCGGCTTGTCGCCGCCGGCATCGAGCGTGCGGATCGTGACCGGCCGGCCTTCGGCCCAGCGCACGAGCTCGGCATAGGCGTGATATTGTGCCTCCTCGTCGTGAAGCAGGTTGCCGGTGAGAAACTCGGTGCGTGCCAGGCCGATGCCGTCGCAGGCTGCGGCCGGAAGCAGCGTCATGTCGGCAGGGCCGGAGATGTTGACGAGCACCGAGACGCGGGTGCCGTCGCGCGTCAGTGCCGGTTCGTGCTGGCGCGCGATCGCGTCCGCCTTGCGGCGCGAGGCGGTCGCATCCTCCGCCCGGGCGGCAGCGATACGCTGCGCACTGGGATCGGCAATGACGACACCGCGACCGCCATCGACCAGCAAATCCCCTGTCAGCTTGTCCCAATCGTGACCGAGCCCGACCACCATCGGCACGCCGCGGCTGCGCGCCAACATCGCGACATGGCTGGTCGGGCTGCCCTCGCCGAGCGCGATGCCCCCTCCATTCGTCCACTCGATGGCGAGGAAAGCCGATGGCGCCAGATCACGCGCAACGACGATCGCCCCCTTCGGCAACTTGCCGTTCTGCTGCAAGCCGAACAAGTGTCGCAGCACGCGATCCCGGATGTCGGCGAGGTCGCCGGCGCGGGCGCGGAAATATTCGTCCTCAGCGGACTCATACCCCGCCATCTCCTCCGCCATCGCCGCACGCCAGGCCGCATCCGCAGCGACGCCGCCCTCGATCTGGACGTAAGCCGCCTCGGTCAGCGCATCGTCTTCGAGCAGCGCGAGCTGAAAGCCGATCAGCTCGGCCGCGTCTCCCTCGAGCCTGTCGATCAGCTCGGCCACGGCCTCGCGCGCATGCGCGACCGCTACGGCGAGCGCTTCATGCTCCTCGGCGATCGCCCCTTTCGTCCGGCTGGCGCCCTCCAGCGCATGCAGGATCGCCGCGGGCCCGATGGCCATCCCGTCCGACGCCGCCCGCCCGAAGATACGCCGCTCCATCGTCACTCCTCGTCGAACTTGCGGTTCACCAGATCGACCAGCGCGGCGATGGCGGCCTCGGCATCGGTTCCATTGGCGCGCAGGAACAGCGTCTCGCCCTTGGCGGCCTTGACGCGCATGATCTTCACCGGGCTCTTGGCGTCGGTCCAGGGCCCGTCGGCCGCGATCGCGACTTCGATGGTCGACGCAAAGCGCTTGGCGAGCTGGGTCAGCTTGACCGAGGGCCGCGCATGCAGCCCGACCTCGTTGGTCAGCAGCGCGTGCGCCTTCGCTTCCTGCATGCCGATCTCTCCACCGTCAGCCATTGTCGTTCCTGCTCATCCGCCCATCAGCTCTTCGGCGGTCGCGCGCACCGCATCGAGCGGCGAGCCGCCGGAGGCTTCCGTCGCCGCCATCACGGCGCCTTCGACCAGCGGCGCGTTGCAGATCACGATGCGCTCGCGCCGCTCCTCCGGCATCATCTCCACCGCCATCTCGCTGTTGGTCTCGGCGCCGCCGAGATCGACCAGGATCGCAACGCCCGACTCCGACCATGCCTTGTCGATCGCGCCCATGATGGCGCCGACATCGGTGCCGAGCCCGCCATCGGCATTGCCGCCGACCGCCGCGAGCGGCACGCTGTCGCCGACCATCTGCCGGACCATGTCGGCCGCGCCTTCCGCCACCTTGGCGGAATGCGACACGATGACGATGCCGACATTCTTCTGCTCACTCATGTCCAGGCCTCATTGAATACGCCGCAGATCGCCTGCACCAGCAGGCTGGACGAGCGCGCGCCGGGATCCATGTGCCCGATCGAGCGCTCGCCGAGAAACGAAGCGCGGCCGCGGATCGCCAGCATCGGCACCGTCGCGTCGGCGGCCTCGGCGGCGATCGCGGGCAGCCGGGAACTGAGATCGTCGCCACCGGCCGCAAAAGCTGCCTGCACCGGGATCAAGACGTCGAGCATGGTCTTCTGACCGGCTTCCGACTTGCCACGCGCTCTGACGTCCGCGATGGCGCGACCGAGCGCCGCCGCCGCTTCGGCGGCAGAGGGCTCTGATGGCAGCGCCTTGCCAAGTCCCATCGCCAGCGTGCCGTAGAGCGGACCGGACGCACCGCCGACCTTCATCACCAGCGCCATGCCGACCGCCTTCAACGCCTCGGGAAGAGGCTTGGCGGAGATATTGTCCACATCGGCGAGCACGGCCTCGAAGCCGCGCTTCATGTTGAGGCCGTGATCGCCGTCGCCGATCGCCGAGTCGAGCGCGGTCAGCTCCTCCGCATGGGCGATGATGGCATCGGCCATCGCCACGATCACCTTGCGCTTGAACGCCTGGTCCATTGTCTATCTCACCCGCTGGCCCGCCCGGTCGAACAGCAGCGGCCGGGTGAACTCGATAGCGACGGAGTCGCCGACTTTCAATTCCGTATCCGGCTCCACCAGGCTGACGATGGTCTGGTCCTGCAGCGTGATATGCAGATGATTCTGATCGCCGAGATGCTCGATCCATTTCACCCGTGCGTCGGCACGGCTCTCGGCGCGCCGGACCGTCATGTGCTCGGTGCGCGCGCCGATCGTCGCGACGTCGCCCGGCACCGCAAGATCCGGAAACAGCCCGCGCGGCAGCAGATTGATGCCGGGACTGCCGAGCCGGGTCGCCACATAGGTATTGGCCGGATCCTCATAGACCTCCCGCGGGCTGCCGACCTGCACCAGCCGGCCCTGCTCGATCACGCCGATACGGTTGGCGAGCGTCATCGCCTCGATCTGGTCGTGGGTGACGTAGAGCATGGTGGCGCCGAGATCCTGCTGGATACGCTTGAGCTCGATGCGCAGCTCGGAACGCAGCTTGGCGTCGAGCGAGGACAGCGGCTCGTCTAGCAACGCGATCGCAGGTCTGCGCACCAGCGCGCGGCCGATCGCCACGCGCTGCATCTGGCCGCCGGAGAGCTGAGTAGCGCGGTTGCCGAGCTTGTCCTCGATCCGGAGCATCGCCGCGACGTCACCGACGATGCGCCTGATCTCAGCCTCCGCAATCTTGCGCACCGGCGAGCGCAGTGGGAAAGCCAGATTGTCGTACACCGACAGATGCGGATAGAGAGAATATTGCTGGAACACGAACGTGACGTCACGCGCGGCCGGCGTCGCCTTCGTCTGGTCGACACCGCCGATGGTGACGCTGCCGCGATCCGGCATCTCGAGGCCGGCCACGAGCCGCAATGTCGTGGTCTTGCCGGCACCGGTCGGCCCGAGCAGCACGACGAGCTCGCCGTCGCGGATGGTCAGCGACAAATCCCGTACCGCCGGCTTGGAACCGAACGACTTGCTGACGGCGTTGAGCCGCGTCTCAGCCATGATGGCGCCCTCCTCTCACCGGCTGCTCATACAGCGCGGTGCGGACCGCGCGGCCCGTGGCGGCGTCGAACAGCGACAGCCGGTCGGCGCGGAAGCTGAGCCCGACCGGCTCCGCACGCTGCACCCGGACCGCCGCGGGCGCGCGCGCCTTGACGATGCCATGAGACGTCGTGACGGTGATGATCTGGGTGGTGCCGAGATATTCGGTGCCGAACACCTCGCCGCGCAGCCCGCCTTCGGCGCTGAGCGCCACCTGCTCCGGCCGCACGCCGAGGATCAGCTCATCGCTCCCGGCATCCTCGCGCAGCTCGGGCACGCCGATCTCGGCGCCGTCGATCCGCACGCAGTTCGCGCCGGCGCCAAGCCTGCCCGCGAAGCGGATGAAGTTCATCGCCGGCGAGCCGATGAAGTCTGCGACGAACATGGTGGCGGGACGGTCGTAGATCTCCTGGGGCGTTCCGAGCTGCTCCACGACGCCGCGATTCATCACCGCGATCGTGTCGGCCATCGACATCGCCTCGAGCTGGTCGTGAGTCACGAACACGGTGGTGGCCTTGAGCCGGTCGTGCAGGGCGCGCAGCTCGCCGCACATGATGTGACGGAACTCCGCATCGAGCGCGCCGAGCGGCTCATCCATCAAGAACGCTTTCGGCTCCCGGACGATGGCGCGGCCGAGCGCGACGCGCTGGCGATCGCCGCTCGACAACCCGCTCACCGGACGGTCGATCAGATGGTCGATGCGCAGGATGCGCGCGGCTTCCTCGACCCGCCGCCGGATCTCCCCCTTGGGCACCCCCATCGAGACCAGGGGAAAAGCGATGTTCCGGCGCACGTTCATGTGCGGGTAGAGCGCGAACAGCTGGAACACCATGGCGATGTCGCGCTCGCGCGCGCGGCGGAAGGTGACGTCCTCGCCGCCGAGCCTGATCGCCCCCGAGGTCGGCAGCTCCAGGCCTGCAATCATGCGCAGCGTCGTGGTCTTGCCGCAGCCGGACGGACCGAGCAGGCAGAAGAACTCGCCGTCGGCGATCGTGAAGCTTGTGCCGCGCACGGCGGCAAAGCCGCCGAACTCCTTGAACAGATTCTCGATCCGGATCTCGGCCATGGCGTCAGTCCGGAAACTTGGAGACGATGGTGAACATCACGACGCCGGCGAGCGTGGTGATGAAGGAATAGGTGTAGAGCACCAGTGCGAACGGCTGCAGCAGCATCAGCACGCCGGCCGCAATGAGGATCGTTGCCAGCGTCTCCATCGGGCCGCGCCGCAGCGCCCGTGGCCAGCGCGAGTGCGCCGCATCGGCCGGCTGATCTTGTGCCATCTCGCTCATTTGCGCACCGCTCCGAAGGTGATGCCGCGCAACAGATGTTTTCTCAGCAGCACCGTGAACACGACGATCGGGATCAGGAACAGCGTGGTGCCCGCCGCGACCGCCGGCCAATCCTGGCCGCCCTCGCCGATGATGATCGGGATGAAGGGCGGCGCGGTCTGCGCCGTGCCCGAGGTCAGAAGCACCGCGAAGGCATATTCGTTCCAGGCGAAGATCAGGCAGAAGATCGCGGTGGCGACGATGCCGGTGGTGGCCTGCGGCAACACGACCTTGAAGAAGGCTTGCAGGCGGGTGTAGCCGTCGACCATCGCCGCCTCCTCGTATTCGCGCGGGATCTCGTCCATGAATCCCTTGAGCAGCCAGACCGCGAGCGAGATGTTGACGGACGTATAGAGCAGGATCATGCCGAGCCGCGTGTCGGACAGGCCGAGCTCGCGATACATCAGGTAGATCGGGATCGCGACCGCGATCGGCGGCATCATCCGGGTCGACAGGATGAAGAACAGCAGATCATCCTTCAACGGCACCTTGAAGCGCGAGAACGCGTAGGCCGCCAGCGTGCCGAGCACGACCGACAGCGCCGTCGAGCCGAACGCGATCACCAGCGAATTCACGTAGCGTGGGATGTAGTTCGATGGACCCGCGACCACCATGTTGCGGCCGCGCGAGATGCGGTCGCACAGACTGGCAGCCGGTGGCAGCTTGGCCATGTACTCCGGCGCCTGCCGGGTCCGGGTCGTGAACAGGTTGCAATAGCCCTCCAGGCTCGGCTCGGCGACGAGCTTCGGCGGATAGGCGATCGCGTCCGACGGCGACTTGAAGCCGGTCATGAAGATCCACAGCAGCGGCACCAGAGTGATCAGCGCATAGGCGATCACCACGGTTGCCGCGATCCGCTTGGTCAGCGGCGACGGATCGACGACGGAATGGGCGGTTGCGAGACCGGTCATCGGCTTTTCACCCGGTTGAGCGCCTTGACGTAGATGTTGGCGAGGCCGAACACGGTGACGAACAGGATGATGGCGAAGGCCGAGGAATAGCCGGTCCGCCACTTCTCGAAGGCTTCGCGCTTCAGGGTGATCGAGGCGACCTCGGTCGTCGAGCCTGGACCGCCGCCGGTCAGGAGGTTGACCATGTCGAACATCTTGAAGTTCTCGATGCCGCGGAACAGCACCGCCAGCATGATGAACGGCAGCGCCATCGGCAAAGTGATCGACCAGAACTGCCGCCACGGCGAGGCGCGATCGACCTCGGCCGCCTCATAGATGTAGTCGGGAATCGAGCGGAGACCTGCAAGGCAGATCAGCATCACGTAAGGCGTCCACATCCAGGTGTCGACGATGACGATCGCCCAGGGCGCGAGCGGCACTTGCGCCAGCATCTGGAAAGACGATGCGGGCGCGCCCGTCGCGGCGGAGATGACGTAGTTGAAGAGCCCGATCTGCGGCTGGTAGAGGAACGTCCAGAAGTTGCCGACCACAGCCGGCGACAGCATCATCGGCAGCAGGATCAAGGTGGTCCACAGGCCGTGGCCGCGGAACTTCTTGTCGATCAGCCAGGCTAGCGTAAAGCCCAGCAGGGTCTGGATCAGGATGGTCCAGAACACGAAGCGCGCGGTCACCGTCATCGCCGCCCAGACGTCCGGATCGGTCAGGATCGACTGGTAGTTGGCGAGTCCGATATCGAGCACGGTGGCGTTCGGACGGTTCGCGCGATAATTGGTAAAGGACAGCCGGATGGTCCAGATCAACGGGAAAATGTTGATCGCGAGCAGCAGCAGCATGGTCGGCATGATGAATAGCCAGGCGATGGCGCGCTCGGACAGGCCGCGCACGCGCCCCGCCACGGCGGGCGGCGTCACCAGGGCGGCGCGGTCGACGAGGCTGCTCAGTCCGGTTTGGTCGGTCATGCGAGGGGCTGCTTCACTGGCGGCTTCGGGCTGGCGGTGAGACTGGCTGGTCCGCCCGGCAAGCCGAAGCTCGCCGGAGGGATTGTCGTGGCGGATCTCGCTTGCGCGAGAGGTGCCGCCTCCATCACAGCTTGCCGTCCTCCTTGAACACCTTGGTCCAGTCGGCGATCAGCCCGTCGAGCGCGCCTTTCGCCGTACCCTGGTCGGCGACGACATAGTCGTGGACGCGCTTCTGCATCGCGAGCAGAAGCTGGGCGTAGGACGGCTCAGCCCAGAAGTCGACCACCTGGTCCATCGCCACCAGGAAGTCGGCGGCGAACGGCGCGGTGTTCTTGAAGTTGGGATCGTTGAGCACGCCCTTGTGGCAGCTGTAGCCGCCGAGCGCCCACCACTTCTTCTGGGTGTCGAGCGCGGCGAACCACTTGATATATTCGAGCGCTTCGGCGCGGTTCGGCGAATATGCCACCACCGAGATGCCCTGCCCGCCGAGCTGCGAGCCCTTCTCCTTCTGCGCGGGGTTGACGAAGAAGCCGATCTTGTCACCGCCGACATTGGGATCCTTGTAGAGGCCCGGGAAGAAGGCGAACCAGTTCATCTGCAGCGCGACCTGGCCGGACTTGAAGGCATCGAGTCCTTCCTGCATGTAGCCGTTGGAATAGCCGGGCGGCGTGCAGCATTTGTACAGCGCCTTGTAGAATTCGAGGCCCTTCACCGCATCGTCCGAGTTGACGAAGCCCTGCATGTCATACGGCTTCTTCGGGTTCTGGTACTTGAAGCCGAACGGATAGAGCGCGTTGGTGACGCCCATGGTGATGCCTTCCGAGCCACGCTCGGTGAAGATGGCTGCGCCATAAACGGTCTTGCCGTCGATCACCCGCTTCTGGAAGAACTCGGCAATGTCCTTCAGCTCTTCCTGCGTCTTCGGCACCTCGAGCTCGCGGCCGAATTTCTTCTTGAATTCCTCGCGAATCTCCGGCCGCGCGAACCAGTCCTTGCGATAGGTCCAGCCGTTGGCGTCGCCCATCGCCGGAAGCGCCCAGTAGTTCGGCGAGCCCTTCGGCCATTCGGCGTAGCCGGCGACGGTGGCCGGCATGAAATCGGAGATCTTGATGCCTTCCTTGTCGAAGAACTCGTTGAGCTTGACGTATTGGCCATTCTCGGCCGCGCCGCCGATCCATTGGGAATCGCCGATCATCAGGTCGCACAGCTTGCCCTTGGAGTTGAGCTCGTTGAGCATGCGGTCGGCGAAGTTCGGCCATGGCACGAACTCGAACTTCATGTTGACGCCGGTCTTGGCGGTGAAGTCCTTGGACAGCTCGACCAGCGCATTGGCCGGGTCCCAGGCGGCCCAGCACAGGGTGATCGTCTTTCCTTCGGCGCGCGCCGGCGCGGACGCGCCGAGCACGGTCGCGGCGGCGACCGTCGCCGCCAGTGCAAATGTCTGCAGCAACTTCATCTGGCACTCCCTCCCTGTTGGCGCCGTCCCCGCTTCGCGTGGGTGACGGCGATGCATGGCCCGCGGCGAGCGACGCCGTCACAACGACAGCGCGAGCCGCAAGCGTTTCCCCTGGCCCTCGGATCATCCGTCCGAGTTAAGTATTTTGTTTAGTAGATTGCGAACGACTAAACATGTCAAGCGCATTTTCAGGACGTTTGCAGCGCATCATGTTTAGCGACTGCGGTAAGCTGCTCGTCGTCCGGAGGTTTGCCGGGAATGGCGATGGCGCGGCTCTCCGGCGCCGCCGCCAGGACGCAGGCGCGGCCCAACTCCAGGCTGCATCCGCGTGATCAGCCCTTCGCCAACGTCACGCCGCAACTGACCCGGCCGTCAGCGATGAAGAAGCGTCCGGCAAGGCGAGCAACGGCGGCCGGCCAATCCTCTCTCATGACACGCACCTCGAACGTGCCCGCCGCCCATGCGATCGCGAGCTCGACATCCTGGAAATCCAGGAAGCCGCGCGTGAGCGGATACTGGCATTTGTAGTAGGCTTCCTTGGCGCTGAAGATCACGATCGGCAGCATCGGCTGCAACGCGTCGGGCTGGCCGCGAAGCCATTGCCGTTCGGCCGGCGTGAGCACAAGATCGCGCATCGACGGATCGAGCTCGCGCAGGTCCTCGACATCCAGTCCAAGGGACGGGACATCCCTGCTTCGGGCCACGGCCACGGCGCAATGATCGGCACAATGGGAGATGCTTCCCGCATAGCCCGACGGCCACACCGGCGCGCGATCCGGCGTCGGGACGAGCGCGACCGGCGAAGCTCCCAGCGACGCCAGCGCCCTGCGCGCCAGGATCCGGGCGGTCGCGAACTCGGCGCGCCGCTTGGCGACCGCGGCCTGGATATGCGCGCGCTCTTCGGGAAACAGCTCATCCTCCGCCAGCGAGAGGCTGGACGCCGCCACCACGACCGGACCGTCAAACAGATTTGCAAGCACTCACATCACCAACTCTGCACGCGCGTCTCTTTGCGGACCGGCCTCGACCGGCCGCCACCGTATACGAAACGGCGACGTCGAAGCGAATTCCAACGATTCAACATGTCTCGCGATCTCGCGGCGCCACGCCCCCGAGCTTTGCATGGCGAGCGCACGCTGCCGCTCGGCGAGCTGCACCACCGACCACTGCGGATCGGCATCGACCAGCACTTGCGCCCGGCGAGGTGCCAATGCACCCGGCTCCCCCCGGGAGCCCATGGTTGGATCAGGATCAGAACATACTGCGATGCAAGTCGATTCTGCCATAACTCGCCGGCTTGTCCAACGCGCCCCGGCCGCTGTCCCCCGGTCCATGCTTTTCGGCCCCGCTGACATGCGCGTCGGCGGCCAGCTTTTGCTTGACGGCAGCGGGCTGCAACGGGACTTATCCAGTCCCTCTGTCTGCCGAAGAAGTGCGTTCCCATGGCCGCCGATCCGCTCTCGATCCTCAAGACCGTGTTCGGTTACGACAGTTTCCGCGGCCGGCAGCGTGACATCGTCGAGCACGTGATCGCCGGCCACAATGCCTTCGTGCTGATGCCGACCGGCGGCGGCAAGTCGCTGTGCTACCAGATCCCGGCGCTGGCGCGTCCCGGTCTCGGGCTGATCATCTCGCCGCTGATCGCGCTGATGGAGGACCAGGTCGCGGCGCTGCGGCAGGCCGGCGTGAAGGCCGCGGCGCTGAACTCGCGGCTCTGGGGCGCCGAGAAGGACCTGCTGTGGCAGGACATCGAACGCGGCGAGCTCGATCTCCTCTACATGGCACCCGAGACGCTGCTCAAGGCGGAGAACCTCGAGCGGCTCAAGACCGCACGGTTGTCGCTGATCGCGATCGACGAGGCGCATTGCGTCTCGCAATGGGGCCATGATTTCCGTCCCGAATACCGCGCCCTCGACTGCCTCGCCGGGCTGTTCCCGACCATCCCGCGCATCGCACTCACCGCCACGGCCGATGCGCCGACGCGGGCCGAGATCGTCGAGCATCTTTCGATCGGCGACGGCAACAGCTTCATCGCCGGCTTCGACCGGCCGAACATCCGCTATGGCGCAGCGGAGAAAACCAGCACGATGCAGCAGATGCTGGCCTTCCTGAAATCGCGCGAGGGCGAGAGCGGCATCGTCTATTGCCTGTCCAAGCGCAAGACCGAGGAAGTCGCCGCCTCGCTCAGCGATCATGGCTTCCCGGCGCTGCCCTATCATGCCGGCATGGAGATGAAGGCGCGGGAGAAGAACCAGCGCCGCTTCCAGCTCGAGCAGGGCCTGATCATGGTCGCCACGATCGCCTTCGGCATGGGCATCGACAAGCCCGACGTGCGGTTCGTTGTTCATGCCGATCTGCCCTCCAGCATCGAGGCCTACTACCAGGAGACCGGCCGCGCCGGGCGCGACGGCCTGCCCTCCGAGACTCTGATGCTGTACGGGGCGGAGGACATCGCGCTGCGCCGCCGCTTCATCGATGAGTCCGACGCGCCCGATGCGCGCAAGCGCACCGAGCGCCGCAAGCTCGATGCGCTGCTCGGCTTCGCCGAGACCTGCCAGTGCCGCCGCCAGGTGCTGCTGCGCTATTTCGGCGACGATTGCGCGCCGTGCGGCAATTGCGACATCTGTCTTGACCCGCCGGAGACCTTCGACGGCACCATCGCCGCGCAGAAGCTGCTGTCCTGCATCCACCGCACCGGCGAGCGCTTCGGCCAGGCCCACGTCATCGCGGTGTTGCTCGGCGAGACCGACGAGCGCATCGAACGGCTCGGCCACGACAAGCTCTCGACCTTCGGCATCGGCAAGGAGCACGACCGCAACGCCTGGCGCTCGATCGTCCGCCAGCTCGTCGCGCATGGTCTGATCAGCGTCGACGTCGCCGGCCATGGCGGCCTGTCGATCTCGCCCGAGGGCCGCCAGTTCCTGCGCGACAAGCCGCAGCTCAGCCTGCGCGTGCTGAAGAAGCCGCGGCGCGACCGCAAATCCCGGGAGCGGCAGACCACGGCGGCATTTCCCGACCTCGACCGCGACCTGTTTGAGAAGCTGCGCGTACGCCGGATGGAGCTCGCCAAGGCGCAGAACGTCCCGCCCTATGTCATCTTCCACGACAAGACGCTGGCCGAAATGGCGGCCCGCCATCCGCGCTCCGTCGCGGAGCTTGCGAGCATCTCCGGTGCCGGCACGGTCAAGCTCGCGCGCTACGGCGAGGCCTTCGTGGCGGTGATCAATGCGCATGATGCGGGCGCCTGAGCCGGCCATCGTCCAGCAGCACCGCGGCTCCTTCGCTCGACGATCAGACGGCACACATGGCTCACACATGGCCTCGCGATCCCGCCGCTGATGACGCCCGGGTTATGCAACTGAAGTCCCCTTCTCCTCGAAGAAGAGGCGCAGGGAAGACCGGGTATCAGCTGATACCCGCGGTCCGCGTGCAGCAAAAAGCACGCGGCAGAACCACAGGTTCAGCCCAATATCCGGCCTTCCCTGCGCGACGGTTTGACGACTTATAGGCGCTCTCCCCGGGGATCGGCTGTCTTGCCCCCGTCGCCGGCGGATCATCATCACCGCCGGCTTGGCATCAGCACCGCGATGCCAGGACCACACCACTTCGCCGTCGCATCGCTCCGTTCGTCGGCGCGGGCTTTGACACCCGGCTGCGGAGCAACGCGCCCGTCGCCTCCCCGGCTCGACGCTCGTGACGATCGCGAAACGTCCCTCTTCAGCGAGCCGGGATAACAGGAAATGTGGATGTGATTTGCCCGACGGTGCAAGTGATGAGTTTGCGACAAACTGGCACGACGGGCAGTTGGCGCATACGCGCCATGCAGAGATTGCCCGTCGTGCAGCTCGGGATGGCGCGAGTTCGTCGGGTCACAGCAGCCGGTCCCATCGACGCCTTCAAACGTCTTCAGTGATTGGAATGCACCGTCACAGTGATGAGCTTGGCTCCGGCACCGAGCTGCCGGGTCGGCAAAGCACGAGCCATTCTACTTCTCCGCGTGCCCGGCGGCACTGGTCCGACCGCATGGAAGTTCGGGCGGGGCCGGAAGATCGATGCTGCCAATCAGGTCCGAGCGCAACGTTTCAGCGGCGGCCGTCGCCGCCATGGTCTGTCGCAAGGTGCTGACGTTCGATCCGAGCGAAACGATGCCGCCGAGCACCGCGGCAATCGTCCCGAGGACGACGACCGCATTGGACCCCAGCAGGCCCAGCACCGCCCCGAGCAGCAACGCGGCGCAGCCGGATATCACGATCTTCGAGGCCATGATGATCTTTCGACACCGCTCGGCCACGTCGGCCAGCTGTTCGATCCGCGCCTCGATGAGGGAGATTGATCGCTCCGGTCGTCCTCATCCATCAGACCAACTGTTCTCCACGGTGTTGCTTTGGGCTAATTCCGTCCCCGCCCACCAACGTACGGCCATTGGTTTGGACAATCCAAGAGATGGTTTGCGGCCGTGAGGCATCGACCTTGATGAAGCTCGCGATCATCTGAGATATTACAGGCCTTGGATCACACCAACGCATGGCATCTGGCTTTGTTACGGCGCGACCAAGCCGAGGAGCCTCTCGAGACTAGGCCGGCACGGGAACCCCGGCCTTCTTCTCCAGCGCGGCCACCCGGTCGCGAAGGCTGCGGATCTCCGCGACCAGATCGAGGACGTCCGGCGCGGGCTGATGCCCGATCATCCCAACATGGGTCGTTGTCACACGAATGGTCGACGAGCTGATCTCCATGCTGGTGCGGGAGCCCGCAACCGATGGACCCGGCTGCAATGCAGGCGTTGCGGGGACTGCGATCGTAACGCCACCCGCCACAATTCCGTCTGGAGCGGTAACGGTTTTCTCGAACCGCGCGGCGCCTTTAACGGTCACGTCTTCGAGTTTCGCCGCACCGTGAATCGAAACGCCCCCGACGTAATGCTTGCCATCGTTGAGAACAAGTTCGTCAGCCTGGGAGTGCGAGAGCGCCGCGCGCGCCGCCGGGGGCACTTTCGGGTTCTGAAGCTGCACCATCTCGACGTTGCATACCATCATTGCTCGCCCCAACCAGGCCGGGGCCAGCAAGACACGCCCCGCGTGGGCCTCCGCGCCGTCAAACTCGATTCTGAGCATGCCGGGATAGCCCTGCGCGTCGACGGGAATCCTGACGTTGCCGCTCTGCAGCACAGTCGTTGATCCTTCCAGGATGACCGACGTGTCGGTGAGTTTGATGTCGCTCGTCATGTTCGCCGCCTCCCGCTGAAGATGTAACTTAAAATATCGTCAACTCGGCCGCCGCGGGTTGATTCACGTCAACGCTCCATCGGCTGGCGCCTGCGACCGTTAGCTATGAAGTAGGATGTTCTGGCGCGCGCCAGGCCGCGCTCAGAACATGGGAACTGGCGGGGTCTTGAAATGCCCAATGATCTGCACACCGTCCTGAGCGGCATTCACGGATTGAAGGTCGACGCAGTCGAGAGGTCGGTTCCGGCCTGCGCGGACCATGCCTTCGCCTGGGCAGGCAAGCTGCTCCCCACGCCCCACGTTCGAGCCCGCGCCGATTTCAGCTCGGCTCATCATCAGGCCTGGCTCGAGGCAATGGGCAATTTAAGGGCATGGAAGACGCGGCAGATCGATATGAACCTGCCGGCATCGGAGAAGCTGCTCATTGTCGGATGGTACTTCCCGGAGCTCGCGAGCCTGCTCGGCACTGCGGAAAAAAAGCATGTGGTCGTTCTGGTGTCGAATGATGCTCCCTGGCTCTCCGAACTAAAGGACGCAGGCACGACACTGAATTTTCGGGCCCAAGGCGGTGCGTCGGCGCTCGCCGCCTACATGCGCGACGGTCGCAACGTGTTCGCGATGATGGACAATATTCATCCGGGCACCGAGTTCGTCCGCAGCCCATTCTTCGGACGTCCCGCCAAGACCCCGGTCGCCATTCTGCGGCTTGCGATCCGCAACGGCTACACGCTGGCGCTGATAGCGCCCAGGGACAGCCGCGTGGAAGTGGTGGCGACACTGCCCACCGCCGGCAAGCAGCCGGAGGATCTCGCTGCCTGGGTGAACCAGAAGATCGAACAGGAAGTCAGACGGGCGCCGGAACGCTGGCTGTCGTGGCCGACGCTCGCCTACCGCTTCCAGGCAAGCTGATTCACCAGTCAGGAGGACGCGCGCATGCCCACCACGTCGTTCAATCAGCTCGCGCAGCAGGCCGACGCACTTTACCCGCCGCAGTCGATGCACAGCCTGTTGTCCAGGCTGCGCTACCCCGGAGCGGCACCGGGAACGACCCTGCCGACGGCTTCGTTCGCCGAGGCGGCTTGGCGCCTGTCGGGCCCCTCCACGACACGAATTTCATTCCTCCACTACAACATCTGGTGCCTGCGCGCGAAGATCGGATTGAAGGAGATCGTCGCCGCTGCCGGAGGGGTGGGCCACTTCGCGGCTTGTCTTGGGGTCTCATCGGCTGAGTTCATCGGCAAGGCACTGGAGATGATCGGGGCCGACATCGGAGATGTCTGCGACCGCATCTTCCCGCCGATCGTGGAAGTCTGCGGCGTTTCCGCCAACCCGCTGAACGATGCCTGCAAGCTGGTGGGCAACAGCCTCTCGCTCGGCGGATACATCATCGAAAATCTCAGTTCCGACCTCGACTGGCTGATAAGCCTCTTCTCGATCCCCGAGGAGGTCGTATTCGAGGTGCTGATGCAGTTGGTCGCGCCGGTGCTTGGCGTGTTCGAAGTGAGTGTCATGGAGAAGCCGGTCATCCCCGAGCGCGCCGACGAAATCGGCCGGAGGGTGTTCGCCTACGACCTCGTATCGCTGGTCGAGGCTTGGGACCAGGATACGCGGGATACGATCCTGGCACATGGCAGCGCGCAGCATGTCGACGGACCGACCGGCTCCCTTGCCTACAAGCAACTGCAGAGCGGGATCCTCGTGCTCAGCCCGACGCGGACGATCGAGAATGGCGGCGGGCATGTCTATGCCGCGGACGGCGTGTCGCGAGTGATGCCCGGCGGATGCGAGATGGGCTACATGTTCGATTCTGACAAATGGGCGAACAAAGGGGTGCAACTCACGCGTATCCCGGTCGGCTTCGGTGCGATCGAGCTCTATTCGACGCATGTTTATGCCGGCGATGGCGGCCTTCTGCCGCCCGGTCCAACTGACGCGGAGAAGATCGACGTCAGGCGCAGGCAGATTGATGAGTTGATTGCCTTCATCAAGGCGACGCACCTTCCATCCAACGTGGCCATTGTCGCAGGAGATTTCAACATCGGTGCTGATACCGACGAATACCACAACCTGGTCGCGGCGATGGAGCAGGCCGGCTTCTATGACCTGTGGAGCGTCCCGTACGATACGATGAAAAGCGACGGTTTGACCGACCGTCACGGCGAGGGCGACGAGCCGATCTACAACGACTTCAATACCAACTGTAAGGTCTATCGCGCCAGCGAGGCATATCGGCAAGCCTACGATCCGGCCGTTGCCACGCCGACGATGTCAGATGATGTCGATTACTACTGCGACGACATGCAGCCAGACGACGCGAATCCCACCGGATCGAGGATCGACTACCTATTCATGGAACGTGCGACTGCATTTCACGGCTTCAATCTCGACGTCTCACGTGTGCGCCGGCGTGCTTTCAAGTCACGCATTCGCTGGGTCGTCACCCCCGGCCCGCAGGACTACCTTTCGAACCACATCGGACTGGAGGCGACTTTGTTCGCCAGCTCAAGGCACTAGAGCTCCGGGCGTTCAAGAAGCGCGGCAGAGGCTCGGAGTCACAGAATGGGTCACTCATCGTCGACAACGCCGACTTGGCCGTCTGCGCAGCGCTTGTCGGCGGGGATGCCAAGTTGAGGCGTCTTGGCACTCGACCTGGTAAACGGTAGGCCATTAGCATCACCAACCTCTCGCCGACCGCTGAGCATAAGGGTTCGGCCAGCTTCATGTTCATGCGCGCCGGCAGGCCGCCGACCTTGTGGTGCGACTTGATCGTCACCGACAGGCCGCCGGTGAAGAAGACGCTCTCGATCACGTCGAGATAGGGCCGCAGATCACCTTGCGACTGCCCACTTGGTGCGGGACATCGCACGACCGCGTGTTGTACGTTTCAAACAGCAGGCAAGGCTGAGCCATCTCGCGGCGGCATCCGCCCGAGTTGTCATCTTGAGTGAATCTCTTCCTCCGAAGAAGAGGCGCAGGGAAGACCGGGTATCAGCTGATACCCGCGGTCCGCGTGCAGCAAAAAGCACGCGGCAGAACCACAGGTTCAGCCCAATATCCGGCCTTCCCTGCGCGACGGTTTGACGACTTATAGGCGCTCTCCCCGGGGATCGGCTGTCTTGCCCCCGTCGCCGGCGGATCATCATCACCGCCGGCTTGGCATCAGCACCGCGATGCCAGGACCACACCACTTCGCCGTCGCATCGCTCCGTTCGTCGGCGCGGGCTTTGACACCCGGCTGCGGAGCAACGCGCCCGTCGCATCTCCGGCTCGACGCTCGTGACGATCGCGAAACGTCCCTCTTCAGCGAGCCGGGATAACAGGAAATGTGGAGGTGATTTGCCCGACGGTGCAAGTGATGAGTCCGCGACAAACTGGCACGACGGGCAGTTCAGGCATGAGAGGCATGCACGGATTGCCCGTCGCGCAGGGATGGCCGTGGTCAGATGCGCCGCTGCACCGACGCGGGCTGGAGATCCTGCTCGCAGTGGCAGGTCCTCTGCGCCCTCTCCCGCAGGATCTGCGAGACCATCCGCTCCGTCCCGGTCAGGCCGGTCAGGATCGTCGCGCCGACAGCCATGCCCGATCGCAATCCGGCGGGCATGGCCGCCTTCAGCAGGCTGATCTTCAGCGCGATCCGCGCTTCGCCGGTTGGCGAGCCGGACGCCGCGCCGATCCACTCAGCATCCGCGACATGTCCATAGAGCCGGACGGGCAGGCCCGGCACGTCGATCGTGACCGCCTGTCCGATCGCGACATAGGTGATCTCGGAAACCGCGAGGGCTGCGATGACGTGGGGCTCGCCGGGCGTGACCACCGCCATCAACGACCGATCTGTCGTCACGACGTCGCCGACATGGAGACCGCTTGCAGCCACGACGCCGGCGACGGGAGCGATGACGTCGTTCAGCGCGACCGTCGCGGCGCGCTCGTCCCGGTGCTCGATCCGCGCGAGAACCTGTCCCGCAGCGATCTCCTGGTTGTCGGTCACGAGCAGGTCCCTGACCAGGCCGGACACCGCCGACCTGACCGGGATCTCGTTCATACTGACATAGGCGTCATCGGTGTGAACCAGATATTGGCCCACGGTCACATACTCGACCATCCACGGCACCGCGACCAGCATTCCGAACATCAGGCTGAGCGCGACGAGCAACCACAGCGCACGTGCTGCGGACGCCCTGGCGCGCGGCTCCGCCGGGGGACACTCCCGATGCAGAATGACCGGCCGGGATCCACCCGGCGCTTGCTGTCCGTCCACCACTCGCTCCTCACGACTACGGCATCGGGCGCGTTGCCGCCTCGGCGGCATCCTCTTGACGTAAGAGTCGCACCCATCGAATGCCCGTGACGCGAGATGTGGCGGCTCGCGGGCCGGTTGATAATGGCGCCTGGACCGAATTGGGTCTTCAATTTCTCGAAATAATGCCCGTGTCGACGACACCGCGACACCGCCGCAGCCTCGACACGAGACGGGGGTAACGCCGTTGACCGTCGCGCAAGCTTTGCCAGCGCTTCAAACAACGGCCCCAAACAGCCTTCCGATGCCTGCGGTGAGACCCAGGGCGAAGGCCCCCCAGAACGTCACGCGAAAGGTGGCGCGCGGAATGTTGGCCCCGCCTGCCTTTGCGCCGATCGCTCCCAGCACCGCGAGAAAGGCGAGAGAAGCGGCGGAGACGATCGGGACCAGCAAATTGGCGGGCGACACCACGACCATCAGCAAGGGCATGGCGCCCCCCACCGAAAACATCATGGCCGAGGTCAGGGCAGCCTGGATCGGCCGCGCTGCGGTGATCTCCGAGATTCCCAATTCGTCGCGGGCATGAGCCGTCAGTGCGTCTTTCGCCATCAACTGCTCGGCCACCTGCCGCGCAAGGGATTGATCCAGACCTCGCTTGACGTAGATTTCGGCAAGCTCGTCGCGTTCGAATGCGGGGTTGTCGCTCAGCTCCTTGCGTTCCCGGGCCAGGTCGGCCTGCTCCGTATCCGACTGCGAACTGACGGAGACATATTCACCGGCGGCCATCGACATCGCTCCGGCGACCAATCCCGCCACGCCTGCGATCAGGACGTCGTTTCGTGTCGCTGCTGCCGCAGCAACACCGACGATCAGGCTCGCAGTCGAAATGATGCCGTCATTGGCTCCCAGAACGGCCGCTCTGAGCCATCCGATCCGCGCCACCAGATGGCTTTCGGGGTGGATGTGAAGGCGGCTCATGTCTTTCTCCTGATCACGCCTTGCAACTTCGTCGCGGCCGCCACGGTGTTGGAAATCGTTCCATACTTCCTGACATTCTGATGAAGCAGCTCGAGCCGGCGGTCGTCTTCGTCGGTGTCGACGATCAGCTCGTAATCGATCGACGCCATCATCGGCGGGCTGTCCTGACGGACGCCGATCAGTCGCACCTCGACGCCACGAACATGGAACTTGAGCATCGGCGTCACGCGTTCGATTCCCTTGATCATGCAGGCGGCAACCGCGGCGAGAAGAAGCTCGGCCGGGTTGAACGCATCCCGCCGTCCCTGGACATCGGTGTCGAGCACCACGGTCGCATCCTTGCAGTCAGCGACGCTTTCATGCGCATCGATCCGTCGGGCGTTGACGCGATACTCTAGCATTGGGGGAGTCTCCCGGCCGTGTTTCCTTGGGGATTGGCAATCCGAACCATGAGCGGAGTGATCGATCGGATCGCGACCGTTCGGTTACGGCGGCGGAAGCGACCGGCGCAATCCATGGTTTCCGACAGGCGTGTCGCTTCCCTAGTCGTCCGAGTGAGGCAGCATGCGAAGCAGCGTCCGGTCCCGGAAGATCCAGTGATGGATCAGCGCGGCGGCCGCATGCATTGCAGCCACGATGACGAGGGCGTGGGCGAGAATTTCATGCACTTCCTTGACGTTGTGAGCAAACGCACGGTCCTTGGGCCAGGGCGACGCGATCTCGGCGATGCCAAACAGCGGCAAGGAATCACCGCGCGCAAACTGCAACACGATGCCAACGACGGGCACGGCAAAGAGCAGCGCATAGAGAACGTAGTGCGCGAAACGCGCGGCCGGATCCTGCCACTTTCCCATCCATGTGGCGAACTCAGTCGCTTCGGGCGGCGGAGAAGGATCGGCCAGCCGCCAAGCCAGGCGCACCGCCAGAAGCATGAGGATCGCGATCCCAGCCGTGACATGGACGAGCAGGCCGGACTCGCGCGGCGCGCCCTTGGGCAGCACGTCACCGAAGACCCCAAGCGCCCAGGCGACGGCCACGAGAACGACCGTCAGCCAATGCAGCGTCTGCGGAATCGCCCCGTAGTCCCTCGTCGAGTTGAAGAGCTGCATCTCAGACCTCTTTGGTCAAAAGATGCTCCTGGCGCGACCGTCCCTCGTTGATGTGGATCAAGCCCTTGCCGGTCTGGGTGCTCAGGACGGCGGGGCGAGTGCCAGCTCTGCATCGGCGATGACATAGCGGACGTAGCGGTAGTCGCGGATGAAACTGATCTTGCCGTCGCGCCAGCTCAGCCACATGACGTAGCTGGGCCGCGGATCGCCCTGGCGTTCGAACACGGCGATCACTTCCCGGCCCTCGAGCCAGGCCGGCGCCAGCCAGACGCCGTCCATCCCGGCGTAAATGCTGAAGAACATCCCGACATCGGCCGGGCCGACACGGACGGGATGAGTGGACTGATGCAGTTTGACGTCGTGTGCCAGCAGCGCGCGCAGGCCGTCCCAATCACGCCGGTTGAACAGGCTCACATAGCGTGTCGCCGCATCGGAGGCGGGTCTCGCCGCCGGCCGCGCCTCGGCCACAGCGTTGATCTCGGAGAGCCGCGCCCGGGCGCGGGCGAGATGTGCCTTCACCGAGTCCACCGTCAGGTCGAGCAGCGCCGCGATGTCGGCGAGCGACTCATCGAGCACATCCTTCAGAACGAGGACGCTCCGCTGAGGGATCGGAAGCTCCGTGAAGCGCGACACCGCGGTCCGGATCGCCTCGTCGCGCATCATCGCCTCCACGGCATCCGGCACGGTGTCATCGGCGACACCGTCAGCCGCCTCCATCGGTTCGGCGGCCCGGATCGCACGGCTGCGCAGCAGGTCCAGCGCCCGGTTATGCGCGACCCGGAACAGCCAGGCGCGCAGCATCGCGACGTCGCGCATCTCGTCCACCGCGACGAGCGCTTTTGTCAGGGTGTCCTGCACGACGTCCTCGCCGTCGATCACAGAGCCCATCAGGCGCGCGCAATAACGATGCAGCTCGGGCCGCAGCTGCTCTGCGAGGGCCACGAGCTCGGCGCTGCGCGCGCCGCGCGAAGCATGTCCGCCGTCGCTCAAGCTGCCGCTCCTTCCATCACCGTCACGCCGGAATCTCCGTTGAGACCGAACACGACGCCGTCGACGAACCGCGGGTCCTCCAGCACTGCGACCACACGATCGCCGAACGCCCGTGGCGGCATCGGCGCGCCGAAGCGGGCAACGAACGCTTCCGGCGCAATGCCCATGGACCCGGCATAAGCACCCGCGGCCGTATCCCCCACTCCCGTGCCGAGGATCATCATACGCGGCACGATCGCCTGGAAGCGGATGCCGAGCCTGTCGTCCTGCGACACGCCGTTGGCGTATTTCGCCATGAACCAGAGCATGCGCTTGGCGCCGCCGTAGCCGCCTGACATCTGCGAACCGCCCACCGCCGCGCCGCTCGATCCGACCAGGACGCGGCTTCCTGGTTTCAGGGGGAGCTTGAGCGCCGCCTGGATCCAGTACAAGCCCGCCTTGACGTCCGTTTCCCAGGCAACCGAGAAATCCCTCCAGGTCAGCCGATCCAGCCGGTCCATGTGCGGCGTTGTGCCGGCGTTCAAGATCAGGATGTCGGGGCTGATATCGCCGACGATGCGATGCGCAGCGGCCTCGTCGGTGACGTCGGCCGCGATCGTGGCCACACCCAGGCGCGCAGCAATCGCGTTCAGCGCCTCGGTTCCGCGCGCGACGACGGTCACCTTGGCGCCGCGATCGACGAGGGCCTCCACGACTCCCAAGCCAAGGCCGCGGCTTCCGCCGGTCACGACGATCGTCTTGTCTTTCAGGCTCATGATGATGCTCCAATGTCCAGATGACATGAAAACGATCGAGGCATCGGAAAAGAGTCAGGCGGCGAAACCAATGCGAGCCCCCTTGCGCAACCGGCCGCCCGGCTGGATGCTCCGGGCACATCGTTCATCACGGGAATCGCTTCATGTCCGTCGACACCACCGCCGCCACCGATCGTCTGATGCGTTTTCTCGCCGTCCAGGGCGTGACCGGACAGGAAAAGGCGATCGGGCGCGAGATCATGGCCGCGCTGAAGCAGGCCGGCGTGCCGGCCAAGGCGATGCGGCTCGACGATGCCAATACGCGCATTCCGCTGCCGACCGAGACCGGCAACCTGATCGTCGAGCTGCCCGGCCGCGGCAGCCAGCACAATCAGCCGCGGATCATGTTCATGACCCACATGGACACGGTGCCGCTGTGCGCCGGCGCGCAGCCGAAGATCTCCGGTCGCAAGATCGTCAACCAGGCCAAGACCGCGCTCGGCGGCGACAATCGCTGCGGCTGCGGCATTCTCGTCACGCTCGCGGCCGAGCTGATCCGGCAGAAGCTCGATCATCCGCCGATCACGCTGCTGTTCTGCGTGCGCGAGGAGAGCGGGCTCTATGGCGCGCGGCACGTCAACACCGACGACCTCGGCGCGCCCGAGATGGCGTTCAACTTCGACGGCAGCTCGGCCTCCGCCGTCACGATCGGCGCTGTCGGCGCCGACCGCTGGGAGGTCGAGATCTTCGGCCGCGCCTCGCATGCCGGCGTCGCGCCTGAGCGCGGCATCAGCGCCACCATGATCCTGGCGCTCGCGCTCGCCGAGGTGAAAGCCGGCGGCTGGTTCGGCAAGGTGGTGAAGGGCAAAGGCAAGGACGTGAGGCTTGGCACCAGCAATGTCGGTCCGGTCACCGGCGGCGAAGGCCGCCCCGCGGGCGACGCCACCAACGTCGTCACCGACTACGTCCACGTCCGCGGCGAATGCCGCAGCCACGATGCCAAATTCATCCGCGAGATCACCAAGGCCTACAAGGCGGCCTTCGAGAAGGCGGCCAAGCAGGTCACCAACAGCGAGGGCAAGTCCGGCCGCGTCAAGTTCAAGGCCGAGACCGACTATCATCCGTTCCGGATGAAGGAGACCCTTCCCGTCGTCAAGCGCGCCATGGCTGCCGTTTCCGACATCGGCGCCGCGCCGACCCTGCGCGCCGGCAATGGCGGCCTCGACGCCAACTGGATGGTCCGCCACGGCATCCCCACCGTGACCTTCGGCACCGGCCAGAACGAGCCGCACACGATTGACGAATGGATCAACCTGGACGAATACGATCGGGCGTGTGCGCTGGCGGTCAGGCTGGCGACGATGGGGTGAGACGACGCCATCCGGACACGCACTTGGATGGCTGCAACCTCCTTGCTCCCGCGCAACGTCGTGATGACGGGCTTGCCAGCAAACGCGCATGTTCCGAACAGGTCGAACAGCGAGACCACGACGTCGCGCTCCCGCGGCGGATTGCACCCAGGCAGAGATTCCCCGTCGTGCAGCTCGGGACGGCGCGAGCTCGTCGGGTCACAGCGGCCAGTCTCATCGACGCCCGTCAAACGTCTTCAGTGATTGGAATGCACCGTCACAGTGATGAGTTGGCTCGGGCACCGGGCTGCCAGGTCGGCAAAGCACGAGCCAATCCTCCTCCGTGTGCCCAGCGGCCCTTGTCCGATCGCATGGAAGTTCGGGCGGGGCCGGAACTCCAAAGCCGGACGGCGGTTCTAGTGCGATGGACCTGCCATTTGCGTTGGACCCTCGCCAGCTCCTCGGCGAGGTCAGGTCCAGAACCGCAATTGATCATCCGTTTGCCGGCATTGTTCGGCTCTGACGTTCGTCACAGTTCTCGGCAGAGCCAGACACCGGAGACATCAGCCAATCACGGCGCACTTCACTGGAGGCCTGACATGTCGACCAAACCAGCTCTGCTCGGCCGCACGGCCGCAATTGCTTCATTGACTGCACTCGCGATCGGCGCCTTCACCCCGACCAGTGCCGACGCGCGAAATGGGCGCTGGCACGGCGGCGGCGGCGCTGCGATCGGCGCGGCGCTTGCGGCGGGTGCCATCGGCACCGGTCTTGCGATCGCCGCAAGCCGCGACGCCTATGATTATTACGATGGCCCGGTCTATGACGGCCCGGCCTATTACGCGGCTCCGTCCTACTACGGCGTGAACCCCCACGCCTATGGCTATTACCGCAAGGGCGAATACCCCTATCAGGTCTATGGCGGCGACAGCCCGAACGCGGTCTGCGCGCAGGGCACGACCTGGAATTGCCGCTGAGACCGCTTCTGATTGAAACTCGACGCGGCATCGGGCGAGGTCTCGCGGCGCTCGCCCGGCGCTGGACTCCCTTCTCTGCCGTCGCGATCAGTCCCGTAACCTGCCATGAGCGCAGCGACATGCGGGACCGATCTCTCGCCGGGTCGCTTCCCCGAAGCCCATTGAGCCGCGGCGGGGGCTACGCGTCGAACGCGAGGCGGATGACCGATCGCGATACCCTTGCCGGCATGCGCACCGCTGCCCAAATGCGGCGCGCCAGCCGGCATCATGATCCCGATGCGCCATCCGGCGGGATGACGCCCTTGCTGAAGATGAAGCAGCCGTAGAACCGGCGCTCGCCGGTGGCGATCACGCAATAGGCTGATCTGGCCATCTCATAGAATGCGAAGCGCTCGACGCCGACCAGCGGCCACGCCCTGCCCTCGGCGCGGTCGATCACCGCCTGCACCTCCTGCTGCACCGGCGTCACCTCCGCAGGACTGCCCACGACCTCCATCCGCACGGCGGCATCGTCGATGAAGCTGTCGAGCGGCAGCACCGACAGCACGGCCTGGACCGCGCGCGCCGCGCTGACATTATCGATGCGCAGCAGCCCGCCGAACACTGTCTGCCGCGCGATCGCATCCGCTGGAAAATTGGTGTCGCAGATCACGAGACGGTCGCCATGCCCCATCGCGCGGAGCGCATGGAGCACGTCGGCATTGAGCAGTGGATCGATCCCCTTGAGCATGTGGTCTCCCTGTCATTTTCATCGAACGGAGCAGGTCGCCGGGCCATCGGCCAAGGGCAACTGCTGCCAAACACCTGGAGCGCGTCACGCCATCATCCCATCGCGAACTACACGCTCCCTCGCCTCTCGCCGACCAGGCGAAGATCGATGCTGCCGATCAGGTCCGAGCGCAGCCTTTCAGCGGCGGCCATCGCCGCCATTGTCTGTCGCAACGTGCTGACATTCGATCCGAGCGACACGATGCCGCCGAGCAGCGCCGCAATGGCGCCGAGGAGCGCGACCGCATCGGATCCGAGCAGGCCCAGCACCGCGCCGAGCAGCAATGCGGCGCCGCCCGCTATCGCGATTTTCGAGGCCAGGATGATCTTTCGGCACCGCTCCGCCATCTCGGCAAGCTCGTCGATCCGCGCCTCGATCCGGGAGATCTCTCCGCTCGGGTCGTCCTCATCCATCACGCGAGCTGCCCTCCGCGCCATCAGCGCCTCATCCTGAAACGACCCGGTCCCCGATCATGCCACCTGTCACGTGGCGCGCGAGCGTACGACGCCGCCATCCCACCGGCAACCATCCACGGCCTGACTTCACCGCGCACAACAGGTCCCGATGCACGCGGACGCTCCTCCAGGGCCGCGGCCGCAGGCCCGGAACAAAGCCGGCAACTCCGGATTGTCGTAACCGGAATTTCCACACGGCGGATGGGCGGCTCATGCCGAGCGCCCGTTCGGCAACCATCCGCTGCTATTGCCTACACGGCAATGAGCAACTTCTGACCTTGGTGCCAGCAGCTCATCAATGAGAGCTGAGCGGAAACGACAATTCAACTACGAAAGCAGCGCGTCGGCCAGGCGATATCAGGAAAAGGCCGCAGAGGCGCGTGATGCTCAAGGCGCCTCGTTACGGGGACGCGCAACCATATCATCTCGAGTTGCCCAAACACGAGCACCGTCCGCTACTCGCGGCGGCCCGAGCCGTTCGTCAATTGCAAACTTTCCAAGTTGATCCCGTGTTGCACGCGATATAGTAGCGAGCCGGCGGGATCCGAAGCGGCGCGACTCCACTAGCGAGCCATTTGCGTGCGTTGGCCGGGCGGCGGGTGGGGAAGGCCACCCCACCCTGGACAACGACAACGGTTCTCCTAACCACTGCCGCGTCCCCACTTCAGGCAACGACCTGGGGCCGACTTTCACAAGCCGCGAAGTGTGACCAAGTCGTTCTCATGCCTCCAGGCTCCGAGAGGTCACATCGAGCCATGCCTGCGAGCTCACGAGCATGAGAGTCCTCAAACGTTCGCGCCGGCGACGTTCCTGCCCGCGAGCCAGCCGAAGACCAGCGCCGGACCCAACGTGATGCCGGGCCCGGGATAGGCCCCTTCCATGATCGAGGCCATGTCGTTGCCGCAGGCGAACAGGCCAGGAATGGGTGAGCCATCCGCGCGCAACACACGCCCGCGCGCATCGGTGACGAGGCCCGCAGACATGCCGAGATCGGCCGGATAGACCGCGACGGCATGGAAAGGCGGCTCCAGGATCGGCGCGACGCAGGGATTGGGATGCTGATCGGCGTCGCCGAGCGCACGCTGATAGATGTCGCCGCCGCGGCCGAAGGCGGGATCCTCGCCGCGCACCGCACCGGCGTTGAACTGGTTGACGGTTGCAGTCAGCGCCTGCGCCGGGACGCCGATCGTCTCCGCGAGCGCGTCCAGACTGTCGGCACGCTTGAGATAGCCCGCGGCGACGTCGTCAGCGACACTGCGCGTGAACGGCTTGATCTTGCCGAGGCCGTACCTCCACAGGAAGCGGCGATCGCAGATCAGCCAGGCGGGAATGGCCGCAGCGTGATCGAGCTGCGCGCGCACGAACTCGTGGTAGGACACCGCCTCGTTGACGAAGCGGCGGCCGGTGCCATCGACCGCGATCAGGCCGGGCTTGGCGCGATCGGTGACCGTGTGCGGGAAGACGCCACGGCTGCCGTCGGCCCGTGTGAAGGTCGAAGCCGGCACCCAGAACGCGCCCGCTTTCGTCGGCGCCAACAGGCACGCGCCCAGGGCCATGGCCAGCCGTGCGCCGCGCGGTGCGGCGCCGGGATCGACGGTGGCCGACAGCAGGCCGGCGGCCTCAGGCACATAGCAGCGGCGCAGCTCGGCATCATGCGACAGCCCGCCGGTCGCGAGCACCACGCCGCGCCTTGCGGTGATCCAGGAGCGGCCGGAGCGATCGACAATTTCGAGCCTCGAGACCCTGCCCTGCGCGTCGGCCTCAAGCTGCTGGGCGGAGGTGCCGGTCCGTATCACGACGCCCCGATCGAGTGCCGAGCGCAGCAGCCGCGCCGCCAGCGCGTTGCCGAGATAAAGCGTCGTGCCGCGCCGCGCCGTGAGCCGTTGCAGGCCATAGCGCGCGATCAACCTGGCCGCATGCAGAGCCGAGCGCAACGATCGGCCGGCACGGCGCAGATGCGGGATATCCTGGCGGCTGATCATCATGCCGCCGAACAGCATGAACTCCGGCAGCGGATCGCGCAGCAGCGCAAAGGCGTCGCCGAGGCCGCGCGCATCGAATGGCAGCGGCTCCAGCACCCTGCCTCCCGCGGTGGCACCGGGCAGGTCGGGATAATAATCCGGATAGGTCGGCACCGGCTGCAGCCGCAGCGCAGTGCGGGCCTCGAGATCGCGCAAGGCTTCGTCGCCGAATGCAAGGAACGTCTCGAGCCGCGTGCGGTCCTGCCCCGGCACGGTCCGGGCCAAATACGTGCGCGCCGCCTCCAGCGTATCCGCCCGCCCCTCCGCGGCCGCCTTGTGATTGGCAGGAATCCAGACCATGCCGCCGGAGATGGCGGTGGTGCCGCCGATAAATTCGGCCTGCTCCAGCAGCAGCACCGAGCAGCCGTCAGCAGCCGCGATCGTCGCCGCCGTCATGCCGCCCGCGCCGGCTCCGACGACCACGACATCGAACGTCTCGCCGGCGTGCACCGCCGCCGTCATGCTCACACCATGCCGCCATTGGGCTGCACGATCTGTCCCTGGATCCAGGAGGCCTCGCCGGAGGCCAGGAAGCGCACCACCTCCGCAATTTCGCCCGGCTTGCCGATGCGATTGAACGGGCTCAACGCCGCCATGCGCTGCTTGGCCTCCTCGGTCTTGCCGGCATTGAAAAGTTCGGTGTCGACGGGACCGGGCGCCACCGCATTGACGCGAACACCGCGCGCCGAGAGCTCCTTCGCCATCGACCGCACCAGGCTTTCGACCGCTGCCTTGGTCGCCGCATAGGGCCCGGTGCCCGGCACCGCGTGGCGGACCAGCGACGTCGTGATCGCGACGATGGCGCCGCCGTCGCGCACGCGCCGCGCTGCCTCCGCCAGCACGTTGAAGGCACCTACGACGTTGACCTCCATCAGCAGCCGGAAGTCCTCCGGCCTGAAGCTCGCCAGCGGACCTGCCGGCACGTTGATGCCGGCGTTGGCAATGACGGCCTGCGGCGCACCACCGAAGTCGGCGGCAACTTGCGCGAAGACCTGCACGACCGACGCGGCATCGCGGATGTCGACCTTATATTGCCTGCCGGGCCCTCCGTCCGACGGGCTGGTGGCGTAGGTCGAGGCCACCTGCCAGCCGGCGACTGCAAACGCCTGCGCGCAAGCGGCGCCGATGCCGCGGGAGCCGCCGAAGATGAGAACGATCGGAGAAGAGGTGGTCATTTTCGATTCCCTGATGCAGATGGTGTCTTCGCCATCGCGGCCCGCGTCGCTTCGATCGTCGCCTCGATGCCTTTTTGCAGATCGTAGCGCGGCTGGTAGCCGAGCTCCGCCTTGGCGCGGCCGATGTCGAGCGCGCCCTTGACGGCGCTCAGCACGCGGCCGCCATGATGATAGGGACCGGTGTCGCCGACCGTGATCCTCGCACCGGGAATGGCGCGATTGACGGCGTCGGCCGTGTCGCGCAGCGTCGGAGCCACTCCGGTCGCGACATTGTAGGCGTCGAAGCTGTGATGCGGCTTGTCGAGCGCGAGCAGCACGCCGGCCACGGTATCGTCGATATAGACCTGATCGACCGCGAGATTGCCGCCGTCCTCTTGATGAAATGGCTCGCCGCGCAACGCGGCCTCGATGAAGGTGCGCGGCATGCGCAGGCGCGGCAGATGCGGTCCGTAGACCCAGCAGGTCCGCACATTGATGCATTCGAGGCCGTGATCGCGCGAATAGACGCGGCCATAGTGCTCGGCTGCGAGCTTGGTCACGCCGTAGACGCTGGCCGGCTTCTGTGGGTGCTCCTCGTCGATCACGGCGGATTGGAAGTCGCCATAGGTCTCCTCGGTCGAGATCTGCACGACGCGCCGGACGCCGGAGAGCCGCATCGCCTCGAACAGGTTGATCGCGCCCTCGACATTGACCCGCAGCGCCTTCAGCGGGATATCCGCGGCCTGAACCACGCCGACCACCGCGGCGGCGTGGATGACGGCGTCGGGACGAAATGTCTGGAACGCCCGCAACACCTCATGCCATTCGCCGAGATCGATCGCCGCGGTGACGAGCAGCTGTTGTTGCGAGGCGAGTGCGGCCATGGCCGGCGAGACCATCAGGTCGATGGCGACGACGCGATCGCCGCGGGCGAGCAGCGCCTGCACGATCGCCGAGCCGAGCCAGCCGCAGGCGCCGGTGACCAGGATGGTCTTGCTCGTGGTCATGCCCGGCCCCTCACCGCGGCGCCGGCTCCTCATCGGTCGGCGGGCTGGTGATCACGAGGAACAGCAGCGGGTCGTTGCCGGTGCAGTGGAATTCGTGCACCACGCCCGGCGGAATGTAGGTGACGTCATTGGCACGGACCAACCGGCGCTCGCCGTCGAGGATCAGGATGCCCTCGCCCGACAGCACGTGATAGATCTGCTCCTGCACCTTGTGGGAATGGCTCTCGACATGCGCGCCGGGCTCGTAGGAGGAGATGCGATGGTCGAAGAAGCGGCTGCCGGTGGTGTCCGGCGTCACGATCGCCTTCGACAGCGCCTGGTTATAGTGGCCCGGATACTGGGTCCAGAAAATCTCGGCGAGATTGCGCGTCACCGCCTTCTTCTCTGTCGCCGCATTCGCGGAGGCGTTCGGTCCGGGAACGACGATGGTCATGTCTCATCTCCTCAGGAAGGTTCAGATTGGGCCGGCCAGCCGGTGCCGATGGTCACGAACTCGCAGCTGCTCATGACCGGTTTGCCGCGCGTTGCACTGCATCAGCGGTCTGAGTGATGCCAAGCAAACGCCCTTGCAGCTCGTGATCGGCCGCGAGCGCGGCAGCATCGCCGACATGGGCCACGCGCCCATTCACCAGCACATAGGCGCGGTCCGCCATCGCCAGCACGCTCTCGGCATGATGCTCCACGATGACGAGGCTCGCGCGCGACCTCAATTTGGACACGGCGTCGCGGACCTCCTGCACCACGGCGGGCGCCAGGCCCTCGAACGGCTCGTCGAGCAGAATCAGCCGGCTCGGCACCATCAACGCGCGCGCGATCGCCACCATCTGCCGCTCGCCGCCGGAGAGATTTTCGGCACGCGCCTTGTGCAGGATGCGCAGCTTCGGGAACAGATCGAACACGTCGTCGAGCGACGCGCCGCCGGCGCGGGTCGCGAGCTTGAGATTCTCCTGCACGGTCAAGTTCGGAAACAGCCGCCGTCCTTCCGGCACCAGCGAGATGCCGAGCCGGTTGATCTCGTCCGGCCGCAGCCGGTTGAGCTCCCTGCCGTCGAACATGATGCGGCCGCCGCTCGCCGGCACCGTGCCGGTGATGGCCCGCAGCGCGGTGGTCTTGCCGACGCCGTTGCGCCCCAGCAGCGCCACCACTTCGCCCGGCCGCACGGCCAGGTCGAGCCCGTCGAGAACGGTGCCACCGCCGTAGCCGGCGCGCACGCCTTCCAACCTGAGCAGCGGCTCGGCGGCGACGCTGCCGGGCAGCGGCGTCACGTTGGTGGCCCGCGACGGAGCCGCCGCGACCTGGCCATGGGCGGTGCCGAGATAGGCCGTGACGACGTCCGGATGGGCCGCCACGTCCGCCGGCCTGCCGTCGGCGATCAGCCGCCCCTGATGCAGCACCGTGATCCGATCGGACATCGCCAGCACGCGGTCGATGTCATGCTCGATCAGCAGCACGGCATGGGACTTCGCCAGCCGCATGATCAGCTCGCCGACGACCTTGCGGTCCGACTCCGCCAGACCGGCCAGCGGCTCGTCGAGCAGCAGGAGCTTGGCATCGATCGCGAGCGACACCGCGATCTCCAAGAGCCGCTTCTCACCATGCGCCAGCGCGGAGCAAAGCTCGGCGGCGCGATCGGCGAGGCCTACGGCATCGAGCAGCGACCACACCTTCGCGTTTGCAGCCGCATCGTCATAGGCATCGCGCCAAAGACCTGTCCATTGCCGGTTGGCAGCCTGGACCGCGATACGCACGTTCTCGAATGCGGTGAGGTTGGGAAAGACGCTCAGGATCTGGAACGAGCGGGCGATGCCGAGCCGCGCGCGCTTGTACGGCGACAGCTGATCGATGGGCATGCCCTCGAACAGGATGGTGCCGGCGTTGGCCCGGAGCACACCGGTCAGCAGATTGAACAACGTGGTCTTGCCGGCGCCGTTGGGGCCGATCAGGCTGTGCAGTCCGGTGCGGCTCATCTCGAAGGACACGTCGTTCTGGGTCACGATCGAGCCGAAATGCTTGGACAGGTTGCGGATCGCGAGAATTGGCACCTCTGAGGCCGTCGCCGCAGCCTGACGTGCACGATCCGGCGCATAGGGAACGATGTCGCGCGGCCGCGGTGGAATGACATTGCGCGTCAGGGTCCAGCGGCTGCGGCCGGCGATACGCCGGAAGATGCCGTGAATACCCTCATCTGACAGCAGCGCGAAGGCGATGATGATGGGGGCGAAGATCAGCCACCAATTCTCCGTGACGGCGCTGAGCCGGTCCTCCAAGACGATGAAGACGATGGCACCCCACAGCGGCCCCAGGAAATGATGCACGCCGCCGAGCGCCGCCATCAGCACCGGATCACCGGCATGCTCCCAGTTCAGATTGTTGGCGTAGACGCCCTGCAGCAGCAGCGCCATCAAACCGCCGGCGACGCCGATGCCGCCGCCGGCAATGACGAGCGCAATCAGCTTGGTGCGGTAGGTGTCGAAACCCAGGCTTGCGACCCGCTGCTCATTGTCGCGCAACGCCTGCATCAGCCGGCCGAACGGCGCATGCGCCAGCCGCCACAGCATCCACAATGATCCGATCACCACGACGAGCGTGAAGCCGTGGAAGGCAAGCGCGGAGCGAAACAGCGGACGCGCGACGTTCTGCAGGCCGTTCTCGCCTCCGGTCACTGAGGTCCATTTGAACGCAATCTCGAACGCGATCTGGGAGCACGCCAGCGTCAGCAGCGAAAAGTAGAGTCCGCGCCGGCGAAGGATGATGGCGCCGACGATCAGCGCCAGCAGCAGCGAAAATGCCACCGCGATCGCCAGACCGGTGATTTCATTGGCGGCCGGCATGAAGCCCAGGCCGATTGCCAGCGCATAGCTCGCGCAGCCGAAGAAAAAAGAGGCGCCGAACGGCACCAGGCCGAGATAGCCGATCAGGAAGTTCACCTCCGCGCCGTAGAGCGTGTAGATCGCGATCTGGGTGACGCGATGGATCGGCATGCCCACAGCGAGCGCGATGCCGGAGGCGAGCGCCAGTATCGCGGCCGCCACGAGCACCGGGTGACTTGCGAGCCGCTGCAGCACGGACTTGACCGTCGTCATTCGAAACGCTCCCAGCGCTCGCCGAATAGCCCGCGCGGCCGCAGCAGCATGATCGCGAACATCAAGGCATACATCGATGCGGCGGCCGCCTCTGGCCAGAACTGAATGGTCAGCGAGGTGACGATTCCAACCGCGAGTCCGGCGACCACTGCGCCCCGAAAGGAGCCGAGGCCGCCGATGGCCACGATCACGAACGCTGGCATCACCGCATTGGCAGCCATTGACGGCGACACCGTCCACAGCGGCGCGGCCAGCACGCCGGCGATCGCCGCCAGCATGCAGCCGAGCCCGAACACCGCAGTGAGCACCCGCGGCAGATTGATGCCGAGCAATTCCACCATCTCCGGGTCCCGGCTGCCGGCACGCAGGATCCGGCCATAGGGTGTGAACGCCAGGAAGCCCCATAGGCCGAGCAAGGTCGCCGTGGTCGCGCCCAGCACGGCCACGCGATATTTGGTGATCAGGAGAGGACCAACTTCAACGATCCCTGCAAAGGCCGGCGGCGGATTGAACGGCTTGCCGTCGGCGCCCCAGGCGTAGCGGATCACCGCTTCGATCAGGAGCGCCAGAGCAAAGGTCACGATCAGGCTGAGCAACGGCTCCTTGCCGTAGAGGCGGCGGATGATCGTCACCTCCACAGCCATGCCGATCAGCCCGACCACCGGCGGCGCCAGGATCACGGCGCTCCATCCGAACAGCTGGAACAGCTGCCAGGCCACGTAGGCCCCCAGCGCGAAGAAGGCGCCATGCGCGAAGTTGATGACGCCGAGCAGGCCGAAGGTGATCGACAGACCTACGGCGATCAGCACGTAGATGAAGCCGAGCACGAGTCCATTGGCCGCCTGGGAGACGAGAGTGTCGAGCATCGTTCGAGCCTGTCAGTACGCTGCAGGAACAAGGGTCGCCGCCGCCTCAGAGCGAGGGCATGCTGCAGCCGATATCCTCCTTGGTACCGAACGCCTTCGCCGTCTCCTCGGCGGTCGCCGAGGTGTTCTTCAGCACGTCGAAATAGTCGAACTTGTCGGTGATCTGCTTCTTGATCTGGACGATGACGGCCGGGCGCACCAGCTGGTGATCCCAGTCGCGGAAGAAGAACGGAAACTCGCCTTCGGTGTTCTTCCACTGCTCGAGATGCGCCACGAGCTGAGCGGCCTCGGTCGACTTCGCCGCCTCGATCGATTCCAACAGCGCCCGCATGCCGATCCAGCCCGACCACGTCTTGTCCGATGGCGGCTGATTGTACTTCTTCTTGAAATCCTCGATCAGCTTCTGTTCGGCGGCGGTATTCTTCGGATTGTTGTAGTACCACGGCTTGATGTAGATGCCGGTCGAGGCCTGCGGCCCGACGTCCCAGAAATCGGTGTCGGTGACGGCGACCGCCGCATAGGGGATCTTGTCCTTCATCCCCATCTCGTTCCACTGCTTCAGGAAGTTGGAGAAGTCGCCGCCCACCAGGCCGCCGACGATCACGTCCGGCTTGGCCTGGCGGATCTTGAGGATGTAGGAGCTGTAGTCCGCGGTGTTGATCGGCACCTCGTCGACCCCGACCTCGGTGGCGCCGACCTGCTTCAGCATCGCGCGCGAGGCGCGCAGGATGTCCTGGCCGAAGGCATATGACGCCGTGATGAAATAGACCTTCTTGCCGATGCTGGAGACGTAGGGCATCAGGCCGGCCATCTGGACCGGCACGGTCGCCTGGGTGCGGAACGTGTACTTGCTGCAGCTCTTGCCGGTGATCTCGCTGGCCGCGGCGCCGGTCAGGATCAGCGGCACCTTCTCGCGATTGGCAACGCTCATCATGGCGAGCGCCGAGGACGAGTAGTTGCCGCCGACCACGGCGACCACCTTGCTCTCGTCGACAAGCCGCTGCATGTTCTGCTGCGACACCTGGGGATTGGGCTCGTCGAGCCAGACCAGCTCGATCGGGCGGCCCAGCACCTTGCCGCCGGCCTGCTCGACCGCAAGCGCGCTGCCGCGTTGCAGGTACTCACCGATCGAGGCGCCCGGCCCCTGCTTAGCATAGATCATGCCGATGCGGACGGGCCCGTCGGACTGGGCCCTCGCGGGACCGCCGGCGCCGAGCATGGATGCGGCGGCCACGCCGGCCGATGCGCGCATGAAGGATCGCCGGTTCAGATCACGCTTCAACATGGTGCTCCTCCCTCTCAATGTTGTTATCTTTGTTTTGTATCGTCAGTCGCGTTTGTAAGGCTTGCCGAACACCGGCTCCTTGAATGGGATCGGCGGCAGCTCCCAGGTGCCCGTCGATGGCGGGCGCACCTCGGCGTCGACATGCAGATCGATCACGCAGGGGCGGCGGTTCTTGATCGCGGTCTCGACTGCACCGCGCAGGTCGGCGCTGCGGGTCACCGTCACGCCGTCAGCGCCGCAGGCGCGCGCCCAGGCCGCGAAGTCGGGGTTGTAGCGATCTCCGCCGGGCCCCTGATTGCCGCGATAGAACGCGGTGCCGAGCTCGCGGCCCTCGAACAGGCCATACTGCAAATCGCGGATCGCGCTCCAGGCGAAGTTGTTCCAGACGATCCAGATGCACGGCAGGTCATATTCGACGGCCGTGGCGACGACATAGGGCGCCATCATGAAGCCGCCGTCGCCGACGACGGCGACGCAGGGACGGTCGGGCGCGGCCAGCTGCGCGCCGAGCACGCCGCAGACGCCGAACCCCATCGACGAAAAGCCCCAGCTGTTCAGCATGCTCTGCGGCCGCTTCGGCTGCCAGAACTGCATGAACCAGTTGTGATGCACGCCGGAATCGAGCGACAGGATGACGTCGTCCGGCAGCACGTCCTGCAGGGCTCCGACGACATATTCCGGCCGGATCGGCGTGGTGTCGGCGCTGAAGTGCGGCCGCACGAACGCCTCCCACTCCGCCTTCCAGGTCCCGATCTGGTCGCGCCACGCCGCGAAATTTTCGCGGCGGATCGCGGGGCGACGCTCCAGCGCCGCGAGCAATTGCGCGGCGAAGGTCTTGGCGTCGGCGATGATGCCGAGCGTCGGCGGATAGTTGCGGCCGAGCTCCGCCGGATCGATGTCGATCTGCAACAGCTTCGTCGACGGAAAATTCCACGAGTAGCCCTGGTGCCAGCTCGAGGACGAGCGATCGTCGAAACGCGTTCCGATGCAGAGCACGAGATCGGCGTGACGGCCGGCCTGGTTGGCCGGATAGGCGCCGTTGCGGCCGATGAAGCCGAGCGTCAACGGATCATCCGCCGGCACGCAGCCCATGCCATTGGGCGAGGTGATGACCGGAATGCCGTGGCGGCTCTGCAGCGCGCCGATCTCGGGACCGGCCTCGGAGAGGGTCGTGCCCTGCCCGATGAAGAACACCGGCCGCTTGGCGGCTTCGATCAGATCGAGCGCCCTGGTGACGTCGGCCTCGCTCGCACTCGGCCGGTGACTGCCGTGAACATGCGACAGCGCCGGCAGCTCGACGTCGGCCTCCTCCTGGAAAACATTGTACGGGATATCGAGATTGACCGGGCCGGGACGTCCCGTGACCATGGTGTCGAAGGCTTGGCGCAGCGCCAGCGGCAGCATGTCGACGCGGCTCGGCTGGAACGAGCGTTTCACCACCGGGCGCAGCACCTGGGCGAAATCGGCTTGGTTGTGCGCGTACAATTCCTGGAACGGCGCGCGATTGGCCTGCGACGTCGGAACATTGGCGGTGATCGCAAGGAAGCTCGAGGAGTCCGACAACGCAGTTGCGAGCGACATCACCATGTTGGCCGAGCCCGGCCCGGTCGAGGTCAGGGTCGCGACCGGACTGTGTTTGACGCGGAAATAGGCGTCGGCCATGTGGCCGGCGCATTGCTCGTGGCGGGGCGAGACCAGCTTGACGCGGTCACGCACCTGGTAGAGCGCATCAAGAATGCCGACATTGCCGTGTCCGCAGATGCCGATTACGAAGGGCACCTTCTGCTTGACGAGATATTCGGCGATGACTTCGCCGCCCTTCATCTTGGTCATGGTCAGATCCTTGTCAGGTGACGGTTCGCGTCATGCGAGGATCGTCACGATACGCTCTTCGCTCATTTCGCGGATCGCGTAATGCGGCCCTTCGCGGCCGAACCCGGAATCCTTGGAGCCGCCATACGGCATAAGGTCCACGCGGGAGCTCGGAGTCTCGTTGATGTGAACGCCACCGACTTGCAATTGCCGCGCGGCCTGCAGAGCCTCGTCCAGGCGTTTTGTGAAGATGCCCGTGGCAAGTCCATAAGGTGTGTCGTTGACGCGCGCGATCGCCTCGTCCAGCACATCGAAGGGCGCGACGCACATCACAGGCCCGAACACTTCCTGGCAGCCGAGCGGGGTCGCCTTGTCGACATTCGTGAGCAGCGTGGGAGGAACCACGGCGCCCACCCGCGCGCCGCCGACCAGACGCCGCGCGCCGCTCTGCTCGGCCAGCGCGATCCAGGACTCGATGCGCTGCGCGGCGGCCTCGCTGACGACCGGCCCAACAACGGTGTCGTCCTCGCCGGGGTCTCCGTAGGGCAGCCCGGCAACGAGCTCTGAAAGTCTCTGCTCCACCTGCCCGATCAGCGAACGCTGCACCAGCAGCACCTGGATCGATGTGCAGACCTGGCCGGCCTTGCGGAAGCCCGCGTTGACGACCTTCGGCAACGCAATATCGAGATCGGCGTCCTCGCAGATCACGCAGTGCGAGATCGAGCCGAGCTCCATCTGCGTGCGGCGCAGTCCCGCCTTGCTTTGGATGATGCGGCCGATGTCCGTGCTGCCGGTGAACGCGAAGAACTTCACGGCAGCTTCGCTCATCAGCCAATCGGCAACCTCGCTATCGCCATGCAGCACCGACATCAGGCCCGATGGCAGACCTGCCGCGATCAGGCACTCCGCCATGATGCAGGACGTCATCGGCGTATGCAGCGACGGTTTCAGCACCACGGCGTTACCAGCCGCCAGCGCAGGCGCAACCTTGTGCGCCACCGTATTGAGCGGAGCATTGAACGGCGTAATCGCGGCCACGACGCCGAGCGGCACGCGGATGGTGAAGCCGATGCGGCCCTTCTGGCCTGCGGCCCCTTCCATCGGCACCATCTCGCCGGCCAGCCGCCGCGCCTCTTCGGCGGAGAGCCGAAACGTCGTCGCACAACGCTGGACTTCGCCCATTGCATCGCGGCGTGGAAAGCCCGCCTCCTGGCGCAGCACCTCCACCAGCTCCGACGCACGCGTCTCAAGCTCGACCGCAGCGCGATCGAGGATGAGGCCGCGATCATAGGGCGTCAGTACATTGGCTTCGAACGCCCGCTCCGCGGCGACAATGCAGCTGCGGACCTGCTCGCGCGACGGCAGATGCGCGGACATGGCGGGCCGCAGGCGATATTTGTCGAGCACGGCGATGGTGTGCGGACCATTCACCCATTCCCCGGCGATCAAGAGGCGGCACGATGGCAGACCGGCCGACGCCTGTCCCTGAACCGCAGCGTCCGCCATCGTCTGGTTCCTCCCAAAGGGTCTTCACACCTGTTACCCTCGTCCTTAGAGAGAAATTGACATTAGCAAAAATACTGTTTTGGATTAGTTGCCATAAGCTGAGCATATAGCCCGGCGGCAAGGTCTCGTTCTTCCCAAGCAGTGCGGTTCCCGCTCATGGATTTGCGTCAGTTGCGCTATTTCGCCCAGATCGTCGAGAGCGGCAGCCTGTCGAAGGCGTCGCGCTGCCTGTTCGTTGCGCAGCCCGCACTGAGCCAGCAGATCGCAAAGCTCGAGGAGGAAGTGGGCAGGCCCTTGCTGCAGCGCTCCTCGCGCGGCGTGATCCCGACCGAGAACGGCCTTGCGCTCTACCATCACGCCCGGTTCATGCTGCGGCAGCTCGACCATGCGCTGTCGATTGCCCGCCAGGATTCGGCAGAGGTCAGCGGCATGGTATCGGTCGGCTTGCCCGCGACGACCGTGCTCGCGATCGGGCTGCCGCTCACCAAGTGCATCCGCGCCAAATATCCCGGCATCCTGCTCAACGTCGTCGAGGGAATGAGCGGCCACATCGCCCACATGATGCGGCTTGGCCAGCTCGACCTGGCCATCCTGTTCAACAACGACGTGTCATCCAAGCTCGACGCGATTCCGCTGCTCGACGAGGAATTGTTCGTGCTTCTCCCTGCCGACAGCCCGCTGGTGCCGCGCCACCGTTGCAGCATCACAGTTGCAGAAGTTGCAGAGCTGCCCCTGATCCTGCCGACGGGAACTCATGGCCTGCGCCGGCGTGTAGCTGCGGAGTTCGAGCGGCGCAACATCACGCCGAATGTGGTCGCCGAGATCGACTCGCTCTCGCTGGTGATGAGCTGCGTCGGTGAGGGCATCGGGGTCACCATCAAGCCGATGTCGGCGCTGCAGGCAGGAGGACGAAGCAGCGAGGACTGGCGCGCCCTGCCGATCTCGGACGCCCGGATCACGCGACGCAACTATGTCTATTCGATCAAGCCGGACCTGCTGGCGCCTGCAGCCCTCGCCGTCGCCAAGGAACTCCAGGATACTGCGCGAACGCTCGTCACATCCGGACAATGGCGCGGCGTCAGCTTGGTCGACGACTCCATGTCTTCCGCCATCCCGCCGGCGGCCTAGCGCACGCGCCGACCGTCTGACCGGCGGTCGCGACTGCATCACGCCCCGCCTCCGGCCCGGTCTCGTCTACTTCAGCGCCGCTTGCCCGGCCAGGGATACGACGTTGTCCTGGGCGCCCGACCCACCACTCACACCGACGGCACCGATGATCTTGCCATCCACGACCAGCAGATTGCCGCCTCGCGATGCGATCATGTCATCGAGCGTGGCGAGATAGGCGAAATACGCACCTTTGCCCAGCAACGTCTCGAACACCAGCGTGGGGCGTCGATAACGTGCCGACGTGCGCGCCTTGTGCTGAGACAGGCCGATCGACGCATATTGGCAATTGTCCTGCTTTTCGAAATAGACCAGATCGCCGCTCGGATTGACCACGGAGATGCAGAATGCGTTCCAATTGCGCTTCGTCGTTTCGGCAACGGCCGCAGCAGCCACCTTCTTGGCCATCTCCAGGCTGATCGGCTCGCCATAAGGAGGCGGCGTCAGTGCATCCGCGACCGCGTCGTTGGGATTGTCGGTGTTCGATGTCTGGGCGAGGCTGTTCGATAAGTGCAGAGCTGCGACGCATGCGATGACGCTCAAAATGGTCCGATAGTGCATGTCTTCCTCCCGACCCTGTTGCCTTCTCCGTGCTCTCGTCGGCCAGCCTGGGCGCCTTGTTTCGCTCGACGAGGCGTGTCGTTCTCAGCCTCCTCATTCCGACGGCCGTGCTTGGAGGTTGCCGAGATCTCCCGGCTGCCCTGCTTGCATCTCCAACGGAGTCATACGCTGCAGGTCAGCGCCGCTCGTCTCGGGCAAAGCCATCGCGGCGATGAAAGCAAGTCCATAGGCGGCGAGCGCGCAAAGGCCCATCGACAAGCCAAGAGGATGCGACGCAGCAAGCACGCCCACGGTCGCAGGCACGACCGAGCCAAACCCACGCCCGCCACCGAGGCAGAAACCCTGCCCGCTCGCACGAATCTCGGTCGGAAACAATTCGGCAAAGGTCGGCAACATTCCTGATGCCAACCCACCCTGGAACGCGCCCAGAAAGAAGCTGAGCAGGATCGTCGCGTTGGCGCCGATCGGAGCAAGCAGGTAGATGCTCGCGTTCACGGCCTGGCATAGCAGGAAGATCATGAACGCGGGACGCCGGCCCGTGCGATCCGAAAGCCAGCCATAGAGCAACGGTCCGACCAACGAACCCAGGATGTTCATGGCAAGATAACCTGCACTGCTCCCCACGGTCAGGTTGAGGACGGTGCGCAGATAGGTCGGCAGCCACGTGATCATCACATAGGCACCGCCGAAAATGCCGGTGGCCATCGTGACCGCCGCCACGGTACGCCGCACATGGGCCCTGGTGAAGATCGTCCAGGCGGGCAGTCCGGCTGTCTCGTCCGCGCGGCTTTGACGATAAAGCCCGGACTCCGGCACAAGGCGGCGGATGAAGAACACGAGAAAGGCCGGCGCGATGCCGACCGCAAAGAACACGCGCCAGCCGAGCTCTTCAGAAAACAGCGATGAAATGACGGGGAGCAGCGCGACGGAAATCGCATAACCCACCGCGTAGCTGCTCTGCACCGACGCGGCCACCCGGCCGCGAAGCGCGGGCCTGACGACCTCGCTGATCAGGACGCCACCCACGGCCGCCTCACCGCCGTAGCCGAGGCCCTGGAGAAAACGCACGATCAGCAAGTAGTTGAAGCCGGTCGCGAAAGCCGATGCGAGCGTGAACAGGGCAACCCAGAGGATCGTCAGTTGCAGGACCTTGATGCGGCCGATGCGATCGGCAAGGATCCCCCCGCCCCAGCCACCGATGGCTGCACCGACGAGGGCTGCGGTCGCGAGATAGCCGGCTTCAGGGCGCGTCAGTCCGATTGTTGCAATCAGCGCCGGGATGACCAGCGCGTAGATCGTCGAATCCAGCGAGTCGAGACCAAAGCCCGCGAAGCAAGCCCAATACGTCCGGCGTTCGACCTCGTCGAGTTCGGAATACCAGCCCAGTTTCATGATCGTTCACTTTCAGGCCAGGACTCGAACCAGATGCGCTTCTTCGTTGGCCGGGAGAACAAGCGCGAGTGCAGTACAATCGGGTGGCCGCATGGACCATGCAGGCGCACTTTCCGAGCGTGCCTGCCGGTCGTGTCCATCATGATTGCCGACAGCTTCATCGCCCGCCGATTGGAGATAGACGGAATTCCAGCACAGCCAAAATACGATTTGGCGTTGGCGCTCATAAGCCAAAGATATGGCTTGGCCGGAGTTCACCACGGCATCACGGGGCGACCTTGGCGGTGACAAATCCACTTTGATCGAGCACTCGGCGCACCGTGCCATTCGCCTTGGCATCTGCAAGAAATCGGGCCGCCCACTCCCGCGCCGTCACTTTGCCCTTCGGGACGACCACGACGACGCCCGTTGATTGGATGACCTCGTTCAAGACCCGGCTGCCCGACAGGCGCCGCGACAGCTCCTCCAAGGCTTCCATGCCCATGGCGAGGGCGTCGAGCCGACCCTGGCCGATCAGCTCAGCGGCCTCTTCAGGCTTGATGAATTTCGTCACGCTGGCACTTTTCATGCTCGCCTCGACCGTTCTGGACGTCGAGGTGCCTTCGATGCAGCCGACCCGGATTCCCGGACGGTCGATATCGGCGACGGCCGTGATGTCCGAGTTCGCGCGAATGAGATACCCGCTCATGTAGGCGACATAGGCAGGTCCTTGATCGACGAACTGCTCCCGCTTGCGATCCGCCGGCATGAAGGACAGATCCCACGCCCCTTTGCTGCCGGCGGCCGCGATTTCGTCCGAGCTCTGATATTCGACGAGCTCAAGCGGCACATTGAGCTTGCCCGCGGCCGCCTTGGCCAGTTCGACTGTCACGCCGACAGGCTTGCCTGTCGCCGGATCGCGTGTCGTCCAGAACGCGGAGGCGGCCGGCCCGACCGCAACAGCGACGCGCAGCACGCCGGTCGGAGCGATCTCGCGCGCATCCTGCGCAGCTGCTCCCGCCATCATGGCCCAGAAGCCCAAGCCAAGGCTTGCGATGGCAAAGCCAAGCGATGCGAGCGGACCGGTCGATTTCATGCGTGGTCTGGCGCGATCCGACATCGGTACCGCCGTGCTGACAATGTGCCGGTCTTTCATAGCGTCGGATTCCACGATGATGGGATCAGCCGATAGCCGGCGCCGTCTTTCTCGACGCGTCCGACCGACGGGAACGCGAAGTGGAATCCGATCACGGTCGCCTTCTCCGCTGCCGCATCAGCCTCAGCTTCATGTCTCGTCCCTCCCGCTTCGTCTTCTTTTTTCGTCAATCCGCAGAATGCACCGGAGAAGACCGAGCCGACGAGCCGCCCGCCGCGCCGCCAAGGGAATGGATCAGACGATGATGTTCCGTCGCTTCTCATCGCCGTGACAGCCGATCACGCCGCGAATAGTGCGCGCAACCGGCCGATGTCGTCGATTTCTTCGAGCCGCCCAACCATGTCGATCAGCTTCTCCGTCTTCTCACGCCCCAGAACGGGCGTCATCAGATCCCTGGTCTTGACGTTGACGGCCTCCGTGCCCAGCGGATTCTCCTTGGTGCCCGGCGGGTGTCTGGTGAAATGATCGACCTTGCGGCCATCGACCAGAGTCACCTCGACGATCGCACCGCGTGGCGCAGCCGGATCCATCAAGCCCTTGTCGCCTGCGAGCGTCACCTTCGCCCGTTGCTCCAGGATCGTCGGGTCGCGCATCAGCGCGACATCATGACTGTCTCCGAACGAGACCGCCCCCTTGACCAACGCAAGCGCGACGAGATGCTGACAGTTCACGTCGGGCATGGCGCTGTCGCCGACGATGCCCATCGCGTCGGTCGGAAGCTTGACCAGGATGCTGCGGACGTTGTCTGGAGTGAGCCCTTGCTGTCGGCGCAGCGTGAGCAGCGCATCCAGCGGCGACTGGATCGGATAGCCGACCGAAAAGGTCTTGATGGCCGTCTCCGTGACGTAGAAGCGGCTGCCGAGATCCCTGACCATCTCCTCCGGCTTCGGATCGCTCGACAGCGCGATGAACAGGTTGTGGGTGCCATCGAGCACGTCATCGACGCCGGTGAGCCCGGCCATCACCATGTCGACCGCCATGACACCGTTGCGCGCGCCCATTCCGGCGAAATCGAATGCCTTCTCGATGTGGTCCGTGTCCTTGACCCAGCTCCACAGCCCCGAGACTTGCTGCGCCGAATAGGAAATGGCGTGACGCATGCCCCTCTCATCGAGCCGCGCCAGCGAGGCCGCAGCGCCGAGCGCGCCGAATGTCGACGACGTGCCCTCGGCACTGCGATGCGAGCCGCGCACCAGGTCCGGCCCGAGCGCCATCAGAAGGCGGCAGGTCAGGTCATAGCCGAGCACAACGGCGCGGATCACGTCGCGCCCATTGCGATGCTCCCGTTCAGCCATAGCGAGCGCGGCGGGGATGACCGCGCACCCCGGATGCGCCTTGGTGACCGGTTCGAAATCGTCGGTCTCGTCGGCGTGAGCGCACATGGCGTTTGCCATCGCCGCATTGACGGCCGTCGTCCGGACGTCGGAGCCGGCGACGGACGCCTGCGGCTCGCCGCCGAGGCTGCGCACGTATCTCAGCGCCATCTCGCCCGGATGCATACGCGCACCCGAGACGATCGCACCGAGCGTGTCGAGAATGCGGTGCTTGCATGCGAGCATCACCTGCTCCGGCAGCTCCTGGTCACGCGCCGCAACCATGTAGCGCGCCAGGCGCTCGGTCACGCCCGGGCCGGCGGCCCGGGAGAAACGGATCGGCGTCGCCGAGATTGCAGCAAACGCCCCCGCCGATTGCAGCAGACGGCGGCGCGACGACATGGCCCTCCTCGCCATCGTCAGGCCGACGCCGACATCTTCGCGATGTCGGCAGCATTCGACAGACTCTCGACATTCCAGCAGGCGTCCATGATCCGCCGGATCGACGCCGCCGGAACGATGCCGTCGGCGAGGTCCACGAACTTCGCCTCGAGCTGCTGGTCGGTCATCGGCACTTCCACGCTGCCGACGGCGTGCTCGATGCGGCGGCTGAGCTTCCGCCCATCCTTCAGCACGATCATCATCTCGACCTGCTCCGGCTTGATCTCGGGCGTGATGACCGGAATGACCTTGCCACGCAGCGACAGCACCGTCGGATCGGTTACCGCGCGATCGCTGAACTGCTTCTCTCCGCCCGCGCCTTCCACGATCGCCACGGCCACCGCATGAAAGATGCTGAACTTGCCCTCGAGCCCCTGCTGCGGCGTCTTCTTGCCGGTCAGCTCGAGCACGAGCGGATTGACCTTGAGATCGACGTGATCGATCTGGTCGCCCGTCAGCCTGTTCTCGTTGCGCAGCTGAATCGCGGCATCGATCGCCGGATGCAGCACGATGCCGCAGGCGAACGGCTTATAGGTGTTGAGCGCGGCTTCGTAACGCTTGCCGAGATCGCCGACGATCTCGCCATAGTCCTGCTTCGTGCTGATCGTGTTGGCCCAGCCGCGCTTCGCCTCGATCATCCCGTCCGACGACGTGAAGTTCTTCGACGCCAGAAGGCCGGCAAATATGCCGTTTGACGCCGCACGGCCGGGGTTGAAGCTCTTGTTCATGGACCCGAACGATTCGCGCAGGCCGACCGGCTGCGACGCGGCGAGGCCCAGCGCCCAGGTCATCTGCTGCTCGCTGAGCTTCAACAGCTTGCCGGCAGCCGCAGCCGCACCGAACACCCCGGCAGTCCCGGTGATGTGCCAGCCGACATCGTAGTGGTTCGGATAGACGGCGTTGCCGATCCTGCACTCGGTCTCGACACCGAGGACGAGCGCATTCAAGAACTCCTTTCCGGAGACCGGCTGCATTTCCGAGAGCGCAATGATCGCCGAAACCACCGGACCGGCCGGATGGATGATCGTCTTCAGATGGGTGTCGTCGAAATCGAAGATGTGGCTGGACACGCCGTTGATGAAGGCGGCGTTCATGATGTCGAACCGCTCGCGCCGGCCGAACAGCGACGCCTGCTGCGGGCCGGAGAACGGCGCCAACGCCGCGACCGCGATATCGACCGTTTCGTGTCGCGACCCGCCGATCGCGACGCCGACCCAGTTCAGCAGCGTCCTCACGCCTTCCTTGCGGACCTTGACCGGCAGAACATCATATCCCGCCGAGACGATGTACCGCGCAAGCGTACGCGTGATCTCCTTGGGCGGCGCCGCGGCGGGCGCCGCCGGTGCCTGAGCCTGTGCAAATGCCGTAGTCGCGCCGACCGCGGACAAGGGAAGAGCGGCGGCGGCCTGAAGCAGGGTCCTGCGATCAGTGTGCATGTGACATCTCCCGGGCTTTGAACGAGGCCAATTGCGCGGCGAGCCGGACCGCGCTTTCGAGCGCGCCGGTGTCTGCGACGCCCTTGCCGACGATGTCGAACGCCGTGCCGTGCGAGGGCGTGGTGAAGACGGTCTCGAGGCCGGCCGTGACGGTCACTCCGCGATTGAAGCCGCGCAGCTTCGTCGCGATCTGCCCCTGGTCATGATACATCGCGACGACGCTGTCGAACTCGCCGGCAAAGGCGCGAATGTAAACCGTATCCGCCGGATACGGACCGCTGCAGACAATGCCCTGTTTCGCAATCGCCTCCACCGTCGGCTTGATCATCTCGATCTCGTCGCGACCGAACAAGCCGCCCTCGCCGGCATGCGGATTCAGTGCGGCCACGGCGATCCGCGGCGCGGCGACTCCGGATCTCCGCATCATCCTGTCGACGAGGACCACCGCATCGGTGATCCGCGGCGGGCTGATGTCGTTCAGCGCCTCGCGCAGGGACTGGTGCCCGGTGACGCGCGACATCCATTGTCCATCCAACACGTTCATTTCAGAAAAATACGTACGGTGCCCGAGCAGGTCCGCGAACATCTTGTGCTCGTCCGGGTACCTCCAGCCGCCGTCGAACATCGCGCGCTTGTTCAAGGGCGCGAAGGTGATGGCATCGATCGCGCCGTCTTTGGCAAGATCGATCGCCCGCGACAGCGTCTCTCCGGTGAGCCGCCCGGACTCGGCGCTGGCCTTTCCGATCGGGTGCCTCGACGGGTCGGTGTTGCCGAGATCGATCAGCTGGATCTTGCCGGAAACCCAGGAAGCCTCGCTGGGTGAGCCGATCCGCTCGATATCGAAGCTCACGCCGGCATGCGCCATTCCCATCTCCAGCACGCGGGCATCGCCCACCACGACGAGGCGCGCCGCATCGGCCAGGCGGTGATCGGAGAGGATTCGCGCGGTCTGCTCAGGACCGATACCGGTGCAATCACCGGGAACCAGCGCCACGATCGGCAAGTCTTCACTGAGAACCATGGATCCTACTTTGCTGCTTTCATCTGGACGACCCGCCCCCAATCGTCGCGGTCGAATTCACCATCCCATTTCGCCACCACGATCGCGGCCACTGCGTTGCCGATGGTGTTGGTGACCGCGCGCGCCAGCGACATGAAGCGGTCGATTCCGAGCAATAGCGCGAGGCCTTCGACAGGCAGCCCGGCCGCAACGACGGTCGCCGCCAACGCGGCGAACGCTCCGCCCGTGACACCGGCTGCGCCCTTGCTGGTGAACAGCATCACGACAAACAGGCTCAACTGCTGCGCCGTGCTCAGCTCGATGCCGTAGACCTGCGCCACGAAGATCGTGCTCAGCGGCAATGTCAGCGCCACGCCGTCGAGATTGAAGGAGTAGCCGGACGGAATGACGAGACCGATCACGGCGCGTCCCACCCCCGCCCTTGGCAGCTTCTCCATCATTCCGGGAATCGCCGTCTCCGACGACGACGTTCCGAGCACGACGAGAAGCTCGGGGCGCAACAGCCGGAGCAGGTCCATCAGCCGGATGCCGACCAGACGGCAGATCATTCCCAGGACGACGAAGATGAAGAACGCCATCATCGCCCAGGCCGTCCCGACCAAGAGCGCGAGGGCGTACAATGTGGCGGCGCCGAATTTGCCGACCGTGAACGCCATGGCGCCGAAGGCCCCGATCGGTGCCAGCATGACGACGACATGGACCACGCTGAACACGAGCTCGGTCAACCGCTCCATGCCCGAGCGCAACGGCAGCGCCTTTTCGCCGAGCATCAGGAGGCCAATGCCGCACAGCAGCGCGAGCACGAGAACCTGAAGCACGTCGCCGCTGGCAAAGGCGCCGAAGAAGCTTTCGGGGATCATGTGCTGGACATAGGCCGACAACGAGCCGACATGGGTCTGCGCATAGCGGGCCACGGCTTCGGCCTGTTGCGGGGTGGCGTGCGCCACACCCGCGCCGGGCTGGACCCATCGCACCACGATGAAGCTGAACAGCAGGCAGAGCGTCGTGACGATTTCGAAATACAGGAAGGCCTTGAGTCCGATGCGCCCGACCGCCTTCATGTCGCCGACCTGCGCGATGCCGGTCACCACGACCAGGAACACCAGCGGCGCAATCGTGACCTTGATGAGCGAGATGAAGCCGTCGGCGAGCGGCTTGAATTCGAGTGCTGCAGCCGGAAACAGCGCGCCGACGAGTGCGCCGAGCACGGCGCCCGCCACGATCAGGACATAAGGCTCCCGCCAAAGCGAGCCGGCACGGGGCGCAGCAGCCTGCGTCGGGAGCGCCTCGGACAAAGGAGTCGTTGTGATCGTCAATTCCGTGTCCTCCCGCCTCGCGCTCTTTGGCGCTGCAAACAGCGTCTCCGCGGCCCTTATCTTTGGCCTGACATTGGACCAGCCGGTGCCGCGGTGCTAATGCCGTATTGGAATAATTCAATAACGAGCTGGCATCATGGACCTGAGCTGGATCGAGGATTTCCTCGCCATTGCGGAGGACGGCGGCTTCTCCCGCGCAGCGCTGCGCCGGCACGTGACGCAGCCGGCCTTGAGCCGGCGGATCAAGTCGCTGGAAGCGTGGCTTGGAGCGCCTCTGTTCGAGCGCAGCACGCATGTCGTGAAGCTGACGCCGGCGGGGGAGAGTTTTCGTCCGGTGGCGGAGGACGTCATTCGCAGGCTGTCAAACGGCCGCGAGGAGGCCCTGGAAGCGGCGCGCCTCAAGGCCGAGACGGTTCAATTCGTCGCCACCCACGCACTGTCGCAGACGTTCTTTCCGGACTGGATCCGCCGGGTCGACCGCGCGCGATCCGGATCCGCCGTTCAGCTCGTGGCGTCGAACTTCGCCGGGTGTGAGAAGCTCCTGCTCGAGGCCCATGCGCATTTCATGCTGGCGCATTACCATCCATCGCTCGCCAGCCGTCTAAATAACGATCGCTTTCAGCGCATCGACCTCGCCGACGATGTCCTGGTCCCGATCAGCGCGACCGGTTACAAGGCCGTCACGCGCAGCGGTCGCCGCCGACAATCGATGCCGCGGTTTGCGCTGCCTGGCTCCGCGGACAAACCGCTGCCCTATCTCGCCTATCATCCGGGTTCAGGCGTGGGCCGCATCGTGACCGCCTTCCTCGCGACGAAGCAGCCGAGCGCCATGCTGCTCCCCAGCTTCTCAGCACCGGTGATGCTGCTCATCAACATGGCCCGAGAAGGCCGCGGGATCACCTGGGCTCCACGCAGCCTGGTCGAGCTCGATCTCCAGAGCGGCCGATTGGTGAGAGCCGGCCCCAAGGACTGGGACATCAAGATCAGCATATGCCTCATCCGCGCGCGGGCGCGGATGATCCATGCCGCTGAGAGTCTTTGGAGCACGGCAAGGAAGCTGGCAGCGACTTAGCCAATTGGCGAAGATGGCGGCATAGCCAGCGTTGCTGGTCAGCCCACGCAGGGCTTCGGCGTCGCGCTCCATCTCCGCATGTCCAGCGCCTCTTCGACCCGCTACCAGCGGCAGGTTCCGGTATGCGAATTCGTAGCCCGATACCCTGATCGAGGTTCTTTCTCAGTTCAGACCTACGCAAACCCTCGCAATTGGAGCGAATCCGACACCGGCGTCTGGAACTGATCTATTGTTTGGTCCAAGATTCGGGAGAACAGTTGGACCAGAGAACCGATGGCACGACGCCGAACCATCATCGCAATTCCCTCGCTGGGCTCGCTCGACCGGACTGCCGGCCGCGTTGGATACCAACTGACTCAAGCGCTTCGCGAGGCGATATCGAAGGGGATCCTGAAGCCTGGCGAGCGACTGCCATCCACTCGCGCCCTTGCCAATTCATTGCAGCTCGCGAGAGGAACCGTCATCGAGGCGTTTCATCAGCTCCATGCAGAAGGCTACCTCGAGGCCCGGGCCAGAGGCAGCACGATCGTCGCGAACGTCAATGCCGACACCGATTTGATGACCCGCGCTCCGGCGTTGATCGAACGCGCAGACCCCAGTCCTCTGTTGCCGGAGAAAGTCGCCCGTCTGGCTGAGGTCGCGCGGTCTCTCCGGCCTCAAGACCCGGCGCCGTTTGCGATTGCTCATCCCGCGGGTGCAGTTGCCCCCGGCGACCAATGGCGACGGCTTGGCAATCGTGTCCGGGCTCTGCGGGCAGCCGCCCCGTCGGGCTACATTGATCCGAAAGGAGTACCCGATTTGCGGATCGCAATTGCCGAATATGCACGGAAGGCTCGGGGCGTGAAATGCGAGCCCGATCAGGTCATCGTTACGGCGGGCACGCAACAGGGGCTTTTCATATCGGCGACCGTTCTTCTCTCTGACGGCGATGCCGTGTGGGCCGAAGACCCGGCCTACCCCGGCATCATCGCCGTGCTCGAAAACTTCAATGTCCGGACGTTCCGGATTCCCGTGGATGATCAGGGCATCGACGTCCAAGACGGTCTCGTCCAGTGCCCGAACGCCCGGGTCGCTTTCGTCACACCTTCGCATCAGTATCCGTTGGGCATGCCCATGAGCATGGCGAGACGCACCGCGTTGCTGTCGTGGGCGCGGCAGAACAATGCCTGGATTGTCGAAGACGACTACGACAGCGAACTTCGCTACGCCGGACATCCATTTCCATCGTTGCAGGGACTTGATCCCGCGCGCGTCGTGTACCTTGGGACGATGAGTAAGGTCTTGTTCTCCTCGATGAGGATCGGATATGCGATCGTTCCCCCTCCCCTGGTCGACGCGTTCGCTGGCGCGCGCGCCCTCATCGATCGCCATTCGCCGGCGGTCGACCAGCACGTCCTCGCGCAGTACATGCGCGAAGGCCATTTCGAAGCCCACATCCGGCGCATTCGCGGCGCTTACGCAGAACGACGCGCCGCCCTGATCTCCGCCCTTGTCAAGGACCTACCGTCCTGGGCAACGCTGCAGCCGAGCGACCAGGGCATGCACCTGTTACTCTGGCTTCCGCCCGGCCTCGACGATGTCGCGGTTGCGGAGCAGGCGCACAAAGCGGGGCTGGTGGTGCGACCGATCTCGCCCATGTACCATGCGACCCCGCCTCGTGGCGGACTCATGCTCGGGTTCGGCGGCTTTTCGATTGCGGAGCTACAGTCCGCCGTCGTCCGCCTCAGAGGCGTCCTCGATGCATTCGTCGCAGCCAAGGGGACGGCTCGCCCATCCAAGCCCGCGCCGCTGACGGCGGTCAGATCGTGAGACAGTCGCTCATGCTCACACCGGCGCGCCGGACGTCCCCTCGCCCCGCGTGGGGACGCTGACAAATACTGACAAATACGACGGCTGGATCGCTCGCGCGCTGCTCTTATCGCCTGATTGCCGCGTCTCTACTCCTGGCTTGCCTTGACGGCTGCGGCCGCCAGCATGGCGTCTCCGATGAGATGCTCGCCTCGTTCTTTCAAGGCCTCGCCTGCGGAGCGTATGTCCCGCACCTCCTTGTTCTGGCTCAGCTTGGATTTTCCGACCAGGTTCGTGATTGCGATCTCCAGCCCGACGATCGCCTTGAGCATCGTGTCGATATAGTCCTTCGGACCGTCAGTCATCTTCCAAGGGACCGGTTGAGACGCTTCATGCTTCCGTGTCAAACGGGCGACATTGCCGCGCACGTAACGTTCGTCGTCGTGAATGGTCACGCGCCCGTACGCATGCGCGACGAGATAGTTCCAGCTCGGCACCTGCTTGTGGAAATCCTGCTTGCTCGGGTACCATTGAGGGGAGATATAAGCGTCAGACGCGCGGAACACCACGAGCACCTCAGCGCCAGTGTCCAGATCCCGCCACACCGGGTTCGCGCGCGCCACGTGGCAGTGCAACTTTCCCCACTGCCCCTGCGCTCGGTTCAGCTCGAACGGAATATGATTGGCGTCCAAGCCGCCCTTGCCGTGCGTGATCAAAATGCCAAGCGGATTCTTTTCGATCAGATCGCAGAGCATCTCAGGACGGGCTTCGTCGAAGTGCGAGGGAACGTACATTGCAACTCCTTCGGCAGGAAGAGAACGTCACGTCACCGTTGACGCTCACGCAGCCATTGTCAGGATTTGTTCAGACCTCGACCATCGCGAAGTCGCTCTTGCCTGCACCACAGTCGGGGCAGATCCAATCTTCGGACACGTCCTGCCAACGCGTGCCGGGTGGAATGCCGTCGTCGGGCCATCCGTCGCGTTCATTGTAGACGAGTCCGCAGAGCAGGCATGTCCAACTCTTGTAGACGGGCGCCTCAGCGGTCGTTGCGGAGTTCGGGTGAGCGCTGTCCTTGCTCATGATGGCTTGCCCTTGTGTCAGGAGGCGGTTCACGAGCGATTTAGGCCAGGCCTGCCCCATTCAACAGGGCCAGTTCTTGGCATTATCACTGGACCAGAATTGTCCTTAGTGAGACGGCTCGCCAGCTCCGTGCGGGCCGGCCGGTCCAACACGGCAGCTACCGGCCTCCACGAGCGGCGGGTAAAGTCCTCCAGGCTGCGGTGCCACGCGATCAGGAACTGATCACAGCCCTCTAGATTGTACCCGCCCGGGCGGCAGACTCGATGCTTTGCCTGAAGATGAGCTGCTCGTCGCCATTGTCGATTTGCCGAGCGGGAGCTTTCCTGCATGATCCCCTCGCCGGACCGCTCTCGGTGGCGTGCTCAAACGTCGCCCTGACGGCCGGGCCGACCTCAACTGATCGACAATCCCGCAACGCCCGCAAAGGCAGACAAGATCGGTGGCGCGGCCGCGCCCTGGCGACGCCGCCGCGCAGTGCTTTGACGCCACTGGATAGACGGCAGATCACCCTGCGACTGTCCACCTGATCAGGACATCGCACGGGTGCGTTGTATACGTTTCAAACAGCGGGTATGGCTGAGCCGTCTCGCGGCGGACTACGCCCGAGTTGTGTCCTGAGTGAACCTCTTCGTCCGAAGAAGAGGCGCAGGGAAGACCGGGTATCGGCTGACACCCGCGGTCCGCGTGCAGCAAAAAGCACGCGGCAGAACCACAGGTTCAGCCCAATATCCGGCCTTCCCTGCGCGACGGTTTGACGGGTTATAGGCGCTCTCCCCGGGGACCGGCTGTCTTGCCCCCGTCACCAGCGGATCATCATCCCCACCGGCTTGGTCTCAGCGTCGGGAGACCAGGACCACGCCACTTCGCCGTCGCCTCGCTCCGTTCGTCGGCACGGGCTTTTGACACCCGGCTGCGGAGCAACGCGCCCGTCGCCTCTCCGGCTCGACGCTTCATGACGATCGCGAAACGTCCCTCTTCAGCGAGCCGGGATGCGCGAGAATGTGGAGGTGATTTGCCCGACGTGACAAGGGAGAACTGCGCGACAAACTGGCACGACGGGCAGTTGGCGCATGCGGTGCATGCGCGGATTGCCCGTCGGGCAGATGATCACTTGGACGACGACGGGGTGTCCGTCGATGGCTTTCACCGTCTTTAAGTCGCGAGCAACTTGCTCAATCGCAGCGAGGGGAGCGGAGGAGTTTCGCGTCACCGTAAACTCCCCACCGTAACTCCCGCTTGTCCGCCTCACTCGTCAAGGACCGACGGATCGACCGTAAGGGCGCGCCCGCGGCGCTTCCCGACTTTCTTGCGTAGCCGCCCTGCCCGCCGGGAAATGTCCATGATCTCCTTGAGGACGGCGTCCGCGTCCACGCCAACGGCCTCGCAGGCGGAACGCGTAGTCATGGGCTTGCGCGTGATCTCCGGCGCGACTACCGCCTCTGATTGCGAGATGGCGAAGTCAACCTGAGACATGTCGAGGTGCTCGACGGATAACTTCAAGGGGAACGGTTCGGCGAGCGCCTGCCGAAGATCCGCCGCCGACGGCCTATCTCCTTTCCAGAACTTTTTGAGCGCCGTGCGATGCAGAAGCGTCGCGTTCCCAATGCGGTGCGGCACCTTCACCCGAAAGTATTCCTGCTCCAGAAACCGGATCAGCGTCGAGGCATCTGTAAAATAGACCCCGTCGATTGGCTCAAGCCTTGAATAAGGCAAAGAATGCAGCACGCATGCGATGACTGCCTTCCCGACGTGTTGCGGACCCAGCTCCTTTTCAACGATATCGGGATAAGTCCGAAGCGCATCGGCTAACCGTGCCGCCTGCTTGGCTTGGCTCCTTACCTCTAAGTCAAAGTAATACACTGACACGGGATCATTGCCCGACAGACTGCGGTTCTTGCATTCGAACACAAAGATAGTGTCGTCCCACACCAACACCGCGTCGTATTCGAATGTCTGACCGTCCCGCGTCGCTGTGAAGGCATAGACGTCGAGATTATTCCTTTTGAGTACATCGCGGATATGCGTTTCGAACGCCTTTCCCTTGGCACCCAGTTCTTCGTTGCGGTTGGAAAGATTGGAGAGGACCGCAAGCGGCATGTTTCCGTCGATAACCCCAGGCGAGAACAAGATGATTTTGCCGTCTTGCATTCGGATCAACGGGCAATCGAACATATCGCGGCTAGAGCGATGCAACACGGTCAGCGCAATGAAGCGCTTCGCTTGGCTTCGTTCAAGGCCGCAACGCTCCAGAATATCGAGCAAGTCTTCTTCCAAATAGACGAGCATCAACGCATCGCCCGACACGCCGTTCTTGCGAGCTTGCTCCTGTCCCAGCGCCTTCAGGACCGCGTAGCCCCGCAGCCACTCCAGCAAGCGCAACCCGCCCGGCTGGGATGTATCATCGACAATCGCATACCCAAGGATTTCGGACAGAGAGACGCCGGCATGAATTTCCTCCGGCGAGACAAATTGATCCGGAGGCAGCTTCGCGCCCGCATCGATACCGACGCTCAAATCCGAGATGCGGTGCTCAACATCCATCTCCATGAACGTCTGTAGCAAACGGTCCTTCAACCTTTCGTTAGCAAGAAAATCGTAAACTTCTCTCTCCGAGAGGCCGCCTTCTGCCGGGATGTACCGAAGGATGGCTTCGACCCGCGGATCGAGATCGGGCGGACGTTGCGCCCCTCTCAAGGTCCGGATTTCGCCGTCAAGATAGCGCCGGCGCTTTTCCAGCCGCTGCCAGTTCCGCCAGTACAGCGCCATAACCTGCGTAGCGCCGGACTGAAATCGCTCCTGTTCCCCGACCTTGGGCAAGGTTGGCAGTACGACGACATCGTCGTTAAACCAGTTATTTTTATATGCCTCCATGATCACCGTCATGGTCACAGATGCCGACAGACCTTCGACCACGGCGTCAGCCGACACCACGTTTCCATCATCGTCCCGAATCCCGGCAGCCGCCATGAGTTCAAGACTCTTGGTCGCGTTCAATGCCGCCTGCTGCCGCTTGAGAACATCTGCGTATTCGTGGCAGGCGCGGTTAATGCAGGCTGCAACCCTAACATCGGCGGGCTGCTTGCCGATAGCGCATTGGTCGAGGACGTGCAGGATCGACCGGTACCCGTGTTCAATCAGCTTGACTACAGACCGAACCGCGGTCACCTTATCGGGGGCATTGGGGCCGACTTTATCCCGCACGTAGTTTGCAAGCTCGGTGAAAAACGTCTCCCGCTTCTTCTCGAAACCCTTTCGGGGATACTTCGCGATCCAATCCGAAAAGCGACGGATGTGGCCGCAAAGGTCGACAACGTCGTCCATCGTAAGTGCGATCGGGTCAAGATGCGCCTTAAGCTTTGGCCAATCGACGTCCTTCAGCGCCTCTTTTACCAAGTCTTCACGGAGCCTTTGAGTTTCGGAGATCGCTTCAGTCATTTGGTCATCATCCAAAATGGCAAGTTTGCGCGTCGCAATTTGCGCTTCAATTTAACGTTGATTATCGGCATACCCGAAGGAAATTTCGGTGACGCTGCACTTCAAGTTGGAATCCGCCCACTAAACTCTAAACTTCCCATTTGAATCAACCGCGACCATTCCGCTACTTCGCGCATCACCGACCAGGCGAGGATCGATCCCACCGATCAGATCCGAGCGAAACGTCTCAGCGGCGCCATCGCGGCCATTGTGTGTCGCAACGTGCTGACGTTCGATCGGAGTGAAACGATGCTGCCCAGCACCGCGCTGAGAAGCAAGCCGCCGCCGACATAGATCAGGATGATCTTTCGACACCGCTCAGCGACCTCAGCAAGCTCCTTAAGGCGCGCCTCGATTCGGGATATCTGTCAGCTCCTGCCCGCTGCGGAAATGAGCACCTCTCAGCGCGAAAGCCGCCCGTCCGGTAGGATGAAATGTGCACGGACCGCCGTGACCCGCTCGAAGCCCGCGACGCTTGCGGCCTCCGAAATCACGCCCACGAGCCTCCAGCCCCAGGCGCCATCGGCGAAGATCGGCGCAAGCATCGGGCCGCCCGAGATGCCGCCCAGGTCATAGCCCTCCGGCGGCAATCCCGCCCCGCGAACATCCATCCAATATCCACGCTCAAGCTGACAGCAGAGCTGGTGGTCCGTGAAGCTGGTCAGGGGTGTTAAGGCGCTGTGAAGGCCGAACACCATCGCATGCGGCCCTACCGCATCGCGCTCGCATCCCGGAAAGCCGCCGAAGAACACGCCCTCATTTGGCTTGTTTGGCGGTAGCGGCCACGCACCATCCGTACCCTGCACGATCTTCTTGCCCGTAGCCGCGATCTCCTCGGGCGTGACCTTAAAGGTTGCGATGTCGAGCCCAAGATCCTTCCCGTGGGCGATCAAGCGCTCCTCGGGGTTGAAGGAGATATTGGCGATCTGGCAGCTTCGGATGCGCCGCGTCCGGTGATCCTCGACGAATTGCTCGAATACATGCGCCGCCGTGACCGCGAAAGGCCCGCGTCCGCAATCGAGGAAGAACATCGAGCCCTGCCGGGGCATAAACGGTGTCTGTAGCACCTTCGACTGATAGCGCCACACGAACCAGGTGACATGTTCTCCGCCACTATTGATCATCCGCCGCCCGAATTCCTGCATCTCGGGCGATTTCCTCTCTTCCTCGCTGAGCCTGCTCAGGTATTCCGGCGTGAAAGGCTGCGGCGGCTCGGAAGGCGCAAGCTCCTCGGGTGCGGTGGGGATGATCAGGCGGGTCATCCCGCAATCAGATAGGAACAGGAAGCAGCGACACAAGCGCCGTCAGGGGTGGCCGACCTTCCGCCCGGGAAAATCCCAGTCAGCAGGCCGGCACTCCAAACTGCCATACGGAAGCCGCTCCTTCGGCTTCAGCTTCAATCCGCTTTGCATCCAGCTCTCTTGCTCGCGCAAGCGAAAAACCCGGCGCGTCCAGACTTCCCGAAAATGACGGTCTCGCGCCGTCCATTGAGGCGATGGTCCAGGGCAAAGGGCACTGATCGCTTCGGATGCTCGCGGGTGGGTTTGAATCACTCCCACTCAATCGTCCCCGGCGGCTTTGACGTCACGTCGTACACCACCCTGTTCACGCCCTTCACCTCGTTGATGATGCGCGTCGCGGTGTTGCCCAGGAACTTCATATCGAACGGATAGAAATCCGCGGTCATGCCGTCCGTCGAGGTGACCGCGCGCAAGCCGACGACGTAGTCGTAGGTGCGGCCGTCGCCCATGACGCCGACGGTCTTGACGGGGAGCAGCACGGCGAAGGCCTGCCAGATGGTGTCGTAGAGGCCGGCTTTGCGGATCTCGTCGATGTAGATGGCGTCGGCCTTGCGCAGGATGTCGAGCTTGTCGACGGTGATCTCGCCGGGGCAGCGGATGGCGAGGCCGGGGCCCGGGAACGGGTGGCGGCCGACGAACACGTCGGGCAGGCCGAGCTCGCGGCCGAGCACGCGGACCTCGTCCTTGAACAGCTCGCGCAACGGCTCGACCAGCTTCATGTTCATGCGCGCCGGGAGGCCGCCGACATTGTGGTGCGACTTGATCGTCACCGACGGGCCGCCGGTGAAGGAGACGCTCTCGATCACGTCGGGATAGAGCGTGCCCTGCGCCAGGAAATCGGCGCCGCCGATCTTCTTCGCTTCCGCCTCGAACACGTCGATGAAGAGGCGTCCGATCGTCTTGCGCTTCGCTTCCGGGTCGGTGACGCCTGCGAGCTCGCCGAGGAAGAGTTTTGACGCGTCCACGTGCACCAGCGGGATGTTGTAGTGGTGCCGGAACAGATCGACGACGGTCTCGGCCTCGTTGAGCCTGAGCAGGCCGTGGTCGACGAACACGCAGGTGAGCTGGTCGCCGATCGCCTCGTGGATCAGCACCGCGGCAACGGCGGAATCGACGCCGCCGGAGAGGCCGCAGATCACCTTGCCCTTACCAACTTGCGCGCGGATCTTCTTGATCTCCTCCGCGCGGAAGGCGTGCATGGTCCAGTCGCCGCCGAGGCCGGCGATGTTGCGGACGAAGTTGCGGATCAGCTTGGCGCCGTCGGGCGTGTGCACCACCTCGGGGTGGAACATCAGGCCGTAGTACTTGCGCGCCTCGTCCTGGATCACGGCGAACGGCGCGTTCGGCGACACGCCGGCGACGGAGAAGCCCGGTGGCATCTGCGTGATGCGGTCGCCATGGCTCATCCACACCTGATGCTGCTCGCCCGGCTGCCAGACGCCGTCGAACAGCAGGCTTGATGTTTTGACCTCGACGTCGGCGCGGCCGAACTCGCGGTGGTGACCACCCTCGACGGTGCCGCCGAGCTGGGCAGCCATCGTCATCTGGCCGTAGCAGATGCCCATCACTGGGACGCCGGAGTCGAAGATCAGTTGCGGAGCGCGCGGCGAGCCTTCCTCGTGGACGGACTCAGGGCCGCCGGAGAGGATGACGGCCTTAGGCCTCATCTGCCGGAAGGCGGCCTCCGCCTTCTGGAACGGCACGATCTCGCAATACACGCCGTCCTCGCGCACCCGGCGCGCGATCAGCTGCGTGACCTGGCTGCCGAAATCGACGATCAGGATCTTGTCGTGGAGCGCGGCCACCGAGGTGTCAGTGGCGGCGCTGGCGGGGGTGTTGGGCTGGGCTGTCATGGCAAGGAATTACGCCGAGAGCACGAGTCCCGCAACCCTTCGCCGGGGTTGACGCCCTTTCCTCCCCGTCATTCCGGGGCGCGCGGAGCGCGAGCCCGGAATCCATAACCACGACCGGGAGTATGGATTCCGGGCCCGCGCCAAGGGGCGCGTCCCGGAATGACAGCGTGCTTGTGGCAACGCCGTCATGCCCCGCGAAGGCGGGGTATCCAGTGCGCCGCGGCGTCTCGGTCGGCCACGACCGGCGGGTGGATTACTGGGTCCCCCGCTTTCGCAGAGGACGACGGTGGAGGATGCCGCGGCTGCCTCCTCCGTCATTGCGAGCGCAGCGAAGCAATCCAGAATCTCGCGCGCAGCCCTGGATTGCTTCGCTTCGCTCGCAATGACGGCGGTGGGTGGAGTTTAGGCCTGCTTCTTCAGCACCGACACGAAGAAGCCGTCGGTGCCGGTGCGGCGGGGGGTCATCAGCCAGCCCTCCTCCGACTTCAGCGCGGCCTCGGCGAAGGCCTCGGCCTTGTCCCAGAGGACGGTGGCGGTCTGGTCGGGCGGCTGGATGGCGAATTCCGGGTGCCGGCCTAAGAAGGCGCGGACCTGGTCGCCGTTCTCCGGCTGCAGCACCGAGCAGGTGATGTAGGCGATGCGGCCGCCGGGCTTGACCAAGCCCGCAGCCCGATCAAGCACTTCGGCCTGGTCCTTCAGGCGGATCTCGAGCGCGCCGGGGCGCATGCGCCATTTGGCGTCGGGGTTGCGGCGCCAGGTGCCGGTTCCCGTGCAGGGCGCATCAATGACGACCAGATCGGCGGACGCCTTGATGTCGGCGAGCGGATCGGCGTCGCCCTTCGGGCTGCGGACGTCGGCATTATGGACGCCGGCGCGCGACAGCCGCTCGTGGATGGGGGCGAGCTGGCGCTTGTCGTGGTCGGTGGCGATCAGGCGGCCCTTGCCGCCCATCATCGCCGCCAGCGCCAAGGTCTTGCCGCCGGCGCCGGCGCAGAGGTCGATCACCTGCTCGCCGGGCTTGGCCGCGGTGAACAGCGCCGCGAGCTGCGAGCCCTCGTCCTGGACCTCGATCGCGCCCTTGATGAAATCCTCCTCGGCATGGATTCCGGGATTGCGGGCGTCGGCACCGAGCGTGATGCGCAGGCCGATCGGCGACCACGGCGTCGGCACCGCGCCGAGATGCTTCAGCGAGGCCTGCACCTTGTCGCGCTTGGCCTTCAGCGTGTTGACGCGCAGGTCGAGCGGCGCGCGGCTGGCCATCGCCATGGCCTCCGCGACGCGGTCGTCGCCGAACACCGCAGTGAGATACGGGTCGAGCCAGTCGGGATAGTCGCCGGCGACCGGCGGCGGCGCGCCCTCGGTCGTGCGCGAGGCCAGCGCGGTCTCCTCCTGCGCGGTCAAGGGCGGCGGCGCGAAGCGGCTGCCGTCGCACATCGCCGCGATGGTCGGCACATCGAGGCCGCGCTCGAGCTTGAGCATGCCGAGCACCCGCGCCCGCGCCGTGTCGTCCTCCATGACATAGGCGCTGGAGGCACGGCGGCGCAGCACGTCCCAGACCAGGCCCGCGATGGCGGCACGGTCGCCGGAGCCGGCGAAGCGGTGGCTGGTGCCCCAGTCCTTCAAGGCCTTGGCCGCCGGCGCCCTCTGGGCCTCGATGGTCTCGATGATGTCGATGGCGGCGGACAGCCGGGCGGCGGGGGTCATTCAGGAGGTCCAGTTCTAGATCAGGAGAAGGATCTTGAGGGCGAAATACAGCCACATCGCCAGCAGCACCAGCGCCGAGGCGGTCCAGGCGAGGCCGCGCTGGCGGCTGTCCTTGGCGCCGCTGACGAGGCCGGCATCGACGAAGCGGGTCACCACGAACACCCAGGACAGCAGCACGATGACCAGATCGGCATGCCGCAGCGGCAGCGCAATCGCGATCAGCGCGTAGAACAGGGTCGGCAGGCCGAATTCGTCGGCGACGTCAGCGGTTTGTGCCCGTGTCCTGTTCCAGAACAGCAGCGCGAAGGTGAGCCCGACCTGCACGAAGACGGGCAGCAGCACCATGGTCAGCGACATGGAAATCCCCTGGGAAAGTCGAAGGCCCGGCATGATGCCGGGCCCTCGTGGATGAACCGGTTCCCTCAGGACTCCCGATAAGCGCCCGTGGTTCCCGCTTTTTTCCAGACAGGCTTAAGAATTACATCAGGTGTGCTCAGGCCTTGTCGGGTCCGACCCGCACCAGCTGCTTGCCGAAAGGAGCGTCTTTATCGCCGCATTGAAAACACTGCGGTTTTCTTTCGCCTGTTCTCGTTCCGTGCCGGGGGGTTCGATCCGTTGCTGGTACGAAACTGGTACGGGCACCCGTACCACCGGCAGAGACAGGTTCGACAAAAGCTATTGATTCTGATACAAAATAGTGGTGGACCGGTCGGGGATCGGACCCGAGCCCGCGCAGGTGGAAATCCGGCGAGCGTCTCCAGACCCGGCCCTTCCTCGGAGGCCGTCAGTCACGCGCCAACGTGACCAACAGCCTCTTCGGTACCCGATAGCTTCATGTTGTCATGTACCACCTACCTTTCGACCCGCCTCGAACGGGTGCCACACTTCGTGAGAGCCACCGGAGCCTTTGCGGCTCCGGTTTTCGTTTGAGCGTAGATCAAAATGGACCCTCGCTCTTATTCGGAAATTTCATTTTAGCTTCAGTCTTTTCATTGGCCGACCTGATCCGGCTGTCAGCACTACGAATGGTTTTTGGGATGCCACACGCGTCCGCTATCAGTCGCCACCACCGCCGAAACTCGGGCGCAGTCCAAGGCAAATCGTCCCACTCAGAAACCACGATGGGGCCGCTATTAGGCAATTTACCGCCGTTTTTCGCCTTCACGCGCTCAAGCTCCTCCATCACCATCGGAGCTTTTTTCAGCTCGATCTTACCTTTCCCGCTAGGCTGGTGATCCAAGATCAGGTTCTCGTCGATCTCCTCCCACCGGATACCCCGAACCCACTTCAGTCCGTTCGATATGACATCGGAGATTCCCGGCTCCCCAACCGGTAACCACTCGCCGATGACATCCTTCTGCAGTAAGCCACACTCCGTCTGGAAGGCTTGAGCCAAGGCTATCGAGTCCCGCTCCTTCTCGTGGGCTTTCATCCTAATCAGGTTCGCTTGTTCGCGTGTAAGTTGTTGGGTGCGGGCTTTCGGAACCTCGATGGACATGCTGCTCACGATGCCGAAGAGGCGTGCGCAATGTTCATCAGCGAACGTCGCAAAACCAAAGTTAAAGAGGCCTCGCAGCATCACCATCTTGGCGCGGGCCATAGCGGCCTTGTTGCCCGCCTTCCACTTTTCGTACCATTCTTGCAAAATCGCCGCATTGAGATCGGCGATTGGTTGTGCGCCGTGCTCACGCTCGATTAGACCGATGATGGCCTTATAGCTTGCACGGGAGTTGTGCTTGAGCCCGTGATAAGGAGACCTTGCGTCATCACGGTACAATTCGATGAGGTCACGCAGCGTCAATGTTCGCGGCACGTTGGGATATGGCGTTGACGGCTCACCATCGATCCGAACCGTTATGCCGTACTTTGCGGCTAATTTCGCCGCAACTTCCTGTAGTTGCGCTTTGTCGCGCTCCATCTCCTCTGCTTCAGCAGCAAACCGCTTCATCTGCTCAAGCGCATACCTCCTCCGACGCTCGATTTCATCAAGCGTTTGAGAAATATCCGGCAAAGGCTTTTTGGGCAGATCGGTCAACCGAATCCTCGTGGCGCGACAAATAGTTGCCCCGAGAAACTCGCGCTCCCCCACGGAGGGCGGGTTTCTGCGTTTTTGCACGTGTAGTGTACGCCGATTCTCTAATCGCACAATATGGAAAGTTGCAGAATTCGACAGTTTACGCAAACCGCCCGTATTGGTTCGCTTAAAACCCGGACACGACGCCGTTGATAAACAGCGCTATCGGCAGCTCTTGACCAAGCGCCAACGGCCCCAAAGCCGAGCATGGCCGCTATCTCTCAATCATCGGCAGGTTGAGCCCATATTCCTCAACGGTCGCGGGCGCGACCTGTTCGCGCGTGGTCCTCTCTGTTCTGCCGTGCTGCCGCATGATCTCTGCGACCGGCAACAGCCGCTCGCCTGTCCCAAGCGATTGCACCTCAAGCCCCATGTCCCGCAAAGTTTGGGGCAAGCCTGATCCGGGCAGGCATTCAAACCTGACCGGCCACGCCGACGCCATCGACACGATCCAGCCCCCTCCCCTTCGAATCGATTCCTCAACATCATCCCAAATGCGCTGCTGGTCGCTCGGCTTAATCGGCATGGCTCAAGTCCCTGCAGTGATCTGCGCGGCAAGGAACTGGACCACTTGACCGGATGAGAGAGCTGTTGAGTTCGATCCGTTACCGATCACGACGTCAGCGCTAGTAACGGGCGGACCGACCGTCAGGCCGCTGGCGACAATCATGCCGTTTGAGTCCGCAAGCCGGGCCGTTGTCGCCGTCCCGCTTCCCGAAGCGATTGAGACCGCTGTGCCACTGGAGTTGAACGTCAGCACGCCTTGAGCGGCGCTCCCGCATGGTCGTGCCAGGGTGATCGTTGCGAGGGTGGTCCCGGCGCTCAACAACAAGACCAACGAGCCTGCCCCGCCTCCGCCGTCTATCGTGTTGGCAACAGCCTGAAGTCGGGCCGTGTTCGTGGAGAGGCTATAAGTCGGCGTCATTTATGCGGCCATGGACGACGACAAAGCCAAGCCCGACGCCTTGGCAAAGTCCTTATAGAATCGCCGTGTCTGCCCCTTATCCTCTTGCCTGTAACACAGCGCATCGTGATCGGGGCAGTACGACCGGCTTGAGTATTTGGTCAAACCGCAGAACAGCGTGCCGCCTTTGGAGTCATAGGGATATCGGCACTGCATCGGCCCAAGCTCGATCAAAGGCAGCAACAGCGGCGTCACAGCTGCCTCTCTGAGGCGCGGCAGCGCCATACGCTTCATCGAAGTCAATGGAACGTCGTCTCCGGGTTTGCGGCCTCTTCCCTGGCCTCGATCTCGTCCTTGAAGCGCTGCAAGACCGCCTCGCGAGAGAAGCCGAACAGCTTGCAGAAATCTGTGATCGTCGTTTCGGCCCTATCGGGATCGCCGGTCAAAGCAAGAGATAACCCGACCCAAAGGTGATCTGGGATCGCTGCGGGTTCTGGATACGGCAGAGGCCGCTGAAATCGTTTACCAGTTCGCGCCATAGGTCAGCCTGATTGAATCACGGTCATCGTGGTTGTGGCCGTGCTGCTGCCCGCCGTGACATTCAGCCGAATAGCGCTCACGGGAAAGGCGATGCTGAAGAGGCCGCTGGAGACTTGCGCCGATGCGAGCGACGAGAACCACGTCGCCGCGCTGGAGATGAAGGTCGAAGACCCCGAGAAGTCCTGCGAGACTTCGACGTTGTAGGTCGCCGACGAGCCGGTAACGGCGATCCCGACCGCGAACGGTCGAACCATCCAGTCGGGAAAGAACGTCGGAAATCCCGTCGGAAATCCCCCCGTTGAACTCAACCCTGTAACCGACTGAGACCATCGCCCGCAAGGCATTGGCACCCCACAATTGTTCGTAAGTTGTTCTGAAGCTTAGACTATTTACATCGTACCACTTTTGTTCTACTCTGGAAACAGTGGCCCGTCGAGGGCATTTTCGGGGTTAAGGCGCGAGATCGCGCAATTGAGGGATTGGATGAGCGAGAGATTCAAAATCCTGAAGCGCCCGCCAAGCGTCGGGGAGTTCGACCGGTTTTATCACAAGGGCCGCCACACGCCCGGCGACCCCCGGGCCGACGGGCTGGTCAGCACGAAGCAGGCCGAATACGAGCACGCCGCCCGAGGCCCCCAATTCGTTGAGGATCAACACTGCCCCTCATATCGAAATGACATTCCTACAAGCCGCTGGGTCGCTGGCGCCAATGGCGATGCCACGCGTAAGCCCTATTTCGATCACGCGCCGAAGCGTGGTCACGAGCGGTTTGGTGGCAATGACGGCGTGACCGAGGGCTTGCCGATCAGTCGGCTGCCTGACGAGGACACCTACCCAGACCACACTAACGGACGGCCGGATCGGCTCCGTTATCGCGACCCCACTAAGGGATCGGGTGACTTTTCGCACGGGGGAGTCCCCGGGCGTGAACACTACAGCATGAAACATCACCCGGACGGCAGCGCCACGGCGCGGGCCCATGGTCATAAAGGGGGGCGCTGATGGCCGAGGATTTCTTTATCCGAGCCGCCCGCAAGCGCGCTCTGGAGCTGGATGCGGATATTCGAGAGATCGAGACCGGCATGATGCGAGCAAGGGCCGACGATGACGAATTGCGCGCTGCTGAACTCTTCGATGGCTTGACGGCGGCACGCGATGCGCGTGTCCGGCTTGACCGAGAAGTAGACCACTATGTTCGCCAGAACACGCCGCCGCAGCAGCAGCCGATGACCGATGCCGAGTTCATGGCGATGAGCCCAGAGCGGATGCAGCAGCATCCGGAGGCGTTGAACCGCATCTTCTCGAAGTCGAAGTATTACGACAAGCAGATGTGGTCTGACCCTGACGTGGTGCGACGGGTCTCGGATGGCGTTGCTGAAGTCGAGCGTCGGCGCGCTCGCGGAGAGTGACGATGTTTGACTCCAAACCCTCCGACATGACGGCCACCCTGTCCCAGATGGAGCGATGGTCCCGCGAGCGAACAAACTTTAACCAGCCCGAGGCGATCAAGAAATTCATTGAGTATATCGGCACGGACCGCCGGTTTGATGGTTTCGATGCCCAGAAGCTCGCAGAGCGGGTGCAACACTGTAAGAACTACGGGGCCACCCTCGATCTTGAGGCTCCGGAGTTAAGGCGTGGCGGCCACAAGAGGCCCTTGGATCGCTCAAACTATTAGTCCGCCCAGGCACGGTATGGCGCGCGTTGGCGCGTTGAACCGGGTTAGGCAGTGGGATTGCTGAATGTCCCGAGAGGAACGTAAGACATGGCGAAGGTTACGAGCCAGCTTTCTGTAGGTTTGACCGATGAGCTTGTCGCCGCCGTTGAACTGGCGAGCGAGATGGAGGGCATTCGGCCGAGCCAGATGGGCCGCCTGGCCCTCGTCGAGCGCCTGGTGAGCAGAGGATATATGGAGTCCCCCGCCCAGCGTATTCAGAGACGCATGGCTGAAGGGGCCAAGTAGTGCGCAGGCGGAAACCCTATGTGCCGAAGTTCAAGGATGGTGGCGCGGTGCCCGCTGACGTGCCTGAGGCTTCGGTTCAAGACAACACGTCATCCCCACTTAAGGCTCAGATCGAGGCTTCTATCCGTGCGGCCGAGCAACCGCCGCAGCCCCCCGACCCGCTAGACAGCATCCCCCTGCCCCCATTGGCAAAGGACTGGCTCCGTAAGAACCCGGAGTATTTGTATGATGGTCCGAAGAACGAGCGCTTGCAGCGTCTTCACTTTGATCTCGTGAACGAAGGCCATGAAGCGTATGGCCCGGAGTATTTTGCCGAAGTAGATCGCAGGCTGGCCGCCCCGGCTGACGATGAAACCGCAGATCGAGCCCTGGCCACAGCAAAGCGTCATGAGGCAGCCACGGCGGCTAGGCAGCGAGCTGATGACGATGATGCGCAAGTATTCGTCTCTCCTAACGGCAATCGCTTGCGCGTGTCTGCGCCGCCCTCGCGGGAGGGAACGATTGCCGCAAGCTACATGGGAGGGCGCGAATACGACCTCAGCCAAGGCCGCATCACTCTGACTGGTGCGCAGAAGGAAGCAGCGCGCATTTCGGGCATCTCGGAGCGAGAGTATGCCGCCCAGCTGTTGGAACTTAGAGCCCGCAAACAGGCTGGAGACTACGGGGGCAGCCCATGAGTTTGACCGTTCGGGGCCTGAGCCGCGTGGCGGCTGTCGGCTGCGCGCAACAGCGCGTACTGGCGGCCTTTACAGCATTTTTGGTCGCCCCCTCGAAAGAGCGGCGGCGGGCGCTTGATTATGCCCTGTGTCAGCATGACGACTTATTAGACTCGATGCTCTGCGATTGGACGGGCTATGGCCCGACTCTCTACGAAGGTGAGCAGGCATGAACTATTACGCGCAGCCTGCCGGGCTGGTCGGTCAGGATGATTTGGCCAAGCGCCGCAAGATCGATGATGCCCTTAAACAGATCGGCCATCAGCAAGCGTGCGTCATGATCAATCTGCAACAGTGGCTTCGGTCGAGGGACCAAGCAGCCATGGAGCGCCTTCTGGAGGCGCGGGCTGCCGAAAACGCGCTGTTTCGCGACTTGTTCGGAATCAGTTCTGACCGCCTAGCGCTGACCAAGGCGTGATGATGATGACGAACAAAATCCAAACAGATCCCTCTGATGATACAGGCAGCAAGCAGGTATCAACCCGCTTCAAGCCCGGCCAATCGGGCAATCCTGCTGGACGCCCCAAGGGGGCGAGATCGCGTTTAGGCGAGCAGTTCATTCAGGCCATGGCGGATGACTTCGATGAAAACGGCGCCGTCGTCATTCGGCAAGTCCGGACAAGAGACCCGACAGCTTATCTCAAGATCATGACCAGCATTCTGCCCCGCGAAGTTCTCGTTCGGGCATTCAACTTGAATGCGACGGTCGATATTGGTGCGATCGAACAGGCGCAGGGCTATTTGGAGGCCTATCGCTACGCCCGCGACCGGATTGGAGCGCCCATCAGCCATATTGAGGAGGGAACGCTCGTAACGGAGGCTTGGCGGCATCATGACGACGACTAGCCATCCTGAGCCGAGCATCTTCGATGGCTGCGAGTCTTTGGACGAGATCATCGCTTTGTTCCTCAGCCTCATACAAGAGCCTGATGAGTTGCGGCAACTGCTGACCGAGGTCGACCTTGACCGTGAAAGCCTTGAAACGATCGCCGAAAGGCTGTCGGCGGCCGGTCTGCCGGGCGCAAGCATCGTCCTCGAATTCACCGCGACAGCTGCCACCAAGGCCGAACGGGAGATCGATGAAATCCTGGCTGATCCCCTCCGCGCCAACAAGAAATCCCGACTCCGCGAGTACTACAATCGCCATAGCGGCAACCCCGACGTCATCGACGCCCTAGCATCCCGAGGCATCACCGTCTTACAGTGAACGGACGGCATGGAATGGGTCGAATGGGGTGAAATAGACCGGGTACCCCGACGTCCCCGCCTCCCCTTTTTGATTTCAAGTTCCACCCCCGTATAATGCCCGGTATGGTGCGGATGTACCACTTACCGGAATAGCCCGCCAGCGGTGACCCCAAGTCCTACGGCGGGCTATTTCTTGCCCCCGGAGACGAGCACCTCGGGGGGTCCAAAAGTTGCCCGGCTGAGATGCCTGATGAGACGTGATAAAAGCGGCGTAAGCCACTGATCTGAAACAAATTTTACGCTCATCATTCTGATCTTACGGGCGGAAGAAACCGCGCGATTGATCGCGCAACTTCGAGGGCTAGAAACTGAGCGCTTTGTCACCTCGCTTAGAGGCGCCTTAGGAGGTTTGCGACCGACGACGCGTGCCAGCGGCCGCCCCTTGGCGTCACCATCTCCCGGCTGTTCAGTTCAGCAGCAATGGCGCTGAGGGTGGTGGCGCCGCTGTTACGGATATCCTGAACGACATTGGCGAGGTCGCGGGCGCGTTGATCGGCATCGGCCGTCACCCTGGCTAAAGCCGCCTTATTGCCCTTCCCTGCCCGTCTGAGAGCCGCCGCGCCGTTTGGGTTGCCAAGCCTCATACCTCGCGCCCTGGCCGCCTTAAGGGCCTCTTTGGTGCGGATCGAGATCGCCTGTGCTTCATGCTGATTGACGATGGCTAGAACGCCTATGGTCAGATCATTGGCCTCCGGCATGTCACAACAGACGAACCTCACGCCGCTGTCTCTTAAGGCCAGCGTGAACGATGCGGAGCGGCTTAAGCGGTCCAGCTTGGCAATGACCAGGGTCGCTCCTGTTACCTTGGCATGGTGAAGCGCGGCGGCGAGTTGCGGCCGCTCGTTGGTCTGACCAGACTCGATTTCAGTGTATTGGCCGATGGTCTTGGCAGATCGCGCCTTGGCGAACGCGCGGATGGCCGCCTCTTGCGCTTCAAGGCCCAGCCCGCTCTGCCCCTGCTTTTGGGTCGAAACGCGTATATATGCGATGATTTTCATAGGTCGCCTCCATACAGGACTGGCTGACGGACGTTGCGCCGATTTGTAATCGACAGGTTTGAGAAAGGGGCGCCGCGAAGCGCCCCAGCCTGTTAGTTCGCTGCCGCCTTACTGCAAGAGCCCCTTTCGCACCTCCTCGACGATACCGAGCGCTCGCCCCATGGAGCCGTACATCTGGGGCAGCTGCGACAGCGCCAAGTCTCGCGCCTCGATCTCAAGCCGATAGGCATTGAAAACCGCACAATTCGCGATCAAGAACGCCTCATGTTGAAGGCGCAATCCTTCGTCGCCAGCGGCGACAGCGCTTTTCAGGCTGAGAGCTTGTTCGGCCATTTGTTCGATCAACTGCCTTAGGCAGTCATCGATCACCCGTAACTGGTCCGGCCAAGAGGCGAGATCGGTTGCCATGTCCGTGGGCATCGTCAGCGAGGTCAATTCCTGGACCAACGCAGACCGTCGTTCTTCGGATAGGAAATACATATCGTTCTTCCCTTATCGGAGGAGAACGGGAGGCGCTACGGCCTCCCGCACTGATGGGCTTATTGTTCGGAATTGATCAGGCCGACGGCTGCTGCACTGCTTCGCCAGACTTGCCCTTACGGGTGGCCTTACCAGGCGCTACGGGCGCCGCTGGTGCGACAGGCGAGACCGAGGGCAGCTTGCTGGCGGAAGGGCCGGAGGTCGCCTTGGCGGCCTTCTGTGCCAGCAAGGCTTCCGCTTCCGCCTTGGCGATCGGCTCAGTCTGGGAGACGTGGAAGAGGCGGAGGTTCTTTGCTTTGATCGCCTTCTCGCCTGCCTTCACCTTCCTGCCCTGCTGCAACCACTTGGAGTAGGTCAGGACGTTCACATGAGGCTGAACATCGGCATAGCCAGCACGCTTGAAGGCCTTGATGGCTGCTTGAGCTGTCTCGTCGGCCTTTGAGGCCTTAGCTGGCTTCGCAGGTTCGGCTGCGGTCTTGGCCGCCAGTGCGGCGGCGACCGCTTGCTGCACGATGGCTTGAAAGGCGGGATCGTTGAGATCGAACGTGACGGGCTTGCTCATGGTGCGATCCTTTCGCAGGTTGAGCCGACCTCGACGGCGATCCGGCCGCCGATCGGCTCGTCCCACTCAGGCGACGCGCGAGATCGCACGCCCATGGCTCCCGAGCGTCCGCGAGGCCGTGATCCTACGGATCACGAACCGTTGACTTGTGCCGGGCTTCCTGCGGTGCGCGCCCGCGATATGGCAGGCCCCTGCCCCGGGGGGGCGGGCTGTTAGTTGTTTGTTCGGTTCAAACCGATCGGCGCTCGATCGCGTGGTCAGTGCGGGAGAGCAGGCAGGCGGGCGGACGGGTGTTCGCCTACGGGCTTTCAATCGCGCGAGTGCGCCAGACTGGGTCCGGGGTTACGCCCGCCCCCGCTATGCGGGGGGGCCGGGGGTGGCTTGGACAAATTTCCTTGTGCAGACACCCCTATGCCTCCCAAATCCAATCAGGCCCAAAAATTTGCAAACAAAAATTTCGGGGATCGATGTTCGGAAATTGTTCTGATCAGGCCCTTACGCCAACCAACCTCCGATGCCGTTCCACGAGTGGTCACAGAACCCGGACAGCCGCTCGTAGTATTCGAAGTGCGGCTCTGTGGCGCGCTGGAGGGCCGCCTGCATCAGTTCCATGCCGCCTATGGCGTTAAGCTCCTGACCGATCCGTTTCATGTCAGCTGCGTGCTGATCAGTTGGCCGCTGGCCGTCAGCATAGGTGAAAGCCATGGCTTGCAGGAGGCTTGCGAGTTCCGCCTCAACCTGCGTTGCTGTTTTGGTCACGTCGGGTCTCCCTCAAGGTGCGCGATTGGCGGATTTGCGCCATTGCTGCGCCATTGGGAAATAATCAATAGGCGCCATTGCGCCATTGATATTTACCTATGGTGCTTTCATTCAATGGCGCAAAATTCTGCGCCATTGCTGCGCCATTGAAAAACGGCCAATGGCGCAAACATCAGGGTCTCTTGGAGTTGTTCACCCAGAGCCCCTTTACTGGCTTTCTGGTGTCCGGGTTATCGTATTCGTCGACGAACAGCAGGCCCGAAGCGAGCCAGGAGCTGATCATTTTACGTGCGGCGGCTTCAGCCTTCTCTGGCACGTGTTTGACAACGACGCGCCACGCCGCCCGGTCTTTGGCGGCAACAGCGCTGCTGTATCGATTGCCATTGGGTAATCCCTTTTCGATATCGTTCAGGATTTCGTTGATCGTGGGAATCGAGACATCGGCGAATATCGGTGGCGGTGTCCACCTCTCAACAGTCTGGACCTCGTCCCCGTTCGGGTATCTCTCGGTGCCGTTGCCTATCCTAATCCCGACCAGACGGAACCATGTGGCGCTTTCGGTTGGGGGCGCGATATTGACCTTGCCGCTGTCCATTCGGACCAGATAACGGCGCTCGGCGTCTGACAGACCGAACTCCTTCGCCTCGTCAGAATTCATCGGCGTCAGGGTGTACACGAGCCGGAAGGCGTCTTTAGTGGCAGAAGCGCCCCGCCCCCTCTTGGCGTTGCCCGGATCGGATGGCCCCTTGGCCATATGATGCGGAACATCTACGGCAATGTCGTGCTTGATCGCCAGCTCGGTCAAGATTTGGGCCACTCGGTCCATGGCGTTGTTGTCGTTTTCGCCGACACTGTGCAACTTGATCAGGGGGTCGAGTGACACGATATCGATTTGTCGTTTAACGATTACCTCGGTGATCCGCTCGGCAAGTCCTCCCATGACGAGCCGACCTTTTGAGTCGATTTCGAGCAGCTTCCCGGAGTCAAGGCCGGGGGCCGCCAGATACAGCCAGCCCTCCACGTCCTTCAATTCAATGCCATGATGGAGACGAGCCGCGAGCAGCCGCCGCTTAAGCTCGGTCGCGCCATCCTCCAACGACACGATCAGCACCCGGCTCCGCTGGAAAACGTGCTCTCCCGTCAGAGGTCGCCCCGTGGCCAATGACAGCAACTGCACATATCGGAGTGACGATTTGCCTACCGCGCCATCGGCGAGAAGCGAACTGGCGAACTGGCGGCAGAAGATATTCCCCAAGAGCCATCCACGAGGGGGCGGCACGGAATCGTCGAGACCGGCATCCCATTCCCCGAGCGGTGGCGCTGGCTCGATTTCGCTTGCCGGTTCGGTGATGCCGCATTCGGCAGCTTGCCGATAATTGGTCTGCCAGTCCTTCCATTCCCAGGGATGGAGCCTCCCATTACTCAGCCCGCTCCGAATGGTGTTCTTGACGCCCATTGGCCCGCCGCTTGTCCGATCCTGCATCAGCCCGTTGGACTCGCAGGCCCGATTAAGCGCTCGGACAACCGCTCCCTCCCGAAGCGAGCCGTCCGCCACAAGCTTGCCGAGCAGAAATGCCGTTCTATTCAGTTCAATGTTCCGGCCACTATTCGGCCCCATTTGAGACAAACGCGTGCATGCGTTGTGCATAACAGCTTCAGCGTATCTTTGCCGTGAACCAGACTGGCCGTCATCATGATGAGGTAGCGCCCAAGATTCGTCTGAAGGTGCCTGCCTGCTCTCGTCGGAGTCGAGAATAAGGTCGTAAAGCCAGTCCGGGGCGTCTGCGATCTCGGAGGCGTCATAGACCTCATAGCGTGCACCTCCCGCATTCTGAGACGGCGGCGCGATGATATATCCTCCATTGCCGCGAACGTTGATGCCCAGTCCCCGCAGCTTGCCTTCACGGGTTGTGACCGGCTTGTCGCTGCGCCATTTGAACAGCAGATGTAGGCCTCCAGTCGGGGTTCGATGGACCCGCGTTGCAGGCGCGTAGCCATGCTCTTGTTGAAGTCTATCCCAATTCAGAACCCCATCAGCGCCTAAAGGAGTCTTAGGGATGTCCGGATCAATGGCCCATATCCCGGATGCCTCCCCCATCCGAAGCCCGATCATGGCGTTTGGAAATTGACTCCACCAAGCCCGTATCTGGTTCTCGTCCGTGCTCGCCTTGTAAAAGCCGCCCGTCTTATCGATCTTGTGGCCATCAGCATCTCGGTCACTGCCGACAAGTGGTTCCTTGTTCAGGGTGCTGCATGGAAAGACAGGAATTCCACGCCTCGCATAAGACAGCGCCTCGTGTAGCAATGATGGGACTTCGGTAACATGAACGCGCGCTGAAACCGAGCCTGAATTCGTTTCTTCAATTGACATGACTTCTCCTGCGGCGCGGATTGTCCGCGTCCCCAATTCGGCTTGAATATTTGGGCGAAGGGCGGCGACGACCAATGCGTCACCGCTCTTTTCGTCTTGGTTCAGATCAGAACGGAATGTCTTCGTCGTCAAATTCATCAGTTTGCTTCGGGGCCGGCTCATTCTTTGACGGCGCCGCGCTGATTGGACGAACACGAACGCCGGGACCATAAGTCGTCTGTTCAGTGTAGAGTTCAACAGCCGCGCCGGTCCACTTGGACGTATCTTTTCCGAGCACCGCCGCCAATGCTGAAGCGTTGGTTTGATTGAGTGGCAGCGCTTTGTCACAGCCGTCGAAGTGAACTGCGAGTTTCCGCTTGGTCATGCCATCGCGCTGTTTCAGCGTGACTTGCTCAACCAGTCCGATTTTGCGCCGGATCACTTGTCCGCTCAGGTCCGCAGCACCGAGATACTTGGAGCCATACAGGGCGTCGAAGTCGTTCGTCGTCATCGGTTCGTTTCCATTTTGAGCGCGGGTGTGGGACACCGCGACAGCTGCGCTCGACGCCGCTGCGGTGTGTTCCTTGATATCCTTAAGGTTGAAGCTCGGACGCTGGCCGAGTCGTTTGACCACGGTGTCCTGCATCTCAAGAAGGGTCACGGCATCCTGGCCGGACAACCAATGCCGCCAGCGGCGGCAGGCTTTGCAGCGCAAGGCCGCAAGGTGCTGCGCTTTGCCTTCGTCAAGAATTGAAGTGAACCCGCCGCAGTCGCGACAGGGCGTCTGCATCTCGATCTCCGCACCCAACAGGGGCGCAACGTCTAATCTATTAGTTATTAGTTGCATGCTCGGCTCCGGGCGCTGGCGTCAACGCGTCTGTGGCCGGTATGCCGGGCCGTGGATCGCGGCTCAACGCAAATCGCATGCATCTGCCGCTCAAAACGCGGGCAGCCGTATTCTTACTGATTAGTTGCCGCCACCCTTCTGCCACAGTCGAACAATTTCCGAACAAGACAGCAGCGCAAGGGGACTCCCGTCATGCCGATCACGAACATCATACGAACATGGGAACAGGTTTGATTTCCTGAGACTGGACGAGCGCACGGAGCCGCGCCATATCGGGGTCGCGGCCACGCCCCCTCGTGGCGGCACTGCCCGATTGGATGATCGGCGCCTCCCCTGTCCCGGCGCAGATGCTCCAACAAAACTGTTAGTTGTTAGCTGGCGCGTGGCCCGGCCGGGCGGCATGGCAAGGCACGCGATCGTGAACTTCGTTCCCCTGCGGTGGCGGGAAGCCCCCGGCAAATTTCTCTCGACAGCGACCCATGACAGCGCCGATGATTCCGCTTCCCGGCACAATCACCAACACCACGCCTTTAAGGCTCGAAACTGCTGCAACATTGGCGTTTCCTGATGGGACCATTACGGCAGCGACGTTGCGCCGAATGATTGCAAACGGCCAGCTCAAGGCCGTGAAGCTTGCCGGAAGGTACTACACGACGCTCGGCGCCATAGGGGAGATAACAGAACCATGCCTCGTAAAAGCAAAGGACCGCGACTTGAACTCAAGCGCTATCGGGACCGGCCCGCCAGATGGGTCATCCGTGACGGGCAGCAAACCCTTGGCACTGGATGCGATGAACGCGACCGCGATGGCGCTGAAAGAAAGCTTGGGGCGTACATCCTCAAGAAGCATGATCCAGCCAAAGCCATCCGCCAAGGTGACCCCAATCAGGCCAAGATAGCCGACATTATGTCGCTGGAGATGCAGCATATTGCCAAGTCGGACATCACCGACGTTCGCAAAAAGCAACTCATCAGTCTGTGCGAACGGATAGGCAATTGGTTCGGTGATCGTGTTGTTGGCGATCTTAACGGCGAACTGCAAGAGCGGTATGCGGCGGAGCGGATTTTCCAGCCCTCCGCATGGCGTGAACTCAAAATCCTCGCTGCTGCCGTGAATCGTTACCTCAAAAGGAATGTTGGCGGGGTACAGGTCAAGTTCACCCCAACGCTGCCCGATGCACCTCAACCGCGCGAGCGCTGGTTGACGAGGCAAGAGGCGGCCAAACTGATCCGTGCCGCATGGCGGCTACACCATGAGGGTTTTAACGGCGGCAAGGTCTACACGTCCCGCCATGTCGCCCGGTTTATTCTCGTCGGCTTGTATACCGGCTCCCGTGCTGGTGATATCTGCGGCGCCGCTTTGACCCCAAGCCTGCACCGGGGCTTTGTAGACCTGGAGCGAGGCATCTTTCGGCGCAAACCAGCTGGCAAGATTGAAACGTCAAAGCGTCAACCCACGACGCCTCTGCCTCCCCGGCTACTTGCCCATATGAGGCGCTGGCAGCGGCTCGGCATCAGCAAGCACTCTGTCATCGAATACAACGGCCGGTCGATCCATCGCCTACGCAAGGGTTGGGATACGGCCGTAAAAGAGGCCGGGCTTGCGACCGATAACCCCAAGATGAGGGTTGTCCGGCACACCCTGCGGCACACCTCAATTAGCTGGTATCTTGCCAGCGGAACCGATATCGAACTGGTTAGCCAGTTTACCGGGGTGTCGGTCGCGACCATCCGCAAGGTTTACCGCCACGCCCTGCCGGGTACTTTTGATCCGGTTCTAGACGCATCCCATCGGTTTGGACGGTAAGCCGAAGCGCATCGTCAGATAGCCCGCCCAGGGGGTCCTGAGCGGGTTTTTTGTTGCCACGTTTCTGGTACGCAAACTGGTACGCCAGAGAAAAATCAGCAACGTTATCAGTGGTCCGGGCCGACTCTTACCAATTGCTTGCCGAAATTGGCGCCCTTGAGCAGGCCCATGAACGCGGACGGCGCGTTCTCCAGGCCCTCGGTGACGAACTCCTTGTACTTGACCTTGCCGTCGCGGACCCAGGTCGACATGTCCTTGAGGAAGTCGCCATGGCGGGAGGCGAAATCGCTGACGATGAAGCCGCGGATGGTCAGCCGCTTGGTCAGCACGTTGCGCATCAGGGCGCCGGCCCATTTCGGCGCCACCGACTGGGTGTCGTTGTAATGCGCGATCAGGCCGCAGACCGGCATGCGGGCGAAGGCGTTGAACAGCGGAAACACCGCCTCGAACACCGGGCCGCCGACATTCTCGAAATAGACGTCGATGCCCTTGGGACAGGCTTCTTTCAGCTTCGCCGGGAGGTCGGGATCGCGATGGTCGAGGCAGTCGTCGAAGCCGAACTCGTTCTTCACATAGTCGCATTTGTCCTTGCCGCCGGCGATGCCGATGGCGCGGGCGCCCTTGATCCTGGCGATCTGCCCGACCGCCGAGCCGACCGCGCCCGAGGCCGCGGCGACCACCACGGTCTCGCCGGCCTTTGGCTGGCCGATGTCGAGCAGGCCGGTGTAGGCGGTCATGCCGGGCATGCCGAGCACGCCCACCGCGGTCGAGATCGGCGCCAGCTTCGGATCGACCTTGGCGAGGCCCTTGCCGTCGGAGATCGCGTGCGTCTGCCAGCCGGCGCGCGCCAGCACGATGTCGCCGGCCTTGAAGCCGGGATTGTTCGAGGCCACCACCTCGCACACGGTGCCCGCCTCCATCACGCCGCCGACCGGCACCGGCTGGGCATAGGACGGCCCGTCGCTCATGCGCCCGCGCATATACGGATCGAGCGACAGCCAGATCGTGCGCAGCAGCACCTCGCCAGCACCGGGCGTCGGGACGGCGTAGTCCTCGAGACGGAAATCAGTGGGCTTGGGCTCGCCGACGGGACGGGCGGCGAGAACGATGCGCTTGGCTTGGGACATGGTGTTTCCTCCTGATGTTATTATGCTTGCTGAGGGAGCGGTGCCCTCTCCTCCGTCATTCCGGGGCGCGCGTTAGCGCGAACCCGGAATCCAGAGGTGAGGTGCGCAGGTGATGATGCAAGACAATATCGGGATTCCGGGTTCAGCACGCCGCGCGTTGCGCGTCGCGCTGCCCCGGAATGACGTGGGTATGGCTTACGCCCCACCCGGATAGTTCGGGCTTTCGCGGGTGATCGTCACGTCGTGGACGTGGCTTTCGCGCAGGCCGGCGCCGGTGATGCGGACGAACTCGGCCTTGGAGTGAAATTCGCCGAGATCCTTGGCGCCGACATAGCCCATGGCTGCACGGAGGCCGCCGGCGAGCTGGTGCATGACGTTGCCGACCGGGCCCTTGTACGGCACCTGGCCCTCGATGCCCTCCGGCACGAGCTTCAAGGTGTCCTTGATGTCCTGCTGGAAGTAGCGGTCGGCCGAGCCGCGCGCCATCGCGCCGACCGAGCCCATGCCGCGATAGGCCTTGTAGGAGCGGCCCTGCCACAGGAACACTTCGCCCGGGGTCTCGTCGGTGCCGGCGAGCAGCGAACCGACCATGGCGACATCGGCACCGGCGGCGAGCGCCTTGGCGAGGTCGCCGGAGAACTTGATGCCGCCATCGGCGATCACCGGTACGTCGGCCTTCTTGGCGGCCTCGACCGCATCCATGATCGCGGTGAGCTGCGGCACGCCGACCCCGGCGACGATGCGCGTGGTGCAGATCGAGCCCGGGCCGATGCCGACCTTGACCGCGTCTGCGCCGGCATCGATCAGCGCCTGGGCGCCGTCGCGGGTGGCGATGTTGCCGGCGATCACCTGCACCGCGTTGGAGATGCGCTTGATGCGGTTGACCGCCTCGAGCACGCGCGAGGAATGGCCGTGCGCGGTGTCGACCACGACGAGGTCGACACCGGCCTCGATCAGCTTCTCGGTGCGCTCGAAGCCGCCCTCGCCCACGGTGGTCGCGGCGGCGACGCGCAGGCGGCCCTGGCCGTCCTTGCAGGCCAGCGGATGCGCGACCGCCTTCTCCATGTCCTTCACGGTGATCAGGCCGACGCAGCGATACTGGTCGTCGACGACGAGCAGCTTCTCGATGCGGTGCTTGTGCAGGATCTTCTTGGCCTCGTCCTGGCCGACGCCCTCGCGCACGGTGACGAGGTTCTCATGCGTCATCAGCTCGGAGATCTTCTGGCGCGGATCGGTGGCGAAGCGCACGTCGCGATTGGTGAGGATGCCGACCAGCTTGCCGGGGATGCCCTTGCCGCCGCCGGTGACCACCGGGATGCCGGAGAAGCCGTAGTCCTTCATCAGCGCCAGCGCGTCGGCGAGCGTGGCGTCCGGCGCGATGGTCAGCGGGTTCACCACCATGCCCGACTCGAACTTCTTGACCTGGCGCACCTGGGCGGCCTGGCCCTCGGGATCGAAATTGCGGTGGATGACGCCGATACCGCCGGCCTGCGCCATGGCGATCGCCATGCGCGCCTCGGTGACGGTATCCATGGCGGAGGCCATGATCGGAATGTTGAGCGGGATCTCGCGCGTCACGCGCGAGCGGATGTCGACCTCGGAGGGCAGCACATCGGACAGGCCCGGCTTCAAGAGCACGTCGTCGAAGGTGAAGGCTTCGCGAAGTGTCTGGACGGTCGCCATCGTCAACTCCTTGTCTGCGGCCAAAACGGCCGCGATGCGGGTACGGATGAGCGACGCCGCCGTCGAGACCATGCCTCGCCGTCGAATCGGTGCCCATCGGTGGGGTTGACGCGGGTCGATAGCATGGGCCTGTGACGAATCAAAGGGCCGATCCGCTGTCCTCCCGCGATTGCGAAGAACGGCCCAGACCGGCCCTGATCGGGTCCGAAACGCGCAACAAAAGGTCGCGAAGACCCCGATTCCGGAGCAGAAGTTCCGCGCCTCTAGCGCCATGCGCCCGGCGGTGGCCCGTAGCGGCGGATGGCCTCGACCACCTCGCGGTGCCGCCGGTCCTCCCGCCGCATGTGCACGGCGACCAAAGCGTGCGCCGAGGGCACCAGCAGCATGACGTGGAAGAACAGGCCGAGGACCAGGCACACCAGACACAGCAGCAGGTTGAAGATCGCCGCGAACGGCTGCCCGTTGAGCAGCAGACCCAGCGGCGGCACCAAAGCGGCGAGCAGGTAGATCATCGGCACATCTCCAACAAAACGGGACGCGGCAGCGTCACGCTGCATCTAGGGGGCCATGCCAGCAGCGCAATGGCCTCGTTCGCCGCAGGGTGTTAAAGCCCCGGCGCCCGCCCTCCTCCTCCCGCTGCCGACCTCCGATGAACAAGCAACGCGTCATTCCGCTGATCGTCGCCACCGCCCTGTTCATGGAGAACATGGACTCCACGGTCATCGCGACCTCGCTGCCGGCGATCGCCAGGGACATCGGCACCAGCCCGCTGACGCTCAAGCTCGCCATCACCTCCTATCTGCTGTCGCTGGCGGTATTCATCCCGGCGAGCGGCTGGACCGCCGACCGCTTCGGCGCGCGGCGCGTGTTCTCGAGCGCGGTCGCCGTGTTCATGATCGGCTCGATCGGCTGCGCGCTCGCCAACTCGGTCGAGAATTTCGTATTCGCGCGCATCCTGCAGGGCATGGGCGGGGCGATGATGACGCCGGTCGGGCGCCTCGTTCTCTTGCGTTCCGTCGACAAGAGCGCCCTCGTCGGCGCCATGGCCTGGGTCACCATCCCCGCGCTGATCGGTCCCGTCATCGGGCCGCCGGTCGGCGGCTTCATCACCACCTATTTCTCCTGGCACTGGATCTTCCTGATCAACATCCCGATCGGCATCGTCGGCATCATCATGGCGCTGCGCTTCATCGATCCGATCAAGAGCGACAATCCCGAGCCGTTCGATCTCTATGGCATGGTGCTGGCCGGCATCGGCCTCGCGGGCCTCGCCTTCGGTCTCTCGGTCGCCGGTCTCAACCTGCTGCCGTGGCCGGTGGTCGCGAGTCTCGTTGCGATCGGCGCGATCTCGATGACGCTCTACGTCCGCCACTCCTGGCGCACCAACTCTCCTGTGCTCGATTTCTCGCTGCTGCGGCTGCCGACCCTGCGTGCCTCGATCGTCGGCGGCTTCATGTTTCGCCTGGGCATCGGCGCCCTGCCCTTCCTGCTGCCGCTGCTGATGCAGCTCGGCTTCGGGCTGTCGCCGTTCCAGTCCGGCCTCGTCACCTTCGGCTCCTCCGCCGGCGCAATGGGCATGAAGGCGCTGGCCGCGCGCCTCATCCGCGCCTTCGGCTTCCGCCATCTGATGACCGTCAATGCCGTCGTCAGTTCGGTCTTCCTCGCCGCCTGCGCGCTGTTCACGCCGGCGACCCCGCTGCTGCTGATCCTGATCATTCTCGTGGTCGGCGGCTTCTTCCGCTCGCTGCAGTTCACCGCGATCAACACCGTCGCCTATGCCGAGGTCGAGACCGCCCAGATGAGCCGCGCCACGACGCTCACCAGCGTCAACCAGCAGCTCGCGATCTCCGCCGGCGTCGCGGTCGGCGCGTTCTCGGTGGAGACCACGATGTGGATGCACGGCGCGAGCCAGCTCACCGCGGCGTCCTTCGCGCCCGCCTTCATTGTCGTCGCGATCACGTCGGCGCTGTCGTCGATCCTGTTCTGGCAGATGCCTGATGACGCCGGCAGCGAGATCTCAGGCCGCAAGGTGGCCGCGATCGCGAGCCGCAAGGGCGCCGAGAAGGGCGCGGAGAAGGCCGCCAGGAAATCGGCGAGCGAGACCACGCATGATGCGCGGGATCAGAAGCTCGGCTGATCGTCCCGCTTCCGGCTCAAGGCCGCCTCGCCCCGGACTTCCAGTAGTCGGCCAGGCGATCGGCCCACATCCGCGCGTGCAACTCGGTGCCGGCATGGCTCATGTGGCAGCCATCGTGGCGCAGCTTGAGCCCGATCTGGTCGGTATCCGGGCCAGGATAAACGCCGAGTGCCGGGTTCGGCACGGCGGCCTGGGCTGAACGGATGATCTCGTCGGGAACACTGCCGCAGAGCGTCGCCGTGGCGACGAAGATCGGCGCCGTCAGGTCGGCCGCCCGCAGGCCGGCAACGATCTCAAGATAATTGCGCAAGTAGGACAGTCGTCCCGCTTCCTTCATTTTCGCAGTGACGTGCAGGGACGCGCCGTCCTCCGCACCATTGGTGGAGAACGCGAAGGCGTTGTACTCGCCCTGATGCCAGAGCACCGCGCTCGGTTCGAGACCTACGTCGCGCAGGCCGGCGACGGTTGCGAGCAGCACCTCGAAATACTTGCCGCCGCGGGCGCGCCACTCCTCGAGATAAGTCCCGCCGATCGCAACGGGTGCGATCACGACCGTCTTCGCCAGCCCGCGATCGATCAATTCGTCGCCCAACCGGGTGGCGACGTTCTCGCCCTCGCCCGGCGTTCCCAGCAATGGATTGCGCGCCACGTAGCAGCGGCCGTCGAAGCGGTCGAAATTGTAGAACCGGTTGTGAGGCTGATAGAGCCGGCCACTCTGATCGGGCGCGCCGGTGTTGGAGATGTTCGACTGGCCCGCGGTCAGAAGCACCACCAGCCCCTCGCGCGGAATCGCGTCGCAGGCAACCGGCGTGGCCCTGGCACGCACGGCCTCGTTGTCCGGCAGGAGGCAGCGCGAGGCGTTGCCGCCCGCGATGAAATCCGCGTCAGAACCGTACAGTGCACGGGCCAGGTTGCGTCCCTGCAGCAGGCTCTGCACCTCCGGGTCTCCGCTCGCGCCATCGATACGACGGTCGATGTCGGCAAAGGCGGCGCGCCGCGTGCGCACCTGCTCCAGCAGTGCCAGGAACCCAGGGGCGGTCGAGATGGGTCCGACGGCGCAGGGAACGCAATTGCCGTCGCGCGATTTGGCCGAGGTGGTCGGCTGGCAGACATCGCGGGCCGGCAGCACCTCCGCAGCTCCTGCCGTCGCGGTCAACGAGACGGCCAACCACGCTGCGACAAGCGTGGCCACGATTGCGCGTCGCATCATGCTCGGATCACTTCTTTCGTCGCCTCGGTTGACGGCCGCCTCAGGCGCCGGGCATCTGACTCCCAGCCTCGAACATGCCTGAGGAGACCGGATTTCCATTATAGTCCGACTTCATGAAAGAGAGCCGAATCGATCCGCAGCCGCTCGCGGCGATGGCGATGAACTGTTGGCCGTCCGCGCTTCTCCTGGCAGCGACGGCGCTTGCCGCCCCGGCACTCGGCGGCATCGTCAGACCAGCCTTCATCCTCGGCTGCGCGGTGGCCGGCTGGTTCGCGTGGCGTCGCAGCCCCGCGGCCCACGTGCAGTCGGCGATCCTGATGTTCGCCTTTGCTCCTTTCGTGCGCCGCCTGGTCGACATCTCCGCAGGATTCGATTCGTCCGGCGTCATGCTGAGCGGCCCGCTGCTGTTCATCATCGCGCCAGTTCCGAGTCTGGTGCTTTCGCCCTCGGACAAGGACAGGCCGGGCAATCCCTGGCTCGTGGCGCCCTTCATCGTCCTCGCCTGCATCGTCTATGGCGGCGCGCTGTCGATCTTCCAGAACGACTGGTTCAACGCCGCCAATGGCGGAATGAAATGGGCCGCGCCCGTACTCTATGCGATCGCCCTGCAGCAGCGGGCGCGATCCGACGGCGCCCTGCTCGATGCAATCACGCGCGTATTCCTGCTGGTGCTGCCCGTCACCGGCCTTTACGGCATCTGGCAATATGTCGATCCGCAAGGCTGGGATCGGTTCTGGATGGTGAATGCCAGCATCACCTCGGCCGGCTATCCGCTGCCCTACATGGTGCGCGTGTTCAGCACGATGAACGGCCCGGCCAGCTACGCGACCTTCACGGCCACCGGCCTGCTGCTGGTGGGCTTCCTGCGCCCGGGATGGCTGGCAATGGCGGCGATGGCGCCCGCGGCGCTCGGCCTGTTGCTGTCGCTCTACCGCACCAGCTGGATCACGCTTGCGGTGGGCGTGCTGTTCTGCATGTTGTTCCCCGCGACGCGGCGTCGGGCCGTATCGATCACGGTCGGATTGGTCGGCGCGGTGATCGTCACCGTCATGTTCACGCCGTTCGCGGAGGTCATCACCTCCCGTCTGGAATCGCTCGGCAGCGTGTCGCAGGACAGCAGCGGCAGCGAGCGGCTGGATGAGTTCGTCACGCTGTGGAATGCGCCGAACAGCATGGTCCTGGGATCGGGCTTCACCATCACCGACGTCGGCGTCGCCGGCGCGATGCCGATCGACGGGCAGATCATCGCAAGCTGGGTGACGATGGGCATTCCGGTCGGACTGATCTGCCTCGCGGCCTATGTCTGGGTTGGGCTCGCCGCCACCGGCGCCGCGTGGCGGATACCGACGCGCGAGGGCGCCGTGCTCGGGGCGCTCGCCATCAGTGCGCTCTTGATTCAGCTGCCGCTGACCAGCATCTCCTCCGGCGAGGTCTCGGCGCTGTTCTGGATGCTCGTCGCGATGGCCTGTCCGCTCGACCAGATGGCCGACGGAGCACGGCGCACCGTCGCCGCTCGGCAGCATCAGGCCGGCGCCTGATCGGACGTTGCAGCGCGCGGCGTGATCGCCGCAGTCTGGGGCTTGCGGGAGGCCGGCGGTGCGAGCCCGAAGACGGCCAGCAGATTGAGCCGCCGCAGGATGGCATGTGCGATCAGAGGAAGCACCACGCCGGCCGCCGTTCCGGCCAGCAGATAGACCCATGGCGATGGCGGGATGTGCAGCTTCAGCATGATGATCCGCATGCCCGAGCCGGCAAGGATGTGCAGCACATAGATCGTCATCGACGCGACGCCTGCGGCCGCCAGCCAGCGATGGCTCGTTGGCGCGAGCAGCTTGCAGAGCCCGACCGTGCCGGCGATCCCGAGCACACAGGCCGGCAGGGAGGCGAGCCCGTTGGCGTCCATGCCGGACAGCTGGCCGCCCAGCGCCACTGCGGCCGCAAACGCGATCCCGATCACGGCCAACGCGGACCAGCCGAACGGCCGCCATTCCGCCACGACGCTGACACCGTAGACGCCCGCGACGTAGAACGGCAGATGATGCAGCGTGAGCGCGAGGTCAGGCCGGATCGGCAGCGCGAAGAACACGCCGAGCCCGGCCAGCGCGAGCGTGGTCAAAACCGTCCGCGACGGGACCAGCACCGCGATCACGTGGCAGATCATCAGCGCGTAGAGAAACCAGAACTGTGCGATCGGACGATACCAGATCGCGGCGAGATCGCCGGGATGAATCGGGATGTTGGCATCCCGCGCCAGCAGCATCGTGATCCCGCCCTGGATCAGCGACCACAGCACGTAGGGATAGGCGATGGTCCAGAGCTTGGAGGTGAGGAAAGGACGCGCGCCGCGCCGCAAGCTGTGCTGCACGTTCAAGCCGGCCAGGAAGAAGAACAGCGGCATGTGGAACGTATAGAGCGTGTAGTCCATCCAGCGCGCGACGGCTCCATCCGGGAAGATGCCGGGGCGCACCAGACCGCCAAGCACATGACCGTACACCACCAGGATGACACCGAGGCCGCGCGCGAAATCGATCCACGCCGTGCGCGCGGTGTCAGCCGTTGCCCTCTGCGTTCCAGCATCCATGCCCGACTTGTCCTGCCTCTGTCGCGCAGCCCGCGTCCGGTCCGCGATGCTGCGAAGTCAGCGCCCCAAGTCATATCGCAGCCGGCTTTGCAGCGCCGTCGGCGCCTGCCAGGACATCGGAGGTATTCTCGCGTTAGTCTTAACCAACCGATAAGCCTCTGCCGGATGGCTGCGCCTACGCCGGGGATCGCGACCGGAGCCAGGCCCGAGCTGGAGGCAAAGGCGCTGCCGTGATGCTTCTCCGAGGCGAGCTCGAGGTGACGCCGTGCCACCGTCGCGCGTACAAGTGCGAGGTTCGACGGCGGGCCCGCTGCCGCCTGCGGCGGCCTCTCTGCCTACCCGACAGCACGATCGGGAACGTCACCGCCCGACGAAACCGCGTCGCGCCAGCCCTGCCAGCGCACCGCGCAGGCGGGCGCGATCGGTGATGACGCCGCGGGATGAGCTGAACAGGCGGACCACCAATTGCCGCCGTTGCGCTTCGTCGGGCTGCAGGCGCAGATGCGTGGTCGTCCTGGAGACGGCCTCGACCGACGCCTCGAGCCATCCGAGGCCGTCGAGATGCAGCGGCAATCGGGTGCCCGGCCGGGTCATGCGATGATGCGGTGGACCGGCCACGCGGGCCGACGACAGCGACAGCGCCTCGATCTTGCACGGCACGACCTCGCCGCTCTGCGCCAGCCAGCCCGCCTCGCCGCTCGGAAACAGGTCCTCGCCGCGCGGCAGCTCGAAGCAGACGAGAAACGCGATGAAGGCGATCAGCATCGCGATGCCGGCCCATAACAGATTGAAGTAGTCGATCGACGAAATCTCGCTGGCTGCATTCGGCGACACGAACGCCCAGACGATGGCCGCCGCCGAGCTCGCGGCGATCGCGCCGAAGATCGCGGCGAGCTTGCCGTGGACGCGCGGCTTGGAGCGGTCGCCGCCCTTGTCGGTCACCTTGAAGGGGCGGCCGAACGGCCGGACCAGCGCGCTGAGCAAGGTGGCCGTGACGGCAAAGCAGGTCACTGCATGGGTCGCTTCCATGAACAGCGGCAGGGTCTTGGAACGCGAGATCCAGCCCATGTAGATGATCGTCCCGAGCAGCGCCGGCACGCCGTAGCGCAGGAACGACAGATAGTCGGCCTCGAACGCCGGCAGCCCGGCGAACCAGTAGATCGGCGGCGCGATCAGAAGTAGCACCATGAACGGCTTGCAGGCCCAGTTGAGCACGCCATGCAGGAAGTGCCAGCGCTGGGTGAAGCTGTAGCCGCGGCTGCGCAGCGGACCATCGCGCAAGAGCGCGACCTGGATCGTGCCGAGGCACCAGCGGGCGCGCTGGGTGATGTATTCGGGCACGCCTTCCGCCGAGAGGCCGAAGCTGAGCGGTTCGTTCAGCCAGACCGTGCGATGGCCGCGCTTGAGCAGCGTGTAGGTGAGGTTGAGATCCTCGGAGATCGCCGCGTGCGGGAAGCCGCCGATCTCCATGAGCCGCTCGCGGCGGACGACGAAGGAGGTGCCGACACAAAACGCGCAGCCCCAGGCGTCCTTCGCCGGTTGGAACACGTCGAAGAAGAAGCGCTGGTCGTCGACCCAGTGGCTTGACGCCAGCAGATTGTGCTGGATCGGATCGGGGTTGTAGTAGAATTGCGGCGTCTGCACGACGGCGATATCGGGCTCGGACAGCAGCAGGCCGACCGTCCGCTGGAGGAAGTCGCGGCGCGGGGCGAAGTCGGCATCGAGCACCAGGATCACCGGCGCGTTCGATAGCTGCGCCGTCGCCGCAAGCGCGTTGTTGAGATTGCCGGCCTTGGCGCCCTTGTTGTCGGGCCGCGTCAGATGGCGCGCGCCGACCTCGTCGCAGAAGGCGCGGAGCCGATCGCGCCTGGTGTCGTCGAGCACCCAGACGGTCTTGTTGGGATAGTCGAGCGCGAGCGCGGCGAGGATCGAGCGCTCGACTATCTCCATGGGCTCGTCATAGGTGCAGATGAACACGTCCACGGCCGGCTGCTCGCCCCGTGCGGCCAACGCAGCTTGCGCGGCGTCGGCCTGTCCCGAGCGGTCGACGCTGCGGGTCAAGATCAGAATCGACATCAGCGTGTAGGAGATCGCCACGATCTCGAGCGTGATGAACAGCCGCGGCCACAGCGCCTGCAGGGTCAGGTCGAACACCGGCAGCGTGTCGTGCCAGCGCCACAGCGTGTAGATCAGGAGGAACGACGCTGCGGTAGCGCCGAACAGCAGGCGGTCGCGCCGGCGCGTCGGATCGAGCAGACGCGCCATCACGAGGAGCCCGAGCAGGACTCCGAGATCGGTGGTCAACACCGAGGCGTCATTGCTGGGGAGCGGAAACATCAGGGGACCCTTGCGCCGGTGAAAGGATTCCAGCCGGTCTCGGCGAGCACGGCCCAGGCGGTAGCACCGAGATGCGGGCGCTTGTAGTAGAAGAAGTCCTGGATGGTGGTCGCGCCCGTCGGGTCGATCGACAGACCCGTGGTGAGGCGCGCGTTGCGCGTCGCGTTCAGCAGTCCCGTTGCCGTGCGGTCGGCACGCAACCCTGCAAGCAGCTCCTCGCTGGCAGCGGCATCCCCGGCCATGCGATAGGCCAGCGCCGCCTGCGCGGTGCCCTCGACCCAGACGCCGTCGCGATCGCCGTTGAAATCGAAGCCTCCGTCGACGGCAAGATGAGTTTCGGCAAAGCGCAGCGCCCTGCGCCAGTCGGGCGCATCCGTCACCGCCATCCACGGCCAGAGCTGCACGTCGAGCGCGAGCAGATTGTCGTCGGCGAGGTGGCCGTCGGGCTTGGTGCCGAGCAGGAAGCGATCGCCGCGGAACGTGCGATCGAGCAGGCGGCGCGCCGTCTGCGCGGCATCCTGATAGCGCGGCTCCAATGTGATACGATGGAGCCAGGAGGCCACGGCGTAGACATCGGCATTATGCTCGGTCGACATCCAGCTGAGGCGCACCTGCTGCGGATCGTAACCGTGATAACCGCCGCTGAAGCCGTCCGCTCCGTTCGATGCGCTGGCAATGATCCAGTCCATCAGGCGCCGCGCGCCGGACAAGTAGTCCTCCTCGCCGGTCGCCTGATGCAGCGTCAGCAGCGCCAGCGCTGCCCAGGCGACGTTGCCGGTCGCGGTGCCGTCCTGCGCGGCATCCTCGCCCCAGATCTTCTTCTGGTCGTCCCACCAGCCCGGCAGCAGCGCCGCCCCGGGGCCGACAGGACCGGCGCGATAGGCATTGCGAAGGCGCCCATCGCCGAAGGTGCGATCATGAGCGGCGGCATGCACCAGCGCGTTGCCGATCACGCGGCCCTCGTCGGTGCGACCGCATGCGACCAGCGCGATCGCTGCCAGAGCGTTGTCATAGGTGAACGCCGTCGTCGAAAGGCCGAGCGGCAGCCCCTCCTCGTCGGCACCCGGCTCGTAGCTGCGAATGAACGCCGCGTCACGGCCGGCGAGGCCAGGCTCGACGGCCTGCACCAGTCCCGCACAGAGCGAAGTCTCGGCCCGCATCGGCGATGCGCCGCCGAGCAGAGCGATCACCGCCATCATCATGGAGAGAAGCCTCATTGTGCCGAGACCGCGCGCGCCGTCGGAAGCCACTGCTCGTCCAATACCGGCTGCTGCGCCGGGTGCGACCGCAAGGCGGAGTCGAGCTTGGTGACACCGGCACGGCGCGTCGCTTCGTCCGGCTCAGACGGGTCCAGGTCGGTCAGCGACGCAACGAGGTGGCCGAGCCGGCGCCATGTCACCGACATCGACGGCACGATGCCATTGTCGCGCGTCACGGTGACCCACTGCCCCACCGTGCAGGCCGGTGTCGCCGCGGAGGTCGGCTGCGCCGCCGGTTTTTCGTCGGCAGCATCAGGTGTGATCATGACATAGAGCTCGCGCCGCTCGGTCTGCGGAAATGGCACGGCAAAGCGCTCGTCGACCTTGTCGCTGGTCTTCGGCAGCACGGCGCTGACGATGCCGCTATGGAAGCCGCCGCCATCGATGCGCACCTTGGTGCCCGGCTTCATCGCTTCGCCCTGGCGATAGGAGAAGATCGCGACCACAAAACGCTTGTCGCAATCGACCACCGAGGCGATCGTATCGCCGGCGCTGACGTGGCGTCCGGTGTCGGCGCCCACCGCCAGCACCTTGCCGGGACCGGGCGAGAGCACGTCCGCGGCAGCGAGCCGCGCCAGCCGCGCGCGCTCCGACTTGATCAGGCCCTCGAGATCATCGAGCACGGCCGCCTGCTGTTTCTCCTCGATCTCCATCCGCCTTGCATCGAGATCGATGTCACGGCGCTTCTGACTGAGCATGTTCAGCGCGACCAGATCCTCGCCGACATAGACGCCGGCGTCGAGCGCCTTCAGCTGTGTCAGCTTCTGGTTCAGCTTGGCAGTCTGCGCATCGGTGTCGTGCAGCGCCGCCGCATATTGCTGCTCGGTCGGCTTCAGCATCTCGACGCTGGCGGCATCGCGCGCGACCATGCGGTTCTGGCGGTCGACGATGGCCTTCTTCTCGCTGCTCTGCGCGTTCGACTGCGCGACGCGGGCACGCAGCTCCTCGATCTGGGACTGCAACTGCGCCTTCAACTGACCGGCTTGGCTCGCGATCTCCCGATCGAGCGAGCTGACATAAGCGACGTCGGACTGATGCTTGGCGCGGGTGGCGTCGAGCTTCTGACGCGCGTCGCCCGCCTTTTCTTCCAGCGAGATGAGCGTGGCGCGGTCGAGCCGCGGATTGGTGATCTCTGCGAGGCGGTCGCCGGACCGAACCTCGCCACCCGGCTTGGCCGTGAGCGAATCGACCTGGCCCGCGATCGGGGACGTCAGCAGCATCACCGGCGCATCGACCACGGCGCGATCGGACTGGTCGGCCACGATCGGCGGCACCACCGCGGTCAGCATCAGCGCCGAGAGGATGCCGGCCACGCCGAGCGCCGACACCCTGAGGATCACGGGATGGCGCTGTGGCTGGGTTGCGGTCTTCGGAGCGGCGGGACGTTGCGCGGGGGCTGGCTTGAAACCGTCATCGAAGCGATCGGTCATCAGGTCTCTTTCGGTTTGGGGTGACACGCCCCGAAAGACGCTTCCTCGGCTGATCCGGAGTTCCAGGCTCCGGTCTCGATGGCTCAACCCAAACCAGATCGCGGGCACATCGTTTCAAGCTGCGCCCGATCTCCGCGCTCACCTCCGGTCACGTTATGTTGCAGTGCGATGGCGCGGTTTCCGCTTGCGGCCGCACTCAATCCTCATTCGCCTTGAAGCGTCCGAGTCCCTTCAAGATGAACGGCGCGATCAGAGCAATCAGCGCGACGACCAGAAGCGTTGCAGAGATCGGCGACTGCAGCAGGGTCATGGGGTCCCCAAGGCTGATCGCGAGCGCCCGCCGCAACTGGCTCTCGGCGATCGGCCCGAGGATGAGCCCGACCACGACGGGCGCAATCGGGAAATCGAACCGGCGCATCAGGAAGCCGAGCACGCCGAAGCCGGCCAGCATCGACAGTTCCACGACCGACGGTTTTGCCGCGATCGTGCCCATGGTCGCGAACACGAGGATGCCAGCGTAGAGCCATGGTGTCGGGATCGCGAGCAGCTTCACCCACAGGCCGACCAGCGGCAGGTTGAGGACGAGCAGCATCGTGTTGGCGATGAACAGGCTCGCGATCAGGCCCCAGACCAGGTCGGGCCGCTCGGCGAACAACAGCGGGCCCGGGTTGAGACCATACTGCTGGAAGCCGGCGAGCATCATCGCGGCGGTCGCCGACGTCGGCAGGCCGAGCGTCAGCAGCGGCACCAAGGTGCCCGCGGCAGAAGCGTTGTTGGCGGCCTCAGGGCCGGCGACGCCTTCGATCGCGCCTTTGCCGAATTGGTCGGGATATTTGGTCAGGCGCCGCTCGGCAGAATAGGACAGGAACGTCGGGATCTCCGCCCCGCCCGCCGGCAGCGCGCCGATTGGAAAGCCGAACATGGTGCCGCGCAGCCACGGCTTCCACGACCGCTTCCAGTCCTCGCGCGTCATCCACAACGAGCCCTTGATGGCCTCGATCTTCTCCTCGGTATGATGCCGGCGCGAGGCGACGTAGAGCGCCTCGCCGACCGCGAACAGGCCGACCGCCAAGGTCGTCACCTCGACGCCATCGAGCAGCTCCGGCACGCCGAAGGCGAGCCGCGCCTGCCCGGTGAGCTTGTCGATGCCGATGAGGCCGAGCGTGAGACCAATGAACAGGCTGGTGAGGCCGCGGATCGGTGAATCGCCGAAGGTCGCGGACACCGTGACGAAGGCGACGCACATCAGCGCGAAGTAGTCCTCCGGCCCGAAGCGCACAGCGATGTCGACGAGGTAAGGCGACAGGAAGGCGAGACCGATCGTGGCGATGGTGCCTGCGACGAAGGAGCCGATCGCCGCGGTCGCCAGCGCCGGGCCGCCGCGGCCGGCCTTGGCCATCTTGTTGCCCTCGAGCGCGGTCGCCATCGAGGCGCTCTCGCCAGGCGTGTTGATCAGGATCGCGGTGGTCGATCCGCCATACATGCCGCCATAATAGATGCCGGCGAACATGATCAGCGAACCGCCGGGATCGAGCTTGTAGGTGACCGGCAGCAGCAGGGCGACCGTGAGCGCCGGCCCGATGCCCGGCAGCACCCCGACGGCGGTGCCGAGGAACACGCCGACCAGCGCATAGAGCAGGTTCATGGGCTGGACGGCGATCGCCATCCCATGCGCGAGCGCGGCAAAGGTGTCCATCAGAGCAGTCTTTCGAGCGGACCGGCGGGAAGGCTCAAGGTCAGGAGGCGGTCGAAGGCGAGATAGATCGTGGTCGTCAGCACCGCGCCGATGACGAAATCGGTGACAAAGGCGCGCCGGCCGAACGCCGCCGACGTCGTCACGAACAGCGCCGTCGTCGCCAGGATGAAGCCGCCGCCGAAGCCGATGATGGCGATCAGCAGCGCAAGTCCGACAAGAATGAGCAGCACCGCGACCGGATCGGAGCTCTCGCGCGGCGGCAGGTTGCCTCTGACGGCATCGATCAGATTGGCCAGTGCAAGAATGCCGAGCCCGATCGCGATCACGACCGGCATGACCTGCGGGCCCATGCCGTACATCGTGGTCGCCGGGATCTGATTGGCGTCGTAGACCAGCACGAGCGCGACGGCCGCCAGGAGCGCCGCAATGACGATGCCGGCCTTGTCGACGCCTCCCGAGGCGGGTGTCTCGGTGCCGGCGCGCTCCGTCGTCATGACTTGACGAGGCCGACCGACTTCAGCACGTCGGTGACGCGCACGTTCTCCTTCTTCAGGAACTCGGCGAAGGCGTCACCCGGAAGATAGGCGTCATCCCAGCCCTTCTGTTTCAGGATCTCCTTCCAGGAATCCGACTTCACCATCTTCTCGACGGCCTCGCTGAGCGTCTTTTTCTGCTCCGGCGTAATGCCGGGCGCAGCGACGACCGAGCGCCAGTTGGCGAGCACGAGATCGATGCCCTGCTCCTTGAAGGTCGGGATGTCGACGCCGGGAATGCGCTTCTCCGAGGATATGCCGATCGCGCGCAGCTTGCCGCTCTTGATCTGCCCGTCATACTCGGACAGGCCGGAAATGCCGGCGGTGACCTTGCCGCCGAGGATCGCCGCCAGCGACTCGCCGCCGCCTGAGAACGGGATGTAGTTGACCTTCTTGGCGTCGGCCCCGACGGCGCCGGCGAACAGCGCGGCCATGACGTGATCGACACCGCCGGCCGAGCCGCCGGCGAAGGTGACCTTGGCGATGTCGGCCTTCAGCGCCGCGGCGAGATCCTGCGCGGTCTTGATCGGCGATGCGGCCGGCACGACGATGACCTGGATCTCCTCAGTCAGCCGCGCGATCGGCGTCACCTGCTCCAGGGTCACCGGCGACTTGTTCATGGCGAGCGCGCCGACCATCACGAAGCCGTTGACCATCAGCTGGTTGCCGTCGCCCTTGGCGCCGGTGACGAACTGCGCGATGCCGACGGTGCCGCCGGCGCCGGCGACGTTGGTCACCTGGACGCTGCGTGCCACGCCCGACGCCACGAAGGCCTGCTGCATTGCCCGCGCGGTCTGGTCCCAGCCGCCGCCGGGCGCGGCCGGCGCCATGACCTTCAACTCGAGTTGCTGGGCGAAGGCTGGAGTACCGGCAAGCACAGTCAAAGCGACGACCGCGCCGAACAGGCGCGTACAGAACGAATTCAAAGCGGTCCTCCACGGTCGGCCGAACGAACGGCTCGCGTTTCTTTTGCCTCTGAGGAACGGCATTTCAGCGGGAAATGCGGCCGCTGTCCAGACGGGATTGCTCGCGCCGTCGCCCGCGTTGCAGCAGCAGCCTTGGGAGAACGAGACGGTTGTGGGAGGAGCGGCCTAACCGCAAGTCCAGACCATCCCCACCGGCGTCCGCGTCCAGCACGGGCCGAAGCTGCCGCCATTGTAATGGCCGCGATAGAAGCCGGGCTGGCCGAAATAATGCCACTCGCCGTTGTAGAGCATGTATTTCGGCGTACCGTCGATATACCAATGGCGGCGGCTGCCGCGCGGCCCGTTGCGCATGGCCTCCTTGTCGGCATAGAGCGGCAGGCTGTTGTTGGGCGGCTGCTTGTAGCCGGGCAGGAAGCCATAGCCCTGCCAACGGTGCGCCTTGCGCTTGTGCGACGGCGCCGCGGACGCGATCGCGGGCACCAGCAGCAGAAGCATCACGATCGCGACGATGAAACGATGCGGCATCACGGCAGCCCGATGGATACGAGGGTCTCGAATCTTCAGTTCGATTGCGGCACGGCAACGGCCGTTCCGTCATGAAATGTTTCAGCGATGCCGCCGATGCGCGCGGCGCGGCGGAGGCGACGGCGGGGCGTAGAAGGGATTGAGGTCGCACATCGCCGCACGGCCCGACGCCGTCGCGCGACATTGCGGCAGCGACGTATAGCTGCAGTCGATCCACTCGCCACCGCCAAACCGGCCGCCTTCATAGACCTTCATGCACACGGGATAGCGCGGATCGTAGGCTTGGGCGTGAGCAGAGCCCGATAGGACGGACCCGACCGCCAAACCCAGCGCGAGGGCGCTCCAGTTGAGGACACGCATGCAGGACCTCCGGAATCGACGTCTCGCCGGCCCAGGCCGATTCCCGAGACGGTGATTGCCCCTGCTCTGTATCGCCAGGGCGTCAAGGCCGCAATGACGCCATTACAACAGGTCGGCCTGCTCTCCGCCGCGGAACCCCATCGCCAGCACGTAGCGCTCCGACGAATCCTGCCGGCTCGCCGCCGGCTTGACGTGGCGGACGCTGGCGTAATCGCGCTTGAGCTGCGCCATCAAGTCGGCATCGGCGCCGCTCTGGAACGTCTTGGCGAGAAAACTGCCGCCCGGCTTGAGCACCTCGCTGGCGAAATGCGCGGCAAGTTCGACGAGACCGACGATGCGCAGCTGGTCGGTCTTGCGGTGGCCGGTGGTGTTGGCCGCCATGTCCGACATCACCACGTCGGCACGCCCGCCGAGCATCGCGCGGAGCTTTTCGGGCGCATCCTGGGCGTGAAAGTCGAGCTGGGTGAAGGTGACGCCGGGGATCTCGCCCATCTCCAGCAGATCGATCGCGATCACCTTGCCCTTCCCGGCTTCGGCCCCGACCCGGCGCGCCGCGATCTGGCTCCAGCCGCCGGGCGCAGCGCCGAGATCGAGCACCGTCATGCCGGGCTTGAGCAGATGATGCTTGTCGTCGATCTCGAGCAGCTTGTAGGCCGCGCGCGAGCGATAGCCGTCGCGCTTGGCTTGCGCGACATAGGGATCGTTGAGCTGGCGCTCCAGCCAGAGTTTCGAGGACAGCTTGCGCTTGCCTCCGGTCTTGACCTGCACATGCATGCGGCCGGTGGTGTCTTTTGCCATGTGTTTCTCGGTCGTCGTGACCAGACGCGGGAGGCGAAAATCCGTCCACGCTCGAGGTCTGGCGGAACTACAAAGGTCACCCTCCCCTGGAGGGGGAGGGTCGATCGGGAGCGAAGCGAGCGATCGGGGTGGGGTGAGCCGCACGAAGACCGCTCGTGGAACTCACCCCACCCCGTCTCACATTGCGCTGCGCTCCATGTGAGACGACCCTCCCCCTCCAGGGGAGGGTGAAGTCGCTACGCCGTGCGCAGCGCGCCGTCTTCGCGCATCATCTCGACCAGCATGCCCTCGCGCAGGCCGCGATCGGCGACGCGCAGGCGCGGCAGCGGAAAGGACCGGCGGATGGCGTCGAGAATGGCGCAGCCCGCCAGAACGAGATCGGCGCGGTCGATGCTGATGCAATTGTTATCGGCGCGCTCCTGGTAGCTCATCGCCAGCAGCCTGCCGATCGTCGTCGTGATGTCGGCGTCGTTGATCCAGATGCCATCGACCCGGCGCCGATCGTAGCGCGCGAGGTTGAGATGGATGCCCGCCAGCGTCGTCACGGTGCCGGAGGTTCCAAGCAGATGCATGCCGGCGAGATCGCCGCCGTTCTCGGCCGCGAACGGGCCAACATGCTCGGCCACGGCCTCGACCATCGCGGCATAGATCTCCGGCGTCACATCACGGCCGCCGAACCGCTCGGCCAGCGTCACGACCCCGAGCGGGATCGACATCCAGGCCTTGATCCGCGGCTCGGCGTTGCGGTCGCCCGCATCGCGCTCGATCCGGACCAACTCGCTGGAGCCGCCGCCGATGTCGAACAGGATCGCCCCTCGCCCGCCGGGATCGAGCAACGGCGCGCAGCCCTTGACGGCCAGGGCCGCCTCGGTCTCGCGGTCGATCACCTCGAGCTCGATGCCGGTCTCGGCCGCAACCCGGCTGCGGAACCCCTCGGCATTGGCCGCAGCGCGGCAGGCCTCGGTCGCGATCAGCCGCAGGCGCCTGGCCTTCTTCGACTGGATCTTGTCCCGGCAGATGCTGAGGGCCGCGATGGCCCGATCCATCGCCGCGTCGCTGATGCAGCCGGTGGTCGAGATGCCCTCGCCTAGCCGGACAATGCGCGAGAAGGAGTCGACCACGCGGAAACTGTCGCCCGAAGGACAGGCAATCAGGAGCCGGCAATTGTTGGTTCCGAGGTCCAGGGCCGCGTAGACGCTGCTGCCATTGCTGGCGCAGGAAGGCGTCGCGACGTCCAGACCCGGACGCAAGCCGGGCTCCAAGTTCCCGCGCGGCGTGGGACTCTCCCGCAGCCGCGTGTCATTGATCATTCAAATGTCTTTCCGCTGGCCGAACCGGCCCAGATGGAAGTTCTCTTTCATGAGACATTATCAGTGGATAGCGCCGGCGCAACAGCCCCTCCGTCAGGCGTGATGCACCATTCCTAATCAACCGTTGTCCGGCCGCGGGCGCTGCACTATCTGGGAACAGCCCGCATTTGCGACCAATTCAGCCCCTTGGGTCCTCATCCATGCAAGATCACACCTCCCCGGCCTCCCTCGAAAACGCGATCGCGCTGCAGAAATTCGGCGTCGGGCAGCCGGTCCGGCGCAAGGAGGACGACACGCTGGTGCGCGGTCACGGCAAATATACCGACGATTTCAACCTGCCCGGCCAGGCCCATGCCTGGATCGTGCGCTCCAGCCACGCCCACGGCATCATCAAGAGGATCGACACCGCGACCGCCAAGGCCATGCCCGGCGTGCTCGGGGTGTGGACTGGAGCCGACCTCGCCGAAGCCAACTATGGCCCGTTCACCTGCGGCCTGCCGCTGAAGGGCCGGGACGGCTCGCCGCTGCTGCAGACCAACCGGCCGGCGCTCGCCGCCGACAAGGTCCGCTTCGTCGGCGACCCCATTGCGTTCGTGGTGGCGGAGACCGCGGCCCAGGCCCGCGACGCGGCCGAGGCGGTCGAGCTCGATATCGAGCCCCTGCCCGCGGTCACCAATGCCGAGGAAGCCGCCAAGCCCGGCGCGCCGCAGCTCTACGACCATATCCCCAACAACGTCGCGCTCGATTATCATTACGGCGACACGGCCAAGATCGAAGAAGCCTTCGCCAAGGCCGCGCACGTCACCAAGCTCGACATCGTCAACACCCGCGTCGCCGTGGTGTCGATGGAACCACGCGTCGCGCTCGCGGCGTTCGACGGCAAGACCGAGCGCTTCACCTTGCAGGTGCCGACCCAGGGCGTGTCCGGCAACAAGGCGACGCTGGCGAAGATTCTGAACGTCGCGCCGGACAAGGTCCGCATCCTCACCACCAATGTCGGTGGCTCCTTCGGGATGAAGAACGTCTCCTATCCCGAATATGTCTGCATCCTGCACGCCGCCAAAGAGCTGGGCCGCCCCGTGAAATGGCGCGACGAGCGCACCACCGCCTTCCTGTCCGACAGCCAGGGACGCGATCAGATCATCCATGGCGAGCTGGCGCTCGACGCCGACGGCCGGTTTCTCGCTGTCAGACTGTCCGGCTACGGCAATCTCGGCGCCTACATCATGGGCGTGGCGCCGCTGCCGCTGTCGCTCAACACCGGCAAGAACCTCGCCAGCGTCTACAAGACGCCGCTGCTCGGCGTCGATATCAAGACCGTGCTGACCAACGTCACCCTGATGGGCGCATATCGCGGCGCCGGCCGTCCCGAGGCCAACTACTTCATGGAGCGCTTGATCGACACCGCCGCGCGCGAGATGGGTATCGACCGTCTCACCATCCGCAAGCGCAACTTCATCAAGCCGAGCCAGATGCCGTTCCCGGCCGCGTCGGGCGTCACCTACGACTCCGGCGACTTCGCCGCGGTGTTCGAGAAGGCACTGCAGGTCTCCGACTACGCCGGCTTCGCCAAGCGCAAGCGCGAGAGCCGCAAGAACGGCAAGCTTCGCGGCATCGCGGTCGGCTCGTATCTCGAGGTGACCGCGCCGCCGTCGGGCGAGCTCGGCAAGATCACCTTCGACGCCGATGGCGGCGTGACCCTGACGACCGGCACGCTGGATTACGGCCAAGGCCACGCGACTCCGTTCTCGCAGGTCTTGTCGGCGCAACTCGGCGTGCCGTTCGAGAAGATCAGGCTGGAGCAGAGCGATTCCGATCTCGTGCGGTTCGGCAACGGCACCGGCGGCTCGCGCTCGATCACCGCGACCGGCCAGGCCATCGTCGAGTCCTCACAGCTCGTCATTGCCAAGGGCAAGCAGGCCGCCGCGCATCTGCTCGAAGCCTCGGAAGCCGACATCGAGTTCGCGGGCGGCCAGTTCACCATCGCCGGCACCGATCGCAGCATCGACATCATGGAGCTGGCGCGCCGCCTGCGCGAGGGCAAGATGCCCGACGGCGTGCCAGCCTCGCTCGACGTCGACCACAACTCGACAGTAACGGAATCGACGTTCCCCAATGGTTGTCATGTCTGCGAGGTCGAGATCGAACCGGACACCGGCGTCGCGCAGATCGTGGCCTACACCGCGATCAACGATTTCGGCACGGTGATCAACCCGATGATCGTCGCCGGCCAGCTCCATGGTGGCGTCGCCCAGGGCATCGGCCAGGCGCTGATGGAGCATCTGCGCTACGACGAGAGCGGTCAGCCGATCACGGGATCTCTGATGGACTACGCGCTGCCGCGCGCCTCCGACGTGCCGATGATGACGGTCGACAACCATCCGGTGCCGGCGAAGTCCAACCCGCTCGGCACCAAGGGCTGCGGCGAAGCCGGCTGCGCCGGCTCGATGGCATCCGTGATCAACGCGGTGATCGACGCACTGTCCGACTACGGCGTGAAGCATCTCGACATGCCGCTCACCACCGAAAAGCTCTGGCGCGCGATCCAGGACGGCAAGGCGAGGACCGCGGCGTAGCTGCTTCGCTCGCGATGAGGCGAAAACATCTCATTGCCAAACGAAAAGCCCGTAGCCCGCATGAGCGCAGCGATATGCGGGGTCTCACAGGCTGTATCGGTGAACCCGGATGTCGCTCCCGCCTGCACCCGCTGGGCGCCGGCGTGCGCGCATCCGGGCTACGGACTGTCGATCGGGCCGTGGGGCCCTCTCCACGTCATTGCGAGCGTAGCGGCGTAGCGAAGCAATCCAGACTGCCTCCACGGCAACACTCTGGATTGCTTCGCTGCGCTCGCAATGACGGGAGTGTGGGCAAGCAGCGTACCCAGAACTTCGCCGTCATCGTCCGCGCAGGCGGAGCATGACAGCTGTCTTTTGGATGCCGCGTGCCTCTTGCCAAGTCCGTCCGCTAGGCGGCCGCCTGCGCGCGCGGCTGATAGATCGCCACGTGATGGCAATGCGCAAGTGGGCGGTCGCCATTGGCGACCACCAGCGCATCGATCTCGACGAAGCGGTGGCCCTTCTTCTCGTAGTTCGCGACCACCCGGCCACGCGCCGTGATCTCGTCGGCTTCTGCAATCGCCGACAGCAATTGCATTCGGCTGCCGACGTGAATCCAGGGGCCGAGGACGACATTGTCGACCAGCAGCCGGTTCATCACCCTCTGCAACATGCCCGGGTGACCAAACCGCTCGTTTGCATAGATCGGATCGCGCTCGCGAATCTCAGAGAGATAGGCGGTGGCCGCCTGCCCTGGCCACGCGCGTGGCGCCGTGCCGAGCCAGCTGCCGACAGCGAATGACTCCGCACTGACGAGCGGTCGCACCGCCGCGGCTGGAACCTCTCGATATTCGGCCAGAGCGATGTCGGGCGCTGACGCGGGCAGCGACGCGGAACCGGTGGCGCAGATCTCACCTTTACTCGCGACCTCCAGGCTGAGCCCGTCGCCGACCTCCTCCGCCCTGACCTCGGCGATCTCGCCGTCATAGACCGGCTTGGTGAACCGCGCCTCGATCAGCCCGCGCTCCAGGAATGCCCGGCCCCAGCGCACAACCGGCTGATGCAGCATATAGGCCAGCACCTCGACGCCGGGCACGAGGCCGCCGGCGAAGCCGAACCGGCGCGCCACGCTGTCATCGTGCATCTTGTTCTCGGACTGCTTGGCCGTGTTGAACGCCTCGACCGCATAGGTCGCGATTCCGTCTGCCATCCTTGCCTCCCTTTGACCCTTTTCGGGCGATGGTAACGGCCGGAAAGGTCCTGGCAAGGCCAGCGTTTGGCTCGCAATTTGGCTGGCGATGGGGTACCAACCGGCCACCCCCAGCAGAACGCCAGATGACGACCGAAACCGCCGAGCTCGCCCCTGTCACGATCTATGTCGACGCCGACGCCTGTCCGGTGAAGGACGAGATCTATCGCGTCGCGATCCGCCACGGCCTGCCAGTGATCGTGGTCGCGGGCGGCTTCATCCGCGTGCCCGAGGATCCCCTGATCACGCGCGTGGCGGCGGGCAGCGGCATGGATGCCGCGGACGACTGGATCGCAGAGCGCGCCGGCGCCGACGACGTCGTCATCACAGCGGACATTCCGCTGGCGAGCCGCTGCGTCAAGGCCGGCAGCGCGGTGATCGCGCCGAACGGCAAGGCGTTCACCGAGGAGTCGATCGGCATGACGCTCGCCGTGCGCAACCTCATGACCGATCTGCGCTCGTCCGGCGAGGTCACCGGCGGGCCGCGCTCGTTCACGCCGCGCGACCGCTCCACCTTCCTCTCCACCCTCGATCAGACCATCCGCCGCATGCAGCGCCAGCGCGCCGCGCGGATGCAACAGCAAGGCTAGACCCATGGCGCCGCCTCTCATCCAACTCAAGGACATCCGCCTGACCTTCGGCGGCACCGCCCTGCTGCAGGGCGTCGAGCTGTCGGTCTCGCCGGGCGAACGCGTCTGCCTGATCGGCCGCAACGGCTCCGGCAAATCGACGCTGCTCAAGATCGCCGCCGGCCTCGTCGAGTGCGACAGCGGCACGCGCTTCGTGCAGCCGGGCGCCACCGTGCGCTACCTGCCGCAGGAGCCGGACTTCTCCGGCCATGCCACCACGCTGTCCTATGTCGAGGCCGGGCTCGGTCCCGGCGACGATCACTATCAGGCGCGCTATCTCGTCGAGCAGCTCGGCCTCACCGGCGAGGAAGATCCGGCGCATGTCTCCGGCGGCGAGGCGCGCCGCGCGGCGTTGGCGCGCGTGCTCGCGCCCAACCCCGACATCCTGCTGCTGGACGAGCCGACCAACCATCTCGACCTGACCACGATCGAATGGCTGGAGAACGAGCTCGACGGCCGAAGCTCGGCACTGGTGCTGATCAGTCACGATCGCCGTTTCCTCACCAATCTGTCGCGCGCGACCGCCTGGCTCGACCGCGGCCAGATCAGGCAGATCGACCGCGGCTTTGCGGCGTTCGAGGCGTGGCGCGACGAGGTGCTGGCGGAAGAAGAGCGCGAGCAGCACAAGCTCGACCGCAAGATCGTCAACGAAGAGCACTGGCTGCGCTACGGCGTCTCCGGCCGCCGCAAGCGCAACGTCAAGCGGCTCGCCAACCTGCATGCGTTGCGCCAGCAGCGCCGCGACTATCGCGGCACGGCGGGCGCCGCCAACCTCGCCGCGGCCGAGGCCGACAAGTCCGGCAAGCTGGTGATCGAAGCGAAGGGCGCTTCGAAGAGCTTTGGTGATCGCAAGATCGTCGACAACTTCTCCATCCGCATCCAGCGCGGCGACCGCATCGGCATCGTCGGCCCGAACGGCGCCGGCAAGACCACGCTGGTCAACCTGCTCACCGGCGGCAGCGAGCCGGACTGCGGCAGCATCCGGCTCGGCGTCAATCTGGAGACGGCGACGCTCGACCAGCACCGCGAGAGCCTCGATCCCCGGACGACGCTCGCCGAAGCGCTGACCGGCGGCCGCGGCGATCACGTCATGGTGGCCGGCAAGCCGAAGCACGTCGTCGGCTACATGGAGGACTTCCTGTTCTCGCGCGAGCAGATGCGCACGCCGCTCGAAGTGCTCTCCGGCGGCGAGCGCGGCCGGCTGATGCTGGCGCGCGCGCTGGCCAAGCCATCGAACCTGCTGGTGCTGGACGAGCCGACCAACGATCTCGACCTGGAGACACTCGATGTGCTCGAGGACATGCTCGGCGACTACGAGGGCACGGTGATCCTGATCAGCCACGACCGCGACTTCCTCGATCGCGTGGTCACCTCGGTGATCGTCCCCGAGGGCAACGGCAAATGGCAGGAATACGCCGGCGGCTACAGCGACATGCTGGCGCAACGCGGCGCCGACCTAAAGCGCCAGCATGCCAAGGCGGCTGAGGAGAAGAAGGAAACCAGGCACGCGGCCACGGCGCCTGCGAGCGCGCCGAAGCGCAAGCTCTCCTTCAACGAGAAGCACGCGCTGGAGACCTTGCCGAAGACGATCGCCAAGCTGCAAGCCGAGATCGCCAAGCAGCAGGCCGTGCTCGCCGACCCCGCGCTGTATGCGAAAGACCGCAAGAAATTCGACGCCGCCTCCCTCGCGATCGCCACTGCACAAGCCGAGCTCACCGCCGCCGAGGACCGCTGGCTCGAGCTCGAAGTGCTGCGCGAGGAGATCGAGGGCGCGTAACGTTCATCGAAATCACTTCGTCATTGCGAGCGACGTGAAACAATCCGGGGCTGCAGCCGGACTCTGGATTGCTTCGTCGCTTCGCTCCTCGCAATGACGGCAACATGGAGTAAATGACATGACCACCCCGCTCGCCGCCAGGATCGCCCGGGAGTACGGCACGCCCTGTGCCGTCATCGACATGGACAGGGTCGAGCGCAACATCGCGCGCATTCAGGCCCAGTGCGAGGCCGCGGGCGTCGCCAACCGGCCGCACATCAAGACGCACAAGAGCCCGGTGCTCGCGAAGCTGCAGATCGAGGCGGGCGCGCAAGGCATCACCTGCCAGAAGATCGGCGAGGCTGAGATCATGGCGGGTGCCGGCATCGACAATATCCTGATCAGCTACAACCTGATCGGCGAGGAGAAGATGGCACGCCTCGCATCGCTGCAAGCCAAGGCCGACATGACGGTTGCCGCCGACAACGCGACCGTGATCGCCGGCCTGCCGCAGGCGGCAAAGCAATCCGGCCGCACGCTCTCGGTCGTCGTCGAATGCGACACTGGGCGCAAGCGCGCCGGCGTCGAGACGCCGACGGAAGCGATCCAGCTCGCGCGCCAGATCGCAGCGTCAGACGGCCTGCGCTTCGCCGGCTTCATGCTGTATCCGACCGAGACCGGCTGGGACGAGGCGCAGCGGTTCTATGACGAGGCGCTGGCCGGCGTCCGCGCCGACGGGCTGGACGCGGCCATCGTCTCGACCGGCGGCTCGCCCAACCTGAAGAATCTCGGCAAGCTCAAGGGCGCCACCGAGCACCGGCCCGGCACCTACATCTACAACGACCGCATGCAGGTCGCCGCCGGTGTCGCGACCTGGGACGACTGCGCGCTGCACATCTACTCGACCGTCGTCAGCCGCGCCGCACCGGAGCGCGGCATCCTCGACGCCGGCTCTAAGACGCTGACAACGGATACCGGCGGCCTCGACGGCCACGGACTGATCCTGGAGCACCCGGAAGCGAAGATCGCGCGCTTCGCCGAGGAGCACGGCTTCCTCGATCTGTCGCGCAGCAATACCCGCCCCAATGTCGGCGACGTCGTGCGCATCATCCCCAACCACGTCTGCGTCGTCGTCAACATGATGGACGAGGTCGTCATGGTCCGCGGCGAGGAGATCCTGGGCACGCTGCCGGTCGCCGCCCGCGGCAAGCTGCGGTAGGGCGAAACTCTCTCGCAGCGTCATTCCGGGGCAGCCGCGCTAGCGGCTGAGCCCGGAATCCATACGCCCGATCGTGGTCATGGATTCCGGGCTCGCCCTCCGGGCGCCCCGGAATGACGACGGTGTGGCCGCCCGCTCGGCTATTCACTGCAACTGTTCCGCCAATCTTCCATGGAATCGTAGATGACGGCCTCGGGCCAGCGAGGATCAAGCTCGCGGCGCCGTGTCCACGTCAAATGGACTTGAGCCACGCAGCCTCCCCCGAGCGCTACAAGAACGTCGTCGCAGTCCTCGCGTCGGGCGGCGATCCTGAGGGACCGATTAGCCAGCGCATGATTGGGACCTACTTCGCGCGCAAGTTCTTCTTCGAACGCGGCGCGGAGCTGATCGTCCGTCATCCAAGACCAGGGCTCGGGAAGCTGGTCAGACATTGCCTGCCATTCCCCCCGCGCGCCACTTCAACACGCCCTTCCCCGCGGCGACCCCGGTCGCAAACGACGCCTGCAGCAGGTAGCCGCCGGTCGGGGCTTCCCAGTCGAGCATTTCGCCGGCGGCGAACACGCCGGGCAGGCGTTTGAGCATGAAGTCGGCGTCGAGTTCGTCACGCGCGATGCCGCCGGCGCTGGAGATCGCGCGCGCCAGTCCGGCGGTGCCCGTCAGCTTGATCGGCACGGCGTTGATCAGTGCAGCGAGACGGTCCGGCAACAGCGATGACAGCGACAGCCCTTGCGCTTTTGCCGCCTCCTGCAGCAGGCCGATCGCGACGGGGGACAGTTGCAGCGCCTTGCGCAGGACATTCGAGAACGACTGCTTGCCGCGGGGCGCTGACAGCCGCTTGACCAGATCGGCGGTCGCAAGATCGGGCCGCAGCGCGACGTCAAGAATGGCCGCGCCTTCCAGAGCGATTGCCTCGCGCAACTCGGCGGACAGCGCATAGACCGCGCCGCCTTCAATGCCGTCGCGCGTGACGATAGCCTCGCCGCGGACGCTGCGATCAGCAAACGACAGCGCGATGCCTTTGAGCGGCTGGCCTTGGAAGCGGCCGCGGAAGATGTCCGACCAGGCGACAGTGAAGCCGCAATTGGCCGGCCGCAGCGGCGCAATCGCGACACCCTTCGCGGCGAGAAGCGATGCCCAGCCCCCGTCGGAGCCGAGCCGCGGCCAGCTGGCGCCGCCGAGCGCGAGCACGGTCGCATCGGCCGTGATCGCGCGCAGTCCTGCCGGTGTCTCGAATGTCAGCCGCCCTGCCTCGTCCCAGCCGGTCCAGCGATGCCGCAGCTCGAAGCGCACACCCTGCGTGGCCAACCGGCGCAGCCACGCGCGCAGCAGCGGCGAGGCCTTCATCGCGGTCGGAAACACGCGGCCGGAGGAGCCGATGAACGTGGGCTCGCCGAGCGCCTCGCACCAGTCGCGCAGCCGCTGCGGCGGGAACGCGCGGATGGCCGGCTCCAGCCACGCCGCCGCCTCGCGATAGCGCGACAGGAAGGCGGACAGCTCTTCGCTATGGGTGAGGTTGAGGCCGCCGCGCCCTGCCATCAGGAATTTGCGCGCGACCGACGGCATCGCGTCGTAGACGGTGACGGCGGCACCGCCCTCAGCCAACACCTCGGCCGCCATCAGCCCGGCCGGCCCGGCTCCGATGACGGCAACTTGCTTGGATAAGGTCATGACTGGAGTTTAGGGCCATGGCGTCACCACACAACAGGTCGTCATGCCCGGGCTTGACCCGGCCATGACGGCGGAGGGTGCGATGCGTATGGTGCCTTATAGCTTGAGCCCCAGCCGCGCGGCGGCCTGACCGACGTATTTCTGTGTCTGCTCGAATGCACCCTGCAGCGCCCGCGCCTTCGACATGTCGCTGATCTCGGCAAAATGCGCGGCGATCGCGTCCGGTGTCCACTCCTCCGGCGGCAGGTTGATCCCTTCGCTCTCCAGGATCTTGATCACCGCAAAGGAGCCGGCGCCGGCGCCCATGATGGTGCGCGTGGGCGCGTCCTCGCTGAGCAGATATTCCACCGCAGGCGTGATCGATTCCGGCTTCATCAGCTCCAGAGCCTGCGGCGGCAGCAGCTCCTCGGTCATGCGGGTCGCGGCCGTCGGCGAGATGATGTTGACACGGATGTTGGTCTTGCGGCCCTCCTCCGCCAGCACGTTCATCAGGCCGACCATGCCGGTCTTGGCCGCGCCGTAGTTGGCCTGGCCGAAATTACCGAACAGGCCGGACGACGACGTCGTCAGCACGATGCGGCCGTAGTTGCGCTCGCGCATGCCGTTCCACACCGCCTTGCAGCAGTAGAAGCTGCCGACCAGATGCACGTCGAGCACCTTGGCGAAATCGGCAACCTCCATCTTGCCGAACGACTTGTCGCGTAGAATGCCGGCATTGGCGCACATGATGTCGACGCTGCCCCACTCCTTGCTGGCGCGCTCCACCATCGCGGTGACCTGCTCGAAATTCGAGACGTCGGCGCCGTCGGCCATCGCGGTGCCGCCGGCCTTGCGGATCTCCTCGACCACCGTCTCCGCCGCGGTCATCGAGCCGCCGGTGCCGTCGCGCGCGCCGCCGAAATCATTGACCACGACCTTGGCGCCGCGGCTCGCCAGCCCCAGCGCATGCGCGCGCCCCAAACCATTGCCTGCGCCGGTGACGATGGCGACGCGTCCGTCGAATCTGATAGCCATGTGTCGTTCCTATTTGTCGCTCGTCATGCCCGGGCTCGACCCGGGCATCCATCCACTTCGAAAGACTCTCGGACTTGATGGATCGCCGGGTCAAGCCCGGCGATGACGAAGGGTGGGTTGTGACGAGGTGAGTTAGCTCAGATAGATGAGTCCGATCCAGTCGGCGACCAGCGCGGGCTTGTCCTCACCCTCGATCTCGACCGTGACGTTGGTGCGCGACTGCAGCTCCTTCGGCTTGCGCAGAGTGGCTTCGGCAAGGACGAAGCGGCCGCGCACGCGTTTTCCCGATCTCACCGGCGAGATGAAGCGCAGCTTGTCGAAGCCGTAGTTCACGCCCATCGCCGTACCCTCGATCGCCGGCATGACCTCATAGGACATGACCGACAGCAGCGACATCGTCAGGAAACCGTGCGCGATCGTGGTGCCGAACGGCGTCGCCTTGGCCTGCTCGGGGTCGACGTGAATGAACTGATGATCCTCGATCACGTCGGCATAAGTGTCGATGCGCTTCTGATCGAGCACGTGCCATGACGACACGCCGATCTCCTGGCCGACCATGGCCTGATAGGCTTCGAGCGAAATCGGCGGCTTCTTCCAGATCTTGTTCATGCGTTCCTACACCTCGTGCCCGGATGGCCTCGTTTTCAACTCCGGGAAATCCTCTTCCTTGAATTCCGTGCCGCGCAGATGGTCCGTGCGGTTGTCCTCGTGCTCCAGCCGGCGCAGCTGCACCCGGCGGATTTTTCCGGAGATCGTCTTCGGCAGCTCGCTCACGAGCTCCAGCCGGCGGATGCGCTTGAATGGCGCCAGGCGCGCCTGCAGATGGGTGAAGATCGACAGCGCAGTGGCGCGCGAGCGCTCCGCGCCCGCCGTCAGCAACACATAGGCTTTCGGTATAGCAAGACGGATGGGATCCGGAGACGGCACAACGGCAGCCTCGGCGACGGCCTCATGCTCCAACAGCACGCTTTCCAGCTCGAACGGCGAGATGCGGTAGTCGGACGATTTGAACACGTCGTCGGAGCGGCCGACGAAGGTGAGATAGCCGTCATCGTCCTGGAACACGACGTCGCCGGTGCGGTAGCGCATGCCATCGGCGCCCGACAGCTTACCGTCGTCGCCCTGATAGCCCTGCATCAGTCCGGCCGGACGCTCGCCGGTGAGCGCCAGCGTGATCTCGCCTTCGCCGGAGAGATTGCCGTCGATGTCGGCGACCTCGACGCGATAGCCCGGCAGCGGCCGCCCCATCGAGCCGATCTTCAGTTTCTGGCCCGGCGAGTTGCCAACGATCGCCGCGGTTTCGGTCTGGCCATAGCCGTCGCGAATCGTCAGCCCCCAGGCGGCACGCACCTGATCGATCACCTCCGGATTGAGCGGTTCGCCGGCGCCGCAGGCCTCGCGCAGCGAGACCTTGAAGTCGGCGAGATGCTCCTGGATGAACAGCCGCCACACCGTGGGTGGCGCGCACAGCGTCGTGACGCCGCAGCGCTTGATGATCGCGAGCAGCCCCTTGGCGTCGAAGCGCGGCTGATTGACCACGAATACCGTGGCGCCGGCATTCCAGGGCGAGAAGAAGCAGCTCCAGGCATGCTTGGCCCAGCCCGGCGAGGAGATGTTGAGGTGCACGTCGCCCGGCTGCAGGCCGAGCCAGTACATGGTCGAGAGATGGCCGACCGGATAACTGCGATGGCTGTGCCGCACCAGCTTCGGCTTGGCCGTGGTGCCCGAGGTGAAATAGAGCAGCATCGGATCATCCGGCTGCGTCGGTCCATCCGGCGTGAACGCCTCGGCCGCGTCGGCCGCCTGCTCGAACGGCAGCCAGCCGGCAGGTGCCGCCGGCGCGCCGACGACGATGCGGACGAGATCATCGGCGCCCAGATCGGCGAACTTCGCAACCTGATCCTGCGCCGCGACCACGGCCTTGGCGCGGCCGCGCTCCAGACGATCGCGCAACTCGTCGGTGGTCAGCAGCGTCGTCGCGGGGATCACGACGACGCCGAGCTTCATCGCCGCCAACATCGTCTCCCACAGCGGCACGACGTTGCCGAGCAGCAGCAGCAGATGGTCGCCGCGCTTCAAGTCCTGCGCGCGCAGGAAATTCGCGACCTGGTTGGAGCGGCGCGACAACGCCGCAAACGACAGCTTGGTCTGGCGGTCCTGCGCGGCGTCGAAGATCCAAAGCGCGGTGCGGTCGCGGCTCTCCGGATCGGACGCGAGTTCGGCATCGAACCAGTCGAGCGCCCAGTTGAACGGGACGGCATCGGGCCAGCGGAAACCCTTCACGGCCGCATCGTAGTCGGTGCGATGCGCCAGCAGAAACGCGCGTGCGTCCTTGAATGTCGTCATCAGGTGGTCCCGGCGAGCTTGCGAACGTGCTGAATGATCCCGGAAAAATCGACGCCGCCATGGCCGGCGGCCTCGAACGCCTTGTAGATCTCCTGCGCGTGCTGGCCAAGCGGGGTCGCCGCGCCGGCGGCCTTGGCGGCGTCCTGCGACAGCGTGAGGTCCTTCAGCATCAGCGCGGTCGCAAAGCCGGGCTTGTAGTCGTTGTTGGCGGGCGAAGCCGGCACTGGGCCCGGCACCGGGCAATAGGATGTCAGCGACCAGCACTGCCCCGACGAGGTCGAGGCGACGTCGAACAGCGCCTGATGCGACAGGCCGAGCTTTTCACCCAGCGCAAACGCCTCGCTGACCGCGATCATCGAAATGCCGAGGATCATGTTGTTGCAGATCTTGGCCGCCTGCCCCGCGCCGGCGCCGCCGCAATGGACGATCTTCTTGCCCATCTTCTCAAGGATCGGCTTGGCCGCAGCGAACGCGCTCTCCTCGCCGCCGCACATGAAGGTAAGCGTTGCGGCCTTGGCGCCGCCGGTACCCCCGGACACCGGCGCGTCCACGGCGGCGATGCCGTGCCTTGTGGCCAGCGCATGCGCGGCGCGCGCGCTCTCGACGTCGATGGTCGAGGAATCGATGATCAGCGCGCCCTTGGACATCGCCGGCACGACCTCGTTCCAGACCGCCTGCACATGCTTGCCGGCCGGCAGCATGGTGACGACGGCATCGGCGCTTTTGGCCGCGGCGACGGCGCTGTCGGCGATTTCGGCGCCATCGGCCTTGGCCTGGGCGCGCGAGGCCTCGACCAGATCGAACGCGACCACCCTGTGGCCGGCCTTGACCAGGTTGGCGGCCATTGGTCCACCCATGTTGCCGAGGCCGATGAATGCGATCGTTGCCATGGTTCGTTCTCTCCCCTCGACCTGATTGTTATCTGCTCTGCGGAAAGGTCAGCTCGTCGGCGCCAATCTCGGCAAGATATGGCGCCAGCATGTCCGGTGTCACCTGATCGACATCAGGCGGCGACCATCTGGGATTGCGGTCCTTGTCGATGATCGCCGCACGCACGCCCTCGCGGAAATCGTCGCTGCGGAACACTTCGAGCGCCGCACGATACTCGCGCACCAGGCATTCCTCCAGGGACGCCGCACCGCGTGCCAATCGCAGCAGCTCGAGCGTCACGACCATGCCGCGCGGCGACTTCTCCTGCAGCGTCTTCAGCGTCGCCAACGCGAGCTCCGAGCCGTCCGCTTTCAAGGCGGCAAAGATGTCGTGCATGCTGTCATGGGCGAACCAGGCGTCGATCTTGGCCTGCTGCGCCGCCACCGGGCCGGACGTCTCCGACGTCGCGAAGCCTGCGATCAGCCGGTCGATCTCGATCGACAGCGTCCCCGGCCTGACTTTGGTCAGGACCTCGCGCAGCGCCGGCCATTTCTCGGTCGGCACCACGGCATCGGCAAAGCGCGCATGGATCGCATCGGGCCCGTTCATGATCTGCCCGGTCAGGCCGAAATAGGCGCCGAGTTCGCCGGGCGCGCGCGACAAGAGCCAGGTGCCGCCGACGTCGGGAAAGAAGCCGAGACCGACTTCGGGCATTGCGAGCTTGGTCTTCTCGGTCACGATGCGGTGGCGGCCATGCGCCGACAGCCCAACGCCGCCGCCCATCACCAGCCCGTCCATATAGGCGACATAGGGTTTTGGAAACGCCGCGATGCGCGCGTTCATGATGTATTCCTGGCGCCAGAACACCTTGCCGAGATCGCCATTCGTCTTCGAGCTCTCATAGAGCCCGCGGATATCGCCGCCCGCACAAAGTCCACGCTCGCCCGCGCCTTCGAGCACGACAATTGCGACGGCCGGATCGCCCTCGAACCGATCCAGCGCGGCGTCGATGCCCATCGACATCTCCAGCGTCATCGCGTTGATCGCCTTCGGCCGGTTCAGCCGGATGATGCCGGCCGAGCCTTCGCGGCGGACGATCAGGTCGCCTTCGATAGCCTCGGTCATCGCGCCGCCTCGATCAGCTTGCGCGACACGATCAGGCGCATGATCTCGTTGGTGCCTTCGAGGATCTGATGCACGCGCAGGTCACGCACGATCTTCTCGATGCCGTATTCGCTCAAATAGCCGTAGCCGCCATGCAGCTGCAGCGCCTGGTTGGCGACCTCGAAGCCGACATCGGTCCCGAAGCGCTTGGCCATAGCGCACAGCATGGTCGCGTCAGCATCCTTGCGGTCGAGCGCAGCCGCCGCGCGCCAGACGAAGGTGCGCGCCGCCTCCAACTCGATCGCCATGTCGGCGATGCGAAACTGCAGCGCCTGGAATTCGTCGAGCCGCTTGCCGAACGCCTTGCGCTCTTTCGTATAGGCCAGCGTCTTGTCGAGCGCCGCCTGCGCGCCGCCGAGCGAGCACGCGGCAATGTTGAGGCGGCCGCCGTCGAGCCCGGCCATGGCGATCTTGAAGCCGATGCCCTCCTCGCCGAGCCGGTTGGCCACCGGAACGCGCGCATTCTCGAAGATCACCGCGCGGGTCGGCTGCGCGTTCCAGCCCATCTTGCGCTCATTGGCGCCGAACGACACGCCGGGGGTATTGGCATCGATCACCAGGGTCGAGATGCCGCCGGGACCGTCGGCTCCCGTGCGAACCATCGCAACGAGGATATCCGTGGCGCCCGCGCCGGAGATGAACTGCTTCTGGCCGTTGAGCACGTAGTCGTCGCCCTCGCGCGCCGCGCGCGTGCGCAGCGCCGCCGCATCGGAGCCCGCGCCCGGCTCGGTGAGGCAATAGCTCGCGATCAGGTCCATGGCGCAGAGCTTCGGCAGGTAAGCCTGGCGTTGGGCCTCGGTACCGAAGGTGTCGATCATCCACGAGGCCATGTTGTGGATCGAGATGAAGGCCGACACCGTGGGGCAGCCCGTCGCCAGCGCCTCGAAGATCAGCGCCGCATCGAGCCGGCTGAGACCCGAGCCGCCGACATCGTCGCGGATGTAGATGCCGCCCATGCCGAGGCTTGCGGCCTCCCGCATCACATCGACGGGAAAATGCTTCTCCTCGTCCCAGCGCAGCGCATGCGGCGCGATCTTCTCCGCCGCGAAGGCGCGCGCCATGTCGCGCACCGCGATCTGATCCTCGTCGAGAGCGAACTGCATCCGTTCTCCGCGTTTCCTGGTCTTGTTTGTTGGCCGTGGCGCCTCTTCACACTCCGTCATTGCGAGCGAAGCGAAGCAATCCAGAGTCTTTCCGCGGAGGCAGCCTGGGTTGCTCCGCCGCTTCGCTCCTCGCAATGACGGAGTGGGAGCCCTAGCGGGCTCCCACTGTTGTCAGTTCATCTCATCACTTCATCAGCGGGATCGAGAATTCCGCGCCTTCCTTGACGCCGGACGGCCAGCGCGAGGTGACCGTCTTGGTCTTGGTGTAGAAGCGGATCGAATCCGGGCCGTGCTGGTTGAGATCGCCGAAGCCGGACTTCTTCCAGCCGCCGAAGGTGTAGTAGGCGATCGGCACCGGGATCGGCACGTTGATGCCGACCATGCCGACATTGACCTTGGCCGCGAAGTCGCGCGCGGCGTCGCCGTCGCGGGTGAAGATCGCGACACCGTTGCCGTAATCATGCTCCGACGGCAGCGCCAGCGCCTCGGCATAGTCCTTGGCACGAACGACCGACAGCACCGGCCCGAAGATCTCCTCCTTGTAGATCCGCATGTCCTTGGTGACGTTGTCGAACAGACAGCCTCCCATGTAGAAGCCGTTCTCATAGCCCTGCATCTTGAAGCCGCGGCCGTCGACGGCGAGCGTCGCCCCCTCCTTGATGCCGATGTCGACGTAGTTCTTCACGCGCTCGACCGCCTCGCGGGTGACCAGCGGGCCGAAATCGGCCGATGGGTCGACTGACGTGCCGATCTTGAGGCTTTCCACGCGCGGGATCAGCTTCTCCATCAGCCGGTCGGCCGTGGTCTTGCCGACGGGCACCGCAACCGACACCGCCATGCAGCGCTCGCCGGCCGAGCCGTAGCCGGCGCCGATCAGCGCATCGACGGCCTGGTCGAGATCGGCGTCGGGCATCACGATGGCGTGGTTCTTGGCGCCGCCGAAACACTGGCAGCGCTTGCCGTGGGCGGCGGCGCGCTCATAAATGTACTGCGCGATCGGCGACGAGCCGACGAAGCCGATCGCCATGATGTCCGGATCCTCGAGGATGGCGTCGACCGCCACCTTGTCGCCGTTGACGACGTTGAGGATGCCCGGCGGCAGACCGGCCTCGATCATCAGCTCGGCGAGCTTCATCGGCACGCCCGGATCGCGCTCCGACGGCTTCAGGATGAAGGCATTGCCGCAGGCGATGGCGGGAGCGAACTTCCACATCGGAATCATCGCCGGGAAATTGAACGGCGTGATGCCGGCAACGACACCGAGCGGCTGGCGCATCGAATAGATGTCGATGCCCGGACCGGCACCTTCGGTGTACTCGCCCTTCATCAAATGCGGAATGCCGCAGGCGAACTCAACCACCTCGAGGCCGCGCTGGATGTCGCCCTTGGCATCTGGAACGGTCTTGCCGTGCTCGCGGGCCAGCAGCTCGGCGAGCTGGTCGTAATCGCGCTGCGCGAGTTCCAGAAACTTCATCATGACGCGCGCTCGGCGCTGCGGATTGGTGGCGGCCCAGGCCGGCTGCGCGGCCTTGGCGTTCTCGACTGCGGCCCGGAGCTCGGCGCGGGACGCCAGCGCGACCTTGGCCTGAACGTCGCCGGTCATGGGCTCGAAGACATCGGCCGTCCGTCCAGACGTGCCCTTGACCTCTTTGCCGCCAATAAAATGGCCGATCGAACGCATGGGGTATCCTCCGCAGGGGTAAGCAGTGCCGAATTGGCCGGCATCTTGCAGTCTTTGCGGCGTTTGGGAAGGGTCTAAGCGCTGATCGGCGCTGCGAAAATGCCGCCCCTTCGCTCGGTCGGCACGATCACGGCAGACCCCGCGGCGTGCAGCGTGCCGCGTCCAGCATCCGAGCCGCGCGACGGATCAGCGCTTCTCGGCTACCACCTTCTTCACGGGCCTTTTTGCGGGTGCCCGCACAAGTGCCCTGCCCGCCGGCCCACCTCCGCTGGCGACGGCCAGCGCCACCTCGCGCCCGGAGTTCAGGATATCGTCTGACAATTCGCCGCTGCCCATGAGTCGCGCCATCACGAGCGTCCCCGCCAGCGTCGCGAGCATCGCCGAAGCCCGCTTCCGCGCAGTCTTGGCCGGTACGTCGACGATGTACTCGGCGAACAGGTCGATCAACTCTTCCAGCTTCGCAGCAAAGGCCTTGCGGGTCTTGGCGCTCTCGCGCGCGATTTCCGCTCCGAGCGCAGGAACCGCGCAGCCGTGACCGACATCGTCGCGATGGCCGGCGGACAGATAGCCGTCGACGATGGCCGAGAGCCGCTTCTGCGGCGGCAACTGGTCCAGCAGCTTGCGCCAATGCTCCATCGAACGATCGATCGCATAACCGAACGCCTCCACGACCAACGCCTCGCGCGAATCGAAATGCGCGTAGAAGCCGCCGTGAGTCAGTCCGGCCTCCTTCATCAGGTCTGCAACCCCGACACCATGAGCGCCACGCTCGCGCAGCCGCACCGATGCCTTGCGCACGATCCGCGCGTGGGTTTCCGCCTTGTGTTCCGGAGAGTAACGCATTGCCGTCCCATTGAATGTCTGCGGTCATACTATAACAGCTCTGCGTCCTGCTCGCTGCAGCTATTTGATGAATTCGAGTTGATCTAAATCAACTTCGCTGGCCTGATTTATTCCCGGCACACCCCTGTTGCCCAGGAACCCGACGAGGACGACCATGGACACGCTCAATTCCCACTGCGGCGTGAGTCGTGACGGCCAAGGCGTCGTTCGGCTGACGATCTGCAATGCAGGCGCGCTCAACATTCTCGGTTCGGCGGCGATTCTCGACGTGGAAGCCGGGCTGCGATCGCTCGCCTCCGACGCCGCCATTCGCGTTCTCGTTTTGGCCGGCGAAAGCGGGAAGAGCATGATCGGCGGCGCCGACATCAAGGAGATGGCAACGCTGGACCAGGCTTCAGCGGAAACCTTCATCTCGCGACTTGCCGGGCTCTGCGAAGCGGTGCGACATTTTCCTGCCCCCGTGATTGCGCGGATGCCGGGGTGGTGTCTGGGTGGCGGATTGGAGGTCGCAGCGGCCTGCGATATCCGTGTCGCGGGACACGACGCCAAGTTCGGCATGCCCGAGGTGCGTGTCGGCATTCCCTCGGTCATTCATGCCGCGCTGCTGCCACGTCTCATCGGCTGGGGCCGCACGCGCTGGCTGCTGATGACCGCCGAGACGATCGACGCGCCGACCGCTCTCGCCTGGGGCCTCGTCGATGCCGTCGCCGCCGAGGGAGAACTCGACATCGCGGTCGAGAAGGCCGTGGCATCCCTGCTCGCCTGCGGTCCCGAAGCGCTGCGGACGCAGAAGGCTCTGCTGCGGCAATGGGAGGAGCTGCCGCTGAAGGAGTCCATCGAGATATCGATCGGCGCCTTCGGACGGTCGTTCCTCACCGACGAGCCGAAACGGCTGATGCAACATTTCATCGACCGCAAGCGATAGCAAGTTTCTCCAAGTCTCGCCTCGCAGATCCCGGCAGCCTCGCGCCAGCTTCACGACGGTTCAGCAGGGACCGCCGGGGTTTCCTCTTGCGAGAGATTATTATATGATGATTATCATATTTCATCAGAAAGCCTTGTCATGGCCTCGTCCGATTCCGTCGTGATCCTGTCCGCCGCCCGCACGCCGTTGGGCCGTTTCATGGGCGAATTCTCGCCGCTGAGTGCGAACAAGCTCGGCGCGCACGTGATCGGATCCGCGCTCGAACGCGCCACCGTTTCGCCCGATGCGGTCCAGGAGGTGTTCATGGGCAACGTGCTGTCGGCCGGCCAGGGCCAGGCTCCGGCACGGCAGGCCGCGCGCGGTTCCGGCCTGCCCGACGCCACCGGCGCCACCACCATCAACAAGGTCTGCGGCTCCGGAATGAAGGCCGCGATGCTGGCGCACGACGTCATTCGGGCGGGCTCCGCCGAGATCGTCGTGTCGGGTGGCATGGAGAGCATGAGCAATGCGCCATATCTGCTGACCAAGGCGCGCGGCGGCTATCGTGCTGGCCACGATCGGATCCTCGATCACATGATGCTGGATGGCCTGGAGGACGCCTATGAGACCGGACGCTCGATGGGCGATTTCGGCGAGGCCACGGCCGAGGCCTATCAGTTCACCCGCGCCGACCAGGATGCCTACGCCATCGAGACGCTGACGCGTGCGCGCAAGGCGGTCGAAGGCGGGGCGTTCAAGGCCGAGATCGCCCCGATCACGATCGTCGAGAAATCCGGCCCGCGCCTGGTCGCCAACGACGAGCATCCGCTCAAGGTCGATCCGGTGAAGATCCCGGCGCTGAAGCCGGCGTTCCGCAAGGACGGCACGATCACGCCCGCAGCGTCCTCCGCGAACGCGGATGGTGCCGCCGCGCTCGTGCTCGCCGCGCGGTCGCGTGCCGATCGCGACGGGCTGCCTGTCATCGCGGAGATCAAGGGCCACGCCACCCACAGCCAGGAGCCGCAATGGTTCACGACGGCGCCGATTCCGGCGATCAGGAAACTGCTCGACAAGGTCGGCTGGCGCGTCGAGGATGTCGACCTGTTCGAGATCAACGAGGCCTTCGCCGTCGTTGCCATGGCCGCGCAGCGCGACCTTGGCATCCCGCGTGACCGGCTGAACGTCAACGGCGGCGCCTGTGCGCTCGGCCACCCGATCGGCGCCACCGGCGCGCGGCTGATCGTGACGCTGCTGCATGCGATGAAAGCGCGCGGGCTGAAGCGCGGCGTGGCCGCACTGTGCATCGGCGGCGGCGAGGCGACTGCGATCGCCGTGGAGCGACCCTGATGTCCTGAAACGAGGGAACTTAGCCATTTATGTCATTTGGGCGCCCTGGCAGAATGGGCGCGCAACCCCATCGAACTGAGAGCCTCATGATCTCGAACCAACTTGCAGCGATCCTTGGACGGCGCAACATCCATTACGGCTGGGTGATGGTCGCCGTGACGTTCTTCACGGCCCTGGTGTCCGCCGGCACGGTGGGCGCCCCCGGCGTGTTCATCGTGCCCCTCCAGCAGGAATTCGGCTGGAGCACCGCGGAGATCTCCTCGGCGCTCTCCATCCGCTTCGTGCTGTTCGGGCTGATGGCGCCGTTTGCCGCCGCCCTGCTCAACCGCTATGGCCTTCGCAACATCACGCTGCTGGCCCAGTTGATCGTGGTCACCGCGCTGCTTTCGTCGTTGGCGATGAGCCAGGTCTGGCATCTCGTGCTGCTGTGGGGCGTCGTGATCGGCATCGGCACCGGCATGACCGCCTTGGTGCTGGGCGCGACCATCGCCACGCGCTGGTTCGTCGCGCGGCGCGGCCTCGTCGTCGGCATTCTCACGGCCAGCGTCGCGACCGGACAGCTGGTGTTCCTGCCGCTGCTCGCCAGCCTCACCGAGCGGCTCGGCTGGCGCGTCGCGCTCGGGCTGATCTGCATCATGCTCGGCGTTTCCGCCACCGCCGTGCTGCTGCTGATGCGCGATCGCCCGAGTGATCTCGGCCTCCGGCCCTATGGCGACAACGGCACCGACCCGATCGCCGCCCCCTCGCCCGTCACCACGCCGATCCTCGCCGCCGCCCTCGGCACCCTCCGCGACGCCTCGCGGGCGCCGGTGTTCTGGATGCTGTTTGCGACGTTCTTCATTTGCGGCGCCTCGACCAACGGCCTTGTCCAGGTGCATCTCATCCCGATGTGCCTCGACTTCGGAATTCCTCAGGTGCAGGCGGCGAGCCTGCTCGCCGCGATGGGCATGTTCGATTTCGTCGGCACGATCGTCTCGGGCTGGCTGTCGGACCGGTACGACAATCGCTGGCTGCTGTTCTGGTACTACGGCCTGCGTGGTCTCTCGCTGCTGTTCCTTCCGTTCACCGACTTCTCGTTCTATGGCCTGTCGCTGTTCGCGATGTTCTATGGCCTCGACTGGATCGCCACCGTGCCGCCGACGGTGCGGCTGACGGCGCAGCGGTTTGGGCCCGAGCGGGCCAACCTGGTGTTTGGCTGGGTGTTCGCCGGACATCAGCTCGGCGCCGGCACCGCCGCGTTCGGCGCCGGCCTGTCGCGCACGCTGCTCCAGAGCTACCTGCCGGCGTTCTTCACCGCCGGCGCGCTCTGCATCGTCGCGGCGCTTCTGGCGCTGGCGATCGCGCGGCAGGCGAAGCCCGCCGCGGCGTAAGCTCACGGCCGCGTCGTCATCGCCGTGGGCGGCCCGGGCGTGCGCAGCGGCTCGGCGAGGCGGGCGAACTCGCACAGCAGCGCGCGCGTCTTGCGGGGATCGATGATCTCCTCGACCCAGAACTTCTCGGCCGAGCGGAACGGCGAGCGCAGCTTGGTCAGCCGCTCCTCGATCTCCTTGAGCTTGGCCTTCGGATCCTGCGCGGCATCGATCTCGGCGCGATACGCCGCCTCGATGCCGCCCTCGAGCGGCAGCGAGCCCCAATGGGCCGACGGCCAGGCATAGCGGATGGAGAATCGATCGGCCGGCTGATGCACGACGCCAGCGACGCCGAAATTATTGCGCACGATCACCGTGCACCACGGCACCGTCGACTGGTTGACCGCCGCCATTGCGCGCACGCCGTGGCGGATGGTCGCGGCCTTCTCCGCCTCGAGGCCGACCATGAAGCCGGGACAGTCCATCAGGTAGACGATCGGCAGATGAAAGGTCTCGGCGAAGTCGACCCAGCGGATCACCTTCTGGCAGGCGTCCGCCGTCCACGAGCCTCCGAAGTGATAGGGATCGCTCGCCAGAACCATCACCGCGCGGCCCTCGAGCCGCGCGAGGCCGATGATGATCGGACGGCCATAGTTCTGCGCCACCTCGAAGAACGAGCCGTTGTCGACGACGGACTCGATGATCGGCCGCATCTTGTAGACGCGCCGGCGATCCCGCGGCACCGCGCTGATGAGCTGCTCGTCGACGCGCTGCGGATCGTCGGTGCAAGGCAAGGTCGGCGGCAGCTCGTAGACCGACGACGGCAGATAGGACAGGAAGCGCCGCGCGCAGGCGAACGCCTCCGCCTCGGTGTCCACAGCATGATCGACGCCGCCGGCCTTGGTCTGGATGTCGGCGCCGCCGAGCTCCATCTTGCCGAGGTCCTGGCCCAGCCGCTTCACGACCGGCGGCCCGGCGACGAACATCGCCGACTGCTTGGTCATCACCGAGTAGTGGCTCGCCGCGAGCCGCGCTGCGCCAAGCCCCGCGACCGAGCCGAGGCCGAGCGCGACCACCGGGACCAGCGACATGTTCTCGGTCGTGTAGCGGTACCAGCGATTGCCGCCGATGCCGCCGGGCAGATTGGCCGCGCCTTTGGTCTCGATCGTCTTGACCGAACCGCCGCCGCCGGAGCCCTCGATGATACGGATGATGGGCAGACGGAAGTCGTGCGCCATCTCCTCCGCCATCAACGGCTTGGCGGCGATTGAGGCATCGGCCGAGCCGCCACGCACGGTGAAATCGTCGCCGACCACGACCACGGTGCGGCCGTCGACGCGGGCGCGCCCGAACACGCAATTGGCGGGCGTGACGTGCTTGAGCTCGCCCTGCTCGTCATACTCGCCGAGGCCGGCGACCGCGCCGATCTCGTGAAAGCTGCCGGGATCGACGACGCCGTCGATGCGCTCGCGAACGGTGAGGCGGCCCTGGTCGTGCTGACGCTTGACCTTGTCAGGCCCGCCCATCTCCCGCGCGAAGGCTTCGCGCCGGGCCAGTTCCTCGAGCTCCGGCTGCCAACTCATTCGTTCCCCCTGCCCCGGTGATGGTCTTGTTCTTGTGGTTAGTCTTCGCGTTCACCTGGAGCGGTTTTCTGTCCATCCGGTTGTTGAAGACGTCGGCTTCCGCGCCCTGCAGCAGCGCGGCGATGCTGCGGCCGAGCTCGCGCATCGGCTGGGCGACCTCGTCATGCAGCCGCTGCTCGTCGTACATCGCCGACAACAGCCCGATCGTGAGCACGACATAGGTCTGGTATTGCGGCGACCACAGCGGCAGCGCGACGCCATTGATGTGCGGGCTCCACAGGCCGCAGGCCACGACGTAGCCATGCTCCTTGAGAAACTGTCTGTTGTGCTCGAGGCGTGGCCGCAGCAGCTTGGCCGCGTCAGGCATCTCGCGCTCCATCTCGGCCAGCAAGGCGTCGCCGACCTCCGGCTCGAGCGCGGCGACATATGCATGACCGGCCGCGGTCGAGGCCATCGAGATGCGGCTGCCCGTGGTCTCATGCAGGCCGAGCGCATTCGCGGCGCGGCCGAACTCCAGATAGACGAGGTGGAAGCGATCGGGAATCACGAAGCCGACGGTGCCGGGCAACTGCTCGGCGACGTCCTGCAGCCGCTGCCGGATCAGATTGCGCAGCTGCAAGCCTCTGGTCATCGACGTGCTCATCGCCACGGCACTCGGGCCGATGCGGTATTTCTGATCGCGCGGCAGGTAGACCAGCTGACCCATGCGCGTCAGCGTGTGCGTCAGCCGCGACACCGTCGACCGCGGCAGGCCGCAGCGGTTGGAGATTTCGAGATTGCCGAGCCGCGCCTCGTGCCCCTCGAAACAGCGAAGCACGTCGAACGCCCGCGACACCACCTGAATGACCTCGCCCTCGCCGGCGAGATCTCCGGGCAGCATGCTGCCCCTGCTCAATCGCTCAGACCGTCGTCCCATGCGTTTCCCACCAATTCCGTCATGCGGAATGATATTCCGCTTATTGAACAAGCTAGCCCAGCCGTTTTGCCGTCACAACAGCAGACCGTCTCCAAAACCCGCCATTCTTCAGCGTGTTGGCACAAGACTCGGCCTCCTCAGGCAATCGGCTGCAGGATGCGGGAGGGACGATCGTCGCCGGCTCCAATGCGCGGTACCGCAGCGCCGGCTTTCGATGGGCACCGCCTTCCGCGCATGGCAACACGGGGCGGTCATCGCGCCCGCAAACCCGCTCAATCGGTGAGCAGCGGCAACATTTGACCAGCGTTGCGACAAGTGTGGGCTGGCTGCGCCGTCGCGGCTGCGACATAACCGGCGCGAGACCTTGTTCCCGCCGAGCTTGCCATGACCACCCACCCGAGGCCGATCCGACATCCGCAGCATTGGGCGACGGCCGCGATGCCCCCGCTGCAGCGCTTCCTGTCGGCCTGCCATGCCGACTTCTGGCCCGACCATGACGGCGCCGTCGCGAACTACATCCCCGAGCTCGGCAAGGCCGACCCGGCGCATTTCGGCATCGGCCTCGCCACATTGGACGGCCACGTCTACGAGGTCGGCGACAGCCGCGTGCCGTTCACAATCCAATCGATGTCGAAGCCGTTCGTGTTCGCGCTCGCGCTCGATACGCTCGGCTCTGACGAGGTCGAGCGCGTGATCGGCGTCGAGCCGTCCGGCGATCCCTTCAATTCGATCCGGCTCAATGCCGAGAACCACCCGTTCAATCCGATGGTCAATGCCGGCGCGATCGCGTGCAGCGGCCTGATCCGCAAGGCACGTCAGAATGACGCCTTCGAGACCATCCGCGACGCGCTCGGCCGCTTCGCCGGCCGCAAGCTCGATGTCGACGACGCGGTGTTCGCGTCGGAAGCCGCCACCGGCGATCGCAACCGCGCGATCGCCTATCTGCTGCGGACGTCGGAGGTCATCAGGGAGCCTGTCGACGACGTGCTCGCGGTCTACTTCCAGCAATGCGCCGTGCTCGTCACCGCGCGCGACTGCGCGATCATGGCGGCCACGCTCGCCAATCGCGGCGTCAATCCCGTCACCAGCGAGCAGGTGGTGACGCCCTATGCGGTGTCGCGCACGCTGTCGGTGATGACCTCGTCGGGCATGTATGACTTCGCCGGCGAATGGATCTACCGTGTCGGCATTCCCGCCAAGAGCGGCGTCGGCGGCGGCATCCTGGCGAGCCTGCCCGCGCGGCTCGGGCTCGGCAGCTATTCGCCCAGGCTCGACGGTCACGGCAACAGCGTGCGCGGCATCAAGGTCTGCGAGGCGCTGTCGGCGCATTACGGCCTGCACATGCTCAACCGTTCCGACGATGCGCGCACCACGATCATCGCCGACTACGACATCGGCGCCAGCCCGTCGCGACGCAGCCGCCGCGCGCAGGAGCGCAACATCCTCGCCGCACATCCGGACGCGGTGCGCGTGCTCGAGCTGGTCGGTACGCTGTCGCTCTCCAACGTCGACTACGTCTCGCGCCAGCTTGCGGCGAGCACGCGACCGCAATTCGTCATCGTCGACCTCCATCGCGTCACCGCGATGACACAAGCAGGCGTGCGCCTGCTTTCCGAGCTGTTTCACGAGCTCGCCGACTTCGACGTGACCGTCGTGCTGTCGGGCATCCGCCGCAGCTCGCCGGAATGGCAGGAGATCGCGGCCCGCACCGGCGACATCAGGAACGTCCGCGACTTCTACCTGCTCGACGCCGCGATCGAATGGGCCGAGGACCAGATCGTCTATCGCTATGGCGGGGCGATCGACTTCCTCGAAACCACCGAGCTCGCCGAGCAGCCGCTGCTCGCCGGGCTCTCCGCGGACGAGCGCCACGAGCTCGCGGCGCTCGCGACCATCCGGCACTATCAACAGGGCGAACGCATCCTGGCGGCCGGCGATGCTGCGGCCTCGCTTTTCTTCCTGCGCTCCGGCGTCGTCCACGTCACCCTGCCCGACGGCATCCGGCTGGCGACGCTGACGGCAGGGCAATGCTTCGGCGAGATGGCACTGCTGGAGCCCGTGCGCTCCGCCGACGTCGTCGCGGATTTCTCCGCCACCGCTTTCGAGATCTCGCTGGTGGATTTCGAGCGTTTCCGCGTGCGCCATCCGAAAGCCGGCGAGCGCATCATGCGCAATCTGGCGCAACTGTTGGCGGAGCGCCTGACGGTCGCCAATGCGCGGCTCAACCTGCTCGCGGCAGACTGATTTCAGTGCGTCGAAGTCCGTCATCGACGTGTCGCACGCGGTCGAAGCAAACAAATACTCAAGGTTGCAATTCACAGTAACTAACAGCTTCCGGTCGATAATTCGCATCACTCGTATTTGTACGGGCTCGCCTAAACGTTACCGGGACTCGGTCGCAGGACAACCATAAGCGAGCCCAATTCACGCCGCATTACCCGACGATGTTCTGAACCGTCGATGAACGCCGAGTGGGGACTCGCGAAGCGAACGTCGAAGTGGGGTGTTCCGAGTAAAATTCCAGCCGACGTAGCGTGTGTATTTGCGCCACGGAGAGTCGTGTCCAGTGTCCAGGGAGGAAACGGCATGAAGGAAGCCACTAAGAGGGCAACGTCGGAGGCACTCGCGCATATGCTGGCGGTGACATCCATGATCGTCATCGCCAGCGTCCTGTTCTACGGGCGATGAAGGGCTGTCTGGAGGTTCTGCGTCGCAGTTTCTTCATCGCCCGTAGGTAGGAATGTGAGCTTGATTGCTCACGCGAACGACCGAGTTGAGTTGCGTTTGAGTTAGTAGGCGTAGCGTAACAGTATTGTGTCAATCGCGCGGCGATCCGGGTCGGGACGAATTTTTCATGCGTATCGTCCCGCCTCGGCCGCCCGCGGTCGACCTTTTCAGACGTCGTTCTGTTCCCCATCTTCATTTGACTTTCCCGAAGTACGGCACGATGCCGCCTGCGAAGGTGACGAAGCAGGCCATGACGAGATCGCCGATCGCAAGTTCGTGGTCGCCATGGGCCATGATGCGAAAGCCCTCACGCATATCCACCAGCACGATGTTGTAGGGCACATGCGCGCGCGTCTCCGGCGTCGCGGCACGACAGACCAATGATGCCGCATAGATGGTACCTTCGCCCGTCGCCGCGTGATCGGTGAGCGCAAGCGAGCCGCAGGCCGCGCAGAAGCCGCGGCGGAAATACTGCAGGTGGGCACAGCACGCACAGCGCTGAAAGCGAATCGCTGCAACCCCCCTGGTCCAGTCGGACGATTCGCTCATCGCACACGCTCCCAGAACATGCTGACATGCGACGACAGCACGCCGCCATCGCCGTGCAGCAGCGCCAGCGCTGCTTCGCGGACTTGGCGAGGTCCGGCGCGCCCCGTCATCTGCAGATGCGCTTCGCTCAGATGCGCCATGGCGCCGCCGACGCCGCAATGACCGTAGCTGAGCAGCCCGCCATGGGTGTTGAGCGGCACGGCGCCGTCGCGGCTGAAATGACCGGCCCTGACCCGCGCCGCCGCCTCGCCGCGGCCGGCGAGGCCGAGATCCTCGAGCAGCATGCAGAGCGTGATGGTGAAACTGTCATAGACGGCGGCGTAGTCGACGTCTTTGATGTCTACACCCGCTGCTGCCTTCGCCTTCGCGATCGCAATCTCGGCGCCGAGCTCGCTCAGGGCCGGCGCCGCCGTGACGTGCTGATGCGTGTGCGCCTGGGCGCAGCCACGCACGCGCACCGCCGTCGCTCCGGTCGGCTCGCGGCTGATGATGATGGCGGCGCCGCCGTCGGACACCGGACAGCAGTCGAGCAGCTTGAGCGGCCGCGCCACCGGCTTCGATGCCATGACGTCCGCGATGGTGATCGGCTCATGGAATTGCGCGCCGGGATGATCGAGCGCATGCGCCCGCATCAGCACGGCGAACTCGGCGAGGTCATGCTCGGTGACGCCGTATTCGTGCATGTAGCGCGAGGCGACGAGGCCGTAATAGGCAGGGATGGTCGGCCCGAGCGGCAGCTCATAATCGGGATGGCCGACCTGGGCCAGCGCCTGGATCGACGCATCGCGGCTCTGCCCGGTCAGCCGGTTCTCTCCGGCGACCACGAGCATGTGCCTGACGACGCCGGCTTCGACCAGGTGATGCGCGAGCATCACCATCGCGAGCCCGGTGGCGCCGCCGACCTGCACCGCATGGGCGTAAGAGGGTGTGATGCCGAAGTGCTCGGCGAACACGGTTGCGAGCATGATGTGCGGCGACACCGTGGAATAGCCGCACAGGATGCCGTCGATGTCGCGCCGCGTCAGCCCGGCATCGTCGAGCGCGAGCTGCGCGGCCAGGCTCATGAGATCGAGCGAGGAGCGGCCGTCGTGTTTGCCGAACGGCGTGAGACCGGTGCCGGTGACGTAGGTCATCTGGCGCACCAAGAGCACCGCCGCGCTCCCCTCCCCCTTGCGGGGAGGGGTCGGGGGTGGGGGTGGCCGCACGAGGAGTCGTCGTGGGGTACCCCCCTCCCTGCCCCTCCCCCACAAGGGGGGAGGGAATGCGGGCAGCGTGCGTCCATCACGATTGGGTTCATCATTTCAGCAACAGTTCATCTCAATACGACTTCGGCATGCCGAGGACCTTCTCGGCGATGAAGGACAGGATCAGTTGCGGGCTGATCGGGGCGATGCGGGGGATCAGGGATTCGCGCAGGTAACGTTCGACGTGATACTCGCGCGCGTAGCCGAAGCCGCCATGGGTCATCACCGCCTGCTCGCAGGCGTGGAAGCCGGCTTCGGCGGCGAGATATTTCGCGGCGTTCGCCGCCGGGCCGCAAGGCCGGCCCTGGTCGTACTGCCAGCCGGCCTGCAGCACCATCAGCCACGCGGCCTCCAGCTCCATCCAGTTCTTCGCCAGGGGATGCTGGATGCCCTGGTTCTGGCCGATTGGGCGATTGAACACGTTGCGCACCTTCGCATAGGCCGACGCGCGCGACAGTGCGAGATGACCGAGCCCGACGGCTTCGGCGGCAATCAGGATACGCTCCGGGTTCATGCCGTGCAGGATGTAGTCGAAGCCGCGCCCCTCCTCGCCCAGGCGATCCTCGACCGGAATCTCGACATCCTCGAAGAACAGCTCATTGGAGTCGACCGGCTTGCGGCCCATCTTCTCGATCTCGTGCACCTTGATCCGGCTGCGGTCGAAATCGGTGTAGAACAGGCTGAGCCCATGGGTCGGGCGCTTCACCTCCTCCAGCGGCGTCGTGCGCGCCAGCAGCAGGATCTTCTCGGCGACCTGCGCGGTCGAGATCCACACCTTCTGGCCGTTGACGATGTAGCGGTCGCCCTTGCGCACGGCACGCGTCTTGAGCTGGGTGGTGTTGAGGCCGGTGTTCGGCTCGGTCACGGCGAAGCAGGCCTTCTCGCTGCCATCGACGATGCCCGGCAGCATCCGCGCACACTGCTCTTTGGTCCCGAACACGACGACCGGATTGAGCCCGAACACGTTCATGTGGATCGCCGAGGCACCGGACATGCCGGCGCCGGATTCGGCGATGGTGCGCATCATGATCGCAGCATCGAGAATGCCGAGCCCGGAGCCGCCATACGCCTCCGGGATGCAGATGCCGAGCCAGCCAGCCTCGGCCAAGGCCCTGTGGAAGTCGGCGGGAAAACCGCCCTCCTTGTCCTTCTTCAGCCAGTAGGCATCGTCGAAGCGAGCACAGATTTTGGCCACCGCATCGCGGATCGATTCCTGGTTGGCGGAGAGCGCGAAATCCATCGTCTCACTCCCTGGCAGGCGCCGGCGTCGTCACGCCGTCGCGGATCATCGCGGCGATCTCCTCGTCCGAGAAACCAAGCTCGTGCAGGATAACCGCGCCATGCTCGTTCGGCCGTGCCGCCAGACGCAGCGGCTCGGCCTTGGTCTCGGACCAGGTCGCGGACACGCGGGTGCTGCGGATCGGACCTTCGGTCGGATGTTCGACCACGGGAAAGAAATCGGTCGCCACGAGGTGCGGATCGTTCAGCAGGCTTTCGAGGTCGTGCATCGGCATGACCGGCACATCGGCGGCATCCAGCAGATCGGTCCATTCGGCCGTGGTCCGCGTCTGAAAGATGCGCGCGAGCTCGGCATAGACGAAATCGATGTTGGCGGCACGCCGGGCAAAGCTGTTGAACCTGTCATCCGCGCGCAGGTCGGTGCGGCCGGACGCGGTGAAGAACGCGTCCCATTGCTTGTCGTTGTAGACGATCACGCAGATATGGCCGTCGGCGGTCTTGTAGGGCCTGCGGTCGGGCGACAAATGCCGCGCATAGCCGCCCTTGTCGAGCGGGGGCTGGTAGGTGAGCCCGCCCATGTGGTCGCCCATGATGAAGGCCGACATGGTCTCGAACATCGGCACGTCCAGGCGCTGGCCGCGCCCGGTGCGGTCACGGTGCACGAGGCTGGCGCAGATGGCACCGACCGCCGTCAGGCCGACGATGCGGTCGACCAGCGCATTGGGCACATAACGCGGCGTGCCGTCACCGGCGACCGCCATCAGATGCGACAGCGCCGCCCCGCCCTGGATCAGGTCGTCATAGGCCGGTTTGGCCGCATAGGGACCATCCTGGCCGAAGCCGAACACACCGGCATAGACCAGCCGCGGATTGAGCGCGGAGACCACGTCATAGCCGAGGTTCAGCCGCGCCATCGCCTGCGGCCGGATGTTGTAGAGCAGGACGTCGGCGTCCTTGATGAGCCGCAGCGCGGCCTCGCGTCCCCTGGGCTTCTTGAGGTCGAGGCAGATCACGCGCTTGCTGCGGTTGGTATTGAGATAGACCGGCCCCATGCCCGGATGATGCCACGGGCCGATCTTGCGGGTGACGTCTCCTTCCGGCGATTCCACCTTGATGACATCGGCGCCGTAGTCGCCGAGCGTCTGGGCGGCATACGGCCCCATCAGCACGGTGGTCATGTCGATGACCTTGATGCCCGCAAGCGGTCCCATCGTGGCGTCGGCTCCCTCGATCCTTGTTGTCGCCAGAGCTAACGGCACCTGATGTTCCCTAGCAAGCCGCCGCGCGGGTATGGGGCCATGCGTCAGATCCCCCGCCGCAACATTCCGTGTCGCGGATCACGGACGACGACCGCCGCGCTGCACCAGATGTTCCCCGCCGCGAGCTGCATTCTAGGATTCCATTTCAGCGTTCAGGTGTGTCAGCATGCCGGTCCAACATCCAAAACAAACACGAGGGAGAACACTCATGACGCTCTATCAGGGCAAATGCTTCTGCGGCGCGGTCGAGATCGAGGCCGATGGCGAGCCGGAGGCGATGGGCTATTGCCACTGTTCGTCGTGCCGCTCCTGGTCGGCCGGTCCGGTCAACGCCTTCACCCTGTGGAAGCCTGCGAACGTGCGGGTGACCAAGGGGGCTGACGCGATCGGCAGCTATCACAAGACCGACATGAGCCACCGCAAATACTGCACCAAGTGTGGCGGGCATCTGATGACCGACCACCCGCCGCTCGGCATGATCGACGTCTATGCCGCGACGATTCCGACGCTGAAGTTCACGCCCGGTGTGCACGTCAACTACGCGGAGACGGTGCTGCCCATCAGGGATGGCCTGCCGAAGCTGAAGGATTTCCCGGCGGAGTTCGGCGGCTCCGGCGAGATGATGCCGGAGTGAGACAAGGTCTGCTTTTCGCAAGCACCCAAGCATCGATGGCCTCGCGACAGGATCTGTCCGAGCTGTGCTGATCGAAGCCGCCCCCTTCGAAACAGAGGGCGCAGGGAAGGCCGGGTGCCGACTGGCACCCGTGCGAAAGAAAGCACGGGGAGAGAACCACAGGTTCAGCCGGACCGACCCGGCCTTCCCTGCGCGATGGTTTTCACGCTTATTTCGCGCTCTCCTCGGTGCGCCGGCTTTTGGCCACCGTCGTCCTTGGGGATCATCATGCCCCGCGAACTTGGCATCAGCGTCGGGATGCCGGGACCACGCGACTTCACGTCCGCGCCATGCCGTTCGTCCGCGCAGACAAGCTACGCTGCGACACGTCGCGGCCACCGCCTCCCTGCCTCAACGTTCGTGACGATCGCGAAGCGCCCCTCGTGGCGAAGCAGGATGGGGAGAGTGAAGCATATTTTCTGGAAAAGCGAAACATGAATCTTTTTGACCAGGGGACTGGACAGGCCAAATCAGCTTGAAGGCCCTGGAGAAAATCGCCGCTTGGCCGATCCCGGCAGAGTTCCGCAAAAGCGCATGGGGATGATGCGCTCCGGCCCGCCGAAATGGATGGTGAAGGGAGCACGGAGTTCCGTATGATCTGCGGCGAGCCATCACGGGGTGCCCTGATCAATGCCCGCCGATCTCGTCCAGACCTTCCGCGCGTTCGCCTACAACAATGCCTGGGCCAATCACCGGCTGCTGACCGCCTGCGGCCAGCTCAGCGCCGAGGATTTCGCTGCCGAGCGCACCGGCTTTTTCCCCAGCCTGCAGCGGACCCTGAACCACATCTACATCATCGACCTGTTCTACATCGACGCGCTGGAAGGCGGCTGGCTCGGCCCGATGGCGTGGCAGAACGAGGTGCCGTTCCCGCGCCTCGCAGATCTTGCGAAGGCGCAGGGCGCGATGGACCGCCGGCTGATTGCTTTCTGCGAGGCGCTGACGCCGGCGCGGCTCGACGACACCGTCCGCATCAACCGCGAGAGCCGGGTGCAGAACGAGCGCTGCGACCGGCTGCTGCTGCACCTGTTCCAGCACGACATCCATCACCGCGGCCAGGCGCATGCCATGCTGTCGAGCACCAGCGTCAAGCCGCCGCAGCTCGACGAGTTTTTCCCTGCGGATGATTCAAGCTTGCGGGCGAAGGATTTCGCCGAGCTGGGGTTCAGCGAGGAAAAGGTGTGGCGGAGCTGATGCACGCGTGGCTTCCCTCCCTCCGTCATTCCGGGGCGCGCGCAGCGCGAGCCCGGAATCCATAGCCACAACCGGCCGTGGGGCGCGAGATGCTCTTGGCGCCTGCCTTCGACACACCTCGTCCTGTGGTTATGGATTCCGGGCTCATTCGCGCTGCTTCAAAATGGCTTCGCCATTTTGCGCGCGAATGCCCCGGAATGACTGGGAGGAGAGATCAGCGCGAGGCATTGGCCCACACCTCGCGCGGAAGCCGGTACATCACCTGCCGGCGCAACGGGCTGTCCGCCTCGACTCGCGGATGATCGAAATCCGACGCCTCGTCCCTGATCATGCCGAGCTTGCGCATGACGTTCTGTGACGCCTGATTGGCCGGCGCGGCATAGGCGCTGATCTCGTGGAGGCCGAGCTCATCGAAGCCGAACGTGAGCGACGCCCGCGCCGCCTCGGTCGCAATCCCCTGCCCCCAGGCCGCGCGCGCCAGCCGCCAGCCGATCTCGACCGCCGGCGTGAACGGCGCATCGAAGGCGACGCGGAACAGGCCGGTGGCGCCGAGGAAAGTGCCGGTGGCGCGGTCTTCGACCACCCAGAAGCCGAAGCCGTGCGCGGCCTGATGGACGATCTGGAAATCGATCCACCGGTCCGAGTCCTGCCGCGTTGGCAGCGCGCGGAGGAATTGCATCACGGCCGGATCGGCGGACATCGCCGCGAACGGCGCGCGATCGTCGTCGCGCCACTCGCGCAAGGTCAGGCGTTCGGTGGAGATGATCATGATGGGCAATCGGACCAGTCAATGACAAAGAGCTTCCGCATCGCGGAAGCTCTCCTGTATCACCGTCATTGCGAGGAACGCAGCGACGAAGCAATCCAGAGCGGCACGCGCGGCCCTGGATTGCTTCCGCCGTCGCCTTTCGGGCTATGGCGGACAAGTCGCTTCGCTCGCGATGACGAACGATAGACGGTCGTTGAGCCTTACTTCGCTGGCTCCAGGATCGACACGTAGTTGGCCACGGCCGCACCGCCCATGTTGAAGATGCCGCCGAGCTTGGCGTTGGGGAGCTGCATGCCTTCCGGCGCGGAGCCGGTGAGCTGCATGGCGGTCATCACGTGCATGGAGACGCCGGTGGCGCCGATCGGGTGGCCCTTGGCCTTCAGGCCGCCGGACGGATTGACCGGCAGCTTGCCGTCCTTGAGCGTCCAGCCCTCCTTGATGGCGCGGGCACCCTGCCCGCGCGGCGTCAGGCCCATCGCCTCGTACTCGATCAGCTCGGCGACCGTGAAGCAGTCATGGGTCTCGACGAAGGAGAGATCGGACAGCGTGACGCCGGCTTTCTCCAGCGCGCGCTGCCAGGCCACGGTGCAGCCCTCGAAGGCGAGGATGTCGCGCTTGGACATCGGCAGGAAATCCTGCGCGTGCGCGGTGGCGCGCACGTTCACTGCCTTGGCGAAGGACTTCGCGGTCTCGCTGTCGGTCAGCACCAGAGCGGCGGCGCCGTCGGACACCAGCGAGCAGTCGGTGCGCTTCAGGGGGCCGGCGACGTAAGGGTTCTTCTCGCTCTCGGAGCGGCAGAACTCGAAGCCGAAATCCTTGCGCATCTGAGCATAGGGATTGGCGACGCCGTTCCTGTGGTTCTTGGCGGCGATCAGCGCCAGCGCGTCGGACTGGTCGCCGTATTTCTGGAAATAGCCCTGCGCGATCTTGCCGAACACGCCGGCGAAGCCGCCGACGGTGTCGCCGTCCTCCGGCAGGTAGGACGCCTTGAGCAGGTTCTTGCCGATCTCCGGGCCCGGTGTGCGCGTCATCTGCTCGACGCCCACGACCAGCACGATTTTCGCGGCGCCGGCGGCGATGGCGCGGATGCCCTGGTGCACGGCGGCCGAGCCCGTCGCGCAGGCGTTCTCGACCCGGGTCGCCGGCTTGAAGCGCAGCGCCGGATCGGCCTGCAGCACCAGCGAGGCGGTGAAATCCTGGGGCGAGAAGCCGGCGTTGAAATGGCCGAGCACGATCTCGTCGACGTCACCGGCCGAGATGCCGGCGTCGGCGATCGCCTCATTGGCGACCTTGACGACAAGGCTCTCGACGGTCTCGGCGTCGAACTTCCCGAACGGCGTATGCGCCCATCCGACGATGCTGGCGGTCATGCTCTCTCTCCCGAATGTCTCCCTGCCCCTCAAATGGCGCTTTGCGCCATGTGAGTCCAGAGGCTGGCGGCCGTCTCAGGCCACGAACTTGCCACCGAGCTCATCCTCAATGTGAATCCGGATGATGTCGTCGAAGGTCTTTTCCTCGGTGGTGAAGCCGAGTTCGCGAGCCCGCTTGGCCTCGAAATTCCGCGGCCAGCCGGCGACGATGCCCACAATGAAGGGATCCGGCTCCCGCTTGATGCGATCCGCCACCTTGTCGCCTGCCACGCGACGCAGGGCTGCGATCTGCTCGCCAACCGTCGCCGACAGGCCGGGCATGGTCAGGTTCCGGCGTGGGCCGATCTTGGCCGTGTCCATGGTTGCGGCATGCAGGAGGAAGCCGACCGCCGAGCGCGGCGTGGCGTGCCAGTGGCGGACGTCCTCGGACACCGGCAGCACGGCCTCCTTGCCGGCCAAGGGCTCGCGCAGGATGTTGGAGAAGAAGCCGGAGGCGGCCTTGTTGGGCGCGCCGGGGCGGATGCAGATGGTCGGCAGGCGGATGCCGACGCCGTCGAAGAAGCCGCGGCGGCTGTAATCGGCCAGCAGGAGCTCACCGATCGCCTTCTGGGTGCCGTAGCTGAGCAGCGGCGCATTGACGAACTCGTCGCCGATGGCCTCGGGGAACGGCGCGCCGAACACCGCGATCGAGGAGGTAAAGACCAGCCGCGGCTTGTAGCCGTCGCCGATCAGCCTGACGGCGTCGAACAGCATCCGCGTGCCGTCGAGATTGATGCGGTAGCCCTTGTCGAAATCGAGCTCGGCCTCGCCGGAGACGATCGCGGCGAGGTGGAAGATCACGTCGGGACGGCCGGCGACGAGCTTCTCCGCAAAGCCTGGGACGGCGAAGTCCCCGGCGATGGTGTCGACGGCGATGGACGTGTCGGGCTTGGCCGGCGCGACGATGTCCTGCAGCGTCATGCGAGTGATGGCCTTGTCGCCGAGGCGGCCGTCGCGGACGAGACGCTCGACCAGCTTGCGCCCGACCATGCCGGCGGCGCCGAGAACGAGAATATGCAAGGGTATGCTCCTTCAAATGCAACGATTGGGCATGGTCTCAACGTTCGTCATTGCGAGCGAAGCGACTTGTCCGCCATAGCCCGAAAGGCGACGGCGGAAGCAATCCAGAGTCATCGGAATGGCTCTGGATTGCTTCGTCGCTTCGCTCCTCGCAATGACGGGAGTTGAGATCCGCGTGAGCAGCAAGCGACGCCTTGACCCGGCTCACGGACAAAGCCGCCTACTCCTTCACCGCGCCGGTCATGGCCGACACATAATGCTCGACGAAGAAGGCGTAAAGAATGACCAGCGGCAGCGAGCCGACCAGGGCGCCGGCCATCAGCGATCCCCATTTGTAGATGTCGCCGTCGACGAACTCGTTGACGATGGCGACCGGCACGGTCTTGTTCGGCGTCGACTGCAGGAAGGTCAGCGCGTAGATGAACTCGTTCCAGCACAGGGTGAATGAGAAGATGAAGGCCGAGATCAGGCCGGGCACGGCGAGCGGCACCACGATCTTCACCAGGATCTGCCAGCGGCTGGCGCCGTCGATCAGCGCGCATTCCTCGAGCTCGAACGGGATGGTCTTGAAGTAGCCCATCAGCAGCCAGGTCGAGAACGGGATGAGCAGCGTCGGATAGACCAGGATCAAGGACAACGGCGAGTCGAACAGCCCATAGGCCTGGATCACCGAGGCCAGCGGGATGAACAGGATCGACGGCGGCACCAGATAGGCGAAGAAGATCAGCACGCCGACGGTATCGGCGCCCTTGAAGCGCAACCGCACGATCGCATACGCCGCGAGCACCGAGGCGAAGATCGACAGCGTGGTGGCGCCGACCGCGACATACATCGTGTTCCACAGCCAGCGCGGATACTGCGTCTCGAACAGCAGCTTGGAGATGTGCTTGAAGGTCGGATGCACCACCCAGAACGGATTGTACTTCTCCATGTCGATCAGCTGCTCGTCCGGTTTGATCGACGTCAGCCCCATCCAGTAGAACGGGAACAGCAGCACCACGAGGATGATGCCGAGCGGCAGATACAGCGTGATCAGCCGGCGCGGCAGCGACTCGAGGTAGCTCATGCCCTCGGATTCGTCGGTGCCGGCCGTGGTGGGCGCCTTGGCGTGCAGCGTGGTGTCGGTCATTGGTCGGATCCTTGCTGCCATTTGCGCCGTTGCATGCCAAACCAGGAGATCGCGATCGCCGCCATCAGGAACGGGATCATCGCGGTGGCGATCGCGGCGCCCTCGCCGAGCCGTCCGGAGATGATGCCGCGCTGATAGCTCAAGGTCGCCATCAGATGCGTGGCATTGACCGGGCCGCCGCGGGTCAGCGCCCAGATCAGCTGGAAGTCGGTGAAGGTGAACAGCACCGAGAAGGTCATGACGACCGCGATGATCGGCGTCAGCAAGGGATAGGTGATGAAGCGGAAGCGCTGCCAGCTGGTGGCGCCGTCGAGCGTGGCCGCCTCGTACAGCGAGGGCGACACGGTCTGCAGGCCGGCGAGCAAGGTGATCGCGACGAACGGCACACCGCGCCAGATGTTGGCGATGATGACGGAGGCGCGCGCCCAGGAGGTGTCGCCGAGGAAGTTGATGTTCTGGGTGATGATTCCGAGCTTGATCAGCGACCAGGAGATGATCGAGAATTGGGAATCGTAGATCCACCAGAACGCGATCGCCGACAGCACGGTGGGCACGATGAAGGGGATCAGCACGATGGCGCGGATCATCGCCTTGAACGGCATGTGCCGGTTCAACAGCAGCGCGAGATAGAGCCCGATGGCGAATTTGATGGCGCTCGCCACGATCGTGTAGAGCAGCGTGTTGAACACCGACAGCCAGAAGATCGAGTCGTCCCACAGCCATTCGTAGTTCTCCAGACCGACGAAGACGCCGCTGCGGCCGATCTTCTCGTCGGTGAAGCTCATCCAGACGCCGAGCCCCAGCGGATAGGCCAGGAACAGGATCAGGAAAGCCGCCGCGGGCAGCATGAACCACAGCGCGATCACGTTGCGGTTGGTCTTGATGCGCACCCATGCCGAGGGCTCGCCGACGGCGGCGCCTCGTGGCAACGAGGTCTGAATGGTACTCATTTATCCAGCAGCTCCCTTCGAACCGTGGGGTGAGCGACGCGCGCCCACCGGCGTTCGGGACGGATAGAGTTACTCCGTCATTGCGAGGAGCGAAGCGACGAAGCAATCCAGAGTCCAACGTTCGGCCCTGGATTGCTTCCGCCGTCGCCCGTCGGGCTATGGCGGACACGTCGCTGCGCTCGCAATGACGGTGGGCACGGCGCGTTGCGCCTTGCCCACCCTCCGACGATGGCGACCGGCGCTCTCGCGCGCCGGTCGGCCTCGCCTCAGCGGAAGATGCGCTTGGCGGAGCGCTCGGCGCTCGCCATCGCCGTCTTCACGTCCTCGCGGCCCGTGCAGTAGTTCGCGAACATGTCGACCAGGACGAAGTCGGCGATCGCGGCCGCAGCGGCCTCGCCGAGCTTGCCGACGCCGGCCGGCGTGGTCGCGGTCGCCGCGACGTCGCGATACGGCGTGTTCTTCGGATCGACGGTCCAGATCGGGTTGGCGTCATAGGCCTTGAGGAAGTGCGACAGGTAGCCCTGCGCCGCCTCGATCCACGGATTGAACTGCTCCGGCTCCAGCATGAAGGCGGTGAACGCCTTGCAGGTCTGCGGATACTTCGAGAAGTTGAACACCAGGATCGGGAAGCCAAGATGCATCTCGCGGGTCTTGCCGTCGAGGCCGGGCGGCAGATGCGCGTGGTTCATGTCCTCGGCAATCTGCGGCGCCTCCTTCTTGGCGGTCACGTAGATCGAGATGCCGTTGACGGTGGCGTAGAGCTGGCCGGCGAGGAACGCCTTGTTGTTGGACGAGTCGTTCCACGACGCGGTGCCCGGCACGAAATTGTCGTACAGGCCCTTGACGTATTCGAGCGCCTTGGCGGTCTCCGGCGAGTTGATGACGACCTTGTTGTCCTTGTCGATCAAATTGCCGCCGTGCGCCCACAGCGCCCAGTGCACCCAGCCATTGGCGTCGCCCGAGGCATGGCCGAGCGCCATGCCGCCCGGGGTGCCGTTCTTGTTCATGGCCTTGAAGAACTCGGACATTCCCGCGAGATCCTTCGGGAACTCCTTGAAGCCGGCCTTTTCAGCCGCCGAGACGCGGTAGTTGATGAGACCGCCGGTGGCCGCCACGGGAATGCCGATCCACTTGCCGTCGAGCATGCCATAGGCCTTGCCCGAGTCGGTCCAGCCGCCGCACTTCTTGCCGAGGTAATCGGCGACGTCGGTCATGTCGACGCACTTGTTGGAGAACAGGAAGGGCAGCGTGTAGAGGCCCCACACCATGTCGAGCCCCTGCCCCGTATTGGCCGCGACCGAGGCCTTGGGCTGGACGTCGTCATAGGATTCGTTGGAGACGTTGATGGTGACGTTGTTGGCCTTCTGGAAGGCGTCGACGATCTTCATGAAGGCCACGTCCTCGGCCTCGACGAAGCGCTTCCAGCGCATCATGTTGATCTTGGCGCCGGGCTCGGGCTTGAAGGGCGAGGTCTGCGCCCAGGCCTTGGCGTAGCCGAGCAGGTCCTCGGCCGACATGGTCGCGGCAGCCGCCAGCAAGGTCGCGCCGCCCTTGAGCAGAGACCGTCGATCGGTGGGGAAATAAGCCATCTGAAGTTTTCTCCCGTTGAGTATTTTGCTTGTTTTGTTTGTTCTGTCGTTGCGTCGAGCGGCCGGCTCAAATCCTCCGGCCGCTATCCTTGTCGAACAGATGCGCCGCCGACGCCCGCGGGCGCAAATGGATCTTCTCGCCGGGATTGACCTCGTGGCGATCGCGGAACACCGCGATGATGTCCTGGGTGCCGATCCGGGCGACGATCTGCGTCTCCGAACCGGTCGGCTCGACCACGACGACCTCGGCTTCGATGCCGTCGCTGGCGAGCTCGAGATGCTCGGGCCGCACGCCGTACACCACAGGACGACCGTCGGAGGCCGCCGGCGCGGCGAGGATCGGCAGCCTGGCGCCGTTCTCGGTCTCGACATAGACCGACCCATTGGACTTCAGGTGGCCGTTGAGGAAGTTCATCGCCGGCGAGCCGATGAATCCGGCCACGAACTGGTTGTCCGGCTTGTCGTACAGATCGAGCGGCGAGCCCATCTGCTCGACGATGCCGTCATGCATCACGACGATCTTGTCGGCCATCGTCATGGCCTCGATCTGGTCGTGGGTGACGTAGACGGTGGTGGTCTTGAGACGCTGATGCAGCTCCTTGATCTCGGTGCGCATCGCGACGCGCAGCTTGGCGTCGAGGTTCGACAACGGCTCGTCGAACAGGAACACCTGCGGATCGCGCACGATGGCGCGGCCCATTGCGACGCGCTGGCGCTGGCCACCGGAGAGCTGGCGCGGATAGCGGTCGAGCAGCGGCGTCAGCGCCAGGATCTCGGCGGCGCGCGCGACGCCCTTCTTGATGTCCTCCGGCCGCGCGCCGCGCAGCTTCAGCGAGAAGCCCATGTTGTCGGCGACCGTCATATGCGGATAGAGCGCGTAGTTCTGGAACACCATCGCGATGTCGCGCTCTTTCGGCTGCACGTTGTTGACGACGCGCTCGCCGATCGAGATGGTTCCGGCGGTGATGTTCTCGAGCCCTGCGAGCATGCGCAGCAGCGTCGACTTGCCGCAGCCGGACGGCCCGACCAGCACGACGAACTCGCCATCCTCGATCGGAATCGTCACGCCGTGCAGCACTTCGAATCCGCCGAATGATTTGCGCACGTCGCGAATTTGCACCGACGACATCAATTTCCTCCTCAAAGACCGACAGCATTGGCTGCTTGCCGGCGGCATTCTGACCGTTGTTCTCGGCCGTTTGATCAGGCCGCTTGTCGTTTTGTAGTCCTGGTCGTGCAGTCTTGTTCTTGGTGGTCTTGTTTTTGATGGTCTTGTTGGCTCTGGTCGTTCCGACCGGCTCCGAAACAGGGCCAGTGCGGCCGACATTGTCCGCAGTTCAGTTCGCTTCCGCAATGCCTCGCTTAGCAACCGCGTGATAGCGCTGTCAATATCGCTTGTGTACCAGACCGCCTATGCTATGAGCGAGGCATGGGACGGAAACGCATCGAGCCGGGCAAAGTCCGGCTGACCGAAGTTGCGGCACTGGCGGGCGTCAGCCCGATCACGGTGTCACGCTTCTTCCGTAATCCCGACACGGTCTCGGCCGGCCGCCGCACGAGGATCGAGAGTGCCGCCAAGGAGCTCGGCTATGTGCCGAACCTCGCCGCGCGCGCGCTCGCATCGCAGCGCACCGAAGTGATCGGCGTGCTGATACCGTCCCTCACCAACAACGTGTTCTCCGACGTGCTGCGGGGCATCTATGATGCGTTCGAAGGCAGCCGCTACAGCATCCAGCTCGCCAACACCCGCTACAGCGTGTTGCAGGAGGAGCGCCTGCTGCGGTTGTTCCTGATGCAGAAGCCGGCCGGCCTGATCGTGACCGGTCTCGACCAGACGGCGGAGAGCCGGTCGATCATCCAGGCAGCGGACTGTCCCGTCGTGCAGATCATGGAGCTCGGCGCCAACCCGATCGACATGATGATCGGATTTTCGCACGTCGATGCCTGTTTTGCAGCCATTTCACACCTTCTCGCGCAGGGCTGCCGTCGCATCGGCTTCATCGGCGCCCGCATGGACCCAAGGGTGCAGCGCAGGCTGCAGGGCTATCAGAACGCGATGAAGGAGGCCGGCTTGTTCGACCCGCGTCTCATCGTCACGGCGCCTGTTCCGACCTCGACCACAATGGGCGGCAGCCTGTTCTCCGATCTGCTGATGAAGGCGCCGGATCTCGACGCCGTGTTCTGCGCCAACGACGATCTCGCGCTCGGCGTGCTGTTCGAATGCCAGCGCCGGCACATTGCGGTACCCGAGCAGATCGCGATCGTCGGCTTCAACGACATGGAATTCATGGCCGCGGCGGTTCCGACGCTCACCAGCGTGCGTACCAATCGCTACGAGATGGGTCGGCGTGCGGCGACGATGATCATGGACGCCGTCGAAGGCCGTCCCGTGGCGCAGCGCGTCGTCGATCTCGGCTTCGAGGTGATCGAACGGCAGAGCTCGACCTTGCAGCGCGCCGCCGCAAGTCCGCAGCCCGCGTCGGGGCGCGCTTCCGGAACAAAATGGTAGCGCAACCAAAAGCCATGAACTAGAACCACTCGAACCAACGACGACTTGAACGAAAGACGTAGGCGATCTTCGACAGCGGGCCGATAGCGCGCAGACGACGGACCGGCCTCGCCACGTTTGCACTGCGGGAGAAAACACATGACGAACTCGAACGGGCATGCCGGCAACGGCGCTGACAAAAGCCGCAAGCTGCGCTCGCAGGCGTGGTTCAACGATCCGCACAATCCGGGCATGACCGCGCTCTATCTCGAGCGCTATCTGAATTACGGCCTGACCCGGGCTGAGCTGCAGTCGGGCAAGCCGATCATCGGCATTGCCCAGACCGGCAACGATCTCTCGCCCTGCAACCGCCACCACATCGAGCTGGCGCACCGCGTCCGCGAGGGCATCCGCGCCGCCGGCGGCATCGCGATGGAATTTCCGACCCATCCGATCCAGGAGACCGGCAAGCGCCCGACGGCCGCGCTCGACCGCAACCTCGCTTATCTCGGCCTGGTCGAAATCCTGTTCGGCTATCCGCTCGACGGCGTGGTGCTGACGACCGGCTGCGACAAGACGACGCCGGCCTGCCTGATGGCCGCGGCAACCGTGAACATCCCCGCCATCGTGCTGTCGGGCGGCCCGATGCTGAACGGCTGGCACGAGGGGCAGCGCACCGGCTCCGGCACCGTGGTGTGGAAGTCGCGCGAGCGGCTCGCCGCCGGCGAGATCGGCTATGAGGAGTTCATGGAGATCGTCGCCTCCTCGGCGCCGTCGGTTGGCCATTGCAACACCATGGGCACGGCGTCGACGATGAATGCGCTGGCCGAGGCGCTCGGCATGTCCCTGCCCGGCTGCGCCGCGATCCCCGCGCCCTATCGCGAGCGCGGCCAGATCGCCTACGAGACCGGAACGCGCATCGTCGACATGGTGTGGGAAGACCTGAAGCCATCCGACATCCTGACACGCAAGGCGTTCGAGAACTGCATCGTCGCCAACTCCGCGATCGGCGGCTCGACCAACGCGCCGATCCATATCAACGCGCTGGCGCGCCATGTCGGCGTCGAGCTCGACATCGACGACTGGCAGAAGGTCGGCCACGACGTGCCGCTGCTCGTCAACATGCAGCCGGCCGGCTTCTATCTCGGCGAGGAATTCCATCGCGCCGGCGGCGTGCCGGCCGTGATCGGCGAGTTGATGCGGCACAAGCGCATCCACGAGGACGTCATCACCGTCAACGGCCGCAGCATGGGTGAGAATTGCCGCGAGGCAGCGAAGCCCGACGGCGACGTGATCTGGTCCTACGACAAGCCGCTGGTGAAGGATGCCGGCTTCCTGGTGCTGCGCGGCAACCTGTTCGATTCCGCGATCATGAAGACCAGCGTGATCTCCAAGGAGTTCCGCGACCGCTATCTCAGCAATCCGAAGGACCCGAACGCCTTCGAGGGCCGCGCCATCGTGTTCGAGGGGCCTGAGGACTATCACGACCGCATCGATGATGAGCAGCTTGCGATCGACGAGCACTGCGTGCTGTTCATCCGCGGCGCCGGTCCGATCGGCTATCCCGGCGGCGCCGAGGTCGTGAACATGCAGCCGCCGGCGGCGCTGATCAAGCGCGGCATCCTGTCCCTGCCCTGCATTGGCGACGGCCGGCAGTCCGGCACCTCGGGCTCACCGTCGATTCTCAATGCGTCGCCGGAGGCCGCCGCCGATGGCGGGCTCGCAATCCTCAAGACCGGCGATCGCGTGCGCATCGACCTCAACAAGGGCTCGGCCAATATCCTGATCTCGGACGAGGAGCTTGCGAAGCGGCGCGCCGAGCTGAAGGCCAAGGGCGGCTTCCCGCACCCCGCCAACCAGACGCCATGGCAGGAGCTCTATCGCAACACCGTCGGCCAGCAGGCCACCGGCGCCTGCATGGAGCTTGCCACGCGCTATCACAACATCGCCGGCACCGTGGGTGTGGCAAGGCATAATCACTAGACCCAACTGCCGTCATTCCGGGGCGCGCGAAGCGCGAGCCCGGAATCCATACTCCCGATCGTGGTCATGGATTCCGGGCCCATCGCTTCGCGATGTCCCGGAATGACGATAACTAAGAAGTCAATTCCCAAGGGAGACCCCATGTCCGACCGTCTCAAGGGCAAGCGCGCCTTCGTCACTGCCGCCGCTGCCGGCATCGGCCGCGCCTGTGCCATTGCGTTCGCGCGTCAAGGCGCCACCGTATTCGCCACCGACATCGATGATAACGGCCTGAGCACGCTGAAGAGCGAAGGCATTGCCGAGGTCGCGACGCTCGACGTGCGCAACACCGCGGCCGTGAACGCGATGGCCGAGCGGGTCGGCAAGGTCGAGATCCTGCTCAACGCCGCCGGCTTCGTGCACAACGGCACCATCCTCGACTGCTCCGACGACGACTGGGATTTCTCGTTCGATCTGAACGTCAAGTCGATGCACCGCACGATCCGCGCCTTCCTGCCGAAGATGCTCGATCAGGGCGGCGGCGCCATCGTCAACATCGCCTCCGCCGCGGGCGTGTTCAAGGCGGCACCGAACCGCTACGTCTACGGTGCGACCAAGGCCGCCGTGGCGGCGCTGACGCGCTCGGTCGCCGCCGATTTCGTCGGCAAGAAGATCCGCTGCAACTGCATCTGCCCGGGCACGATCGAAACGCCCTCGATGCTCGGACGCGCAGCCTCGGCCGGCCCGAACGGGCTGGAGATGTTCATCTCGCGCCAGCCGATGGGCCGGCTCGGCACGGCGGAGGAGATCGCCCATCTCGCGGTCTATCTTGCCAGCGACGAGAGCGCGTTCACGACCGGCGTCGCGCATACCATCGACGGCGGCTGGACGCTGTAGTTCTGCTCCGTCATTCCGGGGCAGCCCGCAGGGCTGAACCCGGAATCTCGAGATTCCGGGTTCGCGCTGCGCGCGCTCCGGAATGACGACAACAAAGATCGACCGGGGAAACATCATGAACCACATCGACCTTACCAACCGCTGCGCCGTGGTCACCGGCGGCGCGCAAGGTTTTGGCCGCGCCATCACCGAGCGCTTCAAGTCGTCGGGCGCGAAGGTTGCGATCTGGGATCACGACATCGCGCTGGCGGAGAAGACCGCGCAGGCGATCGGTCCGGAGGTGCTGGCGCTGCAGGTCGACGTCACCGACACCAAAGCGGTCGAAGGCGCCCGTGACGCGACGCTGGCCGCGTTCGGCAGCATCGACATCCTGGTCAACAATGCCGGCATCGCCGGCATCAACAAGACGGTGTGGGAGACCGATCTCGAGGAGTGGCGCAAGGTGCTGCGCATCAATCTCGACGGTCCCTTCATCTGCGCCAAGGCGATCGTGCCGGTGATGCTGAAGCAGGGCTATGGCCGCATCGTCAACATCGCCTCGATCGCCGGCAAGGAGGGCAACCCGAACGCTGCGCACTACTCCGCGTCCAAAGCCGGCCTGATCGCGCTGACAAAGTCGCTCGGCAAGGAGCTGGCGCAGCACAACATCACGGTCAATGCGGTGACGCCCGCCGCGGCGAAGACTGCCATCTTCGACCAGATGACGGAAGCGCACATCAACTTCATGCTGTCGAAGATCCCGAAAGGCCGCTTCGTGCTGGTGGAAGAGCTCGCCGCGCTGGTGTCGTGGCTCGCCTCGGAAGAGTGCTCGTTCTCGACCGGCGCCGTATTCGACATTTCCGGCGGCCGCGCAACGTATTAGTCGGCGTGCCGATCGATAGAGCCCGTCCTCACCGAGAAATCGTCATTGCGAGGAGGCGAAAGTCGACGAAGCACTCCAGAGCTCCTCGCGCGGCCCTGGATTGCTTCGCGGCGCCGCTGCGCTCGCAATGACGGCGATAGGCAGAACCTTCCGGTGCTGCTGACGATCGCGAGAGTTCATGACCAGTTGGGAGGTCCCACCATGACCCACCACGGCGGCTGCTTCTGCGGCGCGGTGCGCTTCCAATGCACCGGCGAGCCGATCAACGTACGCGTCTGCCACTGCCGCAACTGCCAGCGGGCGACGGGCGCGCCGTTCTTCGCCCGCGCGCTGTTCGCGCACGACGCGCTGACGATCACCGGCGAAACCGCGCGCTTCCCCTCCTCCGACGCGCTCGATCGCATGTTCTGCCCGCGCTGCGGCGTCAGGCTGTTCTCATGGCGCAGGACGCGCCCGGTTGTCGGCGTGGCCCTGGCCTGCTTCGACGACCGCAACGCCTTTGCCCCGACCGAGCACATCTGGGTCTCGGAAAAGATGGATTGGGTGCAGCTCAGCGACGGCCTGCCGCAATTTCCGGAGAATCCCGCGTAGCATCGGGGAACCATCGTGCCTATGTAAGGCGGTAACGCGTCCGGAACCCCGATCCTTGAACATCTCGCTCTACGGCATCTCCGTCTGGATCCTGCCGATCATCATCGCCATCACCTTTCATGAGGCTGCTCACGCCTTCGTCGCCTGGCGGTTCGGCGACGACACCGCGTTGCGACTCGGTCGCGTCAGCTTCAACCCGCTCAAGCACATCGATCCGTTCGGCACCGTCCTGCTGCCGGGCATGCTGCTGCTGTCCGGCTCGCCGTTCCTGTTCGGCTACGCCAAGCCGGTGCCGGTCGATTTTCGCAATCTGAAGCCGCTGCGCGCCGGCATGGTGATGGTGGCGCTGGCCGGACCGGCCACCAACATCGCGCTGGCGCTGGCGGCCGGACTGGCGTTCCACGCCCTGCCGCTGGTTCCACCGGAGGCGGCGCGGTGGGTGGCCAGCAATCTGTGGAATATTTTCTCGTTCAACATCCTGCTCGCCGTGTTCAACATGCTCCCGATACCGCCGCTCGATGGCGGCCGGGTCGCGGTGGGCGTGCTGCCGGCGGCGCTGGCGCGGCCGCTTGCCCGGCTCGAGCCGTATGGCATGCTGATTCTGATCGGATGTCTGATCCTCCTGCCGCTGGCGGGTTCCCAATTTGGTCTCAATCTTGATCTCGTGTCGGGGCTGCTCCGCGCCACGACCGATTCTCTGAAGCAGCTGCTTCTGCTATTGACGGGTAATGTCTAGATCTACCCGTCAGGGATGGTAACGAACGAGCCCCGAGGCACTCTTGGTCAAAGCCGCTGACATGATGATCGCACGCCGCGCCGACACCCGCGCCCGTGCCGATTTCGCGACCTGGAAGATGATCGCCAAGCTGAACGGCGCCTCCGGCCTGCCGCCGGCGGCGCAGGACTTCCTGGCAAGCTACAAGGCCCGCCTCGGCGACATGCCGGAGGACGAGGCGACCGAGGCCACCATCCGCGAGATGTACAAGGCCTATTATGCCGAGATGGGCGGCGGCGGCGCCCCGCCCGAGGTCAAGCCGGTCGCCGCCGAGCCGGTGACCGGCAATGTCACCGCCTTCCGCAAGCTGCCGCCGAAGAAGGCGGCGCAAAGTGGGACGACCGCTCCGCGCAAGCTGCCGGTTGCGCTGATCTTCGCCGCGCTCTGCGTGGTCTACGTCGGAGTCAGGCTGTATTGGCAGTGAGGTCAGCCGAACCCCACCCGCTCATTTCGGCGGGTTGAACTTGACCGGCAGGATGAAGGAGAACTCGTCGTCGGTGAGGCCCGCGGGAGGCTTTGGCACGGGATCCGAACGGCGGACCATGCTGAGGGCGGCCTGATCGAACTCCGGATCGCCGGACGTTTCCTTGACGTCCACCGAGACGACACGGCCGAGCCGATTGAGCACGAGCGCCAGCTTGAGCTGGGCAGCGGCCTTCTTTCCGGATGGATACTTCTTGTGCAGTTCGAAATAGGCGCTGATCTTGCGGCCCCAATTGGCCGTCAGCCTTTGCACGTCCTTGCCGATACCGGCATTCGGCGCTTTGGTCTTCTCGGCTTCAGGAACCTTCTCGTCCAGGGCCTTGCGCGCGCTGTCTTCGGAGGCTTCCTGCGCCTCCGACGCCTGTGTCTGGACCGTCGCGACCTTCTGCTCCTCGGTCGGCTTCTTCACGTCAGAGGTCGTGACCTCGCGGTCGGCCTCCTCGGTCGTGGTCGGCACATCCTTCTGCAGATCGGTCTGCTCGACCTCGGCCTTCTGCTCCTGCATCTGCGGAGCGGCGGTCTGCGCTACCGAGTCCTGTCCGACCGGAACCTCGTCGTCCTCGACCTTCGGCGAGCCCATATCGATGTCGATGACCTCGGCGCCCGCCGCGCCGAGGCCGCCGGCGTCCTCGTCGTCGTTCAGATGCGTCAGCGCCAGCGCGGCCCCGCCGACATGCAGGATCAGCGCGCCCATGATCGCCAGAAACCAGAGACGGCGCGAGGGGGAGTGCCCGATGTCGAGGTCGCTCATCACAAGCCGGCGCTCCTCACGGCTGCGCGGGCTGGGCCGGCGGCACCTGCACGGCCGCGGCAGGCGGCGCTTCCAGCGCCACCAGCTTGATCTTGGTGTAACCGCCGGCGCGCAGCAGTTCCAGGACGCCCATCAGCTCGCCATAGGGCACCAGCTTGTCAGCGCGCAGGAAGATCGGCCGGTCCTTCGGCTGATCGGTCATGGCATCGAGCTCGCGCACGAGATCGACGCGCTTGACCAGATTTTCCCCGATCGCCAGCGACAGGTCCGGCTTGATCGAGACATAGGTCGGCTTGTCCGGCTTCTTCTGCGGCGTGGCGCTCGAGGACGGCAGGTCGATCGGCAGGTCGACGGTCGAGAGCGGCGCGGCCACCATGAAGATGATCAGCAGCACCAGGATGACGTCGATGAAAGGCGTCACGTTGATGTCGTGGGTCTCGTCGAAATCGTCGTCGAGATCGCCTTCGGAGAGCGAGACGGCCATCCTCGGCTACTCCGCCGCCCGGACGTGAAGGCCGGTATGGCTGCGATCGAGATCGCGCGACAGCAATCGTCCGGTGGTGCCGGAGGCGCGGTTGACGAGCTCGAGATAGCCCTTCGTGACCCGCGAGAAGTGATTGTAGATGATCACGGCCGGAATCGCCGCGGCCAGACCGATCGCGGTCGCCAGCAGCGCTTCCGCGATGCCCGGCGCGACCACCGCGAGGTTGGTGGTCTGCGATCTGGAAATGCCGATGAAGCTGTTCATGATGCCCCAGACGGTACCGAACAGTCCGACGAAGGGCGAGATCGCGCCGACGGTGGCGAGCAGGCCCATGCCGGTGCGGACCCTGCGCGCTTCGGCTCGAACGATCTCGGTGAAGCTCGAGGCTGCGCGCTCCTTGATGCCCTCGTCACTGCCGAGCCCGGCCGACAGCCGTGCCTCTGATATCGCAGCCTGCAGCAGCAATGCCGCGACGGTCTTGCCTTGACCAAGCGCAAGATGGGCCTCGGCCAGCGACTTCGCCCCGGTCAGCTTGCGCAGCGCGACGACCAGCCGGCGGCGCAGGACGGAGAATTCGAGGCTCTTGGCGATCAGGATCGTCCAGCTTGCGATCGAGGCCAGCGCCAGCATGATCATGACCGCTTTGACGACGATGTCGGCCTTGAGAAACATGCCGAACGGCGACAGCTCGTCCAGCCCGGTGGTCACCGACTTGCCATTGCGGGCGCCGGTCTCGATGCCCACCGGGGCGGCAGCCGTTGGGGCGACCTGTCCCGACGCGGGAGGGGCCATCGTCTGGGCTGTGCCCGGCGCCGGCGCGGACAGATCGGTCGAGACCGCCGGGGCGGACCTGGCCGGCTCCTGCTGCGCATGTGCAGGTAGCCCCGCAGCAACAGACAGACATGACAGGACGATTGCAAACCTAACGAGGAACGATGTCATCATATCTCGGCCCATTAGACCTCGGCCCATTGCCGGATCAGATTGTGATAGATGCCGGTCAGCTTGACAGCATCGGGATCGTCCCTCCCGAGGCGGTCAGCCAAGCTCTGGATCGCCGCGTCCAGATCGAAGATCATGCTCCGGACGTGGGCATCCCGTATCATGCTCTGCATCCAGAAAAAAGAGGCGACCCGGGCGCCGCGCGTGACCGGCGTGACCATGTGAAGGCTCGATGACGGATACAGCACCGCGTGCCCCGCGGGCAACTTGACTTCGTGCGAGCCGTAGGTGTCCTCGATCACAAGCTCGCCACCGTCATAGCTGTCGGGCTCGGCCAGGAACAAGGTCATCGACAGATCGGTGCGGATGCGCAGGCCGGTCAGCGGATCGCCGCGCACGGCATTGTCGACATGGATGCCGAAATGGTCGCCGCGCGAGGCAGTGTAGCGGTTGAACAAGGGCGGAAAGATCTGCAGCGGGATCGCCGCCGACAGGAAGCGCGGATGCTTCGTCAACGCCTGGATGACGCGCTGGCCGAGCACCCGCGCCGCCTCGCCATCCGGTGGCAATTGCTCGTTGCGCTTGACCATGGCCGACTGCGCCCCGGCCGTCGAGCGGCCGTCCTCCCACTCCGCCGCATCCATGATGCGGCGGAACTCGGCCACCTCGTCCTTCGACAGAACGTCGGGGATGCAGATCAGCATGATCAGAACTTCGCAGTGGTGACGATGTAGAAGGCGCGCCCCGGGGCCACGGCGACGAACGGCACCGCGCTCCGATACAGTGTGTCGTAATAGAGCTTGTTGGTCAGGTTCTGGGCATAAAGCTTCATGGTCCAGTGCGCATCAAGCTTCTTCTCGACGAACGCGTCGAAGCGCCAGTAGCTCGGCAGCTCGTTGCCGGTGTTCGCCGCGAAGGTACCGCCATAGACCTTGGAGCGGTAGACCGCCTGGCCGCCGATCTCCCAGCCATTGTCGAGCTTGTACTTCGACAGCATGCTGAACGACTGGTGGGCGATGTTGGCGAGCTGCAGGCCGATGTTGGAAGCGACGCCACTCTGCGTGACCTTCGACTGCATCAGCACCAGGCCGCCGAAGATGCTCCAGCGATCGGTGAGCTTGCCTTCCGCCTCGATGTCGATGCCCTGGATGCGGTAGGCCGCGCCCGAGGTGAGCAGGCCGCCGACGGTCTCGCGGGCATTGTCCTTGGTGGTCTGGAACAGCGCGGCTGAGACCAGCAGATGGCGGTCGACCAGCTCCCATTTGGTGCCGAGCTCGGCCGCCTTGTTGCGCTCGGGTCCGAGCAGGACCGCGGTGTTGGCGGGCACGCCGCCATAGTCGGTGCCGGTGGCGTCGAGCTCGGAGCCGAACGGATTGGCCGAGGTCGCATAGGCCGCGTAGATGCTGCCGATCGGCATCGGCTTGTAGACCAGGCCGACATTGTAGTTGACCAGGTCGGCGTTCATCTTGAGGTATTTCGGCGAGTTCGTCGACGAGCTCATGGTGTAGCCGTCATAGCGCACCCCACCGTTCAGGATGACCGTGTCCTGCCAGTTGGCCGTGTCCATGACGTAGACGCTGTTGGTGTTGACGCCGTAGCGCGTCGGGTTGCCGACTAGCGACGGCGTATTGCTGAATGGGATGTAGGTGTACTGCGGCGAGTACACGTTGACGCCGGTAACCGTGCCCGAGCTGGTCGAGCCGCCGCCGAACAATTCGGACGAGAGGCCGGTGTAGCGATCGATCGAGATGTTCTCGTTCGAGAACTCGGTACCAAGCACCGCCGTGTGCTTGATGCCCCCGGTATCGAGCTTGAACGTGGCGTCGTTCTGGTTGGCCCAGACGTCCACCGTCTGATAGCGGCTCTGCGCGCTCGCCGTGGTGGTCCAGAGCAGCGGATTGGGGCTGGTCGTGTTCGGATTCTGCGGCAAGGTGCCGATATAGTTGAGCAGCGAGTGCTCGCCGCGGAACTTGCTGCTGAGGGTGATCGCCTCGTTGACCTTGTACTCGGCCGCGGCAGTGCCGAAATCCTGCCGCGCCGTCTGGAAGTCGCGATTGAGGAAGCCATACCAGGTGCCGCGCGGAATGCCCGCGGAGGTCACGGGGACGTTGCCTTGCTTGTAGTAGGGTACGCCGAAATCCGGATAACCCGACAGATCGGTATGGACATAGTTCGTCGTGATCTTGAGATCGTCGATCGGCGTCCACTTGGTCGAGAGGAAGGCGCCCCAGCGGTCGTCGGTGACGTAGTTGCGCCCCGCGACGTTGGAGTCCTGGAACAGACCGCCGGTGCGCACCGAGAAGGTCGGCGAGATCACCTGGTTCACGTCGAGCGTGACGCGCTTCTGCTGGTCGGTGCCGAACTCGGTATCCATCCGCTTGAAGTTCGTATCGCCAGCCTGCTTGGTGACGATGTTGATGGCGCCGCCGGCGGTGCCGCGTCCGGCATACGAAGAAGCCGGGCCGCGCAGGATCTCGATCTGCTCGGTGAAGAAGTTCTCGCGGATCGACACCGCGGGATCGCGGATGCCGTCGATGAACACGTCGTTGCGGGCGTCGAAGCCGCGGATGAAGAAGCGGTCGCCGAACGCATTGCCGCCCTCGCCCGAGCCGAGCGTGACGCCGGCGGTCGAGCGGCCGATCTCCTTGAGCGCCGTGATGTGCTTGTCCTGCAGCACCTCCTTGCTCATCACCGTGATGGTCTTGGGCGTATTCAGGAGCGGCTCAGGAAACTTGCCCGACGCCTGCACGCGGTTGACCTTGTAGGGCTCGGCTGCGTCTGCGTAAGGGTTGGCGTCCGGCGCAGACAGCCCGCCCGCGTTCGGGAACGCCACCGCGGCCTGCTGCGCCGCCTGTTGACGGGCCGCCGCGCGGCGCAGGGCATTGCGCGCGCGGACCTGCTCGGCGGTCGGCTTGGAGGACGTCGGCTTGGCGCGCGCGATCGGCGCATCGACGTTGACCGGGGGCAGGTCGGAAGCCGGCTGCGCCTCGGCCGAGGACATCGATGCCACCGCCATCAGCCCGGCCACCGCCGACACCTTGGTGACGGAGGGCCCCTCTCCTCGTCCGTCATTGACCTTCATCGCAGCGACCCCACGCAGCGAACGCGGTGCTCTCACCTGTCCCATTTTATTTTCACGCGCCCCAGATTTTTTCGTTCCACATCGCGAACGCGGATCATTTGCGTTGCAACGATGTGTCGTTGGTATCGGGCGCGTTTCAGGGGGTCAATTTGAGGAGCCCTAATTTGGCCTTGAATAGTTCCAGATCAAAACAATTCTAAAACGCTCAACTAACAACATGCGGAACTTGAAATCGTTCTAAACAGCGCGAATTGACTCGCGCTGCCGTCGAATCGCTGCGCTTGTCAGTTCGACGAGCCAGCCGGATCGTCGCTGCTCGGCGGCTTCATCAGCGAGAACAGCTCGTCCACGGTCTGCACCGCGATCTGGCGCACGCGATCGGAATCATCGACCCCCGCGATCCGCACGCCCTTGACGACGGCCCTGATCTCATCGCGAAAATCGGTCAGGAAGCGCAAGGGATCGCGCTGCTCGTTGGCGACGCGCGCGATCAGGCCGGTGACCAGGATCTGGCACGCGAGCATCTTTCCATTCAGTTCTTCCATCGTGAGCTCCCCATTCGCTATCGTCGCACGGCGCATCGTCAGGCGACGCAGCCTCGCTCCGGTTGAATCCTGCCCCTGCCCGACGGCACCATGACGGCGGCCGGACTCATCGGCTTCTAATCAGCTCCCATCGGGCGCGACAAGACGGCGAGAATAGGTCGGAGTGCGGCTTTCGCACGAGAGACCCGCGCGGTCGGCGACAGATCCGGCGCGGCGCGCTGGCCGACGATGGCGGCAGAGGAATGCCGCAGACCGCCCTGCTCTCGCGCAGGCCGCACGGCGGCAATGGCAAGCTTTTGCGCCATTTTTCGCACTCAAGATGTTTTAGTAGAACGGCACAACTCAAGATGGGATCAAGACGCTCCGCGCTGCGGCTCGGCTATTTGAGCGCGACCTCGGCTTTCGGATCGGACAGCGTCTTGATCCGATCCTTCAGGTCCCTGAGCGTGGACAGGCTGGTCGCGACGGCCTCGTCCGGAATGTCGTGCAGAACCTCGCCGGCAATCGCATCGCGCAGCTCGTCGAGATCATCGACGAGCTTTCGTCCCGCGGCGGTGAGATGGAGACGGTTCGCGCGGCGATCCCTCGGATCGTGCCGGCGCTCCAGCAGCCCCTGCTCGACCAGCCTGTCGAGCAGACGCACCAGCGAAATGGGCTGCAGTTCCAGCACTTCTGCGAGATCGACCTGTGACATCCCCTCATGCGCGCGCAGCCGAAACAGCACCACCCATTGTGCGCGGGTCGTGCCGCGCTGTTTGGCACGATGATCAATATAGTTGCGCAGGATGCGCGAGCTTTCGACAAGCTGCGCAACGAGCTGACGTCTCATATCCAGCGACATGGCTGTGAACTCCCTTGCGATCCCTCGAAGCTTGCCGATTGTTTAGGTTTGTCCACGCGCTCGTGTGTTTACACATTAATTGCGTGCGTACTATATCTGGCATGCTGGGAATGGTTTTAAAGACCGGTTATCCTGTTCGTCTCAGCATGTGGGCCAGCATGAAGACATCACGAACCCTCGGTTGGATCCTGCTTGTCGCGGCTCTCGGCGGCGCCGGCTATTACGGCTGGCAGCGTCATCAGGGCGCCGAGGCAGCGAAGAAGACCGCTGAGCAGAATTCGGCCCGACCGCAGGCGGTTCGGGTCTCGACCGTGCCGGTCGAGAAGACGGACTTCCCGGTCTTCCTCACCGGCCTGGGGACCGTGCAAGGCTTCAACACCGTCCAGGTCCGCACCCGCGTCGACGGCCAGATCGACAAGATCGCCTTCACCGAAGGCCAGCTTGTGAAAGAGGGCGACCTGCTGGTCGAGATCGACCCGAGGCCGTTCCAGGCCGCGCTCGACCAGGCCAAGGCCAAGCGGGCGCAGGACGAGGCCAATCTCAACAACGCCAATCTCGATTTGCAGCGCACCACCAAGCTCGGCGAGTTCGCGACCAGGCAGCAGCAGGACACCCAGCGCGCCACCGTCGCACAGCTCACGGCACAGATCGCCGCCGACGACGCCGCGATCGCCAATGCCCAGACCCAGCTCAGCTACACCCAGGTCAAGGCGCCGATCTCCGGGGTCGCCGGCCTCCGCCAGGTCGACATCGGCAATATCGTCAACGCCTCGAGCCAGACCGGCATCGTTTCGATCGCGCAGATCGAGCCGATCGCGGTGATCTTCACCGCGCCGGAGGAGCAGTTGCCCTACATCAACGAGGCGCAGAAGACCGCTCCCTTGAAGGTGATCGCGTTCACCACCGACGGCAGGAAGCAGCTCGCCGAGGGCAAGCTGATGGTCGTGAACAACCAGGTCGACACGTCGAGTGGAACGATCCGGCTGAAGGCGGTGTTCGACAACAAGGACCACGTGCTGTGGCCCGGACAGTCGGTCTCGACGCGGCTGCTGGTGCGGACGCTGAAGGATGCCACGGTGGTTCCCGACGACGCCGTCCAGCATTCGACCAACGGGCTGTATTCCTACACGGTGAGCCCGGACAGCAAGGCCGAGCTGCGCAAGGTGAAGGTCGGCGTTTCGCTCGATGGCCGTACCGTCGTCGAAGAGGGGTTGACCCCCGGCCAGCAGGTGATCACCGGCGGTCAATTCAAAGTTCAGCCAGGCTCGGTCGTGACCACCGCGGTGGCCAGCTCGGAGCCGGCGCCAGCTAAGGTCCGGCAGGAATGAACGGCGGCATCTCGGCACCCTTCATCAAATACCCCATCGGCACCTCGCTGCTGATGGCAGGTATCCTGTTCATCGGCCTGGTCGCCTACCCCCTGCTGCCGGTCGCACCGCTGCCGCAGGTCGACTTCCCGACCATCCAGGTGACCGCCAATCTGCCGGGCGCCAGCCCTGAGACCATGGCGACCTCGGTCGCCCAGCCGCTGGAGCGGCAATTCGCACAGATCCCCGGCATCGCCCAGATGACATCGACCAGTTACCTGGGCACCGCATCGGTCACGATCCAGTTCGACCTGAACCGCAACATCGACGGCGCCGCCAACGACGTCCAGGGCGCCATCAACGCTGCCTCGGGCCAGTTGCCCAAGACCCTGCCGTCGCCGCCGACCTACCGCAAGGTCAACCCGGCGGACGCGCCGATCCTGATCTTGTCCGCCACGTCCGAGACGCTGCCGCTGACGACGGTCTCCGACTCCGTCGATGCACAGCTCGCGCAGCAGATCAGCCAGATCTCGGGTGTTGCCCAGGTGATCATCGGCGGCCAGCAGAAGCCGTCGATCCGTATCCAGATCGACCCGGCCAAGCTGGTCGCCAAGGGCCTCTCGATGGAGGACGTGCGCAGCCAGATCGCGATCACCACGGTCGACAGCCCGAAGGGCAACATCGACGGCGAGCGTCGGGCCTACACCATCTACGCCAATGACCAGCTCACCGAGTCGAAGGACTGGAACGACGTCATCATCGCCTACCGCAATGGCGGTCCGTTGCGCGTCCGTGACATTGGCCGGGCGGTGACCGGGCCGGAGGATGCCAAGCAGGCCGCCTGGGCCAACGGCAAGCGCGGCGTGTTCCTGGTGGTCTTCAAGCAGCCTGGCGCCAACGTCATCGAAACCGTCGACAAGATCAAGGCGACGCTGCCGCGCCTTGTTGCGGCGATCCCGCCGGCCATCAAGGTCGAGCTGATGTCGGATCGCACGACGACCATCCGTGCCGCGGTCGAGGACGTCCAGTTCACGCTGCTCCTGACCATCTTTCTCGTGGTCATGGTCATCTTCATCTTCCTGCGCAGCTTCTGGGCCACGGTGATCCCGACGATCACCGTGCCGCTCGCGCTGCTCGGCGCCTGCGCGATGATGTGGGGGGTCGGCTATTCGCTGGACAACCTCTCGCTGATGGCGCTGACGATCGCGGTCGGCTTCGTCGTCGACGACGCCATCGTCATGCTGGAGAACATCTCTCGCTATGTCGAGGAAGGCGAGTCCCCGATGGCTGCCGCCTACAAGGGGGCCAAGGAGATCGGCTTCACCATTGTCTCGATCTCGATCTCGCTGGTCGCCGTGCTGATCCCGCTCCTGCTGATGGGCGGCATCATCGGGCGCCTGTTCCGCGAATTCGCGGTCGTGCTGGCGATGACGATCTTCGTCTCGATGTTCGTCTCGCTGACGTTGACGCCGATGATGGCCTCGCGTTTCCTGCGCGGCGGCCACCAGGCTCACGGCAAATTCTACCAATGGAGCGAGCGCGGCTTCGAGGCGCTGCTCAGGGCCTACGAGAAGGGATTGGACATCGCACTGCGCTGGCGCTTCGCCACGCTGATGGTGTTCTTCGCCTCGCTCGGCCTGTCGATCTACCTGTTCGTGCTGATCCCCAAGGGTTTCTTCCCGCAGCAGGACAACGGCCTGATCACCGCCGCGTCGGAGGCGTCGCAGGACATCTCCTTCAAGGCGATGCAGTCGCGCCAGGAGGCGCTGGCCAAGATCGTGCAGGATGATCCGGGCGTAGCCAGCGTCGCAATGGCGATCGGCGGTTCCGGCCGCGCCGGCAATACCGGCAATCTGTTCATCACTTTGAAGCCGCGTGACGAGCGTGATGCATCGGCGCAGCAGATCATCGCACGCCTGAGGCCGCAGCTCGAGAAGGTCGAGGGAGCCCGGCTCTACATGCAGGCCGCGCAGGACGTCCGCCTCGGCGGCCGGCCGTCCCGAACCCAGTTCGAGTTCACGCTGCAGGACTCCAATCTCGCCGAGCTCAACGAGTGGGCGCCGAAGATCCTGGAGAAGATGCGCTCGCTCCCGCAGCTGCGCGACGTCGCCACCGACCAGCAGGCCGACGGCACCACCGTGCAGCTCACGATCAACCGCGACACCGCCTCGCGGTACGGCATCTCGCCCCAGCTGATCGACGACACGCTGTATGACGCGTTCGGCCAGCGCCAGGTCGCGCAGTACTTCACCCAGCTCAACTCCTACCGCGTGATCCTGGAGATCCTGCCTGAACTGCAGGGCAATATCGACACGCTCAACAAGCTCTACGTGAAATCGCCGACCACCGGCGACCAGGTGCCGCTCTCGACCTTCGCCAGTTGGACCAACGTGCCGGTGCGGCCGCTGTCGATCAGCCACCAGGGTCAGTTTCCGTCGATCACGATCAGCTTCAACCTCGCCCAGGGCGTCGCGCTCGGCCAGGCCACCGATGCGGTGCAGCGCGCGATGGTCGAGCTCGGCGCGCCGGCAACCTTGAACTCGAGCTTTCAGGGCACTGCGCAGGCGTTCCAGCAGTCGCTGTCGACCGTGCCGCTCTTGATCCTCGCCGCCCTCGTCGTGGTCTATCTGATCCTCGGCATCCTCTACGAGAGCTACATCCACCCGATCACGATTCTCTCGACGCTGCCCTCGGCCGGCGTCGGCGCGCTCGCGATCCTGATGGCATTCGGCTACGATTTCAGCCTGATTGCGCTGATCGGCGTCATCCTGCTGATCGGCATCGTGAAGAAGAACGGCATCATGATGGTCGACTTCGCCATCGCCGCCGAACGTGACCAGCATCTGCCGCCCGAGCAGTCGATCCGCCAGGCCGCCCTGCTGCGCTTCCGTCCGATCATGATGACGACGATGGCAGCCCTGCTCGGCGGCGTGCCCCTGATGCTCGGCAACGGCACCGGCTCGGAGATCCGCCAGCCGCTCGGCTATGCGATGGTCGGCGGCCTGATCGTCAGCCAGATGCTGACGCTGTTCACCACGCCGGTGGTCTATCTCTATCTCGACAAGGTCAACAACGCCTTCGCGCGCTGGGGCCGCACGCATATCGACCACGAGCCCGAGACCGCGGCCGCAGGTCCGGTCAAGGAAGCGGCGGAATAGTCCGCCGCTTGTCGTCGCCTACTGCCGCCCCATCTCGGCGTTGGCGACGCCCTCGCCGTCCAGACTCTGTTCGTCCTGCATCGTCACGGTCACGTGGGAGAGCCGTCCGGTGAACGCAAACGGCGCCGCATAGTCCGACACCGGGCTGCCGCGGTCATGGCCGATGTCGAGCCCCGACCAGGAGATCAGCGTGTGGAAGGCGAGCTGCGTCGTCAGCGCTCCGGCCTCCTCGCCGTCGATCAGCAACGTGTACCGGCTCATGCCGGTGCGCGCGCCCTTGGCGGGCTCGGTCTGCCGCCTGAGACGTTCGACGCGCAGGCCCAGGCGGTGCGATCCCGCCGGCACCGGGCGGGTCGAGCTGATGATCTCGTGCCGGCCGCCGATGTTGAGGTCGTGCACGAGATGACCGTCCTTGACGTAGAGACTGTAGCCCGACGTCGCATCGCCATGGGCGATGAGCACGCCGGATGCGCCCTCTGCATCGATCTCGACATGGGCCTCGATCAGATAGTCGCGGCTGCGCACGTCGGGCGCGACGTCCGTCGGCACATGGCCCATGCCGGCGTGGAACGTAAAGCGCGTGCGCGCGCCGTGGAAACGCGCCGCGTTCTCGGCAAAGCGCGGGCCGAAGCGATCGTCGAGCGGCAGCACCTGGTGCGCCTCCGCCTGCTCCCACCACAGCTTCACCAGTGCCGCGAGCCGCTCCGGCTCGGCGGCGGCGAGATCATGCGTCTCGGAGAAATCCTGCGTGAGATGAAACAGCTCCCATCTATCGTTGTCGAACGGCGTGCCCGACGGGTGAAAGGCCACCGCCTTCCAGCCGTCGTGCCAGAGGCCACGATGGCCGAACATCTCGAAATATTGCGCGACCTGCTTCGACGGTGCCGCCGGATCGGTGATCGAGGCGGCGAAGCTCACGCCCTCGAGCGGCATCTGCGGCACACCCGCGATCATGGCCGGCGCATCGATGCCGATCAGGTCGAGCAGGGTCGGCACGAGGTCGCAGGCATGGACGAACTGGTGGCGGATTTCGCCGCGCGCCGCGATGCGCTGCGGCCAGGAGACGATGAAGGGATCGCGGATGCCGCCGCCATGGGTGTTCTGCTTGTAGCGGCGCAGCGGCGTGTTCGACGCCATCGCCCAGCCATGCGGGAAGTTCGAGTGCGTATCCGGCCCGCCGATGTCGTCGATCCGCGCGAGCTTCTCGGCGATCGGCTCCGGCTTGAAGTTGAACGGTCCCATCGCGTTGACGAAGCCGAGCGGCCCGCCCTCCTGGCTGGCGCCATTGTCCGACATGACGATCACGAGCGTATTGTCGCGCTGGCCGGTCTTGTCGAGAAAAGCGAGCAGCCGGGCCAGATGCAGGTCGGCATGATCGAGCATACCGGCGAAGGCCGATTGCAGCCGGGTGAAGACGCGCCGCTCATCCTCGGAATGGGCCTCCCAGGGCTTCACGCCATCATTGCGCGGCGGCAGGTCCGTGCTCTCCGGCACCAGCCCCATCGCCTTCTGCCGCGCCAGCCGCTGCGCGCGCTCGGCGTCCCAGCCATGGGCGAAGACCGCGTCGTAGCTCTCGATGATGTCGTGCGGCGCCTGATGCGGCGCGTGGCAGGCGCCGAGCGCGAGCCAGGTCAACCATGGCAGCTCGGGCCGGTCGGCCGTGTGGTCGGCGATGAAGCGGATCGCCTGATCGACCAGGTCGGCAGTCAGGTGATAGCCGTCGGCGTAGCTGCCGGGCGGGCTGACATGGGTGTTGTCGAGCACCAGCTCCGGCGCATATTGATCGGTCTCGGCGTCGAGGAAGCCATAGAAGCGGTCGAAGCCGCGCCCCAGCGGCCAGCCGTCGAACGGCCCGGTCGCGCCGCTCTCGGTCAAGGGCGTGACGTGCCATTTGCCGACCATGTAGTTGCGATAGGCATGGGCGCGCAGCATCTCGGCCAGCGTCCCCGCCTCGCGCGCGATCTTGCCGCGATAGCCGGGATAGCCCGAGTCGAAATTGGCAAGGCAGCCGACGCCGACTGAATGATGGTTGCGACCGGTCAGGAGTGCCGCCCGTGTGGTCGAGCACATCGCTGTGGTGTGGAAGCCCGAATAGCGCAGGCCCTGCGCGGCCAGCCCGTCGATCGCGGGGGTGCGGATCCGCGAGCCGTAGCAGCCGAAATCGGAGAAGCCGACATCGTCGAACAGCACCACCAGGATGTTGGGCGCGCCCTTCGGCGGCTGCTGCGGCGCCGGCCACCAGGGTCTGGAGCCTGCGATGGTCCTGCCGATCCTACCGCCGAATGCGGGCTCGCTCATGCCTCGTCCTCCCTCTCGCTCGCGTCCCGGCTGCGCCTCGCAGCCCGTACGAGTTTATCGTTGTGATTGCTCTGGGATCCGCGACGCCCCGGGGCTGGGTGGCACGGCCAGGCTTGCCTCGGATCATAATCATAATTATTATTATTATTCCAGATGGAGCCAGCGACATGCCGCAGCGGATCGCGCCGGACCACCTGCCCGGCGTGACCCCGTCGCGGCAGCAGCGCAGCCGCGAGACGACGCTTGCCCTGCTGATGGCCGGCGAGGAGCTGCTGCGCACGCGCAGCCTCGCGGAGCTGTCGATCAGCGACCTCTGTGCGCATATCGGGGCAACGGTCGGCGCCTTCTACAGCCGGTTCGACAGCAAGGAGGCCTACTTCAACGCCCTGCTCGCGCTCACTTTGGCGGACGGGCGGAAACAGCTCTTGAGACTCCCGCCGCCCGATCCCGTCCGCGCGGGCGACCCGCAATGCCACCTGCTGGTGCGCGGCACCGTGCTGTGGATGCGCCGTCACAAGGGCGTGCTACGCGCAGCGCTCGTGCGCAGCGAGCCCGGACCGAACCACTGGAGCGGCTTCAAGGAGCTGGCACAGGCACTGTCGGAGCGCGCGGCGCTGCTCCTGCTGCCTGCGGGCCGGCGCGCCGGCCCGGCCTCGCGCACGCGGTCGCGAACAGCGGAGGCGCGAAAGACGGTCGCGTTCGGCGTCCAGGTCGTGCTCGGCACCCTGGTGAACGCCGTCCTCAACGATCCCGGCCCGCTGTCGATCGACGATGACGAGATCGCGGAACGGCTCGGCGCCTGCCTGGTCCTGCTGCTGCGCGCCGGCCCGGACGGCGCGCCGCGAAAGCCGCAGGCCGCGAGAGGCAAGCGCTAGACCCTGCCGGCCCGTGGCGCGGCGGGGCGGCAGAGCACGTTGGAAATCCGTCATCCAGCGGCTTGCCAAAGCCTGAGACATGCGGGTAGAAGGACCCGTCGTCGCCGCCCTGCTTTGCCGGCCGGCGCGCAAAACGGTGCCAGACAGTGCGGCAATTGCTTGAAACTGCAGGGCATTCCGGTGGGGAATGGTGTAACGGTAGCACAACAGACTCTGACTCTGTTTGTCTTGGTTCGAATCCAGGTTCCCCAGCCAGCTTGATCACTGCCGCGACGGCCTGAAGCACGACAGCCTCATCCTCGTGATCTGAGAAGCATCGGGGTCGTTTTTGCCTCGGGCACGAGATCCATCTTCAAGGCGCGGACACGCTGCGGCCTCCACCACCCCTTCGGCACGCGTCCCTCGCGTTAACGTCTGCTCATTGCGAATCGGCGAGAACGGAACAACCATTGCGGGCAATGGACCGGTTCTGTGGAGGAAAACACTTGCAAAGCAGCGTCGGCTCCCGTGCCTTCCAGAACGCAAGGCTGCAAAAGCGGGCCAAGAAACAGGCGGACGTGCTGTTGCCGGCGGCGGTCAAGGCCTACCGCGAAGGCCGGCATCCGGAGGCTCAGGCCCTGTGCCGGCAGATCCTGCAGGACCTGCCGCAGCATTTCGGCGCTCTGCATCTGCTCGGCGTGTCCGAACGGGACTGCGGCCGTTTCGACCAAGCCGTGCTCGTCCTGGCACGCGCGATCGAGGTCGACCCGCGCTCGGCCGAAGCCCAGTCCGATCTCGGCCTGTCGCTGTTCCGGCTCGGCCGCTACGACGAGGCTCGCACCCGTTACGAACGCGCCATCGGACTCCAGCCGAACTTCCCGACTGCGCTCACCAATCTCGGCAATGCGCTGATGAGCCTGTCGCGTTTCGACGAGGCGATATCAGCGCACGACCGCGCCATCGCGCTGAAGCCCGGCTATGCCGACGCCCACGCCAATCGCGGGATGGCGCTACTGCTCACGGGCCGGTACGAAGACGCCGGTCAGAGCTTCGATCGCGCGCTCGCGCTGCAGCCGCGGCTGCTGACGGCCCTGTTCGGCAAGGGCCTGGTCAGCATGAACCTGCGGAACTTCGATACTGCAGTGGCCGCGCTGACGTCGGCGCTGGCGATCAATCCGACTGCGGCCCCTGCCCTCGCCCAGCGCGGGCGAGCCTATCAGGAGCAGGGCAAGTTCGACGAGGCGGAAGCCGATTTTGACGCGGCATTGGCCCTCGAACCGCTGCTGGAAGACGCCCTGCGCGGCAAGGCCACGGTTTCGCTCGTCCGCGGCAACATCGCCCTGGCGACCTCGCTCATCGACAAGATGCTGGCGCAGAACCCGAAGCAGGAGAGCGCCTGGACCCTGCTCGGGGTCTGCTCCGCGATGCAAGGCGACATCGCCACGGCGATTGCGGACTACGACCGCGCGCTCGCGATCAACCCGGACTACGAGGACGCGATCACCAAGAAGATCTTCGCGCTGGATTTCCTGCCCGACGTCGCGGTCGAACGTCTCCAGGCAGAACGGAGACACTGGTGGGAGGCGATCGGCGCGCGGTTGCCACGTCTGCCGCTCGGCGAGCGGAATCTGGACCCGGACCGGCGCCTTGTCGTCGGCTACGTGTCGTCCGATTTCCGCGAGCATTCGGCGGCGCTCGGCTTCCTGCCGATCCTTCGCCATCACGATCGCGCCAGGTTCGAAATCGTCGGCTATTCGTGTTCACCGACGAGGGACGCCAAGACGGAGCTGTGCCGTTCGCTGGTCGATCGCTGGGTCGAGGCCTGGCAGTTGACCGACGACAAGCTCGCCGAGCAGATCCGGGCCGACAAGATCGACATCCTCGTCGACCTCTCGGGACATTCCGCCGGCCACCGGCTCACGCTGTTTGCGCGCAAGCCTGCCCCGATCCAGATCTCGGCCGTCGGCAGCGTCACCGGCACCGGACTGCCCGTGATGGATTATCTGCTGGCCGATGCGGTGACGATTCCGGCCGCGGTCCGGCATCTGTTTGCCGAAAAGATCTACGATCTGCCGTCGCTGATCACGATCGAACCGCCGCCTCCAATTCCGCCGTCGGCGCTGCCGATGCTTCGCAACGGCCACGTCACCTTCGGCTCGTTCAATCGCGCCGACAAGTTTTCGGAGCCGACTCTGGCTCTATGGTCGAAGCTGATGGCTGCGACGCCGGGCTCGATGATCGTCGTCAAGAACCATGCGATGAACGATCCCCTGCTGCGCGACGGCTTGATCGCCCGCTTCGTCGCCCACGGCATCGCCGCGGAACGCGTCCGTTGCGTCGGAAAGACGTCGCGCGAGGAGCATCTTGCGATGTTCGCCGATATCGACATCGCACTCGATCCGTTCCCCCAAAATGGCGGCATCTCGACGTGGGAGGCACTGCAGATGGGCGTGCCTGTCGTCGCCAAGCTCGGCAGCACCCCCTCGGCACGGGCGGGCGGCGCGATCGTCAAGGCGGTCGGCCTCGACGCGTGGGTCGCCGATGACGACGAAGGCTATCTCGCGACAGCGCTGAAATTCTGCTCGCGGCCCGGCGAGCTTGCCGCGCTCCGTGCCGAGCTGCCCGCCAGGGTGTTGAATTCAGCCGCCGGAAACGGCGCGCTCTACACGCAGCATGTGGAACAGGGATACCGGACGTTCTGGCGTGACTATTGCGCACGAGCGACGACCGGCTAGCGCTTGAATCAGATCTCGTCCGGCCGGCACAGCGTCGCGCCCGTGCGCCGTTCGACCCATGCCGACGCTTGCGATGCATCGACGACGCAGTCCCGCCGGTCCATCGTCGGCTCGCCGGGACGATCCTTCCAGCGTGCGCCCGATCACGGAATTAACCCGTCATTCACCACGATCCTCATCCGGCCGGAACGATGCAATTTGCTTCAAATTGTCTGGCCAGGGAGACGGGACATGACCAAGCTGATGGACCTCGACGATCAGATCGAGCGGGCCGAGCGGCTCGAGCGGAGCATCACCGACGCGCTGACGATCGAGCGGCTGCGCCAATTCGCGGCCGGGTGCCGGCGCGAGCGCGAGCGGCTGTCGCAGCACCAGCAGCGCGCGGCCTGAGCAGGCGCGACGACCTGCAACGCAGCCGTGGTCAACGGGCTGCCCGCGACGGAGCTCGGCGAGCGCACGCTGTCACGAGCAGGTCGTCACCATGTTGGTGCAGAGCTGCCGGGTCCAGCCGATGCCCTTCTTGACGCGGATCTTGGCGAAGTCGCCAAAGCAGCCGAGCAGCTCGACCGACTGGTCACCGCTCGCATGCGGGTCGAGCTTCGCGCTCGACGTGGCGTGATCGCGGTAGATCGCCGCGCCGTTCTGCAGGCCGCCGGCGCCGACGATGCTCCGATGCAGGAAGCCCCTGCCCTGAAAGATCACGGTCTCCTTGCCCTGATCGACGTCGTTCAGCATGGCCCGGTCGATCTCGAACCAGTCGCCCTGCTGCGCGACGAGATGCACGACGATCCAGCCATCGCTGGTCGGATTTTTCAGGACCTTGACGATGCTGCCGCCAGGCTCGGCACGGACATTGGCACCATTCGGATCGCGGTCGGTGACGTCGGCCTCGACGTTGCAGGCTTCGCGATGCGGCGCCTGCGCAGTGGCAATGCCCGGCGCGATGAGCATTGCGGTCAGCAGCAGAATTCTCGTCAGCATTGAACGGTCACCGGCCTCCGATCCGTCCCGCATTGGTCGCGCCGCCGACGCCGCGGTTCAACACCGAGCAAATGGCGGCGACCAGCCGAGCTCACGGCGACCGCCGATCAAGTCTATCCCGAGGACATCATCGAGATGCTCGGGCATGCGGAGGTCTGGTGAGAGGCGCTACAGCCGACCGCCCGCGAGTGCGGCGGCGCGCGGCCGGCCGACGTCGTCCAGCGCCTGCGGCATCGGCGAGACCGGAAACACCGCGTTGATCTGGCCCGTCCCCGATGAGGGGAAGAACGGCGTCACCACCTCGACGCCGCGGTCGTAGTGGTTCCAGCCGAGCGCGCCCAGCAGCATGGCGGTATCGTGCATGAAGCCCTCGCCATGTCCCTTGCTGGCATATTCCGGCAGCATGTCGCAGAAATCCGGCCACTCGCCGTGCTCCCACATCTGGATCACCTCGTGGTCGAGCCGCTCCAGGAACGGGCTGAACATCCGGTCGCGATACTCGTCGGCGGTGCCGTTCTGGGCAAAGCGATGGCTCAGCGAGCCCGAGGCGAAGAAGGCCACCGTGCCGTCGTAATGATCCTCGACCGCGCGGCGGAACGCCCAGCCGAGCTTGGCGCTGTCGGCGAGATAATGCGAGGTGCACAGCGCCGAGACGGAGACGACCTTGAAGTGGCGGTCGGGGTTCATGTAGCGCATCGGCACCAAGGTGCCGTATTCCAGCGCCAGCGACGTCGCATCGTGGGCCATGGTGGCGACGCCATGGGCGTTGGCGCCCTCGGCGAGGATGTGGCCCAGCTCCGGGTTGCCGTCGTATTCATAGGTCATGTTGGCGATGAAGTGCGGCAGCTCGTTCGAGGTGTAGAGCCCCTCGAAATGCGGCGCGCAATTGATGTGGTAGCCGGCGTTGACCAGCCAATGGGTGTCGAACACGACGATGGTGTCGACGCCGGCCTCGCGGCAGCGCCGGCCGATCTCGATATGACCGTCGATCGCCGACTGTCGCTTGCCCTTGGCCGGACCATCCAGCTCGCTGAGATACATCGACGGCACGTGCGTGATCTTGGCCGCCAGTGCGAGCTTGCCCATCCTCTCGTCTCCCTTCCGGTCGTTCCCCCGGCCGGCATCGCCGACCGTTTGCTTGGAAGGCAGATTACCCCTGCAGCTCCGCGAAAAAAAGGGCCGCACGCGCGGCCCTTCCTTGGTGTCCGATCCATCGTCTGTCCCATGATCATGGGACGGACAGCCACGAGATGCGGTCACGCCGCCTTGATGTCGATGGTCTTGGCGGCCTTCTGTACCTCGGGCTTCTTCGGCAGGGTGACCTTGAGCACGCCCTGCTTGAACACAGCCTCGATCTTGTCGGTGTCGACGCCGTCGGGGATCTGGAAGGAGCGTTCGAACGAGCCGAAGCTGCGCTCACGGACGTAATAGTCCTTCTTCTTCTCCTCCTTGTCCTCCTGCTTCTCGCCCTTGATCGAGAGCACGCCGCTCGCAACCTTCACCTCGACGTTCTTCTCGTCGAGGCCGGGCAGCTCAGCGGTGACCTCGTAGGCATTGTCGTGCTCGGCGACGTCGACCGCCGGCGCCACGGCAAAGGACCGTGCGCGGGCCAGGCCCGGCAGTTGGTCGAACAGCGACGGCGTGCGCCAGATCCCGCCATGGAAGTCCTCGAACACGCGATCGATCTCGCGGCGCAGGTTCTCGAACGGCCGCCACCCCTGCATGGATGGCGCACCTGCCTTCTCGGTGTTGACGGGCAGCTTGGTAGGTTCAGCCATAACATCATCCTCCTGCTTCACGCGAGGATCGGGTCCGCAACGGCATGGGCGCGACCGATTTCGTTGATCGGCCGGCATCCGCTCCCTCGCGCTTGACGGGAAAAATATAGCCGGCACGCCCGGGTTCCAGATTGATTGCGATCAAATCGCTGAGCGGCTGGAGGTTCGGATCGGCGCGGCAGCCCCTCCAGGTTTCTTTCGGCGCCGGGGCCTCCACAGCCGAAGAGCCGTTCAGGAAGAGCCTTGGAGATGGTGAACCGGACGTTAACCCGAACGGTTCGCGCGACGCTTGAGGAAAGGATGGAGAAATCCTTACAGTGCAAGGCCTTAGGTCCCATTGAGGAGGTGCGATCGCAACGCCCCGCGCGACCCTCCGACCACCGGGCTGGGCGGGCGGCGCAGTCACAAACGTTGCCCGCTTAACAAATTTTCCAGTCCCAGCAGAGAAGGTGTCAATTCAACAATTCACCACAGGTTTCATGACCGTGACATCCTTCGGACGCGTGATCTCGGTGCGGGGCTCCCAGGCCCGCGTCGGCATTCTGTCGACACAGCAGATGAACGTCTCCGATATCCGCGCGACAGTCGGCCGTTTCATCAGCATTCGCTGCCCGAGCGCCACGATCATTGCGATCATCACCGAGGTGACCAGCGAGGACCTCTCGCGTGCCAACGAATACGTCGCGACGGCTTCGGTAGACCTGCTCGGCGAGATTCTCGGACCGGCCGAGCGGCCCAAGTTCCAGCGCGGCGTCACCCACTACCCGACCATCGGCGACGCCGTCGACATGATCACGAGCGAGGAGCTCCGCACGATCTACACGCCGACCGCCGGTGACCACATCGACATCGGCGCGCTGCAGCAGGACACCTCCGTGCGCGCCTGTGTCAATGTCGAGGAAATGCTATCGAAGCACTTCGCCGTGCTCGGTTCGACCGGCGTCGGCAAATCGACCGGCGTGTCGTTGCTGCTCAACGAGATCCTGAAGGCGCGGCCGAACCTGCGCATCTTCCTGCTCGACGTCCACAACGAATATGGCCGCTGCTTTGGTGAAAAGGCGCTGGTGCTGAACCCGCGCAACCTGAAGCTGCCGTTTTGGCTGTTCAATTTCGAGGAGATCGTCGACGTCCTGTTCGGCGGCCGACCGGGCGTGCCGGAAGAGCTCGACATCCTGGCCGAAGTGATCCCGCTGGCGAAGGGCATCTACACCCAATACCAGAACACGGACCGCATCGGGCTCAAGCGCATCGACCCGAAGACCGTCGGCTACACCGTCGATACGCCGGTGCCCTACCGCCTCGTCGACCTGATCAACCTGATCGACGAGCGCATGGGCAAGCTCGAGAACCGCTCCTCGCGCATCATCTATCACAAGCTGATCTCGCGGATCGAGACGGTACGCAACGACCCGCGCTACGCCTTCATGTTCGACAACGCCAATGTCGGCGGCGACACCATGGCCGAGGTCATCAGCCACCTGTTCCGCCTGCCGGCCAACGGCCGGCCGATGACGGTCATGCAGCTCGCCGGCTTCCCGGCCGAGGTGGTCGATTCCGTGGTCTCGGTCGTGTGCCGCATGGCGTTCGATTTCGGCCTGTGGAGCGACGGCGTCTCGCCGCTGCTGTTCGTCTGCGAGGAAGCGCACCGTTACGCCTCGGCCGACCGCTCGATCGGCTTCGGCCCGACCCGCAAGGCGATCTCGCGCATCGCCAAGGAAGGCCGGAAATACGGCGTCTATCTCGGCCTGATCACCCAGCGGCCGGCCGAGCTCGACGCCACCATCATCTCCCAGTGCAACACGCTGTTCACGATGCGGCTCGCCAACGAGCGCGACCAGTCGCTGCTGCGTTCGGCGGTGTCGGATGCCGCCGCCAACCTGCTCTCCTTCGTTCCCTCGCTCGGCACCCGCGAGGTGCTGGCGTTCGGCGAAGGCGTCGCGCTGCCGACCCGGCTGCGCTTCAAGGAGGTGCCGCTGCATCAATTGCCGCGCAGCGAGGCGACGATCGCCACCGTCCGCTCGGTCAATGCCGGACACGACATGCATTTCGTCAGTGCCGTGCTGGAGCGCTGGCGCGGAGCGACCTCGAGCCGGGACGCGTCGAGCGGCGACAGCGGCGCCGGCAACCTCGGAGACCGCGGCAGCCTGTCCGCCTCGCTGGACGCGCCAATGCTGCAGCCGTCGATGGGTCTCGACCCGGACCGCTTCTCCCTGCTGAAGAAGCCGCTGCGCTAAAGCCGGCGGCGGCCCCTCTCTAATCCCGATCGACGACGGCTGCCGAGGAGGCGTTGCGCGCACTCCGCCACTGGCGGGTGATGGACCGAGCTGGACCGTTGCGCCTGCGCCGCGATCGACTAAGGTTCGCCCCCTGCCACGCATGCCGGACCCGTTGCCATGACCCAGCCCGCCATCAGCCGCTTCCCCGTCCCCGCAATCGATGCGCTGCCGGACGACATCCGCAGCCGGCTGCTCGGCGTGCAGGAGAAGAGCGGCTTCGTGCCCAACGTGTTCCTGACACTTGCGCACCGGCCGGACGAGTTCCGCGCGTTCTTTGCGTATCACGACGCGCTGATGGAGAAGGACGGCGGGCTGACCAAGGCCGAGCGCGAGATGATCGTGGTCGCGACCTCGAGCGCCAACCAGTGCCAATATTGCGTGATCGCGCACGGCGCGATCCTGCGCATCCGCGCCAAGAATCCCCTGATCGCCGACCAGATCGCGATCAACTACCGCAAGGCCGACATCACGCCACGGCAGCGGGCGATGCTCGATTTCGCGATGAAGGTGGCGCTCGAGGCGCAAACGGTCGGGGATGCCGATTTCAAGGCGCTGGCCGGCCACGGCTTCGGCGACGACGACATCTGGGACATCGCCGCGATCGCGGCGTTCTTCGCGCTGTCGAACCGGATCGCGAATGTCACGGGCATGCGGCCCAACGACGAGTTCTACCTGATGGGGCGGCTGCCGAAGACCAAGTGAGACGATCAGTCGTCCGACGCCGGCCCGCACCAGCCGGGCAGATACACCGCGTCGTGGCTCTTTGCGGCCGCCAGCGCGTGCTCCATGGCAGCGGCGAAATGAGTCTCGACCGTCTTGCGCTTGACCTTGCGGCGCAGGAAGTCGGCCCATAGGAACTCGCTGAACGGCGTCGTGTCCTTGGCAAAGCCGCCGGCGCGGCGCAGCTCGCCGGCCAGGCTGCGGAACGGATCGTCCTTCAGATTCGCGACGGACTTCGGCAGGTCCTTGAAATGCCGCCGCTCGCCCTTGGCGTCGTAAGGATAGACCCAGCGCTTGTTGTCCATCACGCCCCAGAACGCCTCGCGATCAACCATCGAGAGGTCGCCGATCACCGTGACCAGCACGTCCTTGACGCCCTCGTCATGGAGCGCGCGGGCGAGGTGATGGTGGTCGACGACGTAGTGCCGCTCATCGGGACCAAGCACCACCGGGATCATGTGCTTGCCGAGCAGCTCGGCCTGCTTCCTCTTCGACTTGTGCTCGCGCCAGCGCTCGCGTTTCTCCTTCACCTCGCGCATGCCCACGGTCATCTGCGTCGGGCGCAGGGACAGGATCGGCACGGGATGAAGCAGCGGCTCGCGGGTATTGGCCATGGCTGGGCTCCGGGGGATGATCAGCATTATGCCACGCCTGCCGAGCCGTTCCAGCGCATCTGCCCGTAGCTGCGACGCCGTTCGGACCGGGCCGCGGCAGGTTCCAATCACCCGCGGAGCGGGCGCCGATTGGATGCATCCGAGGAGCGAGATGCTTTGCTGATGCAGCTCAATTATGGCAAAGTTTCTTTGTGAGAGGTCGGGCCCGCGTGCTAGAAAGGACCATCGGAGTCGAGGCATGAAGTCCCAGCGCCCCATTGCAGCGGAGGAAGAGCATCGCGTGGTGCCGTTCCGGCCGCGCAGCAGTCCGGTGCGGCGCGTCACCGAGGGCGGCAGTCCGCCGATTCAGCTGCATCGGGGCGAGCGGCCGACACTCGATCTCTCCCGGTATGAGCAGCCCCGCGAGGAGCCCGATGACTTCCGTCACCGCATCCTGGCCAACATCGCCGCCATCGCCTTCACGGTCGCGTTGACCGCGATCGGCATCTGGCTGGCGATGAGCATTGCCGACCTGCGCAAGACCCAGGACTGCCTGCTGACCGGACGGCGCGACTGCGCCCGCATCATCACCGAGACCTACACGCCCTGATCCCCCTGCTGGACGCGGCTGCCGCGGCCGACGGGGCATCACAATCCCGCCACAACCGCCGTGTCCGGCTCCATTGAACTCACCGCGTCGCTCCGATATACGGGCACACGACTCCCGGGCGACGGGGGTAGAAGGGCTCGCATCAGACGGCCCCGGGGGCGCGGTGTCCTCCCGTCGCCACCTACCGGATTAGCTCCAAAATATCAAAGGCTTAGTGATGTCCTCAACATTCGATCAGGTCGCCACGATCATCGCTGAAACCTGCGACATCCCGCGCGACACGATCACGCCGGATAGCCATGCCATCGACGATCTGGGCATCGACAGCCTCGATTTCCTCGACATCGCATTTGCGATCGACAAGGCCTTCGGGATCAAGCTGCCGCTCGAGAAGTGGACGCAGGAAGTCAACGACGGCAAAGCCAGCACCGAGCAGTATTTCGTGCTGAAGAACCTGTGCGCCCGCATCGACGAGCTGGTCGCCGCCAAGGGCGCGTGAGCGCCCGCCATGCAGATCGAATACTTCCTGCTCATCGACCGCATTCTCGATCTTCGGCTGGACGAGAAGACCATCACCGTCGAAGCCAAGGTCCCCACCGAAAGCACGATCTTCGAAGGACATTTCCCGGGCTATCCGATCATGCCCGGCGTTCTCCTGATCGAATCGATGGCGCAGACATCGGGCTGGCTGCTGCTCGCGCTGATGAAGTTCGAGCGGATGCCGTTCCTTGCCGCAGTCAAGGAGGCCAAGATGCGCGGCTTCGTGTCGCCGGGCGAGGTGCTGACCGTCGAGGCCAACGTGCTGCACGAGGGCTCCGGTTACGCCATGACCGAAGCGCGCGTGAAGGTCGGTGGCAAACTGCGTTCGAATGCGACCATCACTTTCAGTCACGTCCCCTTCCCCAATCCGGAGCTGCGCGGGCACATGGACGCCGTCGCCGAGCGCGTCGGCTTTCCGCAACAGGTCCTGCAGCGATGAGTGAGACGACAGCCGTGACCTCCGAACCCGTCGAAGTCTGGATCACCGGTATCGGTCTTGCGACCTCGCTTGGCGAGGGACTCGATGCGAACTGGGACGCCCTCAACTCCGGCCGGATCAACGTCGATGAGCAGGGTTTCGCGCCCTACATCGTGCATCCCTGGGCCAAGGTGAATCTGGAAGCGCAGATCCCGAAGAAGGAGCAGCGCCAGATGGAGGCGTGGCAGCGCATCGGCACCTATGCCGCCGGGCTTGCGCTGGATTCCGCCGGCCTCAAGGGCAACAAGGACATCCTGTCGCGGATGGACATGATCGTCGCCGCGGGCGGCGGTGAGCGCGACATCTCCGTCGACACCGCGATCCTCAACGCGGAAGCCCAGGGCAATTGCACGCCCGGCTTCCTGAACGATCGGCTGATGAGCGACCTGCGCCCGACCCTGTTCCTGGCGCAGTTGTCCAACCTGCTCGCCGGCAACATCGCGATCTCGCACGGCGTCTGCGGCACCTCGCGCACCTTCATGGGCGAGGAGGTTGCGGGCGTCGACGCGTTCAAGATCGCTTTGGCCCGCATCGCCGGCGGCCAGAGCGACATCGCGCTGGTCGGCGGCTCGCACAATGGCGAGCGCAAGGATCTGCTCGTGCTGTACGAGTTCGGCGACTACAATCTGAAGAACGAATTCAAGCCGGTCTGGTCCCGCAAGGACCATCCGGGCTTCGCGCTCGGATCGGCCGGCGCGTTCCTGGTGCTGGAATCCAGGCCGCATGCCGAGGCCCGCGGCGCCAAGCCGCTGGCCCGGCTCAGCAAGGTCGTCGCCGACCGCGCCCGCCGCAAGGAGGCAGGCGCGGTGACGGGAACGCTGGACCGTCTGTGGTCGGCGCTCGACGTCCACGAGGCCCCCGGCGCCATCATCACCGGCGCGACCGGCGCCGAGCCGGTGACGTCGGAGGAGCGCGCATTCCTCGACCATCACAAGGCGTTCGCGGTGCGCTCGAGCGGGACCCGCTTCGGCCATTCGATGGAGGCACAGTTCGCGCTCGGTCTCGCGCTCGCTGCGCTCTCGATCTCGCGCGGCGCCCTGTTCGCGCCGGGTGACGCCTCGGGCGTGGAGACCGACATGAAGGATGCTCCGGCCCAGATCGTGGTGGTCGGCGCCGGCCACTACCGCGGCGAAGGCATGGCCTTGGTCGAAGCAGTCAAGTGAACGCGGCACGGCCTTAAGAAGACACGACGGGGGACATCATGAGTGTACGCGACAAGTTTGGACGCCCCATCGTGGTCGTGACCGGGATGGGCATCGTCACCTCCCTTGGGGCCGGCAAGTCCGATAACTGGAACAAGCTCGTGGCCGGCGAGTCCGGAATCCGCACCATCACGCGGTTTCCGATCGACGGCTTGAAGACGACCATGGCCGGCACGGTCGATTTCGTCCCCGTGGCGCCGTTCACGTCGACGGGACTGTCCGAGCGGCTCGGTCACATGGCTGTCGAGGAAGCCATCGCGCAGGCTGGAATCGGCAGCAAGGGCGATTTTCCGGGCCCGCTGTTTCTCGCCGTGGCGCCCGTCGAGATCGAGTGGCCCCAGCGTCTGGAGCTCGCGCATGAGGTTGGCGGCACTCAGTTCACCTATGACGACCTGCTGAAGGTCTGCGGCGGCGGCAAGTTCGTCAACTATCACCACCGCTTCCTGTTCGGCTCGGTCGCCGATTCGCTGTCCGACACCTTCGGCACCAAGGGCTCGCCGATCTCGCTGTCGACCGCCTGCGCCTCCGGCGCGACCGCGATCCAGCTCGGCGTCGAAGCCATCCGACGCGGTGAGACTGACGTCGCGCTATGCGCCGCCACCGAAGGCTCGGTCAATCCGGAAGGGCTCGTGCGCTTCTCGCTGCTGTCGGCGCTGTCGACCCAGAACGACCCGCCGCAGGCCGCCTCCAAGCCGTTTTCCAAGAACCGCGATGGCTTCGTGATGGCCGAGGGCGCCGGCGCGCTGGTGCTGGAAAGCTACCACGCGGCCGTGGCGCGCGGCGCCAAGATCCTCGGCGTCGTCGCTGGCTGCGGCGAGCTGACCGACTCCTTCCACCGCACCCGTTCCTCGCCGGACGGCAAGCCGATCATCGGCTGCATCCGCAAGGCGCTCGCCGATGCCGGCATGGCCCCTGAGCAGATCGACCATATCAATGCCCACGGCACCGCCACGCCCGAGAACGACAAGATGGAATATGTCGGCGTCTCCGCCGTGTTCGGCGAGCACACCAGCAAGATTCCAGTGTCGTCGAACAAGTCGATGGTCGGCCACACGATCTCGGCAGCCGGCGCGGTCGAGGCGATCTTCTCGCTGCAGACGCTCGAGCATCAGCGCATTCCGCCGACCATCAACTACGACATTCCGGATCCCGCGATCCTGTTCGACGTCGTCGGCAACAAGGCCCGCGATGCGCGCGTCACCACCGTGATGTCGAATTCGTTCGGCTTCGGCGGCCAGAACGCCTCGCTGATCCTGACGCGCGAACCGGCCTGATCCGCCGCTGCCATCGATGAGTCTCCTGCCCCTCCGGACCAAGCTCGTGATCCGCCGAGCCGTGAAGTCGGCCGGGGCTTCCGCCGTCGGCGCGCTGACGGTCGGCATGCTCAGGACCACGCGCTATTTCGACCCGCAGAAGACGGCCGACCGCTTCGCGCGCATTGCGCAGATGATCGGGCCACGCCTGCGCGAGCAGCGCATTGGTCGCGACAATCTCACCGCGGCCTTCCCGGAGAAATCGCCCGAGGAGATCGAGAGAATCCTCGCCGGCGTGTGGGACAATCTCGGCCGCGTCGGCGCCGAGTTCGCCCATCTCGACAAGATCTGGGATTACGACGAGGCGCATCCCGAGCGCAGCCGGATCGAGCTGTCGCCGCGCACCCATGAGCTGTTTCATCAGCTCCGTCTCGACGGCAAGCCAGCCCTGATCTTTGCCAGCCATCTCGCCAATTGGGAGATGCCGGCGCTGGCGGCGGTCGCCCATAAGCTCGATACGGCGATCCTTTATCGTCGACCCAACATCGCCGCCGCCGACCGCATCATCCAGGAGATACGGCAGGTCAAGATGGGCACACTCGTCCCGGCCGGCCGCGATGCGCCGCTGCGGCTGGCACAGGCGCTCAAGAACGGCCAGCACGTCGCGATGCTGGTCGATCAGTACCTGACCGGCGGCGTGGAGGTCACCTTCTTCGGCCGCAAGACCCGCGCCAATCCGATGCTGGCCCGTCTGTTACGCCAGGTCGAATGCCCCGTGCACGGCGTCCGCATCATCCGCCTTCCCGGCAATCGCTTCCGCGCCGAAGTATCGGAGGAAGTGACGCCGGTCCGGACGGCCGACGGTCAGATCGACATCCAGGGCACGACGCAGGCGGTCACCGACGTCGTCGAGAGTTGGGTCCGCGAATATCCCGAGCAATGGCTCTGGCTGCACCGGCGCTGGCGGTAGTCGGCGCCCGGGCAAATTCCACCACGAGGAAGTGGGACTGCAGCATCTTCTACCGCTGACGGGCCATTCGAAGAAAACTCTTACCTCTTCCATCGCCGCTCGCTACCTTGGCCGCGTATCCGACGGCTGTTCGGAAGCTCCAGGGAGGACAAGCGCGAATGTTTTCGCACGTGATGATCGGCACCAACGACCTCGACAAGGCCAAGGCCTTCTACGACAAGCTGCTGGGGACGCTGGGCGTGCGCCCCGCCAGGGTCGACGGCCACCGCATTTTCTACATCACACCGACCGGCATCTTCTCGGTGTCGAAGCCGATCAACGGCCAGCCCGCGACCCCTGCCAATGGCGGCACCATCGGCTTCGCCTGCAGCTCGCCCGAACAGGCCGACGCCTGGCATGCGGCGGGGCTCGAAGCCGGCGGCACCACCTGCGAAAACCCGCCCGGTGTTCGTGAAGGTTCGGCCGGCAAGCTGTATCTCGCCTACCTGCGCGACCTCGACGGCAACAAGCTCTGCGCGATGCACCGGATGACGTGATCGATCTCAACCGATTTGTCAGATCAAATCAAGCGATCAAGTCTCGTCATTCCGGGGCGATGCGCAGCATCGAACCCGGAATCTCGAGATTCCGGGTCTGGTGCTTGCGCACCATCCCGGAATGACGGGAGTCATCACCTGCCCGTCTTCACCTTGGTCCAGAGCCGGTTGATGATCCGCTGCGTCGCCGGCTCACGTGCGGTGATGACGAACAGCTTCTTCAAGGTCGCGTCGTCCGGATAGATGTTCTTGTCGCCAAGGACCTTCGGGTCGATCAGCTTCTGGCTGGCCAGGTTGCCGTTGGCATAGGACAGGAAGTCCGAGTTCTTGGCGGCGACCTCCGGGCGGTAGAGGTAGTTGATCAGCGCATACGCCTCAGCCACGTGCGGGGCGTCGGCGGGAATCGCAAAATTGTCGAAGAACATCTGCGCCCCCTCTTTCGGGATCGCATAGCCGATCTCGGCGCCGTTCTTCGCTTCCTCGGCACGGCTCCTCGCCTGCATGATATCGCCGGACCAACCGACGACGAGGCAGATCTCGCCGGTGGCGAGCGCGCTCAGATATTCCGACGAATGAAACTTGCGCACCGATGGCGCGACCTTGCCGACCGCCTCGGCCGCCTTCTCCAGGTCGGCCTGCCTGGTCGAGTTCGGGTCGATGCCGAGATAGTTCAGCGCCGCCGGAAAGATGTCGTCGGCGGAATCCAGCATGTGGACTCCGCAATCCTTGAACTTGGCGAGGTTCTCCGGCTTGAACACCATGTCCCAGCTGTCGATCCGCGCGCCGGGACCCAGGATCTTCTCGACCGCCTTGACGTTGTAGCCGATCCCGGTCGTGCCCCACATGTAGTTGACGGCGAACTGATTGCCGGGATCGTAGGTGGCGAGACGCTCGGTCACGACAGGCCAGGCATTGGCGAGATTCGGCAGCTTCGACTTGTCGAGCGGCTGGAAGATTTTTGCCTTGATCTGGCGCTGTAGGAAGTACGCGGTCGGCACCACGACGTCGTAGCCGGATTTGCCGGCGAGCAGCCGCGTCTCCAGGGTCTCGTTGGCGTCGAACGTGTCGTAGACCACCTTGATGCCGGTCTCCTTGGTGAAGTCGTCAAGGACACCGGGCGCCATGTAGTTCGACCAGTTGTAGAAGTTGACGACGCGCTCCTCGGCGCGCCCCGCCGGTACGGAAAGCGTCAACGCCGCGACGGCCAGCGCCAGAGCCGAACCCATGCAGCCGCGCGTCATCACTTGTCTCCTAGCGCCGGTGGATGGCGTCCGACAGGCGCTCCAGCGCCGTATCCAGGGTTGCGTCCTTCTTGGCAAAGCAGAACCGCACCACGGAGGTCACGGCATCCGTCTCGTAGAACGCCGACACCGGGATGGCGGCCACCTTGTAGTCGTGGACGATACGGCGGCAGAACTGCTCGTCGGTCTCGTTGAGGCCGAGCGGCGAAAGGTCGACGGTCAGGAAGTAGGTTCCCTGCGCCTTCAGCACGGGAAAGCCCAGGCTTTCGAGACCGGCCGTGAGCCGGTCGCGGCTGCGCGCAAGCTCGCTGCGCATGTTGACGAAATAGTCGTCCGACTTGCCGAGGCCGTAGGCGACCGCGACCTGCAGGTTCGGCGCGGTCGTGAAGGTCAGGAATTGATGCACCTTGGCGGCCACGCGCAACAGATGCGGCGCGGCGCAGACGAAGCCGATCTTCCAGCCCGTCAACGAGAAGATCTTGCCTGCCGAGCCGACCTTGATGGTGCGGTCGCGCATCCCGGGAATCGCGATCAGCGGAATGTGCGCGCGGCCGTCGAACACGACGTGCTCCCACACCTCGTCGCAGATCGCGACCGCGTCGAACTCCTGGCAGAAGCGTGCCAACAGCTCGAGGTCCTCGCGCGGGTAGACCACCGCGGCCGGGTTGAGCGGGTTGTTGAACAGCACCGCCTTGGTCTTTGGCGAGAACGCCTGCCGCAGCATCTCCTCCGAGAGCCGCCAATGCGGCGGCTCGAGGCGGACGAGGCGCGGAATGCCGCCGGCCTGGCGGATGATCGGCAGATAGGAATCATAGACCGGCTGAAAGCAGATCACCTCGTCGCCCGGCTCGACCACCGACAGGATCGCCGACGTCAGCGCTTCGGTGCCGCCGGAGGTGACCATGACCTCGCTCATCGGATCGAGATCGAGCTTGTGCCAGTGCTTGTAGTGCGCGGCGATGGCCTGGCGCAGCTCCGGCAGGCCCATCATCGACGGATACTGATTGTAGCCGTTGAGGACCGCGTCGGCTGCGGCGCGGCGGATATCCTCCGGACCCGGATCGTCGGGAAAGCCCTGCCCCAGATTGATGGCGTCGTTGTCGCGCGCGAGCTGCGACATCTGCTCGAAAATGGTGACGGGCAGGTCGGCGAAGACCTTGTTCTGCGAGATCATGATCGCCTGTCAGCCGCCGGTCCTGGTCGGCAGGCCGGCCGCCTTCCAGCCGAGCATACCGCCCTGGAGATGCTTGTCGTAGGGCAGCCCGGCGGCCTGCGCGGCGAGCGATGCCGTCACCGAGCGCTTGCCGGAGCGGCAGGCGAACACGACGTCCTTGCCTTGGGGGGCCGGGATCAGCTTCGGGTCGAAGCCCGACAGCGGGACGACGACGCCGTCGGGATAGGCTTCCGCGGAAACTTCATTCGGCTCGCGCACGTCAACCAGAAGAATTCGCCCTTCCGCGATCCCCTGGGCCACGTCCTGCGGGGTCAAATCGTGCACAACAGCCACGCCCATCCTCCAAGCCTTCAGCCGGGCCGTATCGGCCCTGATCCGGCCGCCAAACTCACCCCAGACGCTACGAAAATCAAGCGCTTCGGCACGCTGACGGGATGGGTCTCGAGCTCAGATCGTGACCTGGGTGCCGACCTCCACCACCCGCCCGCTCGGGATCTGGAAATAGTCGGTCGCATCGTTGGCGGAGCGGCTCATCGAGATGAACAGGTGATCCTGCCAGCGCGGCATGCCTGAATGCGCAGCCGGCTTCAGTGCACGGCGCGACAGGAAGAACGAGGTCGACATGATGTCGAACTGCCAGCCGAGCTTGCGCGCGATCGCCAGGGCGCGCGGCACGTTGGGCGATTCCATGAAGCCGAAGCGCAACGTCACCTTGGAAAACGTCGGACTGATCTGCTCGAGGCGAACGCGTTCGGACGGCTCGATGCGCGGCGTCGGCGCGGTCTCGATCGTCAGGATCACGTTCTTTTCGTGCAGCACCTTGTAGTGCTTGAGGCTGTGCATCAGCGCGGTCGGCGCGCTCAAGGGATCGCTGGTCAGGAACACGGCCGTGCCGGCCACCCGCTGCGGCGGACGCTTCTCAAGCATGGTCACGAGATCGGCGAGCGGGAATTCGAGCTTGCGCGACTTGTCGAACAAGAGCCGGCTGCCGCGCCGCCACGTGTACATCAGCGTCATCACGAAGCCGCCCAGCGCCAGCGGCACCCAGCCGCCTTCGAACACCTTCAGGAGGTTCGCCGCCAGGAAGGTCAGGTCCAGGAACAGGAACGGCGCAATCAGCGCGGCGGCCGCGAACGGCGACCACCGCCAGACCTTCCAGATCACGACGAAGCCCATCATGGCCGTCACGACCATGGTGCCGGTGACCGAGATGCCGTAGGCCGAGGCCAGCGCGCTGGACGACTTGAACATCAGCACGAGCAGCATGACCGAGATCAGCAGCAGCTTGTTGATGCGCGGAATGTAGATCTGGCCCGAATGCGCCTCGGAGGTGTGACGGATCTCGAAGCGCGGCAGCAGGCCGAGCTGGATCGCCTGCCGGGTCAGCGAATAGGCACCGGTGATGACGGCCTGGCTCGCGATGACGGTCGCCATGGTGGCGAGCGCGACCATCGGGATCAGCGCCCAATCCGGGAACATCAGGAAGAACGGGTTCTCGATCGCCTTCGCGTCGGCGATCACCAGCGCCCCCTGCCCCAGATAGTTGAGCGCCAGCGACGGCAGCACGATGAACAGCCAGGCGGTCTGGATCGGCCGCTTGCCGAAATGGCCGAGGTCGGCATACAGCGCCTCGGCGCCGGTGACGGCCAGGAACACCGCGCCGAGCGTGATGAAGCCGATGATCCCGTGATGCAGCATGAAGGTCACGGCATGCAGCGGGTTGATCGCCCACAGCACCTCCGGATGGTGCAGGATCGGCGGCAACGCCGCGATCCCGATCACCAGGAACCAGATCAGCATGATCGGGCCGAAGAACGCCGCCACCTTGGCCGTGCCGCGCACCTGGACCGCGAACAGCATGACCAGGATGATGACCGTGAGCGGCACGACGTAGGGATCGAACGCCGCCGTCACCAGCTTGATGCCCTCGATCGCCGACAGGACGGACAGGGCCGGCGTGATCACCGCGTCGCCATAGAACAGCGCGCCGCTGACGATACCGAGCAGAACGATGACGCTGGCGCCGCGCGTGACCGCGCGCTGGGCGAGCGCCATCAGCGCCAGCGTTCCGCCCTCGCCGTGGTTGTCGGCGCGCAGCAGGATCACGACGTATTTGAGGGTCACGACGACGATGAGAGCCCACAGGATGAGCGAGATCACCCCCATCACGGCGTGAGGCGCAGGTTCGCCGCTGCTGCTCGCAGCCATGACCGCTTCGCGCAACGCGTACAGCGGGCTGGTGCCGATGTCGCCATAGACGACACCGATGCTTCCCAGTGTCAGCGCCGCGAAGCTCGCCGTGGAATGGGCGTTGCCATGCCCGTTGGTCGCCGGCGCTTCCGCGGGCGTAGCTGCGACGTCGACTGTCATGGGGTAGCCCCCTCGAGGACTCGTTAATGCTTCACTGCACAACGCGGCAGAGCGCGCGGCTTATAGCGGCAGCGCGTTGCGACGGACCTGTCGGGAATGCGCCTCAGCCATGCATTTAGGCATACATGAGACATCAGGGAAGACCAACCGATCAAATCGTTACCTGGGTACCCACCTCGACGACCCGGCCCGTGGGAATCTGGAAATAGTCCGTGGCGTCGTTGGCCGACCGGCTCAGACCAATGAAGAGATGGTCCTGCCAGGTCGGCATGCCCGACTGGGACGATGGCTTCAACGAGCGGCGCGAGACGAAGAACGACGTGGACATGATGTCGAACTGCCAGCCGAGCTTGCGCGCCACCGCGAGCGCGCGCGGCACGTTCGGGGATTCCATGAATCCGAAGCGCAGCCGCACCTTGGAAAACTTCTCGCTGATCTTCTCCATGCGCACGCGCTCCGAGACATCGACCCGCGGCGTCTGCGCGGTCTCGATGGTCAGGATCACGTTGTGCTCGTGCAGCACCTTGTTGTGCTTGAGATTGTGCAGCAATGCGGTCGGCACCGAGGTCGGATCGCTCGTGAGAAACACCGCCGTGCCCTTGACGATGTGAGGAGGCCTCTTCTCCAGGCTGGTGATCAGGTCATCCAGCGGAACCTCGATTTTGCGCGTCTTGAGCACCAAGATCGCCGAACCACGACGCCAGGTCCAGATCGTCACGACCATCGCGGCACCGAACAGCAGCGGAACCCAGGCTCCTTCGAGGAGCTTCAGCAGGTTGGCGCTGAAGAAGGTCATATCGACGATGACGAAGGGAGCGATCACGGCAGCCGCCACGGCCGCACGCAAGTTCCACAGCTTCCAGATCACCACGAAGCCCATGATGCCGTCGGCGACCATGGTGGTGGACACTGCGATGCCGTAGGCGGAGGCGAGATTGCTCGAGGTCCGGAACAGCAGGACCAGCAGCAGCACGCCGATCAGCAACAGCCGGTTGACCCGCGGCAGATAGATCTGGCCGGCATGGCTCTCCGACGTATAGCGCACCTCGAAACGCGGCAGCAGGCCGAGCTGGACCGCCTGGCTGACCAGCGAATAGGCGCCCGTGATCACGGCCTGGCTCGCGATGACAGTCGCGGCGGTGGCCAGCACCACCAGCGGCAGCAGCAACAGTTCAGGCACCATCCGGTAGAACGAATTCTCGATCGCGGCGGGATCGGACAGCACCAGGGCGCCCTGCCCGAAATAGTTGATCAGCAGCGCCGGAAGCACGAAGAACAGCCAGGCCGACTGGATCGGCTTGCGGCCGAAATGACCGAGATCTGCGTAGAGCGCCTCGCCGCCGGTGACCGCGAGGAACACCGCGCCCAGGGTGACCAGGCCGATCGTGCCGTGCGAGAGCAGGAACTGCACCGCATAATAGGGATTGATGGCCGCGAGCACCGAGGGGTCGTCGCGGATGTGGACCAGTCCCATCACGGCGAGGGCGGTGAACCACGTGACCATGACCGGGCCGAAGGCGGAGGCGACGCGCGCCGTCCCCTTGCTCTGGACCGCGAACAGCACGACCAGGATGAACACGGTCAGCGGCACGACATAATGCTCGAGCGCAGGCGCGGCGAGCTTGAGGCCTTCGACCGCCGACAACACCGAGATCGCCGGCGTGATCATCGAGTCTCCGATGAACATCGAAGCGCCGATCACGCCCAGCGACATCAGGAACAGGCTGCGCCGACCCAAAGCCCGCTGTCCGAGCGCCATCAGCGACAGCGTTCCGCCCTCGCCGTTATTGTCGGCGCGGAGCAGCAGCAGGACGTATTTGGCTGTCACCACGATGAACAGCGACCAGAGGATCAGCGAGAGCACGCCGAGCACGATGATCCGCGACACCGGGTGCCCCTGAGCAGCGCCGTGCGCGGCCTCGCGAAAGGCGTAGAGGGGCGAGGTGCCGATGTCTCCGAACACCACGCCGATGCTGCCTAGCGTCAGCCCCCAAAACCCCGACGTGCTCGCGGTGTCTTGTCCTTCGGTCGATGTCGCGCTGGCCGTCATGTGCTCGGAACGCATCTTCCCTGTTTGGCCCGGCGCGTGTGAACGTAGACCGTTCGCAGGTCAAGTCTCTACCGTAAGCAGACCTATGTTCCCAGCCCGCAACCAAACGGCACGGCTGACACAGATGTCGCATGCCGCATCGCGGCAAGTGCCTTTAGCCCAAGCACCCTGAGGCAGATGTCGGATCTGCCTCAGGCGAATCAAGTGCCTGCTGATGCTCCTCGTTGCCGTTCGCAGTCGCCCGTGCGGCAATATGATGCGGGAAGCGAAGCGTCCCGGCTACGGCTTCAGATCGGGCGGCAATGGCGGGTCTTCCCGCATCAAGGTGATCGTCACGCGGCGGTTGGCGGCCAGCGAGGGATCGTCCGGGAACAGTGGCTGGCTATCCGCCTTGCCGGAGACCGCGTAGATGTGGCTCGCCGGCAGCCCTTCCCGCTCCAGGATCTGGCGTACTGCGTTGGCGCGGTCCGCCGACAGGTCGAAACCATCATAATCGCTCCGGGCGGGAACGAAGCCGGCGGCCGTGTGCCCGGTGATCTGGACCCGAAGCGGTGTCGCCTTGAGCGGTGCGGCCAGCTTCTCGATCAGGCGTCGCGTGCGGTCGAAGGGCACCTTCGAGCCATCCGCGAACATCGACCGCCCGTCCTGGTCGACGATCTCCAGGTTGAGCCCCTGCTTGGTCTCTTCGAACATGATGTGCTTGGAGATCTCGGTCATCTCCGGCATGTCCTGCAGCGCCTGACGCAGCGAGGCAGACGCCAGCGCGAACTGGCGATCGATCTTCAGCTTGGCGCCATTGGTATGCTGGCGCTCCTCCTGCTCGGGGCTGGGCTCGCGCGCGGTCTCCTCCGGCGAGATGTGGGCGGCGTTCTTGAGCTTCGGCCGGGTCGGCAGGCCGTCGGATTCCACGATGCCCGAATAGCGCGACTCGGACTGCACGCCGAAGGCGTCGCGCATCGAGCCTGCGACGACTTTCAGCTTGTTGTTGTCCATGGTCGAGAACGCGACCAGCATCACGAAGAAGCTGACCAGAAGTCCCATCAGGTCGGCAAAGGTCACGAACCAGCCGTGACCGCCGCCATGCGCATCGCCCCTCTTCTTCTTGGCCATTGCCTACCCCACCCCGGATCGCCCCGCCGCAGCCGATCAGGCCGGCACGGGCTCGCCTTCGGCGTGGCGATGCTTCTCAGGCAGATAGGCCAGGAGCATTTCGCGGACCAGGGCGGGGCTCTTGGAGTCGCGGATCATCAGGATTCCGTCGATGATCAGCGTCCGGTTGGTTTCCTCGTCCAGCAGCTTGCCATGCAGCTTGTCGGCGATCGGCAGACAGATCAGGTTCGACACCAACGCGCCGTACAGGGTCGCGAGCAGCGCGGTCGCCATGAACGGGCCGAGCTTCGAGGGGTCGGTCATGTTGGCGAACATCTGCACCATGCCGATCAGCGTGCCGACCATGCCGAACGCCGGGGCGCAGTCGCCGATGGCGCGATAGATCTTGCTGCCTTCGTCGAGGTGCATCAGGAAATTGTCGCGGTCACGCTCGAGATTGTCGCGGATGAATTCGAGGTCGTAGCCGTCGGCCACGTAGCGGATTCCCTTGGCGAGGAACGGCTCGTCGGTCTCGACCTTTTCCAGGCCGACCGGGCCCTGCTTGCGCGCGATCTCGGCAATGCGGGCGAGCTCGTCGACGAGCTCGCGGGCCGACAGGCGGCTCATGGTGAAAGCGTACTTCATTCCAAGCGGAACGCCGTGCAGCATAACGCCCAGCGGGAAGCGAATCATGGTGGCTGCGATCGAACCGCCGAAGATGATGATTGCGGCGTGCTCGCTGACGAACATCTCGAGATCGCCGCCCAGCAGCATCATCGTCGCGATGACGATCACGCCAGCCACGAGCCCCGCACTCGTCATAATATCCATGAGTCAACTCCACCCGCGTACGCAAACCACGACCCTGCCGGACCGACGCGGTGCTTCTGGACCGCATGTCACGAGACTAGATGTCCGCCATTAAGGACGAGTTACTGAATTCGGTAGGCATAATGAAAGGTAAACAGCAGCGCCGCAGACCACGCCGACTCGCTCAAGCGGCTGAGGATCCGGACTTGAGCAGGTTCGCCGCGGCGAAGACGGCCGACTGATCGAATGATCGCTGCATCTTGTGGACCATCTCCAGCATCTGCGCCGGCTCCATCGTCGCCGATCCCACCTCGAGTTCGCGCGACAGGCGCGACAGCGCCGAGAAACCGAACGTCGCCGACGAGCTCTTGATCGAATGCGCCTCACGCCTCAGTTCGAGGCGATCCTCGAACTTGGCCGCAAGCGTGCCGAACTTTCCGGACGTATCGTCGAGGAACGTGCGCAGGACCTCCAGCGCATCCTCTTCGCCGAGCTCGGAGACCAGGATCTGATAGACGGATTCGTCGAATTGCACCCAGTCGGTCATGCGACAAGCCTTTCCTTGTGTGTAGCAGCGGCCGCGCGAAGCAGAGCGGCATTCAGTCGATCGCGCGTGACCGGCTTGGTCACGAAGTCGTTCATGCCGGCGTCCGTGCAAGCCAGATGATCCTGGCTGGTGGCGTTGGCCGTCAGGGCAACAATGTAGATGTCCTGGGCGGGCGGCGGCAGCGAGCGGATCATCCGCGTCGCCGTCAGCCCGTCCATCTCGGGCATCATCATGTCCATCAGCACGAGATCGTAGGCCTGCCTCTGCACGGCCGCGATCGCCTGGGTTCCGTTCTCGACGATGTCGTAGCGGTGACCGAGCTTGTCCAGGAGCTTCTTGATGACGAACTGATTGGTCAGATTGTCCTCGGCAACGAGGATCTTCAGCGGCTCGAGGCTGCCCGGACGTTCCTCGGCGATCGTCTCACCGACCGGCACGATGGTCGCCTCGGGCGCGCTCACCTGCTCGACGTCCGGCTGCGTCTGGACCTGGATCGAGAAGGTGAAGGTGCTTCCCTCCCCCACCTTGCTCTGCACCGTGATGTCGCCGCCCATGCAGGTGACGAGGCGCTTGCAGATTGCGAGCCCCAGACCGGTGCCGCCAAAGCGGCGCGAGATGGAATTGTCGACCTGCGAGAACTGCTTGAACAGCCGGCTGACGGCGTCTGCGGGAATGCCGACGCCGGTATCGGCGATCGAGAACACCAGCGTCAGGTGCGGCCCGGCAAGGTTCTCGGCACGGACATCGATATGGACGCCGCCCGATTCGGTGAATTTGAGCGCATTGCCGACCAGGTTGAACAGCACCTGGCGCAATCGCGCGGGATCGCCGACCACGTAGTTCGGCACTTCCGGCGCGATCGAGGTCGTCAGCTGCAGACCCTTTTCCTTGGCGCGGGACACCAGCAGCTCGGCGGTCGCCGTCACCGACCGGTGCAGGTCGAACTCGATGTGCTCGATCTCCAGACGATCGGCATCGAGCTTGGAGAAATCGAGGACGTCGTTGAGCAGCTGCAACAGATAGTCGGCCGACTCGCGCAAGGTGGTCGCGATCTTGCGCTGCTCCGGCGCGAGGTCCGCCGACAGCAAGAGATCGGCAAGGCCGATGACGCCGTTCATCGGCGTGCGTATCTCATGGCTCATCATCGCCAGGAATTCGGAGCGCGCCCGCGTACCTGCCTCGGCGGCATCACGCGAGGCGGCAAGCCCCGCCTGATAGCGCGCAATCAGGATCGTGATGATGCCGATGACCACCGTCAGCAACGCTCCGACCAGCAGATCACGATCGCGGTTGAGCTTGAAGGCGCTGAAGATCTCCTCGGAGGCCTGACCGACGATGACCACCAGCGGCAGATCCTTGATGCGCTGGAACGAGTAGATGCGCGTGACGCCGTCGATCAGACTTTTGAAGGTGTAGAAGCCGCTGCTTCTGTGCTGAATGGCGCTCATCACCGGGCTGCCGGCGAGCGAGGATCCGACGCCCCCCGGACCCGCAGAGGCCCGTGCGCGCACGATGCCGTCGAGACCGAGCAGTGTGACATTGCCCTTCTTGCCGAGATCGACCGAATTGTAGAAGCTCGACAGATATTCGGGGTCGAGCGAGACCACCACGACGCCGCCGAACGAACCGTCCGGCATGATGATGCGGCGGGTCAACTGGATCGACCATTTGTTGGAGACACGGCCGAAGATCGGCTTGCTGATGAAGAGAAAATCATCCTTGCCGTCGGCATGAACGCGGAAGTGCTCGCGGTCGCGCAGGTCGAGGCCCCGCATCTTCGGATCGATGTTGCTGGACAGCATGATGCCGTCCTTGCCGATCACGACGACCTGAAACGAGAAGTCGGACAGGAACTGGCTGTTCTTCGACCATAGCGACATGTCGAAGTTGTGCGGGTCCCTGGCATAGGAGTCGCGGACGTAGAGCAAGGTCTGATCTGCCGCGCGGATCGAGCGGATGATCTGCTCCTCGAACGCGCGGGCCAGATTGGCGCCGTTCTTAAGCGCCGACTGCTCGGTGCGCGTATACTCTTCGGAGATCGTGTAGAAGATGCCGGCCCACACCAGGGCGATCGCCGAGAGGCCGATCGCGGCGCTGCCGAAATGTCCGATCAGCCGAACCATCTTGTCGACGGTCCGGTCGAGCCGCCCGAACAACGGCCCGGATTTCGATATCAGCCTGCGCATGTCCATCGCCCTCGGGCGACATGCCTATCGGGACAGGCTAGCCATCAGGTAAAGCTTGATGGATAAAATCTTCTCAACGAGCGACGGCCGCTTAACCTTCGGCGAATTCCGGCCTGTTTGCGGGTAATTCGTCACCGTGTGCGATATTTTCGGCGGAAGGTCAGCCGTCACCCCGTAGTCATCCGGATGCGGTTGCAGCGTCGCAGTTCGGCGAGCGCCCTGCGCAAGGCCGGCGGGCCGCACCGCCGCGCGGCACGGCTCGCCCATTGGGACCGGAGCGAAGCGGCGCTCAATGAATCTCCGCCGACCGCTTCAAGGCGGCCTTGAGCTTCTCGAGCGAGAAATCCGCAGACCGCGCAATCTCCAGGATCGGCGTTTCACGGCGCGCGCACAACTCGGCCGCCTCGGGAAGCTTCGCCGCGATGTCGGCCGGGATGACGATCGCACCATGGCGATCGGAGTGGATCAGGTCGTCCGAGCGCACGGTCATCCCGGCGACGCGGACCTCGCCGCCGAAGCTCTCGGCATGCACCCACGCATGCGACGGACCGATCGAGCCCGCCAGTGCCTGGAAGCCGGCAGCCCATTGCGGGATGTCGCGGATCGATCCATCGGTGATCACGCCGAGGCAGCCGAGCGCCTTGTGGACGTTGCTCTGTACCTCGCCCCAGAATGCGCCGTAGCCGATGTCGGGGCCGTCGATATCCTGGATCACGACGATGCGGGGACCATGACCGGTGCCGACATATTCGTAGTAGTCGGTGCGCCGCCTCGCCTGCTCCTCCGCCGGCAATCCCGATTTGACGACGGACCGGATCGTCGCCGTCCGCGCGTAGCCGACCATGGGCGGCAGATCGGGAAACGGACACACCAGCGGCTTGGTCGTGTAGCCGATCAGGCGCCGCTCGGGCGCCACGATCTCCATCGCGTTGCAGATGGTCGGCGTATCGTAGCGCGCGAGCGCCTCGAGGACGGAAGCAGCGAGGGGCGCGGCGGCAATGCTTGTCACGGGCGTTTTCTCCGGATGATGCGGACGGCATTCGCGGCCGTCCTTGGCCATCCGGTATAACTGAGGCGCCCAAGCCGGCAAAGCGCGCGCCGGGTCTTGGGCCCTGCGCTCAGTGCAGCCGTTCCGGCGGCCGCTGCCCCTGCTCCACCGCTGGCGCGCCGGTCGGCGCAAAAGCCGTCGCGGATGAAGACGAGGCGTGCGACGCTGCAGCCGCGGCACCAAGGACCGCGGCGTGCCGCGCCGCCTGGTGCCGATACAGCCGCCAGCCGAACGGAAGGCTCAGGATGTAGAGGATCGATCCGGCCGACAGGATGTGCCAGGGATAGACCACCAGCAGCGCCACGAAGAACACCACCGAGGCGAACACTGGCAGTACGAGTTCGGGCGAGACGCGCATCCGCGTGGTCTTGCCGGAGAACACCGGCAGCCGCGACACCATCAGGAAGGCGATCAGCAGGGTGTAGAACGCCGTCACCAGCGCCGGCGGCCTCGGCAGGTCCAGGAACGCCAGATAGACGGGCAGCAGCACGGTGATGGCGCCGAGCGGTGCCGGCACGCCGGTGAAGAAATTGGCGGCGAAGGGCGGTTTGTTGGGATCGTCGATGCTGGCATTGAAGCGCGCCAGCCGCAGGCCACCGCTGATGGCGTACATCATGGCGGCGATCCAGCCGCCGTCGCGCAGCTCATGGAGCTGCCAGAAATACAGGATCAGGCCCGGCGCCACGCCGAAATTGACGAAATCGGCCAGGCTGTCGAGCTCGGCGCCGAACTTCGACTGGCCCTTGATCATGCGGGCGATGCGGCCATCGATGCCGTCCAGGAAGGCGGCAAAGACGATGGCGCCGACCGCGAGCTCCATCCGTCCCTCGGTCGACAGCCGGATCGCGGTCAGGCCGGCGCAGATCGCCAGCAGGGTGATCATGTTCGGCACCAGCAGCCGCACCGGGATCGGGCGGAAACGGCGGCGGCGCAGTTCGGGAGAGTTCACGTCGAAGCTCATGATCATACCACGTGTGGTTTGGGCCGGAACCTTGTGCCTGAACACAGCTCAAGGTCCCCTTAATGGGTCACCAGCGGGCAGCGACGGTTCACTGGCTCCGGAACGTCAGGCCGGGCACGGGGACGTCGAAATCGGCCAGGATCGTCTCGCCGGCAATGGCCGTCTGCCCCTCCGAGACCAGAACGTCCGTGCCGTCGGGGAGATAGACGTCGAGCCGCGAGCCGAAGCGGATCAGGCCGAAGCGCTCGCCAGCCCCAATGGTCTGCCCCTCGCGCACGAACGACACGATCCGGCGCGCCACGAGGCCTGCGATCTGGACCACGCCGATGCGGCCATGCGGCGTCGAGATCGCGAGCGAGTTGCGCTCGTTGTCCTCGCTCGCCTTGTCGAGCTCGGCATTGATGAAGGCGCCCGGACGGTAGGCGATCTTCTCGATCCGGCCGGCCACCGGGCTGCGGTTCACATGCACGTTGAACACGCTCATGAAGATCGAGACCCGCAGCAGCGGCCGGTCGCCGAGGCCGAGCTCGGCCGGCGGCAGGGCGCGCGTGATCATGGAGATGCGCCCGTCGGCCGGCGCCACCACCAGCCCTTCCCGCTGCGGCGTGACCCGGATCGGGTCGCGGAAGAACAGCGCGCACCAGACGGTGAGCAGCGTGCCGATCCAGCCGAGCGGGGTGAATATCCAGAACAGGATCAGGCTGACGAGGGCAAATCCCCCGATGAAAGGATAACCTTCCGGGTGGATCGGCGGGATCTGAGCGCGGATGGAATTGCTGATCGACATGGCCTGCTTCGTTGAGTGTTGTCGCTCTGACCTCAGAGCGGACCGCCGCCTTGACTAGGTCGATGGCCGGCGAAGGTCAAAATGAATCCTTAATGCATTCTTGAGTTCAGATCAGGGCGGTTCGCGGCATCATTCGGCGGCACTCGCCACCTGTCCGGTCCGATCGGGCCCGGCCGCGTCCGGCTCGCTCCGATCCGGCGGATTGCGGTTCGGCGCCCCCGCATCGTCGCCGATCTGCGCCAGTTTTTCGCGCGCCTCCTCAGCCTCGCGCTGCCGGTTCCACATGCCGGCATACAGCCCGCCTTTGGCCAGCAGCTCGGCATGGGTGCCGCGCTCGGCAATTCGCCCCCGGTCGAGCACGATGATCTCGTCGGCCGCCACGATGGTCGAAAGCCGGTGCGCGATCACGAGCGAGGTACGATTGCGCGACACACCATCGAGCGCCTCCTGGATCTCGTGCTCGGTATGGCTGTCCAGCGCCGAGGTCGCCTCGTCCAGCACGAGGATCGGCGGCCCCTTCAGGATGGTGCGGGCAATCGCAACGCGCTGCTTCTCGCCACCGGAGAGCTTGAGGCCGCGCTCGCCCACCTGGGTCTCGTAGCCCTTCGGCGCCATCCGGATCAGACCGTCGATCTGGGCCAGCCTCGCTGCCTCCTCGACGGCGGCGTCGTCCGCATCCCAGCGTCCGTAGCGGATGTTGTAGCGGATGGTGTCATTGAACAGCACGGTATCCTGCGGGACCATCCCGATCTGGGCGCGCAGCGACACCTGGGTAACGTCGCGGATGTCCTGGCCGTCGATCAAGATGCGGCCGCCGGAGACGTCGTAGAGCCGAAACAGCAGCCGCGAGATGGTCGACTTGCCAGCACCGGACGGCCCCACGATCGCGACCGTCTTGCCCGCCGGCACCTCGAAGCTCAGCCCCTGCAGGATCGGCCGCTCCGGCTCATAGGCGAAGCGGACATCGTCGAAGCGGACATTGCCAGAGGTGACCACCAAAGGCGTCGCTCCGGCCGCGTCCTTCACCTCGGCATCGCGCGTGAGCACGCCGAACATCTTCTCGATGTCGATGATCGCCTGCTTGATCTCGCGATAGACCATGCCCATGAAGTTCAGCGGCTGGTAGAGCTGGATCATCATGCTGTTGATCATGACGAAGTCGCCGACCGTGTTGCGTCCCTGACGCACGCCCTGGGCGCACATCAGCATGGCCACCGTCAGCCCGATCGTGAAGATCACGGCCTGCCCGGCGTTGAGCACCGCGAGCGAGGTATAGGTCTTCACGCTGGCCCGCTCGTAGCGCTCCATGGAACGGTCATAACGCTCGGCCTCGCGCGCCTCGGCGCCGAAATACTTCACTGTCTCGTAGTTGAGCAGCGAGTCGATGGCCTTGGTATTGGCATCCGTATCCGAGTCGTTCATGCGGCGCCGGATCTCGATGCGCCACTCGGTCGCAATGTAGGTGTAATAGAGATAGGCCGCGACCATGGTGAGCGTGACCAGAACGTAGCGCCAGTCGAACTGCCACAGCAGCACCGCCGTCAGCAGCGAGACCTCGACGATGGTCGGGATCAGCTGCAGGATCACCATGCGCACGATGGTCTCGATCGCGTTGCGGCCGCGCTCGAGCACGCGGGTCAGGCCGCCGGTCTTGCGCTCGAGGTGAAAGCGCAGCGACAATTCATGCATGTGGACGAAGGTGATGGTCGCGAGCTTGCGCACGGCATGCATGGCGACGCGGGCAAAAATACCGTCGCGCCACTGCGTCAGCACCGCCATCAGCACCCGAATCCCGCCGTAGCTTGCCGTCATGACGATCGGCGAGGCCACCAGCCAGAACGCCCAGTTATCGGGCGCGATCGGCGCGGTATTGGCGCCGGTCAACGCGTCGATCGCCCATTTGAAGGTGAAGGGCAGGACCAGCGTCGCGACCTTGGCCACGATCAGCAGCACCACCGACCATAGCACGCGCATCTTCAGGTCGGCGCGATCGCGCGGCCAGATGAAGGGCCACAAGTGGCGCAGCGTGCCGGCCAGCGTTCCCTGCTCGAGGGACGAAGGCTGGTTGGCGGCTGGTTCGGAGGAGGAATCGGGCGGCATCAAACGTTCTGGAGCAGCGAGTGTTTTGGCATGTTGTGATGCCGGGCGTTGCCTGCGTCATATAGAGTGTCCGGGCGCCGGATGCACCGGTACGTCGACGGAATCCGTTGCCGCGGCGCAGTATTTGCATACTTGTTTTCGGACAAATGGACCCATTCAGCCTGCATCAATCCGTGAAAGCCCGCGAATCCACGTCCTCCGCCCTCGTCTTGACGCCTTTCAACTGCAGTGTCACACCGCTCCAATGACTGAAATCCGCACCGTTTGCGTCTATTGCGGCTCCGGCCCGGGGACGAATCCCAGCTTCATCGAATCGGCGAAAGCACTCGGCAAGGCGCTTGCCGAGAACGGCGTCAGGCTCGTCTATGGCGGCGGCTCCATCGGCATGATGGGCGCGGTTGCCAAGGCCGTGCTCGACCATGGCGGCGACGTCACCGGAATCATTCCGGACTTCCTGGTGAAGAAGGAAGTCATGATGCCGCTCAAGGATCTCATCATCACGCCCGACATGCACGAGCGCAAACGGCTGATGTTCGAGCACTCCGACGCGTTCGTGGCGCTGCCCGGCGGCATCGGCACGCTCGAGGAGCTCGTCGAGCAGCTGACCTGGAAGCAGCTCGGACGCCACGCCAAGCCGGTGCTGATGGCCAATATCGACGGCTTCTGGGAACCGCTGTTCGGGCTGCTCGCGCACATGCGCGAGACCGAGTTCATCCGCCCCGGCTTCCAGATCGAGCTGCTCAGGGCCGAACGCGTCGAGGACATCCTGCCGCGCCTGCGCGAGGCCGCCGCCCGCGTCGCCAAGGAAGAGACCGAGATGGCGCCTGAGATCGCCAAACGGCTCTGAGCCCCTACTCGCTCGGGAATGTGACCGCCTCGATCCGGTTGCCATCGGGATCAAGCACAAAGGCCGCATAATAGCGCACGCGATCATGCGGCCGCAGTCCTGGCGCACCGTCGGAAACTCCGCCCGCCTCCAACGCCGCCGCGTGAAGCGCATCGACCTCCGCCGTGCTCCTGGCTCGCAGGCACACATGAGAGCCGGTGTCGGCCGGCACGCGCGCCATGGCGGGGCGTAGATTGATCCAGAATTCCGGATAGGCCTTGCCGAAGCCGATGGTCGTGGGACGCTCGATCAGCCGCGTCAGCCCGAGCGGCGCCAGCGCACGCTCATAGAACCGCGCGCTGCGGACGAGATCGCTGACACCGACGGAGACGTGGTCGATCATGCGTTTGCTCCTGGCCTCTCCAGGTCATTGCGAAGAGCGAAGCGACGAAGCAATCCGGAATCGCGCATTCAGGCCTGGATTGCTTCGCTTCGCTCGCAACGACGGATGCATCATCTCACCCCTTCGCGCCGGACTTCACCAGCTTGTAGAATACCGAATCCATCAGCGCCTGGAACGAGGCGTCGATGATGTTCGGCGAGACGCCGACCGTGGTCCAGCGCTCTCCCTTTTCGTCCTCGCTCTCGATCAGCACGCGCGTGACCGCCTCGGTGCCGCCATTGAGGATACGGACGCGGTAGTCGATCAGCTTGAGGCCGTCGATGAAGCCCTGGTACTTGCCGAGATCCTTGCGCAAGGCGACGTCGAGCGCATTGACCGGGCCGTTGCCTTCCGCCGCCGAGATCAGCCGCTCGCCAGCGACGTCCACCTTGACCACGGCCAGCGCCACCGTGACGCGTTCACCGAGCGCGTTGTAGCGCTGCTCGACATTGACGTCGAACTGCTCGACCCGGAAATACTCCGGCACCGAGCCCAGCGTACGCCGCGCCAGCAGCTCGAACGAGGCGTCGGCGGACTCGTAGGCGTAGCCCGCGGCCTCGCGCTCCTTCAGCTCCTCGACGAGGCGCGTCAACTTCGGATCGCTCTTGCTGAAGGGAATGCCGCCGCGCTCCAGCGCCGCGATGACGTTGGATCGTCCGGCCTGGTCGGAGACCAGCACCTTGCGATGATTGCCGACGCGCTCGGGCAGGACGTGCTCATAGGTCTGCGGATCCTTCAGCACGGCCGAGGCATGAATACCGGTCTTGGTGACGAAGGCGCTCTCGCCGACATAAGGCGCGTGCCGGTTCGGCGCACGGTTCAGCATGTCGTCGAGCGTGCGCGAGACCTTCATCAGGCCGGCGAGCTGCCGGTCCGATACGGCGATCTCGAACCGATCCGAGAACTCCGTCTTCAGCTTCAAGGTCGGGATCAGTGAGCACAGATTGGCATTGCCGCAGCGCTCACCGAGTCCGTTCAAGGTGCCCTGGATCTGCCGCACGCCAGCGCGGACCGCGGCAAGCGAGTTCGCCACCGCCTGCTCGGTGTCGTTATGGGCGTGGATGCCGAGGTGATCGCCCGGCACGTGCTTCACGACCTCGCCGACGATCAGCTCGATCTCGTGCGGCATGGTGCCGCCATTGGTGTCGCACAGCACGACCCAGCGCGCGCCGGCCTCATAGGCCGCGCGGGTGCAGGCCAGCGCGAACTCCGCATTCTCCTTGTAGCCGTCGAAGAAATGCTCGCAGTCGAGCATCACCTCGCGCCCCGCAGCCTTCGCGGCCGTCACGCTGTCGCGGATCGAGGCGAGATTCTCCTCGTTGGTGGTCTCCAGCGCGACGCGCACCTGGTAGGCGGATGACTTCGCGACGAAGCAGATCGCGTCCGCCTTGGCCTCCAGCAGCGCCGCCACGCCCGGATCGTTGGACACCGAGCGTCCCGCCCGGCGCGTCATCCCGAAGGCGGTGAAGCGGGCGTGGCCGAGCTTCGGCTTGGCGGCGAAGAACTCGGTGTCGAGCGGGTTGGCGCCGGGATAACCGCCCTCGACATAGTCGATGCCGAGATCGTCGAGCATGCGCGCGATGGCCTGCTTGTCGGCCAGCGTGAAATCGACACCGTTGGTCTGCGCGCCATCACGCAGGGTGGTGTCGAACAGATAAAGCCGTTCCCTGCTTGTGCCTGCCCTGCTCATGCCTGCGCTCCCCCGGAGCCGAGCGTCTTCTTCATCGTCGTGTTGGCGAGCCACTCGCCATTGATGGAGACGCTATTGCGCTGCTGCGCGACGTAGCCGCGCTTGCGAAAGAATTCGACCGCCGTGTCGCTAGCGTCGACCGACAGACCGGTCGTGCCGCGCGCGCCCGCCAACTTTTCCAGCGCGTCGCATAGCAGGGCCCCGACGCCCTGCCCGGCCGCATTCGGATGGACATAGAGCATGTCGATGTGATCGTTGCCCTTCAGCGCGGCGAAGCCGACCGGCGAGCCCTGCAGGGTCGCAATCAAGGTGAGCTCGGATGCCAGCCTCTTGCCAAAACCCGTCTCATCCTCAGCAGCGGACGCCCAGGCCTCCTGCTGCTCCTCGCTGTAGTCATCACCGGTCAATTGCTGGATGCTGGCGACGAAGATCGCGGCCAGCACCGGCGCATCAGCGGGAAGAAACGGCCGCAGCGCGGGCCTCGGGAGAGCCTGTCCCATGCGTCACCACATGCCATAGAGTTTCGTGACCAGCGCCACTGCGCCCGCGATCAGCACCAGCTTGAGCAGGATGTAGTACAGCCAGTGCCGCGGAAACGGGGTGTCGGGCTTGCTCATCGCGCAATCTCCCAGGTCGTGACCGGCTTGCCGTCGGCGCCCTTGCCGTCCTTCAATACGATACCCATCGCGGCGAGTGCGTCGCGGAGGCGATCGGACTCCTTGAAGTCCTTGCGCGCCCGGGCCGCGGTACGCTCGGCGATCAGGGTTTCGACCTTGGCGGCGTCGACGCCTTTGGCCTGCTGCTTTCGCGCTTCCCATCGCGCGACGGTGTCCGACAGGAAGCCCGCAAAGCGGAGCGAGCCGGCAAAGGCCGCGCGGTCCGTCTCGCCGCCGGACGCCGCACGGCTCCGCAACGCGTGCAGCTCTGCGATCATCAGCGGCGTGTTGAGGTCGTCGACGAGGGCGGCGATGATCTCGGGCCCCGGCTGCTCACCCGGCGCATCGGCCACGACGCGATACCAGTCGTCGAGCGTCTTCGCGCTCTCCTCCAGGCCCTTGACGGTCCAATCGGCCGGCGAGCGATAATGCATCTTGAGCATGTTGAGGCGCAGCACCTCGCCAGGCCAGTCCGCCAGCAGGTCGCGGATGGTGACGAAATTGCCGAGGCTCTTCGACATCTTCGCGCCCTCGACCTGGACGAACTCATTGTGCAGCCAGTAGTTCGCCATCACCGACGTGCCGTGCGCGCAGCGCGACTGCGCGATCTCGTTCTCATGATGCGGGAAGATCAGATCGAGTCCGCCGCCATGGATGTCGAAGACCTCGCCGAGATAGGCTGCGCTCATCGCCGAGCACTCGATGTGCCAGCCCGGCCGGCCGCGGCCCCACGGGCTGTCCCAGCCCGGCTCGTCCTCCGACGACTGCTTCCACAGCACGAAGTCGGCAGGATTCTTCTTGTGCGCATCGACGGCCACGCGCGCGCCGGCGAGTTGCTCGTCGAGCCTGCGGCCCGACAGCGCGCCGTAGTCCGGCATCGACCGGGTGTCGAACAACACCTCGCCGCCCGCCTCATAGGCGTGGCCACGCGCGATCAGTTGCTTGATCAGGCTCACCATATCCGCCTTGCCATCAGGGCGCGGCAGCACGAACTCGGTGGCGCGTGGCTCGAAGGTCGGCGGCAGGCTGCCGAGCGCAGCCGCGTCGCTGCGGAACTGATTGGCCGTCAGCTCCGTCACCTTCCGGATCGCCTCGTTCAGCGGCAGCCCGGGAAAGTCGCGCGCGGCGCGGGCGTTGATCTTGTCGTCGACGTCCGTGATGTTGCGGACATAAGTGACGTGATCCTTGCCATAGAGATGCCGCAGCAGCCGGAACAGCACGTCGAAGACGATCACGGGCCGCGCATTGCCGATATGGGCGAAGTCGTAGACCGTCGGTCCGCAGACATACATGCGGACATTGTTGGGATCGAGCGGCACGAAGGGGCGCTTCTCCCGCGACGCGGTGTCGTACAAACGCAAGTCCATGGTCCGTCCCCGAATGCCCTGTGCTCACCGCCCCGCCGGACCGACAGTCCATGACGAAGCGAAACGGGTGTCCTACGCCGCACGACCGCCCGCGAGCGGGCCGCCACGGCACGAATCACACTTCCGACCTGCCGGCCGGGCGTCCTGATCATCTCTGTTGAGAAAAGACGGCCTCAGCCAGCGAATCGCTAGCGCGTAATCTCGCGGCAAATGCAGCAGATGGCGAGGAAACCGTTCATGAAACTCACCATGCTGCAGCAGACTGTCTCCGTCAAGAGCCGCAAAACGGCCGTTTTCACTGCCCAAATGCTCGCGCCCCGCCTCATGGTTAATCATTTTTAAGCTTTTGGGCCTAACCATGAGTTGTCTCCTACACCCACCGGTGCACCATGCGAATCTCCCCGGCGCTGCTCGCCTGCTGTGTTCTCCTCGCCGCCGCGACCACCGCCACGGCGGAGAGCCGCATCTTCATCATCGCCAACGAAGCCGACGGCTACGGCGTCGACCAGTGCCTCGCCAAGGGCGACCGATGCGGCGCCTCGGCCGCGCGGTCGTACTGCCAATCACGGGATTTTGCACAGGCCTCCTCCTATCGCCGCGTCGACCCCGATGAAATCACCGGATCGGTGCCGAAAGCCGGCGCAAACTGCGCCCGTGGCGGCTGCAGCGACTTCGTCGCGATCACCTGCCAGCGCTGAGACGGCCGGGAACGGCGGTTCCCGCCACCCCGGCGCCCTGGAAACGACGTGACGATGCCCGACAAAGCGGCTATGGGATGCCCGCCGCTGCCGCGATTTTTCCGAATTCTGTGCTAGTCCCGCGGCTGCACCCATGGACCGGAATACCGCATCTTGATCGCATCCCTGTCTCCGCGCCTGCTGGCCGTGTCTGCGCTGCTCGGACTGACCCTGACCGGCTCGCTCGCCCTCGCGCAATCCAGCTCCGATTCCTATGCGCAGATGCCGCCGGGCCCGCCCGGACCGCAGGCCGGCGTCAATCCGATCTGTCCGCGCCTGGAGGCGCAGCTCGCCACGATCGATCGCGGTGGCGGCGATCCCGCGCGTGAGGACCAGATCCGGCGCTATCAGGATGCTGCCGCCAAGCAGCAAGGCGAGCTCGACCGCGTCAGCATGCAGGCCAAGCGCATGGGCTGCGACAGCCCGGGCTTCTTCTCGATCTTCAACGGCCGCTCGGCCGAATGCGCCCCGGTGAACAACCAGATCCAGCAGATGCGGTCCAACCTGGACCAGATCATGAGCAGCCTGGAGCGGCTCCGTGGCGGCGGGTTCGGCGGCGAGCGCGACAACCAGCGCCGCTCGGTGCTGGCAGCCCTCGGCCAGAACAATTGCGGCCCGCAATATCAGCAGTACGCTAACGCCAATCGCGGCGGCGGCGGCGGCAACTTCCTGACCAGCCTGTTCGGCGGCGGTGCCGACAGCAATCCCGCCGCATCGCTGCCGCCGCCGAGCGCCGATCTCGCGGCGCCGCAGGGCACCTACCGGACCGTGTGCGTGCGTAGCTGCGACGGCGCCTATTTCCCGATCTCGTTTGCCACCGTTCCCGGCCGCTTCGCCGACGACGAGCGCGCCTGCAAGGCGCAATGCCCCGCCGCCGACGCGACGCTGTTCACCTATCGCAATCCCGGCGAGGACATGAACCAGGCGGTCTCGGTCAACGGCCAGCCCTACACCGCGCTGCCGAACGCCTTCAAGTATCGCACCGAGTTCAACCCGAGCTGTTCCTGCAAGGCGCCCGGCCAGACCTGGGCCGATGCGCTGAAATCGATCGACGACCGGGCCACGGCCGCCGAGCAGGGCGACATCATCGTCACCGAGGAGAGCGCCAAGCGGATGCAGCAGCGCCAGACCGGCAAGCCGCCGGCGAACGCCGCCCGCAAAGGCGCTGCGCCGGCCGATGCGGCAGCGCCCGCGACCGCGGACGCCACGACGGGCGCCGGTGGCGACAAGCAGATCCGCACGGTCGGACCGACCTTCATTCCGGCGCGTTGAGCGAGATCGCCGGGCCATCGGGTCATCCTTCGAACGCATCTGAGGACGCGCGGCCAGCGAGATCGGGCGACATAACTTCGCCCGACGGTCCCAGCGCGTTCGCAGGCTTCCAACGATTGCGCAGCGCTGCGAGACGAACGATCTCGGCCTGGGACACGCCGTCGACGAGAGTGGCACCGCCAGTCGCGTCACCGATCTCGCAGCCATGCAGGTCCGACGTCTTGCGAGGCACGACCGCGAGCCCACCGGAGAGGCTCGCCAAGGCCAGCAGCAGCGAGCCGCGCACGCGCGCCAAAAGAGCGTGACGGGCGTTGCCCGCCAGCGGACCGGGCAGAACCGCCTCGAAGCCTGCCACTGCCGGTGCGATCGGCAACGTCTCGGCGGTGACGCCGAAGCGCGCCGCGACTGCAATAGCCGGCGATTCCTGCGGCAGGTCGAGCCCGGACAGCACCACGCCGCGTACCCTCGCAGCTCCGAGCGCATCGACGGCCATCGCCAATGACAGCGCGGATTCGATGCCTCCGGTCAGAGCCAGCACGATGCCGGTGAAGCCATGCTTCTCGACGTGGTCGCGCAGGCCGAGCACGCGGGCCGCGTAGTCCGCCTCATCGCCCTCGCTCGGCGTGGTGACCGGTCCCCGGCACTGCCAGCCGTCGTCTCCCCTGCTCCATGCCAAGGTCGTGACTTGATCGACGAAGCCCGGGAGCTGTGCCGCCACCGAGAGATCGGCGTTCAGCGCAAAGGACGCGCCATCGAACACCGCGCCATCCTGACCGCCGACCTGATTGAGCCAGACGAGCGGCAGATCGCTTTCGGTGACGCGGGCCACGGCGGCCGAGAGGCGCCGGTCGCCGCCGCTGCGCAGGTAGCATGAGCGGCTCGGCACGACGATGAGTTCGGCCCCGGTTTCCGCCAGCGTCTCGATGACGTTTTCGGAGTTCGAGGATTCTTCGGGCGAAATGTCTTCGCCGATCGCGACGCCGATGCGGACGCCCCGCACGCTGAGCGGGCCGGCCACCGGGCCGCGCATGAACACGCGCTTCTGATCACTATCGGCCAGGTTGGCCTTGAAGCGCGTCGCGACGATGCGGCCGGTGTCGAGCAGCACGCAGGCATTGTAGAGCTTGCCGTCGTCGATCCAGGGCGTGCCGATCAGCACAGCCGGCCCGCCATCGGCGGTCTCGCGCGCGAGAGCCTCGATCGCGGCCCGGCACGCGGCCTGAAATGCCGGCTTCAGCAACAGGTCCTGGGATGGATGCCCCGCCAGGAACAGCTCCGGCAGCACCACGAGATCAGCGCCGTCGGCCGCCGCCCTCGCCCGCGCCTCGCGCGCCTTCGCGGCATTTCCCGCGATGTCGCCGACCGTCGGGTTGAGCTGGGCCAGCGTGATCCTGAAGATGTCAGCGGCCATCGCTCAACTCATTCAAAGCAGCCCGAGCCGCTCGGCGATCGCGAACAGCCAGAAGCAGCCCGACATCAGCAGCGCGACGCCGACGGCGGCCGAGCCGAGATCCTTGACCCGGCCGATCTGCAGATCGTGCTCGGTGGTGAGGCGGTCGGCGAGCTTCTCGATCGCGGTGTTGAGCAGCTCGACGACCAGCACCAGCACCACCGCGCAGACCAGCTCGACGCTTCGCATCGGCGTGACGCCGATGACATAGGCCAGCGGCAGCGCCAGCAGGAATGCGACGACCTCCTCGCGCACCGCCTGCTCGGAGCGCAGCGCGAAGGCCAGGCCGTTGCGCGAGTTGACCGTCGCGCGCCACAGACGCAGCATCAGAAGCCCGCGACGGCCGGCATCGGTGCGGTCTTGCCGCCGCGCTGCTGCTTCAGCAGCTCGGCGATCAGGAACGCCATGTCGATCGACTGCTCGGCGTTCAGCCGGGGATCGCACACCGTGTGATAGCGGTCGTTGAGATCCTCGTCCGTGATCGCGCGCGCGCCGCCGATACATTCGGTGACGTCCTTGCCGGTCATCTCGAGATGGATGCCGCCGGCATGGGTGCCCTCCGCGGCATGCACCGCGAAGAACGCCCGCACCTCGGATACGATGCGATCGAACGGCCGCGTCTTGTAGCCCGAGGTCGAGGTGATGGTGTTGCCGTGCATCGGATCGCACGACCACACCACCTTGCGCCCTTCCCGCTGCACCGCGCGGATCAGTCCCGGCAGATGATCGCCGACCTTGTCGGCGCCGAAGCGGTTGATCAGGGTCAGCCGGCCCGGCTCGTTGTCGGGATTGAGGATGTCGATCAGCTTCAGCAGCTCGTCCGGCTTCAGCGACGGGCCGCATTTCAGGCCGATCGGGTTCTTGATGCCGCGGAAATATTCGACATGGCCGTGGTCGAGCTGGCGGGTGCGGTCGCCGATCCAGATGAAATGGCCCGAGGTCGCGTACCAGTCGCCGGTGGTGGAATCGACCCGGGTGAAGGCCTGCTCATAGCCGAGCAGCAGCGCCTCGTGGCTGGTGTAGAAGTCGGTGGCGCGCAGCTCCGGATGGCTCTCGAGGTCGAGGCCGCAGGCGCGCATGAAGTTGAGCGCGTCCGAGATGCGGTCGGCCAGCTCCTTGTAGCGCCGCGACTGCGGGGAATCCTTGACGAAGCCGAGCATCCACTGATGCACGCTGCCGAGATTGGCGAAGCCGCCGGTGGCGAACGCGCGCAGCAGGTTCAAGGTCGCCGCCGACTGCCGGTAGGCGTCGAGCTGGCGCTGCGGATTGGGGATGCGCGCCTCGGGCGTGAAGGCGGTGTCGTTGACGATGTCGCCGCGATAGCTCGGCAGCTCGACGCCATTGATCTTCTCCGTCGGCGACGAGCGTGGCTTGGCGAACTGGCCGGCGATGCGGCCGACCTTCACCACCGGCACCGCGCCGGCATAGGTCATGACCACGGCCATCTGCAGCAGTACGCGGAAGAAGTCGCGGATGTTGTTGGCGCCGTGCTCGGCGAAGCTCTCGGCGCAGTCGCCGCCCTGCAACAGGAATGCCTCGCCCGCCGCCACCCGCGCCAGCGCCTTCTTCAGGTTGCGCGCCTCGCCGGCGAACACCAGCGGAGGGAAGGTCGCAAGCTGCGCCTCGACCTCGGCGAGCGCCTTCTGGTCGGGATAGTCAGGCACCTGCTGCACCGGCTTGGACCGCCAGCTCTCCGGGCTCCAGCGCTCGGTCATGGCTCTCTACTCCCTCTCGGCAACTGCACGCCAAATTCCCCGCGCGGCGGCGCGCGCCTTATACACAGCCTGCCCCCGTGCCGCCACTTGGAATTTAGGGCGCCGACACAAGGGCTTGCACCACCACCCGAATTTGACTTTGCTGCGGAAGGGCAAGTGATGGGAGGACGAGGCGTGGGTGAGACGGGATCCGACGGTGTTTCGAGCGAGGATCTGACCCTTCCGGCCGTCGATGGCTTTGCGCTCGCGGGCACCCTGTTCATGCCGCGCGGCACGCCGGCGCATGCCGTGCTGATCAATTCCGGGGCAGCGATCCCGCGCCGGATCTATCGCGGCTTCGCTGCTCATCTTGCCCAGCAGGGTTGCGCGGTTCTGACTTACGACTATCGCGGGATCGGCGGCAGCCGTCCCCGCTCCCTGAAGGGCTTTGCGGCCTCGATGACCGACTGGGCCGCACTCGACATCACCGGCGCGGTCGGTTGGATGCGTGCGCGCTACGGTGCGCTGCCGCTGCGCTATGTCGGCCACTCCTTCGGCGGCCAGACGCTCGGCCTGCTCGCCAACAACACCGAGGTGTCGCGCGCCCTCTTCATCGCCTCGCAGGCCGGCTATTGGAAGCTGATGGCCCCGGGCGAACGCTGGCGCGTGGCGACGATGCTCAACGGCGTTGGCGTCCCGCTGACTCATGCGCTGGGTTACACGCCGGGCTGGAGTGGCGTCGGCGAGGACCTGCCGAAGGGTGTCTTCCTGCAATGGGTGCGCTGGATCATGAGCCCGCGCTATCTGTTCGATGACGCATCGCTGCCGCTTGCCAACTACGCCAACTTCAAGAGTCCCGTCCGGGCGCTGTGCCTCGCCGACGATCCCTGGGCCACGCGGCCCGCGGTTGAGCTGCTGTGCGCTGGTTATACGGGCACGACGCCGGAGCTGCTCGGCATCGCGCCGCAGGACGTCGGGGCGTCCGCAATCGGCCATATGGGCTTCTTCCGCGCGGCGCATCGCGACACGCTGTGGCGCAGCGCGACGGAGTGGCTGCTCGAAAGCTGACGCGATCGGTTCGTCATAGCCCATGAGCGAGCGCTCCCGCGGCAGATGCTGCCCGAGCTGTGCTGATGTCGTTCACCCTCATCACGTCGGAGGGCGCAGGGAAGGCCAGGCGTCGGCTGACGCCTGCGGCCCGCCTGCGAAAAAAATGCAGGCGGCAGGTACCACAGGTGCAGCCGAGAACGCCCGGCCTTCCCTGCGCGACGGTCTTAACGCTTATACGCAGTCTGCCTGGTGCGCCGTGCTTGTTGGCCACCATTCGCGACAATGCTTGCGCATTGCGCGGGACACCAGCATCGGGGTGTCAGCACGCTGCGACTTCACGTCCGCGCCATGCCGTTCGTCGGCGCGTCCGAAGACACGCTGCGGCACAAGCGCGGCCATCGCTCCCCGCCTCGCGTGTCGTGACGATCGCGCGCAACGCCCCTCCGAGTGAGGCGGGATGCGCGCATCAAAACACGATTTCTGAATTTCGTAAAGCAGATTCTGCCCGACGGGCCGTTTGCGCAAGGCACATCTGGGGGGGTCCTGCCTCGAGCCGGCGGGTGCAGAAGCCGGACCGATTGCGCTGGTCGAGCTCGGCCGGACCGCTCGGAGGTCGACCTACACCCCGACCATGCGTGCCAGGACGGCACGACGGAACGAACCGCGTGACCGGCCGTTGCCCCTGCGCTGCATCATTTCTCGGATCCTCCGGGTGTCGTGCACGCCTTTCCATGAGGGCAGATGATGACCGCAGCCCGGACCACAGCGCGCGCGCTCGCGGCGTCGACGCCCAGCCGCCTGACCAACTCGACACCCTCCCTCCAGCCGCTGGCGCGTCGCAGCCGGTCGCTGGCGAAGACTCATCCATTTCTTCTGGCGGCAGCGGCGGCCACGGCCGTTCTGGCCGTCACAGCACTGATCAATCGCCGCCTCGCCAAGTCTGCCGAGCGGGCCAATCCTCCTGCCGGCCAGTTCATGGACGTCGACGGCGTCCGGCTGCACTATGTCGAGCGCGGCACCGGCGTGCCGCTGGTGCTGCTGCACGGCAACGGCAGCATGATCCAGGACTTCGCCTCCAGCGGCCTGATCGATCTGGCGGCGCAGAACTACCGTGTCATTGCGTTCGACCGGCCGGGCTTCGGCCACAGCGACCGGCCGTGCAACGTCGTGTGGACGCCGACGGCGCAGGCCGGGCTGATCAAGAGCGCGCTCGATCGCCTGGGCGTCTCGGAGGCCTTCGTCCTGGGTCACTCCTGGGGCGCATCCGTCGCCGTCGCGCTCGCCCTCGAACATCCGGCCATGGTCAAGGGCATGGTGCTCGCCTCTGGCTATTACTATCCGACCTTCCGGTCCGACGTGGTGGCCGGATCGGCTCCGGCCATTCCCTTGCTGGGCGATATCCTGCGCTACACCATCTCCCCTCTGATCAACCGGATGATGTGGCCGCTGCTAATGGCCAAGCTGTTCGGCCCGCGATCGGTTCCGGCGAAGTTTGCCGGCTTCCCCAAGGAAATGGCGGTTCGCCCGTCGCAGATCCGCGCCTCCGCCGCGGAGGCCGCGCTGATGATTCCCGATGCTTTCCGCTTCAGGAGAGCGTACGGTGAGCTGAAGATGCCGGTCGTGATCGTTGCCGGTGATCAGGATCGCCTGATCGACATCGACGCCCAGTCCAGACGGCTTCATCACGACGTCAGCCACAGCACCTTTCGCCGCGTGCGCGGCGCCGGCCACATGGTGCATCAGACGGCGACCGAGGCCGTCATGTCCTCGATCGACGAAGTCGCAGCGGCGGCGTAGTCGGAGGGCGAACATGGCTGCGGCTGCCGGATTGCGGGATCCGTAGCCTGCAGAGCGGCGAAGAAAGCGGGGACCGAACTCATGGCGGCCGAGGACGCGTGCATGCCGATCTGGCACGAAAAGCATCTGCGCGCTGCCACCAAAGCTGCCGGCGTGGCCCTGTGGTCGTGGAACGTCGACACCGACGCGATCACGATGGACGAGCGCGCCTATGAGCTGTGGGAGGTGCCCAAGACCAAGAGCAGGATCACGTTCGAGGTGCTCTCCCAGAACATTCACCCCGCCGATCTCGAACGGGTGAGATCGGCGTTTTCAGCGACACGGGCGATCGTCGGCGCTTATGAGATCGATTTTCGCATTCTCGCGGATGGCGAAATCCGCTGGATCTCCGCCCGCGGCCAAGGTGACGATGCCGACATCGCCGAGCGGCTGATGTTCGGCATCTTCCTCGACGTGACCCAGCGCAAGCAGGCCGAAGAAGCCAACGAGCTGCTGGCGGGCGAGATGAGCCATCGGGTCAAGAACCTGCTGACGATCGCCACCGCGCTGACGCAGATGACGTCGCGCACGGCGGCGACAAAGGAGGACATGGCCCACGAGCTCGCCAGCCGGTTGATCGCGCTGGGCCGTGCCCAGGATCTGATACGTCCGCGGCCGGGCGGGACGAACCAAGCAGCCCTGCTCGGCGATCTCGTCTCGGTGCTGCTTGCCCCCTATGACGAGAAAGGCGCCAGCGTCCGCATCCGCGTGTCGGTGCCCAAGATGAATGTCGGAGAACGCTCGAGCACGACATTGGCACTGGTCATCCACGAGCTCGCGACCAACTCGGCGAAATACGGCTCGCTGTCGGTTTCGAGCGGCACGCTGGACGTGTCGTGCAGCGCGCATGACGACGAAGTGGTGATCATGTGGACCGAGCGCGGCGGGCCGCCGAAGTCGGCCGACACCACCGAAGGCTTCGGCAGCAAACTGATCCATCGCAGCATGAACGCCCAGCTCGGCGGCACCATCGCCTTCGACTGGTCCGCCGAAGGCCTGGTCGTGACGCTGCGCATGAGCCGGGAGCGGATGGCGAACTGACACGGCGGAGGCGGAAGCTGGCACCGATCGCATGATGGTGGGCACGGCGATTGCGTGCCTTTACGATGGCCGCCGGACTAGCGTGCGCAGAGGCCGGACCAATTGCCTTCCGTGAGATCGGGCTGGGCTGCCCGGATGTCGACCGGCGCGTCCGACGACCATGGAAAGTGTCCGTCGCGATCGGGATAGACCAATTGCAGACATTCGAAACCGTTACCGCCGTAGAACCAGCGGCTCCAGCCGAGATGATTGCGATAGTGCTGTTGCGCGACGGGTAGCAACACGGCGGGGATGTTCTTGAACACATCGCCGGACTCACTGCCGATGGGGATACGCCGTCCCGCTTCGAGTTCATGATACAGATGCCAGAAGACATCCTGAGCGATTTGTCCCCGCAGCGAGAAGACAATCAACTCGGGATGGCCAAACTTCAACCAGAAGCCGGTTGTGTAGGCGAAGCCAGGCCCTTCAGCGTCGGCTCCGACACGAACCGCGAACCAGCCGTGCTCACGAATATTGGCGACGAACTTCCGCTCATGCTCGTCAAGCTTCTCCGGATCAGCATCGAGCGCAGTGTGCATCGGTTGTGCCTCTTACGTTCGTCCAGACGATTCCATCCTGCGAGCTGTCCGTGAGCGCCGGCATTGCGAGCGAAGCGAAGCAATCCAAGGCATCACGCGGACTCTGGATTGCTTCGTCGCTCCGCTCCTCGCAATGACGGAGAGGCCAAGCCTTACTCCGCCGCCATCTGCCTTGGCGCGGGCGGTGGATTGGCGAGGTCGGCGGCGAGCTGGGCGTAGCGCGCCTTGGCGTCCTGCACCGCCTTCTCCTTGACCGGGCCGTAGCCGCGGATCTTGTCCGGCAGCGACAGGAATTCGACGGCGATGTCGACGTTGGCAGGCGACAGCAGGTTCAGCACGGTGGCGACGTCTTTCTCATAGCCGGCGATCAGGTCGCGCTCCATCTTGCGTTCGGCCGCGTAGCCGAAGACGTCCAGTGGTGTGCCGCGCAGGCCCTTCAGTTTTGCCAGCAGGCGGAACATCTTCATCATGCCCGGCCCGAAGCTGCGCTTCTTCGGCCTCCCTTGCGGATCGAGGCCGGAATTGAGGATGGGCGGTGCGAGGTTGAAGCTGATCTTGTAGTCGCCCTCGAACGCGTCATGGAGCTGCTTCTCGAAGCTGCCGTCGGAGAACAACCGCGCCACCTCGTACTCATCCTTGTAGGCGAGCAGCTTGGCATAGTTGATCGCCACTGCGCGCGGCAGCGCCTCGCCGTAGCCGCCCTTGTCGGCGGCTTCGCGCACCTGATCGACCAGCTTGCGGTAGCGCTTGGCGAGCCGCGCATTCTGATAGCCGGTAAGGTACGCCATGCGGTGGGCGATGATCTCGTCGAGCGTCATCGCCTCAAGCGATTTCGGCGGCACCGCCTCGTCCTTGCCGGTCATCATGTCGGCGAGCCGCTCCGGGTTGACCACCGCGAGGCGGCCGAGCCGGAACGCCTCGGTGTTCATCTTGACCGCGACGCCGTTGATCGCGATCGCCTTCTCGATCGCCTCGGCCGACAGCGGCAGCAGGCCCTTCTGGTAAGCGTAGCCCATCATCATCATGTTGGTGGCGATGCTGTCGCCAAGCAGCGCCTCGGCCGGCTTGGTGAAATCGAGGAAGGTCGAGTCCTTGTGCAGCGCCGTTTCCAGCAGGCTCGTCACCTTGCGGTTCTGGAAATTGAAGTCGCGGTTGAGCACGAAATCGGCGGTCGGAATCAGATGGCTGTTGATGACGCCATGGGTGCGCTCGGCATCGCACAGCGTGATCGTCTCCTTGGCACCCGCCACCACCTCGTCGGCGGCGATGACGAGGTCGGCGGTCCCCGTGACGATGCGCGAGCAGGTCACGTCAGCCGTATTCTCGGAGAGGCGCACATGGCTGAGCACCGCGCCGCCTTTCTGCGCGAGGCCCGACATGTCGAGGATCATCGAGGCCTTGCCCTCGATGTGCGCGGCCATGCCGAGCAGCGCGCCGATCGTCAGCACGCCGGTGCCGCCGACGCCGCCGACGGCGACGTTGTAGGGCCGCTCCAGTGACGGCTTGGTCAGCGGTTCCGGCATCTCGCCGATGTCGCCGAGCTCAGCTGGCGCGCGGCTGCGCGGCTTGCCGCCATCGATGGTGACGAAGGACGGGCAGAAGCCCTTCACGCAGGAATAGTCCTTGTTGCAGGACGACTGGTTGATGACGCGCTTGCGGCCGAGCTCGGTCTCCAGCGGCTCGACCGAGATGCAGTTCGACTGCACCGAGCAGTCACCGCAGCCTTCGCAGACGGCCGGATTGATGAAGACGCGGCGCTGCGGATCCTCCATCGTGCCGCGCTTGCGGCGGCGGCGCTTCTCGGCGGCGCAGGTCTGCACGAACACGATGGCCGAGGCGCCCTTGGTCTCGCGCAGCGTCTTCATGACGTTTTCGAGCTCGTCGCGGTGCGCGAGCTTGACGCCGGGCGCGATCGTTTCGGCCGGATAGGCGTCTGGATTCTCCGAGACCAGGTAGATCTCGCGGATGCCCTCGGCATGGAGCTGGAAGGTGATCTGCTGCGGCGACAAATCGCCGTCATGGCGCTGGCCGCCGGTCATCGCGACCGCGTCGTTGTAGAGGATCTTGTAGGTGATGTTGGCCTTGGAGGCGATCGACTGGCGGATCGCGAGGCTGCCGGAATGGAAATAGGTGCCGTCGCCGAGATTGGCGAAGATGTGCTTCTCGTCGGTGAACGGCGCGATGCCGACCCACGGCACGCCCTCGCCGCCCATATGGGTGAAGGTCTCGGTGTTGCGGTTCATCCACAACGACATGAAGTGGCAGCCGATGCCGGCCAGTGCGCGGCTGCCCTCGGGCACCTTGGTCGAGGTGTTGTGCGGGCAGCCCGAGCAGAAATACGGCGTGCGCGCCACCGGCGAGACCAGTTGCATCTGCGAGGCGTCGCGGCCGTTGAACCAGTCGGCCTTGGCGCGCAGCATCGCCTTGATCTCGGGGTTGAGGTCGAGGCGGAGAAGACGCTCGGTGAGCGATGTCGCGAGCGAGGCGACGGAGAGCTCGGTGGCAAACGGCAGGAAGCGCTTGTCGTGGTCGTCCATCTTGCCGACGATGCGCGGGCGGACGTCGTCGCGCCAGTTGAACAGCTCCTGCTTGACCTGGTTCTCGACGATCTCGCGACGCTCCTCGATGATGAAGATCTCCTCGAGGCCGACCGCGAACTGCCGCACGCCTTCCGGCTCCAGTGGCCAGGGCATGCCGATCTTGTAGAGGCGAAGCCCGATCCTGGCGGCGACCTCCTCGGTGATCCCGAGCTCGCGTAGCGCCTGGCGGATGTCCTCGTAGCTCTTGCCCGACGCCATGATGCCGTAGCGGGCGTTCGGTGAGTCCATCGTGATGCGGTTGACCTTGTTGGCGCGGGCAAAGGCGATCGCGGCAAAGCCCTTGTAGTCCTGCAGCCGCCGGTCCTGCTCGAAGCGGTCATCCGGCCAGCGCAGATTGAGGCCGCCCGGCGGCATCTCGAAATCGGCGGGGATGACGAACGGCGTCATCTCGTCGTTGAGGTTGATCTCGGCGGTCGTCTCCACCGTCTCGGTGATCACCTTCATTCCGACCCAGCAGCCGGAATAGCGCGACATCGCGATGCCGAGCAGGCCCATCTCGATCATCTCGTGGATCGAGGACGGATAGAGATAGGGCATCAGCGCCGAGATGAAGGCATGGTCGGACTGATGCGGCACGGTCGAGGATTTGGCGCCGTGGTCATCGCCGGCGAGACAGAGCACGCCGCCGTTCTTGGCGGAGCCGGCGGCATTGCCGTGGCGAAACACGTCGCCGCAGCGGTCGACGCCGGGGCCCTTGCCGTACCAGATGCCGACGACACCGTCATACCTGCCGCCGGGCGACAGTGCGAGTTGCTGCGAGCCCCAGATCGCGGTCGCCGCGAGGTCCTCATTCACGCCGGGCTGGAACTTGATGTTGTACTGCTCGAGATGCTTGCGGGCCGAGAACAGCTGCTGGTCGTAGCCGCCGAGCGGCGAGCCGCGATAGCCGGAGATGAAGCCGGCGGTATGGAGGCCGGCGGCGCGGTCGCGCCGGATCTGGGCCATCGGCAGCCGCACCAGCGCCTGGATGCCGGTCAGGAAGATGTGGCCGGAGCTTGCGGTGTATTTCTGGTCGAGATTGATCTCGCTCTCGTTGAGTCCCATTCCGCCCTCTTGCCGTGCCTTGTCGGGGTGCGCGGCTGCCGCCGGCCGGCGGAAGCGCGCGTTCTGCCAATCATTTATGTCTGCTTTTGAAGAATGCGCATCACAAATCTCGTCTGCGCAGGGCAGCCAACCGAAATCGCAATTTCGTGGCGGGAGCCGGCTGCGGCTTTTGCGGTTTGTGTCGAAAACGGCCACTGCCGCGAAATGGGATGATGCGCACCATGGCTTTGGCGGCTCGGCGGACGGTTAGTGAACCGTTGTGGCCGGCACGATTCTGGCCCGAAACGAATTGTGCGATGCGACAAGACCGCGGTCGTTCATCCCCGATCGTCGCCCGCGAATACGAAGCGCGGCATGTTCCATTTGTAGCGGATCGCGAGCAGCCGGAACGACAGTCCGAGCGCGAAGGTCAGCGCCGTCCACCATCCGCTGGCGATGCCGAGCGACAAGCCGGTCGCATAGACCAGGCCCGTGACGAGGGACACGCTGGCGTAGAGCTCGGCGCGAAACAGCAATGGCACGTCATTGCACAGGATGTCGCGCAGCACGCCGCCGGCGCAGCCCGTGATCATCCCGGCGACGATGACGATGCCGATCGGCACGTTCATCTGCCAGGCGATGTCGCAGCCCGTCATCGTGAACACGACGAGGCCGACCGCATCGAGAACGAGGAACGCCATGGTCAGCCTGTGAACCAGGCGCGCCATGGCGATCGTCACGAACGGCGCCAGCACGGTCAGCAGCAGCAAGGACGGCTGCTCGACCCAGGCAAGCGGATAGTGGCCGAGCAGCACGTCGCGCAAGGTGCCGCCGCCGAGCGCGGTGATCGCCCCCAACAAGCAGACGCCCATCCAGTCCATACTGCGGCGTCCCGCCGCCAGCGCGGCCGTCATCGCCTGCGCCGCCAGCGCCACCCAGGTCAACAGATGCAACACGCTGTCACCGGGCGGCAGGTTCCACATCGAAGGCTCCAACAACAGGACGGAGAATCGCAGTGCACGCGAGGCACCTTAGCGCGCGGTGCAACGGATCGACTGGGGAATTCGTAAGGTTTCGCGGAACAGAGCCGGGGCCCGACTGGTTGTCGGGTGACAATCGCAAGGAGGACATCATGGCCAACGAACGGCTCCCGAACGAACGCTATCCCGACGGCATGAACCGGCCGGACATGACGACGCGGCCCGGCATGCCCGGTGCCGACATGACCGGCGCCGACTACGAGCGCGCGGCGCGGACGGACAGCCAGCTGCAGCCCGATCCCGAGTTGAGGGAAGGCTCCGCCTCGACCGGCCGGATCGCAGCGTACGCCCTGGGCATCGCGATCCTGCTCGGCGCCGTGTTCTACGGGCTGAACAACATGTCGATGCGCAACGATCAGGCGAGCACTACGCCGGCCTCGCAATCCGCCTCGACCACCAAAGATAACACCTCGCCCGGCGTGACGACCGGCGCCGCGGGAGATCGCACCACACCGCCGCCGGCGGCCCCGAGCGACAAGCCCAACGCCGTCAAATAATCTCGCGGACGGCAATCAGCGGTCCCACTCCTGGGCGGCGGGTGAACAATCGCCCGCCGCCGTTTTTTGGCGAGTCCTCCAACAAATTACGCGGCGCGTGCGAGGGCCGCCATGGAACCATAGCAGCGCGAACCGATTGGCTCATTGACACTCTCACCCAGGAGATACGTAATGAAAGCTCTCTCCATAGCTATCGCAGCCGCGGCAAGCACGCTGGCCGTGACCGCCGCTTCGGCGGCACCGATCTCTCCCGTAGCCTCGGCGGTCCCGCAACGAGACATCCAGAACGTCCGGATGGTCTGTAACGAGGAAGGCCGCTGTTGGCGCGAGCGCAGTGAACGCCGCGTCATCATTCAAGGCGAAGATCGCGATTCCTACGCGTACGCTCCGCGTGAGCGCTACATCGAACGGCGCGGCTACGAAGACCGCGGCGGCATCGGCTTCCGCGCCCCGGGCGTCAGCGTCGGCATCGGAACGGATCGCTACTAAGCGATTTCAGCAAATCAGACTGAAAAGCCGCGGCAGAGTCCGCGGCTTTTCTACAGGCGGATGAGATCAGAATCTGCGGGAGGACGGGCGCGCAGCCTGATCTCAACCGAAGAGCTTGTTCAGCTCGCCCCCGGGATAGCCATTGGCCAGTTCGGTGAAGGTGCCCTGCTCGGCCATCTCCTTGGCCGCCCGGACGAAGCCGGCCCAGGCCACCCGCGCCAGCGAACCGCCGACGCTGATGCGGCGCACGCCGAGCTCGGCGGCCTGGCTCAATGACAGACCCGACGCGCCGATCAGCAGGTTCACAGGCTTGGGCGCCACCGCGTTGACGACAGCCGTGATCTCCTCGACCGTCTTGATCCCCGGAGCGTACAGACAATCCGCGCCGGCCTCGGCATAGGCCGCGAGGCGGTCGGTCACGAGCTTGAGGTCGGGCTTGCCCCAGAGAAACGCCTCGCAGCGGCCGGTCAGCAGCACGTCCCCACCGCTTGCATCGATCGCCTGACGTGCGGCGCGGATGCGCGTAACCGCCAGTTCGCGCGCGTAGAGCGGATCATCCTTGTCACCCGTGGAGTCCTCGATCGACAGACCGGCGACGCCGGTGGCGACCGCGCGCGTGACGTTGGCGGCCACGCCCTCGGGGGCATCGGCGAAGCCGCCCTCGAAATCGGCGTTGACGGGAATGTCGACCGCCGCGGACAGCGCCGCCAGATGCGCGAGCATCTCGTCGAGCGTCGTGCCGGTGTCGGCCTTGCCGATCGACCACGCGAAGCCGGCGCTGGTCGAGGCGACCGCGTTGAAGCCGAGATGTTGCAGCATTTTGGCCGTGCCGGCATCGAACGGGTTCGGCAGCACGAAGCAGCCGGCCTCGTGCAGCTTGCGAAAGGCCGCGCGCTTGTCCGCCGTGTTGATCAACGTCATGTCATCCTCCCATGCATCCTCGCGTTGCGGCAGCATAGAGCCGCGATCATTGCGCCGCCAAGACGTTGCGCAAGAATGTTCGCTCTTCGCCCAGAATGAGCTTGTGCTCCTCGGCCAGCGCAAAGTTCGCCCGGCCCTCAGCATCGCCGCGCAAGGCTGTACGATAGCGCTCGTAAGCTGCGAGACTGTCGAATGAAATCAGGCCGTAGGCGATGTCGTTGGTGCCTTCATGAGGCATGAAATAGCCGATCAGGTCGCCGCCGCAACGGGGGATGATCGACAGCCAGCGCCTGGCATAGGCCTCGAACACGTCGCGCTTGAACGGATCGATGCGATAGCGGATGAAGACGGTGATGGTCATGACAACCTCCGGTGAGTTCTGTATCGTCGACACTATCCGCTTGCCGGGCGAGAATGCTTCGGCTAGCATCGAAGTATGAAATCAGGTCCGGACATTGCGATGGTGGCGGCGCTGGTCGGCGATCCCGCCCGCGCCAACATGCTGACTGCGCTGCTCTCGGGCCGTGCGCTGACCGCGACCGAGCTCGCCCAGGAAGCGGGCGTGACGCCGCAGACGGCGAGCTCGCATCTTGCCAAGCTCGAAGGCGGCGGCCTGGTCGAGCCGGAGAAGCAGGGCCGCCACCGCTACTACCGGCTCGCCGATCCCGATGTCGCCGACGTGCTGGAGAAGCTCGCCGGCCTTGCCGCGCGCGCCGGCCACATGCGGGTGCGCACCGGGCCGAAGGAGCCGGAGCTGCGGCGAGCACGCATCTGCTACGACCATCTCGCCGGCGATCTCGGCGTGCAGATGCTCGACAGCATGACGCGGCAGAAGCTGGTCCGCCGGCGCAAGCAGGAGATCGTGCTGACCGAGGACGGCAAACATTTCCTGTCGCAGCATTTGCGGATCTCGCCGGAAATGCTGGCGCATCCGCGCCGGCCCGTGTGCAAGGCCTGCCTCGACTGGAGCGCGCGGCGGCATCATCTCGCCGGCACGCTCGGCGCAGCGTTGATGAAGCGCTTCACCGAGCTGAAATGGGCGGCGCGCGATGCCACCCCAGGCAGTCGCGTGGTCAATTTCAGCCGCGCCGGCGAAAAGCATTTCGCGGCGCTGTTCGGTCCGGCCGAAGACTGACGATCACGCGCTCTTTATCGCAGCGTGGCCCTCGTGCCTTGCGGCCAAGGCGAACGCGGGGCACGGCGTGACGGTTGACGACCATCTCGTCACGTCCGTCGTGGAGTGTTCATGTCGCGTTTCGCTGTCGCCTTCTGTGCCGCCCTGCTCGCCCTCGCCCCGACTGTCGCCCCGGCGGCGGAGGCACCGCGCGAGCCCTATGGCATCAATCTCGAAGGTTTCCCCTATCCGTATCCGGTCGGCCTGCTGCCCCTGGTCAATGACGGCGAGCAGCTGCGCATGGCCTATATGGATGTGGCGCCGGCGCAGCCGAACGGCCGCGTTGCCCTGCTGCTGCACGGCCGCAACTTCCCCTCGAGCTACTGGGCGCCCGTGATCAAGACACTGACCGACGCCGGCTTCCGCGTCGTGGTGCCCGACCAGGTCGGCTTCGGCAAATCATCCAAGCCTGCAGGCGAGCTGCATTTCGACACGCTGGCGCGCAACACCATGACGCTGCTCGATCACCTCGGCATCGCCAAGGCGGATATCGTCGCGCATTCGATGGGCGGCATGCTGGCCGTGCGCATCGCCCGCGCCTATCCCGACCGCGTCGCACATCTCGTGCTGACCGCGCCGATCGGGCTCGAGGACTATCGCGTCTACGTGCCGCCGATCCCGTCGGAAAAGATCATCGAGAGTGAGGACCGGCTGACGGCGGACGGCTATCGCAAGCAGTTGGAGACCAACTACGCGCTGAAGCTGCCGCCGGAGCAGGTCACGCCGTTCATCGATGCACGCTTCAACCTGAAGCAAAGCGCCGACTATTCGCGCTGGCTGAAGAGCTTCGTCAGCTCCTATCAGATGATCTACCGCGAGCCGGTGGTGCACGAGATCCCGCTGCTGACGCAGCCGACGCTGTTCATCATGGGCGCGGACGATCACAACGCGCCGGGACGGCCCAACGCGCCCGAGGCCTCGAGAGCGAAGATGGGCCAGAACGCCGAGCTGGCAAAGGGCCTAGCCAGCCGGATGGGCGATGCGCGCGCCGAGGTGGTCGCCAATGCCGGCCACCTCGTCTTCCTCGATGCGCCGCAGACGTACGACCGGCTGCTGCTGGACTTCCTCGGCAGGTGAAAGCAAACAATGAGCGACAGGGATCGCGCCACGCCGACCCCTGCCGTGTTGCGGTCACACGCCAGAAACTGCGCTTTCTCGCAATGCGGCTGCGCCGATCACCAATGGTGGCGGCGATGCCAATGGCGGTGCCAGTGCCGATGATGGTGGCGCCAGCCCCAATGACGGCGCCGCCAACCCCAATGCCGCCGGCGCCAGCCCCAATGGTGGCCGTGACCATGGTGTCCGTGATGATGACCGTGATGCCCCCAGCGAACCTGCTCCGGCGCGAGCCGGTCGGCCTCATCCTGCGAACCGACCGCGGGCTCGACGTGCTGATCCCTGGCTGAAGGCGCCGCCTCGTTCAGCGGCAATGGCGAGAGCGGCGCAGCGACTGCATCGGTGGTGCGGAGCACGGCGCCGGCCGCCGCCGCGCAGCCGAACCCCAATGCCAGCTTGAGGAAGTTCCGTCGTTCCATCGCACGCCTCCATGATGCACGAGCCAGGGCATGAAGGGAGTATTCGACCGATCACCTGAACGTGAGCTGAACTTAGTCGATCACGGCCAAATGGCGCGCACATGATACCATCGACACGTCGTCCCCGTGATCCGAAAGGGCCTCTACCGGCGGCACCGATCATGGGTCGACCGTCTGCGCCAGCACGACCTCGCGCGCATACGCATCGCACCCGGCCGATCGCGATTGAAGTCCGCGATCAGCCGCGACATCTCGCGCCGCCGATCGCGCGCTCCACCGCGGCGCCATCGTCGAGCGGCGCGGCTGACGGCGGTGCAGCGGCCGACGGGGTTGCAACGAGTGCGACGCTTGCGGCGACCATACACCCCAATGCCATAGCCACGTGCAGCAAGCCCCGACGTTCAATGTTGCCGACTACGATTCAGGACGACGCTTGTGAGTGAACGCTTGAATAGGCGGAGAACTACGCGTTCGGATGACCAGCACGTAACGATCGGACATGGCGCAGCAATAGTGATCCGGCCTCGGGAGAAGCGTACGCGGTCCAGGTCGAGTATGGCTTGATCAGCCGCTGGCGAGCGGATTAGACTGAGCACCCGAATTGAAGAAACATTCAGAGCAAGCAGTGTTTTATCGTGCCATTACCTTGGTATTGTTGAGCTCCCTAGCCTCAGCCGTCGGCGCTCAGGCGCAGGGCGATCCAACCCAGATTTTCAACGGCGTGTGGGTGGCAGTTAACCCGCCGGGACCGCACGTCGTGTTTAATACGATCAGCCTGGGTCAAAGAGAGGCTAGTTTGCCGATACTAGGCCAAGCCACGATAGGTCCATCCAATGGAGAAGACGGATCAAATTTCCGAATCTCGGGCCCAGGGTTCACCTGCTTCTACCTAATACTCACCACCAACCAGCGGACAAGAATGGTCTGGGAGCTGAAGAGCGGTGGGGACATCTGTTTCAAATCAGCTGCTTTCGAGCAAGCCGATAGCCCGGTACCAGTACCGGTACCGGCACCGGCACCGACACCGTTACCGCCACCTCCACCGCCTCGCACCCCCGTCTCTCCGAGCTTCTCCTGCTCCGCGCGCTTGAATGAGGCGGAACGAACTGTCTGTTCAGACAGCGGCCTAGCTCAGCTCGATCAAAATCTTGACGCTTTGTATACATCGGCTCAGGCTTACGCTCGCAGCAACGGTGACGCAGCCAGCTCTTCACGACTGGCTGCAACCGAGAAGAGTTGGTTGTCCAACGATCGAAATGCCTGTGCTACGAATATAACTTGCTTGGCGAGCGCCTACTCGAGGCGGATTTCCCAGTTGAAAGCCTGCTTATCTCGGCTTCGCAGTGGTGACGGCTGCTAACAGTTCCCTCGAACAACCGTATGATTGATCGGATCGGTCTCCATCGGCAAGTGCATTAGAAGCGGTGCTTTGGACCGGGGCCTCCATGCGAGCATTATCTTGCCTTCGAGCTGTCCTTCTCGCGAGCAGCCTTAGCAGTATCGCTCCGATACCGACCGCAGCATCACAGTCAGCGTCTGTGCCGCACTGCACATCGATCGCGAAGGTTATGCTGGACGTCGGCCACACGCCTGAGCAACCCGGAGCGACTAGCGCGCGCGGCGTGCCGGAGTTTGAGTTCAACCTCAACCTCGCTCGCAGGGTTTCATTGGAACTTGCAAGGTCGGGGTACCTTGTGAGCGTGCTGGTCATACACGGCATAGGTCAAGAACAGCTACTCAACCGCGTCGCCCAGGCAAAACGCTATTCTCCAACTCTATTTATCTCCATTCATCACGATTCAGTTCAGCCGTTATTCATCCATGAATGGAGCTTCGCCGGACGAGCAAACCATTACAGCGACGAATTTTCCGGCTTTTCGATCTTCCTGTCCGAGCTCACTCCTAAGTTTTCCGAAAGCTTAGCGGCTGCCCAGATTTTGGCAGATGAACTGATCAGGCAAGGACTGCGGCCTTCGTTGCACCATGCGATGAAGATTCCCGGTGAAGGGCGAAAACTCATTGATCGGCAGCGCGGGATCTATCTGAATGATCGGTTAGCCGTACTGAAGGAAGCTTTCTATCCGGCTCTGCTCCTTGAGGCGGGCGTGATCGTCAACCGAGCGGACGAAATCAATCTTCAAACGGAGACAATGCAGGCTCAAATAGCTCAAGCAATCACTCAAACCGTCAGCAGACGTTTTTGCGGGACCAGTGGATCAAAAGCCCCGCCGGGACTGCTCGATGGACACGATTCAGAACGGAAGTAGCCCCGGTCGCTTAGGGCTCCACCCGCCGGTAATCGCCTGCCGCGGCTCTACAGGCCACGTCCGGCCCACCTGTACGGAACGAGAGATTTAGTCCTTCACCGGCAAAAGCATACCGGTAGGCACACCTAAAGCGCGGCCCGACCAGGCAAATATTCGCGCCGCCATCGGCACACCTCTCGACCGATCCGACTCCGTTGAAAACGGTTGCCGCCCCGGAAAACGAAATGTTCAAATCACCATTTGACAGAAAGCGAATATTGTCTCCGGATCCACTCTTGAGCCAGTTGCCGAGCAACCGACCATCGAGAAGGCCTTGAGTTTGCGCTTGGGCTTGAGGCAGGAAAAAGGCTGCGCAGAGGCCGGCCACCAGAAGCTTCGAAGAGAAATCACTCTTCCATACCCTAACTATCAACATACTATCCCCCTCTGCCCTTATTCCGTGCTCAGTCCGGGCCTCGTCAAAACACTGGAAATCCTAATGCAGTGGTTGTAGCCTTGGCAATGCCGCGCATACGGCTTTTTGACCTTAGTATATTAACCTGAAGGGGAAGCGCAATGCGCTGTTTTTTGATAGCTCTTGGGTACCTCCTTGTTTTTGCAACCGCTAACGCTCGGGCGGACGCGCTGGACATTTTCAACGGCGTTTGGGTTTCGGTCAATCCGCCCGGTCCGCACTTCATCTTCAACAAGGTGGGCCTCAACTCTCGTGAAGCCAGCCTTCCTGTCTTAGGACAGGCGGCCATCCGAGTTTCAAACGGCGAGAACGGGTCGAACTTCCTAGTCTCCGGCGAGGGCTTTTCGTGTCAATACTTCGTCGGCAAGATAAACAATAGCGAGATGACCTGGGAACTCAAAGGTGGCTCCTCGGTGTGTTTCCCATCTGCGCATTTCAAGAAAGATCCTCCCTAGCGCGGAGCAGTGAGCGATGCGCGTTCCCGTCTTTCTCGTTGCCGGGGTGACGAGCGTATCATTGGCTTTCTCGACAAATGCGCTCGCCGACGATGCCTTACAAATGTTCGATGGCGTGTGGGTTTCGATCAGTCCGCCTGGACCGCACATCGTCTTCAACAAGATTGGTCAGACGCGCGAAGCTAGCTTACCCAATCTCGGTCAGGCCTCCATCACGAGTTCAAGGGGCGAGAGCGGATCGAACTATCAGATCGCTGGCGCTGGATTTACCTGTTACTACCTCATTCTTACTACGAATGCTCAAGCCAAGATGGTATGGGAGTTGAAGAGTGGCTCAAGCCCTTGCTTCGCAAATGCCGTCTTTGAAAGGGCCGACTCTGAAAATGAGAAGGCCAACTCGAGTGCCCGACCTGCAACGGCGATGGCACCCGCTGCTCTTCAGGCGCCCAACGCAGCTTTAGCACCCAGCCCTACGCAGCCGAACCCGCCCTCAGAAGGGGGCCGCAGGTGCGGCTACTACGCGATAGCATATTGTTCCGAAGATCTGAGTGTCGCCCGCGGAATCAGCGGTGCGCTTCAAGCACAACTCATCGACACAAATGCTCGTAATTACTATCCTAACTTCCGCGCCGGCTGGTACTGTGTCGGAGTCGGCCCGCTGAACAGGGACACAGCCCAGAGCGCCGCACAAGGATACAAGCAGCGCGGCTATCCAACAGCATACTTTAAGAATAGCTGCTGAAGCGCGCCTAACTTTGGTGCCGATCGTCCAGCTTGGGCCGCCCTGACCATTTTCTAGGCACTCCTAATAGCATCCGGATACGCTCTATTCGACTTCAGACCCGAAGGAATGGCCATGGGGAAGCAGCTCGTTTTGTTACTCGCCCTCGCTGCAACCCTTTCGAATTGCAGCGCGACCAGTACCGAGCGGTCCTTTGCTGACCGAAACCCCGATGTTCAGGGCGCGCAGCCGGAGATCGTGCCGCGCGAACAATGGGGAGCGAAACCGGCAAATGGTGGAATGACAGCCCAGACTGTCATTGGCATAATTATACATCATACGGGCGTTCGCAGTAACATCTCGACGAGCATCGAGGCGAAGATGCGCGGCTTGCAGGCATTCTCGCAATCGCCAGGTCGAGTCTCACCATCAAAGTCAAAACCATCCTGGCCCGATGTACCTTATCATTTCTACATCGACGCAAGGGGCTCCATCGCTGAGGGACGGGATGTAAGGTTCGCCGGTGACACTAATACGGGCTACGATCCTAGAGGTTACATTCAGATTGCTGTCGAGGGTGACTTCGAACATGAAGTGGTACGCCCAGGGCAAAGAGAAGCATTGCGAGGCCTAGTGAAGTGGCTCTTAATTCGTTGGAATCTTCCAACGTCCAGCGTCACCATCCACAAACTTCATGCCCCTACCGACTGTCCCGGGCGGAACTTGATACCCGAAATAGAAGCAATCCTGAAGGAGATATAGACCGGTTGAAGATTTTGCCGGCGGGCCTCGACCGCGTGAGACCATCATTTCCGAAAGCGCCGAGAGCATCCAGCACCGGCCTTACGAGTTGGGTGAAATACGCTATTGTCCAAGTGCGCATTGTCCGATTGCTTAGGAACTGCGCAAAATGCGTTTCTTCGTCTTGGCTGAATTGTGCTTAGCTGCTCTTCTGGCCTCAGCCAAAGTGACGCCGTACGAGCGACACCTGCTCGGCCATTGTGCGGATGCTGAAGAAAATTCATCTCCGATTGCGAGCATTTGGTGGCCACTTGCGAATTGATGGCTACCCCAGCTCGATGAGAATGCACCCAAAGTCAAGAATCAACTGGAAATCCGTCCGCCAGTACGAAGCTCTCGCGCGTCCGCGTCACGTCGGGCCAGTCGCGATTGAAGTCGGCGATCAGGCGCTTCATCTCGTCGCCGCCGACGGCGCGCTCCATCGCGTCGATGGCATCGAACTGATACACCGCCTGATGCACCGCCGGATCAGCGAGGCTCCAGACCCGCCACGCCTTGCGCACGCCAAAACTCCTGATCGCGTCGGGCAGATGAACGTCGCGATACCAGCGATCGAACTCATCGCGCCGGGCGGGATCAGGCAGGGTCGCGCGAACGACGAAGATGGCTGACGGCATCGAGTTTCCTCCGAACCATGTTGGTGTTGCCGCGGAGTCTACCTGCAATCGGCCGCTCAGCGAAACCCTGCGGCCAGGCCGACCACCTCCCCGTCGAGCCCGTTGAAGCCGTGATGGCCGCGCGCCTGACAGGGATCCCCCGCCTCCGCGCCGCCCGACAGCCACTTCACCCGCGCGCGGCCGCCCGACCATCTGATGAATGGATCGACGCCCGCCGGCAGCGTGAACTTGCAGCCGTCACTGGTGTGATGAATGACCAGCGTCCGCGGCAAGGCGGAGGGCGAGCCAAGGATCGACATCACGTTCGAGGAGCTGCCGGACTCCGGGCTGAGGAAGCCCGAAGTCAGCACCAGCGCATCCGGCCGGGCACCGCGGGCAATACCTTCCGCGGCGCGCAACGTGCCTCGGCTGGTCCCGATCACCGTCACCGGCCGCTTGATCGCGGCCATGTAGTCCACCGCGGCCTTCAAATCGGTGCTGGCGTCCGCGACCATGACGGCGAGCCCGCGGGCGGCATAGGCGTTGCGCGTGCGCACCAGCTGGTTGCCGAGCAGGCCGTGAATGTCGCCGCGATCGCCGACATTGATGGCGCCGTCGCCGCCGGGCAGCAGGATCACGCTGGCGCGCACCAAGGCCGGCCTGATCAGGGCGACGCGGGAGCCGCCGATCGTCACGGTCTCATCGGCGCCGGCGGCTTGAGCGGCGGCGGCCGATATCATCAGCGCCATGCAGATGCGCACGATCAAAAAACGCGACCTCGCCGTCGTCTCGATCATTGGAGCCTCCCCCGCGCCGACTCGCGCGATGACGGGAGACTATCAGAATCAACGAGGCCCGGAGTGCCTAGGAGTCCGGGCCTCGTCACCTCGCGACCTCGCGCGAGCGAGGCCGGTCGGTATTTGATGAAATCTAGCGCCGGTTCACACGGGTCGCATTGAGCTGGCTCAAAACGTCAGTAGCAGCGGGTGATCGTGACGGAGTGATCGCCGCCGCGGCGTCCCGGCACCGTCACGGTCTGCATCGGGCAGCTCGACACATAGGGGCGATCCGACGGCACGACGTTCGGCGGAAAGCGGTGGACCCAGTCCCACGGGACGTCGTAGGTATAGGTGTAGCGCACATCGGCCGATGTGTGCTCGGGGATCTGCTGCGGCACGGGCTCGCCATAGCCGCCATAGGCGAACGCGCCGGCAGCCGGCAGATAGGAACGATAGCCGCGGTGGTGGTGACGGACGAAGGGCCGCACGCCAGGCGCCGGCGGGACGACTTGGCTTGCCCCCGCCTGACCGGCGGCCACGGGCGCAGCCACGGCAACGCCAGACCGGGCCGACGCGGCCTCGGAGGAGAACACCAGCGCGGCGGCGGCCGCGCAGACGACCAGAACTCTGGAATTCCGATATGCCGATGTTCTAACAGCCATGATACGCGACCCTACTCTTCTGACCCATCAGCGATCGACAAAGGCTAGGCCAGCGGCCCAGTTCCCGCAAACCCTTCGTTAAAGGTTAGTTAAGCCGTAAGCTTAACGCCAGGGGCGAAAACGGCGCAGATTGCCGCGCCGATCCGGCGGAAGCGCGCGGCGGCCGCCAGACTTCGTCAAATACGACGGCGACCCGCCGGTGCGCCGCCCTCCCTGCTCTTCAACCGCCGCTCACAGCGGCAGATTGTCGTGCTTCTTGGCCGGCATCTCCATCTTCTTGTCACGCAGCATGGCGAGCGCACGGGCGATGCGGCGGCGGGTGGAGTGGGGCATGATGACGTCGTCGATGTAGCCACGCTCGGCAGCGATGAACGGCGACAGGAAGCGGTCCTCGTATTCCTTGGTGCGCGCGGCGATCTTCTCCGGATCCGCCATGTCGGCGCGGAAGATGATCTCGACGGCGCCCTTGGCGCCCATCACCGCAATCTGCGCCGTCGGCCAGGCGTAGTTCATGTCGGCGCCGATCTCCTTGGACGCCATGACGTCGAAGGCGCCGCCATAGGCCTTGCGGGTGATCACGGTGACGAGCGGCACCGTGCATTGCGAGTACGCGAACAACAGCTTGGCGCCATGCTTGATCAGGCCGCCATATTCCTGCGCGGTGCCCGGCAGGAAGCCCGGCACGTCGACGAAGGTGACGATCGGGATGTTGAAGGCGTCGCAGAAGCGGACGAAGCGCGCGGCCTTGCGCGAGGCGTCGCTGTCGAGCACGCCGGCCAGCACCATCGGCTGGTTGGCGACGAAGCCCACGGTGCGGCCGGCAATGCGGCCGAAGCCGGTGACGATGTTCTTGGCGAAGCCTTCCGCGATCTCGAAGAAGTCGCCCTCGTCGACGACCTTCAGGATCAGCTCCTTCATGTCGTAGGGCTTGTTCGGATTGTCCGGGATCAGCGTGTCGAGCGACATGTCGACACGCTCGATGTCGTCGAAGCTCGGCCATTCCGGCACCCCGTCGGAGTTGTTCGACGGCAGGAAGTCGATGAGGCGGCGCATCTGCAGCAGCGTCTCGACGTCGTTGTCGAAGGCGCCGTCGGCGATCGAGGAGCGCGTCGCATGCACCGAGGCGCCGCCGAGCTCCTCCGCGGTCACGACCTCGTTGGTGACGGTCTTCACGACATCCGGGCCGGTCACGAACATGTAGCTGGTGTTCTTCACCATGAAGATGAAGTCGGTCATCGCCGGCGAATACACGTCGCCCCCGGCGCACGGGCCCATGATCACCGAGATCTGCGGGATCACGCCGGACGCCAGCACGTTGCGGCGGAACACGTAGGAATAGCCCGCGAGCGCCGCGACGCCCTCCTGGATGCGGGCGCCGCCGGCGTCATAGAGGCCGATGATCGGCGCCCTCGCCTTCATCGCCATGTCCTGCAGCTTGGTGATCTTCAGCGCGTGGGTCTCGGACAAAGAGCCGCCGAACACGGTGAAGTCCTTGGCGAACACAAAAGTCTTGCGGCCGTTGACGGTGCCCCAGCCGGTGACGACGCCATCGCCCGGGACCTTGGTCTTCTCCATGCCGAACTCGGTCGAACGGTGCTCGACGAACATGTCGAACTCCTCGAACGAGCCCTTGTCGAGCAGCAGCTCGATGCGCTCCCGCGCCGTCAGCTTGCCGCGTGCGTGCTGCGCCTCGATGCGCTTCTCGCCGCCGCCGAGCTTGGCGCCTTTGCGGCGCTCCTCGAGGGTGTCCAGGATGTCCTTCATGCGCTTCCCGCCCGTTCCCGATGTCGTGACTGTTGGCGGCCTTCTATCACGGCTATTTCGGAGCCGGAAAGCCGCTTTCGGCCGTGCCGCCCCTCCTCCCACAGTTCGGAATTGGAAGCAGAATCATGGATATGGCCGCTCAACCGGATCTGGTCACTGAGCCTTCCGGCACATCCCATGGCGCCGTCCATGGCGGCCCGCGCCTGCTGCTGCGGCTCGAAGGGCTGGCGCTGGCCGCCGGCGCAGCCGCCTTCTATGCCCACCAGGGCGGGTCGTGGTGGCTGTTCGCGGCGCTGTTTCTGGCTCCGGACACCAGCTTCGCGGCCTATCTCGGCGGACCGCGCGTCGGCGCGGTCGTCTACAATGCCGTCCACAGCACGCTGGCGCCCGCCGCCCTGCTCGCCCTCGGACTGCTGGCCGGACAACCGCTGGTCACGGCGATCGCGACCGTCTGGCTTGCCCATGTCGGCGTCGACCGCCTCGCCGGCTACGGTTTGAAATACGCCGACGGCTTCGGCTTCACCCATCTCGGCCGGATCGGCCGGGCCGCAGCCTGATCGGACGGCGCGTCCCCTGCACGCCCCGGATCAGTGCGCGGCCGACGGCAGCTCCCGGTTCGGCGTCGCCGCGGCCGGCTTGTCGCGGGTGAAGAACCGGATCACCACGACGAAGAACACCGGTACCCAGAGCACCGCGAGGAAGGTCGCCGTGATCATGCCGCCGAGCACGCCCGTGCCCAGCGCCTGCTGGCTCGCGCCACTCGCCCCCGTGGCGATCACCAGCGGCACGACACCGAGGATGAAGGCCAGCGACGTCATGATGATCGGCCGGAAGCGCAGCTCGCAGGCGGTGACGGTCGCCTCGATCAGGGGCATCCCGCGCGCCCGCAGGTCCTTGGCGAACTCGATGATCAGGATCGCGTTCTTCGCCGACAGGCCGATGATGGTGATGACGCCGACGGTGAAATAGACGTCGTTCGGCAGGCCGCGCAGCCAGGCCGCGGCGACCGAGCCGATCAGGCCGAGCGGCACGGCGAGCATGACCGCGAACGGGATCGCCCAGCTCTCGTACAGCGCGGCGAGGCAGAGGAAGACGAACAGGATCGACAGCCCGAGCAGGAACGCGGCCTGCGATCCCGCAAGCTTCTCCTGCAGCGACTGGCCGGTCCAGGCGTAGCCGAAGCCCTTCGGCAAGGTGCCCATCAGCCGCTCCATCTCGGCGATCGCGTCGCCGGAGGTGTAGCCCGGCTTGGGATTGCCGGTGACGCGGACCGACGGGTAGCCGTCGAAGCCGACGACCTGGGTCGGCCCGACCACCCATGACAGGCGGGCGAAGGAGGAGAACGGCACCATCTCGCCGGCCGTGTTGCGCACGCTGTAGGTCAGCAGGTCCTCCGGCTTGAGGCGCTTGTCCTCATTGGCTTGCACGATCACGCGCTGCATGCGGCCGAGATTGAGGAAGTCGTTGATGTAGCTCGAGCCGAGGCTCGTCGACAGCGCGCCGTTGATGGCCGCGAAGGTGACGCCGAGCGCGGCCGCCTTGGGACGGTCGATCTCGAGACGGACCGAGGGCGCTGGCGGCAGCCCCTCGACGCTCAGCTTGCCGAGCACGGGCGAGTTCGCCGCAGCCGCAAACAGCGTATCCTTGGCCGCCATCAGCGCATCATAGCCGCGCTGCGAGCGATCCTGCAGGCGGAAACTGAAGCCGGAGGTGTTGCCGAGATTGTCGATCGGCGGCGGCGCCAGCACCGACACCTCGGCATCACGGATTTTCGCGAACTCCGGATTGAGCTTGGCGATCAGGGCGTCCGCGCTCTGGGCCTTGTTGCGCTCCGACCAGTCCTTCAGCGTCACGAAGGCCTGCGCGGTGTTGGCGCCCTGGCCGTAGAAGCTGAAGCCGGCGACGAACGACACCGTGTCGATGCCGGGCGTCGCGACCAGCTTCTCGTTGACCTCCTGCAAGATGTCGAGGGTCCGGTTGGCGCTGGCATCGGCGGGCGCCAGCACGTCGACCATGACGAAGCCCTGGTCGTCTACCGGCAGGAAGCCGCCGGGCATGCGCCAGAACGAATAGCCGAGCCCCGCCAGGATCAGTGCATAAACGATCATGAAGCGTCCGGCGCGCGCCACGATCCAGCGCGTCGCCTGGCTGTAGCGGTTGGTCGCCGCGGCAAAGCGGCGGTTGAACCAGCCGAAGAAGCCGCGTGCGGCGTGGCCGTGCCCCTTCTCGATCGGCTTCAGCAGGGTCGCGCACAGCGCGGGCGTCAGCGACAGCGCGAGGAACGCCGAGAAGCCGATCGACACCACCATGGCGGCGGAGAACTGCTGATACATGATGCCGACCGAGCCCGGGAAGAAGGCCATCGGCACGAACACGGCCATCAGCACCAGCGTGATGCCGATCACCGCGCCGGTGATCTGATCCATCGCCTTGTCCGTCGCCTCGCGCGGCGGCAGCCCCTCTTCCGCCATGATGCGTTCGACGTTCTCGACCACGACGATGGCGTCGTCCACGAGGATGCCGATCGCGAGCACCATGCCGAACATCGTCAGCACGTTGATGGAGAAGCCGAGCGCGAGCAGCACGCCGCAGGTGCCGAGCAGCGCAATCGGCACCACGATGGTCGGGATCAACGTGTAGCGGATGTTCTGCAGGAACAGGAACATCACCAGGAACACCAGCACGACGGCCTCGCCCAGCGTCATCAGCACCTTCTTGACGGAGGCCGCGATCACCGGGGTCACGTCGTAGGAGACTTCGTACTTCACGCCCGGGGGAAAGAACGCGGCAAGCTCCTCCATCCGCGCCTTGACCGCCTTGGAGGTGGCGAGCGCATTGCCGGCCGGCGCCAGTTGCACCGCGACCGAGGCGGCGGGCTTCCCGTTGAGCCAGGACGAGAACGCATAGGAGAGACCGCCGACCTCGATGCGCGCGACGTCCGCAAGCCGCACGGCCGAGCCATTCAGGTTGGCGCGCAGCACAATGTTGCCGAACTCCTCCGGCGACTCGAGCTGGCCCTTCACCAGCACGGTGTTCTGCACCCGCTGGCGGGTCGGCGACGGCTGCACGCCGAGCTGGCCGGAGGCGACCTGCGCGTTCTGCGCCGCGATCGCCTGATCGACGTCCTGCGGCGTGAGGCCGAGGCCGAGCAGCTTGTCGGGATCGAGCCAGATGCGCATCGCGCGCTCGGTGGCGAACAGCCGCGCACGGCCGACGCCGGGCAGCCGGCGCAGCTCGGGCAGCACGTAGCGCGTCGCGACGTCGCCGAGCCCGATCTCGTCGAGACTGCCGTCGGTCGAGGTCAAGGTGACGAATTGCAGGATGGCGCTGCTCGCCTCGAGAATGACGATGCCCTGCTGCCGCACCGCCTCGGGCAGGCGCGGCTCGATGCGCTTGATGCGGTTCTGGACGTCGACGGAGGCGAGGTCGATGTCGGTCCCCGGCTTGAACGAAGCGAGGATCTCGACCTCGCCGGTGGTGTCGCTGGTCGATTCGTAGTTCAGGATGCCGGCGGCGCCGTTCAGCTCCTCCTCGATCAGGCGCGTGACACTGTAATACAGGTTCTCGGTCGACGCGCCGGGATAGGCGGTCGAAATCGAGATCGAGGGCGGCGCGATGATCGGATACTGCGCCACGGGCAGGAACGGAATCGACAGCACGCCGGCCAGGCAGATGAAGATCGCCACGACCCAGGCAAAGATCGGACGTGCGATGAAGAAGCGCGACATGACAACCTCCGGGCCGTGACTGCGTCAGTTCGAGGCGGACGGCTTGTCGGAGCCGGAAACCTTCCAGGGCACGGCTGTGACGGCACTGCCGGGCGCCACCTTCTGGACGCCGTCGACGACGACGCGCCAGCCGGGCTTGAGGCCATCCTCGATCAGGACGCCGGAGGCGAGCGTGCGCCCGGAACGTACCGGCTGAAGGGTGGCGCGGCCTTCGTCATTGACGACATAGACGGCGCTGCTGCCCGACGTCGTGCGCTGCACAGCCTGCGCCGGGACCACGATGCCGTTGGTATCGATCGCCTCCTCGATCTGCACCCGGACATACATACCGGGCAGCAGCTCGCCTTCGGGATTCGGAAACTCGCCGCGCAACGTCACCTTGGCGGTGCCCGGATCGACGCTGACGTCGGAGAACAGCAGGCGCCCTGCATGCTTGTAGATTGAGCCGTCGTCCAACACGAGGCGGACGCGCGCCGCGTCAGGCGCAACGCTCTTCAGCCGCCCTTCCGCGAGATCGCGCCGCAGTTCGTTCAGCTCGGCAACCGACTGGGTGAAGTCGGCATAGACCGGATCGAGCTGCTGGATGGTGGCGAGATGAGTCGTCTCGTTGGGATTGACCAGCGCGCCTTCGGTGACCAGCGCACGGCCGATGCGGCCGCTGATCGGCGCGCGCACCGTCGCCCAATCAAGATTGAGCTGCGCCTGCGCGACCGCGGCCTTCTGGGCCGCAACGTCGGCCTCGGCCTGGCGCTCGGAGGCAACCGCGAGCTCGTACTGCGCCTGGGACGTGGCCTGGCCGGTCAACAAGGTCTTGAGGCGGTCTTCCTGGCGATCGGCCTGATAGAGCACGGCCTCCGCCTTGGCGAGCGCAGCGCGAGCCTTGTCGAGCTCGACTTGGAACGGCGCCGGATCGATCCGGTACAGCACGGCGCCTGCCTCGACGAGCGCACCCTGCTCGAAGCTGCGCTCGACCACGATGCCGCTGACGCGCGGCCGCACCTCGGCGATCCGCATCGACGTGATCCGCCCCGGCAGGTTCTTGGTCAACGTCACCGGCGCCGCTTCGACCGTGATCACGCCGACCTCGGGCGGGCTCGACGCTTGGGAGGCACCGGAGCCGTCACGGTCGATGCATGCTGCAAGCGTGAGAAACGAGACCGCACAGATCGTCGCGCCCGCCGAACGGATCAATTGCTCTCTCAGCATGAAGTCCATCTTGTTACGTCGCCGGCGCGCATGGATGCTGGACGATTATCGAGGACATCGGATCGCCGAGGATCCGCCGCCCGTCTTCCAGATCGTCGCTCACCAACTCGGCGCGTCGTATGCCACCGTCGCGAGCCGGCGAACGTTCGTGCGCTCCTCATAGGCGAACTGATAGCTGCAATCCAGAATTTTTCCGCAACATGCGGCGACTGCGACAACTGCGCACCATGTATCATCGCAGAAGTCTGCAAGGATGCTGGGCGATATGTCGCGCTTTGCTTCCCGGGCGTTGATGCGGAGTCCGAAAGGCACGAAGAATCCGCAACGACACCGAAAGGATAATGGATCACCCGCAAGTCGGATCACGCGACGCTGACGGTCGATGATCGCCTCGTCCTGATCACGTTACCGGGCGCAGAGGCCGCGATCGCCAAACGGTCGCACCAGCGCCGCGTGATCAGCATACCGCTCTCCGCCGGGCTGCCCGCCCGAGCAACGCACATGCCCCCTCGATCCGTTGTCCACCATGCATCTCACGGGATGGTTTGACAGCGCCATGATCGCTCGTTCTACTTGGTTGCAAAGCCGCGCCACAAGCGGCGAGCCAGGAGGACGGTCATGGAGCGACACCATGGTAGCGCGCCGTTGGTGCTTGCCGCGCGCGCCTGTTTCTGTCTCAGACGCGTATCGCAGACCACCGCTGGACCAGCGCGGCGTTCGGCAGCAACGGCGGTGGTCATGATGCTGCTCGCTGCACTCGGTCCTGGGCTCGGCGGCAGCGCAAGCGCGCAAGGCATCACCAAGGACGTGCCGGCCCGGGTCGAGATGTATCCGATCCCCTCGCTCACGCTATCTGACCGGCAGTTCCTCTCCGGCGACGACGGCGGCAAGCCGGTCACCGTCGTCGGCGAAATGCGCGTGGCGCAGGGCAGCGGCAGGCTGCCGGTGGTGGTGCTGATGCACGGCTCGGGCGGCGTCGGCGCCAACATCGCAGCCTGGAGCCGCACCTTCAATGCAATGGGGATCTCGACCTTCGCGATCGACGGCTTCACCGGGCGCGGCATCACCGCGACCAGCACCAACCAGGCCCAGCTCGGCCGGCTGAACCTGATCATGGACATCTATCGTGCGCTGGACGTGCTGGCGAAGCATCCGCGCGTCGATCCCGAGCGCATCGTGCTGATGGGCTTTTCACGCGGCGGACAGGCGGCGCTGTATGCGAGCCTCCAGCGCTTCCACAAGCGCTGGAACAATTCCGGGCTGCAATTTGCCGCCTACATCCCGTTCTATCCGGACTGCTCGACGACCTATCTCGGTGAGACCGACGTCGTGGCGCGGCCGATCCGGATCTTTCACGGCGGACCGGACGACTACAATCCGGTGCGGACCTGCAAGGCCTATGTCGAGCGGCTGAAGGCAGCGGGCCGCGACGTCGCGCTGACCGAATATCCGGACTCGCCGCACGGCTTCGATCTCGGCCTGCTCGGCGCCAACATGCTCGCCGTCGCGCCGAAGGCGCAGACCGTGCGCAACTGCCGCATCAAGGAGAGCGATGGCGGGATGCTGATCAATGCCGACACGCAGCAGCCCTTCACCTATCAGGACGCCTGCGTCGAGTTCGATCCGCATGTCGGCGGCAATCCGGCCACGGCCGAGGCGGCCCGCCAGGCGGTGACGGATTTCCTGCGCGCACTGTTCAAACTGTCGTGAGCAAAAATAGAACGATTTGGATCAATTCTTGAGGTGACAGGTCGAACGCATCGGGTCTTGCTGCGTTGTCGCTCACTTTTCGACGATGAAACGGAGCCCGATGATGCGCGCCTCTCGCCTTGCGATCCCAACTTTGCTGACCGCCCTCGCCTTGGGCGGCGCGGCCCATGCGGCGCCTGCCGCGCCGTTCCGGGGGCTGGAGGGCTCCTGGACCGGCGGCGGCGTGATCAGCATGTCCGACGGCAACCAGGAGCGGCTGCGCTGCCGCGCGGCCTATGACGTCGGCGGCGCCGGCGAGCAGCTCCGGCTCAACATCCGCTGCGCGAGCGACAGCTACAACATCGACCTCTCCAGCGACGTCGCCTATCGCGGCGGCGAGATCTCGGGGCAATGGAGCGAATCGAGCCACAACGCATCCGGCACGATCGAGGGCCGCGCGGTCGGCAACCGCATCGAAGCCCAGGCGCGCGGGCAGACGTTTTCCGCCGGGCTGTCGCTGACGACGCAGGGACGCCGGCAGACCGTGTCGATCCGCCCGGCGGGCACGGAGATCAGGGGCGTCGACCTGGAGCTGGCGCGGAGATAGGCCACCAACATTTCCGCGTCATTGCGCGCGAAGCGGCGAAGCGAAGCGATCCCGAGTCCCTCGATGACTCTGGATTGCTTCGTCGCTTCGCTCTTCGCAATGACGACAGTGTCCTGGTCTTCGAGGAACTCACGTTCGCTGGTCCCGGATATCGCTGCGCCCATCCGGGCTACGCCACGACACCACGGCAGTTCGATTCACACCGCGCCGATGTCCTTCAGGCACGCCTGCGCCAGCGTCATCCGAGCCTCGACGTGGCGCGGCTCCGGACAGTCCATGTTGAGCGCGAACACGGTCGGCTGGTCTCCCTTGTCGACCCAGCCGACCATCCAGCCGAGCGCCCCCTGTTCCTTGCCGAGCAGTCCGGACTTGAAGTGAATGACGGCATCGCCGACCTTGGTCACGGGGATGATGTCGCGGGTCAGATCCTGGCTGCGCTTGGAGACCTGAAGCGCGCCACGCCTGAGGCGATCGATGAAATCGACCTGCTCGACGGGATCGATGCGAAGCGCGCCTGTCAGCCAGAACTGGTCGATGCCGCCGCCGATGTCGTGATTGCCGTAGTCGAGCTCCTCGAGATATTTCTGCATCCGCTCAGCGCCGATGCGGCGCGCGATCTCCTGATAGACCGGCACGGCGGAGACCGCGATCGCGCTGCGCAAGGTGTGATCCTTGTTCCAGGCCTCGATCGATCTCGTGACGCCATCCCATTTGAACACATCCTTGTCGGGATCCTCGACAACGCCCGTCTCCAGCGCGATCAGCGAGTTCGCGATCTTGAAGGTCGAGGCCGGCAGCCTTGCCTCGCCGGAGCGATCGGTGTCGCTGGCGATGACGAGATATTCCTCGACCTTGTAGGCCAGGAAAGTCCCCTTGGTGCCTTCGTCGGTGAAGCGCTTGGCGAGATCGCCGCGGATCTCGTTGCGCGGCGGCGCGACATGCGCGAATGAACGTGTGGGCAGCAGGCTGGCGCCGGTCATCAGGGCGAGCACGTGGCGGCGACTCATCATGGGCATCGCGAATTTCTCCGTCGTCGTCGGCTCCTCCCTATCACAGGGCGGTGACGACCGACGCATGACGGAGATCACAAATGCGACGCGCTCAGCGCATCGGCCGCGACAGGTTGAGCACGAACACCAGCACCTCGGCGACGGCCTTGTAGAGCTCCTCCGGGATCTCGTCGCCGAGTTCGACGTTGGAGAGCGCGCCGGCCAGCACCTCGTTCTCCTCGATCGGGATGTCGTGCGCCTTCGCGACCTCGATGATCTTGGCGCCGATCGTGCCCTTGCCCTTGGCGACGACGCGCGGCGCGCCCTGGCCCTTGTCATAGTGCAAGGCGACGGCGAGCTGGGTCTTGTTGGCGGCCTTCACCTCGATGCTCATAGCGCGCGATCCAGGAAATGGCCGGCCCTGGGCGGCATCGCCGCCGGCGGCGCGCCGTCCTGCACCACGAGATCGCCCGGCGAGAGCTCGGCACGGCTGAGGGCCTGGCTCAGTTCGGAGAGACCGGCGCGCAAGCGCGCGGCGGTGACCGGACGCTCGGCCCACATCCGCACGGAGGTGCGCTCGGCGCTGAAGCTGATCATCGCATGCACCGGGCCGGCCGGCTCGACGTCGAGCGAGAAGCGCGCCCGCCAGACGCGCTTGGCGGCGTCCGGCGATTGCGTGCCGCCGTCGCGCGAGATCTCGAACTGCGCCATGGCCGTGCCCTGCGGGGTAGCGAAGGGAATCTCGAAGTTCCAGCGCGGCGGCGCGGGATCGGTGCGCGCGGTCGAGGCGTCCGGACGATCCGGCAGCGAGGCGACCTGCAGCAGGGTCTGGCGCGACAGCGCCTGGTCGGTCTCGTCGAGCAGGCGGTGCGCGATCGCCGGCAGCGGCGTGTCCGGGCCGAGCGTCGGCGCCGCCACGGCCTGCGGCATCGGTGCAGCCCCGCGGAACGGCGGCGGCGGCGTGTTGGTGCGCACGACCATATCGGCGCGACCATTGGCGTTGCGTCCGGGAACGAGGCCGGCGGCGCGCGGAATCTGCTGCTGCGCTTCCTGCAGCACGGCCAGCACCGTGCCGGGCGTGAGCGACTGCGCCTTGGCGCCCGTCAGGGCCTCGATCAGCGCCGAGCCGGTGAAGCCGGCAGACGCGGCGTCGGGCCGCCCCATTCCCGTGGCCCAGGGCTGGGGCGGCAGCTCGATCTCGATGTCGGGCACCAGCGGGGGTGCGCCGCTCTGTTGCTGCGCGGCGGCGGCGCGGCCGGCCTCGGACAGCACCGAGGCGTAGGAGCCACCGGGCGACGGCTGCGTGGACGCCGCCATGCCGGGCTCGGCGGTCTGCAGCACCGTCGCCAGCGTCTGGCGCAGCACGATCAGCGCCGCCTTCAGGTCGGGCGTGCCGGCACCGGCGGCGCCATTGGCGAGCGAGGATTCCAGGAACAGGCCGGAATGCTGCACGGCGCTCTGCACATCCTCCGCGGTCAGCGCCGGCGATAGCTGGGTCTGCTGTGCCAGCACCTGGGCCACGGCGGCGCGCAAGGCCGGTGGAAGGTTCGGCGAGTCGGCGACGGCCTGGAGATCGGCGAACAATTGGCCCTGGCTGCCCTGACGGGTCGCCGCCTCCTCGCTGGCAATCGACAATGCGAGCCGCTCCAGCCCGGTCAGCGGATCCGGCGGCGGAGGCAACGCCGGCGCCAGCCGGCCGGTGACGTCGACGACGGTGGCGGCCGGCGTCGGGGTGCCGGTGGTGCCAGCGGCAGCGCTGCCGCCTTGCCCGACGATGGCGAGCTGCAGCCCTTGCGCGGTCTGCGACACGGCGACCTGCACCGTCTGGCCGGCCTGCAGCGGCAGCTCGCTCGCGAGCTCCATCGACAGGTTTCCGATCGCGACTTGGACCAGATTCTCGGCGAGCACCTGCTGCACCCTGGCGCTGACCAGTGCGCCGGCCTGCAGCGTGGTTGCTGCCGCCACCGTGGATCCGGCCGGCGAGCTGCCGACGCCGCGGACGGCGCTCACGGAAGGCGGCGGGGTGACACTCTGGACCATGCGCGTACTCGGGTTACGCGCACAGCCTAGCGGTTGCCCCTAAACCCGGCGTTAACCGGCCTCAGAGCGCGGCGTCGACCGCCTGGAGGATGCGGACGGCGGCCTCGTAGTCGATCTGCTTGGCGGCGCGGCGGCTCATCGCCTCCTCGTCGGCCCCCCATTGCGCGACGTTCCAGTCCTCGTCGACATGGGCTGCCGCCCAGATCTGGCCAGGGTCGCGCACCCCATGAACCAGCGCCAGCGCCAGCAGCGCCGAGCCGGTCAGTGTGGTGACGACATGCGCCGCCGCCACCGTCCACGGGCCGGTCGGCAGCGCACCGCGCGCCGCCTGCACCGCAGCCTCCGGTTGGGTCACATGCATGATGCCTTCGGACAGGATGAAATGCGCGCCGAGACTATCGCGGGCCCAGTCCAGCACCGGGTCCCAATGCTCGGCCTCGCGCGCGACCAGCCCCTCAGGATGACCGGCCCGGTAGAACAACAGGTCGGATTGGAGATATTTGGCAATGTCCTCGCGCACGTCATCGGTGCGGTCGACCACCGACTGCACGACGCTGTTGGCGAACCGCGTCAGCGGCATCGTGGCGGGATCGATGTTCTCACCCTGGGCCTGCCACTCGGCGGCCACGGCCGCCGCCAGCTCCCCGGCGGGAACGATGACGACGCGCCCCGACGGCGTGCGGATCGGCCGGCCGTCGAGGGTCACGTTGAAGCCGCCCTCGGCGGCGGCGGTCCCGGCCTCCTTGTAGAAGCGCTTGCGCAGCGGCGTCCGCATCGCCTGGCGCGCCGATTCCTGCGGATCGAGCGGCGACCGGCCGACGACGTCGTCAAACAGTTCACGCATCAGAATTCCAGCCCTCTCGCGGGATGATCACACGGGATCCGTTGTTTTCGCGGTAGATAAGCCCTGTCCGCCCGAAATGCGAGCTGCCGATGCGTCCCCTGCTCTCCGCTCTCGTCCTGCTCGGCAGCACCGTCCCAGCCGCGGCCGGCTTCCGCACGCCGGAATCGCTGGTGCGCAACGTCTATGCGCATTACGGCCGGGGCGCGCCGGAGCTCTCCGCCGGGCTGCCGCGGACGGCCGAGGTCGCACGGCAGTTCTTCGATCCGAGCCTCGCCAGGGCCTGGACGGCGCCGCGGCGTGAGCCCTACGATTTCCTGGTGCAGAGCCCGCGCTGGAAGCTCGGCCCGGTCGCGATCTCGATTGTGCGCAGGCAGTTCGACAAGACCTATGTCGCCGCCAGCTTCGACAACCAGGGCCACCGCGTGACGATGAACTTCATCGTGGTCAAGGGGCCGGACGGCTGGGTCATCCTCGATGTCGAAACCCCGCACGATTCGCTCACACTGTTCCTGGAGCAGTTCCGGAACTGAAGGCCGCAGCGGAAACCGATTCTCCTCCCCTTAAGCAGAGGCTGCAAAGAGGAGGACGACCATGAACATGCCGGAGATCGTTCGCCGGCTGATCGCGATGAGCGAGCAGGATGGCAAGATCACCTTCGACGAGTTGAACGCGCTGTGCGGATGGGACATGCCGCCCGAGGATATCGAAAACATCTTCTGCGCGCTGCGGGACGCGGGCATTCAACTCGTCGAACAGAGAGGCTGAGCGCTCCGGAGCCGCTCACTCCTCCGGCGCGTTCTCGATCGGGTCGAAGCGGTCATGCTCGAGGCCGAGCAGGTTCCACGACTGCAGCATGTGCGGCGGCAGCGGCGCGGTGGCGTCGATGAACCCGCCGCGCGGATGCGGGATGACGATGCGGCGCGCCAAGAGATGCAGCCGGTTCTGCAGGCCGCCGGGCAGCGCCCAGTTCTCGATGTTGAAATATTTGGGATCGCCGACGATGGGGTGGCCGATATGGGCCATGTGCGCGCGCAACTGATGGGTGCGCCCCGTCACCGGCTTCAAGGAAACCCAGGCGAGCTTGTTGGCCGAGGCCTCGACCACGGCGTAGTAGGTCACGGCGTGGCTGGCGCCCTCGTCGCCATGCGCGGCGACGCGCATGATGGTGTCGTCCTCGCTCTCCTCCTTGGCAAGATACGTGGAGATGCGGCCCTGCTTGGGCTTGGGCACGCCCGCCACCAGCGCCCAGTAGATCTTGCGCGCGGAACGGCTGCGAAAGGCGCCGGTCAGATGCGTGGCGGCGAAGCGGGTCTTGGCGATCAGGAGGCAGCCGGAGGTCTCGCGGTCGATGCGGTGCACGAGCCGCGGCTTCTGGCCCTTGGCGTCGCGCATCACCTCCAGCATCTGGTCGATGTGGCGGGTCATGCCGGAGCCGCCCTGCACCGCGAGTCCCGCGGGCTTGTTGAGGACGAGCACGTCGTCATCCTCATACAGCGTCATCGCCTTGAGGCTCTCCAGCGTCTTTCGCTCGCCCTCGGAGAGGCCGGCGCGCTCCTTCGGCGCATCGAGCTTGAGCGGCGGAATGCGGACGCTCTGGCCTTCCTTCAGGCGGTCCTTGGAGTCGGCGCGCTTGCCATCGACGCGTAGCTCGCCTTTGCGGACGATGCGCTGGATGTGGGAGAACGACAGACCGGGGAAGCGCGCCTCGAGGAAGCGGTCGACGCGCATGTTGTTCTCGTCGGCGGTGACGACGACGGTCTGCACCTTCGTCGGCAGCAGCGGCGTCTCCGGCTCGACCTTCTTCGGCGGCGGCGCCGCAGGCCTGCGCTCGGCATGCTCCGAGCTGAACCGCGCCGGCTTGCCGGCGCCGGCGCGCTTGGCCGGCGGCTGTTTGCGCGGCGCGAAGCTGTCGCGGCGATCCTCTCCCTCGGCGCGCGGCGCACGGCTGCGCTCGGCTTTACCGCGCCCGAAATCGCCGCGCGGTGCCGCCTCGCGGTCACCGGCAAAACGGTCGCGCCGCGGCCGCTCGGCATCGGGACGCTTCGCAGACTCACGCTTGGCCGCGGCGCCTTGGCTGCGGGCCGCCTCGGCCTTCGGCCGCTCGTTGCGGCGATCGGTCGGGCGATCGGATCGGGTCTGGGTTCGCTTGATACGGCGGCTCATGGCAGGTTGCGTATCTCAAAAGCCACTGCCAGTCACGGCGAAATCGCGATAAATCCGCTTGTGAGTCGGCCCCTTGGGCCATCGATACTGATCGGAGCGAATCGAATGACGCTCACGCGACTGGGCCTGGCGATCCTGGCAGCCACGCTGGCGACGACCGCCACGCAGGCGCAGCAGAGCCCGATGCCCGACGACATCGCCTGGAAGCTGATCGAGATCGGCCGGGTCATCGCCCCGCCGAAGACCGCCGCGATCTACGCACCGCTGCAGGCCAAGGAACCCTACACCGGCGTCAAGGTGCAGCGCGATGTGAGATACGGCACGGCCGAACGCAATCTGCTCGACGTCTTCACACCGGATGCCGCGGCCCCGCCCCGGCCCATGCTGATCTTCGTGCATGGCGGCGCCTTCATCGGTGGCAACAAGCGCACCACGCCGGACGGCCCGTTCTACGACAACATCATGCTATGGGCGGTGAAGAGCGGCTTCGTCGGCGTCGACATCACCTACCGCCTCGCGCCGAAATTCCCCTGGCCTGCCGGCGTCGAGGACGTCGCCAGCGCGGTGCAATGGGTGGTCGCCCACGCCGCCGAGAACGGCGGCGATCCCGCGCGCATCTATCTGATGGGCCATTCGGCCGGCGCGGTGCACGTCGCGACCTATGTGGCGCATCCCGAATTCCACAAGGTCGCCGGCGGCGGCCTTGCGGGCGCGATCATGGCCTCGGGCGTCTACGACCTCACCGCGACGCCGCTCGGCGACCAGGAGATGGCCTATTTCGGCACCGATCCCTCGCGCTTCAAGGAGCGCTCGTCGCTATCAGGCCTGCAAGCCTCGAGTCTGCCGCTGATGATCGTCTCCGCCGAGCTCGACCCGCCGCGCTTCGTCGAGCAGTTCGACCTGTTGAAGCAGGCCGCCTGCAAACGGCCATCCGGCTGCGCCCGCGCGGTGATGCTGCCGCAGCACAGCCACATGTCCGAGGTGTATGCGATCAATACCGAGGACGACCGACTGACGCGGGAGATCGCGGAGTTCGTACAGACGGGCAAGTAGTTGATGGTCACTTGGCATAGCGGTCTCCGAGTCAGGCGTCCGCAGGAGAGCTCGGTGTTTCCCGGCAAGCGGGCCGAGGTGAACCGAGCAAGCCGCAAGGTCAGCGATGCTACCCGCCCCGCTCCTTCCTCAGCTTCGCCCAATAATCCAGCCGTTTCCTGATCTCGCGCTCGAAGCCGCGCTCGGGGGGATCGTAGAACTGCTGGCGGCCGAGGGCGTCGGGGAAGTAGTCCTGCCCCGAAAACGCGTCGGGCGTGTCGTGGTCGTACTGATAGCCGGTGCCGTAGCCTTCGCTCTGCATCAGCTTGGTCGGGGCATTCAAGATGTGCTTGGGCGGCAGCAGCGAGCCGCCCTCCTTCGCCACGCGCTTGGCGGCGCCGAACGCCTTGTAGGCGGCGTTGGATTTCGGCGCGGTCGCCACATAGATCACGGCCTGCGCGATCGCGAGCTCGCCTTCGGGCGAGCCCAGGAAATCATAGGCGTCCTTGGCGGCGTTGGCGATGACCAGCGCCTGGGGATCGGCGAGGCCGATGTCCTCCACGGCCATGCGCACGATGCGGCGGGCGAGGAACAGCGGGTCCTCGCCGGCGTCGAGCATGCGGGCGAAGTAGTACAGCGCGGCATCGGGATCCGAGCCGCGCACCGATTTGTGCATGGCCGAGATCAGGTTGTAGTGGCCGTCGGCGGACTTGTCGTAGATCGGCGCGCGGCGCTGCAGGATGTCCTGCAGCTGCACCGCGTTGAAGATCTCGTCCTTGCGCGCCGAGCGCCAGACCTCCTCGGCGAGCGTCAGCGCGGCGCGGCCGTCGCCGTCGGCCATGCGGATCAGCACGGCGCGCGCCTCGTCATCGAGCGGCAGCTTGCGGCCCTCGACCGCCTCTGCGTTGCTGTAGAGCTTCTCGATCGCGGCGGCATCGAGCGAGTGGAACACCAGCACGCGCGAACGCGACAGCAGAGCGGCGTTGAGCTCGAAGGACGGGTTCTCCGTGGTCGCGCCGACCAGCACGACGGTGCCATCCTCCATCACCGGCAGGAAGGAATCCTGCTGAGCGCGGTTGAAGCGATGCACCTCGTCGACGAACAGCAGCGTGCCCTGCCCGGTCTCGCGCCGCGCGCGCGCCGCGTCGAACACCTTCTTCAAATCGGCGACGCCGGAGAACACCGCCGAGATCTGCTCGAAATGCAACTCCGTGGCGTCGGCCAACAGCCGCGCCACGGTGGTCTTGCCGGTGCCGGGCGGGCCCCAGAAGATCAGCGAGCCTAGCGTGCGCGTCTCCAGCATGCGCGTCAGCGCGCCGTCCGGCCCGAGGATATGATCCTGCCCGACGACGTCGGACAGCTTGTGCGGGCGCAGCCGCTCCGGCAGCGGCCGTGGCGCATCGTGCTCCATCCCCGCCGCAGCGAAGAGGCTCGGGCCTCCCTGCTGGGGACGCTTCGGGCTCATCCGCCGAGCGTGACGTTGATCTGCTGGCCGCCGCGCAGCACGGTGATGCGCCAGATGCGGGCGGCCTCGCGCGAGGCCTTGTCGAGATCGGCGGTCTTGGCGATCTTCTGGTTGTTCACGGCCATGATGACGTCGCCCTTCTGGAAGCCGACATTGGCGGCGGTGGTGCCGTCGCCCGGCTCGAGCACCACCACGCCCTCGGTGTCGGCATCGAGGTGCAGCTCGTCGGCGACCGCCGGCGAGATGTTGGCGACCTTCGCGCCCTGGAATGGCGAGCGGCCGTTGATGACCATCTCGTTGCGCCCGGTGTCCGGTGCGGTCTCCAGCGCGACCGCGACCTTCACCGGCTTGCCGCCGCGTTGCACCTCGATCTGCGCAGTGCCGCCGAGCGGACGGGTCGCAAAACGGTAGTCGAACGCGTTGGGATCATCGACGGGCTGGCCGTCGATCGACACGATCAGGTCCGACGACTTGATGCCCGCCTTCGCCGCCGGGCTGTTCGCGACCACCGAGGCGACCAGCGCGCCGGTCGGCGAGCGCAGGCCGAGGCTCTCGGCGATCTCGGGCGTCACCGCCTGCAGCCGCGCGCCGAGCCAGGGGCGCTTCACCGCCTTGCCGCCGCTCTTGGCCGAGGCCACGACGACGCGCACCATGTTCGCAGGAATGGCAAAGCCGATGCCCTGCGAGCCGCCGGATTTGGAATAGATCGCGGTGTTGATGCCGACGAGACGGCCGTTGATATCGACCAACGCACCGCCCGAATTACCGGGATTGATCGCGGCATCGGTCTGGATGAAGAACTGATAGTCGGTGATGCCGACCTGTGTGCGCGCCAGCGCCGAGACGATGCCGTGCGTCACGGTCTGGCCGACGCCGAACGGATTGCCGATCGCCAGCACGATGTCGCCGACCAGCAGATCGTCGGAATTGGCGAGGTCGAGCGTCGGAAACTGCTCCTTGGTGCCCTTCAGCTTGAGCACGGCGAGATCGGTACGGCTGTCCTTCAGCACGATCTCGGCCTCGAACTCGCGCTTGTCGGCGAGCGAAACCTTCACCTCGTCGGCGCCCTCGATCACATGCACGTTGGTGACGACGAGACCCGACGCATCGATCATCACGCCCGAGCCGAGCGAGCGCTGCATCTGCTCCTGCGGCCCGCCCTGCAGACCGAAGAAGCGACGGAAGATCGGATCGTCGAGAAAGGGATTGCGGTTCTGCACCACCTTGGCGGCGTAGACGTTGACGACCGCCGGCTGCACGCGCTGCACGATCGGCGCATACGACAGCCGCAGCTCGGCCTGGGACTGCGGCACGCGCCGGTCCTGCGCCGCGAGCGGGGACGCGGCCAGCAGGGACAGCAGCAGGACCAGTGTGGAGCGAATCAACGACATGCGAACAATCCTGAAAAATGGCGGTTTCGATATAAGCGGAACGGCCGGTGCGGCCAAGCTCAGGCGGTCTGATGCGGCGTTTTGATGGTCTCTGCAACATCAGCGCAGGACAGCCGTTCCTGGTGCCGCTCGCCCCAGCTTCTGAGAACCTCGATCACCGGCCGCAGGCTCTCGCCGACCTCGGACAGGCTGTATTCGACGCGCGGCGGCACCTCGGCATAGACCTTGCGAACCACCAGCCCGTCGTCCTCGAGCGCCCGCAGCTGCTTGGTCAACATGCGCTGAGTGATTCCGGGCATCAGCCGGCGCAGCTCGCCGAAGCGCTGGCTGCCACCCTGCAGGTGGTAGAGGATCACGCCCTTCCACTTGCCGTCGATCAGATCGAGCGTGGCTTCGACCGCGCAGCCGGGACGGCGGGTGAAATTCTTCCGTTTCATCGCGTTTTGGTCCAATAGTATCCAAACGGGGACTAGTTCCCCATTTTTACAGTACTTGCTGAAGTGACGCCAGCAGGACAAACAGATCCTATTGCCAAGCCAACCAGGAGGCTGTTCATGAAGGCCGTCGGATACCAGCAGTCGCTGCCCATCACCGAGGACCGCGCGCTGTTCGATTTCGAGACCGCCAAACCCGAGCCGAAGGGACGCGACATCCGCGTCGCCGTGAAAGCGGTCTCGGTCAATCCAGTCGACACCAAGGTGCGCAAGCGCGCCGCACCGCCCGCCGGCGAAACCAAGATCCTGGGCTATGACGCCGCTGGCGTGGTCGAGGCTATCGGCCCGGACGTGAGCCTGTTCAAGCCCGGTGACGAGGTGTTCTACGCCGGCTCGATCCTGCGCCAGGGCACCAATGCCGAATTCCATCTGGTCGACGAGCGCATCGTCGGCCGCAAACCGAAGAGCCTGTCGTTCGCCGAAGCCGCCGCCCTGCCCCTGACCTCGATCACGGCCTGGGAGCTCTTGTTCGACAGGCTCGGCGCAATCCCCGGCAGGAGCCTCGACGACCGCACTTTGCTGATCACCGGCGCGGCCGGCGGCGTCGGCTCGATCCTGATTCAGCTCGCGCGCCGGCTCACCGGGCTGACCGTGCTCGCCACCGCGACGCGACCGGAGTCGCGCGACTGGTGCCTGAAGCTCGGCGCCCATGCCGTGATCGATCATGGCAAGCCGATGAAAGAGCAGATCGACGCGCTGAAGCTGCCGCCGGTCAGCCTCATCGCCAGCCTCACCCACACCGAGCAGCACTACAAGGCGATCGCCGACTTCATGACGCCGCAGGGCAAGTTCGGCCTGATCGACGATCCCGCCGAGTTCTCGCTCGCCGCCTTCAAGGGCAAGGCGATCTCGATCCACTGGGAGTCGATGTTCACGCGCTCATCTTTCACGACACCCGACATGATCGCGCAGCACCATCTGCTCAACGACGTGTCCGACCTGATCGACAAGGGCGTGATCCGCACCACCCTCGGCGACAATTACGGCACCATCAACGCGGCCAACCTCAAGCGCGCGCACGCGTTGATAGAGAGCAACACCTCCCGCGGCAAGATCGTGCTGGAGGGATGGAGCTAACTAACAGGCAACAATGGGCAAAGGCGTACCCGCGGTCTCCCCGCGCGCGAGATCGCGGTGGCGCCGTGCCCCACCATCCCGCCGATCGAAAGCATGAGATGGCCGGCAGCCGACGCGCGGTCCGATCAGCGGCCATGAGCGACTGAGACTGGCCGACGGTCCCGTTTCCCCTTAACGAAAGCCGATAGGAACCTCCTCGCGACTGGAACGAACGTCCGTGAGCAGCCTGAAGTCCGCGACCAACCCGCCCGCCGATCACGGCGGGCGCTCCGGATCTCCGCTCGAGGTTCTGCGGATCTTCTTCACGCTCGGCCTGACCTGCTTCGGCGGTCCGATCGCCCATATCGGCTATTTCCGCGACGAGTTCGTCGTCAGGCGGAAGTGGATCGACGAGCATGCCTATGCCGATCTGGTCGGGCTGTGCCAGTTCCTCCCCGGCCCCGCCAGCAGCCAGGTCGGCTTCTCCATCGGGCTGATGCGGGCCGGCTATCTCGGCGCGCTCGCCGCCTGGACCGGCTTCACCCTGCCGTCGGCCGCCATGCTCGTCCTGTTCGCCTATGGTGCGGGCCGATTGAGCGGACCGATCGGCAGCGGCCTGCTGCACGGGCTGAAGCTGACCGCGGTCGCCATCGTCGCGCAGGCGGTCTGGGGCATGGCGCGCTCGCTGTGTCCGGATCGTGCGCGCGCCTCGATCGCGGTCGCCGCAACGCTCATCATCCTGTCGAGTACGGCCTCGGTCGTGCAGATCGGAGCGATCGTCCTCGGCGGGCTGGCCGGCCTCTGGCTCTGCCGCGGCGAGGCGGCGCCGTCGGGACACGTCGCGATCCCCGTCTCGCGGAGCGTGGGGCTGATCGCGCTCGCGCTGTTCGTCATCCTGTTGGCGGGACTTCCGCTGCTGCGCGGCGTGACGGGATCGACCGGCGTCGCCTTGTTCGATGCCTTCTATCGCTCCGGCGCGCTCGTGTTCGGCGGTGGACATGTCGTGCTGCCGCTGCTGCGCGAGGCCTTCGTCGGACCTGGCTGGCTGAGCGACGACGCCTTTCTCGCCGGCTACGGTGCGGCGCAGGCCGTCCCGGGCCCGCTCTTCACCTTCGCCGCCTATCTCGGCACCGTCGTCGCTCCGGAGCCGCATGGGATCGTCGGGGTCGCGCTCGGTCTCCTCGGCATCTTCCTGCCGGGCATGCTGGTCCTGCTCGCCGCGCTACCGTTCTGGGACTCGTTCCGCAAACGCGCCGGCGCCCAGGCGATGATGCGGGGTGTCAACGCTGCGGTCGTCGGTGTGCTGGGAGCGGCCCTATACGACCCGGTCTGGACGACCACCGTCCACAACGCCGCGGATTTTGGCATCGCGCTGGTCGGTTTTGTCCTCTTGGTCGCCTGGCGCGCGCCGCCGCTCGTCGTGGTCACGTTCAGCGCCCTAGCCGGCGTCGCAGCCGCGCTGGTGTGAGCGGCGGCGGCGCCGCATCACGTGGTGGCAAAGCGCCGCCGAAGCGGCGCTTTGCCACCAGCGAGCTGCCGTGCGCGGCTAATTGTGCTTCTTCCAGAAGATGCGCGCGCCCTGCACGGATTGCGCGACGTTGATGCGGGCACGCTCGAACGGCGTCACCACGCCGTCCGCCTTGGCCTTGTTTTCCAGCTTCTGGACGTGGATCTGACCGCGGACGAGTTGCTGCGCCTCCGGATAGGTCAGCCGTCCGCTCGCGATGCCGTTGTAGATGCGATGTGACTGGTTGTGCTGCCGTGCATCGATCAGCGGCGTGCCCGCAAGGCTTGCGCCCGACGTCAACGCGAGCAGCAACGCAGCGGCCATGATGGACTTCATTTCACTCTCCTGTGGTTGCTGTCCACTGGCGTGAAGACCTCATTGTCCGCACTTCTCCAGCGAACGGCCGCCAGGATGCACGCGATCCGTGGTGTCAACCGTGCCTGCGCTCACACTGCAGCCCGTGTCGGCTGGTGAAGACGAATGCTGCCGCGAGCCGCATTCCACTGCCGCGAGGGGCGTCCGAAAAAAATTGCGGACTGCGTGAGCTGCCGATCTTGCAAATCTCACCTTTGGGTGCATGTTCGCCGCGCACTACTTTTGAATGAATCATTTTTAACAATCATTTGCGACGCATGGCGGCGACCATCGGCCCGCCCCAGCGCGCACATCAATGGAGACCGGCCATGAAGACGATTCAGTGGCTCATGCTCACTTTCGCGACGACCGTCACCGCGAGCGGCCTTGCCGGCGCTCTCAACCCCGCCAGCGCTGCTCCGCCGCCGCCGGCGAAGAACTGCCCGGCCTTCGGCTGGTCGGAGGGACTGGGCAATTATCTCAAGCCGGACGCCGCCTTCCCCACCTCCGACACCAAGACCATCCCGACGCCGGACTGCAATTTCCATCAATGGTCGTGGGAGGCGTTCGTCTGGGCGACAGCGCTGGTGAAGGACTCGGGCTCCGGCGCCGCCGTGCCGCGGTTCATGACCTTGGCGACGCCCGACGAGCTGCTCGGCAACGCCGAGAATGCCGGCGCACCACGGCCGCGCCCGCTGACGCTGGCGGCCCGTGCCCAGGTCTTCCACGGCACGGCCGGCTTCACCGAAGGCGCCGGCGCCATCGTCGAAGCCGACGGCAACATGCTGGTCGCGCAGAACGGCTATCCCGTCTACGCCTCGGTCCACATGAACCAGGGCTATTTCAACACGGCGCGCAAGAACCTGATCGCGACCGGCGGCTACCAGAGCCAGCCGGCGGATTCATCCTTCGCCGTGGGCGATGCGGTGTTCAAGGCGACGTGGCTGCGGCTCGACCCCGGGCAGGCACCGCCTGCGGGCGCCTATACGACCCAGGCACAGGTGCCGGTGCTGGAGAACAACGTCACCCCCGGCCTGATCACGATCCGCCCGACGCCCGGCAAGTTCGTCACGGTGACCGTGGCCCTGATCGGCTTGCACGTGGTCGGCTACACCGAGAACCACCCCGAATTCCTGTGGGGCACGTTCGAGCTGAAGAACAACTCGCCGCAGACGCCGGACAACACCTTTGCGCCATCGGCGAGCCGCTCGGATCCGAAGAGCTACACGCTCTACAAGGGCCGTACACCGTTCTCGCAGGTCAACATCGCGGCGCTGCCCGGCGCCAACCGGCCGCAACTGCGGCTCGATCCGGCGACCCAGAAGCTGACGCCGGTGACCAACGTCGTGCTCGAGAACCAGACCGGCGGCGAGAACCAGCCCAACGGCGTCGGCAACATCTTCGCGATCACGGCGCAAGCCCAGGGCTTTCTCTCCGGCCTGAAGGGCCCGCAATCGACCTTCGCGAGCTACAGCCTCGACGGCACCGTCTGGATGCTCCCCAACTCGTACAATCTGAACAGCAACCAGACCAGCGCAGTCGGATCGGTCAATCTCGCCAACGCCACCGCCGAGACCTTCGTGCAGAACGCCGACAACACGCCGATCAAGAACGTGCTGAACTGCTTCCTGTGCCACAACCCGACGTCCTATTCGTTCCAAACACCGCCGCCGGCCAAGCTGCCGAACCGGCTGATCGCGCTGAGCCACGTGCTGTCGATCGGCTCGCCCTACGAGGTGCCGAACTCGATCTCCGGCCGGCTCCTGATGCGGCCGGATCCGTTCAGGAAGTAGGCCGACGAACCTTGCGCGGCGGCGCCGGCAACGGGGCCGCCGGCAGCCCTTTCGAGCCGATGGCAGATCTCAGGATCTGCCATCAAGCGATTGAACCGACAGCCGTTATCGGCGCGCTCCGAACATGGTGGATGAGCGCTTGGTCAGGACGGCGCTGTGGCCTGCTTCGACTCCTGCGCGGCCTCAGCCTTGGTCTCAGCTCGGGCGACGAAGCCCTTGGCGAGAGCGTGATAGAGCCCCTCCTCGCAGATCAGACGCGAGGTGCCGTAGGCGATCAGCGAGGCCATCATCAGCGGCACCACCATGGCGTGGTTGTCGGTCATCTCGGTGACGATGACGAAGGCGGTGATCGGCGCCTGCACCACGCCGGCGAAATAGGCGACCATGCCGAGCAGCATGATCGGCGCCAGTAGCGACTGCTGGAACAGGCTGGCGACGTTGGCGCCGATCCCCGCCCCGACTGCGAGCGACGGCGCGAAGATGCCGCCAGGAATGCCGCTGATCGCGGCAAAGGTGGTGGCGAGGAATTTCAGCACGCCGAAATCGCCCGGCAGCGGCGTGCCGGTCTCCAGCGCCCCTTTCACCTGGGCATAGCCGGTGCCGTAGATGGTATCGCCTGACGCCAGCCCGCACAGCGCGACGGCAAAGCCGCAGGCGAGCGCGAACGGCAGCGGGTGGCGCTTGAGGAGCCGGCCGGATGCCCCGGGCAGCCCGCGCGCCATCGTGATCAGGATGCGGCTGAACAGGCCGCCGGCGGCGCCGCCCAAGACCCCGCAGACGGGCACCGCCAGCCAGTCGATGCCCTTGCCGAGCGCGATCGGCGTCGTGCCGAAATAGGCGTAATTGCCCATCAGGGCTAGCGAGGTCAGGCCAGCGGCGATCACGGTGGCGATGACGAGGCTCGAGGTCCGCGTCTCGAAGGCACGGCTCATCTCCTCGATGCCGAACACGATGCCGGCCAGCGGCGTGTTGAAGGCGGCCGCGACCCCGGCGGCGGCGCCGGCCAGGATCAAGCCCGGCTGCCGCCGCGGCGACAGCCGGCCGAGCGCGAACATGATGGAGGCGCCGACCTGCACGGTCGGCCCCTCGCGGCCGACCGAGCCGCCGCACAGCAGCCCGAGCAGGGTCAGCAGCACCTTGCCGATGGCGATGCGGATCGACACCAGCGGGCTGCGCGCGCTCGTGTCCGTCAGGTGGCGCGCGGCGATGGCCTGCGGGATGCCGCTGCCTTGCGCGTTCGGGAAGAAGCGCTGGGTCAGATAGACCGACAGCGCGAAGCCGGCGGGCGTCACGATCAGTGAGGCGTAGCGTGATTTCGACAACAGCCAGTTGAAGGCGAGCTGGGCCAGGTCGGCGAGCTCCGCCAGCGCCACCGCCGCCGCGCCCACCACCAGGCCGCCGGCCACGAACAGCACCCGCCGCTGCCACCGCGCCGAGGTCAGCTTGAGCCAACGCCTGCGGCGGGGGGTGATGGTCAGCATGGGCGCAACAGAGTCCGTTCTCTACGCAGGTGCAGCACCCTCGACGAAAATCAGCCGGCGGTCCAGCACCTTCCAGCGCTCGCCCAGGGCGTCGGCGTATTCGGCCGACGCATACCATTCTCGCAGCCGGGCCATCGACGGGAACTCGACGATAATGAGGGTCTTGGCCGGCGGGCCGCCTTCGACCGTCTCGGAGGTCCCGCCGCGGACCAGATAGCGCCCGCCATATTGCGCGATCGAGTGCGCCGCGCGGGTGCGATAGCGTTCCATCGCCTCGATGTCGCGCACCTCGACCTCGGAGATGACGTAAGCCGCCATGGCCGGCCTCAGGCGATAGTGTCGAGGATGCCGCCCTCGGCGCGCAGCGCGGCGCCGTTCGTGGCGGAGGCCTGCTTGGAGGCGGCGTAGACGACCATGTTGGCGATCTCGTCAACGCCGGCGAAGCGCTGCAGCAGCGAGGCCGGCCGGTGCTGCTTGACGAAAGACGAGGCCGCCTCCTCCTCCGACTGGCCGTTCTGACGGGCGAGATCCTTGACGAAGGTCTCGACGCCTTCCGACATCGTCGGTCCCGGCAGCACTGCATTGACGGTCACGCCGGTGCCGCGGGTCAGTTTGGCGAGGCCGCGGGAGACCGCGAGCTGCGCGGTCTTGGTCATGCCGTAATGGATCATCTCGGTCGGGATGTTGACCGCCGACTCCGAGGAGATGAAGATGATGCGCCCCCAGTTGCGCTTCAGCATGCCCTGCATGTAGGCGCGCGCCATGCGCACGCCGGACATGACGTTGATCTCGAAGAAGCGGCTCCAGTCCTCGTCGGGAATGTCGAAGAACTCCTTCGGCTCGAAGATGCCGGCATTGTTGACGAGGATGTCGACCTCGGGCAGCGCGGTGACGATGGCGTTGCAGCCGCCGATCTGAGCGACATCGCCGGCGACGCCGCGCAGCTTCGCCGCCGGAACCGCCTGCTTCAGCTTCGCGACGGCCGCATCGACACGGGCCTGGCTGCGACCATTGACGACGACCTCCGCGCCGGACGCAGCAAGCCCCTTGGCGATGGCAAAACCGATGCCGGCGGTCGAACCGGTGACGAGCGCGGTCTTTCCCGAGAGGTCGATGTGCATGAGCAGCTCTCCGTTGTGCTGGAGGAAAGGATGTGGGGCGTCATCGCGCCAACGCAACGCGCGGCATGCAGCGCTGATCCCTTATGATCAATCGTAGCCCGGATGAGCGAAGCGATATCCGGTGCCACACCGGCTGTGCAAGGCGAACCCGGATGTCGCTTCGGTCATCCGGGTTGCAGAACCTCAAAATGAAAACGGCGCCCGAAGGCGCCGTTTTGAACGTCGGGTCGGAGCTGCGCTTACGCGGCTTCCGAGGTCTCCTGGACCGGACCCGAGTCCAGGCCCTTGGCATCGACGTCGCGATCGACGAACTCGATCACGGCCATCGCGGCGTTGTCGCCGTAGCGGAAGCCGGCCTTGATGATGCGGGTGTAGCCGCCGTTGCGGTCCTTGTAGCGGGGTGCCAGGACGTCGAACAGCTTCTTGACCTGGTCGACATCGCGCATCTCGGCGATCGCCTGCCGACGCAAAGCGAGACCGCCCTTCTTGCCGAGGGTGACGAGCTTCTCGACGATCGGCCGCAGCTCCTTGGCCTTCGGCAGCGTGGTGACGATCTGCTCGTGCTTGATCAGCGCGGCGCACATGTTGGCGAACATCGCCTTGCGATGCTCGGCGGTGCGGTTGAGCTTCCGATGAACCTTGCCGTGACGCATTGTCTTAGTCCTTCATTTCTATCTGCCGCGACGGTTCGTCGGACATGTTGCTCAGGTGGGCTGCCTGCGTTCGCCCGAGTGGTGGACGTCATTCCGGGGCGATGCGCAGCATCGAACCCGGAATGACGAATGCTCAGTAATGATCCTCGAAGCGCTTGGCCAGCTCGTCGATGTTCTCCGGCGGCCAGCCCGGCACTTCCATGCCGAGATGCAGACCCATCTGGGCCAGCACTTCCTTGATCTCGTTCAGCGACTTGCGGCCGAAGTTCGGGGTGCGCAGCATTTCCGCTTCCGACTTCTGCACGAGGTCGCCGATGTAGACGATGTTGTCGTTCTTCAGGCAGTTCGCCGAACGTACCGACAGCTCGAGCTCGTCCACCTTCTTGAGGAAGGCTGGGTTGAAGGCGAGGTCCGGGATGATCTCCTGGGCGACTTCCTTGCGCGGCTCTTCGAAGTTGACGAAGACGTTGAGCTGGTCCTGCAGGATGCGGGCGGCATAGGCCACCGCGTCCTCCGGCGTGATCGCGCCGTTGGTCTCGATCGTCATGGTCAGCTTGTCGTAGTCGAGGATCTGGCCCTCGCGGGTGTTCTCGACCTTGTAGGAGACCTTGCGGACCGGAGAGAACAGGCTGTCGACCGGGATCAGGCCGATCGGGGCGTCCTCGGGGCGGTTGCGGTCGGCGGCGACGTAGCCCTTGCCGGTGGCGACCGTGAACTCCATGCGGATCTCTGCGCCCTCGTCCAGCGTGCAGAGCTGCAGGTCAGGGTTGAGCACCACGATGTCGCCGACGGTCTGGATATCGCCGGCGGTGACGGCGCCCGGGCCCTGCTTCTTCACGACCATCCGCTTCGGGCCTTCGCCCTGCATCTTGATCGCGATGTCCTTGATGTTCAGCACGATGTCGGTGACGTCCTCGCGGACACCAGCGATCGAGGAGAACTCGTGCAGCACGCCGTCGATATGCACCGACTGCACGGCGGCGCCCTGCAGCGACGACAGCAGGATGCGGCGCAGCGCATTGCCGAGCGTCTGCCCGAAACCGCGCTCCAGCGGCTCGGCAACCACGGTGGCGAAACGGGTCGCGTCGGAGCCCGGCGTGACCTGGAGCTTGTTCGGCCGAATCAATTCTTGCCAATTCTTCTGGATCGTCACTGTTTCACCCATGGGCCAGTCATGGGATCTGACTGACTGGCGTTGGAGAACCGCGCTTCAGATCGCGGCAGTCGAAATGTCTCAAAAGCACGACGAGGCGGACATGCTGTCCGCCTCTTTCAGATTAGACGCGCCGACGCTTGCGTGGGCGGCAACCATTGTGCGGGATCGTCGTCACGTCGCGGATCGAGGTGACGGTGAAACCCGCAGCCTGCAGCGCACGGAGCGCCGATTCACGGCCGGAACCCGGGCCGGCAACCTCGACCTCGAGGGTGCGCATGCCGTGTTCCTGAGCCTTCTTGGACACGTCCTCCGCCGCGACCTGCGCGGCATACGGGGTCGACTTGCGCGATCCCTTGAACCCCATCGTGCCGGCCGACGACCAGGCAATGGTGTTGCCCTGCGCGTCGGTGATGGTGATGGTGGTGTTGTTGAACGACGAATTCACGTGGGCGACGCCGGAGGCGATGTTCTTGCGCTCACGACGGCGGACACGTGCGGCTTCCTTGGCCATATAAGTACCTTTCTCGAGATCTCAACGCCGCCGTAGTGCCAGCGGCTACACCAGAAAGGCGAATGGTGAATAGCGAGTAGCGAATAGGGATTGCCCCTACTCGCCACCCGCTATCAGCAATTCGCCAAATTACTTCTTCTTGCCGGCGATCGCCTTGGCCGGCCCCTTGCGCGTGCGCGCATTGGTGTGGGTGCGCTGGCCGCGCACCGGCAGGCCACGACGATGGCGCAGGCCGCGATAGCAGCCGAGGTCCATCAGACGCTTGATGTTGATGCCGGTCTCGCGCCGCAGGTCGCCCTCGACAACATAGTCGCGGTCGATGATTTCGCGGATCTGCAGGACTTCCTGGTCGCTCAGCTGGTTGACGCGGCGATCCTCGGCAATCTTGACCTTGTCAATGATCTCGCCCGCGATCTTCGGGCCGATGCCATGGATATACTGGAGCGCGATCAGGACGCGCTTGTTGGTCGGGATGTTGACACCGGCAATACGGGCCACGGACTTCTCTCCTGTCACCGATCCCAGGATGGACCGGCCTTCGTTCTCGCTATCTCGGGCAGGTGTCCGCAAACGCGAACAAGACGCCCACCCCTCGATTCGTGGGGCCCGGCATCTTTGGAAAACCATCCGACTTGGATGCGGGCTTATTAATGGATTCACACGGCGGTCGTCAACCGCCCCTACAAGATTCGGTCACCTCTTGGCGCGCTTTTTTGCAGCCTTTGCAGAGGTTTTCCGGGTTCCCCGGGTCGCCTTGGCAGCGGGCTTGGGGGCCTTCTTCGCAGCCTTGGAGGCTTTCTTGGGGGCCGCTTTTGCTCCCTTTTTCGCAGTCTTTGCGGCCTTTTTTGCTGTCTTTGCGGCCTTTTTCGCCGGTGCAGGCGCCCTCGGAGCCTTTTTGGCCGATTTTGCCGGCGCGGTCTTGCCCCGAGCCTTGGCACTGCGCTTGGCCGGGTTCGCCTTTTTGGCCGCCCGGCTCCCGCTGGACTTGCCAACGGCGGCCAGGATCCGTCCGATCTCCTCGGTGACCTGCTCGATCGGCATCATGCCGTCGACGGTCGCCAGCATCCGATGGTCCGAATAATAGTGGATCAGGGGCTCGGTCTGGTCGCGGTAGCTGGCCAGGCGCTTGGTCAGGACCTCCGGCGTATCATCGGCCCGCACAGCCTCGCCGCGCGCGCGGGTCTCGGCGGCCCGGCGCTCGACGCGCTCAAGCAGCACGCCTTCATTGACCCGGAGTTCGATCACCGCGTCGAGCTTCATCTGCTTCTGCTTCAGCAGCGCATCCAGCGCCTCCGCCTGCGGCACCGTGCGCGGGAAGCCATCGAGGATGAAACCATTGGCGGCGTCCGGCTGCTCGATCCGGTCGGCAATGATGCCGACCACGACCTCGTCCGGGACAAGGCCACCCGCCGCCATGATGTCCTTGGCCTTCAGCCCGATCGGCGTCTGCGCCGCCACCGCGGCACGCAGCATGTCGCCGGTCGACAGCTGAACGATGCCATATTGCTGCACCAGGCGCTGCGCCTGCGTTCCCTTGCCCGAACCGGGCGGCCCCAGAAGAATGAGTCTCATCGAATTTCGCCCCCCGGCACACGGTGAGCGACCCTCCCGCACACCTTGTTCTTGGCTTGGTGGTTCCCGGGCCGCGATCCGCCGCTATCCGCGGCGGCGCCCCCGCAGCTTCGACTTCCTGATCAGCCCCTCATACTGATGGGCGAGCAGATAACCCTGAACCTGCGCCACGGTATCCATCGTAACGCTGACCACGATCAGAAGCGAAGTGCCACCAAAGTAGAACGGGACGGAAGCGTAGGAAATCAGAATTTCCGGGATCAGACACACGATCGCCAGATAGATGGCGCCGAGCACGGTGATCCGCGACAGCACGTAATCGATATATTCCGCGGTGCGCTCGCCCGGCCTGATGCCGGGGATGAATCCGCCATGCTTCTTCAGGTTGTCGGCGGTCTCGGTCGGGTTGAACACGATCGCGGTGTAGAAGAAGGCAAAGAACAGAATCAGCGCCAGATACAGCACCAGGAACAGCGGCCGGCCATGACCGAGCTGCGTCGTGATCCACTGGAACCACTCGGGTCCCTTGCCGGCGTTGAAATTGGCGACCGTGGTCGGCAGCAGCAGCAGCGACGAGGCAAAGATCGGCGGGATCACGCCCGAGGTGTTCAGCTTCAGCGGCAGATGCGAGGACTGGCCCTCGAACATCTTGTTGCCGACCTGGCGCTTCGGATACTGGATCAGGAGCCGGCGCTGGGCGCGCTCCACGAACACGATGAAGGCGATCACGGCGACGGCCATCACGATGACGATCAGGATCAGGCCGGTCGACAGCGCGCCCTGACGGCCGAGCTCGAGCATGTTGGCAAGCGCCGAGGGCAGCTCGGCCACGATGCCGGACAGGATGATCAGCGAGATGCCGTTGCCGATGCCGCGCGAGGTGATCTGCTCACCGAGCCACATCAGGAACATGGTGCCGCCGGTCAGCGTGATCGCGGTGGAGAGGCGGAAGAACAGGCCGGGATCGGCGACGACGTTGCCCGCGCCTTCGAGGCCGACGGCGATGCCGTAGGACTGCACGGCAGCAAGAATCACCGTCAGATAGCGGGTGTATTGATTCAACATCTTGCGGCCAGCCTCACCCTCTTTCTTGAGGGCTTCGAGCTGGGGCGAGACGGTGGTGAGCAGCTGAATGATGATCGATGCCGAGATGTACGGCATGATATTCAGCGCGAAGATCGCCATGCGGTGGATGCCGCCGCCGGCGAACATGTTGAACATGCCGAGAATGCCGCCGGCCTGCGTGCGGAACACCGAGTCCCAGATGTTCGGGTCGATGCCCGGCAGCGGAATGTAGGTGCCGAGGCGGTAGACCAGCAGCGCGCCGAGGGTGAACCAGATGCGCTTCTTCAGCTCATCGGCCTTCGCAAGCGCGCCGAAATTGAGGTTTGCCGCCAGTTGTTCCGCTGCTGAGGCCATATCTAGCTTTCTCCCGCCGCCCTTCTTCACCGCACTGGGCCCCACGAGGGCTCGCAGGGCTGGGCAGACGCCGGATATTATCTGGTGCGCGGGCGCGTTCTGTCCATTGCCCTGCCCTCTCCGGCATGCGCCGGCGGCAGGGCAATGACGCAGATGTTACGCCGCCTCGCCTTCGTCCTTGGCTGGCGCCAGGAGCTTGACGGTGCCGCCGGCCTTCTCGACCGCCGCAATCGCCGACTTCGAGGCGCCATGCACCTCGATGTTGATCTTGGCCTTGAGCTCGCCGCGGCCGAGCAGGCGCACGCCGTCCTTGGCGCGGCGCAGCGCACCGGACTTCACGAGGGACTCGGCGTTGATCACGCTGCCGGCGTCCAGCTTCTTGGCATCGATCGCCTGCTGGATCCGGTCGAGATTGATCTCGACGAAATCGAGCGCGAAGATGTTGTTGAAGCCGCGCTTCGGCAGGCGGCGATGCATCGGCATCTGACCGCCCTCGAAGCCCTTGATGCGCACGCCGGAGCGCGCGGTCTGGCCCTTGCCGCCACGGCCCGAGGTCTTGCCCTTGCCGGAGCCGATGCCGCGGCCGACGCGCATGCGCTTCTTGCGCGCGCCGGCGTTGTCGGCGATATCGCTGAGCTTCATCGCCCTTCTCCTTACTTCTCGTCGACGATGCGGACGAGATGATGAACCTTGGTGATCATGCCGCGGACCGCCGGCGTATCCGGCAGCTCGGTCACGCGGCCGATCTTGTTGAGCTTCAACCCGATCAGCGTCTCGCGCTGCGAGTGATGCCGGCGGATCGGGCTGCCGATCTGCTCGATCTTGATCGTCTTGGCGCTAGCCATCGTGTTCACTCCGAGTTGCGCCATCCAGCGGACGGCGCGCGTTCGTTAGTCGGCCCAACCTTAGTCGGCGGCGGCTTCGGCATCGCCACCGACGCGGCGGGCCTGCAGGGTCGACACCTTGATGTTGCGGCGCGCGGCGACCGAGCGCGGGCTATCCTGGTGCTTCAGCGCGTTGAAGGTCGCGCGCACCATGTTGTACGGGTTGGACGAGCCGATCGACTTCGCCACCACGTCCTGGATGCCCAGCGTCTCGAACACGGCGCGCATCGGGCCGCCGGCGATGATGCCGGTACCGGCCGGAGCCGCACGCAGATAGACGCGACCTGCGCCGTGACGACCGAAGATGTCGTGGTGCAGGGTGCGGCCCTCACGCAGCGCGACCCGGGTCAGGTTGCGCTTGGCGGAGTCGGTCGCCTTGCGGATCGCCTCCGGAACCTCACGTGCCTTGCCGTGGCCGAACCCGACCCGGCCCTTCTGATCGCCGATCACGACGAGCGCCGCAAAGCCAAAGCGCTTACCGCCCTTCACGACCTTCGCGACTCGGTTGATGTGGACGAGCTTGTCGACGAACTCGCTGTCGCGCTCCTCGCGCTCCTTGCGATCGCGACCGCCTCGTTCCCGTTCACCTGCCATGGTGCTATCCAATCTTCTGAGGGGCTCTGACGCCCATATCCATTGATGTTAGAAGCTCAGCCCGCTCTCGCGCGCCGCGTCGGCCAGCGCCTTGACGCGCCCGTGATAGAGATAGCCGCCGCGATCGAACACGACTTCCTTGATCCCCGCCTTCACCGCGCGCTCGGCGAGCAGCTTGCCCACCGCCTTCGCCGCGTCGATGTCGGCACCGGTGTTGCCGGCCGAGCGCATCTCCTTCTCCATCGACGACGCGGAGGCGAGCGTCTCGCCCTTCTGATCGTCGATGACCTGAGCGTAGATGTGCTTCGACGAGCGGAACACCGACAGACGCGGACGGCCGCCGGCGGAGCGGCGCAGCGACAGCCTCACGCGCTGCTTGCGCCGGGCATTCGTAACCTTGGCTCTCGACATGTCCGGCTCCGTTACTTCTTCTTGCCTTCCTTGCGGAAGATGAATTCACCCGCGTACTTCACGCCCTTGCCCTTATAGGGCTCCGGCGGCCGGTAGGCGCGGATTTCAGCGGCCACCTGGCCGACGCGCTGCGGGTCGATGCCCGTGACCGTGATCTCGGTCGGCTTCGGCACCGCGATGGTGATGCCCTCCGGGATCTGGTAGACGACATCGTGGCTGTAGCCGAGCGCTAGCTGCAGGTTCTTGCCCTGCATCGCGGCGCGGTAGCCGACGCCGGTGATCTCGAGCTTCTTCTCGAAGCCCTTGGTCACGCCTTCGACCAGGTTGGCGATCTGGGCGCGCGCGGTGCCGTACAGCGACCGGGCGCGCTTGGTCTCGGAACGCGGGGCAACCTTGACCTGGCCGTTCTCGAACTTCACGTCCACGTCGTCATGAACGATGAACTGAAGCTGGCCCTTCGGCCCCTTCATCTTGACGGTCTGTCCGTCGACGGAGGCCGTCACTCCGGACGGCACCGCCACAGGCTTCTTGCCAATACGTGACATGGCTCAATCCTTCTCAGAACACCGTGAAGAGAACTTCACCGCCGACATTCGCGTCACGCGCGCTGTGGTCGGCCATGATTCCCTTCGGCGTCGACAAAACAGAAATTCCGAGCCCGTTGTTCACACGCGGCAGATTCTTCACCGAGGTGTAGACGCGGCGGCCGGGCTTGGAGACGCGCTCGATCTCGCGGATCACGGGCTCGCCGTCGAAATATTTCAGCTCGATCTCGATCTCGCTCCGGCCCGACGGATGCTCCAGCGTGGCATAGCCACGGATGTAGCCTTCGGACTTCAGCACCTCGAGCACGCTGGCGCGCATCTTCGAGCCAGGCGTCGAGACCTTCGACTTCGAGCGCATCTGCGCGTTGCGGATGCGGGTGATCAGATCGCTGATGGGATCGTGCGTTGACATGGTGCGACCCTCCTTACCAGCTCGACTTCACGAGGCCCGGAACCAGGCCCTTGGACCCGAGCTCGCGCAGCGCGATGCGGCTCAGCTTGTTCTTGCGGTAGTTCGACCGCGGCCGGCCCGTCAGCTCGCACCGGTTGCGGATGCGAGTCGCCGACGAATTGCGCGGCATCTCGGCCAGCTTCAGGGTCGCGGCAAAGCGCTCCTCCATCGGCTTGGACTTGTCGGCGATGATCGCCTTCAACCGGGCGCGCTTCGGGGCGGCGTTCTTCGCCATCCGCTTGCGCCGGTTGTTCTTCTCGATTGAACTCTTCTTTGCCATGCTTGGCTCCTGGGTATCCGCGTTTGAGAAGCTTGAAGTCAGCTGCTCACTGCCGGAACGGGAAATTGAATGCGGTCAGAAGGGCACGGGCCTCGTCGTCGGTCGTCGCGGTGGTGCACACCGTGATGTCCATGCCCCAGCTCTCCCCGGCCTTGTCGAAGTCGATCTCGGGGAAAATGATGTGCTCCTTGATGCCGAGCGAATAGTTGCCGCGGCCGTCGAAGCTCTTCGGGTTCAGGCCGCGGAAGTCGCGGACGCGCGGCAGCGCGACGTTGATCAGGCGGTCGATGAACTCGTACATCTTCGTCTTGCGCAAGGTGACCTTGCAGCCGATCGGCTGGTTCTCGCGCAGCTTGAAGGTCGCGATGGCGACGCGCGAGTAGGTCACGACCGCCTTCTGGCCGGCGATCAGCGACAGGTCGGCCGCGGCGGTTTCCGCCTTCTTACGGTCGTTCACGGCCTCGCCGATGCCCATGTTGAGCACGACCTTGTCGAGCCGCGGCACCTGCATGACGTTGGCGTAGCCGAACTTCTCGGTCAGCTGGCTCTTGATCGTGCGGTCGTATTCCGTGCGGAGGCGCGGGGTGTAAGCAGTCTCAGCCATCGATCTCAACTCCCGAGCTCTTGGCAACGCGGACCTTCTTGCCGTCCGCCTGAATCTTGAATCCGATGCGCGTCGGCTTGCCGTCCTTGCCGACATAAGCGACGTTCGACAGCTGGATCGGCGACTCCTTGCTGATGATGCCGCCCTCCTGGTTCTGGGTCTGCTTCTGGTGACGCTTCACCAGGTTGATGCCCCGCACCAGCGCCGTCCCCTCGTCGGGACGCACCTCGAACACCTCGCCGGTGCGACCCTTGTCGCGACCGGTCAGGACGATCACCTTGTCGCCCTTGCGGATCTTGGCAGCCATCACAGCACCTCCGGCGCAAGCGAAATGATCTTCATGTGGTTCTTGGCGCGCAGCTCGCGCGGCACCGGCCCGAAGATACGGGTGCCGACCGGCTCCGACTGGTTGTTGATCAGGACGGCCGCATTGCGGTCGAAGCGGATCACCGAGCCGTCGGCGCGGCGGATGTCCTTGCGGACGCGCACCACGACGGCTTTCATGACGTCGCCCTTCTTCACCTTGCCACGCGGAATGGCTTCCTTGATCGACACCACGATGATGTCGCCGACGGTGGCATAGCGGCGCTTCGAGCCGCCCAGCACCTTGATACACATGACACGGCGTGCGCCGGAATTATCGGCCACGTCGAGGTTGGTCTGCATCTGAATCATTGATGCACCTCGTCCTCTTCATCTGCTGCGCAGGAAAGCTGCGCCTTGTTTGATCCCGAAAGCGAAACGGGCCCTCTTCGACGAGGGCCGCGGTCCGCGCCTCAGGCGGTTTTCTTGTGCTCGCCCCGGACCACGGTCCAGCGCTTGAGCTTCGAGATCGGCTTGCTCTCCTCGATCCACACCATGTCGCCCGGCTTGAACTCGTTGTTCTCGTCGTGGGCGTGGTAGTTCTTCGAGCGGCGGATGGTCTTCTTGTAGATCGGGTGGGTGAAGCGCCGGTCGACGCGCACAACGATCGTCTTGGCCTGCTTGTCGCTGACGACGACGCCCTGAAGGGTCCGTTTCGGCATGTCGAGCCTCTTACTTCGTCTTGGCGCGCTGCTGCGCGGCGATGGTCTTGATACGGGCGATGTCGCGGCGCGCCTCACGCAGCCGCGCGGTGTTCTCCAGCTGCCCGGTGGCACGCTGGAAGCGCAGGTTGAAGCGCTCCTTCTTCAGGTTGACGATCGCATCGTCCATCTGATCGGGGCTCATCGCGCGAATGTCGGCAATCTTCATCTCGGCCATGACCATTACTCCGCAATGCGCTCGACGAAGCGCGTCTTGATCGGCAGCTTGGCGGCCGCCAGCAGCAGCGCCTCGCGCGCGATCTGGTTGCTCACGCCGTCGATCTCGAACATCACCCGGCCCGGCTTGACGCGGGCCACCCACAATTCAGGCGAGCCCTTGCCGGAGCCCATGCGGACTTCAGCCGGCTTCTTCGACACCGGGAGATCCGGGAACACGCGGATCCAGACGCGGCCGGCGCGCTTCATGTGACGGGTCAAGGCACGACGGGCGGCCTCGATCTGGCGCGCGGTGACGCGATCCGGCTCCATCGCCTTCAGCCCGAACTGGCCGAAGGCCAGCGTCGCGCCCGAGGACGCAACGCCGTGAATACGGCCCTTATGCGCCTTTCGGAACTTGGTCTTCTTTGGTTGCATCATGGCTTTGAGCCCTCAAACCTGTCTTGTCGCGGCTGATCGATCAGGCCGCGTCGCGGCGCGACCGGGGCTGCGAGCTCTCGCCGCCGCCTTCGTTCATCCGCTTGTCCTGTGCCATCGGATCGTGCTCGAGGATCTCGCCCTTGAAGATCCAGACCTTCACGCCGCAAGTGCCGAAGGTGGTGAACGCGGTGGCCACACCGTAGTCGATGTCGGCGCGCAGCGTGTGCAGCGGCACCCGGCCCTCGCGATACCACTCCATGCGGGCGATTTCCGCGCCGCCCAGACGACCCGAGCAGTTGATGCGGATGCCCTCGGCACCGAGACGCATCGCCGACTGCACGGCGCGCTTCATGGCGCGGCGGAACGCGACGCGGCGCTCGAGCTGCTGGGCGATCGACTCGGCGACCAGGGTCGCATCGAGCTCCGGCTTGCGGATCTCGACGATGTTGATGACGACGTCCGACGAGGTGATGTCGGCGACGCGCTTGCGCAGCTTGTCGATGTCCGCGCCCTTCTTGCCGATCACGACGCCCGGACGCGCCGAGTGGATCGTGACGCGGCACTTCTTGTGCGGACGCTCGATCACGATGCGGGCGACGGCCGCCTGCTTGAGCTCCTTGTGCAGGATCTCGCGGATCTTGACGTCTTCATGCAGCAGCTTGCCGTACTCGGCCTTGCCAGCGAACCAGCGCGAATCCCAGGTCCGGTTGATGCCGAGACGCAGACCGATCGGATTGATCTTTTGACCCATCGTATTCTCCCAGCGCCTGCTTTAAGCGCTCGCCTCGACCTGACGCACAATGATCGTCAGCTGCGAAAACGGTTTGAAAACTCGGCCCGAACGGCCACGGCCGCGCGGCGAGAAACGCTTCATCACGATTCCCTTGCCGACGAAAGCCTGCGAGACGACGAGATCGTCGACCTCGAGCTCGTGATTGTTCTCGGCATTGGCGATCGCCGATTCCAGGCACTTCTTGACGTCGACCGCAATCCGCTTGCGCGAGAACTGCAGGTCGGCGAGGGCGGCCGACGCCTTGCGGCCGCGGATCATCTGCGCCACCAGGTTCAGCTTCTGCGGGCTCACCCGAAGCATCCGGGCCACAGCCTTGGCCTCGTTTTCGGGGAGGCTCCGTTCGCGCTTTGGTTTGCTCATCGCTTAATCCTCAAGCCTTCTTGGCTTTCTTATCGCCCGAATGGCCGTGGAAGGTGCGGGTCGGCGAGAACTCGCCGAACTTGTGGCCGACCATCTCTTCGTTGATCGCCACCGGCACGTGCTTCTGGCCGTTGTAGACGCCGAACGTCAGGCCGACGAACTGCGGCAGGATGGTCGAGCGGCGGCTCCAGATCTTGATGACGTCGTGACGGCCGGACGCGCGCGCCGCATCTGCCTTCTTGAGCAGCGACGCCTCGACGAACGGGCCTTTCCAGACTGAACGAACCATGTCCGTCGTTCCTTACTTCTTCCGCTTGTGGCGGCTCAAGAGAATGAATTTATCGGTCGACTTGTTGGTGCGGGTCTTCTTGCCCTTGGTAGGCTTGCCCCACGGAGTGACCGGGTGACGACCGCCCGAGGTACGGCCTTCGCCGCCGCCGTGCGGATGGTCGATCGGGTTCATCGCGACACCGCGGTTGTGAGGCCTGCGGCCCATCCAACGCTTGCGGCCGGCCTTGCCGATCGAGGTGTTCATGTGGTCCGGGTTCGACACCGCACCGATGGTGCCGCGGCAGCGGCCGTGCACCAGGCGCTGCTCGCCCGAGTTCAGGCGGACGATCACGTAGTCCTGGTCGCGGCCGACGATCTGGGCGTAGGTGCCGGCCGAACGCGCGAGCTGGCCGCCCTTCCCGATCTTGACCTCGATGTTGTGCACGATCGTGCCGACCGGCATGTTGCCCAGCGGCATGACGTTGCCCGGCTTCACGTCGACATAGTTGCCGGCGACGATGGTGTCGCCGACCGCCAGTCGCTGCGGCGCCAGGATGTAGGCGAGCTCGCCGTCCTGATACTTGACCAGCGCGATGAAGGCGGTCCGGTTCGGATCATACTCCAGGCGCTCGACGGTCGCGGGAACGTCGACCTTGTCGCGCTTGAAGTCGACCGTGCGGTACGACTGCTTGTGACCGCCGCCGAGGAAGCGAACGGTGATGCGGCCGGTGTTGTTGCGACCGCCGCTCGACTGCTTGCCTTCGGTCAGCGCCTTGACCGGCTTGCCCTTGTAGAGGGCCGAACGATCGACCATCACCAGCTGGCGCTGGCCGGGCGTCGTGGGATTGAATGTCTTCAGTGCCATGGCAGCTCAGCCTTACAGTCCGGTGGTCACGTCGATACGGTGGCCCTCTTCGAGGGTCACGATCGCGCGCTTGCTGTCCGATTGCGAACCGAAATTGCCGCGGAACACCTTGGTCTTGCCCTTGCGGACGAGCGTGTTGACGCTCTTGACCTTGACGTCGAACAGCTTCTCGATCGCTTCCTTGATCTGCGGCTTGGTCGCCTTGGCGGCCACCTTGAACAGAACCTTGTTGTGCTCCGAGGCGAAGGTCGCCTTCTCGGTCACGACCGGCGCGATGATGATGTCGTAGTGGCGCGGATCGATGGTCTTCATTTGAAGCGCGCCTCCAGCGCATCGATCGCCGCCTTGGTCAGCACGAGCTTCTGACGGCGCAGGATGTCGTAGACGTTGATGCCCTGGATCGGCAGCACGTCCATGTTCGGAATGTTGCGGGCGGCATTGGTGAAGCCGGTATGCAGCTCGGCGCCGTCGATGATCAGGGCGTTGGTCAGGCCGAGACCCGAGAAGTGACCGATCAGCGCCTTGGTCTTCGCCGCCTCCAGGGTGGCGTTCTCCAGCACGACCAGATCACCGTCTTTGGCCTTGGCCGACAGCGCATGCTTCAGCGCCAGCGCACGGACCTTCTTCGGCAGGTCGGTCGCATGCGAGCGCACGACCGGACCGAAGGCGCGGCCGCCGCCACGGAACTGCGGCACACGAGCCGAGCCATGACGAGCACCGCCGGTGCCCTTCTGCTTGTACATCTTCTTGCCGGTGCGCCAGATCTCGGCGCGGCCCTTGGCCTTGTGGGTGCCGGCCTGACGCTTGTTGAGCTGCCACTGGACGCAGCGCGCGATGATGTCGGCACGCGGCTCCAGACCGAAGATGGCGTCGGACAGCTGGACGGAGCCGGCTTCCTTGCCCTCGAGCGTAGTGACTTTCAGTTCCATTTATGCGCCCTCCTGCACGGCCGGCGCTTCGGCAGCCTGCTCACCCGCGACCTTGAACTTGCCGGGCTTCGGCGCTTCCTTCGGCAGCGGCTTCTTGACGGCGTCGCGCACCGAGATCCAGCCCCCCTTGGAGCCGGGCACCGCGCCTTCCACCAGGATCAGGCCGCGCTCGACGTCCGTCTGCACCACACGCAGGTTCAGCGTGGTGATGCGATCGACGCCCATGTGACCGGGCATCTTCTTGTTCTTCCAGGTCTTGCCGGGGTCCTGACGGCCACCGGTCGAACCGATCGAACGATGCGAGATCGACACACCGTGCGTGGCGCGCAGACCGCCGAAGTTCCAGCGCTTCATGCCGCCGGCGAAGCCCTTGCCGACCGAGGTGCCGGTGACGTCGACGAACTGGCCGACGACGAAATGGTCGGCCTGGATCTCGGCGCCGACCGGGATCAGCGAATCCTCGCTGACACGGAACTCGGCGAGCTTGCGCTTCGGCTCGACCTTGGCGACCGCGAACTGGCCGCGCTCCGCCTTCGGCATGTAGACCGTCTTGCGGCTGCCGCTGCCGAGCTGCAGCGCGACGTAGCCGTTCTTCTCGGTGGTGCGGTGACCGACCACCTGGCAATTGCCGAGCTTCAGCACGGTCACGGGGATATGTTCGCCGGTCTCCGTGAAGACCCGCGTCATCCCGACCTTTTGTGCGATCACTCCGGAGCGCATCGGCGTGCTTCCTGTTCTTCTCTATGTCCGCGTGAGGTGCGAACGTGAATCCAAAAACTTAGAGCTTGATCTCGACGTCGACGCCGGCGGCCAGATCGAGCTTCATGAGAGCATCGACGGTCTGCGGGGTCGGATCGACGATGTCGAGCAGGCGCTTGTGAGTGCGCATCTCGAACTGCTCGCGGCTCTTCTTGTCGACGTGCGGCGAACGGTTCACGGTGAACTTCTCGATGCGGGTCGGCAGCGGAATGGGTCCGCGAACCTGCGCGCCGGTCCGTTTCGCCGTGTTGACGATCTCGCGCGTCGACGTATCGAGGATACGATGGTCAAACGCCTTGAGACGGATGCGGATATTTTGGCCGTTCATTGCCGTATCTTTCTGTGAGTAGTGAGTGGCGAGTAGCGAACGGCGAATGGACAATCTCCATTCGCCACCCGCCATTCCCTATTCGCTGTTGTTACTCGATGATCGAGGCGACGACGCCGGCGCCGACGGTGCGGCCGCCCTCGCGGATGGCGAAGCGCAGCTTCTCCTCCATCGCGATCGGCACGATCAGGTGCACTTCCATCGCAATGTTGTCGCCCGGCATCACCATCTCGGTGCCTTCCGGCAGGTGAACGACGCCGGTCACGTCGGTCGTGCGGAAGTAGAACTGCGGCCGATAGTTGGTGAAGAACGGCGTGTGACGGCCACCCTCTTCCTTCGTGAGGATGTAGGCCTCAGCCTTGAACTTGGTGTGCGGCTTGACCGAACCCGGCTTGCACAGCACTTGGCCGCGCTCGACGTCCTCGCGCTTGGTGCCGCGGAGCAGCGCGCCGATGTTGTCACCGGCCTGGCCCTGATCGAGCAGCTTGCGGAACATTTCAACGCCGGTGACGGTGGTCTTCTGGGTCGGACGGATGCCGACGATCTCGATTTCCTCACCGACCTTGATGATGCCGCGCTCGACACGGCCGGTCACCACGGTGCCGCGGCCCGAGATCGAGAACACGTCTTCGACCGGCATCAGGAAGGGCTGGTCGATCGGACGCTCCGGCTGCGGAATGTACTCGTCGACATTGCGCATCAGCTCGAGGATGGCGTCGTGGCCGAGCTTCTTGTCCGAATCTTCCAGAGCGGCCAGCGCCGAGCCCTTGATGATCGGGATCTTGTCGCCCGGGAATTCGTACTTCGAGAGCAGCTCGCGGACCTCGAGCTCGACGAGCTCCAGCAGCTCGGGATCGTCGACCATGTCGCACTTGTTGAGGAACACGACCAGCGCCGGCACGCCGACCTGGCGAGCGAGCAGGATGTGCTCACGGGTCTGCGGCATCGGGCCGTCAGCGGCCGACACGACCAGGATCGCGCCGTCCATCTGGGCAGCGCCGGTGATCATGTTCTTCACGTAGTCGGCGTGGCCGGGGCAATCGACGTGGGCGTAGTGGCGGTTCTTGGTCTCGTACTCGACGTGCGCGGTCGAGATGGTGATGCCGCGCGCCTTCTCTTCCGGGGCCTTGTCGATCTGGTCGTAGGCAGTGAACGTCGCACCGCCCGTCTCGGCCAGGATCTTGGTGATTGCAGCCGTCAGCGAGGTCTTGCCGTGGTCGACGTGACCGATGGTGCCGATGTTGCAGTGGGGCTTGTTACGTTCAAACTTAGCTTTGGCCATTTGACTCTCCGTTCAGTCGCTAACTTGAGCTAACGACAATCAGGCAAACTTCTTCTGGACTTCGGCCGACACGTTGGCCGGCGCTTCAGCGTAGTGCGAGAACTGCATCGTGAAGGTCGCGCGCCCCTGGCTCATGGAGCGCAGGTTGTTCACGTAACCGAACATGTTCATGAGCGGCACCATCGCGTTGATGACGTTGGCATTGCCGCGCATGTCCTGGCCCTGGATCTGGCCACGACGCGAGTTCAGGTCGCCGATGACCGAGCCGGTGTAGTCTTCCGGGGTCACCACCTCGACCTTCATGATCGGCTCGAGCAGAACCGACTTGCCCTTCTGCAGCGCCTCGCGGAAAGCCGCACGAGAGGCGATTTCGAAGGCCAGCGCCGACGAGTCGACATCGTGATACTTGCCGTCGACCAGCGCCACCTTGACGTCGACCACCGGGAAGCCGGCGACGACGCCCGCGCCGAGCACGCTCTCGATGCCCTTCTCGACGCCCGGGATGTATTCCTTCGGAACCGCACCGCCGACGATCTTGGACTCGAACACGTAGCCGCCACCGGGCTCGTTCGGCTCGACCACGAGGCTCACGGCCGCGAACTGGCCGGTACCACCGGTCTGCTTCTTGTGGGTGTAGTCCACGTTGGCCGGCTTGGTGATACGCTCACGGAACGCCACCTGCGGCGCGCCGATGTTCGCATCGACCTTGTAGGTGCGCTTGAGGATGTCGACCTTGATGTCGAGATGGAGCTCGCCCATCCCCTTGAGGATGGTCTGGCCCGACTCGTGATCGGTCGACACGCGGAAGGACGGATCCTCAGCGGCCAGCTTCGCCAGCGCGACGCCGAGCTTCTCCTGGTCGGCCTTCGACTTCGGCTCGATCGCAATCTCGATGACCGGCTCCGGGAATTCCATCTTTTCCAGGATCACCTGGTTGGACGGATCGCACAGCGTGTCACCGGTGCGGGCTTCCTTGAGGCCTGCGAGGGCGACGATGTCGCCGGCATAGGCTTCCTTGATGTCCTCGCGGTTGTTCGCATGCATCAGCAGCATGCGGCCGATGCGCTCCTTCTTCTCGCGGGTCGAGTTCACCACGCCGGTGCCCGAGGTCAGGATGCCCGAATAGATGCGGCAGAACGTGATCGTGCCGACGAAGGGGTCGTCCATGATCTTGAACGCGAGCAGCGCCAGCGGCTCCTTGTCGTCCGCCTTGCGCACGACCTCGTTGCCCTTGTCGTCGGTGCCCTTGATCGCAGGCACGTCGAGCGGCGACGGCAGATAGTCGACGACGGCGTCGAGCAACGGCTGCACGCCCTTGTTCTTGAAGGCCGAGCCGCACAGCACCGGATAGAACGCGCCGGTCAGCACGGCCTTGCGGATCAGGCGCTTCAGAGTCGCCTCGTCCGGCTCCTTGCCGTCCAGGAACGCGGTGAGCGCGTCGTCGTCGAGCTCGACGGCGGCCTCCACCAGCTTCTCGCGATATTCCTTGGCCTGGTCGGCGAGATCAGCCGGGATCTCGACGTAGTCGAACTTCGCGCCGAGCGCCTCGTCGTTCCAGACGATCGCCTTCATCGTCACGAGATCGATGCAGCCCTTGAAATTGTTCTCGGCGCCGATCGGCAGCTGGATCGCAACAGGCTTCGCGCCCAGGCGATCGACGATGTCGGCCAGGCACTTGAAGAAGTCGGCACCGGTCTTGTCCATCTTGTTGGCGAAGACGATGCGCGGAACCTTGTACTTGTCGCCCTGGCGCCAGACGGTCTCGGTCTGCGGCTCGACGCCCTGGTTGGAGTCGAGAACGCACACGGCGCCGTCGAGCACCCGCAAGCTGCGCTCGACCTCGATGGTGAAGTCGACGTGGCCGGGGGTGTCGATGATGTTCAGGCGCTTGCCGTTCCAGAACGCAGTGGTCGCAGCCGAGGTGATCGTGATGCCACGCTCCTGCTCCTGCTCCATCCAGTCCATCGTCGCGGCACCTTCGTGCACTTCGCCGATCTTGTGGCTCTTGCCGGTATAATAGAGGATGCGCTCGGTCGTCGTGGTCTTGCCGGCGTCGATATGCGCCATGATGCCGAAGTTGCGATAGTCTTCGATGGCGTGTTGGCGGGGCATGGGTGTGTTCCCTGATTTCCGTTCGGGTCGCCGTTACCAGCGATAGTGCGAGAAGGCGCGGTTGGCTTCCGCCATCCGGTGCACGTCTTCACGCTTCTTCACGGCGTTACCCCGATTGTTCGAGGCGTCGAGCAGCTCCGCCGAAAGCCGCTCGGTCATCGTCTTCTCGTTGCGGTCGCGCGCGGCCGAGATCAGCCAGCGGATGCCCAGCGCCTGCCGGCGGGTCGAACGAACTTCGACCGGCACCTGGTAGGTCGCACCGCCGACGCGACGGGAGCGAACCTCGATGGTCGGCATGACGTTTTCGAGGGCCTGCTCGAACACCGTCAGCGGGCTCTGCTTGGTCTTGGCCTCGATGATGCCGAACGCGCCGTAGACGATACCTTCGGCGACCGACTTCTTGCCGGCGTACATCACCGAGTTCATGAACTTGGTGACAATGATGTTCCCGAACTTCGGATCCGGAAGCACTTCACGCTTTTCGGCTGAATGGCGACGCGACATGTGATCTTGTTCCCGCTTCTCTCGAACGTCTTACTTCGGACGCTTCGCGCCATACTTCGAACGGCGCTGCTTACGGTTCTTGACGCCCTGGGTATCCAGCACGCCGCGGAGGATGTGATAGCGCACGCCCGGCAAGTCCTTGACGCGGCCGCCGCGGATCATGACCACCGAGTGCTCCTGCAGGTTATGGCCTTCACCCGGAATGTAGCCGATCACCTCGAAGCCGTTGGTCAGGCGCACCTTGGCGACCTTACGAAGCGCCGAGTTCGGCTTCTTCGGGGTCGTGGTGTAGACGCGCGTGCAAACGCCACGCTTCTGCGGCGACTGCTGCAGCGCCGGCACCTTCTTGCGCGACTTCTGCACTTCGCGCGGATTTGCGATCAGCTGGTTGATCGTCGGCATCTTGGCCTTCACCCTTCTCAACGTTCGCACGGAGACCGCGACCGGCTTCCGCAAATTCTGTTCGAGGTTCCCCGCCTCACCGGGCCGTTTCGCGCGATCAAAACCCACGCAAAACGAAATCGCGCCAACCGTCCATCGCTGAACGGAAAGCGCTTGACGCCACAGAGGACCGCGATCACCACCAGTCAGCTTGCGCTGGCGGGCGGCCTACCGAGGTCATGCATCCGAAATTGGTCTCAGGAGAACGAGCTCGAGAGATCTAATATCGTTTTGGCATTGCCTAGCTATGATCGACAGCGTTTGAGCGGCATTCGTCGAGGGTGGTGCCCGTCCCGCCCGGTTTCGGGTGGTCTGGGTGATCCGTACCGACGCTGGCGAAGCTCACCGCCTGTCGTTGAGTGCCGGCCTTTTATAAGCGGTAAATATCCAAGTCAAGCAAAACGACGCCGCAGGACGCGCAAAGAAGCGCTTCTGGCCGCTGCGGTTTCCGGTCCCGACAGGGCCCCCGCCGTCCGAGGTATCTGCAGACCGCACAGCCCTGCGAGTGCAGGCGCCTCTCCAGCCCGGGACATGTCCAGAAACATCGAAGATAAGGCTTTTTTCGGCTTTGGCCGACAAGGATGGCGCCGCGACGAGGCGCCTGGTGACAGAATATACCGACATTGCGATCATTGGCGGCGGCCTGAGCGGCTCGATCACGGCCGCCATGCTCGGAATGGCCGGCATCCCCGCGATTCTCGTCGATCCCCACGCGGTCTCCCCGCCCGACTTTCGAATCGAGAAGATCTCCGGTGCCGAGCAGATCGGCCGATTCCGTCGCACCGGGATCGCCGACAAGGCGTTGACCCAAGCCACCCTGGCCCCGGAGAACTGGATCGCCCGATTCGGCTACGTGCTCGAACGGGCTCAGGTCCAGCAATACGGCATTCCGTATGATGCGCTCGTGACGGCGGTGCGCGACCAGATCCCAGGCGCTGTGACGCGAATCGTCGCCAAGGCCGTAGCGATCACGCCAACCGAGGATCGCCAGTCGGTCGTGCTGTCCAACGGGCAGACGATCTCCGCCCGCCTCGTCGTGCTCGCCAACGGGCTGAACGTCGGGCTGCGGCACATGCTGGGAATCACCCGCACGATCACCAGCCCCGCCCATTCGATCTCGATCGGGTTCGACCTGACGCCGGTCGGCCGTTCCGCCTTCCCATTCCCGGCCATGACCTATTTCCAGGAACGAGCCAAGGCGCGGGTGCCCTACATCACCCTGTTCCCGATCGGCGAGCGCATGCGGGCGAACCTGTTCGCCTACCGCGAGGTCGATGATCCCTGGCTTCGGGCGATCCGCCGCAACCCAGTCGAAACGCTGGCCGCCGCCCTGCCCGGCCTGCGGCGGATCACGGGCGAGTACGCCGTGAGCGGCGAGGTGCGGGTCCGGCCCGCCGATCTCACCATCAACAGCGGGTACCGCATGCCGGGTGTCGTGCTCGTCGGCGACGCCTTCTGCACCACCTGCCCCGTCACCGGCACCGGTTCCGACAAGGTGTTCACCGATGTCGAGCGCCTCTGCAACGTCCACATTCCGCGCTGGCTGGCGACTGACGGCATGGGCGAGGCCAAGATCGCGGCCTTCTATGCGGACCCGGTCAAGACGGCCTGCGATGCGTGGTCGCTCGAGAAGGCATGGAATTTCCGATCGGTCTCGATCGGGGCCAGCCCCTATTGGCAGGCGCAACGCTGGGCGCGCTTTGCCGTCTCGCTCGGCCGCGGGGTTCGGCAGCGGCTGACGAAGACCAATGCGCCGCTCAACGTCTATTCCTCGTCATCATCCTCCTCGTCGTCGTCCTCCTCGTCATCGCTGTCGTCGTCGGCCTGATCCTGCCGGCTCGGCTGATGGCCCTGGTCATCCCAGAGCTTGCGATAGGTCCCATTCTTCGCCAAGAGCTCGGCGTGGCTGCCGCGCTCGATCGCCCGGCCGCCGGAGATGACGATGATCTCGTCCATCTCGACCACCGAGGTCAGGCGGTGGGTCGACCAGATCATGGTGCGGCCCTTGGCGACCTTGAGCAGGGTGCGGTTGATCGCGGCTTCCGTGGTCTGGTCCAGCGCCGAAGTGGCCTCGTCGAGCAGCAGCACGGACGGGTTGCGGATGATGGCGCGGGCGATCGCGATGCGCTGGCGCTGTCCACCGGACAGCGTGTCGCCGCGCTCGCCGACGATGGTGTCGTATTTCTGCGGCAGGCTCATGATGTAGCGGTGGATCTCGGCCTTCTTGGCCGCCTCCTCCACCTCCGCGTCGGTGGCGCCCTCCTTGCCGAGCCGGATGTTCTCCCGCAGCGACATGTTGAACAGCATGTTGTCCTGGAACACCACGGCCATGCTGCCGCGAAGCGAATCGCGCGTCACCTTGCGGATGTCGACGCCGTCGATGGTGACGCGGCCTTCATCGGGTACGTAGAGCCGCAGGATCAGGTTGAGCAGCGTGCTCTTGCCCGAGCCCGACGGACCGACGATCGCGATCCGCTTGCCGACGTCGAGCTTGAGGCTCAGATTGTCGAGCACCGGCGTCTCGCTGCCCTCGTACTGGAAGGTCACGCGCTCGAAGGTGATGTCGTGGCTGATGCGGGGCAGATCCGGCGCGCCCGGCCGGTCGGCGCCGCGGGTCGGCTCGTCCAACAGCTCCTGCATGTGCCGGATCGCGGCCGCCGAGGAGATCGACACCGGCACGAAATGCATGACATGGGCGATGTTGTAGGACACCTCCCAGAATGCGCTCTCGAAGGTGACGAAGGTGCCGATCGTGATCTGGCCCTTGGTGGCGAGATAGGCGCCGAGAGCGAGCACGACGAGATGCAGCAGCAGCACGGAGATCGTGACGGTGCGCTCGACCATGGTCGACAGGAACATCGCATCGGCCATCTTGCGCCGCGCCGCGTCGTTGCGGAAGCTGAACCAGCCGAATACCTTGCGGTGGAGGCTGAAGGCCTTGATGACGGCTTGCGCCGCGATGTTCTCCTGGATCACGCCGAGCAGCGACGCTTCGTTCAGTTTCTGCTCGTAATTGGCCTGAACCGCCTTCGGCGTCAGGATACGCGGGCCGATCAGGGTGATCGGAAACACCAGCAGCGCGATCGCAGCGAGCTGCCAGTTCAGGAACAGCATCAGAATGATGCCCGCAATCAGCTCGAGGAACGGCAGCACAGCGCTGTTGGCGAAACTCTTCACGACGTTCTCGAACGCCGACATGTCGACCGAGAAGCGCGACAGGATCTCGCCGCGCTTGGTACGCTGGAAATAGGCGGCCGGCAGGTTCTGCACGTGATCGAACAGACGGGTGCGAACGTCCGAGATGACGCAGGCCGCGAGCCGCGCATCCCAGCGCTCGTAGAGCACGGCAATGATCGAGGTGAAGATGCCCGCAGCGGCGAGCACGCCGAGGATGCGATAGAGCGCCTCGAAATCCTCTTCGCCGAGCGCATCGTCGATCAGGAACTTGAGGCTGAGCGGCATGATGACGTTGAACAGCGTCTCGATCAGGACGCCGATCGACACGAAAGCCAGCATCTTCTTGTATCTGGCGAGCAGCGGCGAGACGAAGCCGTAGATGGTTGCAAGCGCACCTGCGGCCTCGCGGGCCGTGTAGACGACGAGATCCTCGTCGTCGTCATCATCGTCGAGGTCGAGGCCGGCCTCTTCACCGTCCTCCTCGTCATCGTCCTCATCGTCGCCGACGACGTCAGCCGTCTCTGTCGCCGACGTCTTCGCTGTTCCGGGTTTTGGAACGGCAGGCACGGCCGCCGCCGGCCCCCGCTTGTCCAAATCATCGGCAGGATCAGCTGCCGTTGCGGACGTCTGATTTCGCGGCGGTGAAGATTTGGGCGCCATTCAACGAACCGATCCTGCACGGCCAGTATGACCGTAACGGATTAAAGCGGCTCGGCTTTACCACCTGTGTCCGCCTGCCGCCAGCATTCTCGCCATACGGTGCCGCACCCGCCGCGACCAAGACGCGGCCCTGTCACGCAACCAGCACGGTCACAAGCGCCGCGGACGCAAGACAGCATCGAGATGCCGGTCAACGCCCGCGGCCCTGCCTCGAAATGCCGGCGGCTGTGCCGCGAGCCTAGTCTTCGTCCTCGACCTTGTCGAAGAACGAATAGCGCAGGCTGTCGGCGTCGGCGTACCACTGGCCGGGCCCCTTGTTGGCCGCGAGTGTCGCTGCCCACACCTCGTCGGTGCAATCGCGGCGGTGCATGGCCAGATCGAACCCGTTGCCGAAGAACAGCTCCGACCACTCCCACCAGGTGCCGAGCTTCTTGACCCCACGCAGCAGGTCGTAGCGGTCGACCAGCGCCGGAGCCATGTCCGAGGTGATCGAGCCGAACACGAGGCCGGTCTTGACGACGCGGTTGAGCTCGCGGATCGCGCGCGCAACCTGCTTGTCACCGAGATGGCAGAGGCTGGTCTCGAACACGAAATCGAACTCACCGGTCTTGAATGGCATATCGGTGATCGAGCCGAGCTTGTTGTATTTCCTCAGCGCCTTCGGCGTCTTGCCATGGATGTAGCGGTTGTTCTCGATGCCCCAGGCATCGATGCCGCGCTCGCGGAGCGCTCCCACCAGTTCACCGCTCGCGGAGCCGGCGACCAAGAGCTTGTAGCCTTTGCCCTTGCCGGCCCGGTTCCAAACGATCTTGATCAGGCTGGTCAGATAGTCCGGATCGGTGAACTGCGACCACGCTTCGCTGTACGGCCCCTGCCCGCGATAATTGTCGAAATAGTCACGGTCGATCTTGTCGGACAGCGGCGTTTCGGCCTGCGAGCGGGCGCGGCGCAGCCGCATCATTTCGGTCAGGATGATGTCGGTGGCGGCGTCCGACGAATCGAGCAGCCCGTTCAGGGTCGAGTCGAACAGATAGTCACCGACCACGACGATGCCGGGGTGCTCCTTCGGCTCAGGCCGGTGATTGGTCATGACGTCGCGTACCGGCAGACCGCCGGGCAGCGCGTTGACGGACGACAGCCAGCGGTGGATCTTGCCTTCCATGAAGTGTGCGCGCGCGTCGCCGAGCGCAGCAGGGAGCGACTTCAGCGCGGCATCGATCAGCTCCTGGTCCGAGAGGTTGGCGAAGGCGAGCGCATCCGAGCCCGCGATCAGCCAGTTGAGCACGCCGTGCTTGCCGACATCGTGGCGCGAGCCCTCGTTGTAGATGCAGCAGCCGCCGAACGCCTCCGACATGAACCAGGAGCCCGGAATCTTCTCGCCCCAGAACGGCTCGTCGAACAGGATCGAGACGCGCAGATAATGCGCGGGACGATCGAAATAGGCGATGTGCTTGACCATGGACTGGCGCAGCTTCTCGCCCTCCCAGCCGACCGTCGACAGCCAGGAATGCGGCAGGCACACCAGGACGAGATCGAACTCGCGCGTCTCCGGCCCCTTGCCGTTCATCATGTTGAGCCGGTAGCGACCCGCCTCGGTCTTGCCGATGCGGAGCACGCGATGATTGAGCTGGATGTCGGCATCGACCTCGGAGCGCAGGCACTCGATCAGTTGCTCGTTGCCGTTCTGAATCGAGTACAGGCCGATATAGTCGTCGATATCCATCACGAAGTTCTTGAGCGCATTGAGGCCGTTGGTGTTGTGGGCCTCGGTCGCGAGGTCGGAGCGCGACATCACCTTGAAGAAGCGCTTGGCCGTGGGATCCTCGACCTCCTCGTCGAGCAGCTCTTCGCAGGTCTTGTAGGCCCAGGGGTGCTCGTTATCGTGGGCGCCGACGCCCTCGTAATATTCGACCGGCGACATCACGTCGGTACAACGCTTGCGGAACGCCTCGACCGCAGCGGCCGTCTTCGGGCCGTATTTGCGGCGCAGCCCCGGCACGTCGTCGAGCAGCTCGCCGTCGAGTTGGACCTGCAGCGCATCCATCGGAATCGTCTGCAGCCCGAAATGCTGGATCAGCTCGCGCAGCGGATCAGGGCCGGTCATCGAGTAGTCGTAGATTTCCGCGACACCAGCCTCATACATCGCCGGTGCGGTATCGAACTTGCGCGTCACGATCTTGCCGCCGAGCCGGTCGGATGCCTCGTAGATCGTCACCTTGCAGAGATCGCCGAGTTTGCGCCTCAGATACCAGGCGCTCATCAGGCCACCCGGACCGCCACCAACAATCGCAAGGTCAAGCATCGAAGTTCCGCCATCTCCGGCTGTCAGCGACGTTGCCGGTCGTCCATACAGGGGTCCTGCCACCCTCGGGGCTCGATCGGCCATAGCGTAACCGGCCCGCAAAAGATTTGCGCCGGAGCAAATCGGCGCATCGCCACGGGAATCGACGGAAATCAGCTCAGCGGATCTGATGCTTCCAAAAGCGCCTCTGTCCCTGAAGGGAAGATGAACAACGGGGCAGCAGCGCGGCAACAGGAGAAGAAAATGTCAAAAAAAGGCCGGCAAACGCCGGCCTTTTCTACACGCGATGAACGCACGGCAGACCCCGACACCGTCGGGGTCATGCCGCAACCGTCCGTTTACTCCGCCGGCGGCAGCGCGAGCGGCTGAGGCTCGGGCTGCGCCGGCACGATCGCCGCCTGCTTCTCGCGCTCGTCGAGAATCAGCTTGTCGCGCTTCAAAGCGACTTCGCGGATGCGGGCCATCGAGGCGCCGGTGCCGGCCGGGATCAGGCGTCCTACGATGACGTTCTCCTTGAGACCCTCGAGTGGATCGATCTTGCCGTTGACCGCCGCCTCGGTGAGAACGCGGGTGGTCTCCTGGAACGAGGCCGCCGAGAAGAACGACCGGGTCTGCAGGCTCGCCTTGGTGATGCCGAGCAGAACCGGAGTGCCCGTGGCCGGCTTCTTCGCCTCCTCCACGGCCTTCGCGTTCAGCAGGTCGAACTCGATCTTGTCGACCTGTTCGCCCGAGATCATGTCGGTATCGCCCTGGTCGGTGATCTCAACCTTCTGCAGCATCTGGCGGACAATCACCTCGATGTGCTTGTCGTTGATGAGCACGCCCTGCAGCCGGTAGACCTCCTGGATCTCGTTGACCAGATAGGCCGCGAGCTCCTCGATGCCCTTGATCGCCAGGATGTCGTGCGGCGCCGGGTTGCCTTCGACGATGAAGTCGCCCTTCTCGACGATGTCGCCATCCTGCAGATGGATGTGCTTGCCCTTCGGGATCAGGTACTCGCGCGGCTCCTCGGTCTTGTCGACCGGCTCGATCGAGATGCGACGCTTGTTCTTGTAGTCGCGACCGAACCGGATGGTGCCGGCGATCTCGGCGATGATCGCGGCATCCTTCGGCTTACGCGCTTCGAACAGCTCGGCCACCCGCGGCAGACCGCCGGTGATGTCGCGCGTCTTGGCGCTTTCCGTCGAGATACGCGCGAGGATGTCGCCCGGCTTCACCGTCGAGCCGACGTCGACCGACAGAATCGCGTCGACCGACAGCATGTAGCGGGCATCGCCGCCGCGGGCGAGCTTGAGCACCTTGCCGTCCTTGCCCTTGATCACGATGGCCGGACGCAGATCCGCGCCACCGCGCGTTCCACGCCAGTCGATGACCACGCGCTTGGCGATACCGGTGGACTCGTCGAGCGTTTCCGAGATCGACAGACCCTCGGTCAGATCCTCGAACCCGATCGTACCCTCGGCTTCCGTGAGGATCGGACGGGTGTAAGGGTCCCACTCGGCGATGCGCTGGCCGCGCTTGATCATGTCGCCGTCGTCGACATGCATGCGCGCGCCGTACTGGATGCGGTGCGTCGCACGCTCGGTGCCGTCGGGGTCGACGATCGTCACGACCATGTTGCGGACCATCGCGATCAGATGACCCTCGCTGTTGCGGGCGATCGCCTTGTTCTTGATGACCACCTTGCCTTCGAAGTTCGATTCCACGAAGGACTGCTCGTTCAGCTGCGCCGCACCACCGATGTGGAAGGTGCGCATCGTCAGCTGGGTGCCGGGCTCGCCGATCGACTGCGCGGCGATGACGCCGACGGCCTCACCGTGGTTGACCGGCGTGCCACGCGCCAGATCGCGGCCGTAGCACATCTTGCAGATGCCGTTGACCAGCTCGCAGGTCAGCGCCGAGCGGATCTTCACCTCCTGCACGCCAGCCTGCTGGATGGCGTCGATGTGGCTCTCCTCCATCAAGGTGCCGGCCTTGACCAGCACTGCGTTGGTCGCGGGATCGCGCACGTCGTCGCAGGGCACGCGGCCCAGGATGCGCGAGCCGAGCGAGGCCACGACCGTGCCGGCATCGACGATGGCGCGCATCTTGATGCCGAGATGGGTGCCGCAATCGTCCTGCGTGATGATGCAGTCCTGCGCGACGTCGACCAGACGACGGGTCAGGTAGCCCGAGTTCGCGGTCTTCAGCGCGGTGTCCGCGAGACCCTTGCGGGCGCCGTGGGTCGAGTTGAAGTACTCGAGAACCGAGAGACCTTCCTTGAAGTTCGAGATGATCGGCGTCTCGATGATCTCACCCGACGGCTTGGCCATCAGGCCGCGCATGCCGGCGAGCTGACGCATCTGGGCCGGCGAACCGCGGGCACCGGAATGCGACATCATGTAGATCGAGTTGATGTCGGCATCTGCCCCCGTCGCCGTCTTCTTGGTGACGGAGATCTCCTTCATCATCTCCTTGGCGATCTCTTCGCTGGCCTTCGACCAGGCGTCGACGACCTTGTTGTACTTCTCGCCGTGAGTGATCAGACCGTCATTGTACTGCTGCTCGAAATCCTTCGCCAGCGTACGGGTGGTGTCGACGATCTTCCACTTGCCCGCCGGCACGACCATGTCGTCCTTGCCGAACGAGATGCCCGCCTTGAAGGCATTGTAGAAGCCGAGCGCCATGATGCGGTCGCAGAAGATCACCGTCTCCTTCTGGCCGCAGTGACGATAGACCTGATCGATCACGCCCGAGATCTCGCGCTTGGTCATCAGCTTGTTGATGACCTCGAACGTGACGCGCGGATGCTTCGGCAGGAGATTGCCGAGCATGACGCGACCCGCGGTGGTTTCGATCCAGCGCTTGGCGATCTTGCCGGTCTCGTCCATGCCCTCCCAGCGATACTTGATCTTGCTGTGGAGATGGATGGCCTTGGCGTGCAGCGCATGCTCGAGCTCGGCCATGTTGCCGAACGCCATGCCCTGGCCGGGCATGCCCTCGCGCATGATCGAGACGTAGTAGAGGCCGAGCACGATGTCCTGCGACGGCACGATGATCGGCTGACCGTTGGCCGGATGCAGGATGTTGTTGGTCGACATCATCAGGACGCGCGCTTCCAGCTGCGCTTCGAGCGACAGCGGAACGTGCACGGCCATCTGGTCGCCGTCGAAGTCGGCGTTGAAGGCCGAGCAGACCAGCGGATGCAGCTGGATCGCCTTGCCCTCGATCAGCACCGGCTCGAACGCCTGAATGCCGAGGCGATGCAGCGTCGGCGCGCGGTTCAGGAGCACCGGATGCTCGCGGATGACCTCGTCCAGGATGTCCCAGACCTCCGGACGCTCCTTCTCGACCAGCTTCTTGGCCTGCTTGACCGTCGTCGACAGGCCCTTGGCGTCGAGCCGCGAATAGATGAACGGCTTGAACAGCTCGAGCGCCATCTTCTTCGGCAGGCCGCACTGGTGCAGGCGCAGCTCGGGACCGACCACGATGACCGAACGGCCGGAGTAGTCGACGCGCTTGCCGAGCAGGTTCTGACGGAAGCGACCCTGCTTGCCCTTGAGCATGTCGGCGAGCGACTTCAGCGGACGCTTGTTGGCGCCGGTGATGACGCGGCCGCGGCGGCCGTTGTCGAACAGCGCATCCACCGCCTCCTGAAGCATGCGCTTCTCGTTGCGGATGATGATGTCGGGCGCGCGCAGCTCCATCAGCCGCTTCAGGCGGTTGTTGCGGTTGATGACGCGGCGATAGAGGTCGTTGAGGTCGGAGGTCGCGAAACGGCCGCCGTCGAGCGGCACCAGCGGGCGGAGGTCCGGCGGGATCACCGGAACCACGGTCATGATCATCCATTCCGGCTTGTTGCCGGAGTGGCGGAACGCCTCGACGATCTTCAGGCGCTTCGCGAGCTTCTTGTGCTTGATGTCGGAGTCGGTCTCCTGCATCTCGGCACGCAGCGTCTGCTCGAGCTTCTCCAGCTCGAGGCCGCGCAAGAGCTCACGGATGGCCTCGGCGCCGATCATGGCGGTGAAGCTGTCCTGGCCGTATTCGTCCTGCGCCTTGAGGTACTCGTCCTCGGACAGCAGCTGACGGTCCTTGAGCGCGGTCAGACCCGGCTCGAGAACGACGTAGTATTCGAAGTACAGGATCCGCTCGAGATCCTTCAGCGTCATGTCGAGCAGCAGGCCGATGCGCGACGGCAGCGACTTCAGGAACCAGATGTGCGCGACGGGAGCGGCGAGCTCGATATGGCCCATGCGCTCGCGCCGGACGCGCGACAGGGTCACCTCGACCGAGCACTTCTCGCAGATGATGCCCTTGTACTTCATCCGCTTGTACTTGCCGCACAGGCACTCGTAGTCCTTGATCGGCCCGAAGATGCGGGCGCAGAACAGGCCGTCGCGCTCGGGCTTGAAGGTACGGTAGTTGATCGTTTCCGGCTTCTTGATCTCGCCGTAGGACCAGGACAGAATCTTCTCCGGAGACGCAATCGAGATCCGGATCTGGTCGAAGACCTGAGCCGGCGTCGTCGGATTGAAGAGATTCATAATTTCTTGGTTCATCGTATTCTCCTCGCGGGCCGATCGGGGGTCGGCCGCAAATTCGAAAATCTCTCAACGGGCGCCTTGTCCTGACCCGCGGGGGAAGGCGCCGGCACCCGGCCGTCCGAGACGGCCGGGCATGACCTCTTGAACTACTCGGCGGCTTCCGACGTCGGCGCCGGTCCGAGCTTGGAGTTGTGCAGGTCGACGTTGAGGCCGAGCGAGCGCATTTCCTTGACCAGCACGTTGAACGATTCCGGAATACCGGCCTCGAACGTGTCGTCGCCGCGCACGATCGCCTCGTAGACCTTGGTGCGGCCGGCGACGTCGTCCGACTTCACCGTCAGCATCTCCTGCAGCGTGTAGGCCGCGCCGTAGGCTTCGAGCGCCCACACCTCCATTTCGCCGAAACGCTGGCCGCCGAACTGGGCCTTGCCGCCCAGCGGCTGCTGGGTGACCAACGAGTACGGGCCGATCGAACGCGCATGGATCTTGTCGTCGACCAGATGGTGCAGCTTCAGCATGTAGATGTAGCCGACCGTCACCTTGCGATCGAACGCATCGCCGGTGCGGCCGTCATAGACCGTCGACTGACCGGATGCGTCGAGGCCGGCGAGCTTCAACATCTCCTCGATGTCGGCCTCCTTGGCGCCGTCGAACACCGGCGTGGCGATCGGCACGCCGCGGCTCAGATTGTGACCAAGCTCGATCAACTCGTTGTCGTTGAGCGACTTGATGGTCTCGTCATCGCCGTAGATCCGCTTCAAGGTCTCCTTCAGCGGCTTGACGTCCTGCTTCGACAGGTAGGCATCGACCGTCTGGGCGATGCGCTTGCCGAGGCCGGCGCAGGCCCAGCCGAGATGGGTCTCGAGGATCTGCCCGACGTTCATGCGCGAGGGCACGCCGAGCGGGTTCAGCACGATGTCCGCATGGGTGCCGTCCTCGAGGAACGGCATGTCCTCGATCGGCACGATCTTGGACACGACGCCCTTGTTGCCGTGACGGCCCGCCATCTTGTCGCCCGGCTGGATCTTGCGCTTCACGGCGACGAAGACCTTGACCATCTTCATCACGCCGGGCGGCAGCTCGTCGCCACGCTGCAGCTTCTCGACCTTGTCGAGGAAGCGCTGTTCCAGCCCCTTCTTCGACTCGTCGTACTGCTTCCGCATGGCCTCGATCTCGGCCATCAGCTTGTCGTTCGGCGAGGCGAACAGCCACCACTGCGACTTCGGATACTCGTCGAGCACCGCACGCGTGATCTTGGTATCCTTCTTGAAGCCCTTCGGCCCCGAGATGCCCTGGCGGCCGTCCAGCATGTCGGCGAGACGGCTGTAGACGTTGCGGTCCAGGATCGCCTGCTCGTCGTCACGGTCCTTGGCCAGACGCTCGATCTCTTCCCGCTCGATCGCCAGCGCACGCTCGTCCTTGTCGACGCCGTGACGGTTGAAGACGCGGACCTCGACGATCGTGCCCTGCACGCCCGGCGGCACCCGCAGCGAGGTGTCGCGAACGTCGGAGGCCTTCTCGCCGAAGATGGCGCGCAAGAGCTTTTCTTCCGGCGTCATCGGGCTCTCGCCCTTCGGCGTGATCTTGCCGACCAGGATGTCGCCGGCGCGCACCTCCGCGCCGATATAGACGATGCCGGCTTCGTCGAGGTTCTTCAGCGCCTCTTCCGACACGTTCGGAATGTCGCGCGTGATTTCCTCCGGACCCAGCTTGGTGTCGCGGGCCATCACCTCGAATTCCTCGATGTGGATCGAGGTGAAGACGTCCTCCTTCACGATCCGCTCGGAGAGCAGGATGGAGTCCTCGAAGTTGTAGCCGTTCCACGGCATGAACGCGACCAGCACGTTGCGGCCGAGCGCGAGCTCGCCGAGATCGGTCGACGGACCGTCAGCGATGATGTCGCCCTTCTTGACGATGTCGCCGACCTTCACCAGCGGACGCTGGTTGATACAGGTCGACTGGTTCGAGCGCTGGTACTTCATCAGGCGGTAGATATCGACGCCCGACTTGGTCGGATCGAGATCTTCCGTGGCGCGGATGACGACGCGGGTGGCGTCGATCTGGTCGATCACGCCCGAGCGGCGCGCCGCGATCGCGGCGCCCGAGTCACGGGCAACCACGCCTTCCATGCCGGTGCCGACGAACGGCGCCTCGGCGCGAACCAGCGGCACCGCCTGGCGCTGCATGTTCGAGCCCATCAGCGCGCGGTTGGCGTCGTCGTTCTCGAGGAACGGGATCAAGGCCGCGGCAACCGAAACCAGCTGCTTCGGCGACACGTCCATGTAGTCGACCTTGTCGGGCGTCATCGGCACGACTTCGCCGGCATGACGGCAGACCACGAGGTCCTCGGTGAAGCGGCCCTTGGCATCGAGCGGCACGTTGGCCTGCGCGACGCGGTAGCGCCCCTCCTCCATGGCGGACAGATACACTACCTCGTCGGTGACGCGGCCGTCCTTGACCTTGCGGTACGGCGTCTCGACGAAGCCATACTTGTTGACGCGGGCGAACGTCGCCAGCGAATTGATCAGGCCGATGTTCGGACCTTCCGGCGTCTCGATCGGGCAGATGCGGCCGTAATGCGTCGGATGCACGTCGCGCACCTCGAAGCCGGCGCGCTCGCGCGTCAGACCGCCCGGTCCGAGCGCCGACAGGCGGCGCTTGTGGGTGATCTCCGACAGCGGGTTGGTCTGGTCCATGAACTGCGACAGCTGCGACGAGCCGAAGAACTCGCGCACCGCGGCGGCGGCCGGCTTGGCGTTGATCAGGTCCTGCGGCATCACGGTGTCGATGTCGACGCTCGACATGCGCTCCTTGATGGCGCGCTCCATGCGCAAGAGACCGATGCGGTACTGGTTCTCCATCAGCTCGCCCACCGAGCGGACGCGGCGATTGCCGAGATGGTCGATGTCGTCGATCTCGCCCTTGCCGTCGCGCAGGTCGACCAGGGTCTTGATGACCGCCAGGATGTCTTCCTTGCGCAGAGTGCGCTGGGTGTCCGGCGCATCGAGCTCGAGGCGCATGTTCATCTTGACGCGGCCGACCGCGGAGAGGTCGTAGCGCTCGGCATCGAAGAACAGCGACTGGAACATCGCCTGCGCCGAATCGAGCGTCGGCGGCTCGCCCGGACGCATCACGCGGTAGATGTCGAACAGCGCGTCCTCACGCGTCATGTTCTTGTCGGCCGACAGCGTGTTGCGGATGTAGGGGCCGACATTGACGTGGTCGATGTCGAGCAGCGGCAGGTCCTTGTAGCCCTGCTCGTTCAGCACCTTGAACAGCTTGTCGGTGATCTCCTCGCCGGCCTCGGCATAGATCTCGCCGGTCTTCGGATTGACGAGATCCTCGGCGATGTAGTTGCCGAGCAGCTCCTCGTCCGACATGCGCAGCGCCTTCAGCCCCTTCTCCTGGAGCTGGCGGGCGGCGCGAACGGTGAGCTTCTTGCCGGCCTCGAGCACGACCTTGCCGGTGTCGGCGTCGATCAGGTCGTTGACGGTCGAATAGCCGCGGAAGCGGTTGGCGTCGAACGGAACGCGCCAGCCTTCCTTGATGCGCTTGTAGATCAGCTTCTTGTAGAAGGTCGACAGAATCTGCTCGCCATCGAGACCGAGCGCGAACATCAGCGACGTCACCGGCAGCTTGCGGCGACGGTCGATGCGCGCGAACACGATGTCCTTGGCGTCGAACTCGATGTCGAGCCAGGAGCCGCGATACGGGATGACGCGGGCGGCGAACAGCAGCTTGCCCGACGAGTGGGTCTTGCCCTTGTCGTGGTCGAAGAACACGCCCGGCGAACGGTGCATCTGCGAGACGATGACGCGCTCGGTGCCGTTGACGATGAAGGTGCCGTTCATGGTCATGAGCGGAATGTCGCCCATGTACACGTCCTGCTCCTTGATGTCCTTGACCGACTTCGCGCCGGTCTCCTCGTCGATATCGAACACGATGAGGCGCAAGGTCACCTTGAGCGGCGCAGCGAAGGTCATGCCGCGCTGACGGCACTCGTCGACGTCATATTTCGGCGGCTCGAACTCGTAGCGGACGAACTCCAGCATCGAGGTGCCGGAGAAGTCGGAGATCGGGAATACCGAGCGGAACACCGCCTGCAGGCCCTCATCCGGCCGGCCACCCGTGGGCTCGTCCACCATCAGGAACTGGTCGTAGGACGCCTTCTGAACCTCGATGAGGTTCGGCATCTCCGCGACTTCCTTGATGTGTCCAAAGAACTTGCGAACGCGTTTGCGACCGGTGAATGTCTGCTGCGCCATCGTGGCCTCTCATTTCGTCGCCCGGAGGGGCGAACCTTCCGAAACAGCGGTTGCCACCGCCCCTTCGGGTTGAATTTCGATCCATTTCGAGGATCTGAGGCCCAGAGCCGGAACGGAAATGTCCCAGATCTGTTCTTCAGACCAGCAAAACGCAAAACGACGCGCGAGGCGCGAGGACGCACCCGCTCGTCACAACCATCTCGTCACGGACTGCAAAAGCCCGAAATTGCCTATCTCCCAACGGCTTACGGACGGAGACGCCACTCCACCGATCAACCGGCTTTTCGTGCTGCCGACCCAATATGGGTTGACAATAATCGAGATTCGAGAGCGAAGCCCCTAAATCTCCACACTTTTCCGTGTTCGGCCCACAACGGACGGTTCCGTTGCACGCCTTTTGCAGTGATTCCGAGCCGCGCCCAATACCCCTGCAAAACTCCTTGTCCACATGATGACCGGGCGATGTTACCACCCGGTCATCATAATCTGTCGAAAGCCCCGGACCCGCCCATGGCAGCCCGGGGACTTCGTTCGCGCAATCGAAGCGATTACTTGAGCTCGATCTTGGCGCCGGCCTTCTCGAGCTGAGCCTTGATCTTCTCGGCCTCGTCCTTGTTGACGCCTTCCTTGACCGGCTTCGGAGCGCCCTCGACCAGGTCCTTGGCTTCCTTCAGGCCCAGGCCGGTGATGGCGCGGACTTCCTTGATGACCTCGATCTTCTTGTCGCCGGCCGAAGCCAGGACAACGGTGAACTCGGTCTTCTCTTCCGCCGGAGCGGCAGCGGCGCCACCAGCGCCCGGAGCGGCGACGGCCACGGCGGCCGCGGCGGACACGCCCCACTTCTCTTCCAGGAGCTTCGCGAGCTCAGCAGCCTCGAGAACGGTGAGGGCCGAGAGGTCGTCGACGATCTTCTGCAGGTCAGCCATTGATGTAGTCCTTTAGTGTGGTTCGGTTCGAAACCAGGTTGTGAGTGTTTGCGAAGGGCGTCAGGCCGCTTCGCCCTTTGAGGCATGAGCCTGAATGACGCGCGCGACCTTGGCCGCGGGAGCGTTGGCGAGCTGGGCCAGCTTGGTCGCCGGAGCCTGGATCAGGCCGACGAGCTTGCCGCGCAGTTCGTCCAGCGACGGCAGCGAGGCCAGAGCCTTCACGCTGTCGACATTCAGGACGGTTGAGCCCATCGAGCCGCCGAGAATGACGAACTTTTCGTTCGCCTTGGCGAATTCGATGGCAACCTTGGGCGCCGCGACAGGATCGTTCGAAGTTGCGATCACGGTCGGCCCCTTCAACAGGGGACCGATGCCGACGACGTCCGTGCCTTCAAGAGCAATTTTGGCGAGACGGTTCTTCGAGACCTTCACCGACGCACCAGCCTGCTTCATCTGCTTGCGCAGGTTCTGCATCTGAGCCACGGTGAGGCCGGAATAGTGAGCGACGACGGCAACGCCCGTGGTCTTGAAGACCTCGTGCAGCTGCTCGACCGCCTCTTTTTTTGCCGCTCGTTCCACAGCAAGCTCTCTCCGGTTGGCGGCCTTCGCCCGAAAGCGGGACCGCCGGGTTGCACCCGCCATCCCACCAAACCTGACCTCCGGACGGAAGAACCCGAGGACACGAAAGGCAAAACGGCGATGAATAGCCTGCCCTTCCGAAAGCCCTGAGAGCCCGCGGAGTGTCGAGGTTCGAACCAAACCTGCATGCCACCACGACAAAGGCAGTGGACATGCCGAAATCCGGTCTTCACCCGTCTATGCAGGCTGGATGATTAAGCCATTGAGGAAACTGGATTTCCGCGCCGGCGCCTGCAGTCTCGGACAGGATTCGGAGTGATCGGCGAACCGACCTCCCCTGCGGCATTCGAGAGCAGAAAGATCCTTCTTCCTTCCGAGAAATCCAAACGGATATCCTCAAAAGGAATGCTGGCTCCTCTCAACTTTCGGAATGCGCGCACAGGCGCGCCAGCAACAGCCGGCCCGCCTGGAAGCCGGTTCTTTAACGGGTCCATTGCGACTTGCCAAGACCCCAAGAGCAAAAATCGCACCAGTTGGGCCATGCCGTGGAGCCGGGTGGGAGCCCCGTCGCCCGGATGAGCGGCAGCCGGCGCGCGGGACGCGCGTCGGCGATAGCGACATGCGGGGTCTCACGTGCTCTGCCGGAAAACCCGGATGTCGCTGCGCTCATCAGGGCCGAGGGGCATTGCACGCGCAGGGGCGCAATCCCGCCTCAGCCCTTCGGACAGGCCGCTCCGGCGTCGGCCCAGGCCTTGATCAGCTCGCCGAACTGCTTCTGGGTTCCCGGGGCCGGGGTCCGCCCAGCTCCCGGATTCCAGCCCCAGCCGACCAGCTCATCCTCAGCCATATGGTGAATCAGCTGCGCCATGGTCTTGCCGCCGTTGCGATTTGGATCCTTGATCTGTGCGCAGATCTGGCCGAGCGACTTGCCCTGCCAAGCCATCTCGATCGGGGCCAGCTGCCACTTGGGATTACCGGGCACGCGCGCCGCGTCGAAATTGGCCTCGTGGTGGCAGGTCGTGCAGGCGAGCCCGCCGGGGGCACCCATGCCGGCCTCGCCGCGGACCACCAGCGGCTGATGCGGAATCATCCTGTCGGTCTGGGTCGGCCGGTCGCCGGCTGGGTGGCAGTTCATGCATCGCGGTGACTGCAGCACCTTGCCGGCCTCTTCGAACAGCGCCACGGCGCGCTCGTCCTTGCTCTTGATCCTGGCGAAGTCCGCCACCGGCTTGAGCCCGCCGGCGACGTGCGTGGCCTCGGGCGCCGCATCGGCGCGCCGCAGTGCCGGCAGGGCTACGATCGCAACCGCAGCCAGGCTGCCAGCGAGCAGCGCCATCGTCGCCGTTCTGAACAGGCTCATGCGGTGTCTCCCGGCCGGATCGGCAGTTGGGTCGGGCGCGGCAGACCCAGCCTGGCCATGGCGTTGGCGACGGCAGGTCCCAGCGGCGGCACGCCAGGCTCGCCGACTCCCGAGGGTTTCTCGGTCGACGGCACGATCGCAACCTCGATCTGCGGCATCTCGTGGATGCGCAGCGAGCGGTAGGTGTCGAAATTGCCCGACACCGGTCGTCCCTCGTCGAGCGGCTGCTGCGCATAGAGGATGTGGCCGAGCGCAAAGCCGATGCCGCCCTCCATCTGGGCGCGGATGATGTCGGGATTGACTGCGACGCCGCAGTCGACCGCGCACCACACCTTGTGCACGACCGGTCCGTCGGCCCCCATCGACAGCTCGACCACCTGGGCGACGTAGGTGTTGAAGCTCTCGACCACGGCAACGCCGCGGGCGCGGCCCGCCTCGAGCTTGGCGCCCTTCCAGTCCGCGAGCTCGGCGACCGCCTTGAGCACACCGGCGTGACGCGGCTTGTCGGCCATCATCGCCAGTCGTCCCTCCACAGGATCCTGGCCGGCGGCTTCGAGCAACTGATCGACGAACGCCTCGACGGCGTAGCCAGTATGGGTGTGGCCGACCGAGCGCCACCACAGCACGGGCACGCCGACATCGACCTGATGCAGGTCGCAGCGGAAATTCGGCACCTGGTAAGGGATCTCGTTGGAGCCCTCATAGGCCGTCGAATCGAGGCCGTTCTTCATGGTCATCGCCTCAAACGGCGAGCCCTTCATGATCGACTGCCCGACGATCGTATCCGACCACGCCACGATCTTGCCGTCGCGGACCACACCGCGCATTCGGTGCAGGCTGAACGGTCGGTAGTAACCGCCGCGCATGTCATCCTCGCGGGTCCACACCAGCTTGACCGGACGTCCCGGCCCGATCGCCTTGGCGACCTGCGCCAGCTCCATGGCGACGTGGGTCGACTGCTGCGCCCGCCGGCCGAAGCTGCCGCCGGCGAGAATCGTCTTGAGATCGACCTTGGCGATGTCGAGCCCAAGCACCTGCGCGATCACGGCGTGATCAGGCGTCGGAAACTGGCTGCCATAGCGCGCCGAGGCGGTATCGCCCTTCCAGTGAATGAAGGCGTTGATTGGCTCCATCGGCGCATGGGCCAGATAGGGAAAGACGAACTCGGTCTCGATCAGCTTGCCGCCCTTGGCGATCTCGGCGTCAACGTCGCCCTCCTGCTTCACCAGGGCGCCCTGCTTCTTCGCACGGGCGCGAAACTCCTCCAGCAGTTGCGCCGTGCCGCGCGTCTCCGCCTTGCTGTCGTCCCAGGTGATCTTGAGAAGGTCACGTGCCGTCTTCGCCGGCCAGAACCCCTCGGCATAGACGGCTACACCGTTCGGCACCTCCTTGACGTCGACCACTCCCGACACGGCCTTGGCCGCCGACGCGTCGAACGACGCCACCGTGCCGCCGAACCGCGGCGAGCGCGCCACCAGAACGGTCAACGTCCCCGGATCCTTGATGTCGAGCGTGTACTCGGCCGAGCCGTTCGACTTCGCCACGCTGTCGAGCCGGGTCACCGCGCCTTCCTTGCCGATCAGCTTGAAGGCGGAGGGATCCTTGAGCTGCGGGTTCGCCGGCACCGGCTGCTGCATCGCCTTGGCGGCCAGCGCGCCGAAGCCGCTCTGCTTGCCGGACGGATGCTTGATGAGGCCCTTCTCGACCGTGATCTCCTCGGCCGGGACCTTCCATTCGTCGGCGGCCGCGGCCACCAGCATCGCGCGCGCGGCGGCGCCGACCTTGCGCATCTGCTCGTAGGAATTGGCGATTGCGCTGGAGCCGCCGGTACCCTGCACCCCGAACAGCAGGTTTTTGTAGAGCACCGGATTCGAGGGCGCATGATCGGCGCGCATCTGCGACCAATCGGCATCGAGCTCCTCGGCCACCAGCGTGGCCATGCCGGTGAACGGGCCCTGCCCGAACTCGATGTGCTTGCAGAGAACGGTGACAGTGTCGTCCTGGCCGATCACAAGGAACGTGTTCGGCGCGATGTTGACGGACTTCGCCGCGTCTTGCGCGTAAGCGACACCATTGCGGGCGACATAGGTGGCGAGCGCCAGCCCCGCTCCCGCCTTCAGCAGCGAGCGGCGGGACAATGTCGGAGCGGACGTGGCGGGCTTCATATGCACATTCATGATCAGCCCTCCAACGTCTTGGCTGCGGTATGGATGGCAGCGCGGATGCGCACATAGGTGGCGCAGCGGCAGATGTTGCCGTTCATCGCGAGATCGATGTCCTCATCGGTCGGCTTGGGATTAAGGCCGAGCAGCGCGACCGCGCTCATGATCTGGCCGGACTGGCAGTAGCCGCATTGGGGCACGTCGAGTGCCGCCCAGGCCTTCTGCACGGCCGCACCTTCCTTGCCGCTCAGCCCTTCGATGGTGGTGATCTCGCTCTTGCCCACCGCCGACACCGGCAGCGAGCAGGAGCGAACGCTCTGGCCGTCGAGATGCACGGTGCAGGCACCGCACTGCGCCACGCCGCATCCGTATTTGGTGCCGGTCAGCCCGGCATTGTCCCGGATCGCCCATAACAAGGGCGTATTCGGGTCGACGTCGATCTGATGCTCGCGCCCGTTGATCTTGAGGGTGAACGCCGCCATGCCGCTCTCCTGAATTGCAGGAGAGGAACTTAGAAGCGTTTGAAAATCACTCGCAATTCACAGAGGCGTGCAGTGCGTCAGAATATTTCTGCACCACGCGTGGAACTTATCTGCGGTCTGCGCGTTTGGCGTTGCGGTGCTGGGGGAGCGCCATCTGCGCTTGCCTATCCGACCCGAAACGGCAGTGGCTCCCCTGCAAAGAACGCCGTGAGATTGGCCACCACGCATTCCTGCATCGCCACGTGAGACTCGCGGGTGTTGCCGCCGATATGCGGCGTGACCACCACGTTCTGCAACGACGTCAGCCCATCCGGGGCGTACGGCTCGGTTTCGAATACGTCGAGCCCGGCGCCAGCGATGATGCCGTCCTTCAGCGCTACCAGCAGCGCCCCTTCGTCGATCACGGAGCCACGCGAGATGTTGACGACATGGCCATCGGGCCCGATCTTCTTCAGGAGATCGGCATCGACGACGTGCGTGGTCTCCGCGCCGGCGCGGACCGCGATCATCAGCACGGTGCACCATTCGGCCAAGGCATCAAGGCTTGAAAAATACTGATACGGCAGATCGTCGTGGCACGTGCGGCTGAAATAGCCGACCTCGGTCTCGAAAGCGGCGACGCGCGCGGCGATCTTGCGGCCGATTTCGCCCATCCCGTAGACGCCGACCTTGCAGCCGGACAGACCAGGCGGCGGCTTCAACAGCGGCGACGGCCGGGCCTCCACCCAGCCACCGGTGCGCACATAGGAATCCGCCGCCGTCAACCGCCGCACGCTCGCCAGCATCAGCATGAGCGCGACATCGGCGACCGCTGCAGCGTTCGCGCCGGGACTGTGGCCGACCACGATATTGCGCGCCGCGGCCGCCTTCAGGTCGACGCCATCATAACCCGTGCCGTAACAGACGATGGCCCCGAGCGCCGGCAGCCGGTCCATGTCGTCGTCCCCCAGAGGCGTGCCGCCGGCTGTGATCAAAGCCCGGATCTGCGCAACCTCCTCCGCCGGAAACACCTCGTGCGCCGGCGTGCCGCCGCTGTCGAGCAGCTCGAAGCGATCGGCGAAGCGCTGGGTCAGCGACTTCGGCAGGCGGGAATAGATCAGGACCTTCTCGGGCATCGGGATTACCTATTCGGGCGGTCGCACGTCGCCACTCAGTGTCGCGTCAGCAGGCTCAGCAGAATGATGATGATGATGAATTGAAGCGCGCAGAGCATCCTCCAGAACAACAGCGGGTTGCGGTCGTGAAGCGAGCGACGCTTGGCGATCGCCGGACCCGCCCATGACGCACCGTTCTCCAACTCGTGGGCGAATTCGATGGCATCACCGTAACGCTGTGCAGGATCGACGTTCAACGCCTTTCCGATCACGGCGTCGAGCCAGGCCGGCAGTTCCGGTCGGTAGCGTGAAATCGGCACCGGTTTGCCGAAGCGCGGGCGCGAGAACGGCTCGATCTCGCCGAACGGATAAGAGCGCGTGAACATGCGGTAGACGGTGACGCCGAGGGCGAACAGGTCGGACGCTTCGTCACCCGGCTTACCGGCGAACAGCTCCGGCGCCATGTAGCTCGGGGTCCCCGGAATATCCTCGGCCGGAAAGTCCTCGAACCGCGGCACGCGCGCGACCCCGAGATCGATCAGGCGCAAGCCGCCGTTCTCGAGCAGGATCACGTTGTCCGGCTTGATGTCGCGATGGATGATGCCGGCCCGGTGCAACGCCACCACCGCGCGCACGAGCTTGGTCGCGATCGCGGTGCCCTCCGCAAGCGACAATCGGGGCGGCCGGTTCAGACGCTGCTCGAGCGTCTCCCCCGCGTAGAATGGCATTGCCGAATAGAGCCGGGTCTGGCGCTCGACGGGAAGCTCGATGATCTCGCCGATCCAGATGCTGCGCACACGCGCGGCGACCCAGGCTTCGCGAATGAACGCCAGGCGGAACGAACCTTCGCTCGCGACGCGCGGATGCGGAAATTTCAGGACGACCTCCCTGTCACCCTGCCCCGCGTCGATCGCCTTGAACAGCCGGGAGTAGCGGCCATCGGACAGGAGTTCGCCAAGCCGGAATCCGTCGATCACGTCACCGGGCGAAGGCAGCTCGCCGATCGGCAGGGACGAGATCGAACCGGTGAGCTCGTCGCGGTCAGCGGGCGGAAGATCGACGACGTCGAGCACCAGCGCCGTCGAATTGTCATTGCTGCCGGCCGCGAGCGCGGCGGCGACGATCCCGCGCGCGGAATCGTCCGGGGGCGTGCGCTCGGCGAGGATCTCCTGAAGGCGCGAATCCGGCAGGATGCCGTGGATGCCGTCGCTGCAGATCAGAAACCGGTCGTGCTGACGCATGCCGAGCGTCGTGTAGTCGAAGCGGGCGAACTGCTCGAAACCGATGCCCCGGTTGAGGACGTGGGCAAGGTCAGCGCGGCCCGCGACATGGTCGGTCGTCAGACGCTCGAGGCGCCCTTCGCTCAGGCGGTAGACGCGCGTGTCCCCGACGTGGACGACGTGGCAGGTTCGCCGCGACAGCACCACCGCGGAGAAGGCGCAGCTCATTCCATGCAACTCGGGGTCGACGCGGCCCTGCGCATGGATCCAGCTATTGATGGCTTCCAGCGCACGCGCGGCTCGGCTTCGCACGCCCGCCGTCTCGGGCAGAGAATGATAGGCATCGATGAAGCCGCGGACGGCGAGCTCCGCCGCCTCGCGCCCACCCTTGTGGCCGCCGACGCCGTCGGCGACGGCGGCGACGATATCGCGATCCGTCGCCCCCTGCAGGCCAAGGCGGGCGCCGACGTAATCCTCATTGTTCGGTCGCTTGCCGGTCTCGCTAGCGAAGCCGACGCGAACCTGAAGATTGCGATGCGCGCCGGCCACGCCTGAACACCTTGCCTATGGAGCGACGGCGCGTCGGGTCAGACGCGCGCGCCGGAAACGGCGCCCCACGTGGTGCGCCAACGGACCTTGACCATGGCAAGTCCGACGAAGCCGAGCAATGCCAGCAAACCAAAGAACAGGAAGCCGGCGCCGAATCCGCCGGTCATTCCCTTGGCCGTGCCGAGCGCCTGGGCGAGGAAGAATCCGCCGATGCCGCCTGCGCAGCCGACGAGACCGGTCATCAGGCCGATCTCGTGGCGGAAGCGCAGCGGAATGAGCTGGAACACCGCGCCGTTGCCCATCCCGAGCGCGAGCACGCCGACCGAGAACAACAGCACCGAAATCCACGCAATGCGTGGCATGTTCATGAGCTCCCAGCCCGCCTGGGTCGGCGCAGCCGGCCCTTCCGGCATGAAGGCGATCACGACATAGGCGGCGACCACAATGCCAAACAGGATCGAGAGCGACCGGATGCCACCGATCCGGTCCGCAATGAGACCGCCCACCGGACGGAAGCCGGAGCCGAAAGCGACGATCAGCGCCACCAGCAATCCGGCCGCCACTCCGGAGACATGATACTGCACCGAGAAGTACAGCGGCAGGGCGTTGGCGAGGCCGACGAAGCCGCCGAAGGTGATGAAGTAGAAGAACATGAACCAGCGGCTGTCGGGATCGCGCAGCAGGCCGCCATAGGCCTTGAGCGAGACCGGCTTGCGTTCACCGGGCGCATCCTTCGCGGCGACGATGTAGTAGATCAGGACCATGACCATCGGGATGAGCAGCACCCCGAAAACGGCCTGCCAGCCCCAATGTTCGGCGATGGTCGGCGCGAGCAGCGTGTCGAGCACGACGCCCATGTTTCCGGCCCCTGCGATCCCCATCACGATGCCCTGATACTGCGGCGGATACCAGCGGCTGGCCTGAGGCAGCGCGACGGCGAACGAGGCGCCGCCGATGCCGAGCACGACGCCGAACAGCTCGACGGCCAGCTTGCTGGGGAGTCCGAAATAGGCAACGCAGGCGGTCGCCGTCATGACCACCAGCTGCGCGATCACGCCCGTGCGCTTGGCGCCGATGATGTCGGCCAGAATGCCCATGGGAACACGCAGCAGCGCGCCTGCCAGCACGGGGATCGCGACCAGCGTGAACTTTTCGTTGACCGCAAGATTCATGTCGCGGGCGACATAGACGATCAGCGGTCCGAGTGCGACCCAGGCCATGAAGCTGATGTCGAAATAGAGGAAAGCAGCCAGCAGTGTCGGCCAATGACCGGCCTTCTTGAAGTCGTCGAGCTTCATGGTCTCAAACCTCGTGACGCAGGCGCGCGCGAGCAGGCTCGGCAGGAGCTGCGTAAAGGGGACAAATTGTCGGGTGAGTTGAGCGGCGGTCTCGTCGTTGAGATACGCCCGGTCCTGCCCGCCTTTCAGCAAGTTTCGCACCAACTTTGGTGATTCACGTTTTTCTCAACCCGTACCGGCGCTTGGGACTTCGAAGCCGCAGTTCTACGGATCGCTGATGCTCAACATGAACGCAGAGCCCGCCTGCACCGCGCGCACACTGATGGCTTTTTGAGCGCCCGCCGAAGCCGACGCGATCGGTACTCGAACGGAAGGGCCTCCATCGAGGATGCACATAATCTGATCTGCCGCGGCTACTATTTGAGCGCAGGTGTCGCCAGCGGCGCGCGCAAGCGGCGGCTCAACCCTTGAATTACCGCGATTTCCGGCGACGACCCGAATGGCACGAGATTTGAATTAGTTGGCTCGCGACCGTCATTGGCGACGATCAGCTCTGCCCGCAGTTGGGCCTCCCCCAAAATTCAAACATGACCACAGCGACCGATGGGCCGATGCCCGTTCGCGTCGCCGCTGGATGTCGCTGGCATTCGAAAGGCAGACCATGCTCGACAAGACGATCAAGCAGAAACTGGTGGTGATCGGCAACGGCATGGCCGGCATTCGCACGGTGGAGGCACTGCTGGAACGGGCGCCTGATCTCTACGACATCAGCGTCTTCGGCGCCGAGCCCTACGGCAACTACAACCGCATCCTGCTGTCGCCGGTGCTCGCGGGCGAGAAGACCGTCGACGACATCATGCTGAACACGGAGCAGTGGTACGAGGACAACCAGATCACCCTGCGCAAGGGCGAGACGGTCACGATGATCGACCGCCGGAGCTGCGAGGTGGTCACCGAAACTGGCGAACGCTATCCTTATGATCGGTTGCTGATCGCGACCGGCTCGAGCCCGATCGTTCTTCCGGTCCCCGGCGCCGCCCTGCCCGGCGTCATCGGCTTCCGCGACATCAAGGACGTCGAGCACATGGTCGAAGCCTCGACGCGACATCGCCACGCGGTCGTGATCGGCGGCGGCCTGCTCGGCCTCGAAGCCGCCAATGGTCTGATGAAGCGCGGCATGAAGGTCACGGTCGTGCATCTTCTCGACACGTTGATGGAGCGCCAGCTCGACCCGGTCGCCGGCGGCATGCTGCGCAAATCGCTGGAGGAGCGCGGGCTGGAGTTCAAGATGCCGGCGCAGACGCAGGCCATCCTCGGCGAAACGCACGTCACCGGCGTCCGCTTCACCGACGGCACCGAGGTCGCGGCCGATCTCGTGGTGATGGCCGTGGGCATCCGTCCCAATATCGAACTGGCAAAGAAGGCCGGGCTGTACTGCGAGCGAGGCATCGTGGTCTCCGATACGATGCAGACCTATGACGGTCGCATCTACGCCGTCGGCGAATGCGTGCAGCACCGCCGTCAGACCTATGGTCTGGTGGCGCCGCTGTTCGACCAGGCGAAGGTCTGCGCCAATCATCTGGCGATGAAGGGATTCGCCACCTACGACGGGTCAGTGGTCTCGACCAAGCTGAAAGTCACGGGCATCGACCTGTTCTCTGCCGGCGACTTCGCGCCGGGACCCGACAAGGAGGAGATCGTCCTGCAGGATGCCAATCGCGGCGTCTACAAGCGGATCATCCTGCGCGACAAGAAGATCGTGGGCACCGTGCTGTACGGCGACACCATCGACGGGCCCTGGTATTTCCAGCACATGCGCGACGGCACCGATGTCTCCCACATGCGCGAACGTCTGGTGTTCGGCTCGGCGCATCTCGGCGACGGTGGCCACGGCGGACAGAACTCGGTTGCCGCCATGAGCGACGAGGCCGAAATCTGCGGCTGCAACGGAGTCTGCAAGGGCGCGATCGTCAAGGCGATCAGCGAAAAGAAGCTGTTCACGCTCGACGACGTGCGCGCCCATACCAAGGCGTCGTCCTCATGCGGCTCGTGCACCGGCCTGGTCGAGCAGGTGCTGGCGTTCACGCTCGGCGGCGACTACTCGGCGGCGCCCAAGGTGAAGCCGGTCTGCACCTGCACCGACCACAGCCATGACGACGTCCGGCGCGTCATCATCGAACAGCAACTGAAGTCGATCCCCGCTGTCATGCGATTCATGGACTGGAAGACGCCGAACGGCTGCCATTCCTGCCGACCCGCCTTGAACTACTATCTGCTCGCGACCTGGCCCGGCGAGTATCGCGACGACCAGCAATCCCGCTTCATCAACGAGCGCGTTCACGCCAACATCCAGAAGGACGGCACCTACTCCGTGGTGCCGCGGATGTGGGGCGGCGTGACCACGCCCGGCGAATTGCGCGCGATCGCCGACGTCGCCGACAAGTTCAACATCCCGACCGTCAAGGTGACCGGCGGACAGCGTATCGATCTGCTCGGCGTCAAGAAGGAAGATTTGCCGGCGGTATGGGCCGATCTCAACGATGCGGGTATGGTCTCCGGCCACGCCTACGCCAAGGGTCTGCGCACCGTGAAGACCTGCGTCGGGTCGGAATGGTGCCGCTTCGGCACCCAGGACTCCACCGGCCTCGGCATCAAGATCGAGAAGTTCATGTGGGGATCATGGACGCCCGCGAAGGTGAAGCTCGCCGTCTCCGGTTGCCCGCGCAACTGCGCGGAATCGACCTGCAAAGATGTCGGAGTGATCTGCGTCGATTCAGGCTACGAGATCCATTTTGCGGGCGCCGCCGGCCTGCACATCAAGGGCACGGAATTCCTGACCAAGACGGCGACCGAGGACGAGGCGCTCGAGATCATCGTCGCGCTGACCCAGCTCTATCGTGAACAGGGCTGGTACCTGGAACGGATGTACAAATGGTGCGACCGCGTCGGCTTCGACAACATCCACAAGCAGGTGGTCGAGGACGTCAAGAACCGCAAGGCGCTGTTTGAACGCTTCGCCTATTCGCAGCAATTCTCGCAGAGCGATCCATGGGCGGCGCGCGCCCGTCGCGGCGTCGATCGCAACGAGTTTACGCCGATGGCTGAATTGGAGCTCGCATGACCACCTGGTTTCAAGTCGGCCCGCTCGACGACATTCCCCCGCTCGGCTCGCGCGTCGTGCGCACGCCGCGCGGCAACATCGCGGTCTTCCGCACCGATGGTGACGAGGTGTTCGCGCTGGACGATCGCTGCCCGCACAAGGCAGGCCCGTTGTCGCAGGGCATCGTCCACAACCGCCGCGTGACATGCCCGCTGCACAATTTCGTCATCGAGCTCGCGACCGGACAGGCCGTGGCACCCGACCAGGGCTGTACGCCGTCCTATCCCGCGAAGGTCGAGGATGGCGTGGTGTGGCTGTCCCTGCAGCAGACGGCCGCGGCCTGAACGGTATCGCATGAGCGTCAGGACGACATGCCCCTATTGCGGCGTCGGTTGCGGCGTCGTCGCCGATCGGGACGATTCAGGGACCATCAGCGTCCGCGGCGATCCGCAGCATCCCGCCAATCTCGGCCGGCTGTGCGGCAAGGGATCGGCGCTGGCGGAGACGATCGATCTCGGGGGACGTCTGCTCGAGCCGATCGTGAACGGGCGGGCAGCCGGCTGGGATGAGGCGCTCGACCTCGTCGCGAGCCGTTTCACCGAAATCATCCGCGACCATGGACCGGATGCCGTCGCATTCTATGTTTCGGGGCAGTTGCTGACCGAGGACTATTACGTCGTCAACAAGCTCGCCAAGGGCTTCGTCGGGACCGCGAACATCGACACCAATTCGCGCCTGTGCATGGCGTCGAGCGTCGCGGGCCACAAGCGCGCGTTCGGCAGCGACACCGTTCCGGGCTGCTACGAGGACCTTGAGCAGGCCGGCCTGCTGGTCCTGGTCGGCTCCAACGCCGCGTGGTGCCATCCGGTGCTGCACCAGCGCATGCTGGCGGCCAAGGAGCACAATCCCGGCTGCCGTATCGTCGTTGTCGATCCGCGGAGGACCGCGACCTGCGAAGGCGCCGACCTGCATTTGCCGCTGCGTTCCGGAAGTGACGCGGTGTTGTTCAACGGCCTGCTCGCCTATCTCGCACGCGGCGGCTATGCGGACGACGGCTTTGTCAGTGAGGTCACCAGCGGCGCGGAAGCGGCGCTGCAGGCCGCCGGCCGGCAGACAGTCGCCGAGACGGCGGCGGCCTGCGGGCTGAGCGAGGGCGCGGTCGAGCTGTTCTTTTCATGGTTCGCGAAGACGGAGCGCGTTGTCACGCTCTATTCCCAGGGCGTCAATCAGTCGAGCAGCGGGGTCGACAAGGTCAATGCGATCATCAACTGCCATCTCCTGACTGGCCGTATCGGCCGTCCCGGCATGGGACCGTTCTCGCTGACCGGCCAGCCCAACGCGATGGGAGGCCGCGAGGTGGGCGGCCTCGCCAACCAGCTCGCCGCGCATCTCGAGATCGAGAATGCCGAGCACCGCGAGCTGGTGAAGCGATTCTGGCGGTCACCGGTGGTCGCGCCAAAAGCGGGGCTGAAGGCGGTCGAAATGTTCGATGCGATTGCCGATGGCCGCATCAAGGCAGTCTGGATCATGTCGACCAACCCCGTGGTCAGCCTTCCCGACGCCGATCGGGTTCGTGCCGCGCTGGATCGCTGCGCGTTCGTGGTGGCGTCCGATTGCATGCGCGACACCGACACCAACCGGCATGCCGATGTCCTGCTGCCCGCGCTCGCCTGGGGCGAGAAGGACGGCACGGTGACCAATTCGGAGCGCCGGATCTCGCGGCAGCGGGCGTTCCTGCCCGCACCCGGCGCGGCGCGCGCGGATTGGCGCATCATTTGCGACGTCGCCCAGCGGATGGGGTTCGCCGGTTTCGAGTATGGCAGCGCGGCCGAGATCTTTCGCGAGCACGCCGCGCTGTCCGGCTTCGAGAACAATAACACGCGCGACTTCGACATCTCGGCCCTGAGCACGCTCGACGGCCGCGCCTATGAGGCGCTGGCGCCGATCCAGTGGCCCGTGACGCGGGACTTTCCGACCGGCACGGCGCGGATGTTCGAGAACCGGCAATTCTTCACCGGGGATCGCAGAGCCCGTTTCGTGGCCGTCACGCCGCGACCGGCGCGGAACGCCACCAGCCGGGACTATCCGCTGGTCCTGAACACCGGGCGCATTCGCGATCAGTGGCACACCATGACGCGGACGGGAAAATCCGCGCGGCTGCTCGCGCACATCTTCGAGCCTTGCGCCGAATTCCACCCGGAGGATGCGCGCCTGGCCGGTCTGGAGAACGAGGCGCTGGTGCGGCTTACGAGCCCCTGGGGCAAGATGGTGGCGCGCGTCGCGATCTCGACCGAGCAGCGGCGGGGCTGCGTGTTCGTTCCGATGCATTGGAACGAGGAGTTCGCCGGCGCTGGCCGTGTCAACGCGCTGGTCAATCCCGCGACTGATCCGCTGTCGGGTCAGCCCGAGTCCAAGCATACGCCGGTGAAGGCGGAGCCCTATGCGCCGAACTGGCACGTCTTCATCCTGAGCCGGCGGGAGATCCGCCGTCCGCCATGCGAGTACTGGGTGCAGGGCAAGGTCGGAGCGTGTTTCCGGCTCGAGCTTGCCTTCGATCAGCGGCCTGCGAGTTGGCGCGAGTGGGCCGCCGAACAGCTTGGGATCGCCGGAACGGAGATCGATTGGATTGCGTATCGCGACCCGGCCGCCGGCCGGTTCCGCTACGCAGGCGTATCGGATGGCCGGCTGCAGGGCTGCGTCTTCGTCGCGCCCGACCAGCGGCTGGGATCGCGGTCGTGGCTGATCGGCCTGTTTGCCGAGCAGCGGCTGCCACCGAACGCCCGCAACGCCCTGCTCGCGGGCCAGCCATTGGCGGCCGCCGACGACATCGGTGCGGTCATCTGCTCCTGTTTCGGCATTGGTCGTAACCAGATCTCGTCGGCGATCCAGAACGGCGCAGGGAGCGTCGAGGCCGTCGGCCAACGTCTGAAGGCCGGGACCAATTGCGGCGCCTGCAAGCCCGAGATCGGCAAGCTGCTGGCGGCTGCGAGGCCCAGCATGCGATCCGAGGCCCGGACATCCGAAGGCGCCCGGGGCTGAGCCTCGTTGTGTTTGCGCCAGCCCGGCTGCAATTTTGCAGCGGGCGTGCCGCTCACTTGGGGTGCGGAAATGCGAAGGGCGGGATCGATTGCCGATCCCGCCCCACTGAATGCTGACGATGTCCGAAGGTGTTACGCGAGCAAGGTGCCCGGCTCGACCTTGACGCCCGGGCCCATGGTCGACGACACCGCGACGCGCTGGACGTAGGTGCCCTTGGCGCCGGCCGGCTTGGCCTTCACCACCGCATCCGCCAGCGCCTTGATGTTCTCGACCAGCTTGTCCTCGGCGAACGAGGCCTTGCCGACGCCGGCCTGGATGATGCCGGCCTTCTCGACGCGGAACTCGACCGAGCCGCCCTTGGCGCCCTTGACGGCGCCAGTGACGTCCATGGTCACGGTGCCGATCTTCGGATTCGGCATCATGCCGCGCGGACCGAGCACCTTACCGAGACGGCCGACCAGCGGCATCATGTCGGGGGTGGCGATACAGCGGTCGAAGTCGATATTGCCGTTCTGCACCTTCTCGACCAGGTCCTCCGCGCCGACCACGTCGGCGCCGGCGGCCTTGGCTTCCTCGGCCTTCGCGCCGCGGGCGAACACGCCGACGCGGAGCGTACGGCCGGTGCCGTTCGGCAGCGTGACGACGCCACGGACCATCTGGTCGGCGTGGCGCGGATCGACGCCGAGGTTGATCGAGACCTCGATGGTCTCGTCGAACTTCGACACGGCCCGCTCCTTGATCATCTTGATCGCGTCAGCAAGCGGGTAGAGCTTGGTGCGATCGATGCCCTCGCGGGCCTTCTTCAAACGCTTTCCGAGTGCCATGGCGCCTTACCCCGCAACTTCCAGACCCATCGAGCGGGCGGAGCCCTCGACCATCTTCATGGCCGACTCGATCGAGTCGCAATTCAGGTCCTTCATCTTCTTCTCGGCGATCTCGCGCACCTGCGCCTTGGTCACCTTGCCGGCCTTGTCGCGACCCGGGGCCTTGGAGCCCGACTGGATCTTGGCGGCCTGCTTGAGGAAGTAGGACATCGGCGGGGTCTTCATCTCGAAGGTGAAGGACCGGTCCGCATAGATGGTGATGACCACCGGGATCGGGGTGTTCTTCTCTTCCTTCTGGGTCTGGGCGTTGAACGCCTTGCAGAACTCCATGATGTTGAGACCGCGCTGACCGAGCGCCGGACCGATCGGCGGCGACGGATTGGCCGCGCCGGCCGGAACCTGAAGCTTCAGGTAACCGGTTACTTTCTTTGCCATTATGACTCTCCAATGCGTTCGCGATTCTGCCTGATGCGAACGCAACGCCTTGGGCGACAAAACCCGTCAGGCGAGGTTTGGGACCGTGGTCCGGCGCGCTTGGCCCGGCTGGCAAAGCCGGTCACGCCTCCCACGAACGAAATCGCCCCCCGTTCGGGGAGCGAAGCGCGCCCGATACACGAGATCGGACGAAAAGGAAAGCCCGGGACGCCGAGAGAGCCGGCAGCCCGGCCCTTAACCGACGATCTTCTCGACCTGGTTGAATTCCAGTTCGACCGGCGTCGCACGGCCGAAGATCGACACCGCGACCTTGACGCGCGAGCGGGCCTCGTCGATTTCCTCGACCACGCCGGAGAACGAGGCGAACGGGCCGTCGGCGACGCGGACGTTCTCGCCGATCTCGAACGACACCGAGGATTTCGGCCGCTCCACGCCTTCCTGCATCTGGTTCAGGATGCGCATCGCCTCGCCTTCGGAGATCGGCATCGGCTTGTTCTCGGCGCCGAGGAAGCCGGTCACCTTGGGCGTGTTCTTGATCAGGTGGAACGCCTCGTCGGTCAGCTTCATCTTCACCAGCACGTAGCCGGGGAAGAACTTGCGCTCGGCGTCGATCTTGCGGCCGCGGCGCACCTCGGTGACCTTCTCGATCGGCACCAGCACCTGCTCGAACAGGTCCTCGAGATTGCGCTGCTTGGCCTGCTCGCGGATCGACTCCGCGACCTTCTTCTCGAAGTTCGAATAGGCGTGGACGATGTACCAGCGCTTGTCGGAGCTTTGCGTTGCGGTTGCCATCAGTGGATGCCCAGCACGAGGGTGATGAGATAACGGATGATCTGATCGGCGGCGAAGAAGAACACCGAGGCCAGCGCCACCATCACGAACACCATGATCGTGGTGATGGTGACCTCGCGACGGCTCGGCCACGAGACCTTGGCGGTCTCCGAGCGCACTTCCTGCAGGAATTTGAACGGGCTGGTAGCCATCGTCAGGGGTCCGCGTCCGTCATCGGACGATTGAAGAGTTGACTGGGAAAACCGAACAGCCGTCCTTGGCCCACCCTCTTGTCGGAGAGATGAGCCGAATCCACGGGCTCGCTTGTTCGGGGAGTGAAAAGCCGCGCCGGATATCCGCTTTTGTCGCGGGCCGGCTGCAGGTTGCCAAGATATCTACTGTCCGGCCGGCCAAAGGTCAAGATATGGGCATGCCGGGCGTCGGCGGTCATTCCCGTGGCAGGCCCCCGCCAGGCTCGCAACAACGCGGTTTTTCGTGTCGCGGCAGGCCATTTCCGCACCACGGCAGGTTGAGCAGTTGCCGCGACGAAATGCCCGCGGTGGAGCGGTTCCTGCTCTTGCCGGGCCTGCGGCGCCCGCTCATTCTCGTCCGCACGAGAACAATCCGGAGGAAACCCATGACCTTTGCCCCGCGCAAGGGACGGACGCGCCTTGCCGCCGTCAGCCTTGCTGCTCTCGGTCTTGCCGCTCTCGCCCTCACCGCCATCCCGGCCCGGGCACAAGCCCCGCTCAAGATCGGCGTGCTCAGCGACTTCTCGTCGGTCTATTCGGACATCGGCGGCCAGGGCAATCTCGAGGCGACCAAGCTCGCGGTCGAGGCGTTCGGCGGCAGCATGTTCGGCAAGCCGATCGAGGTGATCAGCGCCGATCCGCAGAACAAGGCCGACATCGCCGCCGCGATCGTGCGCAAATGGTACGAGAACGAGGCCGTCGACATGGTGATCGACATGCCGACCTCGGCCACCGCGCTGGCCGGCATGGAGATGTCGAAGCAGTTCGAGAAGCTGATGATCGTGACGGATGCCGCGAGCTCCGACATCACCGGCAAGTCCTGCTCGCCCTACACCGTGCACTGGACCTACGACACTTATGGAAACGCGCACACGGTCGGCAGCGCGATCGTCAAGAACGGTGGCAATACTTGGTTCTTCATCACCGCCGACTATCTGTTCGGCCATTCGATCGAACGCGACACCGGCGACGTCGTGCGCGCCGCCGGCGGCACGGTGGTCGGCAGCGCCCGGCATCCTCTCAACAACCAGGACTTCTCGTCCTTCCTGCTGCAGGCGCAGGCCAGTAAGGCCAAGATCATCGGCATGGCCAACGGCGGTGGCGACACCATCAACACCATCAAGCAGGCCGCCGAGTTCGGCATCGTCGCCGGCGGCCAGAACCTCGCCGGCATCGTGATGTTCATCTCCGACATCCACAGCCTCGGCCTGAAGCTGGCGCAGGGGCTGATCATCACCGAGGCCTATTACTGGGACCTCAACGACCGCACCCGCGCCTTCGGCAAGAAGTTCTTCGAGCGCATGAAGCGGATGCCGACCATGAACCAGGCCGCGACCTACAGCGCCACCCTGCACTATCTTAATGCCGTCAAGGCCGCCGGCACCCGCGACACCAAGCCGGTGCTCGCGAAGATGCGCGAGACCCCGGTGCGTGACGCCTTCACCGACAACGGCATCCTGCGCGAGGACGGCCGCATGGTGCACTCGATGTTCCTGTTCGAGGTGAAGAAGCCCGAGGAGTCGAAGGGCCCGTGGGACTATTACAAGGTGCTGGCGGAGGTGCCCGGCGACCAGGTGTTCCGGCCGCTGAAGGACGGAAACTGCCCATATGTGAAACAATAAGAGGTCGCCGAAATGCATTCGGGGCTCGCGCGCTGCGGGCCCCGACCTCACCTGTCTCGTCCATTTTTGGCTTAAGTGCTTGATCTCGCTGGCAGGAGTGGAGAGGCTCGAACTCCCAACCCCCGGTTTTGGAGACCGGTGCTCTACCAATTGAGCTACACTCCTAGCGAGCCGGGACAGTGTCGCCGGTTCGCGCGCTTTGAAGCATAGACCTCCCCCCGAATGCAAGGGTGCAATGGGGCAAATCGACTGGTCAGACCACAACTTCCGCGCCAGACTTGATGCAAACCGACAACAAGACTTCAGGGAGAGCCCATGACCCCGCCGACTGCCGCATCCAGCGCGCACCTTTCCGCGCTCCGCTCGCTGACGCCGCCGCTGCCGGATGACCGCCCCGAGGCGCTGGGCCTGTCCCAGGCTCGGCTGCAGCGAGCTTCGGATGCGTTCAAGCGCGAGGCCGACAAGGGAACCATCCCCGGAGCCACCCTGCTGGTCGGCCGCCGCGGCCGGATCGGCTGGTTCGACGCCATCGGCCGGCAAGCGCCCGACGCCGACACGCCGATGCGGCCGGATTCGATCTTCCGCATCTTCTCGATGACCAAGCCGATCGTCTCGCTCGGGATCATGATGCTGGTCGAGGACGGCGAGCTGTTGCTGTCCGACCCGGTCGCCAAGTTCATCCCGGAATTCGGCGAGCAGAAAGTGGGCGTCGTGACCGGCGGCAAGCTGGAGCTGGTCCCGGTCGCCCAGCCGATGACGGTCCAGGACCTGCTGCGCCACACCTCGGGCTTGGCGTATGAGCACACCGGCACCGGGCCGGTGCACCAGCTCTACCAGCAATCGCGGGTGCGCAGCCGCAAGATCACCAATGCCGAGCACGCGGCCATCGTCGCCGGCCTGCCGCTGATCTGCCAGCCCGGCGCCGAGTTCAACTACAGCCGCTCGACCGACATCCTCGGACGGATCATCGAGGTTGTCTCGGGCCGGACGCTCGGCCCCTTCCTTTCCGAGCGCATCCTCGAGCCGCTCGGCATGAAGGAGACCGGCTTCTCCACCGCCGAGGCGAATGCTGGCCGGCTGGCCGAGCCGTTCGCCAAGGACCCGTGGACCGGCGAGGCGGTCAACCTGTTCAAGATGACCGAGCAGCCGCTGATGGAATCCGGCGGCGGCGGGTTGGTGGCGACCACGATGGACTACGCCCGGTTCTGCGCGATGCTGCTCGGCAAGGGCAGCCTCGACGGCACCCGGCTGGTCGGCCGCAAGACGCTGGAGCTGATGGCGTCGGACCACCTCGGTCCCCATGTGAAGACGCAGGGCACGCTGCTGTCGCCCGGTCACGGCTTCGGCCTCGGCTTCGCCGTGCGTCGCGAGGCTGGCATCGCCCCCTTCCCCGGCTCGCCCGGCACCTTCTTCTGGAGCGGCATCGCCGGCACGTTCTTCTGGATCGATCCGAAGGAGGAGCTGTTCTGCGTGTTCATGGCGCAGGCCCCCGGACAACGCGACTATCTGCGCACGCTGGTGCGCGACGTGGTGTACGCGGCGGTGGAATGAGGGCGGCGCGCAGCAAATGCTGTCGTCCCGGCGGACGACAGTTGAGAGTGTGGCGGCATCATCGCGCACCACACCCGTATGTCCCCCTCAACTGATCGTCGCGCCGCCGTCGATCACCATGGTCTGGCCGGTCATGAAGTCGCCCGCGGCGGAGCCCAGGAAGACCGCGGCGCCGGCGATCTCGTCGGGGATGCCGATGCGGAGCAGCGGCGAGCGCGCGGTCGAGGCCTTGAGGTTCTCCGGATTGTCCCACAGCGCTTTGGCGAAATCGGTCTTGATCAGGCCGGGCGCGATGCAGTTCACGCGCACATTGTGCGGGCCGTATTCGCAGGCGAGGTTGCGCGCGAGCTGCATGTCGGCAGCCTTGGAGATCGCGTAGGCACCGAGGATGGTCGAGCCCTTCAGGCCGCCGATCGACGACACGATGATGATCGAGCCGTCCTTGCGCGCGATCATCTGCGGCACGACCATGCTGATCAGCCAGTTGTTGGCGACGATGTTGTTGTCGAGGATCTTGCGGAACTGATCGTCGGAGATGCCGGCAAGCGGCCCGTAGTAAGGATTCGACGCCGCGTTGCAGACCAGCACGTCGATCTTGCCGTAGATGCGGTTGGCCTCGTCGACGAGGTTCTGCAGGTTCTCCTTGCTGGAGATGTTGGCGGCGACTGCCGCCGCCGTGCCTGCACCGAAGCGGTCATTGATCTCGCGCGCCACCTGGTCGCAGACATCGGCCTTGCGCGAGGAGATCACCACCTTGGCGCCGTGCTCGGCCATGCGCTCGGCAATGGCGAGCCCGATGCCACGCGTGGATCCGGTGATGACGGCGACCTTGCCGGTCATGTCGAACAGGGTCATGGGGAGTTCCTCCTACTTATTTGGCTGTTGTCGGTTTCGAAATTGGCACGGCGACGTCCACGAGACTTTTCCGCGGTGCCAGTGACTGCGCCCTCTCCCACAAGGGAAGAGGGTGCACTGCCCGTTTGGCGGGCGAGATTTTTGAACGACGCGCATAGCAACTCACTATCTCGTTTCACGCCAGCTTGCTCGTCGTCACCTCCGGCCCGGCCGGCTGGTGCATCGCGCGGTGCGCGGCGTCCGCGATCCAGGGCTGCTGATTGACCATCGGCAGCCGCCATGTACTCGTCTCGCCGGCCACGATGTGGTCGAGCCGGGTCACCGAGCAATTGTCGATGTCGAAGGCGAGCCCCTTCTCGACCAGGCCGCCGAGCGCCAGGCCAAGAGCCGCCTTGATGGTGCCGCCATGGCCGACGGCGACGACGTCGCGGCCGGCTTCCGAAACCGTGATGCGCGCAATCGCCGCTGTCACGCGGGTGTACAGATCCATGTAGCTCTCGCCGCCCGGCGCCGGCTCATCGATGTCGGCGAACCAGTGGCTGCCCGCGGGACGGCTGGCCAGGAACGCGGCGCGGTTCATGCCCTGCCATTGCCCGAGATGCTGCTCGGCAAAAGCGGCCTCCCTGATCATAGCTGCGGGACGCGGGAATCCGGCGGCCCAGATCGCCTCCGCCGTCTGATGCGTACGCATCAGATTGCTCGCATACCACACCGCGCTGCGCGGCAGGATTTTCGCGACCGCCTCGAACACCTCGCGATCGGAGGTATCGCAGGCGATGTCCGACTGGCCGTAGATGTTGCCGCCGTCGCTGCGCACCGGCGCGTGACGCACCCACCACCAGCGCGTGGTGACGACAGAAGGTTTCGTTCCATCAGCCGACATCGCTCAGACCCTTCCCTCCGCTCGTCTCCCGCTGTACGTGAAGGCCCAGATCGTCTCAAGCCGCTTGGCGATCTCAGCACGTTTGAAACGGCGTTTGAATTCCGTTGCGCGGCACGCAACTGATCACAATTGAAGCAGGAGGAAACATGGGCCGCCTCGAAGGCAAATCCGTCATCATCACCGGCGCCGGCAGCGGCATCGGCCGCGCCGCATCCTTGATGTTCACGAAAGAAGGCGCGCGACTGATCGCGGTCGATCGCAGCGAGGCCGTCAAGGAGACGGTCGAGATGGTCAAGCAGCAGGGCGGCATTGCCGAAGCCGTGCTCGCCGACGCCGGCTCCGAGGCCGATGTCTCGGGCTTCATCGACCGCGCCGTGGCGACCTACGGCAAGCTCGACGTGATCTGGGCCAATGCCGGCATCTCCGGCGGCTTGATCCCGATCGCCGAGCAGACCGTCGAGCACTGGCAGGAGATCCTGCGCATCAACCTGATCGGCCCGTTCCTCGCGGTGAAATACGCGATGCCGCACATGGTGCGGCAGCAGCGCGGCGCCATCGTCTGCACGGCCTCCGTCGCGGGCCTGAAATCCGGCGCCTCGGGCCATCCCTACGCGGCGAGCAAGGCCGGCGTCATCAGCCTGGTGCAGACCACGGCGTACTCCCTCTCCGGCACTGGCGTGCGCATCAACGCGGTGTGTCCCGGCCTGATCGAGACCGGCATGACCAAGCCGATCTTCGACGGCGCCAAGGAGCGCGGCACCGAGGGCAAGATCGGCCAGCTCAATCCGCTGAAGCGCGCCGGCCAGCCGCATGAGATCGCCGCCATGGCCCTGTTCCTCGCCAGCGACGAGGCCTCCTACGTCAACGGCCAGGCTTTCCCGGTCGACGGCGGCCTCACGGCGTCGATGCCGTACGCGGGAAAACCGATCTAGCGCTGTCGCCCCTCGCACTGGTGTCGACATCGCCTCTCCTCTGTCATCCGTCATGGCCGGGCCTGTCCCGGCCATCCACGTCGGTCGGCACGCGAGGAGCGACGGGATGCCCGGGCCTTCGCCGCGCCGAAGCGGCTTCGGCCGCGCAGGCGGGACAAGCCCGGGCATGACGAGCTTGGGACTGCCGGCATCGCGCCCCACAAATCGCTCGCTGTCGAACTCATCGACATGCGTGAGCGATCTCGCGACGCCCCCGCGCCCGAGTGATCCTGAATTTCACCGCCCTTCCATCGAAGGGCGCAGGGAAGGCCAGGCGTCGGCTGACGCCTGCGGCCCGCCTGCGTAAAAAAATGCAGGCGGCAGGTACCACAGGTGCAGCCGGAAAACGCCCGGCCTTCCCTGCGCGATGGTCTTCACGCTTATACGCAGTCTGCCTGGTGCGCCGGGCTTTCTGGCCACCATTGCCCGCGCGGCGCGCAAGCGCCGTCGCGACGTAGCACCAGCATCGGGGTGCCAGCACGCTGCGACTTCACGTCCGCGCCATGCCGTTCGTCCGCGCATCCCTCCGGACACGCTGCGACATGATCGCGGCCACCGCTCCCCGCCCCGCGTGTCGTGACGATCGCGCGCAACGCCCCTTCGGTGGGACGGGATGAGCGCATCAGATCACAAATTCCGAAAAAGCGAAAGCAAAATCTTTTGGCCTTCCGGACTGGACGAGACGATCACATTGACCGCGCTCGCGAACTTTCTTCACCGGCGACGATGATTGCAGTCATAACCGCAGCCTGCGCGGGGCCGACAACGCCACGCTCGCACATGCCGATTTGCCCGACGGGCAAGCGTTGGCCGAACGGACCTGGATCACGATGCGCTTCCAAGGAAACGCATCATGATCTCATCTCTTTTTGTTTGAGCATGATCCTTTCGGAAAACCGGTTTCCACTTTTCCGGATCATGCTCTAGCCGCTCACAAGGCGGTCGAGGTCCTCGATGAGCGGCGCGAGCTTTTCGGCCGCCCCAAACTGCCGATACCAGCACCACAGCTCCAGCGAGAACAGCAGACGATAGATCGCGAGCGTCGGCTCGATCTTCGTTCGGCTCATCGGACCATAGCCGCCCAGAAACGCCTCGCGCTGCTCCGGCGAGAGATAGTAGATCGCCTTGGCGACATCCTTGAGCGGGTCGCCGGCCAGCGCGCCCTCGAAATCGACCACACCGGTGAGCTCGACCCGGCCCCCGGTGACGCGCGCAAGCACGTTCCCGGGATGAAGATCATTGTGACACAGCACCGGCGCGCCGCAGGCGGCGAACAGATCACTCGCGTCGGCCACCTGGCGCGCGATGCGCGCGGCGAGATCAGCCGGCCCGCCGCGGCTGCGGAATTCGCCCAGTTTGCGTTCGAACTGGGAGGTGAGATAGCTACGATTGTCGGCATGGCCCGACATGATGCCGTCGGCGCCGATGTAGCCAAACGCATCCATCGCAATGTCGTGAAAGGCACGCGACAATCGACCGACCTGCTCGAAAGCCTCACGCCGCTCCGGCGCGGACAGCGCTTGTTCGAGAGGACCGAGCGGATCGCCGTCGAGCCGGCTCATGACCACGTAGTCCAGGCCGATCAGCTCGCGCGAGGCGTCCGCCGCGCGCAGCCGCGGCGCCGGCACCGGCAGGCGGTCCCGGACCAGATCGAGCAGGCGCGCCTCCTTGCGCATCTTCCAGCTCATGCTGTCAGGATAGATCTTCAGCACCAGCGACGGCTGGCCGCCTTGCAGAGCCAGCGCATACACGGCACTGATCTCCCCACCATGCAACAGCGACACCGAAGCGACCCGCGCGTCGATCTCCGCGCGCGCAAGCATCGCATCGGCGGTTGCGGGATCGACCTCGAGATCCGGGCGAATCGAAACCGGCGACATGGCAGCAAAGCTCCGCTCGCGGGACCTTCTTGCGAGATGGCCTGCGACGACCGTTTCCTAACTGCGCGCGCCCGTCGTGGTCAAGCTCCCGGCAGTCAGGTCAATGCGCCGCGCGGACCAACCCGTGTCGATGGAGCGTGGCGGCAAGACCATCGCGTCGCCATGAGCCACGCTCGGGTTCAAGCATGCCCCCCTAATGACCGGCGATTTTTTACGCCCACGTCCTCGAACCCCCTTCTCCGAGCCGCCGTCGAACCTCGCAAGCGGACCATTCCGGCCTCGCCGAAACGAAGGATGGTTAACATGTCGAGACTATCGAAACTCGCGCTGCTCACCCTGATGGCCGCCACGGCGGCTGGCTCGCTGGTGACGAACGCAAGCGCCCGTGAATTCCCGTGGCCGGGCTGTGAGCTCGTCTCCTGGACAGCCTGCGGCACCGAGGTCCCGGTGCAGCAAGCCATGCGCCGTCAGAGCCGCGACACCTCGCCGATCTACATGAAGCAGACCGATCCGCGCTACAGCGGCGCGATGACCACGGCCGGTGGCGGCGGTGGAGGTGGTGGTGGTGGTGGTGGCGGCGGTGGCGGCGGTGGGCGGTGATTGGCCGAGTCGGCGCGCGGAATTCGTAGCCCGGATGGGCGGAAACGACATCCGGGTTCATCGCCGCAGCGCGTGGGACCCCGGATGTCGCTTCGCTCATCCGGGGCTACAGGAGACTACACCGCCCCCGCCTTCTGCGCATAGGACCAGGCCTGCTTGGTCATGGGCACCATGCGCTTGACCGACTCGATCGCCTTGTCGTTGGCGGCGGTGCCGTCGCGGATGCGGCCGATGATGCCCTGCAGGATGCCGGCGAGCCGGAACAGATTGTAGGCGAAGTACCAGTTGAGATCGGGCAGCTCGGTGCCGGTGACCCCACGATAGATCTCCGCCGCCTCTTCCATGGTCGGGATGTTCAGCGCTTTCAGGTCGACGCCGTCGAGGCCCGGCATGATCCACTGCATCAGCAAATAGGTGAAGTCCGCCATGGGATCACCGAGCGTCGACAGTTCCCAGTCGAGCACCGCGATGACGCGCGGCTCGGTCGCGTGGAAGATCATGTTGTCGAGCCGGTAGTCGCCATGCACGATCGAGACGCGCTGCTGCGCCGGCAAGGTCCGCGGCAGCCACTCGATCAGCTTCTCCATTTCCGGCAGATGCTCGGTCTCGGAGGCGCGATATTGCTTGGTCCAGCGGTCGACCTGGCGGGCAAAGTAGTTGCCGGGCTTGCCGAAGTCGGCGAGGCCGATCGCCGCCGGATCATAGCTGTGCAGCCTGGCCAAGGTCTCGATCTTGCTGGTGAAGATCGCGCGCCGCTCGGGCGCTGCGACATGCGGCAGGGTCGGATCCCAGAACACCCGGCCCTCCTCCATCGACATGATGTAGAAGGCAGCGCCGATGACGCTGTCGTCGTTGCACAGCGCATAGGCCTTGGCGACCGGAAAGCCCTGCTTGCCGAGCGCGGCGATGACGCGGAATTCGCGATCGACTGCGTGCGCCGACGGCAGCAGCTTGCCGAACGGCTTTCGCCTGAGCACGTAGGAACGCGCCGGCGTGTTCAGACGATAGGTCGGGTTCGACTGGCCGCCCTTGAACTGCAGCACGGTCAGCGGGCCCTGATAGCCTTCGACATGCTCGGCCATCCAGGCCGCGAGCTTGGCCTCGTCGAAACGATGCCGCTCCTCGACCGGCTTGGTGCCGGAGAATTCTTCGTCCTTCTTGACGCCGTCGGCCACGACGAGGCTCCCTTCTCACGTGTTCGTCATTCCGGGGCAGCCCGCAGGGCTGAACCCGGAATCTCTATCTTGGCGGACCCATCTCTGGATTCCGGGTTCGACGCTGCGCGTCGCCCCGGAATGACGCAAGTGGTGAGTCACCGCTCGGCATTAGAATTCGTAGGGTGGGCAAAGCGAAGCGTGCCCACCATGTTGGCTTGAACTCGAAAGTGGGTGGGCACGCATCCGCCCCCGCGCTCTGCGCGGCGACGGACGCTTTGCCCACCCTAGAAGTCGACGCTCAATGCCGCGGCTCGTTGGCGTATTTCTTCATCTCGAGCCGGGCAATGGCACGGTTGTGCACCTCGTCCGGGCCGTCGGCAAGACGGAGCGTGCGAATGTTGGCGTAGTCCTTGGCGAGACCCGCATCATCCGACACGCCGGCGCCGCCGAACGCCTGGATGGCGTCGTCGATGATCTTCAGCGCCATGTTGGGGGCAGCGACCTTGATCATCGCGATCTCGCCCTGTGCGGTCTTGTTGCCGACCTTGTCCATCATGTCGGCCGCCTTGAGGCACAATAGCCGGCACATCTCGATGTTGGTCCGGGCCTCGCCGATGCGCTGCTCCCACACCGAATGCTCGATGATCTTCTTGCCGAAGGCCTGGCGCGTCATCAGCCGGCGCACCATCTTCTCCAGCGACTCCTCGGCCTTGCCGATGGTGCGCATGCAGTGATGGATGCGGCCCGGACCGAGACGGCCCTGCGCGATCTCGAAGCCGCGGCCCTCGCCGAGCAGAATGTTTTCCGCAGGAACGCGGACGTTCTCGAGCAGCACCTGGGCGTGGCCGTGCGGCGCGTCGTCGAAGCCGAACACCGGCAGCATCTTCTCGACCTTGATGCCGGGGGTGTCGAGCGGCACCAGGATCTGCGACTGCTGCTGATGCTTGGCGGCCGACGGATCGGTCTTGCCCATCAGGATCGCAATCTTGCAGCGGGGATCGCCGACGCCCGACGACCACCATTTGCGGCCGTTGATGACGTAATGATCGCCGTCACGCACGATCCGCGTCTCGATGTTGGTGGCATCCGACGAGGCCACCGCCGGCTCCGTCATCAGGAAGGCCGAGCGGATCTCGCCGTCCATCAGCGGGCGCAGCCATTTGCGCTTCTGCTCCTTGGTGCCGTAGCGGATGAACACTTCCATGTTGCCGGTGTCGGGCGCCGAGCAGTTGAACACCTCGGACGCCCAGGAGATGCGGCCCATTTCCTCGGACAGCAGCGCATATTCGAGATTGGTGAGGCCGGCGCCGCGGAACTCGTCGTCCTCATGCGGCGACGGCGGCATGAACATGTTCCAGAGGCCTTCCGCCTTCGCCTTGGCCTTGAGGTCCTCCAGGATCGGGATCACCTTCCAGCGGTCGCCCTCGGCGTCCTGCTGCTTGTAGATCGGCACCGCCGGGCGGACATGCTTGGTCATGAAGCTGCGCACGCGCTCCAGCCATTCCTGCTGCTTCGCCGACATCGTGAAGTCCATGGGACTCTCCTTGGGTGTTTCCTCTGAAACTTTGGCCGCAGTGTCGGCCCGCCCACGGCGTCCGTGCAAGTGTGATCTTGCGCGACACGACCGCGCGAACCGTCGCTGCAGCGCCGAAATGTCGCCCCACGGAAGAACCGTGATTGACATTGCGGCCGTCTCAAACAATAGTTTCATACAATTGTTTGAAACGCAACTCCCACCCCGCTTCATCGTTCGGGAGAACGAGCATGGCGACCGACCAGACCCGGACTGCGATCCTGATCGCCGCCGAGCGGCTCTATGCCGAACGCGGCTTCTCCGACGTGACCTTGCGCGACATCGTGGCGGAGGCGAACGTCAATCTCGCCGCGGTGAACTATCATTTCGGCTCCAAGGACGAGCTGATCGCCGAACTGTTCGTGACCCGCTCGATCGCGCTCAACCGCGAGCGCCTGCGCGAATTGCGTGAAGCCGAGGATGCGGGCGGCGGTCGCGCCGACATCTCCGACATCCTGCGCGCCCTCGTGGGCCCGATCCTGCGCGGCTGCCTTGGCCCTGAGAACCAACGCTCGGCGGTGGCGCAGTTCATGATCCGCGCCTCGATCGAATCGGTGCCGCCAATTCGCCGCATCAAGACCAAGGAAATCGACCATTTGCGCAAATTCGCCGGCGCAATGCAGCGCGCCCTGCCCGACAGCTCCGAGGTCGATCTGTTCTGGGGCCTGCATTTTGCGCTCGCCATGGCGCATCACACCATCCGCGAGAGCGAGCGCCTCACCAAGCTCTCCGACGGCCGATGCGACCTCGACGATGTCGAGGATGTGATCGCGCGGGTGGTGCGCGGCGCCGTGCTCGGCTTGACCACGCGCGATCAGGCGGCAAAGTCGAAGGCCAGGATTGCAGCGCGCAGCCCGTAGCCCGGATGAGCGCAGCGACATCCGGGTTCATCGCGGCAGCTTGTGGAACCCCGGATATCGCTGCGCTCATCCGGGCGACGAGATCCCACCATCCACCACGGAGTCCACTCGTGACGCACCGACCGAACCTGCTGCTCGCCTTCGTCACGTCGGCGCTCGTGATGGTGACCGCCAGCGAGCCGGTGCTGGCCCGCGGCGCCGCCGCCAGCATCATGAATTCACCCGGCTATCAGCGCCGCCTGCAGGAATCGCGGCAGCAGCTTGGCGCGCCGACGGCGCAAGCGCCCACCCCCGTCAAGCCTCGTGTGAAGCACCGACGGCATCATCACGTCCATTGAGACCGTGAACTCGCCGCGAACGTAACGCCCGTAGCCCAATTGAGCGCAGCGGCATCCGGGTTCTTCACCGGCGGTCCTGGCGATCCCGGATGCCGCTGCGCTCGGCCGAGCTACGGCGCGTTGGCCCCGGTTACACCACGCCCCGTTGCTTGAGCGCCGCGATCTTCGCTTCATCATAGCCGAGCCCCGACAGCACGTCCTGCGTATGCTCGCCGAGCAGCGGCGGCGCGCGATACTCGGTGATCGGGGTACCGGAGAAGGTCAGCGCGTTGCGGATCAGGGACAGATGCGGCTCGAACGGGTGTTCGACCTTCACCTCCATGCCGCGCGAGCGGACATGCGGATCGGCGAACACGTGGGCGAAGTCGTTGACCGGCCCGCACGGCACGCCCGCCTTCTCCAGTTCCTCCAGCCAATGCGCGACCGAGTTCTTCAGGAACAGGCCGGCAAAGATCGCCATGATCTCCTTGCCGTTGACGACGCGGTCGTTGTTCCTGACGAATTTCGGGTCGGTCGCCAGTTCTGGCGCCCCTAACACCGCGCAGGTGCGCGCGAACTGCGCGTCGTTGCCGACCACCAGCATCAATTCGCCGTCGGTGCAGCGGAACACGCCGGCCGGCATGCCGCCATTGCCCCAGGTGCCGCGGCGCGGCGGCGACTTGCCGTTGATCAGGAAGATCTGGGCATAGTGCGACAGCGAGGCGATCACGGTGTCGAACAGGCAGACGTCGATGTGCTGGCCGCCGCCGCCATTGACGTCGCGGTGATACAGCGCGGAGAGGATGCCGATCGAGGTGTTCATGCCGGTCATGTAGTCGACGATTGAGGGACCGACCTTCATCGGCCCCGCCCCCGGTTCGCCGTCCATGTGGCCGGTCACGCTCATCAGCCCGCCCATGGCCTGGAAGACCGCATCGTAGCCCGCCCGCGGTGCATACGGCCCGGTCTGGCCGAAGCCGGTGACCGAGCAATAGATCACCTCGGGATTGACGGCGCGGATCGCCTCATAGTCCAGGCCATAGCGCTTGAGATCGCCGACCTTGTAGTTCTCCATGAACACGTCGCAGTCCTTGGCGAGCGCGCGGATGATCTCCTGCCCCTCCGGCGAGGCGATGTTGACCGTGACGGACTTCTTGTTGCGGTTGGCGCAGATGTAGAAGGAATTGTTGTTGTTGGCCTTGCCATCGGGGTCCCTGAGGTAGGGCGGACCGAACGCGCGCGCATCGTCGCCGGTGCCGGGCCGCTCGATCTTGATCACCTCGGCGCCGAGATCGGCCAGCATCTGCGCGGACAGCGGTCCGGCCAGCACGCGGGTCAGATCGAGAATCTTGATGCCAGAAAGCGGCAGGGCCGACATGGAGTTCCTCCGGGAGCTTTATTCCTTGTGGCGGACATCCCGAGCGAGAGCCCCGCCTGTCACCCGCGGATACACCATTTCCCGCGCCGGAGCATTGCGCTGGCGGCATGCCGCCTTGCCGCGGACCGTCGCCCGCATGAGCGCAGCGACATCCGGGGTCGCCACCGGCGCTCGTGCCGAACCCGGATGTCGCTGCGCTCATCCGGGCTACGCAGCCATGCTGACTTTCTTGCTTCGTTTTGTGTGCAGCCTGCGGCGGGACACATCCAGAAACACGGAACAAGGAGCTGTTAAGCGTTCCGGTCGCACCTGGGCGCAGGTTTGATGTCGCACCCCGGAGCACGCCATGACGTCGATCTCTGCATCCTCCATGAGCGGATATTCGCCGCTCGACCTGCTCAAGCAGGAACTCACCAAGGAAGTCTCGGCCGGCAAGGTCAGCTCCGCCGACCAGACTGCGCTGTCCTCGGCGCTCGACGACATCGATTCCGCGTTGCAGAGCGGCAGCTCGTCTTCATCGTCGAGCTCCAGCGCGCCGCCGTCGCCCAAGGAGATGCAGTCGAAGATCGACGATCTCATCCAGAGCGAGGTCGACAGCGGCAAGCTGACCTCGGACCAGGCGACCGAGCTGAAGAACGTATTTGCCAACGCCTTCTCCGGCGGTCCGGGCGGCGCGGGTGGCGCCGGCGGTCCGCCGCCGGCGCCACCGAGCGATGAGTCCAGCACCGACACCACGTCGAGCACCTCCTCCTCGTCGTCTTCATCGTCCTCGTCCCAGGTCGAGGAGCTGTTGAAGAAGCTGCTCGAGGCGCTGCAGAGCTCGAACAACAGCAAGACCTCATCCTACAGCGCCAGCGGCACCAGCTCGTCGAGCTCGACCAGCAAGTCGCTGGTGGTGGATTTCTCGGCCTGACCGGCGAGAGATGGAGCCGTTTGGCCCGGATGAGCGCAGCGACATCCGGGTTCTCCGAGACTCCGCGTGAGACCCGCATGTTGCTTCGCTCATGCGGGGCTGGAAGAGGCGACCACGCCGTCAATCCGGCGCGTTGAACGTTCTGGCGAAATACACCGGCGCCGCCGCCGCCTTCAGCCGATAGAGCTGCGCCGGACGGTTCGGCCCCTTGCGCATCTTGGCGATCGGCTCGATGAGGTCGGCCGAGAGCATGCGGGTGCGAAAGGCGCTCTTTTCCAGCGGACGATCGAGCACGATCTCGTAAGTCCGCTGCAGCTCGGGCAGTGTGAACTCCTCCGGCATCAGATAGGCCGGCAGCGAGGTGTACTCGACCTTGTTGCGCAGCCGCTGCACGGCGGCCTGCAGGATCTCGGCATGATCGAACGCGAGATTCGGCTTCACGCTCATGCCCACGAGCGGAAACCATTGCGCATCGGCCGCGAGCGCGGCCTCCGCCGCTGACGCCGGGATCAGCGCAAAATACGCGTGCGTCGCCGACCAGCCGCGCGGATCACGGTGCGCACTGCCCCAGCTGCCGAGCTGCTCCAGATAGGTGCTGATCACGCCGGTCTTCTCGGCAAGCTTGCGCCGCGCGCAGGCTTCGAGATCGCGATCCTTGTCGACATCGACGAAGCCGCCCGGGAGCGCAAACGCGTCCGGGAACGGCTCTCCCTCGCCGTGGCCGCGCCGCACCAGCAGCACGTGCAGCGCCTCCAGCCGGATCGCGAAGATGACGATGTCCACCGTGGTCAGCGGCCGCGGAAAATCCAGTCCGCCCGCCCTCGCAGCCGCTCCGCCGCCCTGCCCCTGCCGTGCTGCCATACCGTCCGCCCCCGAATTTGTCCCTTGACACTAGCATACTTAGTTGTACTGTCCAACTTAGTAAGTTGGTGTGACACACTTATCCATTGAACGTCAGGAGGCCGCCATGTTCGGCTTACGCTTCATCAAGGCCCAACCCACCACCTATCTCCTCAAGTACCGCGCCGGCAGCGTGGTCGAGGAGGGTGCCGGGCTCTCCACCTTCTATTACGGGCCCGCCACTTCCCTGGTCGCGATGCCCATCGGCAGCCGCGACGCCGCCTTCATCTTCCAGCAGATCGCCCGCGACTTTCAGACGCTGACGATCCAGGGCCAGGTGACCTACCGCATCGGCGAGCCGAGGAAGGCGGCGGCGATGCTCAACTTCACGCTCAAGCGCGACGGCAAGACCTACGAGTCTGATGACCCGGAGGAGCTGCCGCAGCGCGTGCTCGGCGCGGTCGAGGTGCTGGCTCAGCAGGCCGTCAAGGACATGACCCTGAAGGAAGCGCTGCGCGCCTCCGACCGCATCGCCGAGACGATTGCGGCCGGACTGAAGCGGCGCGCCGACATCGAGGCGCTGGGCCTGGAGATCCTCGGCGTCGCCGTGCGCGCGGTGAAGCCGACGCCGGAGACCGCCAAGGCGCTGGAGGCCGAGGCGCGCGAGGCGATCCTGAGGACCGCGGACGAAGCCATCTTCGCGCGGCGCAATTTCGCCGTCGAGCGCGAGCGGGCGATCCGCGAGAGCGAGCTCGACACGGAGATCGCGGTCGAGCAGAAGAAGCGCTCGATCCGCGAGACGCAGATGGATGCGGAGGCCAGCGTCGCCGCGAAGAAGAACGAGCTGCGCGAGGCCGGCATGGTCGCCGATATCGGGCTCGAGGCCAGGCGGAAGGATTTCGTGTCGCTGAATGCGGCGAACACCCGCACTTTGGCGGATGCCGAAGCCTATCGCGTCGGCGCGCTGATGAAGATCTTCGAGGGCGTCGACACCCGCGTGATCCAGGCGCTGGCCGCCACCGGCATGCAACCCGGCCAGTTGATCGCGCAGGCGTTTTCGGGCCTCGCCGAAAAGGCCGAGAAGATCGGGCAGCTGAACGTCTCGCCGGAGCTCCTGAACAGCCTGATGCAGAAGCCCGCGGAGGCCGCCCGTGTCCGGCAATGACCGCAAGGTGGTGCTGGTTGTCAGGAGAACGCGGCTCGAGGAGCTGATCACCAGATTCCTCACCGCGGACCAGGCCCGCTTCTATGTCGAGCATCTCGGCGCCGACTTCTCCGACTACGAACGCGAGCACGCGGCCTACCAGGCCGCGCGCTTGACCAGCGTCCAGACGCTGGAGCGCTGGGGCCGCTACCAGATCGTCGACCGCGGCTTCCTGCCGAACTTCATCTTCGGCCCCGCCGACATCGTCGCGGCGCTCGGCCCCGACGGGCTCGTCGCCAACACCATGAAATATCTCGACGGCCAGCCGCTGCTCGGCCTGAACCCGGACGCGGCCCGGCATGACGGTGTGCTGCTGCCGTTCGCGCCGGCCGATCTCGCGAGCTTGCTGCCGGAGGTTGCTGCCGACCGGCGCGCGGCCAAGGCGGTGACCATGGCGCGCGCGAGCCTCGCCGACGGCCAGGTGCTCCATGCGGTCAACGACCTCTTCATCGGCGCGCGCACGCATGTCTCGGCCCGCTACGAGATCGCGACCCGCGAGCATCAGGAGCGGCAGTCCTCCAGCGGCCTGATCGTCGCGACCGGACTCGGCTCGACTGCGTGGTTCAAGAGCATCGTCACCGGCGCGCTGGCGATCGCCGGCAACTTCGGCAGCCCCACGACGGGCGGCGACTACACCGCCCTGCCCTGGGACGCCCGGAGCTTGCGCTTTGCCGTGCGCGAGCCGTTCCCGAGCAAGACGTCACAGACATCCCTGGTCTGCGGAGGGCTGAATGGCGCCGAAACACTGCGCCTGCGCTCGCTGATGCCCGAGAACGGCGTCATTTTCTCCGACGGCATCGAGGCGGATCACCTCGATTTCAATGCGGGGACAGAAGCGGTGATCGGGATCGCGGAGCGACAGGGCCGGCTGATCGTGTAGTCCGATTCAGCAGGTAGATCTGCTCATGACACGCCCCGCTCTCACCACGTCATTGCGAGCGCAGCGATGCAATCCAGAGTCCCTCCGCAGAGAAAGTCTGGATTGCTTCGCCGCGCTCGCAATGACGGAGGAAAGACCAGCGTTCATCTTCCACAGGTCGTCGCTGCGGGCGCGCTGCCGTAGGGTGGGCAAAGCGGCCGCCGAAGGCGGCGGCGTGCCCACCTTCCATCCGCGAACGCATCAGCAAAGATGGTGGGCACGGCGCCATGACGATCTCGATCGTGGACAGAGTGCGGATGCGCCTTGGCCCACCCTACGGCCGTCACGCCCGCGCAAACACCAGTACGCCATTCGCGGGGATCGTCACCATCGCCGAGCACGGCTGGCCGTGCAGCGGCGGGCCGCCTGCGCTGACCGCGCCATTGTTGCCGACCACATCCGGATTGACCCAGTTGTCATAGACGTCGCTGTTGAATACCTCCTTCCACTGCCCCGCTGCCGGAAAGCCGATCGCGTAGTCGCGCCATGGCGTCTCGCTGAGGCTGACGATCACCATCACGTCGTCGCCCTGGCCGTCCCAGCGGTGGAAGGCGAGCACGCGGTTGCCGTCATGGACGTGGACGATGGCGCATCCCTCCGCGGTCAGCGCCGGATGGGTGCGGCGGATCGCGATCAGCTCGCGCGTGAAGCGCATCGCATCAGCGGTGATCTTGTCCTCGCCGTCGAGCAGCCCCCAACTGATCGTCGTGTCGGGGTTCGGCGTGTCGCTCCATGGTTTGTCCTCGAACAGTTCCTGGCCCATGAACAGCATCGGGATGCCCGGCGCGGTCAGCAACAGGCCCGTGGCGACGCGGCTGCGGCTGCGCGCATACCAGCAGCGGCTGTCGACGGGATCGGCGAGGCGCGGGATGCGCGGCTCGCGGCCGGCATAGACGATGTCGTGGTTCTCGATCGAGTTGACCGCGCGCCAGCGCTTGTCGAGGCTGAGATCGGCGATCGCCGCGGCGATCGGCTGCATCGGGACGACGGCGCCCGCGCCGCCGGCCGCGCTCGCGACGGCGCCGCGCACCGCGAGCCGCAATCCGTCGCTCCAGGTCGCATCGAAGCCGGCGCCGCCATGCGCGATGTCCCTCACCACCCACGGGTTCACCGGCCAGTATTCCGCGATCTGGATCGCATCCGGCTTCTCCGCGCGCAGCGCTTCGGTGAGCTGCTGGCAGGTCGCCCAGCCGCCGAAGCGGTCCATCACGCTGACCTCGTCGAAACGCAGGCCGTCGGCGTGATACTCGCGATAGAACATCACGGCGTTGTCGACGAGATACCGCCGCACGTCGGCGTTCCAGTAGGCGAACACCTGGCCGCCCGCCCAGCCCTGATCGGTGAAATACAGGCTGCGATTGGGATCGCCATAGGCCTGACGGTCGAAGAACCAGATGCTGCTCTCGTCAAAACCGCCGCCGGCGTGGTTGTAGACGACGTCGAACAGCACGGCGATGCCATGGACATGACAGACGTCGATCAGCGCGCGGAGCTGGTCGTCGCAGTGACGCACCACGCCGATATCGGCGTAAGGTGTCGCGCCGGCTGCGACGAGGATCTCGTTGGTGCGTTTGAAGTAGGCTGCGAGATGCGCGTCTTCTGCCTCCCCGTACTCGGTCTCCGGGCTGAACAGGTCGGTGCCGTTGTAACCCATGCTGAACATGGTCGGGAATTCCTGCACCGGCAGCAGCTCGATCGCGTTGACGCCGAGCTTCGCCAGATGCGGCACGCGCTCGATCACGTCGAAGAAGCAGCCGTCGGGATTGCCCGCCTTCATGTCGAAGGTGCCGACATGGAGCTGATAGATCACGAGCTCGTTGTTGGGCGGCGGCGTGTAGTCGGTGTCGTGCCAGGGAAAGGCGTGCGGATTGCGCAGCACCGAATGCGCCTGCGGAAACGGTGGATCGACCGTGAGCAGCCGTGCATGCGGGTCGCGCTTGTAGCCGGAGCTGCCTTCGCCCTCGACGAAGTACATATAGGCGTCGCCGTCCTTCAGAGACGGCACGAAGATTGCCCAATGGCCGTTGCCGATCGGCGCCAGCCGGCAGCTCGCATCCTGCGCCCAGTCGTTGAACGGGCCGGAGACGTAGACCGCCTTGGCATGCGGCGCGAACACGCGGAAGGTGGCGCCGCCGGTCACCAGGGTGCCGCCCATGGGAGCCTTGAGAAGATGCATCTGCCTGAGCGAAATCCTGAGGCCTTCGGGGAACGGCGGCAGCGTAACAGGTTCGAGCAGCATATCCATGACGGTCCGCTCTCCGCGCGTCAGAACAGCCGCGCGCCGTTCGGCACGCGCTTGTCGGGCTGGAACAGCACGACGTTGCCCTGTTCATCGGGAAAGCCGAGCGTCAGCACCTCGGACATGAACTTGCCGATCTGGCGCGGCGGGAAGTTGACGACGCCGGCCACCTGGCAGCCGACCAGGGTGGCCGGATCGTAGAGCGTGGCGATCTGGGCGCTGGAGCGCCTGGTGCCGATGCCGGGCCCGAAATCGATGGTCAGCTTCAGCGACGGTTTGCGCGCCTCCGGATAGGGCTCGGCCGCGACGATGGTGCCGATGCGGATGTCGACGGCCAGGAACTGGTCGAAGCTGATCCCTGCCGCCACCGGCGCTGTGGGATCATGGGCAAGATGCATGGCGGCCTCATCGAATGCGCGACCGCGCGGGAAGGCTAGCGGTGCCGACGCGGTCTGGGTCGGAATCTTTAATCGCCATAAGGGCTCCTGACAATGCACGCGCCCGGCGACGGCACGGCATATGGACGATTGGCTGTATTGGTGTGGCAGGCCGGTCGCAGCCTGCGGAGCCTTCAATCGCAGGCCAGGCAAGCGGGGGTGCAGCTGCCCCCCATCGCCGAGCGGGAGGTGCGTGAATCGCCATGGCATGTCGCTAGCGGCGAATGGCCGCGTGCACGCCTTGACCCGCCCTGCAGCATGTCCGCCGCCGAGCGCATGACTATGACACGTCGCCCGTAATGTCGCAGTTCGGTCGCTTTGCCTCCAGACCCAGCACGGTGGCCCAGCCTGGCTGCGAATACTGGACATCATCAGCAAGCTTCGCCGGGCACAACCTGCCCACCGCGCGTTGCTGGCCCCGGCGCTCTTTGGAATGGTCCTGCCCGGCGCCTCTGTCAGGCGAGCTAGGCGGCTCGCCGCCCGCGCGACAGAGTGTCGGATGGAAGCTCACCGAACATCTCGCGATAGTCTCTTGCGAAGTGTCCGAGATTTCCGAAGCCGCAATTGAAGGCGACTGCAGAGACGGAGGTGCGCTGATCCGCCCCCGAGAGCATCTGTTTTGCCTGTCGCAATCGCACCGTTTTTGCAAACGTCGTCGGAGAGTATCCGCGGCTTTTTTTAAACGCCGCATACAGCGCGCGGATGCTGACGCCTGTCTGCGATGCCAGCTCCTCGATCGTGATGGCGCGCCCACAAGAGGCCTCGATATACTCTTCGGTCAGCCGAACGATCCGCGGCGCGACGTCCTTTTCGTCTCTCTCCAACAGCTCGCTGAAATTGTGGCGGTGAGCCGACAGGAAGGAAACGATGAGAGCCTGCTCCAGTTCGGCCAGCACCGCGCGTGGCAGCTCTGTAGCCGTCGCATCCAGCTGATGAGCGAGGAACATCGTCAGATCGCGCAAAACCAGAGCGTTCGGCTGCACCGCAGCCGCCATGGGATCAAACCTGAGGACGCCAGCCGGCTTTGCGCCCAGGAGCGTCGTCAACGACCTTTCCAGCGCCCCCGTACTTATTCGAAGAATGAGCTGCGCATAACCTGGCTCGAACACAATCCTGATCGGTTCACCCGGCGGAATTATACAGGCCTGCCGCTCAGTTATCGCGATCGCCGTGCGATTTAGAACGGTCAAAGCTCTGCCTTTGAGGCCAATTTGCAGGCGCGCGAAGTCGCCCTCCGGGAACTTAACGACCGACGTTCCCCCGTCATATGAACAAAAGCCAAGGCCGATATTCGCAAGCCGAAGGTAGTTGCCCACCCCCAGGAAGCCATCTGGCTTGGTGACTGTGAAGCCAGTTGCCCCGTAGACGGTACGCAACGCGTGCTCCATCGCCTCCGGATCGTCTGTACGAATGACGGGAGCGCGGCTCAGCAGGCTTACGGATTGATCTAGGTTCATCGGAAGATGGTACCTCGGTTTGACCGAACTGATACTCCGGGAAAACACCGGTCAGCGGCGAGGTGTCGCAGTTCCATCTTCTTCATCGACGCGCTTCAATTTCCTTCCAGATTACTACTTTGCCTCATCTCATGAGGTCTGCGCTGGACGACGCGGCAACCCTCCCGCCTACCCCCGAGAGAATATCCGCCATGAAGTTGAAGCTCGCTACGCGTATATCCAGCAGCGACGTCAGGTGAACGTGACCCGAACAAGTTGAAAAGCGCGGCGCTTTCTACGAGACGAGAATATTCGAAAGACCTGACCCGCTTCTTGGCGCCTCGCCGCAGTCGGACGGCGTCATCATGATTGGCTCTCAGCTTGAGTTGGCGACCCGCGCTTTGCTTCGCCGCTGCCCAAGCGCTATTGGGACTGGCCTGACCGACGCTTCTGTAAGGCGAGCTAGGCGGCTCGTCGCGAGCGCAACAGAGTTTCGGATGGAAGCTCACCGAACATCTCGCGATAGTCTCTTGCGAAGTGTCCGAGATTTCCGAAGCCGCAATTGTAGGCGACTGCAGAGACGGAGGTGCGCTGATCTGCCCCCGAGAGCATCTGCTTTGCCCGTCGCAATCGCACCGTTTTCGCAAACGCCATCGGCGAGTATCCGCGGCTCTTCTTGAACGCAGTATAGAGCGCGCGGATGCTGACGCCTGTCTGCGAAGCCAGCGCCTCGATCGTGATGGCGCGGTCCCAAGAGGCCTCGATATACTCCTCGGCCAGCCGGACGATCCGCGGCACGACATCCTTTTCGGCTCTCTCCAACAGCTCGCTGAAATTGTGGCGGTGAGCCGACAGGAAGGAAACGATGAGAGCCTGCTCCAGTTCGGCCAGCACCGCGCGCGGCAGCTCTGTCGCCGTCGCATCCAGCTGATGAGCGAGGAACATCGCCAGATCGCGCAAGACCAGAGCGTTCGGCTGCACCGCAGCCGCTATGGGATCAAACTTGAGGACACCGGCTGGCTTTGCACCGAGCAGCGTCGTCAATGTCTGCTCCAACGCCCTCGCGCTTATTCGAAGAATGAGCTGCTCATAACCTGGCTCGAACACAATCCTGTTGGGTTCGCCAGGCGCAACTATGCAGGACTGCCGCTCGGTTATCGCGATCGCCGTGCGATTCAGAACGGTCAAAGCGCTGCCTTTGAGGCCAATTTGCAGGCGCGCGTAGTCGCTTTCCGGGAACTTGACGACCGCCCTCGCCCCGCCATAGGCACAAAAGCCAAGGCCGATATTCGCAAGCTGAAGGTAGTTGCCCACCCCCTGGAAGCCATCTGCCTTGGTGACTGCGAAGCCAGTTGCCCCGTAGACCGTACGCAACGCGTGCTCCATCGCCTCCGGATCGTCCGTACGAATGACGGGAGCCCGGCTCAATAGGCTCACGGATCGGTCCAAGTTCATCGGTCTGTCCTCGCTCACGGCTCGCTTGAATACTGAAGAGTACGTCCTCCGGACTGATCCAAGTCAACTCCGAGAAACTCCCGTCACGCGGGAGGCGGCCAGGCGCCGCAGCTCGATCATGTTCCCGACTTCTCACATGTTAACTTGAGCAGGTAACTGGCTAGTGTTGCGGCTAATTCTGAGCAACGTTTGCAGAGTTTGGACTTGAGAATAACTTCAAAATCGCCGCGCGACGCGCTTCAATCTCGTTGAGATGAGCAGGCAGCAGGTTCTGTAGAGTGCGACCGTAAGAGAGGAGATGAACGTGGCGGCACGGGAACCGGCATCCCGGCGAAGTGGAACTCATGAGTTCCGTGCTGGACGAGGCGGTGATCCCCTGCCCAAGGCCGGGCAAAACTCCACCACGAAATCAAGACTCGCTAAGCGCATCCTCGCAGCGACAGACAGGGTTGAACGTGACCGAGCGAGCCGAGACCCGCGGCATTTTGGGGAGACGATAATGTTCGGAACACCAACACACCTAACCGGCGACGCTCGGCGCTTGAGATTCTCGATCTTGCGAAGCAGGTCACCGAAGCGATGAACTTATGCCCTTGTCACAACGCGAACCTGGCAACGTCCACACGCCTGTCGATATGAGGCGAGATGAAGTGAGTCCAATCATGCTGATCAAGACGGTCACGTTGCATTCTCTTAGTTATCTTGTAGGCATTACCAGTTCAGTGGCGGTGCACCAGGTCATCCCCTCGCCGGGCACAGCGAGCGTCTTCCAGTCTGGCACGGCTGCAATAGGTCATCAGCAGGTCGCCAATCGCTCGACCAAGAGCGATAAGTTGCCAATCAGGCAGGCAAAGCGTCAACTCAACGTGCCAAGTTTCAATTTCGGAACCAACTGTAAACCGCCGATTGATGTCCGTGGGCGCTGCTTTGCAGACGCCGGAGGGACCCGCAAGGTCGCGCTGTCCGTTCGCGGCCCCCTTCGCGGCATACCGATTGCTTTGAACCAAATTGGTCCTGATGCGACAGATCTCGTGTAGTGGTGGTGCAGGCAAAATGACCGATATTCGAGGCGGCGACCTGTCCAATCATTCGGTATTGAAATCGCTCAGCAGAATCCGCACAGCAAAGCTGCACCTCGATCGGCCGACGTCGCACCAATCGACAGAGGCCGCCCTGCTGTCGCAGATCGCGCTTTGCGACGTTCTGTTGGACGAAATTAAATCGGTCGCTTGCAGTCTGAAGCGGGCGAGAGCCGTACCCAGTGAGCCGACGTCTGGTCGCAACCGCGCGCGGCTGCGGTACCATTCCTCAAGACATGATCTGCAGCGACGACGCGCGGCGCAGCGATGCCGCGTGCCGTCGAAGTTTCGTTCGGTCGCCACCTAGCCCGGACGAGCGCAGCGACATCCGGGTTCGCCGACACGGCACGTAAGACCCCGCATGTCGCTGGCGCCGACGCGCGTCCCGCGCGCCGGCTGTCGCTCATGCGGGCTACGCGCTGCGCCCATATCCGCGCGAGAAACGCACCATCTCTCCTCCCTCATTGCGAGCTGCGCTCGCAATGAGGATTGGCGCGGCGGTCTCGTGCGTCAAGCTGTCATTCGCACCGGGCGCAGTGGGCAGGTCGCTTCGCGGCTTTCGCCGCGTAGCGCCTTTGCCCACCCTACGCTACTACAACTACGCATTCTCCAGATGGCACGCCACCCACTGGTCCTCGCCCTTCAGACGCAGCTCGGGCGCCTCCATTCGGCAGCGTTCGAATGCGAGCGGGCAGCGGGTGTTGAAGCGGCAGCCCTTGGGCGGGTTGACGGGGCTGGGAACGTCGCCCTTGAGAATGATCGGGGTGCGCTCGGCGCCGGGTTCGGGAATTGGGACGGCTGAGAGAAGCGCCCTGGTGTAGGGATGGCCGGGAGACGCAAAGATCTGCCGTCTGGGGGCGAGCTCGACGATGCGGCCGAGATACATCACGGCGACGCGGTGCGTCATGTGCTCGACGATGGCGAGGTCGTGGCTGATGAACAGCAGCGCGAGGCCGAATTCGCGCTGCAGGTCCTGCAGGAGGTTGACGATCTGCGCCTTGACGGAGACGTCGAGCGCGGAGACCGCCTCGTCGCAGACGATCAGGTCGGGCTTGGCGGCGAGCGCCCGCGCAATGCCGATGCGCTGGCGCTGGCCGCCGGAGAATTCGTGCGGACGGCGGTTCACGGCGTCGCGCGGCAGCCGGACGATCTCCATCAGCTCGGCAATGCGCGCATCGCGCTCGGCCGCAGTCTTGGCGAGGCCGAAATTGTTGATCGGCTCGGCCAGGATGTCGCGGATCCGCATCCGCGGATTGAGGCTCGAGAACGGGTCCTGGAACACGACCTGGACGCGGCGGCGCATGTCGCGCAGGCTGCCCGGGCCGAGATCGTCGATCCGCGTGCCGTCGAGCACGATCTGGCCGGCCGTGATGTCGAACAGGCGCAGGATGGCGCGGCCGACGGTGGACTTGCCGCAGCCGGATTCGCCGACCAGCGACAACGTCTCGCCGCGCGCGATCTCGAACGACACGCCGTCGACGGCGTGCACCCGGCTCTTGGCTCGCCCAAACAGGCCGCTGCGGATCGGGAAATGCTTCTTGAGGTCGTTGATCTGGAGCAGCGGCATGGTCATGCGGCGGCCTGCTCCTTGGCAGCGAAATGGCAGGCGGCGATGTGATGCTTGGCCTTCTGCTCCAGCCCCGGCGCATATTGGCGGCAGACGTCGGTGGCAAGCGCGCAGCGGCCGGCGAACACGCAGCCCTCGATGCGCTGCTTGAGGTCCGGCACCTGGCCGGGAATTTCCGCGAGACGCCTGGTCTCGCCCGACAGCGACGAGCCGAGCTTGGGCAGCGCGCCGAGCAGGCCCTGCGTATAGGGATGGCGCGGCGAGCGGAACAGCTCCCTGACCGGCGCTTCCTCGACCTTGCGGCCGGCATACATCACCATCACGCGCTCGGCGACCTCGGCCACGACGCCGAGATCGTGGGTAATCAGGATGATCGCGGCGCCGACGCGCTGCTTCAGCTCCAGCATCAGCTTGAGGATCTGCGCCTGGATGGTGACGTCGAGCGCGGTGGTCGGCTCGTCCGCGATCAGGAGCTTCGGGTTGCAGGCCAGCGCCATCGCGATCATCACGCGCTGGCGCATACCGCCGGAGAGCTGGTGCGGATATTCGCGCACGCGGCGTGCCGGCTCAGGGATGCCGACCAGCGTCAACATCTCCACCGCGCGCGCCTCGGCCTGCGCCTGATCGAGCCCCTGATGCAACCGCAGGGTCTCGCCGATCTGGCGGCCGACCGTCAGCACCGGGTTGAGGCTCGTCATCGGCTCCTGGAAGATCATCGAGATGTCGTTGCCGCGGAGCTGACGCATCTCGCGGTCGGAGAGCTTAAGAATGTCCCTGCCCTCGAGCTTGATCGAGCCCGCGATCTTGCCCGGCGGCTCCGGGATCAGCCGCATCATCGACATTGACGTCACCGACTTGCCGCAGCCGGATTCGCCGACGATGGCGAGCGTCTCGCCGGGGTTGACGTGGAAGGAGACGCCATCGACGGCACGGTTGATGCCGGTCGGTGTGCGGAAATGGACCTGGAGATTCTCGACCTCGAGCAGCGGCATCATTTGAGCTCCCGGCGATCTCTGACTGCGCTGCTCATGGGCTCTTCGCCATGCGCGGGTCGAGCGCGTCGCGGAGGCCGTCGCCGACAAGGTTGACGGCGAGCACGGTCACCGAGAGGAACGCGGCGGGGAAGAACACGATGAAGGGCTTGACCTGCCACAGCGCGCGGCCTTCGGCCATGATGTTGCCCCAGGACGGGATGGTCGGCGGCGTGCCGGCGCCGATGAAGGACAGGATCGCCTCGGTGATCATCGCGCTGGCGCAGATGTAGGTCGCCTGCACCAGCATCGGCGCCATGGTGTTGGGCAGGATGTGGCGCAGGATCACCATCGGCGTGCGCGTGCCCGAGGCGACCGCGCCATCGACATAGGGCTGCTCTCGCAAGCTCAGGACGACACCGCGCACCAGCCGCGCCACGCGCGGGATCTCGGCAATGGTGATGGCGAGGATGACGTTGCCGACGCTGCCACGCGTCAGCGCCATCAGCGCCACCGCGAGCAGGATCGGCGGTATCGACATCAGCCCGTCCATGCAGCGCATCAGGACGCCATCGGCCCAGCGCAGGAAGCCGGCGACAAGACCGATGGTGAGGCCGATCAGGGAGGCGCCGAGCGCCACCGCGAGGCCGACCGTCAGCGAGACGCGGGTGCCATAGAGCACGCGGGAATAAATGTCGCGGCCGAGCGCATCGGTGCCGAACCAGAAATCCGCCGACGGCAGCCGCGTGCGCTTGGCCGGCGCGATCGCGGTGGGATCGACGGTGAAGAGGAATGGCGCGAACACGCCGATGATGACGAGCAGCAGCAGGAGCGCGCCGCCGATCGCAACCGTCGGATGGTTGCGCAGGAAGCCGATGGCGCCGCGCCGGATCTTCGGCGCGACCATCAGGTCGGGCAGAACAGGCGCGAGGACGAGGCCTGGCGGCGGCGATATGGAGGTCGTGGCGGTCAATAGCGGATCCTCGGGTCGACCAGGGTGTAGGTGACGTCGATCAGGAGATTGACGAGCACGTAGACGAAGCTGAACAAGAGCACGATGCCCTGGATGACCGGATAGTCACGGCGCAGGATGGCATCGATGGTGAGCCGGCCAAGGCCCGGAATGGCGAACACGCTCTCGGTGACGACGGCGCCGCCGATCAGGAGCGCGATGCCGATGCCGACGACGGTGACGATCGGCACCGCGGCATTCTTCAGCGCATGAATGAACAGGATGCCGCCCTGCCCCAGGCCCTTGGCGCGCGCGGTGCGGATGTAATCCTGCTGCAGCACCTCGAGCATCGCGGCGCGGGTGATGCGCGCGATCAGCGCGATGTAGACGCAGCCGAGCGCGACCGCCGGCAGGATCAGGTTCTGCAGCCACGGCCAGAACCCTTGGGCCAGCGGCGTGTAGCCCTGCACCGGAAGCCAATCGAACTTCAGCGCGAAGACGTAGGCCAGGATGTAGCCGACCACGAACACCGGGACCGAGAAACCGAACACGGCGAAGGCCATGATGATCCGATCGATCCAGGTGCCCGCCTTCCAGGCCGCGATGACACCGAGCGGCACGGCGATGATGATCGTGAGGACCAGGGTGACCATCATCAGCGACAGCGTCGGCTCGATACGCTGGGCAATCAATGCCGACACCGGCAGGTTGGTGAAGATCGAGGTGCCCAGATCGAAGTGCAGCAGGCGCCAAACCCAGCTGCCGAACTGGACCAGGAATGGCTGGTCCAGTCCGAGATTGGCTCTGATACGCTCGACGTCGGCCGGGCTCGCCTGGTCGCCTGCGATCACAACGGCCGGATCACCCGGCGCGATGTAGAGCAGGCTGAAGACGAACAGCGCGACGATCGCCATCACCGGCAGCGTCGACAGGACTCGGCGGAGCGCATAGGTGAGCATGGGAGGTCTTTCGCCCTATGCGGTCTTCGACACGCCCCAGAACAAGGGGATCGGCCCTTTGGTCACGCCCGAGACGTTCTTGCGCCAAGCGGTATAGCCGAGGAAGAACCCGGTGGGTGCGAACACCACGTCGTCGATGGCCGCCTTGTTGATGCGGCCGGCGACCGCCTTCTCCTCGTCGAGCGACTTGGCGTTGAACCAGTTGGTGATCTCCTTCTCCACCGGCTCGCTGGTCGGCCAGCCGAACCAAGCCTTGTCACCATTGGCCCGCAGCGCGGTGTAGGCGGCCGGGTTGATGCAGTCGGCACCTGCGTGCCAGGTGTGGAACATGTGCCAGCCGCCTTGCGAAGGCGGCGTCTTCTGCGCGCGGCGGGCGCCGACGGTGCCCCAATCGGTGGCGACGAAGTCGACGGTCATGCCGAGCTTCTTGAGGAGATCGGCGGTAACGTCGCCGAATGCCTTGGTGATCGGCTGGTCCTGCGCGACGACGCAGGTGATCGGCTCACCCTTATAGCCGGCCTCCTCAAGCAGCTTCTTGGCCGCCGCGAAATCGCGTTTGCCTTTGAGGATGTCGCCGCCCGCCTCGGTATAGAGCGGCGTGTCCGGCGTGAAGAAGCCGGGCAGCGGCTTCCACAGCGCGTTGTCGTCGCCGACCAGCGCGCGCATATAATCTTCCTGGCTCATCGCCATGAGGATCGCCTGGCGCGCCTTCACGTTGTTGAACGGCGCATGCAGGTGGTTCATGCGGAACGAGCCGACATTGCCGAGGGGATCGCCGATGTCGACGCCGATGTTCTTGTTGCCCTTCAGCACCGGCACGAGATCGGTGATCGGGTTCTCCCACCAGTCGACCTCACCATTCTGCAGCGCGGCAGCCGCGGTCGCAGGATCCGGCATGATCACCCATTCGACGCGATCGACCAGCACCTGCTTGCCGCCGGCGAGCCACACCGGCTTCTCCTGGCGCGGCACGTAGTCGGTGAACTTCTCGAACACGGCCTTGGCGCCCGGCACCCACTCGCCCTTGACGAATTTGAACGGGCCAGAGCCGACATATTCCGACATCTGCTTGAACGGGTCGGTCTGCGCAATGCGCTCGGGCATGATGAAGGCGCAGGGCGCATTGCCCTTGCCGAGCGCGAACAGCATCTTCGGATAGGGCTGCTTCAACACCCATTTGAAGGTCTTGTCGTCGACGGCCGTCAGTTCGTTCTGCAGCGCCTTCAGCATCAGGCCCATCGGATCGCGCGCCGACCAGCGCGTGAGGCTGGCGACGACGTCCTTGGCGAGCACCGGCTCGCCGTCATGGAATTTCAGTCCCGGGCGCAGCTTGAAGGTCCAGGTCAGGCCGTCGTCGGACACCTGCTCGGATTCCACCATCTGGCGCTGCGGCACGAACTGGTCGTCGATGCCGTACAGCGTGTCCCACACCATCGCGGCCGCGTTGCGCACGACATATTGCGTGCCCCAGATCGGATCGAAATTGGCGAGATTGGCCTGTGGCACAAAACGCAAGGTGCGTGCGGCAGCGCCTTGTGCGATCGCCGGTGCCGCAATCCCCGTCAGCGCCAGACCACCCGCGCCCGCCAATCCCTTCAATACCGTCCTGCGATCCATGTTCTCTCCTGATGCAACATGCCAAGTTCAATTGCCGAAATTATAAGCAAGGCCCATGCCATGCGCGTGGAGTGCATTTATTTGAACGCAAATGAGGCACGGAGCGCAAGCTTTTGCGTAGCCCGGGCGAGCGCAGCGCCCCCGGGTTCTCCCGCACAGTTCATGCGAACCCGCATGTTGCTTTCGCTCATGCGGGCTACGGAAAGTGCCGTGCAGCAACATCGTGCGTCACGCCTGCTTTCTGACGGGCGAGCCGTCGGCCATCAGCGTCTCGCCCTTGCGCTCGACGATCATGCCGTAAGCTTGCGGCTGGCGATGGGCGTCGAAGTTGAAGACCGTCTGCTTGTAGGATCTGCACAAATCGAGGTCACAGCGCGCCAGCGCGATCTCATCGCCCTTGGTGGCACAGGCCGCGACGATCTCGCCGGAGGGTGCGATGATGCAGCTGCCGGCGATGTGGTCGATGCCCTCCTCGATGCCTCCCTTGGCGACGCCGATGACCCAGGTGCCGTTCTGATAGGCACCGGACTGCATCACGAGGCGGTTGTGGAACAGCGAGAGATCGTCATGCTCCGGCGCGGGCGGATTGTGCACCGGCGTGTTGTAGCCGATCAGCACCATCTCGACGCCCTGCAGCCCCATCACGCGATAGGTCTCCGGCCAGCGGCGGTCGTTGCAGATCGCCATGCCGATGACGCCACCGAAGGCGCTCGCGACGCCGAAGCGCTTGCCGGGCTCGAAATAGCGCTTTTCCAGGTGCTGGAACTTGCGCCACGGCTCGTGCTCGGCATGTCCCGGCAGATGCACCTTGCGGTATTTCGAGACGATCGCGCCGGTCTTGTCGACGAGAATGGCGGTGTTGTAGCGGTGCACGATGCCGTCCTCGAGCGCCAATTCGGCATAGCCCAGGCAGAAGCCGATGCGCAGCTCCTTCGCGAGCGCGAACAGGGCCTGCGTTTCCGGCCCCGGCATTTCGCGCTCGAAATAGAGGTCGATCTCGGCCTGATCGGCCATGTACCAGCGCGGGAAGAACGTCGTCAGCGCGAGCTCGGGATAAACGATCAGGTCGCAGCCATTGGCGTGCGCCTGCCGCATCAACGCCATCAGTCGCGCAACCACCGCGGTCCGTGTTTCGCTCTTGGCAATCGGGCCGAGCTGACCAATGGCGACGTTGACGAAGCGCGGCATGTTTCCGTTCCTTATTTCGGAACTAAGTGGTCGTTCCGTGGCGCGCAGCTCTTGCACCGATCATGCCATGCCCGCTCAGTCGCGCAAGCCCGGCGCGTAGCCGAACGCCACGGCCGGCTCGGCCGCGGTCTCGACCCACACGCTCTTCACCTGCGTGTATTCGTACAGCGCCTCGATGCCGGAGGAGCGGCCATGGCCGCTGTTGTTGTAGCCGCCGAACGGCGAGGCGACGTTGATGGTCTTGTAGGCGTTGATCCAGAACGTCCCGGCCTTGACCTGTGCTGCGACGCGATGCGCGCGCACGACATCCCTGGTCCACACCGCGCCCGCGAGGCCGAACTCGCTGTCATTGGCGATCGCGATCGCCTCCGCCTCGGTGTCGAAGCGGATCGCGGCGACGACCGGACCAAACACCTCCTTGCGCGCGATACCCATGGCGTTGGTGACGTTCTTGAGCACGGTCGGCTTGACGAAATATCCGCCGTCCTGCGCCACGCCATTTGCGCCAGCGGCGATCTCCGCCCCCTCCGCCGCGCCTTCCCGGATCAACGACAGCACGTGATCATATTGCCTGGCGTTGTTGATCGGACCGATCTCGGTGTCCGCCGACAGCGGATCGCCGCATTTGATCTTCACTGCACCTTTTGCAACCAGATCGACGAAGCGGTCATAGACCGCGCTCTGCACCAGCAGCCTGGAGCCGGCGACGCAGCTCTGTCCGGCGCCGCCGAAGATCGCGGCCTGCGCGCCGACGGCGGCGCGTTCGAGATCGGCATCGGCAAACACGATGTTGGCGGACTTGCCGCCGAGCTCGAGCACCGACGGCAACAGCCTGCGCGCCGCAGCCTCGCCGATCAGCCGCCCGGTCGGTACCGAGCCGACGAACACCACCTTCCTGACCGCGGGCTGCACCAGCGCCGCCTGCCCCGTGGTGTGGCCGAAACCGGCGAGCACGTTGACGACGCCCTTCGGCAAGCCCGCGCGTTCGGCGATGCCTGCCAGCGCCAGCGAGGTCAGCGGCGTCAGCTCCGAGGGCTTGAGCAGCACGGCGTTGCCCATGCTGATCGCTGGCGCGATCTGCCAGCCCGCGGTGAAGATCGGCGCATTCCACGGCGTGATCTGCAGCACCACGCCCATCGGCTCGCGACGCGTGTAGTTGAGATGGCTTGAGGGCACCGGGATGACGTCGCCGTGGAATTTGTCGGCCCAGCCGGCATAGTACTCGAACATCTCCGCGACCTTGGCGACCTCGCCCCTGGTGTCGCGGATCGGCTTGCCGGCGGACAGCGCTTCCAGATGCGCCAGCGGCTCGGCCGCGGCGAGGATCGCCCGCGCCACCGCCTGCATCACGCGGCCGCGGCCCGCGGCGGTCAGCTTCACCCATTCCGCCTGCCCCGCCCCCGCAGCAGCAGCCGCCTTGGCCGCCACGTCGGCACCGGCATCGGCATAGGTGAACAGCAATCTGCCGGTGGCGGGATCATTCACCGAGACCGTCGCGCCATCGCCGACGATCAGGTCACCGCCGACATGGGAACCAACGGCCTCCAAGTCAGGCCAGAACGGCAGCGTGGCGGCGCGCAGGCGGGGATCGATGAAATGGGTCATGGCGGCACGCTCACGGCTTCGGCATCGGACCGAGCTGCAGCTCGACGATGCGGTTGAAATCATCGGTGTCGGCGATGCTGGCGGCGCTGTCCGCCCAGATGCGCGCGGTGTCGGCGGCCATCGGCAGCGACAGTCCGAGCTCGCCGATGAACTGCGCCGCGAGCCTGACGTCCTTGCGCATCAGCTGCATGGTGAAGCCGGAGTCGAAGGCGCCGTTGAGAATCCAGTTGGGCACGTTGACGAGCGTGACGCCGGAGCGGCCGGAGCCGGCATTGAGCCCTTCGAGCAGCCGCACTGCGTCGACGCCCGCCGCATCGGCGATGCGCAGCGCCTCCGCGGCGGTCAGCAGATGCGCGGCGCAGAGAAGATTGTTGACGATCTTGGCGACGTTGCCGGCGCCGACGCCGCCGACATGGACGCGCTTGGCGCTCATGCGCTCCAGCACCGGCAGCACGCGCGCGAGATCATCGCCGTCGGCGCCGATCACCATCGTCATGGTGCCGGTCGCCGCGCCCTTCGGCCCGCCGCTGACCGGCGCATCGACGAAGCCCATGCCGCGCGCCTTGAGAAGGGCTGCGAGCCGGCGCGAGGTCTCGGGATGCGAGGTCGAGGTGTCGACGATGACGACGCCGGCCCTGGCCTGCGCGAGGATACCGCCGGCGCCTTCCACGACATCGGCGACGATGCCGGCGGTCGGCAGCGACAGGATCACGATGTCGGCGGCGGCGATCACGCCGCCGATGCCGTCGGCAATCGCGATGCCCTCGGCCGCGAGCGCCGCGCGCGTCGCGGCTAGCGTGTCGTAGCCGGTGACGGCGAAGCCCGCGCCCTTCAGCGTCAGCGCCATACCGCGCCCCATGTTGCCAAGTCCGATGATGCCGACCGCGGTCACGAGGCCTCCTGCCAGATTTGCCTCGCCAGCGTAGCCGCGCAATTCCGGAGCAGACATCAGCGCCGTCCGCCGCTAGTGTTGACCTCAGGTCAACACGTTCCGAAGCCATGTCCGCCCTGCTCGATCACCACCGCCTGCACTATCTGCACGAGGCGATCCGCCTCGGCTCGGTGCGCGCCGCCGCCGAAGCGCTCGACGTCAACGCGTCGGTGATCAGCCGGCAGATCGCGCTGCTGGAAAAGGAGCTGGGCCTCACCTTGCTCGAGCGCCTCAGCCGCGGCATCCGCGCCACCGCGGCCGGCGCGCTGCTGGTCGAGCGCTTCCGGCAATGGCAGGCCGACCAGGCCGACACCGTCGCCAAGCTGCGCGAATTGCAGGGGCTCAAACGCGGCCATGTCGACATCGTGCTCGGCGAGGGTTTCGTCAGCGACCTGATGTCCGGCCCGCTCGGCCGGTTCTGGCAACGCCATCCCGACCTCACCATGGCGTTCGATCTGGCCGGCACCAACGAGGTCGTCAATGCCGTCGCCGAAGACCGCCATCACATCGGCCTGGTGTTCAACCCATCAGCCGATCCGCGCATCCGGATCGCGACCGCGAGCCGGCAGCCGCTCTGCGCGATCATGCCGCCGGATCATGCGCTCGCGCGGCTCGGCCGTCCCTTGCGCTTGCGCGAGCTCGCCGATCACCCCCTCGGACTGATGCATCCGAGCTACGGCACGCGTCAGGTCGTGGCAATGGCGGAGGCCGCCGAGCGCATCGCCCTGTCGCCGAAGCTCACCACCAGCTCGATCAACGTGCTCCGCCACTTCGTCAGGAGCGGCCTCGGCCTGACGCTGCTGCCGGCCTTCGCGATCGCCGCCGATCTTGCCGACGGCTCCCTTGCCGCCGTGCCGGTGGACAACCGCCTGCTGGCCTCGAGCGAAGCCTGCGTCATCACCCGGCGCGGCCGCGAGCTGCCGCATGCCGCCAGCCATCTGCTGCGCTTTCTCAGCGGCCAGATGCGGGCGTTCCGGGTCGGAGGACCCGCCGGCAAGACCAGGACGCGCGGCGCCGGACGTTGATCCGCACAGATCATCACGGATCGTTTTCCGTTGCGCTCGCGCGTGGGTTGCGATTGGATGTTGTAATTTAGGGAATCGACCTCATGCGCCACGCTCTCGCGATCGCGTTCGGCCTGTGGGCGGCGACAGCAGCTCAGGCCGAGACCTGCCAGCTCATCGGCAACCAGATCCTGTGCGACGACGGGAGGTCGGGGCAGCGGATCGGCAACAACACTTACTGGAATGACGGCTCCTCGTCACAGCAGATCGGGCGCTTCACCTACAACAACGACGGCAGCAGCTCGCAGCAGATCGGCAACCACACCTACTACAGCGATGGCACGTCGTCGCACACGGTCGGAAGCACGACCTACTTCAGTGATGGCAGGACGTGCCGGCGGATGGGCAAACAGATTCATTGCGACTAGTCAGCCGCCCCGACCGGACCGCTGCAGCAGATTTTCGGCAGGAGGGCGCTGGAGCGGGTGAAGGGAATCGAACCCTCCTATTCAGCTTGGAAGGGTTTCGGCGCCTGAATGTTTTCAGGGCCCATGACCTTGCACCCAAGTTTTATCCAGATCTGAGTTCGTTCGGGCGGTTTGATGTGCCCATCTGGGCGGTCGTAGCGGCGGGAGCTGGCGCGGAGCTCTCGGCATAGCGCAGCTCCAGATCCCGACGCGGATTGCAGGTGGCGGCGAACTCGGATGGCGTCTTCCATCCGAGCTGGGAGTGCGGCCGAGCGTCGTTATAGTCGGTCCGCCAGCATCGGAGCGCGACGCGGGCCTGAGCAAGCGAGGTGAACAGCGTCTCGTTCAGCTGTTCATCCGCAGGCGACCGTTGAAGCTCTCGATGAAGGCGTTCTGCATGGGTTTGCCCGGCGCGATGTAGTGCCAGGCGACACGGCTCTGATCGGTCCATGTCAGGATGGCATTGCTCGTGAGCTCGCTGCCGTTGTCGCTCACCACCATCTTGGGCTTGCCGCGCTCGGCGACCGGCCGGTCCAGCTCCCGGGCGACCGGGGCGCCCGAGAGTGAAGTGTCGGCCACCAGCGCCATTCTCGTCCTCCAGCGTCTTCACAGCCGCTTGGCCTCCGAGACGTCCATTCCGCCGAACTTGGCCTTCCACTTGTAAATGCTGGCGTCGCTCACGCCATGCTTGCGGCAGAGATCGGCGACCGGAACGCCAGCCCCGTGCTCCTTCAAAATCCCAATGATCTGCTCTTCCGTAAAGCGGCTGCGCTTCATGCTCTGGTCCTCGTTGGGCCAGAACGAACTTCAAACTGGATTAAGCCCCAGGGGCAAGGTCAGCGAATACCAACAAAATCAGAAAGTTGAGAACTCGTTTGGGGGGAAAAGGCATCATTGTTCTGCAACGCCTTCCAAGAGCAGGCCCCAAACGGACTGGACGAAGTCAGCCGCAGACCGAAGGGCCGCAGAGCGGAACCGGTGAATTCGGCGAACCGAACGGTCTGGCGCAGTCGGGGGCTTAACGTCCCGGAGACGCAACCTTCAGAAGTCTGCGACCGTCTTGGACTCATGCCGGGCGAAACGCGCGGGCGCGTAGGGCCTGGGATCGACGATCGGTTTGGCGGAGGTCACGAGATCGGCGATGAGATGGCCCGCACCTGGCCCGATGCCGAAGCCGTGGCCACTGAAGCCGGCGGCGACGATCAGGCCGGGCAGCGCGGCGAGCTCGTCGATCGCAGGCACGCCGTCGGGCGTGGAATCGATGTAGCTCGCCCACGCCGCCGTGACGCGGCTCTGCTTCAAGGCCGGCAGCAGCTCGACCGCGCGCGCCCGGGTCAGGCGGATGGTGGCCTGGTCCGGCCGGGGATCGAGGATGCGGGTCAGCTCCATCGGCGTCGGCGCGTCGAGCCGCCAGCGGCCGACCGTCTCGTGGCCGGCGCGCAGGCCTTCGAGCCCGCCGGGCAGCAGGCTGCGCCAGCGCCTGGCGAACATCGGCAGGAAGTGCGACGCGAAGCGCAGCTGCTGAAGTGTAGGATCGACGCGGCCGCGGCCGCTGATCGCGAGCGTATGGCCGCCGTCGCCGCGCCGGGTGATCGAGACGGCGGCGGTGTGCAGCGCCGGGGGCAGCGGCTCCGCCGACGGCGACAGAGCGAGCGCCGAGGCGCGGATCGAGGCCATCGGCAGTGCGACACCGAGCTGATGGCAGAACGACGAAGCCCAGGCGCCGGCGGCGAGCACCGCGACCGGCGTGCGGATGGTGCCGCGCTCGGTGATCACGGCCGACAGCCGGCCGCCGCTGGTCTCGACGCCGCGCACGGCGCACATCTGGTGCACCGAGCCGCCCTGCTTCAGGATCGCGCGCGCCACCGCGGGCGCGGCATCGGCGGGGCTGGCGGTGCCGTCGGTCGGCGAGAACACGCCGCCCTTCCAGCTGCGCCCGGTGGCAGCGCCGCGCTCCGTGGCCTGACGGCTATCGAGCATGTGCGTGGTGACGCCGGCGGTTTTGGCGAACTCGCCCCAGCGCGCCCAGCCGGCGAGCTCCGCCTCGTCATTGCTGAGATAGAACAGGCCGCAGCGCGAGAAGCCGGTCGCCTCGCCGCTCTCGGCCGCGAAGCGCTCCCACAGATCGAGGCTCAGCGTCGCCATCGGCAGCTCGCGCGCATCGCGGTTCTGCTGCCGGCACCAGCCCCAATTGCGGCTGGACTGCTCGGCGCCGATGCGGCCCTTCTCGATCAGCGCCACCGCGAGCCCGCGCCGCGCGAGGTAATAGGCCGTGAACACGCCGACGATGCCGCCGCCGATGACCACGGCATCTGCACGCGCGGGCAGCGTTGGCGATGTCTCGACGTGCACCAGCGGTGCGGGCATGCGGTCTCTCCGGCTGTAGGCTTGGACAGGTTAGAGCGGTATCAGGCCGCACGGGCGCCGGATTCGCGGCCGGGACGGCATATCATTCTGCCAGCCGGCGCAGCGCCGGCGTATTGTTTTGCATCGCATAATCCCGGCGGATACGGCCCCATTCTTGCTTTACGGACATTTCGTTGGGCCAAGCGCAGAATTTTCTGCTGTAATGGGGACCCGACCTCGCGCCACACGGGACCACGGCTTCATGAAGCTCGATCGCATCGACATCAAGATCCTGCATGAACTGCAGAAGAACGGCCGCGTCACCAATGTGGAGCTGGCCGAGCTGGTCAATCTGTCACCGAGCCCCTGCCTGATGCGGGTGAAGAAGCTGCAGGCGGAAGGCTATATCGAGGGCTACTCGGCGCAGATCTGCGTCTCCAAGCTCGGCCAGACATTGACCGTGTTCACCGAGGTCACCCTGAAGAACCACCGCCAGATCGACTTCGCCCGCTTTCTCGCCGCGGTCGAGAAGATCGACCAGCTGATCGAGTGCCACCTCGTCTCCGGCGGCTACGACTACATGATGAAGTTCGTCACCGCGGGGATCGGCGAGTACCAGACCATCATGGAGCGGCTGACCGACATGGACATCGGAATCGAGAAGTACTTCAGCTTCGTCGTGCTGAAGTCGCCGATCGTCAAGCCCTATCTGCCGCTGACCAGCCTGTTCCAGATGTAGCCGCGCGGTCAGCGCTGGCAGTATTCGCGGACCTGCTCGGGATCCTGGCGCAGATTGTCGAGCCAGGCGGGATCGAGCTTCGGCACCGACGACAGCAGGAGCTTCGTGTAGGGATGCTCCGGCCGCGCCATGGCCTCGGGCGTGATTTGCTCGATCTTGCGGCCGCGATACATCACGACGATATCGTCGCAGATCGCCTCGACCACCGACAGATCGTGGCTGATGAAGACATAAGCGAGATCGAGCTCGCGCTGCAGCTCCTTGAGCAGATCGATGACCGCCGCGGCGACGACGGTGTCGAGCGCGGAGGTGATCTCGTCGCAGATGATGAGCTTGGGATCGGCGGCCAGCGCGCGGGCGAAGTTGACGCGCTGCTTCTGTCCCCCCGAGAGCTCGCCCGGACGGCGCAGCCGCAGGCTGCGGGGCAGCTTCACCATGTCGAGCAGCTGATCGATGCGGGCGCTGCGGTGCTGGCGCGGCATGCCGTGATAGAATGTCAGCGGCCGCCCCAGAATGTCCTCGACCGTATGCGCCGGGTTCAGCGCCGTGTCGGCATGCTGGAACACGATCTGCACCTGGCGGAGCTGGTCCGCATCGCGGCTGCGCGCGCTGCGCCCGAGCTCGCGGCCGTCGAACACGACGCCGCCCGCAAACGGCGGCAGGATGCCGGCGATGGCGCGGGCGAGCGTCGACTTGCCGCAGCCGGATTCGCCGATGATGCCGAGATTGCGTCCGCGCGCGACGCGCAGGCTGACGTTCTCGACGGCCACGATCGCGGGCAGGCCGTCCGAGCGCAGCGGACCGTAGCCGACCGACACCTCGTGCACTTCGAGCAATGCCTCGGCCGCCACGGACGCCTCCGCTCGCGGTTCATGATGCGGCGCGATGGCGGCGAGCAGCTGGCGCGTATAGGGGTGCTGCGCGCGCTCGAGAATGTCGGCGGTCGTCCCGCTCTCCTGCACCTCGCCATTGCGCAGCACGACGATGCGGTCGGCGATCTGGGCGACGACGGCGAGATCATGCGACACGTAGATGCCGGCGATGCGATGCGCCGAGATCACCGACTTGAACGCGCGCAGCACCTCGACCTGGGTGGTGACGTCGAGCGCCGTGGTCGGCTCGTCGAAGATCAGCACCTTCGGGCTCGCGATCAGCGCCATCGCCGCGGCGAGCCGCTGCAGCTGGCCGCCCGACACCTGGTGCGGATAGCGCTCGCCGATCGTGTCGGGGTTGGGCAGCGACAGCGCACGGAACAGCGCCGCGGCCTTGCTGCGCGCCTCCTCCACCGGCATCACGCCGTGGATGCGCACGACCTCGATGACCTGATCCATGATGCGGATTGCCGGATTGAACGCCGCGGCGGCGCTCTGCGGCACATAGGCGATCTTGGCGCCGCGCACGGCCGCCTTGTCCTTCTCCGAGAGTGTCACCATGTCGACGCCATCGACCGTGACCGAGCCGCCGACGATCTGGCAGCCGGCCCGCGCATAGCCCATCAGGCTCATCGCGATGGTGGTCTTGCCGGAGCCGCTCTCGCCGATCAGCGCGACGATCTCGCCTTCGGCGATGTCGAGATCGACGCCCCTGATGATCTCGATAGTGCGGCCGGAATCGGTGGTCGCCTCGACGCGAAGATCGCGGATCTGCACCAGGCTCGTCATCTACGACGCCTCCCGGTCGCGGATCTTGGTCGGCAGATTGTCGATCAGGAGATTGACGGCGATGGTGAGGCTTGCGATCGCCAGCGACGGGAAGATCACGGCCGGCGCGGCATAGGGCAGCCCGCCGATGTTCTCGCGCACCAGCGCGCCCCAATCGGCATAAGGCGGCCGCACGCCCAGGCCGAGAAAGGACATTCCGGACAGCAGCAGCACGATGAACACGAAGCGCAGGCCAAGATCGACCAGCACCGGGCCGATGATGTTGGGCAGGATCTCGGCGCGGATCAAATAGAACAGGCTCTCGCCGCGGATCCGAGCCACCGTGACGAAATCCATGGTGTTGATGTTGACCGCGAGCGCGCGGGCGAAGCGGTAGGCGCCGGGAATGTAGATCACCGCCATGGTCACGATCAGCACCGGGATCGACGAGCCGACCGCGGCGACGACGACGAGGCTGAACAGCTTGCTCGGAATCGAGCTCAACGCGTCGAGCAGCCGGCTCAGCACCATGTCGACGACCCCGCCGGTGATCGCCGCAATCATGCCGAGCGTGACGCCCGACACGCCGGCGATGATCACGGAGGCCACCGAAATGCCGAGCGTATAGCGCGCGCCCATCAGGATGCGCGAGGTCATGTCGCGTCCGAGATAGTCGGAGCCCAGCCACAGCTCGCGGCTCATGGGGCCGAAATAATCGGTGTCGACGATGTCGCCGATCGGATGCGGAATGATGGAGGGCGCGACGAACGCCACGACGATCCAGAACGCCACGATCAGCGCCCCGGCAACCCCGACAGCGTTGATGCGGTAACCGAAGCGCGGGGTTCGCGAGGCGGATTTCGCGGCGCTCGTCATCGCAGCCTCGGATTGGACAGGATGGCGATGATGTCGGCCGTGGTGGTCAGCAGCAGGAAGCCGAAGCAGAAGATGATGGCGCAGCTCTGGATCAGCGGCAGGTCGCGGGTCGACACCGCGTCGACCATCAGCTTGGCGATGCCGGGATAGTTGAAGACGGTCTCGATGATGATGACGCCACCCAGGAGATAGGACAATGACAAGGCCACCGCATTCACGATCGGGCCGAGCGCATTGGGCAGCGCATGGCGGAGCACCAGACGGCTGCGCGAGGCGCCCTTCAAGAGCGCCATCTCGACATAGGGCGTGTTCAAGGTCTCGATCACGGCCGCCCGGCTCATCCGGATCATCTGCGCCGAGATCACGATGGTTAGCGTCACGACCGGCATCGCATAGGCGCGGGCGAAATCATACGCGGTGCGGATCTCGCTGATGAAGGACACCGCCGGCAGCCAATTAAGATAGACAGCGAACACAAGCACAGCGAGGGTCGCGATCATGAACTCCGGCACCGACACGATGCCGATGACGGCGATGGTCAGACAGCGATCATACAGCGTGTTGCGCAGCATCGCCGCGGTGATGCCGAGAGTCAGCGCCAGCGGCACCGCGACGGTCGCGGTGAGGCCGGCGAGCTTGAGGGTGTTGACGAGGCGCCCGCCGATCAGCTTCGCGACTGGCATGTTGTTGGCATATGACACGCCGAGATCGCCCTGCACGACGCCGGGCAGCCAGCGCAGGAAACGGAAAATGGCGGGATCATCGAGATGCATCGCCTTGCGCAGCCCCTCGACCGCCTCGGGGGTCGCGGCCTGGCCGAGCAAGATCGTCGCGGTGTCGCCCGGCAGCATCGCGGTGGCGAAGAAGACGGCGAATGAGACAATGATCGCGGTGACCAGCGCGATCGCCAGCCGGGCCAGGATGAGGGATGCGATCCGATGTTTCAAACTTTGGGTCCGCGAGCCTGATCAGATCATGGTCATCGCGGCGCCGCCCCGAGTGACCGGCGCCACGCGACTCAGACAACATTCACGAATCGAGCCAGACATACTCGGCGAAGGCATATCCCATCATGCCGCCGAGCGGGCTGGGCTCCAAGCCCTTCAGTCTCGACGAGGTGGCATCGATATTGGAGATGTACGCCGGAATGATGGTGCCCGCCTCCTCCGCGATCATCGCCTGCATCTCGGCATACATCTGCTTGCGCTTGGCCTGGTCGAGCAGGCCGCGCGCCTCGAGCATCATCTTGTCGAACCTCTCGGACTTGAAGCGGCTCTCGTTCCACGGCGCCTCGGAGGCATAGAGCAGCGAGAACAGGATGTCCGGCGTCGGGCGCGGATTGATGTTGCCGAAATGGACCGGCGCCTTCAGCCAGTAATTGTCCCAATAGCCGTCCGAGGGAACGCGCTGCACGTCCAGCGTCAGGCCGATCGCCGCCGCCGAGGCCTGGATCACCATGGCCATCTCGATCGCCGAGTTCGCCGCTTCCGAGGTCACGACCGGGATCGACGTGCCGAGCACGCCGGCCTTCTGGAACAGCGATTTTGCCTTGTCCGGATCGAACGGCTTGGGCTTGAGGTCGGGGTTGTGGAAGAAATTCGCCGGCGAGACCGGCTGGTCGTTGCCGACGACGCCGAAGCCACGCAGCACCGACTTGACGATCTGCTCGCGGTTCACCAGGTGCTTCATGCCGTCGATGAAGTCCTTCTTGTTGCCCGGCGCCATGTCGAGACGGATGTTGAGGTCGGTGTAGTTGCCGGTCGTCGATTTCGACAGCGCGATCCCCTCCTTGCCCTCGATCAGCCGGAGCGAGCGCGGGTTGATGCTGGCGGCGAGCTGGATGTCGCCGGAGAGCAGCGCGTTGACGCGCGCATTCTCCTCCGTGATCGCGATGAACTCGATCTGATCGAGATAGGGGCCGTCCTTGAAATAGTTCTTGTTGCGTACGCCGATGGAGCGGACGCCCGGCTCGAACGCCTCGCGGACGAAAGCGCCGGTGCCGTTGCCCTTGGAGAAATCGGTGGTGCCGTCAGCGACGATCATGAAGTGATGCAGCGCCAGGATCATCGGCAGGTCGGCGTTGGGGCTCGCCAGCGCGATCTCGACGGTGGTCTTGTCGACCGCCTTGAAGCCGGTCATCTGCGCCGCGATCTTGGCGACCTTGGAGCCTGTCGCCTTGTCGAGATGCCGCTTCAGCGAGAACACGACGTCGTCGGCCGTCAGCGGCTTGCCGTCGTGGAAGGTGACGCCCTTCTTGAGCTTCACGGTCCAGGTCTGCGCATCCTGGGACTCGACGGATTCGGCGAGCTCCATCTGCGCCGCGCCGCTCTTATCGAGCGTGGTGAGCCGATTGTAGAACGAGCAGCAGCGCACATAGTCGGTCGAGAAAGACGCCTTGGCCGGATCGAGCGTGTCGGCCGTCGAGGTGGACCAGCCAGCCGCCTTGATCGAGCCGCCCTTCTTCGGCGTGGCCGCGAATGCGCGCTCGGCGCGACCGAGGATGGTGCTGCCGGAAGCGAGCGCGACGCCATTGGCGAGCATCATCTTCAGGAGATCCCGGCGCGAGGCGCCGCGCCGGATTGCCGCCTCGACCAGCACATCGTCACTCGGAGTCCAGTTGGTGATCCCTTTGCTCATGTCATCCGTCCCCTGTTCGATCCGGCAGAATGAAAATCGTCAGTCGCACATCATTTGGCAGGCACCTGGTCCACCGCGTCGGCCAGCTCGGCCATCGAATGGAAGTGGAAATCCGGCTTGGTGAAGGACGCCGGCGCGATGGTGCCGCCATAGCCCTGCTTGTCGTGGCGCCGCTCGATCCAGCAATTGATGACGCCGAGCTGCCGGGAGATGCCGATGTCGTGATACTGGCTCTGCGCCACATGCAGGATCTGTGACGTCGAGCCGCCGTCACGTTCGATGAAATCGAACACCTGAGTGAAGAAGGCGGGATCCGGCTTCTCCGTCCCGGTGTCGTCGACCGTGAAGCTCGCGTAGAACGGCGAGCCCAGCTCGCGCTCGAAATGATCCAGTGCCCAGCGCCGCGCATTGGTCATCGCGATCAGCTTGTAGCGCCGGGCGAGACGCGCCATGGCGGCGGCGCTGTCCGGGAAGGCCTTCCAGCGTGCGGCGGAGTCGCGGAAGCGCTCGCCGAGCGCGGTCTGCCTGGGCAGATCGAGTTGTGGTGCGATGATGTCATAGACCCGGACGAGATCATCCGGAAAGCGGTCGGCGTCCGCCGCGTAGCGTGCCGCGCGGTACAGGCTCAGCGCCTGCTCACCGTCGATTGCCTTGTTTGCTTCCGCCGCGATCTCGCCGAGGCTCGAGACGATCCCGCTTTCGAAGTCGATCAGCGTGCCGACCACGTCGAAGGTCAGGTACCTGAATTGAGCAAGATCGAGCTTGGTCATTCTGTGAGGCCCTTCCGCGTCATCGGTCCTAGTGTGAAGCCGGGTTCCGGCGAAAACTTCCGAATTGCGAGGACCCGACGGCAGAAAATTGCGAATAGGAGGAGCCGCCGACATATCGGCCCTGCTGCACACGCACCGATATGCCCGTGCCCACCTTCACGCCATGGCCTCGCGGACGTCCGGATCGGCCAGGGTCTGATCCAGCGTCCGTGCGGTGCGTTCGAGGATGGCATCGATGTCCGCGTCGCTGCAGCACAGCGGCGGCGCGTAGCCGAGCACCCCTGTCGGGAAGGCACGGATGACGAGGCCGTTGGCCCAGGCGCGATCGAAGATGCGGCGCGACGGCTCGGCGCTCGCCGGCAGCGGCGTCTTCTTCTCCTTGTCGGTCACGAGCTCGATGGCCGCCAGCAGGCCACGGCCGCGCACCTCGCCCACCAACGGATGGTCCTGCAGCGCGCGCAGGCCCGCCATCAGCCGCGCACCCGCCCGCCGGCCATTCTCCAGCAAGCCATTCTCATAGAGATCAAGCACGGCAAGGCCGACCGCCGCGCTCACCGGATGCGCCGAATAGGTATAGCCGTGCCCAACGGCCGAAGAACCTGCGCCATCGGCAATAACGCCATAGACATGATCGGACATCAGCACCGCGCCCATTGGGACGTAGCCGGAGGTCAGACCCTTCGCGACGGTCATGAAGTCCGGGACGATGTCGTCATCTGTGCAGGCGAACAGCGGTCCGGTACGACCGAAGCCGGTGATCACCTCGTCGGCGACGAACAGGATGCCGTGCCGCCGGCAGCGCTCGCGCATCGCCTTCATCCAGCCGTCCGGCGGCACCAGCACGCCGCCCGAGCCCTGGATCGGCTCGGCATAGAACGCGGCCACCCGTTCGGGACCGCCGACCTCGGCAATCTTGGCTTCGAGGGCCGCGAGCGAGGCCACGATGACGGCGTCGGGATCGCTGCCAACGGGGTTGCGGTACGAATAGTGCGACGGGATCTTGTGCTGCCAGTTCAGTGGCACGCCGAAATTGGCGTGGAAGGCCGGCAGCGCCGTGAGTCCTGCACCGACCGTCGACGAGCCGTGATAGCCCTGCTGCAGCGTGATGAACTGATCGCGCTGCGGCTGCCCCCTCGCGTGCCAATAGTAATGGATGAAGCGGACCGTGCTGTCGACGGCGTCCGAGCCGCCAAGCGTGAAATAGACGTGGTTGAGATCACCCGGCGCGCGCTCGGCGAGCGCGGCCGCGAGCCGGATGGCCGGCTCCGAGGCGAGGCTAAAATAGCCGGTGGCATAAGGCAGCTCGCGCATCTGCCTCGCCGCCGCCTCGACGATGCTCTCATGGCCATAGCCGGCATTGACGCACCACAGCCCGGCGAAGCCGTCGACCAGTTGATGGCCCGAGGCATCGGTCACGATCGCACCCTTGGCGGATTTCAGGACCCGCGCGCCGGCGGCCTCGTGTCCGCGATAGGACGCGACCGGATGCACCAGATGGGCGCGATCGAGTTCGATGAGCGAGTTGCTGAGCATGATGATCTCCGGTTCAGCCGAACGCCTGGCTGGCCAAGGCAAATGATGTCGGGGCGCGCCGCCTCGTGTGACCAGCGGCCGGCCCATGCATGACGATGCCGCCGCCGACATGATCGAGGCCCAAGCTGCCCAGCCATGGTGCGAGTCCCGTCTCGCTGCCGGTGTCGACGCGGATGAACTTGCCCTGTCGCCCAGCGAGGAAATGCGCGACGAGCGACTTGGCGTCCTCGCTACTGAAAGCGACCACGGGGCCAATCACGAGACCGCGGCCGAAGTGACGCAGCGCGGCGAACCCCGCCGCACGGCCCTGGCGCTCCAACACCGCGAACTCTCCGATGGATGCGATATGGGCTATCAGGTCGCGGCGATCCGCGCCAAAGGCCGCGATGTCGAGTGCCGTGATGACGGCGATGTCGTCGGGCGTGGCCGCACGCACGGCGTCGGGCTGTGCGACAGCTTCCGCGAGATGTCCCTGATGCTGCACGATCTCACCGCTGCGGCGGAAGCCGAGCTTCTCATAGAGCTGCAGTCCATCTTCTGTCGCGACGAGCTGCAACCGCCGCTCACCGGCGAGCGCCATCGCCTGCTGCATCAGGCACCGTCCGAGCCCCTTCCCCCGCTCCGCCTCGTCGACAATGACCATGTTGATGGTCCCGGCATCCTGGCCATACGGCGTCATCAGCACGGTGCCGATCACGCGACCGTCCGCCGCGACCGCCACGCAGCCCTTGCTCAGCGCAAGCGCCATCTGCCAGTCCTCGCGACGATGCGGCCAGCGGACCTGCTGCGACAGCCGCGTCGCTGCATCCAGGTGCTCCCCGCTGAAAGCTCTGAAGCTCGCGGCGTCGGACGTCATGTCATGCACTCCCATCTGCACCGGAGTCTGGGCGAGCGGCCCCCGGCAGATCGTCTGAAGGCGATGATGCCGACAACATCTTCCGCCGCCGAACCGGGGCAAAGCCGCATCTTATGCTGGCGGGGCGGCCTATCATCGGACGTCGAGACCACGACCGGCATGAGGATCCATGAGCCGCTTTCGCCCGAAATACGTGACCTTCGACTGCCACGGCACGCTGATCAATTTCGAGATGGCCGAGGCCGCACGCGATCTCTACAGCGCACAGCTCTCCGAGTCGGCGATGACGGAGTTCGTGAAGGTCTTCTCGGCCTACCGCCTCGATGAAGTCCTCGGCGCGTGGAAGCCCTATGCCGAGGTCGTCAGCAACGCCCTGGCGCGCAGCTGCCGCAAGATCGGCATCCCCTTCAAGCCCGAGGATGCCGAGATGGTGTATCAGCGCGTGCCGACCTGGGGTCCACATCCGGACGTACCGGCGGGTCTCGCCAAGGTGGCCAAGGAGATCCCGCTGGTCATCCTCTCCAACGCCATGAACGTGCAGATCCCCTCGAACGTCGTCAGGCTCGGCGCGCCGTTCCATGCCGTGTTCACGGCGGAACAGGCGCAGGCCTACAAACCGCGGATGCGCGCCTTCGAATACATGTTCGACATGCTCGGCTGCGGCCCCGAGGACATCACGCACTGCTCCTCCTCATTCCGCTACGACCTGATGACCGCGCACGATCTCGGCATCACCAACAAGGTCTGGGTCAACCGCGGCCACGAGCCGGCCAATCCCTATTACGGCTACACCGAGATCAAGACCATTTCCGAGCTGCCCGGCGTGTTCGGCCTGTAAGCAGAGTGCCCGCGATGAAATATGTCTCCTACTGGCGCGACACGGCGACCGCATTTTCCGGCGGCCATAGCGGGCCCGTGGAGGGGCATTACGACGTCGCGGTGATCGGCGGCGGCTTCACCGGGCTCGGCGCGGCACTGCAGCTCGCCAAGGCCGGGGCCAAGGTGATCGTGCTCGAAGCCGATCAGGTCGGCTCGGGCGCGTCGGGACGCAATGGCGGGCATCTCAACAACGGGCTGGCGCACAGCTATCCGGCCGCGAAGGCCGAGCTCGGCACCCTGCGCGCGATCGCGCTCTACAAAGCGTTCGACGAGTCGATCGACACGCTCGAGCGCCTGATCGCGGAAGAAAACATCGCTTGCGGTTTCCGCCGCTCCGGCAAGCTCAAGCTGGCATCCAAGCCTGGCCATTTCGCGGGGATCGCGACGAACTTCGAGGCGATCCACCGCGAGGTCGATCCCGACACGGCGCTGCTCTCGCCGGCCGAGCTGAAATCCGAGATCGGCTCGCCCTTTCACGGCGGCATGCTGTTCAAGAAGAGCGCGATGATGCACATGGGCTGCTTCGCCGCGGGCCTCGCCTCTGCCGCGAGTCGCCGCGGCGCCGTCATTGTCGAGCAAGCCGCCGTCACTGAACGGGTGCAGGACACCAAGCACTTTCGCCTCACCACGGCCAAGGGGACGGTGAGCGCCGAGCAGGTGCTGCTCGCCACCGGCGCCACCACGCCGGCGAGCTTCAGCTATTTCCGCCGCCGCATCATTGCCGTCGGCAGCTTCATCATCGCGACGCGGCCGCTGACGGAGGCCGAGGCGGCCTCGGTGCTGCCGGGCCACCGCACCTACGTCACCTCCATGAACATCGGCAACTACTTCCGCCTGTCGCCGGACAATCGCCTGATCTTCGGCGGCCGCGCGCGCTTCTCGGCGACATCGGATCAGCAGTCCGATGCGAGGAGCGGCGCGATCCTGCGCGCGGCGATGGAGCGGATGTTCCCGCAGCTTGCCGGCATCGACATCGACTATTGCTGGGGCGGCCTCGTCGACATGACCGCCGACCGTTATCCGCGCGCCGGTCGCCAGGGCGGGCTGTGGTACGCGATGGGCTATTCGGGTCACGGCGCGCAGCTCTCGACCCATCTCGGCATGATCATGGCCGATGCGATGCTCGGCCGGCCCGACCGCAATCCGATGAAGGACGCCGGCTGGCCGGTCGTGCCAGGCCATTACGGCAAGCCCTGGTTCCTGCCGTTCGTCGGCGCGTATTACAAGACCCTGGACTGGATCCGCTGAGCCGTGACGGCGCGACCGCGATCAGTAGCCGCGGCTGCGGTCGACGAGGCCGACCGGATCGAGCCCGGCGCGGTGTCGCTTGATGTTCGCGGCGACCGCGAGCGCCGCTGCTTCCGGCTGCGTGACGCTGGCGACATGCGGCGTGATCAGGACGCGCGGATGCCGCCACAACGGGTGATCCGTCGGCAGCGGCTCGGGATCGGTCACATCAAGCACGGCGTCCGCGAGATGCCCGGAGTCAAGTGCTCCGAGCAACGCCGCCTGGTCGAGCTGCGCGCCGCGGCCGGTCTGCACCAGCGAAGCGCCTCGCGGGAGCTTGGCGAGCAGTTCGGCATTGAGCAGGCCGCGCGTCTCCTCCGTCAGCGGCAGCAGGCAGACCAAGATGTCTGTCACCGCGAGCAGCGCATCGAGGCCGTCGGCGCCATGGTACGTAGTCACGCCGTCGATCGCGTGCCGGCTGCGGCTCCAGCCCGAGAGCGGAAAGCCGAACGGCTTGAGCCGCTCCAGCACCGCGCGGCCGAGCAGCCCGAGGCCGAGCACGCCGATGCGCCGCACATGTGCCTGCGGCTGCGGGATAGCGCGCCAGAGCTGCTGCCGCTGCTGATCGAAATAGACGGTCCAATTCCGGTGCAGCGCCAGCACGGCCAGTGTCACGTATTCCTGCATCATCCTCACGATGCCGTCCTCGACCATGCGGACGATCTTGACGCTCGCCGGCACCGACGCGGCGCTGAACTGATCGATGCCGGCGCCGATCGAGAACAGGATCTCGATATTGCGATAGGCGCCGAGGTCCGGCGGCACCAGCCAGGTGATCATGTAGCGGACTTCATCGGCATCGACCTGCGCCGGATCGATTTCGAACGGAAGATCCGGAATCTCACGCGCAAGCACCTCGCGAAAGATCGCGCCGCGCGTGCCATCGGAGTTGAACAGGAAGGTCATGCGGTCATCCCAGCGGCCGATCTGGCTCGTCGCGCCTCCGATCATGGCGGTCGCGGCCTGCGTTACGTGCCGAATACAGGGCAGGATTGAGAAGAATGTTGCGAAGTTCGCCCGCAGGCGCCTCAATATGCGGAGGTGACGACAGCATGGTCGCTCTCGACCTCATCGAGGCTGGGTGACGCGTGGCGGGCGGAACGAAGACAGGGACAGCGTGCATGGACAATCCGGACGTCGAATCGCGAATCGTCGACGTGTTCGAGATGCGCCTCGCCGACATCGACAGCGTCGACCTCGCGCAGTTGCTCGCCTTGTCGATCGCCGTCCAATGGCCCCATCGGGAGGAGGATTGGCAATTCATGCGCAGCATCGGCCGCGGCGTCGTCGCGCTCGATGAGATCGGTCGGGCCCTCGGATCCGCCATGTGGTTTCCCTACAGCGACGGCTTTGCTGCGGTTGGGATGGTCATCACCTCGCCGCGGCTGCAGGCCCTTGGCACCGGGCAATGGCTGATGCATCGGGTGATGGCCGAATGCGGCGGTCGGACGCTGCGCCTCAACGCCACGCGCGCCGCCTATCGCCTCTACCGATCTCTCGATTTCAAGCGTGAGCAGACTCTGTTTCAGTGTCAGGGTGAGGCGATTGCCTCGGACGCGGCGCCGGCCGAAGCGGGAAATATTCGCGTGCTGATGGAGGCAGACCTGCCGGCGCTGATCGAACTCGACGCGGCTGCTTATGGCGTCCGGCGAGCCGGGCTGATGACCGGACTGTTTCACCAGTCGCGCAGCTTTGGGCTGTTTCGCGCGGGGCGGCTGGAGACGTTCGCGATGTGCCGGCGGTTCGGACGCGGACATGTCGCGGGGCCGGTGGTCGCATCCTGCGACAGCGACGCGATCGCCGTGTTGGCGCCGCACGTGGCAGCTCACGAAGGCCAGTTCCTCAGGCTCGACACTCATCGAGCGACAGGAGAGTTCCGCGACTTTCTCGCGCGGTCGGGGCTCGCTCTCTTCGATGCCGTCACCACGATGTCGCTGCGGAACGACGTGAAGGGTGCCTTCCTGCGCGGCAACGACCAGCCGAAGATCTACGGCGTCGTCAGTCAGGCCTTCGGCTAGCCCCTGCGTCCCGGAACAGAGCGCGGACCAAGCCCTCAGTCTCCAACTATCAAAACTGCGGAGCCCTCCCGATCTGTCGCCGGCGGCACCCTTGCTACACTGATCCGTTTCCTCGCTATGATTCGCTACACTGCGTTCGACGATGTCCCTCTCAGTGATCTGCTATTCGATGAACGTGGCGGCGCTGGCGACGCGACGTCCTGCCACGCAGCTGATGCTGATGGGCGGGCTCTATCATCCCTCGTCGCAATCCTTCTCATCGGAGGAAGGCCTGTCCTATTTGCGCAAGCTCGGCATCAACAAGGCCTTCATCTCGGCGGGCGGCGTACATGCGAATAGGGGCGCGAGCTGCTCGAACTTTCATGAGACGGCGGTCAAGCAGGCGGCCATCGCAACGGCGATCGAAAGCATTCTGGTCGCCGATGCGAGCAAGCTCGACAGCCTGAAGCCGGCCTTCTTCGCCGACCTCCATGCGTTTTCCAGGATCATCATTGGCGGGGCCGTATCGCGTGAGCACCGCAAGCCGTTCAAGCATCTCCCGGTCGAGTATGTAACCAGGACCGACTGAGGAAGCCGCTTCGCGCCCTGCAAATTGGCGCGCTTCTGAGGTCGCCGCGACCGAGACGCGTGGGGCGGGGCGGGGTTCGCGGTGTAGCGGCACGCCATCGCCATGCGCAACTGAGATACATGGTCAATGACGGCCCCGTCGCCATGTATCCGGCGCAAACGCTTTCCGCCAGGCGCTGCGGGCTGCTTAAGGGGAACGACTGCTCAAGCGGTCGCGAGGCGCGCCTTACCAACTCGCAAATTTGAAAAGATGCCTCCAAAGAACTGCTGGTTATTGGGAAGCATTTCCACGGTGCAGAAAATCGGTGCCATAAAATTGCGCCCGAGATCGCCGACACGAGGATCGGGTTGACGGTCTTCTGAGTTTTGCGTGGCGTCTACGTCGATATCGATCGCGGACTTTACAGTTTCAAGCATAACTCCGACTTTTAACTTCGGCGGATGGCTCGTCGTGACTTCCGGAATACTCATGGTGGACAAAAGCCGACCATCCACGTTTTGGATGGGCTGTTTGCCGGCGATGCTTGGCCATAAAACACCAGCGCGCGCAAATATTACATCATGGTACGGCTACCCGGACTGCAATCGCGGATCGGGCTGAAGGAACGCACAAAATCGCTCGAGAAGGACGGTGTCCGAGCTCAATTGAGGCCGACCGAACCCAATTGGGTACGGCTATCGAGCGAATTTACTGGTACGCCTGAGCCGCTCGGCTCTTCATCGAAGCGGCGTGTAAGGCAAGCGGCTTGCCGTTGCCCTTCCCCCTATCGAACCGCCTTGCCTTAAAGGGCGATGCCTCCGAACGCGGCCGCACCAGTTTCGCACCAGAAACGAACTGAACAAACCGCGACAGGCGCTATCAACATTGGGCAAAAATGCTGCAAAATCAATAAACCTATTCAATCTCCTCCCGCTCATAACGGTCTGGTTACAGGTTCGACCTTTGGTGAACAAGCAACAATAAATTCGGCAGCCAAACGGCACCGCCCCGCGGGGCTCTTGCTGAAGGTTCTGCAAATTCGGCAGGGTGAAAATCGACAAGATTGCCGAATGCGAAAAATGTCGGTGATCCTTCCTTTTTGCTTGCCGCAGCATCCAATTGTACGATGTGCCTTCGACGACTATTTTGCTTAGGCATCGCAAATTGCAGTATTTCCAGATGAACAAGTCCTCCGACCTGCTTTGATTGGCGGGTACGCGAAGACCACAGACTGAAGCCCGCAAATTGCCCTTGTAGATGAGTCCAGAAGAAGCGAATCTACGGGTGGCGCGCGTGGCGGACCGGCGGCAAGGCCTTGGCAGCGTCGCCTCCCAATGCGGTCGGAACGCTCGATTGGATGTTTGCCGAATACCGCTCTGATCGCCGCTACGCCAAGCTCGATCCTAAGTCCAAGCGTAATCACGAGGTCGGATTCAAGCTTGTCGGCGGCTACGTCCTGAAAGATGGCAAGCGACTGGGCGAGAAGCGCCTCACCGCAATCGATACGGCACTGACCGACGACCGCTGCCCTGATCGGCTGGGAATGGCTCCAGCGCGAGACAGACGTCTTTGCGACTTTCGACGTGTCGCATTATCGCCCGAAAGGGCGCCCGAATATGGTCCGCATCATCGATGAGAAGACTAGGCAGAAGGGCTGGATATCGCTGTTCGACGATGCAGGTGCACCGGTTTATCCCAAGTTGATGGCGGAGCTCGACGCCATCAAACGCGACCGCATCGGCGGCCTAATGCTGTGCCGGGATTGGGGCGAGCGCGGACCATGGCCGACATGGCCGAAGCCGGATCAGCCGGATTTCACGCACGTGAGCCGCAAGGTCAAAGAAGTCATCCGTGCTGCTGGCCTTCGCGATGAATTGTCGTTCACATCGGTCCGGCATGGCGGCTTTACTGAAGGTGGCGACGCCGAACTGACTGACCGCGAGATGCTGGCACAGGGCCGGCACACGACGGTGAAGGTGCTGCCAAAGTACACCACGCGCACGACGCGGCAGATCGTCAACGGCGCCAAAAAGCGGCGGGCAGCTCGAACAAAAGAAGGACATTTGTCCGAATGAGCATCAGCCTGCTTGTCCGAATGGAAAGCTGACGGCGCGACAAGTGCCTGAAATCGTTGGAGCGGGTGAAGGGAATCGAACCCTCGTATTCAGCTTGGAAGGCTGCTGCTCTACCATTGAGCTACACCCGCATTGGGCGTTCCCTAACATGGTCCGCGGCGGGTCTCAACCTCTTCGGGGCGAGGTTTCGAAGCGGATGGGTGCCGGATCCGGCCTGACGGAACGGCCCGAAGCGATCGCAGCGCGCGACATCGAGACTGCGGCGCGGCACGCCCGCGGCGGCCCGGTTCCGTAATCGGCCCCCCTACCCTCGCCGCCCGGACCGTCCTATATTGGCGTTACCATCAACAACGAAAGGAGGTGATCCAGTGTCTTTCACCAAGCGCTGTCACCTCGCTGGGATCGCCCGCTGAGCGGCTCTTCATGAGCGACGTTTGAGGGCGTGATTCGTCAGCGGATTGCGCCATCGCGGCTCGGCAACGGGGCGGTCTCGGCCCTGGACCAGCGAGTTCAAGAACGGAAGCGCGGCGGGTCTCACGGCCCGCCGCGTCTTTTTTTATGGCAACTCCGCCTGCTCGCCGGCCGACGGCGCCGGGCTGCGGACGAACCGCCGCGCCAGGAAGCCGCCGAAGCCGAGCATCCAGAAATACTGCACATACTCCGGTGCAAGCGCTGCGATCACGATGCCCGGCACGAACACGGTGACGGGAAAGATCGCGCCGGCGATCTCGGCATGGCGGCCGCTTGGAAGCGCGAGCCACCACAGCGCGGCGTTCAGCGACGCAATGATCGTCAGATGCAGGCCATAGAGGACGGCCACCGCGCTGCTCAGCCTGTAGCCGCCGTAGAGCCCGTTGGTCACCGGCAGCAGCACGATCGACAACAGGAAGAACAGATTCAGGATGACCACGGGCCGGCCCGCGAACGGCTGCCGGGCCAGCCGCCGGTGGTGGCTGATCCAGAACACGCCGGCGATGATGAAGCTGAGGACCAGCCCGGCAAGCCGCCCGGAATAGGTATGCACCAGGTCGATCCAACCCGGCATATGCGCGAAATTGGGCTTCGGCAGGTCGTAGGCGAGAAGCGTCATCGCAACACCGAAGATGGTGTTGGAGAGCGATTCCAGCCGGCGCATCTCGAACAGGTCGGACTGAGGCTCTGCCATGTCGAATCGGAAGCAACCGCGGCGAGGAACAGAGATGAGGACTCACCTTCTATAGCAGCTCCGGCGCCGCGCCGCCCGACTTCGCTGCCGCCCTTGGGCGGCAGGCTGTCACGTCACTCGCCACCCTCCAGACTAAACCGGCCCTCGAGCGTCAGCCCTCACCGGCAGGCATAGATGTGGCCATCGAAGCCGCGATAGCTGTGCGTCGCCGGATTATAGCTGCGGAATTGGACGCAGGCCGGCAGTCCCGCGGTGCGCAGTCGCGGCCTGCCCTCCGCCTGCAGCCGGGCCGAGGCCGTGGTTGCGGTGGCGGGCCTCGCGATCACGATCATCGGCCGGCTGGCGACCATGCGCGATGTCCTCCCGGCATCCTTGACCGCTGCATCCCTGGCGGCGACCACAACGGCCTGCGCCTGGGCCGCCTTGCCGGACGACGGCTTGCCCGATGAGGCGCCGGCTGGCGATGGCGTCGTCCCAGGCGGATTGGCCGCGGCCGTCTTGGCAGAGGACGGCTTGGCAGAGGGCGGCTTGTTCGCTGGCGCCAGCGCCGATGGCGATTTCACGGACGGCTTGGTCAGGGAGGGCTTGCCGGCGACTGGCTCTGCTACGGCGACCTTCTGAGCCGCATCCTGCGTGTCCGCAACTGCGGCCTGCTTCGGCTCAGCCGACGCGGCGGGTGTCGTCGCAACCGCCTCCGCAGCCGCGGCAGGCTTGACCTCGGGACCGGCCGAAATGTCGGCGCTGGCCGCCTGGCTCGGAACGGACGGCGCGGGATTGACCGACGCGGTCTTGTCGTCGGCTGGGGTCTTGTCCTCGGCGACCGGCGCCTCAGCCGGCTTCTTGATCAGCTTCTTGCATTCCAGCGGGAACACCAGCTCGCCCGATGCCGTCAACCCGATCGGCTCGCATCCGCCGAACGGCCCGCTCTCCTTGCCCTGATCCTTGGCCACCTCGCCTGCGGATGGTGAGGAGCCGCCCGGCTCGGCGCTTCGCGCAAGCGAAACGCCAACCGCAACCTGAAATAGAACAACGCCGCACAACAATCCGGCCCGGCCGGCCTTCCGCCCCAATGTACGCATGACACGCTCGCTCGACGCATGAACTCCGACAAGGCCATCACGCCATTGAGGCAAGTCTGTGAAGGCAAGCCGCGGATTCCCGCTGCGGTGTCAATTCGATGGCATTGTGTCCTGTCTGCACGACCAACGGTGCCGCAGGAATCCCTCAATACGGTTGCAATCGGAGCCTACCAGGGTCGCCTGCGTGCAGTGACCGTCGGGGATTGACGGCCGCCGCCAGATGCGAGCGTCCGGACAGCCCCCTTGAGCGCAACCGACTATCGTCCCGACATCGACTGCCTGCGCGGCTTCGCAGTGATCTCTGTGATCGCGTTCCACTACGACATCTCGCCGTTTCGCAGCGGCTATGTCGGCGTCGACATGTTCTTCGTCATCTCGGGCTTCCTGATCACGCGGATCATTCATGCGGAGGTGCGGAGCGGAACATTCTCGTTCGCCGCATTCTACCGGCGCCGTGCCCGGCGCATCCTGCCCGCCGCCTTCGCGATGCTGTGCGTCACCCTGCTCGGCGCCAGCGTGATCCTGTTGCCGCGGGATGCGGTCTCCGTGGCGCAACAGGCGCTGGCCGTCCTCGTCTTCTGCTCCAATATCCTGCTGTGGTCGCAGCAGGGCTATTTCGACGCCGCCGCCATCACCAAGCCGCTGCTGCACACCTGGTCGCTCGGAGTAGAGGAGCAGTATTATCTGCTGTTTCCCACACTGGCGCTCGCCGCCTTCACGCTGCGGCGGTCGCTGATGCTTGCGAGCTTCGCCACGGTCTGCGCGACCTCGTTCCTGCTCTGCGTGATCCAGACCCGGCTGCAGCCCGCCGCCGCGTTCTTTCTGTTGCCGGCCCGGGTCTGGGAGCTCGCGCTCGGCGCGCTGCTGGCCGTGGAAGCCCTGCCGGCGCCGCAAAGCCAATGGCTCAGGATCACGGTGGCCGCGCTGGGCTGGATCGCGCTCGGCGCCGCCGTCAACCTGTTCTCGCCGCACACGCCCTATCCCGGCACGGCCGCGCTGCTGCCGTGCCTCGGCGCCGCCGCCGTGATCTGGGCCAATCCGCCCCCGAGCAAGGCCGTGCTGACCGCGGTCAAACCGATGATCACAATCGGGCTGTGGTCCTACTCGCTCTATCTCTGGCACTGGCCCGTCGTCTCGCTGGCGACGGCGGTCTGGGGTCCGCCGAGCTCGATCGCGGACAAGCTGGCGCTGCTCGGAGCCTGCACCGTGCTGGCGCTGACGAGCTTCCATCTGATCGAGCAGCCGGCGAGGCGTGCGCAGTCGCCGATCGCGGCGCGCGCGCTGGTCGCGAGCGCATCGGTCGTGCTGCTGGCCTCGCTCTCGATCATCGGACTTGCCGGCTTTCCCGCCCGCTTCTCGCCGCAGGAGCGGGCGCTGGCGGAATTCATCAGCTACGATCATAAGTCCGCCTACGAGAGCGGCACCTGCTTCCTCGATCCGGGCCAGACGTTCGCGGCGTTGCAGCCGTCATGCCTTGCCAAAGGGCAGCGCCCGCGCATCCTGGTGTGGGGCGACAGCCACGCCGCTCACCTCATCCATGGCCTGACGCGAGCCATGCCCCAGGCCTCGCTGCTGCGCGCCAGCCTTGCGCAATGCATCCCTCACGCCGAAGCGGGCCAGTCCGCCGCCTGCATGGATTTCAACCGCCGGCTGCCTCGGCTGGTGCGCGAGCTCACGCCCGACATCGTCGTGCTGTCGGGCAATTGGACACGCACCGCGATGACGCCGGCCGCACAGGCCAGCCTGCTCGCCACGATCAACGCGATTGCGGACACCGGCAGCAGGGTGGTGGTGGTCGGGCCGAGCCCGCAATTCGATCGTCCGCTGCCGCATTTGCTCATCGCGGCGAAGCGCTTTGGCGTCGGGACCGACGGGCACATGCTGGATCTGCTCGGCGAGGTCGACGACTTCATGCGCACGCTGCTGGCGAACGTGGCGCAGACCGAATACGTGTCGCCGCTCGCGCTGCTGTGTCCGGCGGGAGATTGCGTGCTCCAGACCTCCGACGGCGCGCCGCTCGCCTGGGACGATGGTCACCTCACGGCGCAGGGCTCGGAGCTCGCAGGCGCACGGATCGTCGCGGCGTCGCCGGCATTGGCCGCAGCCGCAAGCGCCGCAGCCGACAGCGAATAGCGCCACCTAATCATCCGACAGGAAACTCGCGAACACCGGCGCAGCGCGCTCGCCCATCCGCTGGGCCCCTGCCACGGTGAAGTGACCGGCATCCTGGAACAACCACACGCCTCCCTCCACGACCGGGCAATCCCGGTCGCAATAGACCTCCGAGGGCCTGAGCAGCGTCACCTTGGCGAGCGGCCTGATCGCCTCCGACAGGACGGCGTCGATGACACGGTTGGTCGCGATCGCCTCGCTCTTCGGCACGGCATCGCACGGCTTGGCGGGCGCGTGCCAGCGCGGCCCCGGCAGCATGCGCAACTGATCGAAGGCGCAATTCACCGGACGAACCTGGCCGCCGACGACGAGGAAATGCCGGCCGGGCCGGTCGAGCAGACGGATGGTCTCGGCGAGATGACCGGCGACCGCGGCGTTGCGGGCCCGCGCTGCCGGCCCTTCGCCGAGGTCGAGATAATGCTGCCACGCCTGCCCGATCACGACGAAATCGGCCTGCGACTGCCGGATCCGCGGCAGCTCGCTGTCGCGCAGCTCGGCGCAGACCTGGGCGCGAGGTCCCTCGGCGGTGAGCCCCGCGAGGGTGGGACATCCGCTCATGGTGGACACGTGCCCGATCATGCCGCGCGCCTTCAGCGTCGCATCGAGCGCGGCGACATATTGCTGGACATAGGAATCGCCGAGCAGCTCGACGCCGCGCGTGCCCTCGAGATCGCCGAACGCGCACAGACGGCCGACGGTGCGACCGCATTTGTTGAGGCCGAAGCCCTGCAGCTGGAACAGCGCGAGCTGATCGTCGGGCAGCCGCGACACGACGCCATTGGCGCGGAACGTCACATGGGTGAGCGCGGCACCGACGATGAGCACGGTCGCAAAGCTCGCCACCTGCGCGCCCCTCGGCCACGGCAGCCGCCGCAGCGGCCGCTCGACGATGACGAACATCAGCGTGGTCAGCACCGCCATCAGCGCGAGCTGCGCCGCCAGTCCCGCCGCGGTCTGCGCCGCATCGCCGAAGATGAAGCGGACGAAGAAGATCACGGGCCAGTGCACGAGATAGAGCGAATAGGACGCAGCGCCGACGGCGCGAACCGGGCGAGCCATCACCAGCGACGTCGGGGCATTGGCCGCGATGATGACGGCTGTGGCGATGCAGGGCAGCAGCGCGGCGACGCCTGCCTGGAATTGATAGCAGCCGATGAGGAGAAGGCTGCCGAACAACAGAACGTCGCCGCAGGCGGCGGCGAGAGAGCGTGCGCGCGGCGACGCTGCCAGCCGGGCCTCGAGCGGAATGGCGAGCGCGCCGAGGGCGAATTCGAACACCCGGAACGGCGTCAGGAAGAACACGGCGTCCGGATCGCGCGATGACCAGAGTGTGGCCGCGGCAAGGGACAACAACCCGATCGCGGCAATGGCACCGAACACATGCCGGCGCGTGCCGAGCCACATCAGCAGCAGCGGCGCCAGCGCGTAGAATTGAACCTCCGCCGACAGCGACCACAGGTGCAGCAGCGGCAACTGATCCGCGCTCGGCGCGAAATAGGCGCTGGCCTCGCGCCAATATTGGATGTTTGCGATCGAGAGCAGGCCGTGTGTCGCCTCCTTGGCGAGCTGGCGCAGGGCTTCCGGCGACAGGAAGAGCCAGCCGACCGCGAACGTGGCCGCAATGGTCACAACCAGCGCCGGCAGGATGCGCCGTGCCCGCCGCAGATAGAAGTCCGACAGCGAGAAGCGCCGCGCGGCGACATCGCGCAGGATCTGCCCAGTGATGAGATAGCCGGAGATGACTAAGAAGATGTCGACGCCGGCATAGCCGGCCTCGAAGCCGGTGATCCTCAGATGGAAGAGAATGACGATGACGACGGCGATTGCCCGAAGGGCATCGATGTCAGCCCGATGACTGCGTTCCAATGTCGTCCACTCCGCGCATTCCTCGAGGCGGACGAGTTGCGCAGACACGGATGGCAACAGCGGGAAACAGTCATGACGTCATCGGACCCATCCGATGACACCGCGCGGGCGATGCTATGGCGGACGTGAAGGAAGTTTGCTGAAGTCGGCCGCAAGTTCGGCAATCCGTTGAACGATCGGCTCGAATACGGCAATCTGGCGACGCTGAGGGACAATGCGGGGCTGAGGACGGTGATGAACCTGTTGCGAGGAGAATGGCGGGGAGCGTTCGTGGGAATAGCCGTCGCGGCGCTGCTGGCGGCGGCCACCGCAGCCTCGGCGCAAGCCCAGACGCCTGCTCCCGCGCCCGGTCCCGCTCAGACCACGGTCGAGCGCAACGCCAAGGGCGTCGCCGGCAAGCCGATCCAGGTCGGCATCTATCTCAACGTCCAGCCCGACTGCTCATCCGGGCCCCTTCCCGCCATCCGCCTTGTGTCGCCGCCCGGCAACGGCACCGTCACGATCAAGCGCGGCAAGGTCAGCGCCACCAACTACAAGCAGTGCCTCGCCCTGGAAGTGCCGGGCTTCATCGCCTTCTATCAGTCGAAGGCCGACTTCGCCGGCACCGACACGGTGACGCTCGAGGTCAAGTTCCCGCAGGGCCGCACCGAAGTGCAGCGGATCATGATCAACGTCGGCGTCGGGCCGGCAGGGCAGAAGATCTGAGCCGCAGCGCATCGGCGCGCCGCCGCCTCCAGCCATGAAAAAGGGCCGCCTCATGGGCGGCCCTTTGCTTCTGCTGTCCCAAGCCGACCGGATCAGACGTGGACCTGCGTCTGGGCGTGGCTGTTGTCGATGATCATCTTGATCACGTCGTCGCCGGCCGTGAGGTTGCCGCCGGTGTCCTTGATCGTCGCGACGTTGGTCCAGCCGGAGCCGGCGTTGATCTGCAGCGTCAGGTCGCCGTTGTTCAGCACGCCGCTGCCGTTGGCCGAGGCCAGGCTGGTGTGCCCGCCGCTGTCGACGAAGCGCACCGCGTCGGCATGGTTGCCGGACACGCTGGCCAAGAGGCCCGAGAGGTCGATGACGTCGCCGGACGTGCCGGTCTGGAAGTCCAGGATGGTGTCGAGCCCGCCGCCGGCGAGATCACCGGCGTTCCACTTGAACGTGTCGGAGCCGCCGTTGCCGGTCAGCTTATCCGAGCCGGCGCCGCCGATCAGGACGTCGTTGCTCGAGGAACCGTTGATGACGTCGTCATAGGCCGAGCCGATGACGCCTTCCATGTTCTTGTAGGTGTCCTGGCCGATCCCGGACAAGGTCGGGCCGGTAGTGTTGCTGCTGCTCTGCGTCAGCGTGAAGGTGATGCCGGCCGTCGCATCCGAGAAGTCGAGCAGGTCGATCCCTGCCCCGCCATCGATGGTGTCGTTGCCGCCGCCGCCGCGGATGATGTCGTCGCCATCGCCGCCATTGATCGCGTTGGCAGCACTGCTGCCGATAAGGATGTCGTCGCCCGAGCCGCCGGTCACGCGCTCGATATTGGCGATCGAGCTGAAGCCGGTGGCCGTGCCGGCACCGAGATTGACCGTCACGTCCTCGCTGGTGATGTAGGTCAGCGTATCGCTGCTGCTGCCGCCGAGATCGGCGGTCACGGCCTCGATATTGCTGAGCTTGGTTCCGTTGACGTCGGTGATAACGCCGCCGGCAACCGTGACATAGATCAGATCCTGCGACGACGTCCCCTCGATGACGAACGTGTCGGTGCCGATGCCGCCGTCGACGGTGTCGACGCCGTCGTTGACGCCCCAATAGAAGGTGTCGTTGCCGGAGCCGCCGATGGTGACGTCGTTGCCGCTGCCGCCCCGGATGGAGTCGTTGCCGGCGCCGCCGTTGATGTAGTCGTTGCCGGCGCCGCCGAGCAGCGTGTCGTTGCCGCCGAGGCCGTAGATGCCGTCGTCGTCGGCACCGCCGTTGAAGTTGTTGCCGCCGCTCGACCCGATCATCACGTCGTAGCCGTTGTTGGCATTGGCCTCGAGCGGGTTGTCGACCGTGGCGGTGATCGCGTCGCCGTCGTTGGCGCTGTAGCCGGACAGCCACGGGGCCGAACCGACCACCCACGACTTGTCCGACAGCGAGTTGATGGTGAGGTTGAGCGCACCATTGTCGAGCGCATTGAAGGCCAGATAGGTCGATACGGACGATACCGAGTCGGTGGCCGTGACCTTGTAGACATACAGGCCCGCGTCGTTGTTGCTCGGATCTCCGGTGAACTGATTGCCGGTCCGGTGGATCCAGCTGTCGTCGCCGGTCGAGCTGTAGACGAGGCTGTAGGTGTAGGTGACCGTCCCCATTCCGCCCGAGAACAGCGTCGCCGCGTCCAGGCTGACCACGTTCGGCGAGTCGCTGTTCTTCGACAGCGCATAGCGTCCGTCGGCGCTCGTGGTGTCCACCACGGCCAGCGGCGCGGGCTCATTCGTGCCGCTGATGGTCACGTCGATGACCTGGCTGGCCGTGCCGTCGACCGACTTCACCGTCAGCGTGTCATGCTTGACGTCGCCATTGTTGAGCGCCTGCACGTTGGCAGCCGAATTGTTCAGCGTATAGCCCCAGTCGCCTGTCACCGCATTGAAGATGAAGGTGCCATACGTCCCCGCCAGCGAAGCCGGCGTCTGGAACTGGGCTTCTCCGCTATCGACGTCGGTGACCGTCAGGGTCCCGCCTGCCGTCAGCGTGCCGTCCTCCTTGACCGCACCGCTTGCCATGCCCGCGATCGACGCCGCATCGTTGACGCCGTTCACCGTAACGGTGACGGTCTGCATCGTCGTCCCGCCGTGACCGTCATCGATCTTCACCGTATAGGTCTGATCGATATGGTCGCTGGCGCGCAGCGACTGGATGTCGGCGTCATTGACGGCGAACGTCCAGTTCACCTTGTGGCCGGTATTGTCGACCGTGGCGCTGAACGAGCCGTAGTAGTTGCTGCCGGCCGGTGTCGTGTAGGTCACGGTCTGGGCATCGCCGTCCACGTCGGTGAAGGCGATCGCGCCGGACGCCTGCTCCACTCCCGGTGTCACGACCGTGCTGGGCTGCACCGAGATGTCGTCGATGACGGCGCCGCCGCCGCTCGCGAACTTGATGGTGGTCGACGTCGAGGTCGCGGTGAACTGGTAGGTCTGCTCCGTCCAGCCAAAGTTCCAGGCGCTCGTCGTCAGAAGGGTTGTTCCATCAACGGCTGATGTCACGGCCGTGCCGTAGGTCATCACGTAGAAGTCGACGGTATAGGTCACGCCGACGACGGTGCTGATGGTCTGGCTCATCGAGCTCGATGCGCCGTAGAAATCGGCCGAGCCGCCGTCCGTGCGGCCGCCCACGACGGTGACGGCATGGGCGCCCCCGACCGTCCACGCATCCAGCGTGTAGAAGTTGCCGTTGTAGTAGCCGAACGAGCCGTTCTGGATCAGGTTGCCGCTCGGCGCCGCATAGGAGGCGTCCTCCGTGACGCTTGCCGTGGTCGTTCCCGCCCCGAAGGTCGGCGCGTGGTTCGGCGCCGTGACCGAGCCGGTCTGGCCGCTGGTCACGTTCTCGGCAAAGCCCTGGCCGTCGGTGTAGGTGACGTTGGCCGAGATCTTGTGGCCGACGTCGTTGGAGCCCAGCGTGTAGGTCGAGCCCGTCGCGCCGTTGATGACGGCGCCGTCGCGCAGCCAGTGATAGACGACGTTCGACGCGGCACCATCCGGATCGCTGCCGAGATTGGCGGTCAGCGTCTGACCTTGCGTCGCCGTGCCCGACACCGTCACGCTCGCAGCGCCGTCATTGACCGGCGTGATGGTCAGCGTGAAGGCGTCCGAGACGGCAGATTCGCCGTCGCTGGCGTAGACCGTGACGTTGACCGTGCCTGCGAAATTGGCCGGCGGGGTGCCGCTGAAGGTGCCGGTGGTGGCGTCGAAGTGCAACCACGCCGGCAGGTTGCTGCCGTCGCTGAGGTTCGCCGACAGCGTCAGCGGGTTCGCGGTGCCATCGAAGCGGCCATCGACATCGGCAAACGTGTTCGACGGGATGGTGAAGCTGAACGGCTGATCTTCCGCCGAGCTGCGGTCGGTCAGCGCGTTCTGCAGGACCGGCGCGTCATTGTTGCCGAGGATCTGGATCGTCACCGTCTTGGCGGTGCCGTCCTCCGTGTAGACCGTGAAGCTGTCGGTCAGCGTGGTCTCGCCTTCCTTCAGCGCCTGGATTCTCGGGTCGTTGTTATAGATGCCGTAGGTCCATCTGCCATCGCTGCCGATGTCGTACCAGCCGTAGCCGTTGGCCGTGTTCGAGGACGTCGCCTGCCACACATCGTTGTGCCCGTCGACGTCGGTCGCATTGAGGTCGCCGCGGGCGATGCCGTAGAGCGGGCTGCTCTGGCTGTTCGCGATGCCGCCCTCCTCGGCGACGGTGCCGGTGGCGTCACCGCTGATCACGGCCGCGTCGTTGACGCCGGTGACCGTGATCTTGAGCGTCGCGGTGTTCGACACCGCGCCCGACGGATCCTTGTCGGTATAGGTGAAGGTGTCCACCGCGGGCACGCCCGCCGCCAGCGCATCGGCCTTGTCGGCGACATAGGTGTAGGAGCCGTCCGAATTCAGCGTCAGATGGCCGTAGGCGCCCTCGATCGAGGTGCCGACGCCCGCCCCCTGCGTCACGCTGCCGGTGCCAGCCACGACGCCCGACACGACGAGCGAGCTGACGGGGTTGTCGACGTCGCTGTCGGCCACCGAGCCGCCGGTCGAGCCGCGGATCACGCCGTTCGCCGCCGAGATGTTGAGGCTGCCATCCTCCAGCACCGCATGGGTGTCGGAGTTCGCCACCGGCGGGTGGTTGGCGGGGATGACCTCGACGCTGACGGTCTGGGTGGCACTCAGATTGCCGCCGCCGACATTGCCGTTGTCGTTGATGGTGATCGTGACCGACCCCGGATGGTCGCTGTTCGGGGTGAAGACGGCAGAGGCCAGATAGGTGTTCAGATCGCTGATCTTGAACCCGCTCATCGAGAGCGTCTGTTCAGCGTTGAAGACGCCGAGCGACGGAATGGACAACGTGCCGCCGGAGATGTCGAACCTCACGGACTCGACGACATCGCCGTCCGCGTCGGAGAAGGTGATCGCGTTCGCTCCGGTGAAGGCGAACGAGGCGCCTTCATTGGCCGTCACATGCGTCGGGGCATGGATCTCCGGCGCATCGTTGACCGGCGCCACGTTGATCGTCAGCGTGCCGGTGTCCGTCTGTCCGGCCGCATCACGCACCGTGTAATCCACGGTATCCGCGCCATAGAAGTCGGCCTTGGGCTTGTAGACATAGGTGCCGTCGGCATTGAAATGGATCGTGCCGCCCTTGGCCGTCGTGAAGTCGCCTGCCACCACGCTCAGCGTGTCGCCGGTGTCCGGGTCGTGGTCGTTGTGCAGAACGCCCTGCACCGCATTGGACACGGTCAGCGTCGTGTCCTCGTTCACGCTGGCCGTGTCATCCACGGCCGTGGGAGCATCCTCGATCGGGTTGATGTTGATCGTGATCGTCTGCGTCGCGCTCAGATTGCCGCCGCCGACATTGCCGTTGTCGTTGATGGTGATCGTGACCGATCCCGTCGCGTCGTTGTCGGCTGATGGCGTGAACACCGCCGACGCCAGATAGGTGTTCAGGTCGCTGATCTTGAACCCGCTCATCGAGAGCGTCTGGCTGGCGTTGTAGACGCCGAGAGACGGTATCGCGAACGTGCCGCCGGAGATGTCGAACCTCACGGACTCGACGACATCGCCGTCCGCATCGGAGAAGGAGAACGCGTTCGCGCCGGTGAAGGCGAATGGCGTATCCTCGTTCGTCGTCACCTGCGCCGGCGCATGGATCTGCGGCGCGTCGTTGACCGGGGTCACCGTGACATCGATCGTCTGCAGTGCGGTGTTGACGACGTCGGTGTGGACGTTGCCGTCCGACAACGTAGCCTGGTCGGTAACCTCCGCGACCACCGACAGCGAGAACGTGCCGTTGTAATTCGCGGGCGGCGTGATCTGCAGCGGACGGCTGTCGAACGCGGCGATCGCGGCGGCGCTATCGATCACCCACTTGCCGGCGTCAGCGCCGGTTCCGGCATGGCCGACCGAGAAGGTCGCGCCGGCCGGATAACCTGTAATAAGCAGCCGCAGGCTTTCGGAGCCGTCGGTGTCGGTGACGGCGGCACTGATGAGCTTCAGGTTGATCGTGGTGTCCTCGGCACCCGAGGCCGGGCCGAGATCCATGAAGCCCAGCGTCAGCGCGTCCGCCTTCGGTGCGACGTCGACCGTGACATGCGCGGTCGCGGTCCCGCCATCGCCGTCGCTGACCGTGTAATCGAAGCCGGCAACGCCCGAGAAGTTCTTGTCCGGCGTGAACACCGGATTGCCGTTGGAGAGCGAAACGGTGCCGTGCGTCGCGTTCGACACGCCGCTGACGGTCAAGGTGTTGTTGTCGACGTCGGTGTCGTTGTTGAGCAGGCTGAGCAGCGCGTTGACCGTGAGCGGGCTGTCCTCGCTCGCTTGCACCGCGTCGTCATGAGCCACCGGCGGCGTGTTGAAGACGCCGGTCAGCGTGCGCGTGCCGTCGGTGAAGGCAAAGCTCTCATAGTTCGTGAACGTATCGGTCAGGCCGTTGTGGGTGACCTGCACGCCGATCAGCGTCACGCCGTCGGTGGCGAACACCTTGGTGTAGGTCGCCTCGGCGAACTTGAAGCCGAACTTCACCGTGTCGGTGTCAGAGCCGCCGTCGGACACAACGCTGGTGTTGCCGGCAAACCGGAAGAGATCCAGCGTGTCGTTGCCGGAGCCACCGTTGAACACGATGGTCGACGGCGCGATCGCGGTGCCGCTGATATCGGTGATCGTCACCGTGTCGCTGGCAGTGCCGCCGGTGATCGTGATGCGCTCGATCTCGTCGGCGCGGATGGTCGCTCCGTTCGGACCGTCATAGCGCACCAGAATGTCGGTGGCGTTGCTGGCGGAGGGATCATTCAGCGTCGGATTGATCTCGGTGCCGGTCGAGGTCTTGCCGATGGTGAAATTGCGCGCATTTCCATCGCCCGTGATCGCGAGCACGTCGTAGTTCGGAAAGGTCGTGCCAGACTCCGAGCCGCCGTCGATGACGTCGCTGCCGTCGCCCACCGTGTAGAGGAAGGTGTCGTTGCCGGCGCCGCCGAACAGCCGGTCGCCACCTCCTCCGCCGATGATGATGTCGTTGCCGGCGCCGCCATACAGGACATCGCCGCCCACGCCGTTGCCGCCGACCAGAATGTCGTCGCCATTTGAGCCGTGGGCCTCGGTCACGCCGCCGAGCTTGTCGGTGCCGACCACCTTGTCGGTCACCGCGGCGCGGTCGGTCACGCTGTGAGCCCCGACCGTCTCGCCGAGGACCGTCGCCGAGGTATCGCCGAGATTGACGAACACCGGCGAGTTCGGCGCGTCATAGCGAGTCGTCGTCACCGTGCCGGCAGCATCGACCCGGACGGTGAAATTGTTGGTGAAGACGTCATGGTCGCGATCCTCGACCGCGAAGGCGAAATTGATGTCGAGATACTGGTCGGCCGCGCTCGAGGTCCCGATCGGCGCGGGGTGATCGAGCGGCTGCAGCAAGGTGAAGTTGTAGGAGCCGGTGCCGGTCTCCGACAGCGTCACCGTGAACACGGCCGCATCAGCCGCGTTGCCGGTCACCAGACCATTCTGCCCGATATAGCTGCCACCGCTCATGCGATAGGCGGTCAGCGTCGTGTGATCCGCCGACATCACATAGGTCAGGCCGAAGCCGAGCGAGGTCAGCCCGGAGAGCTGGTGGTCGGCCGCATCGTAGACGCGCACCGGCGACGCGCCGAGGAAGGTCACCGACGGACCGGAGCTGTCGCCATCGGCCCCATAGGTGATGCGCAGATCGACCGCGCCGGTCGAGACGCTGCCGGCTGCCTCCGAGATCGCGACGGTGTCGACGTCCTGCGACTGCGGGCTGTCGTCGTTGACGGTGATGATGATCTGATCGTGCAGCGCGACGGAATCGCCGTCGGAATCGGTGGCGGTCACCGCCGTCGACAGATCGAGCGTCAGCGTGTTGTCATGGCCGGTGCCGACATGGTCCAGCGCGCCCTTCAGACGGAACGAATACTGGCCGGTGTTGGCATCGACCTGGAATTCGAAGATCGTGACGCTGCCAGCCTTGGCGATCAGCGTGTTGTCGACCCCGATGCTGTAGGTCAGCGCCACGCCGCCCGACGTCAGCGACAGCAGCTCCGGCGCGAGGTTGGTCTTCTCGACCGTATAGGTGCCGGGCCTGTCGGCGCCGAACGACACCAGCGAGCTCAGATTGCCGGTGAAGTAGGAATCGTTGCCGTTGCCGTCGCCGTTGAGGTCGCCGCCATGGTTGCCGGTCGCGGTCACTACCGTTCCGTTCGGCAGCTCGCTCTCGTAGACTGCCGCTCTCAACACCGTCGCGGTCGCGACGGGGGTGTCGTCGTCGATCGTCACGGCGAATGACGAGCTGGCGCTGTCGCCATCCGCATCGGTGGCGGTGAAGCCGAAGGTCAGCTTGACGTCGTTCTCGTTCTGGCCGGCCGGATGATCGACGTGCTTCAGCAGCGTGAAGCTGTAGCTGCCTGCACCGGAATCATCGAGCGAGACCTTGAACACCTGGCTGGCCACCGACGGCGGGTTGCCGTTGGTCGGATTGCTGCCGGTGTAGCCATAGACCGTATTGCCGACGACCCAGAGCTTGACCTGGACGCCCTCGACCGTCAGCGAGCCCGCGTCCGAAGTGGCGTTCTGGCCGTTGGTGATGCCGCTGAACGCGACCGCGCGGTTCACGCTGCCGCTGTTGTTGTCGTCGGCGCCCCAGGAGATCGCCAGCGAGCCGTTGGCCGTGGCATTGGCACCGGCGACGTCGCCGGTGGCCGCTCCGGTGTTGCCGCCGGAAAGCCCATCCTCGTCGACGGTCCCGGCATCAGCCGTGCCGATCGCGGGCCGGCCGTTGTCGTCATTGATGGTGACGGTGAAGTTGCCGCCGGAGGCGGTATCGCCATCGGCATCGGTCGCGGTGAAGCCGAGCTTCAGCGACAGTGCATTGGTCTGGCCCGAGCCGACGTGATCGACATTGTCCAGGAGCTCGAAGGTGTAGCTGCCGGAGCCGTCGTCGGACAGCGTGATGTGGAACACCTTGCGGTCGTTCGTCGTGAGCTGGCCGCCATTGTCGTTGGCGACGCCCCAGATCTCGGTGTCCGACACGCGGATGAACTGCACCGCCGTGCCGTTCGACGTCAGCGTCGGGCTGCCTGCGCCGGTGGTCTTGACCACGTCGCCGGTATGGATCGCGCTATCGAACGCGACGCTGCGATTGGCCGCGCCCGAATTGTTGTCGTCCGCGCCCCAATTGATGTTGAGCGCGACATTGGCCGCGGTCTGGGTCTGGAACACCTCCGCCCCGGCGGATCCGGTGGTGTTCTCGGTCACCGTCGCTGCGGTCGGCGAACCGAGCACCGGCACGTCGTCCTTGACCGAGACGGTGAAGCTGTTGCTGGACGTGTCGCCGTCGCCATCGGTCGCCGTGAAGCTGAAGGACAGCTTGACGATGTTCTCGCCGCTGCCGGCGGGATGATCGAGGGTGCCGAGCAGCTTGAAGCTGTAGGAGCCGTCGTTCTGGTCGCTCAGCGACACTTCGAACACGCGGGTGCCGTGGGCGAGATCGCTGCCGGTGTAGCCGACCAGCACGCCATTCTCGAAGCTGTACTTCACCGTCTGGCCGTCCGACGTCAGCGCCAGGTTGCGGCCCGCGCTGTCCTCGGCGTCGACATTCGCGCCTGCGCTCGTGTAGCGGAAGCTGACCGAGCGGTCGCCGAGCCCGCCGCCCGAGGTCTTGTTGCTGTCGTCGGAGCCCCAGCTGATGTTGAGGTCGCCGCTGACCGCGGTCGGCTCCTTGGAGACATCGGTGCCGCCCGGCAGATCGTCCTCGTCAACGGTCCTGGCATCGCCGGCCGCCGCCACCGGCGCGGTGTCGAGCACCGTGACCTTGAAGCTGCTGGTGACGCTGTCGCCGTCGGAATCGGTGGCCTTGAAGCCGAACGTCAGCGGCAGGCTGTCATCGTTCTGGCCGGACGCCGGGTGGTCGATGTTGTCGTACAGCGTGAACTTGTAGCTTCCATCGCCGCTGTCGGACAACTGGATCGTGAAGACGGTGCGGTGATCCGCGGTGACCGCCGTCAGCAAGGTGCCGTCGCCGGAGATCGTGTAGCTGATCGCCGAGCCGTCGGAGGTCAGGCCCGCGGCGCCGGCGGCGGTCGTGAAGGCCACCGCGCGGTTGTGCCCGACACCCGTATTGTTGTCGTCGGCGCCCCAGGAGATGTCGAGGCTGCCGGTCTGGACCGTCGAGTTCGATGCATCCGGATGGCTGGTGTCGTAGCCGTCGGTCGGCAGGCTGGCCTCGCTGACGGTCTCGTCCTCGGGGCAGCCGACGGTCGGGACGTCGTCCGTCACCGCCACCGTGAAGCTGCTCGCGGCGCTGTCGCCGTCGGAATCGGTGGCCTTGAAGCCGAAGCTCAGCGCCAGGCTGTCGGTGCCCGACTTGCCATGATCGAGGTTGTCGAGCAGCGTGAACTTGTAGCTGCCGTCGCCGTCATCGCTCAGCGTGACGGTGAAAACGGTGCGGTGATCGGTGGTGACCGCGCTCAGCGTGGTGCCGTCGGACGAGACCACATAGCTGACCGCATAGCCGTTCGACGTGAGCCCGTCCGGTGCGGTCGTGTTGAAGAACGCCACCGAGCGGTTGTTGGTCGCGCCGGAATCATTGTCGTCGGCGCCCCAGGAAATCGCGAGACGGCCGGTCTGCACCGTCGAGTACGGCGAATCCGGGAACAGGACGTCATAGAGATCGGTCGGCAGGTTGGCTTCGCTGACGGTCTCGCTCTCGGCGTGTCCGATCGTCGGGACGTCGTCGACCACGGTGACGGTGAACGTGCTGCTGCTCGAATCGCCGTCGGAATCGGTCGCGGTGTAATCGAAGGTCAGCTTGACGACGTTGCTCTCCTGCCCGGCCGGATGATCGAGATTGCCGAGCAGCTTGAAGGTGTAGGTGCCGGTGCCGTCGTCATCGAGCGAGACCTCGAACACGCGCTGACCGGAATTGAGGCTGTTGCCGGTGTAGCCGACCAGCGCGCCATGATCGAAGGCGTATTTCACCTGCTGACCGTCCGACGTCAGGCCACTGAGGCCGACGTCGCTGCCGTTGGTCACATGGACGTCGTCGGCGGCGTTGGACGTATTGGCGAAGCGAACCGAGCGATCGGCGGCGCCGCTGTCGTTGTTGTCGGCACCCCATTTGATGTTGAGCGCGCCGGTCACCTGGGGATCGCGGCTGCCGCCATCGTGACCGCCGAAATCGTGACCGCCGAAATCGGGGCCGCAATCGCCACCGCCAGCGTTGAGATCAGCTTCGCTGATGCTCTTGGCCGTCCCGGTATGCGCCTCCGGGCTGTCGTCGTTGACGCTGACCTTGAACGTGCCGCTGACCTGGTCGCCGTCGGAATCCGTGGCGACGTATTTCAATGTCAGCGCGATGCTGTCCTCGGTGTTGGGCACCGGGTGGTCGAGATTGTCGAGCAGCGTGAAGCTGTAGGATCCGGAATCGAGGTCGGACAGCTTCACCGTGAACACGGCGGCATTGGCCTTGTTGCCGGTCCAGTTGCCGTTGCCGTCGATGTAATGCTGTCCATCGAAGCGGTAGGCCGTGATCAACGTGCCGCCTTCGCTGACGTCGTAGGTCAACGCGACGCCGTTCGAGGTCAGGTGCTGCGCGGCGAGCGTGGTGGTGGCGTCGGACGCGAAGGTGACGGCGCGGTCGCCGTTCACCGGGGACGCACCGGTGATCCCGACATTGCCGAGATTGTTGGCGCTGTCGCTGCCCCAGGAGATGCCGAGATCGCCCGTTGCGACGGTGTTCTGGCCGGGGACGTCGCCAGACCCGCCCGCGAGCCCGGTCGGGAGTCCGTCCTCATCGACCACGCCGGTCGCAATCTCCCGGTTCAGCACCGGCGCGTCGTCGTTGATCTTGACCGTGAAGGTGTCGGAGACCGCATCGCCATCCGAATCCGTGGCGACGAAGCCGAGGGTGAGCGTGACGTCGTCCTCGGTGTTGTGGGCCGGATGATCGATATTGTCGATCAGCGTGAAGCTGTAGGACCCCTGCCCCTGGTCGGACAGCGACACCGTGAACACCGCAGCCTTGGCCGGATCACCGGTGGCATGGCCCTCGCCGTCGACGTAGGTGTGATGCGCTTCATCGTAGCGGTAAGCGGTCAGCAGCGTGCCGTCGGGGGACACGGTGTAGGTCAGCGCGACGCCGTTCGACGTCAGATGCTGGCCGGTGAGCGTCGAGATCACGTCGGAGGCAAAGGTGACGGCGCGGTCGCCATTGACCGGCGTACCGTTGATGCCGCCGTCGACATGGCTGTTGGCACTGTCGGCGCCCCAACGGATGCCGAGGAAATCGGTCACCGTCAGATTGGCGCCGGCTGCGTCCTTGCCGTCCGAATAGGAGTTGCCGGGATTGCCGAGACCATCCTCGTCGACCACGGAGTAGCTGACGCGCTCTCCAAACACCGGAGCGTCGTCGTTGACCTCGACATTGAAGCTGCCGTGGATTGCGTCGCCGTCGGAATCGGTGGCGACGAAGCCGAAATACAGCCCTTGATTATCCTCGCTGCCGTGGACCGAATGATCGAGATTGCCGGTGAGATTGAACGTGTAGGAGCCCTGGTCCTGATCCGACAGCGAGACGGTGAACACCGTGGCGCTGGCGAGGTCCTCCGTCGGCTTGCCGTTCGCGTCGACATAGGTCTCGTGGGCGGCGTCGTAGCGATAGGCGGTCAGCAGCGTGCCGTTCTCGGAGACCTGATAGCTCAGCGCAATCCCGTTCGACGTCAGCCCCAGTTCCTCGAGCGAGGGAACGGTGTCGGCGGCGAAAGTGACGGCGCGATCACCCTTGACCGGGGCGCCATCGATGCCGCCGTCGACATGGCTGTTGGCGCTGTCGGCACCCCACAGGATCGCGAGCGTCTTGGTTACCGTGAGATCGGCGCCGGCGACGTCGCTGCCTTGCGCATAGCTGTCGCCGGCATTGCCGAGGCCGTCCTCGTCGACCACGCCGGCGCTCGGCGCATCGCCGAACACCGGCGCGTCGTCGTTGACTTTCAGGGTGAAGCTGTCGGTGACTGCGTCGCCGTCGGAATCGGTGGCGACGAAGCCGATGTTGAGCGTGATGTCGTCCTCGGTGCCGTGCACCGGGTGATCGAGATTGCCTTTCAGCTCGAACGTGTAGGAGCCGTGATCCTGATCGGACAGCGCCACGGTGAACACCGTCGCGTGGGCCGAATCCGTCGGCTTGCCGTCTGCGCCGACATAGGTCTCGTGCTCGGCGTCATAGCGATAGGCGGTCAGCAGCGTGCCGTTCTCGGACACGACGTAGGTGAGACCGAAGCCGTTCGAGGTGAGATTCTGGGCGTCGAGCGTCGCGACCACGTCGGCCGCGAAGGTCACGGCGCGGTCGCCATTGACCGGCGTGCCATCGATGCCGCCATCGACATGGCTGTTGGCGCTGTCGGCGCCCCAGCGGATGCCGAGCGTATCGGTGACCTTCAGGTCTTCGCCATAGGCGTCGCCGTCGTCCTTGTAGCTGTTGCCGGCGTTGCCGAGGCCGTCCTCGTCGACCACCGAATAGCTCGGCTTCTCGCCGAAGCTCGGTGCGTCGTCATTGACCTTCACCGTGAAGGTATCAGTGATGGCATCGCCATCGGAATCGGTCGCGACGAAGCCGATGTTGAGGGTGATGTCGTCCTCGGTGCCGTGCACCGGGTGATCCAGGTTGCCCGACAGCGCGAAGGTATAGGAGCCATGGCCCTGGTCTGACAGCGACACCGTGAACACCACGGCGCCCGACAGGCCCTCGCCTTCCAGCGGCTTGCCGTTGGCGTCGACATAGGTCTCGTGCGCGGCATCATAGCGATAGGCGGTCAGCACGGTGCCGTTCCCCGACACCTCGTAGCGCAGGGCAAAGCCGTCTGAGGTCAGATCCTTTGCCTCGAGCGAGGCCGCCACGTTCGCGGCGAAGGTGACGGCGCGGTCGCCATTGACCGGCGTTCCGTTGATGCCGCCGTCGACATTGTTGTTGGCGTCGTCGGAGCCCCAGCGGATTCCGAGCGTATCCGTGACCGTCAGGTCTTCGCCATAGGCATCATGGCCGTCGGCGTAGCTGTTGCCGGCATTGCCGAGCCCGTCTTCGTCGACCACCGAATAGCTCGGCTTCTCGCCGAAGCTCGGGCCGTCATCCGCGACGTTGACGGTGAAGGCGCTGTTGACGGGGTCGCCGTCGGCGTCGGTCGCAACCACCTTGAAGGTCAGCGGCAGCGAGGCGTCGTTGGCGCCGTTGTGGTCGATATTGTCGGACAGCGTGAAGGTGGCGCTGCCGGAGCCGGTGTCGGACAGCGACACGGTGAAGATGGTGCGTGCGCCCTCACCCTCGCCTGCGGTCGCGATGATCTCGGTGCCGTTGGCCGACAGCGTGTAGGAGATGGCCTCGCCGTTCGAGGTCAGGCCCAGCGCCTGCAAGGTCGCGATCTCGGACGCATCGAACACCAGCGAGCGGTCGCCGTCGACCACGGTGCCGTTGGAGCCGCCATCGACCTTGCTGTTGCCGTTGTCGGCGCCCCAGCCGATGTTGAGGTCCACGCTCGCGGTGGTCGGCTCGAAGCCGTCGCCGCCCACGACCTTGCCGAAGAGCTCGCTCTCGCCGCCGCCTTCGCTGCCGCCGCCGGTGTGCTCGGCGACATTGATCGCCTCGACGGTGCCGGCGACCGGCGAATCGTCGTTGACGCCGATCACGATCGTCACCGGCGCGGTGTCGCCGCTGCCGTCGATGGCGATGACGTTGATGGTGAGATTCAGCGTGTCTTCGGTGCCGAAGACCGGATGATCGAGCGGCTGCAGCAGCGTGACCGTGTAGGTCCCCGCGATCGTCGAGTTGGCGTCGAGCGTGACGGTGAAGACCTGGTTGGCGACGATCGAGGGATCGCTGCCGATATAACCGATCAGCTCCGGCTGGCCGTTGACGGTGGTGATCGCAAAATGCACCTCCTGGCCGCCGGACGTCAGCCCGGCAAGACCAGGCTGTGACGCCGCGAACGCAAAGGCGCGGCCGATCACGTCGGTGCCGAAGTCGACGTTCAGCGAACCGGTGAAGCTCGTCACCGCGCCGCCAATGTCGCCGCTGCCGCCGGGCCGGCCTTCGGACAGGCCGTCCTCGTTGAGCACCACGCTGTCGGCAACGCCGGCGATTGGCGTCGGATTCGGCGTGACCGGGTTGTCGCCGAATTTGGTGGTGGAGTCCTCGGGTCCCAGCAGCCCGAGCGGCGTGCCGACGGTCAGCGGGTCGACCTTGAACGTCCCGAAGTTCGCGCCGGCAGGCACGCCGGGCGCACCGGGCGTACCCGCGGCGGGCAGCACCGACTGGTCGGTGGTGATCGGAAACAACTCGGCGAACTGATCGCCATTGATGATTCGGTCGGGGCCGACTTCGAAGCTGACGTCCTTCAGCGGGGCGCCGTTGGCGTCGAAAACCGGGTCGATCGAGACCGTCGACTGATTGTCGAACAGGATGATCAGGCGGTCGCCGATCTTGACGAAGGTCAGCCGCTCGCTGGCGATATCGCTGAAATCGATCTGGCTCTGGCCGTCGAGATGAACCGTAACGGCTTGGTTGCCCGGCGGTTTCCCGATCTTGAGGTGCTTGGCCGAGGCGCTGGATGGCTGCGTGGACGTGCCGGTCAACTGGGCCAGCAGGACAGGAGCATTCATGCGCCAAAACCTCCAAATATGGGGCGCTTTGGTGGCGCTCCATTTCTATCGTTAAACTATTATTAAACGAGAATACGGGTCAATATTACCGGTTCTTGTTAATCGGATTTTAGGGACTTTGGGTAAATGCAGTCAAGTGCAGCGGCATTTATGAAGGGAAACAAGGCTGTGCCTATGCTTCCGTCCCCCGCGAGGCAGGGGCGGAACGACAAGAATAAATGGAGACAGAGCCCGGAGAATTACTGCTAATTGGCAGTTATTCGATCACACAATACTTGGGGAACAACACGCACGCTGTTGGGAATAAAAGCTTGCCGCCATGAAACGGCCGAAATGGAACCGGCCTCTCGCGAATTATTTGCGAAAGGCAGGAACTATTCTTGAGGAGCGTCGAAGTCGCGGCAGATTGCCTCAGATGCGACTGACCACGCAGGCCACCGGTTCGTATTTGCGGAAATACAACAATGCCTGGTCACCGATGCCATCGAGCCACACGCCGCGGCCCGCATAGCGATAGCCGTCGCCCATCGGGACGAGACGGACCGGAATCGCACGGTGAGGATGGAGGTAGAGTTGCGCGGTAACGATCTCGCCCGGCGCGAGCACGGGACGAGAGCGCAGCACGTAGCTGCCGCCATTCTCGCAGGCGATCGAAAACGCAGCGCCCGGCAGCATCACCGCGTGAGCCTGTGCACCGCCGATGAATCCACCGATCGCCGACAAGGCCAATGCCCCGCAAACCATGACTTGCTTGATATTCACCGCAGCCCCCTGCTCGCCAGCTTCCCTGCGCGCATTAAGACCGCAAATGACCTCGGCTACAAGCCGTTCACCTGCGACATTCAGAGCAGCAGCGGCCGCCCCGGATTCCCGCCGCCGATGTCGGCCTCCGCCGCCGGCGTGACGTCGCTCTCGCTTTCGTGGTGCAGCCGCTCGGCATAGGGCGCAGCGAACAGGCTGACGCCGCGGTGATCGATGGCAAACAACGGCATGAAGGACTGCAGATCGCGGCCTTCCATCAGAGCGGCCCGCCGGTTGTCGAGCACGGACCATTTGCCGTCGAGCCGCACGGCGACGACGGCGTGATCCTGCCGCACGGCGAGGTCTCGGACCAGCAGCAGCTTGAGATCCGATTCGGGCGTCCCCGCCGCCAGCAGCAGCGCGTATTTGGCAATCGAGTAGTCTTCGCAGTCACCGAGTCCACTGCGCAAGGTCTGCAGTGGCGAACTCCAGACGTCCGGCAGGCCGTGTTGCTGATCGTCGCTGACGTAGCGCACCGCCTGGTTGACGCCGCGATTGATCATTTCCGCGCGCGTGCGGCCGTCGCTCACCGCAGACGCCGACCGGGTCAGCGCGACGAAGAGGCGCTCCGAGGCCGAGCAGCGCGCGTCATCGCGGTTGCAACGTTCGACCGAGATCCGCTCGCTCGCCATCGCCCCCTGAATGCCGCGCCACTTCACCCACAGCACACCCTCGGGTGCGCGGAACGTCATCAGGCCGAACGGCTCGTCGCTGGGAGTCGCGACCGCGGGTCCCTGCGGAGCGTCGCTGACTGATCCCGCAGGCCCGGCCGGGTCGGTCGATGCGACTTCCACAGCAGCGGAGGCGGAGCGACGCAGGCCGTCATGCTTGGCAAGCACGGCATTGATGGTGAAGAAACGGACGGGCGGCGGTACCGGCAGCGCGCCATCCGCAGTGCCTTGCGGAGATCTACGATTTGAAGTCTCGGCGAACGCAGCGCCGGCACAACCGGCCACGACCGACAACACCAGCGCAAGTCCCAGCGCGCGCGGGAGAACCCGCGGCCGATCGATCCGCAACATCAGTGACGCCCCGTATGCTCCGGGGCATCGGCCGACGTCATCGCGTCGATCCCTGTCCCGGTTGTTATCGGATCAGGGATAGGGCCGGCGCTGCTGCGGGCCGGTTAAACCGCGGTGATGTTCGCCGCCAAGCTGCGAACGCGACTAATCACGGCCGACCAAATCGCGTCGCATTTGAACGATTCAGATTTTGGCAACGCTGTCCGCCGCACGGGGCGCCCCGGATGAGCGCAGCGGCATTCTGGGTCACACGCGCTTTCGTGGAGAACCCCGGTTTCGGTGCGCTCGCGCGGACGCCTGCTCAGCGCTCGCGCAGCGCCTCGTCACGCAGCATGCGGGCAGGCTTGACCAGATAGTCCAGCACCGATTTCTTGCCCGTCAGGATCTCCACGGTCGCGACCATGCCTGGGAGGATCGGAAGCGGCTGCTGGGCGGTGCCGAGATGGTTCTTCTCGGTGCGCACCATCACGCGATAGAAGGTCTCGCCGCGCTCGTTCTTGTCGCCCTTCTCATCGGTGATCGTGTCGGCACTGATGCGCTCGACGCGCCCGTGCAACGAGCCGTACACAGATGAATCATAGGCGCTGAGCTTGACCACCGCCTCGTGGTTGGGACGGATGAAGGCGATGTCCTGCGGACGGATGCGGCCCTCGACCAGCAGCGTGTCGTCGAGCGGCGTGATCTCCATCAGGCTGGCGCCCGGCGCGACCACCGCGCCGATGGTGGTGACGTTGAGCTTGTTGACGATGCCGCGCACCGGCGAGCGCAGCTCGGTGCGCCGCACCCGGTCCTGGGCCGACTTGATGTTCTCGTCGAGCACTGCGAGATCGCCGCGGGACTTGGCGAGATCGTCTTCGGCCTGCGCGCGGAAGGCGGTGACGATGTTGAGCCGGCGCGAGCGCGCCTCCTGCACCGCCGCCTCGGTCTTCACGATGCTCGCCTGCACCACCGCGAGCTGGCCGCGCATGTCGGTCGCCTGGCGGTCGGCGCGCAGCATCTCGATCTCCGGCACCACCTTCTGGTCGAACAGCTTGCGGGTCAGTCCCAGCTCGCGATTGAGCAGCGCCAGCGTCTCCGAGAAGCGCTTCTCGGTGGCCCTGAGCTCGTCGATCTCCTTGCTCTTCTGCTGTTCCTGCTGCTGCACCACGTCGATGTCCTGCGCGAGCTTGCGTGCATGGGCGTCGAACACCGCGCGCTCGGTCTGCACCGCGCGCGGGGCGTCGGCGACGAGGTCGTCGGGAAACTCGACCGGGCTGCGGCCCTCGGTCTCCGCCGCGAGCCGGATCACCCGGGCCGCCATCGCGCCGCGGCGCTCGCGGATCTCGCCGAACTGCGAGGCGAAATTGGTGTCCTCGATGCGCGCCAGCGGCTGATCCTTCTCGACGATCGCGCCTTCCTGCACCAGGAGGTCGGCGATGATGCCGCCTTCCAGCGACTGCACCACCTGGGTCTGGCGCGACGGCACGACCTTGCCGTTGCCGCGCTTGACCTCGTCGAGCACGGCGAAATGCGCCCAGATCAGGAAGGTGAAGAACAGGCCGAGCGAGGCGAGCAGCAGCATCCGCGCCGTCTTCGGCGTGCGCAGCTCGACGGCAGCCCTGATGTCGTTGGAGAACGCGAAATCGCTGTGCGCCATGTCACCTCGTCCCCTGGACCGGCTTCACCGCGTGGCTCGCGGCCGGCGCCGCCGCGGGCTGCTGCGGACGCAGCATGGTGAGGATCTGCGCGGTCGGCCCGTCGGCGACGATCTTGCCGGAGTCGAATACCAGGATGCGGTCGACCAGCGACAACAACGACGGTCGGTGGGTCGAGACGATGATGGACATCTCGCCTTTGGCCAGAGACTTCAGGCGCTCGAGGAATTCGCCCTCGCTGCGGACGTCGAAATGCGCGGTCGGCTCGTCGAGGAACAGCACGCGCGGCTTGCGGATCAGGACGCGCGCGAGCCCGATCGCCTGCTTCTGCCCGCCCGACAGGCTGCGGCCGCCTTCGGCGATCATCATCTCGTAGCCCTGCGGATGACCGGCGATGAAGGTCTCGACGCCGGCGAGCCGCGCGGCCTCCAGCACCTCCTCATCGGTCGCCGCCGGACGGCCGAGCGTGATGTTGTCGCGCAGCTTGCCGTAGAACAGGTCGGTATCCTGCAGCACGAAGCCGATGCCGGCGCGCAGATCGGCCGGGTCGTATTGCTGGATGTCGATCCCATCGATCAGGATGCTGCCTTCGGTCGGCGGATAGAACGCGGTGGCGAGGCGACCGACCGTGGTCTTGCCCGAGCCGACGCGACCGATGATGCCGATCTTCTCGCCGGGCTTGATGTCGAAGGAGACGTTGTCGAGCGCCTTGGTCTGGCTTCCCGGATAGGAGAAGCTGACATTCTTGAACTGGATGCGGCCCTGGTTGATCTCGCGCGCGACGTAGATCTTCTCCGGCGGACGCTCACGGTCCAGCGACATCAGCCGGTCGATCGAGCGCAACGCCGACGTCGTCTGGGTGAAGCGCGTCATCAGGCCGGCGATGCCTGCGATCGGACCGAGCACGCGACCCGACAGCATGTTGGCCGCCACCAGCGCGCCGACCGAGAGCTTGCCGTCGAGGATCAGGAACACGCCGACGACGACCAGCAGCAGGCTGCAGAACTGGCTCGCGACGCTCGCCGCTGTCATCGCCATCGAGGCCCAGAACTGGACGTCCTCGCTGGAGCGCGCCTGCGCCGCCACCGAACGCTCCCACACCGTCTGCACCCGGCTCTCGCCGGCCACCGCGCGGACCGTCTCCATCCCGTTGAGCGATTCCACGAGAATGCCGTGACGCGCGGCGGATTGCGCCTGCATCTGCCGCATCGCGCGTTCGAGCGGCCGCTGGATCAGCAGCCCGACGGCGATCATCACCGGCAGCATCAGCAGCGGAATCCAGGCGATGGGACCGGCGATGATGAACAGCACGATGATGAACACGACCGCGAACAGCATGTCGGTCGCCGACACCACGGTGCCGGAGGTAAAGAACTCGCGCACCGAATCGAAGTCGCGGAGCTGATTGGCGAGGATGCCGACCGATGGCGGCCGCTTGTCCATCTTCAGCGACATCACGTGCTCGAAGATGTTCGCGGCGAGCACCACGTCGATCTTCTTTCCGGTCATGTCGATGATGCGGCTGCGCACCACCTTGAGCAGGAAGTCGAATCCGATGGCCAACATGAGGCCAACGCCGAGTGCGACCAGCGAGGGGATCGCGCCGTTCGGGATCACGCGGTCGTAGACGCTCATCGTGAACAGGGGCGCGGCCAGCGCCAGGATGTTGACGATGAACGCGGCGATCGCGACATGGCCGTAATTGGCGCCGAAGCGGCTGACCACCGACCAGAACCAGTGCGTCTTCGGCACTTCACCGGCTGCCGCCACGCGCGGATCGGCAATTGTGGCGGGCCGCACCAGATAGGCGAAGCCGACATACCGCGCCGCGACCGCCTCGAAGCGCTCGATCGCCGGCTGTTCGCGGCGCGAAGGATCGATGATGGTGAGACGGCCGGCGGCCTCGTCGATCGTCAGCAGGATGCGCGTGGTGCCGTCGTGAAACATCAGCACGCAGGGCAGCACCAGCGCGGGAATATCGCTCAGCGGCCGTTCGACCAGTTGCGCCTCGAGCCCGGCCCGCTGCGCGGCGCGCTCGTAGAGCGCGATGCTGAGCACGCCGCTGTCGAGCGGCAATCCGGACAGCAGCGCGCTGCGGCTCAGGGCGCGGCCGTGATGAGCAGCGAGGTAAAGCAGACTGTCACTGAGAGGATCAGCTGCTGGTGCGGCTGCGCTCATCTGGGGCATCACGTGCGCCGTCTCTTCGAGCTCGAACCTTGTCGGACGAATGTTCAACGACGCCTCGGAAATCCATCTGGCCCACCGAGCAACGCGGACCGGCACCCATTGCTTCTTGCTAATAATTTGCCTTAGCCTAATTCTTTGGCCCGCACTTGGCTTTTCTGAGATTTTTACAGGTGTTTCGCGACAAACTCAGCGCAAAGTAAATGCGTATGGTGAAAAGCCGGCGCGACATGCACCGGCTCTTGTTAGTCTCACCTATTTCGGCGCGTGCCCGTTGGGGCTCTGAGCGTATCCGCCGTATTTTCCGGACGCGACGAACAGCGTCGTATCCTCGGGATCGCTCGAGGCCCACCGATCGCCAAAGGTAATCGGCGCGGGATGCTTCGGCGTACCGTCATGCAGGCCGAACATCGGCACCGGACCGGCGGAGCTCAGCGGCTGCGGTCCGGGCGCCGGCGCACTCAGCCGAATGGGCGCCAGGCTGTAGCCGATGAAGCCACTCGGCGTGTCCACCGGCTCGGTCTCCGGCGGATGCCCGGTCTTCAGGTAGTTCAGCATCTGGCCCATCGCGGCGAGCAGCTGATAGTCGGCAAACACCACCACACCGCGCGCCGACACCAGCGACACGTTGGCGTTGAAGTACTGGTTCTGGGAGTTCAAGAGATCGATCAGCGTGCGCTGGCCGAGCTCATACTCCTTGTTGTAGGCGACGAACGTGCGGCGGGCCGCTTCGACATCGCGGACAAGAGCTGAGACGCGATCGGCGGTGATGATCCGGGCCGCCCAGGCCTTGTCGATCGACTCCAGCGCATCGCGCTGCAGACGAGCATGCTTCTGCTGCTCCTGGATCATCCGCTGCGCGGCTTCTTCGCGGCGCCAGCTGTTCTGGCCGCCGTTGAAGATATCCCAGGATGCAACGACCTTGCCGCTGACCTCGTCGTAACGATTGTTGTAGGTGATCGATTCCTTGCCGGTCGTCGCGCGGCCTTCGAGCGAAAGCGTCGGCAGGAAGGTGCCGGTGGTGGCATCGAATCCCCGCTTGGCGGCCGTCACATCCGCCGCGGCAGCGCGCAGGGTCGGATTGAACTTGTAGGCGATGTCGAGCGATTCCGCCTTGTCCCGCGGCATGTCGGACAGCCGGCCGGGGAAACGCAGGTTATAAGGCTCGACGCCGACGACCTTGCGGTACTTCGCGCGCGCCACTTCGAGGCTGAGACGGAATTCCTCGAGCACGGCCTGCGCTGCCGCAACCCGTTCCTCGGCCTGCTGCGTGTCGCCCTCGCCGGCCCGGCCGCCCTGGAAACGGGCCAGCACGTTCTTGCGCAGTTCGAGATGAACCTTGAGGTTCTTCTCGGCCAGAGCGACCAGCCTGGAGTAGCGCACCACGTCGACATAGGCTTCGGCGGCATCGAGACCAATCAGTTCGGTTCGCTCCAGCACGCGGTACGCGGCGGCATCGACCCGCGCGGCCTGTCGCCACACTTCATTGATCGAGGAAAAGCCATCGAACAGCAATTGACGGACCACCACGCCGGCCTCGCGGCCGCGCAGGTAGCGGCCATTGTTGCTCGGCGCCGGCGAGACATACTGCTTGAGCATCTCCGGTCCGGCGCTCGCATCGAGCCGGACCTGCGGCAGCAGCGTCCCCTGGGACTGGCGAAGCTCGGCTTCGGTGGCCCGCCGATTGGCGGCGGCCTCTCCGACACCGGGATTGGTCTTCACCGCCTGGTTGATGGCGTCCTGGATGGTGAACGGCTCAGCGCCCAATGCCGGGCTAAAGCTCATTCCCACAACACATATGAAAATGGGTGTATATACGATCTTCAACATAGGGAACCGATAACAAACCCGAGATCGGCTCGCAATGTGACTCGCCACATTTGCGGCGAAAAGCCGCCCGGTTGTGGCAGAATAGCTACGCTCCGCCATATTCCTCAGGGCAAAGATTTCAGAATCTGAAGCGAAATCAAGGTCGTGGGGATGACGTGAGGCTGAGGCGGTGATTTAAAGTCAGCTATTTATTTCATAAAGAAAAATCTCGCGTCAGAGAATGTCGAGTTTTTCGTGTTTATCTTCAATATGGACCGCTTCCGCGGCATTAACTGAGATGTCGCAGCCGGGGCCCTCAACCCGAGACGGCGGAACGGCAACAGGCGATCAGTCGCCCGCCATTGCCACGTCGGCCCCGCAGATGTCGGAAGCCTGGGTTCTGGCGCGTCGTCACGACAGCCGTGAGCGATCGCCGCCCAGGGATCGCGGTCGTGTCCCCGGAGGTGGTGTAGCTCGGTGGAGCAAAGCCGCCCGGACGCGCGCTCCCAAATAGCGCCGTAGC
>NZ_JAUESY010000009.1:0-444176 GCF_032484415.1 Bradyrhizobium sp. SZCCHNS30572 | reverse complement strand
CTTGCCCCGCGTTGACCGTTTCTTTCGAATGCCCATCGCAACCTCCTCATCGAGTGTTGCGACGACCAATTGAATCCACCTCCCGGCCTTCCCTGCGCAACGGTTGGACGGCTTATACGTGCTCTCCTCGGGGACCGGGCTTTGTTGCCCCCGTCGCCGGCCGATCATCATCTCAGCCGGCTTGACCTCGGCATCGGGAGGCCGGGACCACACGATTTCGCCGGCGCATCCTGCCGTTCGTCCGCACGGCAAGGCCATGCTGCGGCAGAGCTGCGCCCATCGCATCCCGCCTCCACGTTCGTGACGATCGCGAAGCGCCCCTCATGGCGAGGCGGGACGGGCGGAGTATTTCACAGAATTCGGAAAAACGAAAGCGAAATTTTCGTGGACCCGGCGTGCGAACCGCGATCGCATTGCAAGGGCTGGTGAAACGAGTGTTTCGCCGCGCGCCTTTTCCCGCCCGCGGTGCGCTGCCCTCAGGTCGCGGCCACGGCCGCGGTGGCGGCGATGACGATGGCGAGTTGCACGGACGTCCTCATTCAAGCCTCCTTGGGAGTGGTGTAGGCACGGTGGCGGGGTAGCGTGTGTCGTGCGTCCGTTCGTTGCGCAGGATCAAGCCGAAGGGGGAGTCCATGGCCGCGTGGGACTGGTCTGGTGCGTCGCTGGATGGGGAACTCGAAGCTGGCTGGCATGGACAGTGCGGACCAGGGTGAGTTCATCGCGCAGGCCCGCTTCATCTTGAAACGCGGCTTGGGGGAAAATGCTGATCCAGGCATCGGCGGGCGAGCCACGCACATAGGCCGGAACGACGCCGAGAGACTTGAGCGCCTCGATGACCGCGTGAGGTGCGGCGTCACGAATGTGCAGGTTGGTGATGAACGACCCCATGGCTTCCTTCCGCAGTTCGGTTGCTCAAAGTCACGTTTTGGCTTGAGAGCGCCCGTCACTGGGTGCCGCAACCCGGAGCGTAGGCACCATGGGCGGCTGTGATACTCTCGCAGATGACGTCGACATATTCGTCATAGAACATGATGCGAAAATGTCGGCAGCGGGCCAGATGCCGCTGGGCGAAGCTCAGCAGCCAGTCCGACTTTCCCAGGTCCACCACGGCGGCTTGATCGATCGCGGGCCCCCAACTGACTATTTCGCGGGAATAGTCATGGACTTCCTCTGGCGTGACTTGGTGCACTTGAGCCTTGTGAAGAATCAAGTGTCGCATATCGTCTTCGGAAGCCCAGTCCGGGTTCAGATAATCGAGGGCGATCAAGTTCGATTCATGGCCAAAAAAGTGCCCTCGTCGCAGCTCTGGTCCGCGTCCGTCAGCCCATATCCAATCACGCAAGACCGGTTTGTACATCGCAGAAGATCGGCTTTGTTGGTTCTTGAGCGGCTCACAGCCGCGGATCGATCGGCTCGCTCTCCAGCGCCAATACGCCGAACACGCATTCGTGCACGCGGCGCAGCGGCTCGCGGGCGACGAAGCGGGTCAGCGCCTCATGGCCGAGCGCGAACTCGCGCAAAGCGAGGTTGCGCTTGCCGTCGAGCTTGCGCTGGCGCAGCCTGATGATGTGCTCCGGCGCATCATATTCCGGGCCGTAGATGATGCGCAAATATTCTGGGCCGCGTACTTTCAGCGCCGGCTGGATCAGCCCCTTCGGTCCGCGCGCGACGAAGTTCTTGGGCTTCACCACCATGCCTTCGCCGCCGCCGGCCGTGAGTTGCTCCCACCATGCGATGGCGTCGGCGATGGCCGTTTCGTCAGCCAGAGCCACGGTGCGCCACTGCGTGCGGGTGACCACAGATGCTGACGCGGCGGCCAGCCGATCGGCGAGCGTCATGTGCCAGACATGGTCCTGATCGAACCAGACCTGGCCCTCGCTGGCGAGCAGGTGAAAAGGCGCGACCTTGAGATCGTCGATACCGCGAACCGGCCAGACATAGGGTGCCCATGCCTCGCCATATCGCCGCGCCCGCGTCACCCGATCGCGGAGGCGATCGCCGAGTGCCACGACATCAAGACCGCGCGCGGCGCCGCGCGCCAACGCGTCTGCCGCCGCTTCGAGCCCTGCGACCGATGACGCCGCGACCGGCGCATACTGACTCTCGATCAGGCTGCCGGCCTTCGCCGACCACGGCATGATCTCCGCATCGATCAGCAGCCAGTCGGTTTGCAGCTCCTGCCACAGGCCGGCGCTGTCGACAGCATCGCGCAGCCGTGCCAGCAGCGACTCGCTCATTGTGGGGTCGTTGAAGAACGCGCGGCCGGTGCGGGTCCAGATCGCGCCGCTCTCGCCGCCCGCGACGCCGAAGCGGGCCCTGGCGATATCGGCGCTCCTGCACAGCGCGATGACGGCGCGCGAGCCCATGTGCTTCTCCTCGCACACCACCTGCTCGACGCCGCGGGCGCGGAAATGCGCGAACGCTTCCTCAGGGCGCTCCAGCCAGCCGTCGCGCGCGCTGGTCTCCGATGGCGACATGGTCGGTGGCAGATAGACCAGCCACTGCGGCGCGAGCGCGAAACGGCTCATCACCTCCAGCGCAGCGGCCGCGTTCTCCTCGGCTACGACCATGCGGCCGCGCAGCCTGGTGTCGATCCATCGGCGCCCGCTCACGTCATCGATATCGAGCAGCTGATCCGCCTCGGCCTGCGCGGAGGCGCTGCCGGCGCGAGGCGCGAGCGGACGCACCGGCTCGCACCAGACGCGCTCAGCCTCGACCTCGACGAGCTCACGCTCCGGCCAGCGCAGCGCCGTCAGCCGGCCGCCGAACACGCAACCGGTGTCGATGCACAGCGTGTTGTTGACCCATTCGGCATTGAGCACGGGCGTGTGACCGTAGACCACGGTGGTGGGTCCGCGATAGTTCGCGGCCCAGTCCGCGCGCACAGGAAGGCCGAACTCGTCGATCTCGCCGGTGGTTTCGCCATACAGCGCGAACTCGCGCACCGCGCCGGAGCCGCGGCCGATCATCTCCTCCTTCAGCCCGGCATGCGCCACCGCGAGCCGGCCGCCATCGAGCCAGACATGGCTGCGCAGGCTGTCGAGGAAGCCGGGCAGGCTGTCGCGGAAGCTTCGATCCTCGCCGGTGAGCTGGTCGATCGTGGCCTGCAGGCCGTGCGCGATCGTGACCTTGCGGCCGGCGAGCCAGCGTCCGAACTTGCGGTCATGGTTGCCCTGCACGGCATAGGCAGTGCCTGCCGAGACCATGCCCATGACGATGCGCAGCACGTCCGGCGATTGCGGGCCGCGGTCGACGAGATCGCCGACGAACACGAGCTTGCGGCCTGCGGGCGGCGTGACGCTGACGGCGCGCCGGCCGTCGTCATCGCGCCATCTGACCTGATAGCCGAGCTTCGCCAGCAGCGCCTGCAACTCATCAGCGCAGCCATGGACGTCACCGATGATGTCGAACGGCCCTCGATCGTGCCGCTTGTCCGTCCACAGCGGCTGCCGCGCGATGGTGGCGGCCTCGATGCGCGCGACGCTGTCGAGCTTCCACACCTGACGAAAGCCTTCGCGCTGCAGGCCACCGAAGCCACGGCGGACCTCCGAGACCATGCGCTGCACGACCGGGCCGCCGAAGCTGCGCTCAGGCCGCGACTTGTTTCTGTCGATGCAGACGTCGATGCCGGGATCGAACACGATCGCGACCGGCAGCGCATGCCATTTTCGCGCCAGCTCGACCCAGCCCTTGCGGTCGGCGGGGCGCACATTGGTGGCGTCGATCACCGCGAGCCGGCGGTGCTTCAGCCGCTTGCCGGCAATTTCGCGGACGATGTCGAACGCGTCGGCGGAGACGCCCTGGTCGGTCTCGTCGTCGGCGACGAGCGCGCGGCAATGATCCGAGGAGATCACCTCGGTCGGCAGGAAATGCTTCGCAGCAAAGGTCGACTTGCCGGAGCCGGTCGAGCCGATCAGCACGATCAGCGCGAAATCGGGGATGTCGATATTCATGGAATTGCTCAGCGGGTGAAGACGGCCATTTGCGTCGGCGCGCCATGGCTCTCGTCGTGATGGCCGATGCCGGAGAAGGCGGCCTGATAGTTGAAGGTTGCGCAGATCCGCTGCGCCCAGTCGGCAAACTCGGCGCGCGACCATTCGAAGCGATGGTCGCGGTGGCGGAACTGCCCGGCGGGCAGGCTCGGAAACAGTGCGTTGTATTCGGCGTTCGGCGTGGTCACGATCACCGCCCGTGGCCGCGCTGCGCCGAACACCACGTGCTCGAGCATCGGCAGCCGGTCGGGATCGAGGTGCTCGATCACCTCGACCAGTGCCGCCGCATCGGCCTCGGCCCAGCGCGCATCGCGATAGGTGAGCGAACCGTGCAACAGCAAGACGCGACCCTCGGGCGGCGCGCCGGGCGCGCCCAGCTTCAGCCGCTTGGCCGCGCGCTCCAGTTCGCGGGCGGCGGGATCGAGCCCGATCAGCCTGTCGACCCAGCGCTCGCGGACCAGAAGTTGCAGCAGCCTGCCTTCGCCGCAGCCGAGGTCGGCGACAATTTTGGCGCCGCTCGCCCGCAACGCCTCGACCACGGCGGCCATGCGCAGGTCGTTGAGGCGGGTCGGCGCCTCCAGCGTCTCTTCTGACTCGCTGCGCGCATCGGGCTCGATGGCCTCGTCCTGCGTCTCCGGCGCGAGCCGGGCCAACGCCGCGCGCGCGAGCACGCCGCGGTGGCGCAGATAGCGGCGCACGATCAGCTCCTTGGCGGGATGGGCGTCGAGCCAGCCTTCGCCGCGTTTGAGCAGCTTGTCGATCTCCTCGTCGCCGACCCAATAATGCTTGGCGTCGTCCATGACGGGGATCAGCACGTAGAGATGATTGAGGAGCGCGCTGAGCCGCGCGGTGCCGCGCAAGGTGAGCCGGACGTAGCGGCTCGACGGATCGCCTTGCGGTCCCGGGATCGCGGTGAGATCGACCTGCCAGCCGAGCGGCTCGAACAAATGCCGCAGCACGGCTTCGCCGCCGCGCAGGGGCAGGGGTGTCACAACCGCTTCGAGTGCAATGGCGCTGTCGGCGAGCTCCTGGCGCGCGCTGCTGACGCCGTTCATCGCGGTCCGGAACGCCTTGTTCAGCGCGACCGACAGGAACGACGACGCGGCATAGGGCCTGTCGTTGACATATTGGTCGAGCAGCCCGTCGCTCTGGCCTTTGCCGCGGACGAGGCCGATCGGGTCGACGTCGAGCACCAGCGCCGCCTCGCAGCGGCTCTCGCTGGCCTCGGGATAGAAGATCAGCGCCTTGCCATAGGTGAGCTCGAGCTCGTGCAGCCGCTCCGGATGCTTGTTGAGCAGGTAGCCGAGATCGGTGGCAGGCTGATGGGTGGTGGCGATGGACAGAAACATGAGGTCAGATACCGGATGAAGAAACAGCGATCCAGTGCTTCGAAGCCAAAGTTTGGCGGTGGCCCTTCTCGCATTCGCTTTCGCATCGGCTCTGGGAGCGCTGGACAAAAGGTGCGCCATCTCCGCAGGATAACTCTTTCGGGTAACGAGGGCAGGGACGCAATTCGGCTCGAATCATCATGAAATTGACATCGCATGAGCAGAGTCCTGAAAATCGCCGGGCTGCTGGTGCTGATCTGCGCCGGCTTCATGTTCTTCAACAACGCCAATCTGCAGGTGACAAAGGAGGCTGGGCGGCTGCATCTCCTGGCTCATCGAGGTGTGTCCCAGCAGTTCGATCGCACCGGCCTGACGAGCGAAACCTGCACCGCGGCGCGGATGCTGCCGCCGACGCATGAGTATCTCGAGAACACCATCGCCTCGATGCGCGCCAGCTTTCTGGCCGGCGCCGATATCGTGGAATTCGACGTGCACCCAACCACCGATGGCCAGTTCGCGGTGTTCCATGACTGGACGCTCGACTGTCGCACCGATGGCAAGGGCGTCACGCGCGAGCATGCGATGACGGCGTTGCGGCAGCTCGACATCGGTTATGGCTACACTGCCGATGGCGGCCGCACCTTTCCATTCCGCGGCAAGGGCGTCGGCCTGATGCCGTCGCTGGACGAGGTGCTCGCAGCCTTTCCGGACAAGGCTTTCCTGATCAACGTCAAGAGCAATGATCCGGCGGAAGGCCGACTGCTGGCGGATGCTCTGGCGCGCTTGCCTGGCGCGCGACGGGCGCGACTGACGGTCTATGGCGGCGACGCGCCGATCGCGACGCTCAGGGCGTCTCTGCCGGATCTCAAGGTCATGTCGCGCGGCATGCTGAAGAGCTGCCTGGTCCGCTATCTCGGCTATGGCTGGACCGGCCTGGTGCCGTCCGCGTGCCACAACATGATGGTGCTGGTCCCGATCAATGTCGCGCCGTGGCTGTGGGGCTGGCCGGACCGATTCCTCGCGCGCATGACGCGCGCCGAAAGCAGCGTCTTCGTCGTCGGCTCCTATAGTGGTGAGGCGTTCTCGGCCGGGCTGGACACACCGGACGACATCGCCAGGTTGCCCAAGAACTTTACCGGCGGCGTCATGACCGACGAGATCGAAACCGTGGCGCCGCTGCTGAAGCAGACGCCTTGAAGCAAGCAGCGCACGTCGGCGCCGAATGTGCCTGGTTAACGGAAGACCCGGGCGCGTCCGTGACGCGTCCGGGTCCGTTGTCGTCAGTGCAGGGTCGCGCCGCGCAGAGTCTCCTCATGCGCCGCGATCCAGGCGATCACGGCCTCGGAGAAGCCGTCGACCCGCGTCCAGGGTCCGTAGCCGACCCCGTGCTGGTACGACGCCACGTTGACCATGGTCCCGCGCGCCTTGGGCGCCGGCACCGCATCGTGACTCTGCTCGTCGGTGAAGACGATCAGGCGGTCTCCCTTGCGGTCGACCTCGCCCACCGCACGCCCGAGATAGGTCCCGGAATGCGGCTGCGATCCGAGGATCGCGTCGCGCAGCGCAAAGCCACGCCGCGGCGGCACCTTCACGACCTTGTCGCTGAACGTGAAGATCTCCACCTCGTCGCAGACCTCGCGGGCCAGGATCGCCAGCCCGCACGCCGCGTCCGCGCGCGTCATCTCCGACTTCGCCGACAGCGATGCGAACATCGAGCCGGAGACGTCGATCAGCAGCCGCGTGCGGCCCGGAAGCCGCGCGTAGCCCTTGATCGACCGGAGCATCGCGGCCTCGAGCTCGGGCTCGAAGTCCGGCGCGTGCCGGGCCGCCGTGATGAACCGATACGGCAGGATCCTGTCCGTCCGCATCGTCTCGATCGCGGCCGCGATAATCGACCGCGACACCCCGGCCTGTTGCATCAGGCGCAGGTTGCGCAGCAACGCCAGCGCTCCGAGCCGCTTCTCCGAGAGCAGCCGCTCGAAGCTCGCGCGCTTGTCCGCACCGGCCGAGAGCGCGACCTCCCAGGTGTCGGGTGACGGCAGCCCGCCATCGGCGAGCTGCTTCCACACCGCCTCCTGCGCGGCGTCCCTGGGCCGAGCGTGCACCAGGAACAGCACGTCGCGAAGCCGCACCGGTCCCTCGCGGTCATACTTCGCGAGCTGATAGGCGTCGAACTTGGCGAACGCCTTCGCCAGCCCCTTCTTGACCTGCGCCGAGACCGGCTGCCGCTTGCGCTGCTGCTGCGGACCCAGAGAATCCGCCCAGTAGATCGCCAGCAGCTCGGTCATCTCGTCCGGCCGCTGGATGATGCGCGACAGCGTCTCGGCGACCAGCGCACGGTGCGTGGGCAGCCGCGCCATCTCGCGGGCGACGAGCAGCGGCGCATGCCGCAGCTTCATCTCCTCGCGTGCACGGACCGCGAGCTGAGCCACCTCGCGCGGCTCGACCAGCGGCACCAGCGCCTTGATGCGCGCGGCGATCGCGATCCCGTCCTCGTAGAACTGGTCCTCCCACAGCAGGCAGCTCATCAGCGTGCGCTGCAGCGCCTGCTCGGGCGCGAGCTGCCGGGACGGCGCACCCTCATGGGTGAAGGCGCGCAGGAACTTGTTGAGCCTGACCATGATGGCCTCCTCTCTGGGTTGATGATGGATGGAATGGCCGGAGCACCGGCCGTCACGCATGATCTCGTCTCGGAGACCATGCGCGGCAGGGGACCGCGCGCCGGGAACGGGCGAATGCTGAGTTCCGCTCCACTGGCATGGAGCGGATAGTGCTCTGCCGCTGAGCTACCGGCGCATGGAACGCCGGATGGGAGTCGAACCCACGACCTCTCGATCCGCAATCGAAGTATCAGCACTCTTCACCACGGCGCGTGGAAGAAGGCGGCGCAGCAGGTAGCTGCGCCGTAACGACGTGACCGCCTGTTCGATGAGGGTCACCGGTTGAGATGGACCACGAGCCGGGAACAGGCGACGACTGAGACCCGGTCGCTGAGAGACCGGACAGCGCTCTGACCTCTGAGCTACCGGCAGGACACCGGGCGGGAGTCGAACCCGCGACCTCTGGCGTGCAAGGCGAAGTAACAGTCGTCTTCACCACGGCTCGTGGATACGTTCGGCGGGGAATAAGCGATGCTGTCGCTGCCCCAATGGGGCGCTCGGTTTCAACGAAGTAACAGACATCTTCACCACCGCCTTGGCCGCCCGGCGGTCACCGAGTGGCGTTGATGGCATGCTGGGGAACAGGCGGTCTCGGCGATCAATGACGCCAACGCAGGTCATCCGAAAGAAGAACAACCGCAACCCGCGACACGACGGCCCTCGCATGGCCGCCTCCACGGTACGTGACGCCATAGGCGGGATTCGAACCCGCATCACCAATGGCACGAAGGAGCCGACACCTTCACCACCAGCAGCTCCCGGCCGCAAGCGGCCGGGAATTCAAATAGCTTGTCTGCGGCGCTCTTCGGCGCCGCATGTTGCGAGCTCCTTGAAGCTCGCTCTGTCATCGGTGTCCGGCGTTGCCGCCTCGTTCCCTCCGACAGGCCCCGCGCGCTCGGGCCGCGCGCATTACCTGCGCGAGCCCCGGGATCCGGGTCTCCCGTTCCGGCTGACAGCCGGGACTTCCGTTGGTTTCGCCGTGCAGCCGGTTCGCCTGAGGGCAACAAAAAACCCTCCGGAGCGGCTGGCTCGGGAGGGTCCGTGTGATGCGGACTGTCGATCTTGCCTCAAGCAAGATCGCTCCCCCGAGCATGGCGTGCGCCATCCACCGGCATGACGCCGTTGGACGTGCGGATGAAGTGTTCGTAGCCGAAGGACATCGTCTCGCTCATGTTTGTCGCGGGCGCAGTCGCTCGCGAGGCCGCGGGACATACGCCGCTTTGTTGGTGCTGTCAACAGCATGGAGTCGATGTTCTTGCCGGCTGCCGCGGCCTTGATCTGCAACAACGCGCCGATGCGGAACATGCTTATCGTGAGGATATCGAGGTCGCGGCGAGAATTGCGGGCGCAGAGTCATGAACCGACGGCAGGTCCTGATAGGAGGCGGCAGCGCGCTTGCGGTGGCCGCGCTCGGCGCCGGCACCTGGCGCGCCGCGACCGGCACGATGCGCGCGTATGACGACTATATCGCCCGGTTGCGCGCACCGCTGTCGCCCGAGATCACCGATGTCATCCGTTACGCGACACTCGCAGCCAACAGTCACAACACGCAGCCATGGCGCTTTCGCGTGACGCAGGATGCGATCGAGATCATGCCCGATCCGTCACGCCGCACGCCGGTGGTCGATCCGGACGACCATCATCTGTTCGTCAGCCTGGGCTGCGCGGCCGCCAATCTCGCGATCGCGGCGGCTGCAAGCGGCCGAAGAGGCGAGGTTGCCATCGACGGGCAGACGGTGCGCTACAGCTTTATGAACGCCGAGCCGCATGACGATCCGCTATTGCCTGCGATCGTCCGCAGACAGTCGACACGTGCCGACTACGACGGACGCGCCGTGCCGTCAGGCGATCTTGCGGCGTTGCAGGTGGCAGCAGCCACGCGAGGCGTCGATCTCATACTCATTACGGATCGTACTGTGATTGCGGCCATCCGCGACCTCGTCGTCGCCGGCAACGACGCCCAGATGCGCGACGTCGCGTTCATGCGCGAGCTGAAGTCCTGGCTGCGCTTCAATCCGCGCAGCGCGATGGCAACGGGTGACGGCCTGTTTGCACCCGCGAGCGGCAATCCGTCGTTGCCGACCGCGCTCGGCGGCATTGCGTTCGACCACCTCTTCGATGCGGCGGCAGAGAACGACAAATATGCGCGCCAGATCGGCTCATCTGCCGGTCTTGCCGTGTTCGCAGCCGAGAACGCCGATCCCTCGCACTGGATCAGGGTCGGGCAGGCGTGCCAGCGCTTTGCGCTCGAAGCGACGCGCCTAGGCCTCAAGCTCGCCTTCATCAACCAGCCGGTAGAGGTGGCTGCGCTGCGTCCCGAACTGGCGCGCGTGATCGGAACGACACGGCGGCCGGATCTCGTGTTGCGTTTCGGCTATGGTCCTACGCTGCCGTTCGCGCCGCGGCGGCCGGTCGCAGACGTGCTCGGTTCATGAGTCGTTCCTGTCAATCTTGACGGATTTGCGACTCGGTGCATTGCTTCGCTGCATGTTCGAGAACACCCGATTGGCACGTATGAGCGACGGGCATTATTGCCTGGTGCGCGACCTTGGCCTGGTCAAGGGCGGCAAGGGCATGCGCCATCACGAGGTGGTGGTGGATTTCAGCTATCGCGGCATGAAGCTGTTTGCCAGGCAGGGCGCGTCGTCGCTGATGCGCAGGGTCGCGGCGAAGCTCGCGCAGCATGATGCCACCTCGAAACTGCCGGCGCTGCTGCGCGTGCGCCTGCGCGAGCCGCAGTAGCGTCAGCGCTTCCGCCGAAGCTCACCGCGCTGCGGCGTAATCGGTCGTTTCGGGTCGTAGGGGCTGTCCGGATTGACGTCGAGGTCGACGTCGGCGACGCAGTGTTGCGGCTGGCGATGGCTGCCCCCGGAATGCCAGCGCCCCTGGCGCAGCTCGACCTCGCTGATGTCAGCGACATCGAAGCACTTCCATTGGCCGCCCGGCGGCAGGCCGCTGCTCGCGCCGCCCGCGAACTGGAACGCGAGCACGCGCTCGCGGCCGACGGTGTGGCCGAGGATGATCGGACAGATCGCGCGGGCGAAGCCGCCATACATGCACAGCACCTGCTGGCGCGTGATCATCGCCTGCATGATCAACTGGTAGGTCGGGCTCGGCATGCTGGCTTTCTGCACGATGCAGCAACATAAGACCGTCGGCCGCATGCGGTTCCGCATCGAACCTTGCAGCGGCGGCTCACGGGCTTAGATTGAGGCCTCAGCGACAAAGCGAGCAAGAGCCACGATGTCCGATCTCTCCAGCTTTCCGATCACCACGCGCTGGCCGGCGCAGCATCCCGACCGCATCCAGCTCTATTCACTGCCGACCCCGAACGGGGTGAAGGTCTCGATCATGCTGGAGGAGACCGGCCTGGCCTACGAGCCGCACACGATCGATTTCGGCAAGGACGACCAGAAGACCCCTGAATTCCTCTCGCTCAATCCGAACGGCAAGATTCCCGCGATCATCGATCCCGACGGTCCCGGCGGCCAGCCGCTCGGCCTGTTCGAATCCGGCGCGATCCTGCAGTACCTTGCCGAGAAGACCGGAAAATTCCTGCCGAACGATCCGGCGCGGCGCTGGCAGACGATCCAGTGGGTGCATTTCCAGATGGGCGGCATCGGTCCCATGTTCGGGCAGCTCGGCTTCTTCCACAAATTCGCCGGCCGCGAGTACGAGGACAAGCGGCCGTTGCAGCGCTATGTCGCGGAGAGCAGGCGGCTGCTCGGCGTGCTCGAGGCGCGGCTCGATGGCCGGCAGTGGATCATGGACGCCGACTACACGATTGCCGACATCGCGACGCTCGGCTGGGTGCGCAACCTGATCGGGTTCTACGGCGCGCGCGACATCGTCGCCTTTGATGAGCTGAAGCACGTGCCGGCCTGGCTCGAACGCGGGCTGGCGCGACCGGCGGTACAGCGCGGGCTGGAGATCCCGCAGCGGCCGTGATCGTCAGCGATGCCGATTTCGAACGGTGCTTGGCCGAGGTGCTGTCCACGCCGGGCGATGCCGTGCTGCCGTCCGACAGCGTGATGTGGCGCGTGCATCGCGAGGCCGCGCTGTTTCTCGGCGCTGGCCGCGCGCTGCTTTTGCAACTCGCCCATCCCTGGGTGGCGGCGGGCATTGCCGAGCAGTCCAAGGTGTTCGCCGACCCGCTCGGCCGTTTCCACCGCACCTTCAGCATCGTCTACACCATGGTGTTCGGTACGCGCGCGCAGGCGGTCGCGGTGGCGCGGCGGCTGTACCGGCGGCACGCCGCGGTCGACGGCGTGATGCCGGAGACGGTCGGACCGTTTACGGCCGGCTCGCGCTATCGCGCCAATGACGTCGACGCGCTGCGCTGGGTCCATGCCACCCTGGTCGAGACTGCGATGATGTCCTACGGCCTGCTGTGCCGGCCGCTCGACGATGCCGAGCGCGAGCAATATTGGCGCGAGGCGACGCGGTTCGCGGGCCTGTTCGGAATTCCACACGAGGCCATGCCGCCGGACTGGGCGTCGTTCAAGGCCTATACGGCCGAGATGATGGCGTCGGAGACGCTCACGGTCGGCCCGGCGGCGCGCGAGATCGCGCAGCGTATCTTCTCCGGCGAGGCGACCCTTATCGGACCGCCGCGCTGGTTCACGGCGTTGACGGCCGAGATGCTGCCGGAGCGGCTGCGGCTTGCGTTCGCGCTGCCCTATGGCGAGCGCGAACGCCGCAGCGCGGCGCGCGCCAGGCGGTTTCTGCCGCGCGCCTATGCGATGCTGCCGGAGAGATTGCGTACCGTCGGCCCCTATCAGGAGGCGATGGCGCGCATCGAGGGGACGACGTGTCCGCCGTTCACGCGGCTGCTCAACCGCGTCTGGATCGGACAGCCCAGCATGGCGAGCCCGTTCGAGCAGCGCGCAGAACGTGCGCGGAGCGGGACGGTCTGAGTCCGGCGCGCTTGCGGCGCAGACGACGGATCATGGCCGGGGAGCAAGCTTGAGCGTGATGCCGCGAACCTCCTGCGGCGTCGGCGCGCGGCTGCCGCCGGGTTGGCTGATGCTGAGACGGATCGACAGGCGTCCACTCTTGATCGCCTCCTTCGGCACCGGAAGCGCGTAGGTGCCGGCCTCCGCACCAGTGCGAAGGCCGAATGGCGAGATGGTCCCGAGCGGCATCCCGGACGCCGTCGTCACCGTCACCTCCTGGCCTCGCCCCAGTGCGCCCAGGCTGATCTCAACGAGGGCAGCCTCGCTCGCATCCAATGGCCGCGGCACGACCAGATCGACGGCTCTGAACGGCTCCGCGGCCAAGGACGAGGCCGGCCGCAGCACGGCACAGAGCAGCACGGCGCAGCTCCGCAGCGCGGCGCGCCTGCCGTTCATCGGCGCAGCGGTCCGACCGAGAGCGCCTTCAGTGTCGGCGCGGTGCCGACGCCGCCCGAGGGCACGACGCGGATGCTCAGCGGCTGGTTGGGCGCGGCCCGCAGGGCGGAGAAGGCCTCCTGCCTCGTCGGCAGCGGCACCGCGAAACTCGCATCCGTGGTCATGGCCATGCCCGGCATCATCGATCCGAAAAAGGCGATGGTGCCTGCATAATACGGGCTGTCAGCCGTGACCTTGCTGACGTTGGCGGGCGCGTTGACCAGGACGTCGAATTCGCGCACGGTCGAATAGCCGCTCGGGCGAGGCAGCGTGATCTGCGCCATCAGCGGCTGCGGCCGCGCTGCCGCCAGATGCGCTTCGAGCGCATCGCCAGGGATCCTCACCGTGCCCACATTGGCCTTGACCGAGCCCTGCTGCGGCTTGGCCTGCGGCGCCGCGGCGACCGCGGGCGGATTGACGATGTCCTCGCCGAAGCCTGGCGCATAGTCGTAGTCGAAGCGGTCGGTCGAGATGTAGTCGCCGGCCTTGCTGGGGCCGACATAGCCGCCCTTGCCGTCGGCATAGAACAGGAAGGGCTCGTCGGAGAACGTCTTCAGGTCGGCGCCCTGCGGCAGATAGGGCAGCTTGAGCCGCTGCTGCTTGCGCGTCCAGACATCCCAGAGCCGGTCCATGTTCGAATGGTGCAGGAAGAAGATCGGATCGACCGGCGACAGGAAGTTGGTCATGTTGCCGTAGGGGCCGGGATCGAGCGGGCCGACGCCGCCGATGTAGTTGTGGACCTTGTTGTGCGGCAGGCCTTCCAGGGTCGAGAACTTGGTCGCGCCATTCGGCTGGGTGTTGTGCGAGGCGGTCTTCGAGCTGCTGAAGCTCAGATAGTTGTCGGGGTTGTAGAAGTCAGTCGGCAGCAGGCCCGCCATGATCACGAAGGGCGAGACGTCGTAGGTGGTCTTGGCGTCGAGCTTCGGATTGTCGCGTGACAGATAGCGTGAGGCGCAGGTGGTCGCGAAGGCCTCATTGCCGGAGATGCCGGCATTGGCGGACGGCGAGAAGCCGGTGACGTCGTTCCAGAGATCGTCGATCGACTTGTAGCCGCGGATCTCGAGCTGGCCGCGCTGATCTTTCGACAGGCTGTTCCAGTAATCCGTCAGCGCCGGCTTGATGAACGAGGTGAAGACCGCGAGATTCCCGGTGAACGGCTGATACGCCCGGTCGGTCGGTGTCAGTACGGCGTCGAACATGCCGGCGGGAATCTCCGGCAGCTCGGTCCAGTCCCAATAGGGCAGCGCGAAATTGTCGTCGCCACTGAGGGCGCGGATCGATTGCTCGAAATAGCCGAGATAGCCGCGATGCCAGACATAGAACCACCAATTGCCGTGCGGGCAGTCCATCAGGTGGATGAACGCGTTGCGGAACCAGTTCTGCGGATGGTTTGCGGGGAGCTGGAGCATGGCGGCGACGCCTTTGGCGTAGCTCGCCAGCATCTTCTGGCCTTCCGCACTGGTGACGCTGTAGCGGCGATATTTCGCGGCGGCGCGGCTCGGCCTCGGCAAGATGACGGTGGAGGCTGCCGCCATCGCGGCCGTCGCCAGGAATGTCCGGCGGGTCTGTCGCAATCCCATGCTCATCTGAAATGAATCCTGGTTGGAAAAGCGCCATGATGCGGTCTCGCGATTGCAATCTCAAGTAGCAAATGCGTGTGATGGATGTATGATGCCACCTGAGAGGTTTGCCGATGAACGCGCTGACGCTGCTGATCATCCGCCATGCCGAGAAGCCCGACGGCGACGCGACAGGCCCGGGCCTGACCCACGAGGGCCAGCCGGACTCGAAGTCGCTGGTGATCTTCGGCTGGGAGCGGGCAGGGGCCTGGACGGCGCTGTTCGGCAGCGGACTGGGCGGCACGGATTACCCGACACCGCAGGCGGTCTATGCCGCCGATCCCGACAGCGCCGAGGACGGCTCCGACCCGAGCCGCCGGCCCTATGAGACGGTGCTCGATTTGGCTGCGCGCGTCGGCCTCGACAAGCCGAACACGTCCTTTGCGAAGGGGCAGGAGGCGGCGCTGGTCGAAGCCCTGCTACCGCTGTCCGGCACCGTCCTGGTGGCGTGGGAGCACAAGGCGATCATCTCCGACATCCTGCCGCGGCTGCCGGTGAGCAATGAAAGCCAGTTACCGACCCACTGGTCCGGCAAACGCTTCGATGTCGTGCTGCGGTTCGATCGCGCCGACGGCGGGGCGGAATTCACGTTCGGCGAACTCTATCCCTGCCTGATGCCGGGGGATTCCGACAAGCCGCTGAAGAGCGATCCGATGGACGGGGGCTGACAGGCGATATGCGCGATCGCAAGCGTGCGATCACGGCGTTCCAGAAGGGCGACAGCCCGGCATTCCTGACCAGCCTCAAGGCCGGCGGCGTCGGGCTGAACCTGAAGGCGGCCGACACCGTCATCATCTACGACCCCTGGTGGAATCCGCAGTGGAGGCGCAGGCGAACGATCGAGCCCACCGCATCGGCCAGGACAAGACGGTCTTCGTCCATCGGCTGGTCACCGCCGGGACGATCGAGGAGAAGATCGGTGAGCGCAAGCAGGCGCTGGCCGATTCACTGTTCGATCGCGAGGGCAATGTCGGCAAGGCGCTGACGGAGGAGGATATCGCCGCGCTGCTGTCCTGACGGCGTGTGGAGATGCGTTGCGCGTGGCATCCGTTATTTTGTGCGGTCACGCCAGCGCGATGCGCTCGCGCGTCTCCTCGACCCAGGCATGGGCGGCGAACCATTCATGGTAGATGCGGCAGTGCGGGCAGTATGCGCGCGAGAAGAACACGGGCATGCGCTGAAAGCGCGCGGCGTCCATTTCCATCCCTGTCTCGATGCTGCGGCCGGTCTGCGGACAACGGACCATGATCTTGCCCATTCGCGGTCTCCTGTTCGTGGGCCAGATACGCCGGGGATGCGAAGAAAATGTAATGCTCAGCCGACAGTTTCGTGGCAAAGGTCGGAGTGAATTCCGACCGGGGAACGCGCGGCGTCGCTGCATCAAAAGCGGGTGAATCCCGCTGCAAAATGCACGGTCGATTGTCGCAACGCGGGACATCCGCCGCGGTCGGACACGATTGTTTGAGGACGCGTGGCATGAGCATCACGATCTACGGAATCAAGAACTGCGACACGATGAAGAAGGCGCGCGCCTGGCTCGACGATCACGGCGTCGCTTACGAATTCCACGACTACAAGACCGCCGGAATCGACAAGGCTAAACTCAAGGCATGGAGCGACGAGCTCGGCTGGGAGGTGCTGCTCAATCGCGCCGGGACGACCTTCAAGAAGTTGCCCGACGCCGACAAGAACGGACTCACCGAGAGCAAGGCGATCGCGCTCATGCTGGCGCAGCCTTCGATGATCAAACGCCCGGTGCTCGATCTCGGCGGCCGCCGCGTGGTGGGTTTCAAGCCGGATCTCTACGCAAAGGACGTGAAGGCTGCGACGTAGTTGGAGCCGCGATCGCCGCGCGCGTGCAGGAAAATGCCGGTGGTATGATTTTCTATGTCAGCGGGAAATACCGGCCGATTTCAACGCAAGGTCCGCCGGCCGCCTTGCGACGTCGTTGCCCAGCTTTCCGCCTTGCCTAACTCCCTCGATTGACGGCATATTCCGGCGCGAAGCGGTCGCGGGTGGCGACGAGGAATCGTCCAGCCGTCCGGCAGAGCCGCCGTACAGGAAGAAGCGAGGGCCAGGCGCTGACGGCGCCGGCTTGGGGGGAATCTTTGGCTGACGAGTTCATTCTCGAGACCCACGGATTGACGAAGGAATTCGCGGGATTTTTTGCCGTTCGCGATGTTTCGCTCAAGATCCGCCGGGGCACCATTCACGCGCTGATCGGCCCGAACGGGGCCGGCAAGACCACGTGCTTCAACCTGCTGACGAAGTTCCTGACGCCGTCGGCCGGCAAGATTCTCTATAAGGGTCAGGATATTACGGCGACGGCGCCGGCCGACGTGGCACGGCTCGGCCTGGTCCGCTCGTTCCAGATCTCGGCGGTGTTTCCGCATATGACGGCGCTGGAGAACGTCCGCGTCGCCCTGCAGCGGCAGCATGGCTCGTCGTTCGACTTCTGGCGCTCCAAGAGCGTTCTGAACCGCTTCAACAGCCGGGCGCTCGAGCTGCTCGACGACGTCGGCCTCAGCGAGTTCGCCAATATTCCGGCAGTCGAAATGCCCTATGGGCGCAAGCGCGCGCTGGAGATCGCGACCACGCTGGCGCTCGATCCGGAGATGATGCTGCTGGACGAGCCGATGGCCGGCATGGGCCACGAGGACATCGACAAGATCGCCGCGCTGATCAAGCGCATCTCCGCCAAATACACGATCCTGATGGTCGAGCATAATCTCAGCGTCGTCGCCAACCTCTCCGACACCATCACCGTGCTGACGCGCGGGCAGGTGCTGACGGAAGGGCCGTATTCTGAGCTCTCCAAGGATGAGCGCGTCAAGGAAGCCTATCTGGGAGCCGGACATGCCTGAGGTGATGACGGCCACGAAGCCAGGGCAGGCGGCTGCGACCAGCACCATTCTCGACGTCAACAACCTCGAGAGCTGGTACGGCGAGTCCCACATTCTCCACGGCATGAACTTCAACGTGAATGCCGGCGAGGTCGTCACCCTGCTCGGGCGCAACGGCGCCGGCAAGACCACGACCCTGAAATCGATCATGGGGATCATCGGCAAGCGCACCGGCTCGGTTCAGTTCAACGGCCAGCAGCTGATCCGCATGACCTCCGACAAGATCGCGCGGCTCGGCATCGCGCTGTGCCCGGAGGAGCGCGGCATCTTCGCGAGCCTCGATGTCCGCGAGAACCTGCTGCTGCCGCCGGTTGTGCGGCCGGGCGGCCTGACGCTCGACCAGATCTTCGAGCTGTTTCCGAATCTGAAGGAGCGGCTGAAGAGCCAGGGCACCAAGCTTTCCGGCGGCGAGCAGCAGATGCTGGCGATCGCGCGCATCCTGCGCACCGGTGCCAGCTTCCTGATGCTGGACGAGCCGACCGAGGGTCTCGCGCCCGTCATCATCCAGCAGATCGGCCACACCATCGCGCGGCTGAAGAAGGAAGGCTTCACGATTCTCCTCGTCGAGCAGAACTTCCGTTTCGCCTCGACGGTCGCTGATCGCTACTACGTCGTCGAGCACGGCAAGGTCATCGACGGCTTCGCCAATGCCGATCTGTCGGCCAACATGGACAAGCTGCATACTTATCTCGGCGTCTGACCAGCGCCAGCGGCGCTGACCTGGCAGTTCCTTCCGCGGTTTTCTCGCGGTTTTCTTGGTAGAATCTCTTGGCAGTTCTCTTGGCAGTTTTCTTGGAAAGTTCTGGAAGTTGGAAATGAAGAGCAAATTCATCGCGTCGCTGCTGCTGGGAACGGCACTCACTCTCGCCGCTGGCAGCGTCGCTTCGGCCGGCGACAAGACCGTCAAGATCGGCGCGCTGTCCGATCAGTCGGGTCTTTATGCCGATCTCGGCGGTCCCGGCTCGACACTCGCAGCGCAGATGGCGATCGAGGATTCCGGCCTCACCGCGAAGGGCTGGAAGATCGACGTCATCTCCGGCGATCACCAGAACAAGCCGGATATTGGCACCTCGATCGCGCGCCAGTGGTTCGACGTCGACAAGGTCGACGTCATCGTCGACGTGCCGAACTCGGGCGTGGCGCTGGCGGTGAACAACGTCGTCAAGGAAAAGAACGGCGTCTACATCAATTCGGGCGCTGCGACCTCGGATCTCACCAACGCGCAGTGCTCGCCCAACACGGTGCACTGGACCTACGACACCTACATGCTCGCGCACACCACCGGCCAGGCGCTGGTCAAGGCGGGCGGCTCGACCTGGTTCTTCCTGACGGCAGACTACGCCTTCGGCGCCGCGCTGGAGCGCGACACCACGGCGGTCGTGACCGCCAATGGCGGCAAGGTGATCGGCGGCGTCAAGCATCCGCTCAACACCTCCGACTTCTCCTCCTTCCTGCTGCAGGCGCAGTCGTCGAACGCCAAGGTCATCGGCCTCGCCAATGCCGGCGGCGATACCACCAATACGATCAAGCAGGCGGCTGAGTTCGGCATCAATAAGGGCGGCCAGAAGCTTGCCGCGCTGCTGTTGTTCCTGACCGACGTCAAGTCGATCGGGCTCGACATCGCGCAGGGCCTCAACTTCACCGAGACCTTCTACTGGGACATGAACGACCAGACCCGCGTCTTCTCCGAGCGCTTCGCCAAGCGCATGAAGAACGGCGCGCCGCCGACCATGGTGCAGGCGGGCGTCTATGCCGGCTTGATGCATTACTTCAAGGCGCTGGAGGCGCTCGGCGAGAACCCGCATGACGGCGTCAAGATCGTCGACAAGATGAAGTCGATCCCGACCGACGATGCGCTGTTCGGCAAGGGCGAGATCCAGCCGAACGGCCGCACCATCCACACCGCCTATCTGTTCGAGGTCAAGAAGCCCTCGGAGTCCAAGGGCCCGTGGGATCTCTACAAGCTGGTCGGCTCGGTACCGGGCGACCAGGCCTTCACGCCGCTCGACAAGAGCGCGTGCGCCTTGTTGAAGAAATGAACCGCTGTGGCTCCGGCGGCTGAACGTCGCCGGGGCCGCCATCTTCTGGGAAACGCCGAGAGAAAACAGAAACAAGACGATGCAGGCCCTCTACGCACAGCTCCTGGTCGGACTGATCAACGGCTCGTTCTACGCGCTGCTCAGTCTCGGGCTTGCCGTCATCTTCGGCATGCTCAACATCATCAATTTCGCCCATGGCGCGCTCTACATGATGGGCGCGTTCTGCGCCTATTTTCTGCTGAACCTCGGCGGCATCAATTATTGGTGGGCGCTGCTCCTGGCGCCGATCATCGTCGGCATCTTCGGCATGGTCCTCGAGCGCACCATGCTGCAATGGATTGCCGGGCTCGACCATCTCTACGGACTGCTGCTGACGTTCGGATTGGCGCTGATCATCCAGGGCGTGTTCCAGAACTTCTTCGGCTCGTCCGGCCTGCCTTATGCGATCCCGGATCAGCTCCGCGGCGGCATGAACCTCGGCTTCATGTATCTGCCGGTCTATCGCGGCTGGGTCGTCATATTCTCCCTGGTCGTCTGTCTAGCGACCTGGTTCCTGATCGAGCGGACCCGGCTCGGCGCCTACCTGCGCGCCGCCACCGAGAATCCGACCTTGGTGCGGGCGTTCGGCATCAACGTGCCGCGCATGATCACGCTGACCTACGGCCTCGGCGTCGGGCTCGCGGCGCTGGCCGGCGTGTTGTCGGCGCCGATCAACCAGGTGCGGCCGCTGATGGGCGAGCACATCATCATCGTGGTGTTCGCGGTGGTCGTGATCGGCGGCATGGGTTCGATCATGGGCTCGATCATCACCGGCTTCCTGCTCGGCGTGATCGAGGGACTGACCAAATATTTCTATCCCGAGGCTTCCAACACCGTGGTCTTCGTTCTGATGGTCCTGGTGCTGCTGGTGAAGCCGACGGGTCTGACCGGACGGGCGGCCTGACATGACATCCATCACCGACGCAACCCTGCCGATCACCCCGCGCGCGATGCGCGATGAGATGATCGTGTTCGTCATCATGACAGCGCTGCTGGCGATCGTGCCGTGGACCGGGCTCTACCCGTTCTTCGTCATGCAGGCGCTGTGCTTCGCGCTGCTGGCCTGCGCCTTCAACCTCCTGATCGGCTATGGCGGCCTGCTGTCGTTCGGCCATGCGATGTTCCTGGGAACGGCCGGCTATTGCAGTGCCCACGCGCTGAAGGTGTGGGGGCTGCCGCCCGAGCTCGGCATCCTGACGGGCGTCGCCGGATCGTTCGTCCTGTCGGTGATCACCGGCTACATCTCGATCCGACGCCAGGGCATCTATTTCGCGATGATCACCCTGGCGCTGTCGCAGCTCCTGTACTTCATCTATCTGCAGGCGCCGTTCACCCATGGCGAGGACGGCATCCAGGGCATTCCGCAGGGCCGGATGTTCGGCATCCTCGACCTGTCCAAGCCGACGGTGCTCTATTACGTCGTGCTGGTCGGCTTCCTCGCCGGCTTCCTGCTGATCTTCCGCACCATCAACTCGCCGTTCGGCGAGGTGCTGAAATCGATCCGTGAGAACGAGCAGCGCGCGATCTCGCTGGGCTACAAGACCGACCATTACAAGCTGCTCGCCTTCATCCTGTCGGGGACGCTGGCGGGCCTCGCCGGTGCGCTGAAGGTGTTCGTCGCCCAGAATGCCTCGCTGACCGACGTCGAGGTCGGGATGTCCGGCCAGATCGTGCTCATGACCCTGGTCGGTGGGCTCGGCACCGTGTTCGGCCCCGTCGTCGGCGCGTTCGTGATCGTCGGCATGCAGCAATATCTGTCCGGGTTCGGCCAGTGGGTGACGGTGATCCAGGGCGTGATCTTCGTCGCCTGCGTGCTCACCTTCCGCCGCGGCGTCGTCGGGGAAATCGCCCATCTGTTCAAGCGATCCCTATAAGTCATTGATCTGAAAAGAGATCGTCGAAAGGGCAGAAAGCGGTGGATGATCCGGCCACCGCTTCTGCTGGTGCGCGATCCGGAGTATGACAGTTCTGTGACGGGCCGGCCCTGGCCCGTTTCGGAATGGATGGATCTCGTCCCATGCTGCACTGGTTTCGCGCCGTCCTCCCGCGGGAGGAGCGGTTTTTCGATTTGTTCGCCCGCCACAACAAGGTGGTGATTCAAGGCGCCCATGCGCTGCAGGACATGCTGCAGGGCGGCGACGACATCCTCAGGCATTGCCAGCGCGTCAGCCAGCTCGAGAACGAGGCCGACAACATCACCCGCGAAGTGCTGACCGCTGTCCGCCGCACTTTCATCACCCCATTCGACCGCGGCGACATCAAGAACCTGATCACCTCGATGGACGACGCCATCGACCAGATGCAGCAGACCGCCAAGGCCGTGGTGCTGTTCGAGGTCAAGGAGTTCGAGCCGACCATGCGCGAGATGGGCACCTTGCTGGTCGACTGCGCCAACCTGATCGGAAAGGCGTTGCCGCTGTTGCAGGCGATCGGTCAGAACGTGCCGATGATCACCGCGATCACCGAGGAGATGACCAAGCTCGAGGGACGGGTCGACGATCTCCACGACATCGGGCTGAAGGAGCTGTTCCTCAAGCACCGCAACGCCAACACGATGGATTTCATCGTCGGCGCCGAGATCTATGACCATCTGGAGAAGGTCGCCGACCGCTTCGACGACGTCGCCAACGAGATCAATTCGATCATGATCGAACAGGTCTAGGGTAGGGCCGCGCCGTGGACGCTCAACTCGGCCTTCCGATCCTGGTCGGCCTCATCGCCGTCGCACTCGCCTTCGATTTCCTCAACGGCCTGCACGACGCCGCCAACTCGATCGCGACCATCGTTTCGACCCGCGTGCTCCGGCCGCAATATGCGGTGTTCTGGGCCGCATTCTTCAACTTCGTGGCGTTCGGGGTGTTCGGCCTCCACGTCGCCCAGACCATCGGCACCGGCATCATCGATCCCGCCATCGTGGACGCGCAGGTGATCTTCGCTGCCCTGGTCGGCGCCATCGTCTGGAACCTGGTCACCTGGGCGGCCGGCATTCCGTCGTCGAGCTCGCATGCGCTGATCGGCGGGCTGGTCGGGGCAGGGGTCGCCAAGGCCGGCATCTCGGCCACCGTGTGGAGCGGCCTGTCCAAGACCGTGCTGGCGATCGTGCTGTCGCCGCTGGTCGGGCTGGTGCTGGCGATGATCCTGGTCGCGATCGTGTCCTGGGCCTCGGTGCGCTCGACGCCGTTCGCGGTCGACCGCGCCTTCCGCATCCTGCAATTCGCTTCGGCCTCGCTCTATTCGCTCGGCCATGGCGGCAACGACGCGCAGAAGACGATGGGCATCATCGCCGTGCTGTTGTACTCGCAGGGCCATCTCGGCGAGCAGTTCACGGTGCCGTTCTGGGTCGTGCTGTCGTGCCAGGCCGCGATGGCGCTGGGCACCCTGATGGGCGGCTGGCGCATCGTCCGCACCATGGGCCTGCGCATCACCAAGCTCAACCCGATGCAGGGCTTCTGCGCCGAGACCGGCGGCGCCATCACGCTGTTCCTGGCGACGTTCCTCGGCGTGCCGGTGTCGACCACCCACACCATCACCGGCGCCATCGTCGGCGTCGGCGCCGCTCGCCGTGCCTCGGCGGTGCGCTGGAACGTGGCCGGATCGATCGTCTATGCCTGGATCTTCACGATTCCGGCCTCGGCCATCGTCTCGGCGCTGACGTTCTGGCTGGTGTCGGTGCTCCGGCACTGATCCGGGGCGGGCGAGGGGGCAACTCGCCGGTTGGAGTTGCGGTGCAAAACGCCTATATGGAGGGCGCGCGGCGGCCGTGATCCCGCGCCTTTCCCATCAAATCGCCCGCTCTCTGGCCCCGAAACGACGTCCGCCGCCTCATGTCCGATACAAGTTTGACGACCGAACAGCCGTCCCGCTCCGCGCTCTCCGACGAGGTCGCGCGCCGGCGCACCTTCGCTATCATCTCGCACCCGGACGCCGGCAAGACGACGCTGACCGAGAAGCTGCTGCTGTTCGGCGGCGCCATCAACCTCGCCGGCCAGGTCAAGGCCAAGGGCGAGCGCCGCAACACCCGCTCGGACTGGATGAAGATCGAGCGCGAGCGCGGCATCTCCGTCGTGACCTCGGTGATGACCTTCGAGTTCGAAGGGCTCGTCTTCAACCTGCTGGACACGCCGGGCCACGAGGACTTTTCCGAAGACACCTATCGCACGCTGACCGCGGTCGACTCGGCCGTCATGGTGATCGACGCCGCCAAGGGCATCGAGGCGCGCACGCGCAAGCTGTTCGAGGTCTGCCGCCTCCGCGACATCCCGATCATCACCTTCATCAACAAGATGGACCGCGAGAGCCGCGACACCTTCGATCTGCTGGACGAGATCGAGAAGACGCTGGCGCTCGACACCACGCCGATGACCTGGCCCGTGGGCCGCGGCCGCGACTTCATCGGCACCTATGACATCCGCGACGGCGGCGTGCGCCTGCTCGAAGGCGGCGGCGCCAAGACCGGCGCGGCGCAGCAGATCGACATCGCCGAGCTCGGCAAGATCAACGCCAATCTCGACATGAGTCAGATCACCGACGAGCTGGAGCTGGTCAAGGAAGCCTGCAAGCCGTTCGACCTGGAGGCATTCCGCGAGGGCCACCTGACGCCGGTCTATTTCGGCAGCGCGCTGCGCAATTTCGGCGTCGGCGATCTGCTCGAAGGCCTCGGCCGCTACGCGCCGTCGCCGCGCGCGCAGGAGTCGAACCTGCGCAAGGTCGACGCCGCCGAGCCGCGCATGAGCGCCTTCGTGTTCAAGATCCAGGCGAATATGGACCCCAACCACCGCGACCGCATCGCGTTTGCACGGCTGTGCTCGGGCAAGCTCAACCGCGGCATGAAGGCGAAGCTGGTACGCACCGGCAAGACTATGCCGCTGTCGAGCCCGCAATTCTTCTTCGCCCAGGACCGCTCGGTCGCGGACGAAGCTTTCGCCGGCGACGTCGTCGGCATTCCCAACCATGGCAGCTTGCGCATTGGCGACACCCTGACCGAGGGCGAGGATCTCACCTTTGTCGGCGTGCCGAGCTTCGCCCCGGAAATCGTCCGCCGCGTCCGCCTCACCGATGCGATGAAGGCGAAGAAGCTGAAGGAAGCCTTGCAGCAGATGTCGGAGGAGGGCGTCGTGCAGGTGTTCCGCCCGCGTGACGGTGCGCCGGCGCTGGTCGGCGTGGTGGGACCGCTGCAGCTCGACGTGCTCAAGGCGCGGCTCGATGCCGAGTACTCGCTGCCGGTCGAATTCGAGATCTCCGAGTTCTCGCTGGCGCGCTGGATCTCGTGCGATGACAAGAAGAAGCTCGAGGCGTTCATCGCCGCCAACAATTCCGGCGTCGCCGACGACGTCGACGGCGATCCGGTGTTCCTGGCCAAGAACGAGTTCTATCTCGGCTACACCAAGGAACGCGCCGAAGGCATCGTGTTCTCCAACGTCAAGGACGTGAAGAAGAAGGCGTAGCCGCCCGACAATCTCTCGTCATTCCGGGGCATCGCGAAGCGATGAGCCCGGAATCCATTTTGCCTCTTGTACTGTCGCTCAATGGATTCCGGGCTCGCCCTGCGGGCGCCCCGGAATGACGCGTAGAGAGAAACAGGACTCTTCCACAGTCGACTTGGCGCATGCTGCGTGATGAGACCCGTAGCGCCGCGCGCTTTTCACCAGACGACTGGTGAGCTACGCTTCCTCTCACACCAAGCGGGGGGAAAAGAAAATGCCAGCGGGATCTTTGGGCCGCCTTGTCCGGCGCCAGATGGTGGCACTGTTAGCTGTGTGTGGCTTGGCGTTAGCGGCGATCGGAGCGGCAGACGCCGCCGAGGTGGTCGCGCTGGGCGCTAGCAACACCTATGGCAAGGGCGTCAATCGCGGCGAGGATTTTCCGGCCCAGCTCGAGGCCATGCTCCACGGCAAGGGCGTTCGGGTCAGCGTCGCCAACGCCGGCATCAACGGTGATACCACCGCCGGGATGCTGTCCCGCTTCGACAGCGCGGTCGATGGATCAACCCGCGTGCTGGTGCTGCAGCCCGGCGGCAACGACGCCCGCAAAGGGGTCGGCGACCAGCGCGCCAGCAGCATCAGCGCCATCATGGCCAAGGCCTCGCAGCGCCGCATCAAGGTCGTGATGGTCGAGAACGGCATGTTCCGTGGCCTGCCGCATCAGGTCGACGGTGTGCATCTGACCCCGGAGGGCTATCGCATGCTGGCCGCATCGCTGCTGCCCCGCGTGATGAGCGGCTTGCGGAAGTAGCTCGCCGCGAGGTCGTGAAGCGCGCCGCGCCGGCCTGCGGTCTCACAGCTCGATGATTCCCCGTCGCGCCGCATGCGCTACCGCATCCGTCCGGCCCGTTGCATCGAGCTTGTCGAGCAGCGAGCCGACGTGGAACTTCGCCGTATGTACGGAGATGCCGAGGTTGCGCGCGATCTCCTTGTTGGAGCAGCCCTCGGCCATCAGCGCCAGGACGTCGCGCTCGCGCGCGGTGAGCTGAAAATCATCGATCGTCTGGCCGTCGATCCTGTCGTCGCCGCTGCGCGCCTCATCACTGCCATGCAACGGCGCGACGGCGACGTCGGCGCTCTCGCCGGGCGCGACCAGCGTCAGGCCCGTGACATCGCCGAGCAGCGCCGCCAGCCGGTCGGCCAGCTCGGCATCGTCGACCGCGATCGCGATCTTGATCGGCGCGCGCGCCTCCTCGCTCACGCCGGCCTCTCGCCGATGGTCAGGGCGAACTGCACCGGCTCGCCGGCACGCAGCGCTGCGACCTCGACGACGGCGCCGACGCTGTCCGGACCGAGTTCGCGCATCATCGCGCGTATGCCCCTGAACGGCTCCTTGTTGAGAGCGGTGATGACGTCACCCTGGCGCAGGCCGGCGGCCGCGGCCGGGCCGCTCTTGTCGAGGCTCATGATCATCGCACCGAGTCCATCGTCGAGCCGGACCGGCTGCAGGCCGGCGCCGAGATAGCCGCGAGCGATGCGACCATGCGTCTCGAGCTTGCTGGCGACCCGTTCGATCGTGGCCGCGGGTATCACGAGCGTCCGGCGCGGGCCGCGCACGGCCATTCCGATCGCGTGGCCCGCAGCGTCGAGCACGAGACCGCCTTCGGCGCTGTGCCGCAGCCTGGTGTCGAGCTCGATGCGCGCATCGATGTCGCCGCCGCGCAGGCTGCGCCAGGCGCCCGCCGATTGCGAGACCATCGCCAACGCCGCGGCCGGCTTGCCCTGATCGGCGGCGACGAGGATGGCCAGAGCACCGAGCGGCGGCACGCCGCCGGCAAGCGAGGCGGCCGCGACATCCTTGCCTTGGACGCGGAGCAAGGCGATGTCGGTGGTGTGATCACGCCCGGCGATCGTGACGGGGCGGGTCGTACCGTCGGCGAAGGCGAGCACGATCTCGCCCTCCTCGGCAAGCGTCTCGTCCGCCGTAACGACGAGGCCCGGCTTCCAGACGAAGCCGGTGGCGCGCGAGCGGTGCGAATGGACCGAGACCAGTGATGGCGCTGCGGCGGCAACAGCGGCGGCCAGCGCGGAGGACAGTGAGGAGAGGGTGGACAGATCGGGCATCGACGGCTCCATGGGTTGATCCCAATGTGGCGCGTCGATGGTCGTTGCGGAACTCCCCAGGTGGGCAGGCTGCGCTCATCCGGGCTACAAGTTGAAGTCAGAGCGTCGTCCGCGCCTTCGGCAGCGGAAAGGCGAGATCGCCGTGCTTCGACGTCTTCAGCCCCAGTCCGATCAGCGCCTCGGCGAAGCGCACCGCTGCGGCGACGCCGTCGATCACGGGAATTCCGAGCTCGGTGGAGAGGTCGTGCGCGAGATCGGCCATGCCGGCGCAGCCGAGCACGATGGCGCCGATACCGTCCTCGCGCAGCGCCGCCCGGCATTCGCCGAGCAGCGTGCCGCGGACATTGGCTTCGGGCTTGTCGAGGTCGAGCACGGCAACGTCGACCGCGCGCACCCTGCGGCAATGCTGCTCCATGCCGTAATTGCGCACGAGGTGCTCGGCGATCACCTTGGTGCGCGACAGCGTGGTCACGATGCTGAAATGGGTGGCGACGAAGCTCGCCGCATGCATCGCAGCTTCCGCGATGCCGAGCACCGGCACAGCCGACAATTCGCGCGCGGCGAGCAGGCCGGGATCACCGAAGCAGGCGATCACATGGGCGTGGCAGCCTTCTGCGTCTCCGGCCTCGACCTCCTTGAGCATGCCGACCGCGGCAATCGCCTCGTCGTAATGGCCCTCGATCGAGGCGGCGCCGAACCGCGCGGTGCGGCCGACGATCCGCGTCGACGGGCTTGCGCTGGCCTGGGCCGCCTTGGCGATCAATTCGGTCATCGTCGCCGTCATGTTCGGGTTGATGACGTTGATCACGGTCTCGCTGTGGCGGCTCATCGTCGCGTCCGTCTGCTGTCGCATCCTGCCGTGTTCTAGCCGAGTTCCGCTGTTACGGTCGAGAGCCGTTCGCGGCGCGGAACGCGCAGACGTGAACGGGATTGAGCTTGCGAATTCTGCGATCGGATCCAGCTTGGAGTCCATCCCAGCCCGAGAGTCCCATGCTCCGTGTCGTCGTGCTCCTCCTGCTGATGGTGGCCGCTCCGGTCGCCGCCGACGCGCGCCGCCAGCAGATCAATCCGGTGCCGTTCGCGCACACGCCGTGCAGCGTGCTCGACGAGCAGCCGTGCACGCCGTCGTTCTGCAGCGTCTTCGGGCCGTGGCCGTGTATTCCCGAGATGAACTATCCCTATGGCCAGAACCTGCAACTCACGATCGAGAGCCGGCCCGCCAGGGATCAGGAAGCCAAATATCAGAAGCCGGATCACGATCTCGACACGATCGGCGATCTGTTCGCAGCGCTGCGCGCGTGCTGGACGCCGCCGCCGGAGGACAGCGCCCGCGCCGGGATGCAGATGACGGTGCGCTTCAGCTTCAAGCGGACCGGCGAGATGATCGCGCCGCCACGCGTGACCTTCGCGACATCAGGCGCCCCGGCCGACACGCGCGCGACCTATCTGAAGACGATCAATGCCTCGCTCGACGGCTGCCTGCCGCTGAAGTTCACAAAAGGACTCGGCGGTGCGCTCGCCGGCCGGCCGATCGCGATCCGCTATGTCGAGAATCGCGATCTGAAGAACACGTCGGAACGGTGATGGCGTCGTCCGCTGTGCTCCATCTCCCGACCGCATAGCCCGCCATGCCACTTCGGCTTTTCGAGCCGCCCCGGAACGACGGCGAGCGGGCGGGAGTGCCTGACGTTGAAATGCGCCACGTTGCGAGGCGGCCCCCGGAAATGATACCGATGCCCACGCACAGGTCGCGTGCAAGCGAAGGGGGACGCCGTGGGACTTCTGGTGATGGTGGTGGGGCTGGTGCTGTTTCTCGGCGCCCATGTGTTCACGACCCGGCGCGAGGCGCGCGCGAAGGTCATCGCGCGGCTGGGCGAGGGCACGTATAAGCTCGTCTATACTGTCGTGGCCCTTGCCGGCCTCGCCCTGATCGTGTGGGGTTTTGCCGCGTACCGCCACGACGGCGGCTGGATCCAGGTCTGGACGCCGCCGAAGGCGCTCAAGCACATCAATCTCGCCTTGATGCTGCCGGCGGTGATCATGATCGTCGCCGCCTACATCCGCGGCCGCATCTACACCGTGCTGAAGCATCCGATGCTGGCCGGCGTGAAGCTGTGGGCGTTCGGGCATCTGCTCGCCAATGGCGATCTCGGCGGCATCATCCTGTTCGGCTCGATCCTGGCATGGGCGGTGTTCGACCGCATCTCGCTGAAGCGCCGCGCCGACGCCGGCGGCCCGCCGATCCCCGTCGGCGGCGTTGGCAATGACGTGATCGCGGTGGTGGTCGGCATCGTCGTCTATCTGGCGCTGGCCTTCGCGTTCCATCCCGTCGTGCTCGGCATTCCTGTCATCGGGAGGTAGCGATGTCGGTGCAGTCGACCGTCCGCCGCAAGACGGCTCCCGAGATCCGCGCCCGCAAGGGCGGCGAGCCGATCGTGATGCTGACGTCCTACCACGCCCACACCGCGGCGCTGGTGGATCGCCATTGCGATGTGATCCTGGTCGGCGATTCCCTCGGGAACGTGATGCACGGTTTCGAGACCACCGTGCCGGTGACCCTGGAGATGATGATCCTGCAGGGCTGCGCCGTGATGCGCGGCTCGCGCCAGGCGCTGGTGGTGGTCGACATGCCGTTCGGCTGCTACGAGGCCACGAAGGAGCAGGCGTTTCATGCGGCGGTGCGGATCCTCAAGGAGACGCAATGCGGCGCGGTCAAGCTCGAGGGCGGGGCGCGGATGGCCGAGACGGTGGCCTTCCTCAGCGAGCGCGGCATCCCGGTGATGGGCCATGTCGGCCTGACGCCGCAATCGATCAACACGCTCGGCTCGTTCCGGGCGCAGGGCCGCGACGAGGCGGATTGGGCCGCGATCGAGAACGACGCTGCGGCGATCGCACAGGCCGGCGCGTTCTCGGTGGTGATCGAGGCCGTGGCCGAGCCGCTGGCGCGCAAGATCACGCAGCAGATCGCGATCCCCACCATTGGCATCGGCGCCAGCGCCGCCTGCGACGGTCAGGTGCTGGTTTTGGAGGACATGCTCGGCCTGTCGCCGCGGGCGCCGAAATTCGTCCGCCGCTACGGCAATCTGGGTCCGGCGATCGACGAGGCGATCGAACGCTACGCGGCCGACGTGCGTACCCGTGCGTTTCCGGCGGCGGAACATGTCTACGGAATGAAGTCAAAGACCTGACGGGCGGCTCTCGCTTGGTCGGCCCGTTGGCGCCGTGGTGCGCGCGGCGTCACGGGATGAATCTCCGGCGCTGGCGGAGATAGCCAAGTGCGTCATCCCTTGGTTATGTTTCAGGCTGGTCCGCATCGCGGCGAACAACGACAAGAAGCCAATCTCGGGGAAACTCCATGGACTGGTCGACCTATGTAACGCCGCCGATGCGGCGCGAAGCCCGTTTCGGCGATCGCGTGGTTCCGTTGTTCACGGAGCGGCCCGCGAACATCTGGGCCATGGTCGAAGAAGCGGTGGAGCGCAACGGCGACGGCGAGGCGCTGGTCTGCGGGGCCGTGCGGCTGTCGTGGCGCGAGGTCGCCGCGACCGCCGCGCGGATCGCCGGCGGGCTGCAGGCGAGGGGCTTGCGCAAGGGCGACCGGCTGGCGCTGCTGCTCGGCAACCGCATCGAATTCGTGCTCACGCTGTTTGCCGCAGCCAAGCTCGGGCTGATCACGGTGCTCCTGTCGACGCGGCAGCAGACGCCGGAAATCGCCTATGTGCTGAAGGATTGCGGCGCCCGGCTGCTGCTGCACGAGGCTGCGTTGGCGGACCGGTTGCCGGCCGCTGCGGAAACGCCGGAGCTGGCGGGGCGCATTGCCGTCGACGATCGTCCGGCGCGGTCGGATTTTGCAGCGCTGGCCGATCATGCCGCGCACGAAAATCAAGTCGAGGTGACCGAAGAGGACACCGCGATGATCCTCTACACCTCCGGAACCACCGGCCGGCCGAAAGGCGCGATGCTCGCCCATTGCAGCATCATCCACTCCTCGATGATCTACGAGGCCTGCCTGGGGCTGACGCGGGCCGACCGCTCGATCGCCGCCGTGCCGCTCGGCCATGTCACCGGCGTCGTCGCCAATATCACCAGCATGGCGCGCTGCGCCGGCACCTTGATCATCATGCCGGAGTTCAAGGCCGGCGAATATCTGAAGCTCGCCGCGCGCGAGCGCGTGACCTACACGGTCATGGTCCCCGCGATGTACAATCTCTGCCTGTTGCAGCGCGACTTCGACAGTCATGATCTCTCGTGCTGGCGGATCGGCGGCTTCGGCGGCGCGCCGATGCCGGTCGCCACCATCGAGCGGCTGGCCGCCAAGATCCCGGGTCTGCGGCTGGTCAACGCCTATGGCTCGACTGAGACCACCTCGCCGGCGACGTTGATGCCGTCGGATCTGACCGCGCGCCATATCGACAGCGTCGGGCTGCCGTGTCCGGGCGCCAGCATCCTGGTGATGGACGGGCAGGGGCGGGAGCTGCCGCGCGGTGAGATCGGCGAGATCTGGATCGGCGGCGGCCAGGTCATCAAGGGCTACTGGAACAATCCCAAGGCCACCGGCGAGAGCTTCACCGCCGGCTATTGGCATTCCGGCGACCTCGGCTCCGTCGACGCCGACAATTTCGTCCGGGTGTTCGACCGGCAGAAGGACATGATCAACCGTGGCGGGCTGAAGATCTACTCGGCCGAGGTCGAATCGGTGCTGGCGAGCCACCCGGCGGTGGTCGAGAGCGCGATCATCGCCCGGCCATGTCCGGTGCTCGGCGAGCGCGTGCACGCGGTGGTCGTGACCCGCGAGCCGATGAGCGCCGAAGCGCTGCGCAGCTGGTGCGCCGAGCGGGTCTCGGATTACAAGGTTCCGGAAACCCTGACCGTGACCGCGGACCCCCTGCCGCGCAACGCCAACGGCAAGGTGATGAAACGGCAGTTGCGCGAAGCCTTGACGGCGTGATAGCCGCGTTCGGACCCTGTGGCAGAACCGGGGAGTAACGCCTTGATTCGGCTGGACTCGCCTTGCCACCGCCATGCCGATGCGGTATCGGCGCCGGCGCGCGGGCAACGGGCCGCTCGCGCGGCACTTCAAACGCATGCGCGCGCGCTCGCAGCGAACCTGACGGGATGTCCTTAGGTGTCTGAATTTATTGATGAAGTAGATGAGGAGGTCCGTCGGGAACAGCTCAAGAAGCTGTGGGACCGCTACTCGATCTTTATCATCGCCCTTGCCGTGCTGATCATCGCCGGCGTCGGCGGCTGGCGCGGCTACCAGTATCTCGAAGGCCAGAAGGCGGCCGAGGCGGGCTCAGCCTTCAACAAGGCCCTCGAACTCTCCGAGCAGAACAAGCATGCCGATGCGGAGAAGGCCTTTGCCGATGTCGCGGCCAGGGCCCCATCGGGATACCGCATGCTGGCCCGCTTCCACCAGGCTGCCGAGGCCGCCATGCGCGACAAGGCGGCTGCCGTGAAGATCTACGACGAGCTTGCTGCGGACCGCAGCATCGGGGCCGAGCCGCAGTCGATGGCGCGGCTGCGCGCGGCAGGCCTGCTGGCCGATACGGCGCCTTACGCCGACCTCAGGCAGCGCCTCGAAGGCGAAACGGCGCCTGGCGCGCCGTTCCGCCACGCCGCCCGCGAATTGCTGGCGCTGTCGGCGTGGAAGGCCAACGATGCCGCGGCGGCCCGTCAATGGCTCGACATGATTGCGCTGGATGGTGAGACCCCGCCGGGCCTGCGCTCGCGCGCCGAAGCGCTGCAGGCGCTATTGCCTGCAGTCGCCAAGAGCTGATCGCGAACCTCGCGACGGCGAACCGAGTTGATTGGAACGACGATCATGCGCCGCCCCCAACGTGTCATTGCCCTCACGGTCCTCGTTGCGCTTTCCGGCGTGCTGGGCGGCTGCGCGAGCGGGGGAAGTTTCGACCCCTCGGACATGCTCGACTTCCTGGACACCAAGAAGAAGCTGCCGGGTGACCGCAAGCCGGTGTTCCCGGAGGGCGTGCCGGGTCTCGAGCAGGGCGTGCCGAAGGAACTCTACAAGGGTGCCCAGCAGCAGCCGGTGACCGACCCAGGCGCTCAGGCGGCTACGCCGCCGGCGCCTCCGGTGGAGGAGCCCAAGGGTAAAAAGGGCCGGCGGCAGGCGGCCGTGAGCAACCCGACGACGGCCGATCCGCAGGATGGCGAGGCTGCCGCGGTCGAGGAGGGCGCTGCCGCCGTTCCGCCGGCACCGAAGCCCAAGAAGATCGTGCGCCGCCGCACCACGGCACCACCGCCGGATGATGCTGCCCCGGCGCAGCAGCCGGCGGCCCAGCGATCCGGCGGCGGCTTCCCGGCGCCGATGCCGAGCGGCTCCTTCAGCCGTTAATCTCACCTGCGAATCGGCGGATCGCCCGTTCGGTTTTGCGGCCGAATGCGCTAAAGCTGCGCGCTCACGCGCACGGATCATCATGCCCTTCACCATCGCCATCATCGGCCGGCCCAACGTCGGCAAGTCGACCCTGTTCAACCGTCTGGTCGGGCAGAAGCTGGCGCTCGTCGACGACATGCCGGGCGTCACGCGCGACCGCCGCGAGGGCGAAGCGAAGCTGTTCGATCTCAACTTCACGATCATCGACACCGCCGGCCTCGACGAGGGGCCGAAGGGCTCGCTGACCGCGCGCATGCAGGAGCAGACGGAAACCGCGATCGCGCTCGCCGACGCGCTGTTCTTCGTCATCGATGCCCGCATCGGCCTGACGCCCGCCGACCGCGCCTTCGCCGATTTCGCCCGCCGCGCGGACAAGCCGGTGCTGCTGCTCGCCAACAAGAGCGAGGGCAAGCATGGCGAGCTCGGCGCCATGGAGTCGTATGCGCTGGGTCTCGGTGATCCCATCCAGATCTCGGCCGAGCACGGCGAGGGCATGGGCGAGCTCTATGACGCCGTCAGCAAGCTCGTGCCGCCCACGGACGATGAGGAGGACGAGCACGAGGAGACCGACGAGGAGCGCGCCAACAGGCCGATCCGGGTCGCGATCGTCGGCCGTCCCAACGCCGGCAAGTCGACCCTGATCAACCATCTGCTCGGCGAGGAGCGGCTGCTCACGAGTCCCGAGGCCGGGACGACGCGCGATTCGATCGCGGTCGAAATCGAGTGGAAGGGCCGCGGCTTCCGCATCTTCGACACCGCAGGTCTGCGCCGGCGCTCGCGCATCGAGGAGAAGCTGGAGAAGCTGTCGGTGGCGGACGCGCTGCGCGCGGTGCGCTTCGCCGAGGTGGTCGTGCTGATGATGGATGCGCAGAACCGCTTCGAGGAGCAGGATCTGCGCATCGCCGACCTGATCGAGCGCGAGGGGCGTGCCCTGGTCATCGCCGTCAACAAATGGGACCTGATGGACGGCAACCCCGGCCAGATCTCGATGCTCCGCCGCGATGCCGACCACTGGCTGCCGCAGGTCGCGGGCGCGCCGATCGTGGCGGTGTCGGGCCTGATGGGCGAGGGCATCGACCGGCTGATGCAGGCGATCGTCGAAGCCTACGCGGTCTGGAACCGGCGCGTGCCGACGGCGGCGCTGAACCGCTGGTTCGAGGGGGCGATCGCCGACAATCCGCCGCCGGCGGTGTCGGGCCGCCGGCTCAAGCTGAACTACATCACCCAAACCAAGGCGCGGCCGCCGAGTTTCGTGCTGTTCTGCTCGCGTGCCGACGCGATCCCGCAATCCTACTTGCGCTATCTCACCAACTCGATGCGCGAGACCTTCGAGCTGCCCGGCACGCCGGTGCGCATCACTCTGCGCGAGAAGGCCAATCCGTTCGCGCACAAGCGCAAGCGGCCGAACTGATCAGTTGCGGTAGCGGAAGCGGTCCGGCCATGGAAGCAAGTCCGCCGAGCGTCGCGACCGAAAATGCGCCGGCCCCGCGCCGCGGCGCGGTCGCCTTCATCTTCGTCACCATCCTGCTCGACATGCTCGCGCTCGGGCTGATCATGCCGATCCTGCCGAAGCTGATCGAGAGCTTCGTCGGCAACGACACCGCGCGGGCGGCCCGCATCTTCGGCCTGTTCGGCACCGCCTGGGCGCTGATGCAGTTCGTGTTCTCGCCGGTGCTCGGCAGCCTGTCCGATCGCTTCGGCCGACGACCGGTGATCCTGCTGTCGAACTTCGGCCTCGCCGCCGACTACGTGCTGATGGCGCTGGCGCCGTCGCTCGCCTGGCTGTTCGTTGGGCGCCTGGTCTCCGGCGTCACCTCGGCCAGCATCTCCACCGCCTTTGCCTACATCGCCGATCTGACGCCGCCGGATCGGCGGGCCGCGATCTTCGGCCGCATCGGCGCAGCGTTCGGTGCGGGGTTCGTGCTCGGTCCCGCCACCGGCGGACTGTTGGGTGACATCGATCCGCGGCTGCCGTTCTGGGCGGCTGCGGGGCTCAGCTTCGCCAACGCGCTCTATGGCTTCCTGGTGCTGCCGGAGTCGCTGAAGCCGGAACGGCGCAGTCCATTCCGGTGGCGGACGGCGAACCCGCTCGGTGCGCTGCGGCTGCTGGCATCGGACCGCATCCTGGCGGGGCTGTCGACCGTGAACTTCATCACCCAGCTTGCCCATGTCGTGCTGCCGTCGACCTTCGTGCTGTATGCGACCTACCGCTACGGCTGGGACACCCGCACCGTCGGCCTCACATTGGCGATGGTCGGCGTCTGCGCGATGATCGTGCAGGGCGGCGCGGTCGGGCTGATCGTCCGCCTGTTCGGCGAGCGCGGCGCGTTGATGCTCGGCCTGTCGGCGGGCATGGTCGGCTTCTTCATTTTCGGCGTGGCGCCGACGGGACCGCTGAGCTGGCTCGGCATCCCCGTGATGGCGCTATCGGGCGTGTCGGGCGCGGCCATGCAGGCTTTGATGACCCGCCTCGTCCCACCGGACAAGCAGGGCCAGCTACAGGGCGCAACGTCGAGCGTGCAGAGCGTGGCCCAGCTCGCGGGTCCCTTCCTGTTCACGCTGACCTTTGCCTATTTCATCGGAGCGGCCGCGCCGGCGCATCTGCCCGGCGCGCCGTTCCTGCTGGCGTCGGCGTTGCTGATCGTCGCTCTCCTGATTGCGGTGCGGACGCTGTCCTCGACAAAGAACAGCTAGACTAGCGCGCCGGCCTGAAGGTTCTCATCCGCTGACCCCACCGATGAAGCTCTCGCGCTCTCGCGCGGACGGGGATTGCACACGCTTCATAATAGGTCAATAATGCTGACATAAATATCCGGATCAGGGGAGGAATATTGGTGAGCTGGAAGCCCGTCTACGCGCGCCGCGCGGATCGCATGAAGGCATCGGAGATTCGCGAGCTGCTCAAGGTGCTGGAGCGGCCCGGCATGATTTCGTTCGCCGGCGGCATCCCCGATCCCGCGCTGTTTCCTGCAGCAGCGGCGGCGCAGGTCTATGCCGATGCGCTGGCATCGCCCAACGTGGCTTCCGCTGCTCTGCAATATGCCGTCAGCGAGGGCTACGGTCCGCTTCGCCAGTGGATCGCCGAGCACATGACCGCTCAGGGCATAGCGGCCTCGCCAGACAACATCCTCGTCACCGCGGGATCGCAACAGGCGCTCGATTTTCTCGGCAAGCTGCTGCTCACGCCCGCGGATACGGCGCTCGTCACCGTTCCCACCTATCTTGGCGCGCTGCAGGCCTTTTCGGCCTACGAGCCGCGTTACGATTCGATCGGTCCACGCGCTGCGAACCGCACCCCGGCCTCCTACGCGGACGAAGCCGCGAAAGAAGCTGCGGGGGCGCGCGTGAAGTTCGTCTATGTCGTGCCGGACTTTGCCAATCCGACCGGTGAGACGCTGTCGCGTTCGGCGCGCGCCGAAGTCCTGGATCTCGCCGGCGAGCTGGACGTGCCGGTGTTGGAGGACAGCGCCTATTCTGCCTTGCGTTTCGACGGCGACGAGATGCCGTCGCTGCAGTCGTTGGACGTCCGTCGCCGCGGCTCGCTCGATGCTTCCCGCGTCATCCATCTCGGAACGTTCTCGAAGACGGTCGCGCCGGGCCTGCGCATCGGCTGGGTTTGTGCCTCGCGCGCCATCATCAGCCGTCTCGTCCTCATCAAGCAGGCGAGCGACCTCAACGTGTCAGCGATCAATCAGATCGTGATGCACAGGCTCGTGAAAGACGGAGGGCATGCCGGGCTGATTGCACGGGCGCGCGCGCATTATCGGCTCAAGCGCGATGCGATGCTGAGGGCACTTGAGGCACAGATGCCGTCAGAAGCGAGGTGGACGCGGCCCGACGGCGGGTTCTTCGTCTGGCTCACCTTGCCGGACGGCGTGTCCGGTGCCGCCTTGCTCGACCGGGCCATGAATCAGGCCCAGGTGGCGTTCGTTCCCGGGGCAGCTTTCTTCCACGACGGCAGCGGCACCAACACGATCCGCCTGTCTTATTCGCTGCCCGAGGAGGCCGTGATCGAGGAAGGCATCGGCCGCCTCGCGAGCCTGCTGCGCTGACGATGACGTGATTCTGCGCAGCGAACGTCGCATCGTCTGCGCAGCGGCACTGGCGGGACGCGATGCTAATCCACCGCATCCCGCATCGGAGCTATCGGCTTACTTCTTCACCAGCGGACAGTCGCTGGCCTCGAGCGGCTTGGCGGCATCCTCAGGCGCGATCTTGGCGATCAGCTTGTAGTAGTCCCACGGGTATTTGGACTCTTCGGGCTTCTTGACCTCGAACAGATAGGCCGGGATCAGGCGGCGTCCGTCGGCGCGCAGCGGGCCCTTGCCGAACAGCGGATCGTCGGTCGGGATCTCCTTCATCTTGGCCACGACCTTGGCGCCGTCATGCGGATTGCCGCCGAGCGCTTCCAGCGTCTTGAGGTAATGCAGCGTGCCGGCGTAGTTGCCCGCCACCGTCATCGACGGCATCGTGCCCTTCGGCGACAGCTTCTGGAAACGCTTGGACCATTCGCGGGTCTGGTCGTTCAGATCCCAGTAGAACGACTCGGTGAAGGTCAGGCCCTGCGCCACCTTCAGCCCCAGCGCATGCACGTCGTTGACGAACAGCAGGAGTGCGGCGAGCTTCTGGCCGCCCTGGACGATGCCGAATTCCGAGGCCTGCTTGATCGAGTTGGTGGTGTCGCCGCCGGCATTGGCAAGCCCGATGACCTTCGCCTTCGACGACTGCGCCTGCAGCAGGAAGGACGAGAAGTCGGCGGTGTTGAGCGGGTGCTTCACCGAGCCCAGCACCTTGCCGCCGCTGCTGGTCACCACGGCCGAGGTGTCGCGCTCGAGTGCGTGACCGAAGGCATAGTCGGCGGTCAGGAAGAACCAGGTGTCGCCGCCGGCCTTGGTCAGCGCCTTGCCGGTGCCGTTCGCGAGCATGTAGGTGTCGTAGGTGAAGGAGATGGTGTTTGCGTTGCACGCTTTGCCAGTCAGGTCCGCCGTGGCGGCACCGGAGTTCAACAGGATCGAGTTCTTTTCCTTGACCAGGTTGGAGACGGCCAGCGCCACGCCCGAGTTCGGCGTGTCCATGATCACGTCGACCTTCTGCGTGTCGATCCACTGCCGGCCGATATTGACGCCGACGTCGGGCTTGTTCTGGTGGTCGCCGCTGATGACCTCGATGGTCCAGCCCTTGGCCTTCAGGCCGGAATCCTCGACCGCCATGTTGACGGCTGCGACCGAGTTGGGACCGCCGATGTCGGCGTAGAGGCTGGACATGTCGTTGAGCACGCCGATCTTGACGACCTTGTCGTCGGCGAAGGCGGAGCCGGCAAAGCTGAGCGTGGTGGCGGCAAGCAGCGCAGCCATCCGCCGCGCATGAGACGTCGTCATCAAAGTCCTCCCTGGTGTCGTGTCACGGCGGGGCTTCTTGGGCGCCCTTTGCCGTCGGATTCCCTGGATAGCCGGTCTTGTGAGTTGCGGCAATGCGCCAAAAGGCGCGAGACGCGCCCAAGGTTTGTGCGTTTCGCTTGAGCGTTAACGCAGGGCGTCCGAGGTCAGCCGGAATTTCTGGATGCGCTTACCGGTGTCGACCTCGGCGGTATAAACGTTGCCCTGCCGGTCGACAGCCATCGCGTGCACCCAATGGAATTGGCCGGCATTGCGGCCATTGTGGCCGAAGCTGCCGACCACGCTGCCGTCATCCCGCCTGATGATGCGGATCTCGTTGTTCTCGCCATCGGCAGACAGCAGGTAGGTCTGCTTCGGATCCGGCCAGATCGCGATGTCCCACACCGCGCCATTGCCGAGCGTGTTCTTTTCGAAGAACCATTCGGTCACGAATGTCCCGTCCTTCCTGAACACCTGGATGCGGTCGTTGATGCGGTCGCAGACATAGACGAGACCATCGTCGGCGATCTTCACGCAGTGCACGGGATTGCCGAACTGCTGGGCGACCGGTGCATTGGGATCATACGGTGGCTGCTTGGCATCGTCAGGGACATGGCCATAGGCGCCCCAATGCCGCTTGTAGGCGAGGGTGGTGGCATCGAACACGATGACGCGGCGGTTGCCGTAGCCGTCGGCGACGTAGATCTCGTTCGCCTCCTTGTCGATCGCTGTCTCCGCGGGCTTGCCGAGCTGGGTGGTGTCGTTGGAGCCCTTGCTCGGCGCCATCGTTCCGATCTGAGCGACGAACTTGCCATCGAGCGTGAACTTCAGGATGGCGTTGTCATTGTCGGCATTGCCGCCGATCCAGACGAAGCCGCGTTCGTCGACCTCGATGCCATGCTCGCGGCCGACCCATTCATAGCCCGGGCCCGGGCCGCCCCAGGCGCGCAAGAGATTGCCGTCGGTATCGAATTCGAGCACCGGCGGCGCCGGAATGCAGCATTTCGATCGCGGCGGATTGAGCGTAGCGCCTTTCTCGTCGTCGGTCAGCGAGCGCGGCCGGTGAATGACCCAGATGTGGCCCTGGTGATCAACCGTGATGCCGCCGACCTGGCCGAGGATCCAGTTGTTGGGGAGCTGCTTCGGCCAGGACGGCTCGACGGCGAACGCGGGCACCTCCGCTGCGGCGCTGGTGCTGCGAGAGAAGAGGACGTTGCCGGCCGCAACGGCGAACAGCAGAACGACCAGGGCAGGCATTGTCGCGCGTCCGCATCGTGCTCGCGTCATGCCGTCCTCCCCGATATATGCTGCGGTCATCCGCTTATGAGCGCAGTCAATCGCGGGCATGGCGGAGTGTCAATCGCGCGGGGGACGCCGATCGGCAGGCTCAGACCGGCGCCCGCTCCACCGCTTCCTTTTTCGGCGGCGTCCGCAACGTGGGCGGCCGCAGAAAGCGCGTCAGCATGAGCCGCAGATGCTCGCTGCTCTGCTTGATGTCGACGTTCGGATTGCGGATCGGCAGCGCGCGTGCGCCGTCGACGATCACGAACAGGATGTTCGCGGTCGCCTCCGGATCGAGGCCGGGATCGACCTCGCCGCGGTCCTGTGCCTTGGTGAGGAAGTCGACCAGCAGCGCCCGCATCGCGCGCGCATGGGCATGGACGATGGCTGCAAAGTCGGCATTGCGGCAGGCCTCAGCCAAAGCCTCGGCGCTGAGGACCTGGGCCTGCGGCTGGTGAATGCTGGTGCTCTCGAGCTCCTGCACCAGGGCGTCGATCACGTCGGGCGAGGCCAGGATTGCCTGGAGGCGCGATGCAGCGTGGCTCAGATTCTGCTCGACCAGCGCCTGGATCATCGCCTCCTTGCTGGGGAAGTAATGGTAGAGGTGGCCCGGGCTGATCTTGGCGGCGGCGCAGATGTCGGTGGTGCTGGCGCCGTGAAATCCGTTCCTGACGAAGCACGACAGGGCGGCCTGGAGAATCTCCCGGCGCTTCTGCTCGTGCTTGACCGGATCGACCTTTCTCATCGCGTGTCCTGCCGGGCCAACTCTCGCCACATTCGTCGTTTCCGCCAACTGCTTGTAATATAAAATAATATTTCTCGCCGCTCTAATCTAGAGAATTTGATCTAGTTTCGTTGGACAAGCGCTACGGCTTGTGAGACTTAATTAGAGTGAGTTGTCTATCAATGGGTCTGACCGTTTCGATGCGTCTCGCTCCGCTGAAGTCGATGACCCTGGTTTCCCTGGCGCTGGCAACGGCCGGCTGCGCCACCGCCCCGCTCGAGCGGGCCGGCTCGCTCAAGAACTACGATCATCTCGCCGAAGCCAACGGCCTGGTGACGCGCGCGCAGATCAAGGCCAACAAGAAGGAGCTGCTCGAGGCCAAGACGATCCGGATCGAGCCGACCGCGTTTCCGCCGCGTCCCGACATCGCCCTCGACGAGAGCGAGCGCAAGCTGGTGGCCAACGTCATCAGCCGGGAAATGTGCCTGCGGCTGAGCGAGCGATTCCAGATCGTCGGACCCCGCGAGGAGGCCGATCTGACGGTCAAGGCGACCGTCACCCATGCCACGGCGACCAACGCGACCGCCTCAGCCGCCTCGCAGGCGGCGTCGATCGCCAAGAGTGTCGCGCTACCCGGCGTCCCGGTGCCGGTGCCGCGGCTGCCGGTCGGGCTTGGCACGCTGTCCGTCGAGGCCGAGGCGCGCGACTTCGCAGGGTTCCAGAAGGCCGCAATGGTGTGGGCGCGCGGCGCCAACTCGGTCTCGACTGCCCGTATGGCCAATGACGGCGACGCCTACGACCTCGCTTCCGAGTTCGGCGCCGACTTCGCGAAGCTGGTGTCGACGGGCGAGTCGCCGTTCTCAGGCGTCCCGTCGCTGGCCTCGCTGCCTTCGGTGTCGAGCGTGCCGGCCAAGCTCGGCGCTGCTCCCAAATATGCCGCATGTGAGCAGTACGGACGTTTCCCCGGCCTGAAGGGCTTCGTCGGTGCCGGTCTGGGCCTGCCGCCGGGCTGGACCGACAAGGGCGCCGAGGAAGCCAGGCCGGACGCGCCGCAGCCGTCGCCGGAGATCGCAAGCGTGGAGCAGCAAGCGTCGCGATGAAGTCCGCCGCCTCCTTCCGCGTGCTTGTCCCGCGTGTCCTGCTCGCGTGCGCCGCGTCGCTGCTGCTGGCGGCGTGCGCAGCCGTCATGCCACGCAACGCGCTGCCGGAGGCGGCGGCTGTCAGCGCCGACCCGGTCGGCTTCCGCAACGTCCGCTACTGGGGTGACGAGCCGGCGCCGCGCTTTGCCGAGGCCGCGATGTCACGCGCGTCGGCCGAACTCCCGATCTCGCGTCCGCTGAATTTCCTCGCGATCTCCGGTGGCGCCGAGAACGGCGCGTTCGGCGCCGGGCTGCTGGCCGGCTGGGGCGAGGCCGGCAACCGGCCGTCGTTCGACATGGTGACGGGCGTCAGCTCCGGCGCGCTGATCGCGCCGTTCGTCTTCCTGGGGCGCGAGCATGATGACAAGCTGCGCGAGATCTTCACCGCCTATGAGCGCAAGGACATCTTCACGGTCAACATTCCCGGCCTGCTGCAGGGCTCGGCGCTGGCCGACAACACGCCGCTGTCGCGGCTGATCGAGAAGTATGTCGATCGCGAGTTTCTCCGCGACGTCGCGCGCGAGAGCAGCAAGGGCCGGGTGCTTCTGGTCGGCACCACCAATCTCGATGCGCAGCGTCCGGTGCTGTGGGACATGGGCCGCATCGCAGCCGCCGATACGCCCGAGGCGATCGCGCTGTTCCGCCAGGTGCTGCTGGCATCAGCGACCGTGCCGGGCGCCTTCGCTCCGGTTCGCATCAAGGTGCGGATCGGCGACAAGGACTACGACGAGCTGCATGTCGACGGCGGCGTGACGCGGCAGGTGTTCATCGGTCCGTCGGTGCTGCGTCTCGTCTCCGGCCGCGGCCCGCGCCGGAGCGTGAGCGGCGCGCATCTCTACGTCATCCGCAACGCCCGCATCGATCCGCAATGGGACAGCGTCGGCGCCGACGTGCTCTCGGTGACGCAACGCTCGCTGTCGACCCTGATCAAGAACCAGGGCATCGGCGACATCTACCGCATCTACTCGGTGGCGAAGTTCAACGGCATCGACTTCAACCTCGCCAGCGTGCCGGCCGATTTCCAGGCCAAGGCCGACGGTCCGTTCGACCGCAGCTACATGACCGCGCTGTTCGATCGCGGCCACGACATGGGACGGCGGGGCTATCCCTGGGTGAAGAGCCTGCCGGGGCTGCAAGCCAACGAGCACGGCATCACCGCGCAGATCCCGGCGCGCACGATGGCGGCTGCCGCGCGATGATCTGGCGAAGCTGCAGGTCTGTCGTGAGCTCCGCTGCGCGCGCCGCGCTGCTGATACCATTGCTGCTCGGCGGCTGCGCGACGTCGTCCACGCCGCCGCCCGACGCCACCACGCAGTTCCACAACACCTACAACTATCTCCCCGTCAACGACGTGCCGCATGACGACCAGCGTCCGGTGTTGTCGGTCGAGCAGCAGGAGAAGCTGCGTAAGGAGCTGATGGCGGTGCGCGATCGCCAGGCGCCGGCTGTGGCGAAGGCGGCTGCGGGCAAGTCGGCAGCCGCCAAACCCGCCGCGGCAGATCCTGCCGGACCGAGATAGGCGCCGGCCGCGGGCGGAGCGGCGCTGTCCGGCCCGGATCATTCACCCCGGAGAATGCGAGCCTCAACGGGGCGCCCGGCGATCAGGACGCGTCGGCCGTCTAACGTGGCCCCGCCGCATCGGGCGCGGCCGCAACGACGGACCAATCGGAGATCGCAGATGGACCATCTGACCTTGCCGCGAACCGGCGCATCCAGCGAGATCGCGACCTTCGGGCCGGTGCATCTGGAGGTCACGCATCTCGAGCGCGCGATCGATTTCTGGTGCGAGACCGCAGGTCTGCGCCTGCGCAAGCGCAACGGCGCGGCCGAGCTCGGCACGGCGGGCGAGACGCTCGTGGTGCTGCATCCCGGTGCGAAACGCCCGGCGCTGCGCGGCTTCTCCGGCCTCTATCATATCGCCATCCATGTGCCCGACCAGGCGGAATTCTCGCGGATGCTGCGCCGGCTGATCGCCAGCCGCACGCCGATCTCGCCGGTCGATCACGTGATGTCCAAGGCGATCTATCTCAACGATCCTGACGGGCTCGGCATCGAGTTCACGCTGGAGACGCCGGAGCGGTTCGGCGGCTACGGCACGTTCGAGACCGATTTCACCGTGTTCGATGCCGAAGGCCGGCCCTGCAGTGGCAGGAGCCCGCTCGACGTGCGCCATGAGCTGGCGCAGGCGAAAGGACCGCCGCTGTCGGCGCTGCTCGCCGACGCCGCGCGGATCGGCCATCTGCATCTGCACGTCCCGCGCATCGAGGCTGCGCGCACGTTCTACACGCGGCTTGGCTTCCTGCCCGGCGCATTCGCGCCACAGCTGGGGTTTGCCGATCTCGGCGCCGGCGGCGCCTACACCCACCGTATCGCATTGAACGTCTGGCAGGGGATCGATGCGCCGCCAGCACCCGCAGGCGTGGCGCGGCTGCGCGGCTTCTCGATCCGCTTCGACACCCGCGCGCGCCTCGACGCCGCGCTGCGCGGCCACGACGAGGTGATCGTGCGGGGCGATCAGTACGTGCTGCGCGATCCCGCCGGCACCACGCTGATGCTGACCGCCGAAGCCTGATTCATCCGCCCATGGAGCCGACAGCGTGACCGACCAGACCGAGCCGACACCACCGCTCTCGAAGCGCACCAAGGCTGCCAAGGTGCGCAAGGCCGCGCAGCATCCGAAACGTCCGGGCGCCGGCTGCAAGGCCGAGCCGGGCAGCTTCGTGCCGGTCGTCGACCGCAACCGATGCGAGGCCAAGGGCGACTGCGTCGAGGTGTGCCCCTACAACGTGTTCGACGTTGCGCCGATCAGCGGCGACGATTTCCGAGCGCTGTCCTTCCTCGGCAGGATGCGCGTGCGCTTTCACGGCATGAAGACGGCCTACACGCCGAAGAGCTATCTCTGCCTTGCCTGCGGCCTGTGCGTGGTGGCTTGCCCGGAGCGCGCCATCGATCTCGTGGAGGTCGCGGCGGGTGACAGCGCGACGTAGGAGTGGAGCCTGCGACCGCCCTGGTGCCGTCGACGCGATAGTCTACGCCGGTGGCTGAAAGCTCTTCAGCGCGCGGGTCTTGTACTCGTAGAGCTTGCCGGTCTCTGTCCACGACGGCAGGCACATCGGCACGATCAATTCGGCGACCTGCTCGGGTGTCTCGAGCGTCATCGGGTCTTCACCTGGGAACACCGTGGCGCGCATGCGGGTGCGGATCGGGCCCGGGCTGAACAGGTTGACGCGCAGCGCCGTGCGCTCGGTCTCGTGCGCCCATACCCGAGCCAGGGTCTCCAGCGCCGCCTTGGTGACGGCGTAGGGGCCGAGATAGGCCTGCGCCTTGTGAGCGGCGCCTGAGGTGAGGAACACCGCGCGGCCGGCGTCGGAGGCCTTCAGCAGCGGCTCCATGCAGCGGATCAGCTGGAAGTTGGCGGTGAGGTTGACCGCGACGACGTCGTTCCACGGCTTGAGGTCGATATGGCCGAGCGGTGAGGAGGGGCCGGGCACGGCGGCATTGCCGACGAGGATGTCGAGCTTGCCATGGCGCTCATGCAGCGCGGCGCCGAGCCGGGCGATGCCGTCGCTGTCGGTCATGCTGAGCGGCACCAGGGTGGCGCCGCTGCCGGTCTCTTTCCGGATCTCGTCGTCGAGTTCCTCCAGCCCGCCCTGGGTGCGGGCGACGGCGACGACATGCGCACCGGCGCGCGCGAGCGCGCGGGCGGTCGCATGGCCGATGCCGCGCGAGGCGCCGGTGACGAGGGCGATACGATTGGCGAGGGGAAGGGTCATCACGATAGTCTCTCAGCCGTCGTCCCGGCGAACGCCGGGATCCATATTCCGCGGCGGTTATGATGGAGTTGGGTGGCTGTGGCTAGTCCTGCCCGACAAACGACGGCCGGTGGTCAGGGCCTCCGGCATGTGCCGGGACGACGGCCGATCGAACGCCGTCGTTCCGGGGCGAGGCCGTTAGGCCTCGAACCCGGAATCTAGAGGTCAGGCGCACAAAACAATTTCGAGATTCCGGGTTCGATGCTGCGCATCGCCCCGGAATGACGGTGTGGGGAAAGAGCCTCAGCTCGCCTCGGCCAGGAGCGACAACTGCTGCTGGGTCGGCTCGACCAGCGACTGGTCGGTAAGGTGGGTCGGATAGCTGCCGGTGAAGCAGTGGTCGGCGTATTTCGGCGCGGCGGGGTCGCGGGCCGGCTCGCCCATGGCGCGGTACATGCCGTCGATCGACAGGAACGCCAGCGAGTCGGCGCCGATCAGCTCGCGCATCTCCTCGAGCGAATGCGTCGCCGCCAAGAGGCCGCCACGGTCCGGCAGGTCGATGCCGTAATAGTCGGGGTAGAGGATCGGCGGTGAGGCGAGGCGGAAATGCACCTCCGTGGCGCCGGCGTCGCGCATCATGCGCACGATCTTGCGCGAGGTGGTGCCGCGCACCAGCGAGTCGTCGATCAGGATGATGCGCTTGCCTTCGATCGCGGCGCGGTTGGCCGAGTGCTTCATGCGCACGCCGGATTCGCGGATCGCCTGCGTCGGCTGGATGAAGGTGCGGCCGACATAGTGATTGCGGATGATGCCGAGCTCGAACGGCACGCCCGAATGCTGGCTGTAGCCGATCGCCGCCGGCACGCCGGAATCGGGCACCGGCACGACGACGTCGACGTCGGGATGGCTCTCGCGCGCGAGCTGCGCGCCGAATGCCTTGCGGACCTCGTAGACCGAGCGGCCGCCGACCACTGAGTCGGGCCGGGCGAAGTAGATGTATTCGAAGACGCAGGGACGCGCCGGCTTCGGCGGGAACGGCTTGTGGCTGTGGGCGCCGTTTTCATCGAAGATCACGACCTCGCCCGGCTCGATGTCGCGGATGTAGCGTGCGCCGATCATGTCGAGCGCGCAGGTCTCCGAGGCCAGGATCGGGCAGCCCTCGAGCTCGCCATACACCAGCGGGCGGATGCCGAGGGGATCGCGGGCGCCGATCAGCTTCTTGTTGGTCATGCAGACCAGCGAGTAGGCGCCTTCGAGCGCGCGCAGCGCCTCGATGAAGCGGTCGATGAAATTGGTGCGGCGGGAATGCGCGACCAGATGCAGGATCACCTCGGTGTCGGTGGTCGACTGCATGATGGCGCCGGCGCGCACCAGCTCGCGGCGGAGCGTGAGCCCGTTGGTGAGGTTGCCGTTGTGGCCGACAGCGAAGCCGCCGGCATTGAGCTCGGCGAACAGCGGCTGCACGTTGCGCAGGATCGTGGCGCCGGTGGTCGCGTAGCGCACGTGACCGATCGCGGCATTGCCGGGCAGGCGCTCGATCACCTCGCGGCGGGAGAAGGTGTCGCCGACGAGGCCCAGGCGGCGCTCGCTGTGGAAGCGCGTGCCGTCATAGGAGACGATGCCGGCGGCTTCCTGGCCGCGATGCTGGAGCGCGTGGAGGCCGAGCGCGGTGATCGCGGCGGCATCATTGTGCCCATAAATGCCGAACACGCCGCACTCTTCGCGCAGCGTGTCTCCGTCAAGGTCTGGGTCTCTGAGGTAGGCTTGAGGTCCGAAGTCCAGATCCGCGTGAGTATCCGCTTGGGCTTCGCCGGAAGAATCGTGGTGCAGGTCCATCGCGCCTCTCTTCTGGGCTGAGCTCACTTGGCCGCGGGTTTCTCGATCAGCTTCTTCAAGCTGTCGCGGGCAGGCTTGCTATACCCATCGCCGCCCGCTCCGGGCGACTCGGTGTCAGTCTGGTCGTCGTCCGGCTTGTTCTTCTTGAATTTCTTTAAAATGGTGTTCTCAGGATCATCAGGCAAGAGCGACATCAGCCAATCCCCGGTTCCCTGCAGGACCACACGGGATTTGGCACCGGTGACCCAGTCCGGGCGCTGCTTGTCCGGCACCAGCCAGCTGAAGAACAGGAAGGCGACGACCACGATCAGCAGGCCGCGGCCCAGTCCGAACAGGAATCCGAGGGTGCGGTCGAGCGCGCCGATGCGCGAATCGAGAATCATGTCGGAGATTTTGACCGTGATCACCGAGACGATCAGCAGGGTGCCCACGAAAGTACCGGCGACGACGACCACGCTCGCGACGGTATCGTTGTTGAAATAGGTCTTGGCGGTCGGCAGCAGCTTGGAGAATGAATAAAGCGTGACCAGGGCGGCCGCGCCCCAGGCTGCGATCGACAGCACCTCGCGCATGAAGCCCCGGACCATCGCGAGCAGCCCCGACACCAGCATCACGCCGAGCAGGATGAGATCGAGGATCGTTATCGGCATCGGCTGCTCAGGTCCGCTTCACAGGTCCAAGGTTCGCTTCGAATCGACGGAGGACCGCCCCTCCGGGAGGAGGACAGCGAGGTTCCCCGGCAAGTCCGGACGGCTGCACGATCCCGTGTGGGCGACCGGTTGCGGCGTTGTATAGCGGCGAGTCACGCGAACGTCACGGTCCGGCTAGCCGTCCTGGCGGCGGAATCTCGCTGGTGTGGCATTTTTTTCGGCATGGCTGGGGCCGCGGCGGCCCTGGTCGCCGTCTTCGCGGCTGCTGTCGTGTCGGGCACGAGGCGTGCCGCGCGCGGCGATGTCGGCCACCAGGCTGGTCAATCCGCCGACGGTATTGAGGCTGAGCCCGGCGTCGCCGCCGGCCTCGCCGCGGGCGCGCTCCGGCAGTACCACGCGGCCGAAGCCGAGCTTGGCAGCCTCCTTCAGCCGAGCCGAGGTCTGTGCCACCGGTCGGACCGCGCCCGACAGCGAGATTTCGCCGAAATAGACCGCATCGGGCGGCAGCGGAGCGTTGACCAGCGAGGAGACCAGAGCTGCGGCCGCGGCGAGATCCGCCGCAGGCTCGTTGATGCGCAGGCCGCCGGCAACGTTGAGATAGACGTCGTGGCCCGACAGCTTGACGCCGCAATGCGCCTCCAGCACGGCCAGCACCATCGACAGCCGGCTCGGATCCCAGCCGACCACGGCGCGGCGCGGCGTGCCGAGCGAGGTCGGCGCCACCAGGGCCTGGATTTCGACCAGCACGGGGCGCGTGCCCTCGATCCCGGCAAAGACCGCCGTGCCGGGGCTGCCGAGATCGCGCTCGGACAGGAACAGCTCGGAGGGGTTGGTGACCTCGCGCAGACCCAATCCGGTCATTTCGAACACGCCGATCTCGTCGGTCGGGCCGAACCGGTTCTTGACCGCGCGCAGGATGCGGAACTGCTGAGAGCCCTCGCCCTCGAACGACAGCACCGCGTCGACCATGTGTTCGACGACGCGGGGCCCGGCGATCTGGCCGTCCTTGGTGACGTGGCCGACCAGGATGATCGCGGCGCCGGATTTCTTGGCGAACCTGATCAGCTTCTGCGCCGAGGCGCGCACTTGCGTCACCGTGCCCGGCGCCGATTCGACGGTGTCGGTCCACATCGTCTGGATCGAATCGATCACGATCAGTCGCGGCACGCCGCCTTCGGACAGGGTCGCGATGATGTCCTCCACCGACGTCTCAGCCGCCAGTTGTACCGGCGCATCCGCAAGCCCGAGGCGCTCGGCGCGCAGCCGCACCTGGGCGACAGCTTCCTCGCCGGAAATGTAGACCGCGCGATGGCCGGCGCGCGCCAGCATCGAGGTCGCCTGGGTCAGCAACGTCGATTTGCCGATGCCGGGATCGCCGCCGACCAAGAGCACCGAGCCGCGGACGAAGCCGCCGCCGGTGACGCGGTCGAGCTCGGTCATGCCCGACGACAGCCGCGGCGCGTCGATGGTCTTGCCGGTCAGCGATTCCAACTGGAAGGTGCGGCCCTTGCGCTTGGAGCGCAGCGAGACCGGCGCGGAGGTCGCGCCCGTCGTGTCTTCCTCGGCCAGCGTGTTCCACTCGCCGCAGGCCTCGCACTTGCCCTGCCAGCGCGAATAGGCCGCGCCGCAGTTCTGGCAGACGAAGGAGAGCGTGGTCTTGGCCATGAGGTGAGAATCGGTGCGGTCAGGAGTGGGTGGCGTTCCATAACATACTTAGGCCCGCGGCCAGCATGATGCCATCCATCACCACGCGGAACACATCGGGCTTCATGTGCAGCACGAAGCGCTTGGCGACGAAGGCGCCAGCCATCAGCGAGCCGCCGGCGATCAGGCCCTTGAGCAGAATGTCCGGCGTCAGCGCGCCGAAGCGCTGGAAGGTGATGGATTTCGAGACATAGAGCCCGAGCGAGCTCGCGGCCTCGGTGGCGAGGAAGGCGCCTTTCGACAGGCCATAGAACAGGAACAGCGGCACGCTCAGCGGTCCGGTCGAGACCACGATGCCGGTGAGGAAACCGATGATCGCGCCGCCGAGCGCGAGATGCCAGAGGTTGGCCTTGAGGTCGTGCCGCGTCAGCCAATGCCGTACCGGCACCATCGCCATCAGGAACAGCCCGATCGTGATATCGACCGCCTGCGACGGCAGGATCAGCAAGGTGCGCGCGCCGAGTGCGGCGGCCGGAATGCCGGTGACCGAATAGGCCGCGCAGGCGCGCCAGTCGACCTCGCGCCACCACGCCAGGATGCGCGACAGGTTCGCCATGACCGCAGCGACCGCCATGATCGGCACGGCCTCCTTCGGGCCGTACTCGTAGGCCAGCACCGGCATCAGCATGATCGACGAGCCGGTGCCGACGATGCCGGACAAGGTGCCGGCCACGAGGCCGACCGCGAGGACGAAGAGGAAGCCCAAGATTTTCGCGCCTTCGTGATGGCGGGCAAGATCTCTCTCCCGTCATTGCGAGCGAAGCGAAGCAATCCAGAGTCGCGCGCATGACTCTGGATTGCTTCGTCGCTTCGCTCCTCGCAATGACGGATGAGAGAAGCAGGGCCCAGGTGGTTAACGGGTGGTTCGAGCCGACTCGAAATCGGCGATGATTGTGCGTCCGCATCATTAAAAGTTGAAGCGTATTCCTCGCACGTCCGCCGATGTTCTCGGACGATGACGATGAGCAAAACGCCAATGTCCTTGCAGATGCGGCCGTCCATGACGGCAACCGCCGAGGCGGAGTTCCCCTGGTTCGCGGCCGCGATGCTGGCCATGGAAGCCGGCGAGGTCATCCGGCTCCGGCTGGAAAAGTTCGCGCGCGGCGAAGCCGATGCGGGCGAGGAGGCGGAGCTGATGGTCAGCGAAAAGCTCGCCGCAGCCTTGGAGGCGACGGCGAAGCTGATGGCCGGCGCCAGCCCGGCGGCGGTCGTCGATCTCTATCGGGATTATGTCGCGGCGAACGCCGAGCGGCTGTCGGCGTAAGCCCCGCGCAGTCCGATTACGTTGGACTGCGGATGTCGAGCAACCGGGCGCGGACGAGCTGGTCGAAACGCCGCCGACTGGGCGGTTTCATGCGTTCAGGTGCGGTGTTGCCATCGCGATGAAGATCGGACACCTTCCCGAAGACACCGACTGCTGTTCACTTCCTTTCGCCGGACCGATCCAGTGCGACTGCTCATACGCCTCATGCAACGCGTGCTGGTCGCCGGGCTGGGGATCTTCACGGTCTGGCTGATCGTCTTCGTGGTGTTCGAGACCGCGAACCGCAGGCTGCCCTGGATTGTCGCAGTCGGCGTCAGCTACGCGTTCGCGGCCTATGTCGTTCTGCCGCGCGTGATCCGGTTGAGTCTCAGGATTCTTCAGAAGCGGCGAGTGCCCAGCTACACGATCACGGGTGATGGATTGCCCGGCGACCCCGTTAATCTCGCCCTGGTCGGGACGCTCCAACAGCTTCGCGCAAGTTTTGCTGCGGTGGGGTGGTCTGAAGCGGACCGATTGGGCCTGACGAGCTCTTGGGCCATGATCCGCGCCTTCGTCCTCGATACGCCTTACCCCACCGCTCCGTTCAGCACGCTCTATCTGTTCGGACGCGGCCAGGATATCGGCTTTCAGAAAGCCATCGGCAACAGCCCGCGACAGCGCCATCACGTCAGGTTCTGGGCTGTTGGCCTGGCACACGCAGAGCAAACCTGGAATGCAGGCGATTTCTGGTCCAACGCCGATCGGCCGGCGGTCGATGAATCCGCTCTGTGGGTCGGAGCCGGCACGAAGGACACCGGCCTATCGTTCACTCGATTGACGTTTCAGGTCACGCACGCCACCGACCCGGATGTCAACGCCGAGCGGGACTACATCATGGCCGAACTGATCAGGACACGATCGATCGAGATCGTGGAGCTGTACAAAGCTGGTCAGAGCCTCCCTGAGCGGGTCAATCACTACGTGACGGACGGTGACATTGCGTTGGCGAGCATGTTGGTCTCCACCACGGACGACGGCACATGATTGCCGTCGTCCGTCTAATGGACATGCTGACGAGCCTCTTTCGATGTCGTTCGCTCTGCTCGGGGCCGGACCAGGAAGGCGGTGCCGAGCAGGACGACCATCGCAACGCAGACGACCGTCAGGAACGCCTGATCGAAGGCGCGGTGAGCGTGCGAGGTGACGATGGCAGCGAGTTCGGTTGGCAGCCGCTCGGCGGCGATCAGCGCCTCGTCGATGCTATCGCGCGCAACGGCGGGAATGCCGAGGCCGTCGGGCAGAACCATGAACGCCGTATAGACTCCGGACAGGATGCTGCCGAAAATGCTGATGCCGATCGTGCCGCCGAGCTCGAACGACACCTCCTCGATCGACGCGGCCATGCCTTCGCGGCCTTCAGGCGCGTGATTCATCACGGAGTTGGAGGCGGCGGCAATGGATGCTCCGAGCCCGAGCCCGTTGATCGCGATGCAGACCAATTGCAGGGCCAGATTGGCGTTGTAGCAGAGCAGGTAACCGGCCGCGCCGATGCCGGCGATCAACAGCGCGCCGGACATCGTGGTGGCGGCTCCCACGCGACGGAGCATGAGGCTCGCGAGCGGCCCGCCGATGAATGCACCGAGCGGGGCCGGCAGGATGTACAATGCCGCCTGCAGCGGCGAGTAGCCGAGGACGAGTTGCAGGCGCTGGCTGATCGCGAGCTCCGTCCCCGCAATGGCAAGCGAAGCCACGATCGCGGTGATCACGCTGAGCGTGAACTCGACGTTTCGGAACAGGGTGAAGTCGAGCAAAGGATCCTCGAGACGCAATTGACGGCGTACGAACACCGTCAACATGATGACCGTCGCGACAGCCGTGCCGGCAAGGACGACATAGGAAGACTGGCGACTGCCGAGCTCCTCGACGACGTAGGCGAAGCCGATCAGCCCGGCCATCACCTGCACTGAACCGAGGAGGTCCCAGTCGCGCTCAGCACGATCGGCCGGTGCAGGAATCAGCAGCAGGCCGGCGACCAGCGCCAGGACGACGAGCGGCACGTTGATCAGAAAGACCGAGCCCCACCAGAAATATTCCAGCAGGACACCGCCGACCAAGGGGCCGACTGCCGCCCCGCTGGACGCAACGGCTCCCCAGATCGCGATGGCGAGCGCCCGTTCGTGGTCATCGGAGAAGGTGATGCGAATGATCGACAGCGTCGCCGGCATCATCAGCGCGGCGCCGATCGCGAGCAGGACGCGTCCGCCAACCAGGATCGTGGCGGTCGGCGAATAGGCGGCGACGACCGAGGCCAGTCCGAAGACGATGAGGCCGGCGACGAATGTCCTCTTGTGCCCGACGCGATCGCCGAGCGAGCCGAAGCCTGGAAGCAGGCCGGCGACGACGAGCCCGTAGGCCATGACGATCCACAATTTCTCCGAGGCGGTTGCTCCGAGCTCATGGGTCAGGCTGGGCAGCGCGGTATAGAGCACCGTCATGTCGATGACGACGAGCGCCAGCGCGCTGGAGACGGTCAGGAGGATCAGCCAGCGATTACGTTTCGACATCGGCGAATCCGCCGGCGCAAGATTCTGTTCAGTCCGCGCATTCGCCATCTCGTGCACCGTCCTCATTCCCGTTCAGAGTCTGTCGCGATGCGTGATCCGGCCGTTCATCATCGTCAACTGAACGTTCACCTTGCCGATCTCGTGCGGCCCGACATCGAACAGGTTCTTCTCCAGCACGATCAGATCGGCCAGCTTCCCGACCTTGATGGAGCCGATCTTATCCTCCATGCGCATCTGGTAAGCTCCGTTGATTGTGTAGCCTCGGATGAGCTGCGGCAGGCTCAGGCGTTCGGCAGCGGGCGGATGGACCAGGCCGTCGGGCTTGCCGGGCTCCTGGCGCGTATGGCCGGCCTGCACCGCCTCGAGCGGCTTGACCACGACCTTGGAGCCGGTCGCCAGGGCATCCATTCCGAACGACACCGTGACGCCTTGGTCGATGAACGTCTTGAAGCTGTACATGCGGCTCCAGCGCTCTTCGCCGTAGATCTCGCGGATGCGGCGCTGGCTCGTATCCGGCACGCCCCACTGGATCTGGGTGTTCGCAATCAGGCCGAGCTTTCTGAAGCGCGCAATGTCCGAGGGCGCGGTGAGGAACGCGTGGCAGATGGTATGGCGGCGGTTGCCGGGGCCCTGCCTGCCGAACGCGGCTTCGTATCCATCCAGGCTCATGCGAACTGCGGCGTCGCCGACGGCGTGAAGGTGCGTATCGATTCCCTCCGCATGGGCTTCGCGCAGGATTCGATTCAACACCGGCGATGGCAACAATGGTTCGCCGCGCCAATCCTGGCGTCCGGCATAGGGATCCAGCAGATAGGCGGTGCGGCTCAGCTCGGTGCCATCGACGATCAGCTTGAGCACCTCGGCCTTGACCAGCGGAGTGCGATAGCGCTTCCGATAGGCCCGAATGATCGGCAGCGGATCGACGTTGGGGTCGTTGTGATAGAGGCTGCCGATCACGCGTTGCAGCAGCTTGCCGCGGCTCTCGAGGTCGACCAGCATGTCGAAACCGTGATGCTGCTCGGTCGGCCAGGCGCTGAAGCCGGCATCGAAGAGGGTGGTGATGCCGGCGGCTGCGAGCTTGGGCTGCCATTCCTCGATGGCGGCGGCGGCCGACTTGAGGCCGAACGGTTCGATGCCGTGCTTTTCGAGCGTCTTCAGTACCGCGAACAGCGCGGGTACTTCCGAAATGAAGCCAGTCGGCTCGCCATTGGGATCCTTTTCGTACCAGGAGGAGCCGGGCACGACGTCGCGTGGGGTGTCCTTCGTGATGCCGGCCATCTCCAGCAGCTTGGAATTGACCCAGTAGCTGTGCAGATCGCAACTGACGAGCAGGACCGGCCGGTCAGGGAAGATCGCGTCCAGCGGTTCCTTGCGGGGACCCGAGGCGGGGAACGCGCCCGCGATCCATCCGAAGCCGAGAATGAACTTCTCGTCGGAATGCGTCTTGGCGTAATCGCGCAGGATCTCGGAGATGCGCTCAGGATCTTCCTCGTTGACCCAGGCGCCGCGGGCAAATGCCAGAGTGCAAAGATGCCAATGCGCCTCGACGAAGCCCGGCATCAGCATGCGGCCCTTGAGGTCGATGACCTCAGCCCCCCGTCCGGCAAACTTCATCGCTCCGGCATCGTCGCCGACATAGACGATCTTGTCGCCCTTGACGACGACGGCCGCCGCCCAGGGCTGCGAGTCTTCCACCGTGTAGACGCGCCCGCCGCGAAACACGGTCGTGCGATTGGGGGCGGCAAAGGCCGGAGCCGAGCCAGCGGCCGCGAATGCTGCGGCGGCAACCGTTGTTGCAACCATCTGGCGACGGGTCAGTCCGCCGCCCTCCGGCTTCGACGCCGCGAACAGCGAACCGATGGCTGAGCCGCATGCGATGCACATTGTCCTGCTCCGAAAAGCCCGCGTTCCGCGTCAGCCGCATCATTCCCTGATCGTACGCTAAACTACGTTCTTCCGCGGCCGCCAGGATTGACCGCGATCAACTCGGCCTCAAAGGCGTCGAGCGTGCGCACGCAGACTGACGCTCTGGATGCTTGCTGATGGTGAAAATTCAAATCGAATGCCTTCAGACAGGATTGCAGACCGGATTGCTGCTCACGGCCACGGAGGCCGCTCGTTCCAAGCAGCGTCATTTTGGAAACAGGAAAGCCAGGCTGGCGCGAAACTGCCAATGCGATGCCTGGTCCGGCTTCAGCAGATTGTAGTACGCGCCCACCTCGGCATTGATCGGCTGCTTGTCGACCATGAAGAGCTTGCCCACGCCGACGCCGATCGGGACGACCCAGCGATCATTGCCCTTCGCGAGCCAGTTCGCCGTGATGATGGGACTCGAGCTGATGTAGGATCCGTCGGAGAAGTTGTAGGTCACGAAGTACTGCAGCATCATCTGGTTCACCGGCGCGCGGTCGCTCGGACCTGCAAATGACCAGATGTTGTTGGCGAGCACCCCCAGCACCCATGGACCCGGCATGGTCAGCGCGACAATGGTCGGACCTGCGCTCCATTTTCCCGAACCGAGGGCGGGATCGGTCGCCGACGGATAGGAAAAGGTCGGGCCGACACCCCAGATGAGGGCGCCCGAATGGGACGGGGTGAGCGCGAAGATCTGATTGATGTCGCCGACCCCGCCGATCCGGCCCTGCTCGGGGGAAAAGCGGACCTGGGCGATGCCGGGAATGGTCGTGCGCGTCACCAGATTCCAGTCGGCATTGAGCTGGAACGGGATGACCGGCTCGATCTTGAAGACGTCGGCCGTCTGCCGGTACGGGCCCGTATTCGGCATGGCGATATTCTCAAGGCCGACGCTGATCGTGTCCGCGATCGGGTTCTGCGCCGCCTTGGCCAGATCTTCGAGCGACGGCGTCTTGGCCTGCTGTGCCAGGGCGCCGGAGTCATGGCAGAGTGCCGAGACCAGGAGCAACAGAACCACGTGTCGGAAGGCTCTCGGCGTCCTTGTCGACCTCGCTGTCGAAGCGCTGCTCTTGCAGCCACCGTCTCGCGTCCGCACCGCGTGGCCCCGCTGCATCAGGTGAAGGTCGGAAAACGCTCGCCCGCGAACAGGGACCGCCGGAGACGGGACCAGTTGGACGCGAACTGGAACGTGTCGAGATCGGTGTAGGTCTGGCCGATCACCTGCATGCCCGAGGGCATGCGGTCCTCGACCAAGCCGAGCGGGACATCGACGACCGGATAGCGGTTGAGCAGATTCCAGTGCCACGTCAGCGCCAAGCCCAGACCGGTGCCCACCCACGGGTCCACCTTGTTTTCCTTGCTCTTGAACATGTCGGCCCCGACAAGAGGCGTTGCCATGGTCGGCATGAGCAGGATGCGGTACCCCTTGCCGAACACGCGCTGCTGGACCTGGCGGTGCAGCCGCTGCAGCAGCTCTTCGGCTTCTTCGGCCTGGCGCGGTCCGACCGGGCCGACCTGGTCGAGCATTTCGGTCATGTAGGGCGAGAGCTGATCGCGATGCGCATTCGAGATCTCGATCGCCGTGCCGATGGACGTCGACATCAGCCCGCGGATGAAGACCATCTTGTGGGCCTTCGTGAAGCCGCAATCGACCTCGTCCACCGTGCAACCCGCGGCGCGCAGCGCCTCGATGCCTCTCAGCATCGCGGCCTTCACGGACGGTATGACGTCCGCAATGCCGGCGCCCCAATCCACGGCGATGCGCCACCCGGAAAGGCGCGGATAACGGGTGGGATAGTCGAGGCGAGGGCGCATCGCGGCCATCATCCGCTCGGACGGACCGACGATCGCGTTCTGGAGGCGGACGAGGTCGTCGAAGCGCCGCGCCATCGGGCCCGAGGTCGCGAACGGGATTTCCCCACCGGCCACGCGTCCGAACGGCGGCCTGAAGCCATAGAGACCGCATTGCGAGGCGGGAATTCGGATCGAGCCGCCCATGTCCGAGCCCATGGCGAGCGTCGTGAAGCCTGCGGCCAGCGCCGCGCCCGATCCCGCCGACGACCCGCCCGGAGAGTATTCGAGATTCCATGGATTGCGTGTCGTGCCCCAGGCGCGGGTGGACGCGCCGAGGAAGAGGTAGAATTCCGGCACGGTCGTCTGGAACGGCATGACGGCGCCGGCTGCCTCGAGCAAGTCGGTGATGGCCGAGTTTTCCGTTGCCGGCGGCGAGTCCTTGTAGAGGAGCGAGCCCTGTGTGATCCGCCAGCCCGGTCTGGAGAATTCGTCCTTGATGGCCACCGTGATCCCTTCGAGCGGCCTCGGGTTGCCGCGCCGATACCGGTCTTCGGACTGCTTGGCCTCCTTCATCGCCTGGTCGAAGTGCTCGTAGGTGATGCAATTGACCTTCGTGTTGTAGGCTTCGATCCGCTTGATCTGCGCCTTCAAGAGATCGACCGGCGACGCCTTGCGGGCCCGGAACATGGCGATGAGATCGGCGACCGACGCGTAGCAGAGCGGATCGGCAGACTCGGCCCGCGCGGCCGGCAAACCGAGCTCGGACGCGACCAACGCCGCTCCCGCGCCTTTGATGAGCATTCTTCTGTCGATCATATACGCCTCCGCATGTCCGGGAATCGGTCTGAGTATGTCGATGTGGTCCTGAAGGTGTCGGTCCGAGACGTCGCCGGAGTCAGCTTCGCTGTTCGTGCCTGACCTGACCGTTCATGACGGTCATCAGCACCTTTGTGTTGTGGATGTCGTGCGGGGCGACTTCGAACAGGTTTCTTTCAAGCACGATCAGATCGGCGAGCTTGCCGACCTCGATCGAACCGACCTTCTGGTCGAGCCCGAGCTGATAGGCCGGGCCCATGGTGGCGGCGCGGATCGCCTCTTCGAGGCTGATCCGCTCGTCGAGCGGCACCAAAGCCGGCTGATCCGGCTTGTTCAAATCCCGCCGCGTGGTCGCGATCTCGATCGCATCCAGCGGCTTGTAGGTGCTGTAATAGCCGGCGGCCGGCCAATCGGTGCCGAGCGAGATGTTGGCGCCGTGACGCAGGATCGAGCCGGTGCGAAACGCCTGCTCGGCGCGGGCGCCGACGCGCGGCCGCATCACGCCCTGCCAATAGGCATCCGCCACCGACCATTGGGCGGAGAACTGCGCGGTGACGCCGAGCTTGGCGAAGCGCGGCAGATCGTCAGGTGAAACAAATACGAGATGCGCCAGCGTGTGCCGGCGATCACGCGGCGGATTGACCTTGATCGCGGCTTCGAACGCGTCCAGCGACAGGCGGTTGGCGCGATCACCGTAGGAATGGATGTGAATATTGAGGCCCGCCCTGTCGGCGCGGCGGATGATGTCCTTGAACTGCTCCGGCGGGACCAGCGTCTCGCCGCTCGTGCTCGGATCGTCGCTATAGGGGGCCAGCAATGCGGCGGTCCGTTGTGCTTCGCCGCCGTCGATGTTGAGCTTGAGAACGGGCGCCTGCACCAGTTCGGAATTGAAGCGCCGACGCAGGGCCTTCGCGATCGGCACGGGGTCGATCGCCGGATTGTTGTGGTAGGTCGATCCGACCACACGGAACGGCAGTTTTCCTTTGCGCTCCAGATCCTGATAGAGTTCGTAGCCTGTCTCCTCGGGCAGAACGAGCAGTCCGGCATCGAACACGCTGGTGATGCCGGCGGCCGACGCCTTCGGCAGCCACTGTGCGAGCGAGTCCGCAATATAGCCGGTCGTGAACGGCGAGATCGCGTTGAGGACCGGAAACATCGCCGGTGGCTCGACCAGATAGCCGGTCGGCTCTCCCGAGGCCGGGTCCCGCTCGAAGTAGCTGTAGCCGGGCAACGGATCCTTGGTCGCCTTGGTCACCTTGGCAATCGCCAGCGTCTTGGAATTGACCCAGGCGGAATGGCCATCGATCCCGACGAGAAAGACGGGCGTGTCCGGCCAGATCTGATCGAGATCCTCCTTGCGAGGGCCGGTCGGCGGAAAGGCGTTATAGCGCCAGCCGAAGCCGCGGACGATGCCGGCCTGGCCCAGCTTGGCGCGATAGGCCTTCAGGGCGTCGAGCATCTCCTCCCTTGTGTCGTATTGAAGATCGACACCCCGAGTCACGACAGCGCCCGCTATCGGATGGATGTGTCCTTCCACGAAGCCGGGCAGCAGCATCCTGCCGGCGAGATCGACGACGCGGGTCTTCGGGCCGATGAAGGACCGGACGCCCGCGTCATCGCCGACATAGACGATGTGCTTTTGCTTGACGGCGACCGCGCGGGCCCATTCCCGGCCGCCGTTCACGGTGTAGACCGGGCCGTTGCGAAACACGATGTCGGCCTTGCCGCCGCCGGTTCGCGCCTCGGCGTTCGTCGGAGCGGACACCGAGGCAACGCCGGCTGCGGCGAACGCCGCGCCTGCCTGCAGGAGCCTGCGTCGTGACGGCTCGGCCTCGTTGACGGAGCCAAAATCAAGCTGGAGCAAACCACGGAATCTTGCCCAGTTGCATGCGATGCACATGCATTCACCCTTACACGCTCTGCGGGAAACGCATTCTTCTTGATTCCGCGGATCAAATGAACTCGGGGGAACTACGTAGCCCTTCGCGTGCGAAGCGTTCGCATGAGCCTCGCGTGTTCGAGACGATTAGATTCGAATGACTGTCATTTCGGGAGGAGGTACGCGACGTCCGAAGCGGAATGGCCAAGCAAGCAGGGCCGCATCACCTTGTCATGGACGCCGGCCTGCGCCAGTTTGCGAGTGGGTTGCGAACTCATCCGATGTGCAGAATTCAGCTCATGGCAACGAAATCGATGTAACCTGCAAGCGTGCGATTCGTGTGGCTCTGCGAGCAAGACCCCTGATCTGGCCGCTTCCGTGTAGCAACTGGCGGTCTCGCTTCGCTCGGCAATGTGTTCTCATGATCTTGCTGCTGGCCGTGATGCTCCAGCTGAGGGGTGACGGCAGACCGACGGAGTGAAGAATGTTCACACTGGCACATGCAGGGACTTGGCTCGTCGTCGGCTTGATTGGTGGCGGCCTTGCCGGAATCCTGGTGAAGCGCCGCCGAGCCGGTTTCGGGCTCCTCACCAACATCGGATTGGGATGCGTCGGCGCCCTCATCGGTGGTGTCTTGTTCAACCTGTTCGGGTTGTTTCCAGGCATGGGCAGCATCGTCATTTCGCTGCGCGATGTCGTCGCGGCGTTCGTCGGCTCGCTGGTCCTGCTGGCGGCAATCTGGTTGTGGGGCGCAGCCCGCGAACGGAGTCCGCGCTGACCGCAGGCGGTGGTCAGCCGGAGTGACGCGCGGTCTCCGCCCGCCAGTCGCGCGGGCGCATGCCGAAGCGCTGCTTGAAGCGGCGCGTGAAGTGCGACAGATCCGAAAAGCCCCAGTCGAAGGCGATGCGGCCGATGTCGCGGCCGCGTCGGGCGGGATCGCGCAGATCGCGCGCTGCGCCATCGAGCCGGCGCTCCATCACCAGGTCGGAGAAGCTGGTCCCGGCGCGGGCCAGCAGCTTGTGCACATAGCGCTCGCTGATCCCGACGACAGATGCGATGGTCGCCACCGTCAGGCCGGGCTCGCGCACCCGCTCGTGAATGGCGCGGCGCAGCGCCAAGGTCGTCGCATCGGCAAATGAGGTGGTCGCATGCGTCTCGCGGCGGCCGCGGCGCGCCAGGCTCAGCGCCACCAGATCGAGCAGCACGCCGAACAGCGCCGACGCATCGTCGGGCGCGAGCCGCAGCGCATTGGCGTTGAGGGAGCGCGCCGTCTCCACGATCAGTGCGCCGACGCATGGATCGTCGGACAGCCGCGTCGGCGCGATGTCCGGCTCCGCCGGCAGGCGGCTGCACAGCGCATCGGCGGGGACGCGGAACGAGATCACGCCGAGCGACGGCCCGCGATCGTGCTGCAGCACGAAGGTGCGATCGCTGTCGAAGATGCCGACCTGACCGGCGGACAGGCTGACATCGCATTCGTCCTGCAGGATGGTGCAGCGGCCGGCGAGCTTGAGGTTGAGATAGAAGCAGCGCTGGGTGGAAGCGGCGATGTCCGTGCGCGAGCGACGTACGATGTGCTCGGGAAAGCTGACGCGGTTGATGGCGCCGCTCCCGACGCTGATGCTCTGCACCTCCGCAGCGAATCCGATGCCGCGCGCCGGCTCCGGCGTCAGGTTCATGAAGGCCTGGCAGATCGCCTCGCGGTAATAAGAGAACTGCTCCTCCGGCCGCACCGCCGCCGTATTCCAGCTCCGCTGCCGTTCCGGCTCGGCGCCCATCGGTTCACTCCGAGACCAATCGGGTTCAGTTGCAGCCAAGCGCCGCGGGCGCGGTCCGGCCCATAGTCCTTGCACCGCCTTCCATCGTGCAAAGGAACGTGATCATGTCAACCTACGTCCTGGTCCATGGCGCCTGGCATACCGGCGCCGAGCTCGAGCCGGTCGCAGCGCCTATTCGCTCCGCCGGCCACACCGTCCATCTGCCGACCATCCGCGGCAACCGCCCCGGCGACGCAAAGACCACCGGCCTCGACGAGGCGATCGCCTCGATCTGCGACTACTTCAGCGAGCACGACATCACCGACGCCGTGCTGATGGGGCATTCGTATGGCGGCATGGTCATCACCGGCGTCGCCGACCGCATCGCTCAGCGCATCCGCCGCCTGGTCTACTGGAATGCGTTCGTGCCCAACGACGGCGAGTGCCTCAACGACATGGTGCCACCGCACTATGTTGCGCTGTTCGACGCGGTCGCTGCGGAGCGCGGCGACGGTTCGGTGGTGCTGCCGTTCCCGGTCTGGCGCGAGGCCTTCATCAACGACGCCGATCTCGCCACCGCGACGCGCACCTATGAGATGCTCAATCCGCATCCCAACAAGACCTTCACCGACAAGATCAAGCTGCGCGCCAGTCCCGCCGAGATGGCAATCGCGAAATCCTACATCAACTGCACCGAGGACACGGCGCTGCCGCACAGCCTGCCATGGCATCCGCGGCTGTCCGGCAAGCTCGGCCTGTTCCGGCTGGTCCAGGTGCCCGGCAGCCATGAGCTGTGCTTCTCCGATCCCGGCCGGCTCGCGCAGGCGATCATGGATGCGGGACGCGATTGACGGCGCGTGTCGCCACGCGCTCCCGGTGTGGCGCCGGGCGGTCATCATTCCAGGTTGTGATCGGCGTCACATTCGCCGGGAGCGCGATCGGCCAGACTGATCTCCGATGAATGCAGCCCGGCGGGGCATCCATCCTCGCCGCACCATCGGAGAACGCGTCATGGCCCAGCTCCATCTGACGTCCCCTCGCGGACTTGCATCCAAGGTGTCCGCCGCGAATGCGCCCGCGCGGCCGGCCGCGACCAAGGCCGGCTGGCTCGCGATGGCCGCCGGCGCGATCACGACCGTGTTCGCCGCGATCGGCGCGGTGAACAGCGTCCTTCCCGCGGCGTCGAACGTCGGCGCGGCCGTGCTCGAAGCGCTGAACGTGCCGGCCTGCCTGTCCTATGCCGATCGCTATGACGGCACGCAGAGCAGCTTCCGCAAGGAAGGCCAGCTCTGGCGCGAATATCCGCGCGGCTCGGAGACGTATAGTTACGAGTTCAAGGAGATCCGCCGCACGCGCCAGGAGATCATGCTGTGGAACGTGACGCCGCGTCCGAACGTGCCGGATGCCGCGAGCCTCGTCGTGCATCTGCCGGTGTGCGGCGGCATGGCGGTGCTGACTGAGGGCCTGCCCGAGCGCGCGACCAATCTGCAGCAGACCTGGCCCGACCGCGGCTGAGGCTCCGACGCGGACAGGCGAGTTCGGATTATTTCAGCACGATCCAGGCCGGTGCGTGGTCGCTGGCGCCGTCCTCGCCGCGAATGGCGCGGTCGACGCCGGCCTTGGCAAGGCGCGGCGCGAGTTGCGGGCTCAGCAGCAGGTGGTCGAGCCGCAGGCCGGCATCGCGCGGCCAGCGGTTGCGCTTGTAGTCCCAGAACGTGAACATCGGCGCGTCCGGATGCAGCATCCGGATCGCGTCGCACCAGCCTTGATCGACCAGCGCCTTGAAGGCGGCGCGGCTCTTCGGCTGGATCAGCGCGTCCTTGTCCCAGGATCGCGTCGGATAGATGTCGAGCGTAGCAGGCGCCACATTGTAGTCGCCGGCGAGCACGGCCGGCAGGTCGTCCTTGATGAAATCAGCCGCGTGCTTCTGCAGGCGTTTGAACCAGGCGAGCTTATAGTCGAATTTCGGCCCCGGCTGCGGATTGCCGTTCGGCAAATAGAGGCAGCCGACGACGAGGCCGCGCACCGCGGCCTCGATGTAGCGCGCCTCCTGGTCTCTGGGATTGCCGGGCAGGGCGGTGCGGGTCAGCACCGGCTCGGCCTTGCGCGCAAGGATCGCGACGCCGTTCCAGGTCTTCTGTCCCTGCCACACCGCGCCATAGCCGGCCTTGGCGATCGCATCGACGGGGAAATCGGCCTGGGTGCATTTCAGCTCCTGCAGGCAGACGATGTCGGGCCTGGCCGCGCGCAGCCAGCGCAGCAGATTGGGGAGCCGCCGCCGGACATTGTTGATGTTGAAGGTCGCGATCTTCATGAGGCCCGTCGCCGTGGGGATGGTCCGGATGACCAAGCTCGCAATCGGCTTTTTGTTCACGCTGCAGCGTCGATGCAACCAAGGCTGCCTACGAAAGCCCGGCCTGTCAGGCAACCCGCGTGCTTCTCGGCGGCGCGAGTCGAGAGGGCACTCGCACCTACTTCGGTCGCGACGTCACCAGCGCACGGATCTTGTCGGCATCCTCCGGCGTCGCGGGATTGTAGATCACCATGGTGAGGTCGGGCCGGCCATCGACGGCGAAGCCCGAAAATTCCATCGAAAGCGATCCGGCGACGGGATGCTGCAGGGTCTTCACGCCGTCACCGTGCCGCCCTTGCACATCGTTGTCGCGCCACATCGCCGCGAATTCCGGGCTCGTCGCGCAGAGCTCGTCGACCAGCGATTGGACATTGCGGGCCGCGCCGGCGCGGGCCACGTCGGCGCGGAAGGACGCGACCACATAGCGCGCCACGGCCTGCCAGTTGGGCTGTGCTGCGCGGACACGGCTGTCGTGGAACATCATGCGCAGAACATTGCGCTGGCCCTCCGGCAGGGTGCTGTAGTCGGTGAGGACAGCCGCAGCCGCCCTGTTCCAGGCGAGGATGTCCCATGTCGCCGTGCGAACGAAGGCGGGACTGTATTCCAGCGTGTCGAGCACGCGTTGGAGACGGGGTGAGATGCCGTCGATCGCGTGATAGCGGGCTTCGGGTAGCCGGCCGAGACCGAGCAGGAACAGATGCTCGCGCTCGGCGTCGGTCAGCATCATGGCGCGAGCGATGCGGTCCAGCACGTCGGCGGAGGGCGCGCCGCCGCGCCCTTGCTCGAGCCAGGTGTACCAGGTGGCGCTCACATTGGCGCGTTGCGCCACCTCTTCGCGCCGAAGCCCCGGCGTTCGCCGCCGCTGCAGCGGCAGGCCGAAGGCGGTCGGATCGAGCTTGGCGCGGCGATCCCTGAGATAGGTCCCGAGAGGGTTGGCGTCCGTCATCCTGTTAGCGATTATACCCGTATAAAGTCACGACTTTACCCTTATGAGCAGCCTAGCAATATCCCGGCGGTCTGAACAGGGAGTGTGTCTCATGCGCGTATTCGTCACCGGCGCCGCCGGATTCATCGGCTCCGAAACCACCAGGGAGCTGATCGCCGCCGGGCATCAGGTCATCGGCCTCGCGCGCTCCGCCGAGAACGTCCGCACGCTCGAGCAACTGGGCGCGCAGGTTCATCGCGGCTCGCTGCAGGACCTCGACAGCCTGAAGCGCGGCGCGAGGGATGCCGACGGCGTGATCCATCTCGCCTTCATCCACGACTTCGCGAAATTCGCGGAGAACGGCGCCATCGACAAGGCCGCCATCGACGCCATGGGCGAGGTGCTGGTGGGCACGAACAAGCCGTTCATCGTCACCTCCGGAACGGGGCTCGTTGCGGCCAATGTGGTGGTCACCGAAGACATGCGGCGCGAGTCGTCAGCGCATGTCCCGCGCGTGTCCGAGCAGACGGGTCTCGCCTATGCGTCGCGCGGCGTGCGCGCAATGGTGATCCGCCTGCCGCAGGTTCACGGCGCCCCCGGAAGGGCCGGGCTGATCTCCTATCTGGTGGAGCTCGCGCGACAGAAGGGCCGCGCCGCCTATGTCGGCGAAGGCACCGAGCGCTGGGCCGCGGCGCATCGATCGGATGTCGCCCGCCTCTACCGGCTCGCCCTGGAGAAGGGCATTGCAGACGCGATCTACCACGCCGTCGGCGAGGAGGGCGTCCCCATGCGCGAGGTCATCGAGGTGATCGGCCGCGCGCTGAACGTGCCGGTCGTGTCGATCAGCAAGGAGGAGGCGGGCGACTACTACGGTCCACTGGCGATGTTCGCAGGGCTGGACATGCCGGCCTCCAGCGTCCTGACACAGCAGCGCCTGGGCTGGAGACCGGACGGGATCGGTTTGATCGCCGACATTGGCCAGCCGGACTACTTCAAGGCGTGAGCGCCGGCCACGACCGACCCGCAGCGCCCATCTTGATCGAATGATGGCGCTCTTGCGCGACCAGCCCCGCAGCCCGGATGAGCGCGGCGACATCCGGGTTTTCCGATACGGCACGTGAGACCCCCGGATATCGCTGCGCTCATCCGGGCTACAGCAGCGGGCGCTGTCGCAGCCGTGTGCCGATATCCATCAGCCCGTCATTGCGAGCGCAGCGAAGCAATCCAGGGTGGCATGTGGGATTCTGGATTGCGTCGCTTCGCCGCTGCGCTCGTAATGACGATGTGGCGCGCGCTCGGGCGCCTGAGGCGGAGGCGCTTCCTCTCACCAAAGTATGGCCCCTAGCTACATGTGCTCATTGTGCAGATTCTCGTTGTCATCCAGCCGACTTTTTAATGATTAAGATCATAGCCTCGCCCCTGGTCCGCCGAGCGGAGACCATGCGTGGAGGTTGGGTGTGAATGACGATGTGCCTTGGTACGTAAGTCTGATCATAGCCTGGTTGCCACTGATCATGTTCGTCTTGGCCGTTGCATGGAGCACCCGTCGGATTCAGACGTCTCTGACGGCCGGCGATGGTCGCTCGCTGGCGCAGATCGTCGGTGATCTGGCGGATGAGATGAAGCGGGCGAATGACAGAAGATTGTAGCCGGTCGCGCGACTCATCTGAACGAGCCGGGCGGTCTCGTAGATATTTGCAGGGAAGAAGCTGGGTATGACTAATGATATTCCATGGTATGTAAGCCTGATTGTCTCCTGGCTTCCCTTCATCATATTCGTTGCCGCAATTCTCTGGAGTTCGCGGCAGCTGCGGAAGTCGCTCACTGCGAGTGATGGCCGCTCCCTGGCGCAGGTTGTCGACGATCTGGCGCGAGAGATGAAGCGCGCCAACGACATCCGTCATGACCAGGCACCCTAGCCAGCGTAGCTTGGCCCTAACGGGCGCGCCGAAACGCGGAATTCATCAACGATCTCAACGCGACTCACCCTGTCCAGTCCTTCCGCGAAAAATATTCGTCTTTCGTTTTTACGGAAATCATGTTCTTCTATCTCCGTCCCGCCTCGGCACGAGGGGCGTATCGCGATCGTCATGACACGCGGGGTGGGATGTGGTGGGCGCCTTGGGTCGCAGCATGGCTTGAGGCCGTGCGGACGAACGGCACGAGGCGCACGTCGAAGACGTATGGTCCTGGCATCTCGACGCTGATGCTACGCTGGCGGTGATGATCCGCCGGTCACGGGGGCAAGACAGCCGATCCCCGGGGAGAGTACGCATAAGACGTAAAGCCATCGCGCGGGGAATGCCGGTTGACCGGCTGAACCTGTGGTGACTGCCGCCTGCTTTTTTTCTGCAGGCGGGCCATGGGTGAGGCCTTCACCCGGCATTCCCTGCGCCCTCGTCTTTCGAAGAGGGTGAAAAAGAGATGCAAGCCTCGGGCGTTACATGCCGCGAGAACGATGGCTCATGTCAGTTCACCGTCATTGCGGGCGCAGCGACTTGTCCGCCGTAGCTCGAAGAGCGAAGGCGGAAGCAATTCAGGGTGGTGTGCGGGACTCTGGATTGCTGCGCTCGCAATGACGATGTGGCAGCAGCTGTGTGCACGTCAGACAGAGAGCGTTGCTCCGCGCGATCAGCTTTCCGCGGCCGCCGCACCGCCCTTGTAGATGCGGTGATAGCGCCGGCCGAGATTGGTCAGGACCTCGTAGCCGATGGTGCCGAAATGATGCGCGAGCTCGTCGACCGTGATGCCCTCGCCGAGCAGCGTGGCGAAGTGGCCGCGGCGGGCGGCCTTCGGCGGCAGGTCGGTGACATCCACCGCGATCAGGTCCATCGAGATGCGCCCTGCGATCGGGCAGCGTTGGCCGGCAATGATGACGTCGGCGCCGCGTGTGCCGTCGTTGGAGCTCGCCGCGCGGAAATAGCCGTCGGCATAGCCGGCGGAGAGGATCGCGATCTTTGTCGGGCGGCGCGCCGTCCAGGTGCCGCCATAGCCGACCGTGTCGCCGCGCGCGAGGTCACGCAGTTGCACGATGCGCGCCTTGATCTCGGCGACCGGCTGCATCGGATTGTCGGCCTCGGGCGTCGGATTGACGCCGTAGAGCGCGGCACCGGGCCGCACCATGTCGAACTGGAAGGCGGCACCGAGGAAGATGCCGGAGGAGGCGGCAAGCGCGGCGGGCACGCCGGTGAACACGCTGGCGACCTCGCGGAACGCAGTGAGCTGGCGCGCGTTCGACGGGCTGTTGATCTGCTCGGCGGAGGCCAGATGGCTCATCACCAGCGTGATGCCATGGTCGCCGGTCTGGATGCGCGGGATCATGCCCTGCGCGTCGATCGGGCTGAGGCCGAGCCGGTTCATGCCAGTGTCGACATGGATGGCCGCGCCGCCCTTCCAGCCGGTGCGGCGGCAGAACATGTCCCATTCGGCGAGCTCGTTGAGGTCGCCGATGACAGGACGGCAGTTGATCGCCGCGTAGTCGTCGCCGGTGTTCTGGAAGAAGCCGTCGAGTACATAGAGCGCGGCGCTGTCGGGCAAAGCGGCGCGGGCGATCTTGGCCTCGGCGAGCGTCGCGACGAAGAAGGTCTTGCAGCCGGCCGCGGCGAGCGTGCGCGCCACCTCGGGAATGCCGCAGCCATAGGCGTCGGCCTTGATCACCCCGGCGCATTCGGCCGGCACTGCGGTCTTTTCCAGCTTGCGCCAATTGGCGGCGAGCGCATCGAGATCGATGGTCAGCACGCCGGTGGCGCTGGCCGGGACAGCGTCGTCGACCGCCGAGACAGGTTGTTCGGCGGGTTTCTGTTCGGGAACACTCATGTGGCGCTTTTACGCGCCGCGGCGTCACGGTTCAACCGCGTCAGGTCAATAGTCGTGGTGCTGCGGCGGCAGGCCGTCATGGGCGAGGTCGCCGAAGCGGGTGACCGAGGCGTCGAAGTGCAATTCGACCGTGCCGGTCGGGCCGTGGCGCTGCTTGCCGATGATCACCTCGGCCTTGCCGAGCGCCAGATCCATTTCCATCTGCCACTTCTGGTGCTCCTCGGTGCCGGGACGCGGCTCCTTGGCGGCCAAATAGTACTCACCGCGATACACGAACAGCACCACGTCGGCGTCCTGCTCGATCGAGCCGGATTCACGCAGGTCCGACAGTTGCGGCCGCTTGTCCTCGCGATTCTCGACCTGGCGCGACAGCTGCGACAGCGCGATGATGGGAACGCTGAGCTCCTTGGCCAGCGCCTTCAGGCTGGTGGTGATCTCGGTGATTTCCTGGACGCGGTTGTCGTTGCCGCGCTTGCCCGAGCCCGACAGCAGCTGGATGTAGTCGATCACCAGCAGGTCGAGGCCCTTCTGGCGCTTCAGCCGGCGGGCGCGCGCCATCACCTGCGCGATCGAGATGCCGCCGGTTTCGTCGACATAGAACGGCAGCGACTGCAGCTCGATCGAGCATTCGCGCAGCTTCTCGAAATCGGCCTCGGTGATGCCGCCACGGCGGATGTGGCTGGAGGGAATGCCAGAGCGCTCGGCGATGATACGGGTGGCGAGCTGCTCGCCGCTCATTTCGCAGGAGAAGAACCCGACCACGCCGCCCTGCGCGGCGCGATAGGTGCCATCGGGCTGCAATTCGGGAACATAGGCCTGGGCGACGTTGTAGGCGATGTTGGTGGCGAGCGAGGTCTTGCCCATGCCGGGACGGCCGGCGAGGATGATCAGGTCCGAATGCTGCAGGCCGCCCATCTTGGCGTCGAGATCGCGCAGGCCCGTGGAGATGCCGGACAGCTTGCCGTCGCGCTGGAAGGCCTTGGCGGCCATGTCGAGCGCGGTCGTCAGCGCCTGGGAGAATTTCTGGAACCCGCCGTCGTAGCGTCCGGACTCCGCGAGCTCGTACAGCCGGCGCTCGGCGTCCTCGATCTGGTTGCGCGGCGCGAAGTCCACCGGCGCGTCATAGGCGACGTTGACCATGTCCTCGCCGATGCCGATCAGGTCGCGGCGCAACGACAGGTCGTAGATGGTGCGGCCATAGTCCTGGGCGTTGATGATCGTGGTCGCTTCGGCCGCGAGCCGTGCCAGATACTGGCCGACGGTCATGCCGCCGATGTCGACGTCGGCCGGCAGGAACGTCTTCAAGGTCACGGGCGTCGCGACCTTGCCCATCCGGATCAGGCTGGACGCGGTCTCGAACACGGTCTGGTGCAGCGGCTCGAAGAAATGCTTCGGCTCGAGGAAGTCCGACACGCGATAGAACGCGTCGTTGTTGACCAGGATCGCGCCGAGCAGACCCTGTTCCGCCTCGATGTTGTGAGGAGCGCTGCGATAGGCCGGCGTTGCTGCGTCAGCCGACGCCAGCTTGTGAACGTTCGAATCGGTGAGTGCCATGACCGCGTGTTTAGCAGCTTTGAAGGGGAGGGGATAAAGCGCCAGTCGCGCGCGAAGCGGAAGCGAAAGCTGAGCGCAATTCACCGTCTGGTAAATCTGGTGGATGAATCCGGACTCGCCAGATGCCGCGCTTGACGGAACCGACAGGACTCAACGCCGCGCGAGCGCGAGCGACACGCCGGTGCAATCAACCGGCGCGATCGTTCGACACGTCGGCGAGGCGGGAACGAGAGCCGGTACGGCAGGGCGTGCCAGGGCCGCGCGTGGATCCGCGCCCGGCGTCAGACCAGCAGCAGATACAGGAGGGCGATCAGGGATGCTCCCACGCCCGCGGCGATCAGCGCGTAGTCGGTGCTGAAGTCGGTCTGGGGTTCCAACATGGCTCTGGCGGGGCTCGGGGACATGCCAGGACACTACGGCCGGGCTTCCCCGGGGTCTGTGAGCCAGTTCACAGACCGCACGATTTGTTTGAAAATTTGAGTCGGATGGGCATAATCTCGCGTTTGGGATGCAAGCCGTCCACCGAGCATCTCAGAATTGAAGTCGAGACCGGCGCGGCGCAGCCGAGGGAATGCGGCCGTCCGTCTCTGCAGGACCATTGCACTGGCGCCGCCCTCCGCTGTCGTCGCGGGCCGCGCGCGCTACTCACCCGCCATCTGCAGCGCCGGGCGGCTGCCGCGCTCGCGCGCCCGCAGCCGCGTCTCCTCACGGTGGACGTAGTCGCGCGTCATCGGCACGACGCCCTGGCGCTTCGTCAGCTGGATCTGGACATTCATCAGGTTCTGCTTGCGGAACCCCATTTCCGCGGCCGCCAGGTAGAACTCCCACATCCGCGCGAAGCGCTCGTCATAGAGCTGCACGGCCTCGTCGCGCCGGGCCATGAAGCGTTCGCGCCACGCCTTCAGGGTCTCCGCGTAGTGCAGGCGCAGGATCTCGATGTCGCAGACGAGGAGCCCGGCGCGCTCGATCGCCGGCAGAACCTCCGAGAGGGCTGGGACGTAGCCGCCGGGAAAGATGTATTTGGCGATCCAGGGATTGGTCGCATCAGGGCCCACGGAGCGTGCGATCGAATGCAGCAGCATGACGCCGTCGTCCGCGAGCAGCTCGGCGCTGCGGCGAAAGAAGGAGTCGTAGAAGGCGACCCCGACATGCTCGAACATACCGACCGAGACGATGCGGTCGAAGGTGCCAGGCACGTCGCGATAATCCTGCAGCAGGAAGCGGGCGGAGGCGGAGAGGTGCCGTTCGGCCGCGCGGGCCTCGGCAACCTGCAACTGCTCGGCCGACAAGGTCACGCCGGTCACGTCGGCATCACACATCTCGGCCAGGTAGAGTCCAAGCCCGCCCCAGCCGCAGCCGATGTCGAGGACGCGATGGCGGCGGCCGATCAGCAGCTTGGCCGCGAGATGACGTTTCTTGGCGAGCTGGGCATCGTCCAGCGTCGCGTCCGGCGTCTCGAAATAGGCGCAGGAATATTGCCGGTCGGCATCGAGGAACAGCGAATACAGCCGCCCATCGAGATCGTAATGATGGGCGACGTTGCGGCGCGCGCGTGCCCGGATATTGAGCTGGCGCAGGTGCCGGATCAGATAGCGCAGCCACCATTGCGGCCTGGCCCAGTCGGGCACCACGGCCGGCTGGCTCATCACGATCGACAGCAGATCCGCGATCGATCCTCGTTCGACCACGAACGAGCCGTCCATATAGACCTCGCCGAGCGCGAGCTCGGGATTGGCCAGAATCCGGCGCTCGGCTTCACGAGTCAGAAATCGTGCCGCCACGGAGACACCGGTTCCATCCCCGCAGCTGAACGACGTGCCGCTGGCGGTCGTAAAGCTGATCGACCCACGGCGAATGAAGCTACTCAACAGACTTCGCAGCAAACGGTCCATCCACACCACCCAAGGAGCTATTCCCGTGAGTTGCTGACTTTCCCGGCCGTCGCACTCGACGCGTTGAGAACCGATTGGTTCCCTATCATCACGTTGTTATGTTACCCAGCGGGCACAAGCCGACGCCACTGCCATGAACACAACGCCGATATTCCGAACCGTCATTGATCGATGGACATCTCGGCGCAGGAACATCTGTGCGCTTTCATTCGCTCCGCAATCCGTTAAAAAGGCCGCGGCCGCCGGTCTTTTGGCCGGTGTCCGGCATCTGACCGCCGGACGAGGTCTGAAGGGATCGCCGTCGAGGGCGTGGAGCGACCGCAATGTCCGCTGTCACGTTCGGCTGATAGCGAGAGGAAACACGGCAGCGGATGTCGCGCGGGGCGGCGCCGTGTGGGCGAAACCATAGCTGGAGAATGAGAATGGTGGGCCGAGCGCTCAATTTGGCGACGGTGGTGGCGGTGTTCTGCATGGGCTTCGCGGGGGCCGCCGTTGCGCAGGAAAATCTCGATGCGGGCAAGAGTCCTGCGCAGATCTACAACGGGACCTGCGTGGTCTGCCACAAGTCGCCGCGCGGCCTGGCCAAGAACACCTCGGCCAGCTCGCTGCCCGGATTTCTGCGCCAGCATTACACGACGAGCCCCGAGATGGCCGGCGTGCTCGCCAACTACCTGATTGCGAACGGCGCTGCGGATGCGCGATCAACGGGCCACTCCGGCAAGGAGACGCGGTCCGAGCGCCGCGCCCGGTCGGCCGCCACCGAGCCGCCCGAGGCGAAACCGGCCGCCGCGGATGCTGCTGCCAGCCCAGGCGAGCCGCGCCGCCGTTCGGGTCATCACTCCAAGCGCTCCGCGCCGGCCGAGGCGAAGCCCGACGCGGCAACTGATCCAGCCGCTGCGCCGGCCGACGGCGAGGGCAGCGCGCCCGCGAAGAAGGGCCGGCTCGGCAAGCGCAAGAAGCCGGCCCAGGAGGGCTCGGCTGCGGAGGAGACGCGCGGCGAGCCGACCGGTGCGACCCGGCCGTCGGCGTCGCGCGAGGACAGCGCTGCCGGCTCCGAGCCGCCGCGGGTCGAGCCGGCAAGATCGAGCGAGGCCGCGCCGGCGCTGCGCGCCGATCCGGTCCCGCCGGTGACGCCGGCGCCGGCCACGACCCAGTCGGTGCCGTCGGATCCCTCGGTTCCGTCCTCGCCCTCGCGGTGAGACGACAATGAAAAAGCCCGGCTCGGGGAGCCGGGCTTTTCCGCAAATGGGCTGGCGCGCTTACTGCTGCGCAGGCTCGCCGGCAGCGCCCTCGTCCTGGGCCTCCGGATCGAAGAACTCGCCGGCGGCCGCGATCGCTTCGGCGGCGGCGTCGCGGTCCTCCTGGCGGGTCGAGATGTCCTCGCCGCGCTTGATGCGCTCGGCCTCGTCGGCGCTGCGGGCGACCGTCACGGTCACCGAGGTCTCGACCTCCGGGTGGATTGCGATGGTGATCGTCTGCTTGCCGATCGTCTTGATCGGGGCGTCGAGCCAGACCTGCGGCCGGCTCACGGTGATGCCGTCGGCGGCGAGGGCGGCGACGATGTCGCGCACCGAGACCGAGCCGAACAGCTGGCCGGATTCGGAGGCCTGGCGGATGATGACGATGTCGCGGCCGTCGATCTTCTCGGCGACCTTGGCCGCCTCGCCCTTGGCCTTGATGTTGTTGGCTTCGAGCTCGGCCTTCATGCCCTCATACTTGGCCTTGTTCTCGGCGGTGGCCCGCAGCGCCTTCTTGCGCTTCAGCAGGAAGTTGCGGGCGAACCCGTCCTTGACCTTCACGATCTCGCCCATCTGGCCGAGCTTGGCGACACGTTCCAGCAGAATGACTTCCATCGATGTTCTCCTTGTGATGTTCGGAAGCGGTTGGTGTGAGGTTGAACTTTTACGGCACCGGCAAAGGCGGCGGCTGCCGCGGGCCGTAACGGTGACGGAGGTCGAAGGCGGCGTCGGCGAGGCCGAGGACGATCATCGCCAGCATGGGGATCGGCCAGATGAAGGTCAGCATCAGCGCGTAGGCGAGACCGAGCCAAAGCGGCCGGGTGCGCAGCGGCAAGGTCAGCGTATGCAGGACCGCGAAGCCGGTGAGCGCATAGGCGGTCAGCAGCGCTGCGGCGGCGATTCGCGCCAGCATGCCGATCAGCCCGCCCGGGAAGCAGAACGCGATGATCGCAAACAGCGCCGGCAGCGTCATCAGCGGCAGCTTGGTGTCGCGCAGGCGCGGCCATGGGCGCATCAGCCGGCCGGAGATCGCCGTGATCTTTGCGGCCGCCAGGACGTTGAGCGACAGGATCGTGGTCATGATCACCGCGGCCATCGGCGGCGCCATGAACACCAGGATCTCGACCAGCCGGGGAATGTCGACCGCGTCGGTCGACGTGACGGTATTGCTGAGCACGCGCGACAGCAGCCGCCTGAGACCCTGATTGGTGGCCGTCATGTCGGTGCCGAAGGAGAACGCGGCAATCAGCGCTGCGATCACCGCGATCCACAGCAGGATGTTGCCGGGCGGATACCATTCGATGCCATCCTGGCCGGACGGGCTGGTCGTCGGACGGCCGAGCAGGATGAGGTGGCCGAGCCACCAGGCCGGCAGCGTCACGGAGACGGCAAAGGCGAGAGCGCGATCGAAGCCGAAGATGGCCAGCACGCAAGCGGTTGCTACGAGACCGCCGATGACGGCGCAAAGCCGGCCCCAGGCGATTGCAGCGACGAGCAGCGGCACGGGCGCGAGCAGCGCAAGCACGAGCGCCGTCATCACGCCCGATCCGGTCGAGGCGAACATGACCGCGGAGGCAGCGCCTGCCGCGAGCGCGATGAGAAGCGTTCCGATCATCAGCTGTCCCGCTCCCTTCGAGCGGTTAGAGGCGCCTTCGCCCCAACCATCGGCGACCGGACGACCCGGAAGCCTTATGAGAATTCAACGGAAGGAGCCGGCGGCGCGGGGCCGCCGGTCCGAGGTCCGCAATCAGCGGATGACGTAAGGCAGCAGGCCGAGGAAGCGGGCGCGCTTGATGGCGCGCGCGAGTTCGCGCTGCTTCTTGGCGGACACGGCCGTGATGCGGCTCGGCACGATCTTGCCGCGCTCAGAGACGTAACGCATCAGCAGCTTGGAGTCCTTGTAGTCGATCTTCGGCGCGTTCGGCCCGGAGAACGGGCAGGTCTTGCGGCGGCGGAAGAACGGGCGACGTGCGGGGGCTTCAGCCATTGATCTTACTCCTCGTCCGCAGTTTCTTCGTCACGGGCCCGGCGCGGGCCGCGATCGCCACGGTCACCGCGATCGCCACGGAAGCCGCCGCCATCGCGCTCACCACGGAAGCCACCGCCGCGGTCGTCGCGCTCACGGTCGCGATCGGCCTTGCGCATCATCGCCGACGGGCCTTCCTCGAGCTCGTCGACGCGGACGCTGAGGTAGCGGATCACGTCTTCGCTGATCCGCTCCTGGCGCTCGATCTCGGCGATCGCCGCGGACGGAGCGTCGATGTTGAGCAGCACGAAGTGGGCCTTGCGGTTCTTGTTCATGCGGTAGGTGAGGGAGCGAACGCCCCAATTCTCAGACTTCGTGACCTTACCGCCGAGACCTTCGACGATACCGGTCATCTGAGCCGTCAGTTCTTCCACCTGCTGGGTGCTCGCGTCCTGACGCGCGAGGAATACATGCTCGTAAAGCGGCATGGCTGTCCTTTCCAAGTTGGCGCAAATCCCGGCGTCAAGCCCTTCGAGACCTTGTGGAAAGGACTCGCAGACGTCAGCTCAGAAGGCGGGAACACGGGACGACGGGCCGACTGGCCCTGCCACATCAAAGTCACCAGGACAGCTTGGAGAGGTTAAATCCCCAAGGTTGAGCAAGGTGAGTTTGCTGGGACCGTCCGTTCAGCTCCCGGCTCGGGATCCACGGATGGCGCGCCTTATACCGATTTTCGGGGCCAAGGCAAGGGAAAGTGGTCGAATTGCGCCCGTCACGTGCTTGACATCACAGGGCCGGCCAGTGTCTTTCCGGCCAAAGTTACTCAATTCCAGGGATTTTGGAACGTTCAGGGGGCGGCCATGACGGCAGCATTCACTTTTCCGGGGCAGGGGTCCCAAGCCGTCGGCATGGGCAAGGCGCTCGCCGACTCCTTCCCGGTGGCTCGTTCGGTGTTCGAGGAGGTCGATGCCGCCCTCGGTGAGAAGCTGACGACCAGCATTTGGGAAGGTCCGGCCGAGACCCTGCAGCTGACCGAAAATGCCCAACCCGCTCTGATGGCGGTCTCGATGGCAACCTTGCGGGTGCTGGAAACCGAAGCCGGATTCTCGGTCGGACGCGACGCCGCCTTCGTCGCAGGTCACTCATTGGGCGAATACTCGGCGCTGGCCGCCGCCGGCAGCCTGACGATTGCGGATACTACCCGCCTGCTGCGCACCCGTGGGCTTGCCATGCAGAAGGCCGTTCCGGTGGGCGTCGGCGCCATGGCCGCGCTGCTCGGGATGGATTATGAGGCGGCTGTCGCGGTCGCCGAAGAGGCGGCCCAGGGCGAGGTCTGCCAGGCTGCCAACGACAATGGCGGCGGCCAGGTGGTGGTGTCCGGCAACAAGGCCGCCGTCGATCGCGCCGTCGAGATCGCCCGCGGCAAGGGCGCCAAGCGCGCCATGCTGCTGCCGGTCTCCGCGCCGTTCCATTGCAAGCTCATGCAGCCGGCGGCGGACGTCATGGCGGAGGCGCTGTCCAGGGTCACCATCAAGGCGCCGGCCTCGCCCCTGGTCTCGAACGTACTCGCGGCGCCGATCAGCGATCCCAACGAGATTCGCCGTCGCCTGGTCGAGCAGGTCACGGGTACGGTGCGCTGGCGCGAATCGATCGCATATATGGCGGGCCAGGGCGTGACACGGTTCTTCGAGATCGGCGCCGGCAAGGTGCTCAGCGGCCTGGTCAAGCGGATCGCGGATGGTGCGGTCGGCGTCGCCGTCGGCGGCCCGTCGGATATCGTGGCCGCGAAGGATGCGCTGGCCGCGGCGAAAACGTCGTAAGTGGCCGCCTGGAAGCGGCATTGAGGAGAGTTGGATGTTCGATCTGAGTGGCAGGACCGCGCTGGTGACCGGCGCGACCGGCGGCATCGGCAACGCGATCGCGAAGGCCTTGCATGCCCAGGGGGCGACCGTTGCCGTTTCCGGCACCCGGCGCGAGGTGCTCGAGACCCTCGCCGGCGAGCTGGGCAGCCGTGTGCATGTGCTGCCTTGCAACCTGTCCGACGCGGCCGAGGTCGAGGCGCTGGTGCCGGCTGCCGAGCAGGCGATGGGGCAGGTCGACATTCTCGTCGCCAACGCCGGCATCACCCGCGACAACCTGTTCGTGCAGCTCCGCGACGAGGATTGGGACGAGGTGATCAAGGTCAACCTGACCGCGACATTCCGTCTCTCGCGTGCCGCCACCAAGCTGATGATGCGCAAGCGCTTCGGCCGCATCATCGCGATCACCTCGATCGTCGGCATCACCGGCAATCCGGGGCAGGGCAATTACACGGCGTCCAAGGCCGGCATCATCGGCATGATCAAGACGCTCGGCGCCGAATATGCCAAACGCGGCGTGACCGCCAACTGCATCGCACCCGGCTTCATCAAGACACCGATGACCGACGCTCTGAACGAGAAGCAGCGCGAGTCGATCCTCGCCAAGGTGCCGGCGGCGCGGTTGGGCACGCCGGAGGACATTGCTGCAGCTGCGGTGTACCTCGCCTCCAACGAGGCGGCGTATGTCACGGGGCAGACCATCCACGTCAATGGCGGCATGGCCATGATCTAGGCTCTGCCGCGGCTCGGAATGCGGCGAAAAGACGTCGCGACCACTATACCGGGCCGTGTGGTCAATGATTCGCGTGTATGGTAACCGGGCGGCTGATGGGGGCACGAAGAACGCCATTGCAGGATTTCCAAACCCTGTATATTGGCGGGGCGAGCTGCCATCGTTCGCCGGGCCTCCGTCGGCTGGTGCTGCTGATCCGGGTTCCTGTTTGAGCGCTCTGGATCGGAGGCGTACCGGCCTCATGGAGAGTGTGGATTGGAGTTTGTGAGTGGCCCCGTTTCCGAAGTTTTCGGACCGCAAGTCGTCCGCCAAATTTCGGTAAAGGGGCGCTGCGGGGCAAATCTGGTTTTGCGCGATCGCGAAGGAAGTTTAGCGGCCGGGGTGATGCGGATCATCCGGGGGTCGGGTCTTAAAGGAACAAGCACGAGGTTTGAACGATGAGTGAGATTGGCGAGCGGGTTAAGAAGATCGTGGTCGAACACCTTGGTGTCGAGCCCGAGAAAGTGGTCGACAACGCGAGCTTCATTGACGACCTCGGTGCTGACAGCCTCGATACGGTCGAGCTCGTCATGGCCTTCGAGGAAGAGTTCGGTTGCGAGATTCCGGACGATGCCGCGGAGACGATCCTGACCGTCGGCGACGCCACCAAGTTCCTCGAGAAGAACGCCAAGAGCTGACGCTCCGGCGAGAGTTGCGCGAAACCGGCCGATCCGTCTTGTGCGGTCGACCGGTTTCTTGCTGTTGGCGGCGTCGTGATGAGCCGTCATCTGGCGGCTGGCGATGGACGATTCGGACGCGCTGCCCGGCCAGAACATGTTACTCGAACAATTGACCCGAGGTGCGGCGACGGCCGTCAGCCGATGCACAAGCGCTCAAGGTCGGGTCTGGAGAAACGAACATGAGGCGGGTTGTCGTCACTGGCCTTGGCATGGTTTCGCCGCTTGGCTGTGGTGTGGAAACGACCTGGCAGCGCATCCTTCAGGGCAAGAGCGGTGCGCGCTTGATCGAGTCGTTCGAGGTCTCCGATCTTCCCGCCAAGGTGGCCTGTCAGGTGCCGCGCGGCGATGGCTCCGACGGCACCTTCAATGCCGACCAGTGGATGGAGCCGAAGGACCAGCGCAAGGTCGACGATTTCATCATTTTCGCGATGGCTGCGGCGCGTCAGGCGCTCGATGACGCCAACTGGCATCCTGCGACGGAAGAGGACCGCTGTGCCACCGGCACGCTGATCGGGTCCGGCATCGGGGGCCTCTCGGGCATTGCCGACACTGCGATCCTCCTGAAGGAGCGCGGTCCGCGCAAAGTGTCGCCCTTCTTCATTCCCGGACGTCTGATCAATCTCGCCTCGGGCTATGTCTCGATCGAGCACGGGCTCAAGGGTCCCAATCATTCGGTCGTCACTGCGTGCTCGACCGGCGCGCATGCGATCGGCGACGCCAGCCGCCTGATCGCGCTCGGCGATGCCGATGTCATGGTCGCCGGCGGCACCGAATCGCCGATTTGCCGAATTGGCATGGCCGGGTTCTGCGCGGCGCGCGCGCTGTCGACCGGATTCAACGAGACGCCCGAGCGCGCGTCGCGCCCTTACGACAAGGACCGCGACGGCTTCGTGATGGGCGAGGGCGCCGGCGTGGTCGTGCTCGAGGAGTATGAGCACGCCAAAGCACGTGGCGCGCGGATCTACGCCGAGGTCTCCGGCTACGGACTCTCCGGAGATGCCTATCACATCACCTCGCCATCTCCGGACGGCGACGGCGGTTTTCGCAGCATGAGTGCGGCGCTGAAGCGCGCCGGCATCACGGCCGCCGACCTCGACTACATCAACGCGCACGGCACCTCGACTCAAGTCGGCGACGAGATCGAACTCGGCGCGGTCGAGCGCCTGCTTGGCAATGCCGCTTCGAAGATCTCGATGTCGTCGACCAAATCGTCGATCGGACATCTGCTCGGCGCGGCCGGCGCCGTCGAAGCCATCTTCAGCATTCTCGCGATTCGGGATAACATCGCCCCGCCGACGATCAATCTGGAGAACCCGTCGGTGGAAACCGCGATCGATCTCGTGCCGCATGCACCTCGCAAACGCGAGATCAACGTGGCACTGTCGAACTCGTTTGGTTTCGGCGGCACCAACGCGTCGGTGGTTTTACGGCGCGTGGTGACCTAGTGCGGAAGGACGGATGCCGCGCGGGCCGATTGTCGCTTGGTCACGCGGATATCCGACTGCAGCCACACTAGAACCCAAGACTTCGCGTGTCTTTCGCAGGTCGGCCTTCGGCGCCGATGCGGTAAGTGGATGCGCATGGCGGTGAGGCCCGGCGAAAACACCTTTTCGCCGTATTCGATGACGAGATGACGAATCGTTAAATGGGCGTGGACTTCAGGTCGCTTGCGTTGGGGAGCGCACGGCCACGACGAGAGCGACAGGACTGAAGGTTGCATCGATGAGTGAACGGCCGCCCATCTCGCCCCGCAGCCCGCGCGCAGCGCTGGAGCCGGAACGCGTGCCGCCGCCGCCGCGCCGCTCCGACCGCGCCCGCAATCCGTTCGTGGTCGTCGGCAACGCGATCATCACCTTGCTCATCCTGGCCATGCTCGGCGTGGGCGCGGCCTACTATTATGGACGGCAGATCCTGGAAGCGGCAGGACCGCTGCAGGAGGACAAGGTCGTCAACATCCCGCAGCGCGCGGGCAAACGCGATATTGCCGACGTGCTCGCGCGTGAAGGTGTGATCGACGTCAATCCGTGGATCTTCATCGGTGGAGTCTATGCCCTGAAGGCCAGTTCCGACCTCAAGCCGGGCGAGTATGCGTTCCAGAAGAATGCATCGTTGCGCGACGTGATCGGCGTCATCGTCGAAGGCAAGGTCGTGCAGCATTCGGTGACCGTGCCCGAGGGCCTGACGTCAGAGCAGATCGTGGCCCGCCTGTCCGAGAACGAGATCTTCACCGGCAGCGTCCGCGAGATTCCGCGCGAAGGCACGTTGTTGCCGGAGACCTACAAGTTTCCGCGCGGCACCAGCCGCGATCAGGTCGTGCAACGCATGCAGCAGGCGCAGAAGCGCGTGTTGGCCGAGATCTGGGAACGGCGTAGTCCGGATCTGCCGGTCAGGACGCCGGAGCAGCTGGTGACGCTGGCTTCGATCGTCGAGAAGGAGACCGGCAAGCCCGACGAGCGCAGCCGGGTGGCCGCAGTATTCGTCAACCGGCTGAAGCAGAGGATCAAGCTGCAGTCCGATCCGACCATCATCTATGGTCTGGTCGGCGGCAAGGGCACGCTGGGCCGTCCGATCAAGCGCAGCGAGATCACCCAGCCGTCGCCCTACAACACCTATGTGATCGAGGGCCTGCCGCCGGGACCGATCTCCAACCCCGGCCGCGCCTCGCTGGAGGCGACAGCCAATCCGGCGCGCACGCGCGATCTCTATTTCGTGGCCGACGGCACCGGCGGCCATGCTTTCACCGAAACCTACGACCTGCACCAGAAGAACGTCGCCAAGCTCAGGGCGATGGAGCGGCAGACTCAGAACGACACCGTCGAGCCCGACGAGGCGCCGCCTGCCGTCGCGGGTGGCGCGGCCGATCCGGCGGCCGGAGCGACCCCACGGGCGCCCGCAGCGGCAAAGAAGCCGCCGGCCAACCGCGCCACCGGCGGAGTTGCACCGGGGGCCGCACCTGGCAACGGCGCCCGTCAGGGGGCGGCGCAGCCGAGCCCGCCGGTCGTTCAGCAATAATTTCCCACGCATGTCGGCCGCGCAGAACCGGGCTTAACATTTGCCCAAAAGGCCGTAAGGTTCGCGCACTTTCGGCGGGGGTTGAGTCTGTCCCCGTTCCCAATGTGCCGGAGACATGGACGAAATGGCGCTGTCGAGCATGACCGGCTTTGCCCGTAGCCACGGGGCAAGCGGTCCCTACTCGTTCGAGTGGGAGTTGAAGTCGGTCAACGCCAAGGGATTGGACGTCCGGGTGCGATTGCCGCAGGGCTGGGACGAGGTCGAGGCCTTCGCCAAGAAGCGCGCGACGGAAGTCCTGTCGCGCGGCACGGTCTATGCGAATCTCACCGTCAAGCGCACCGAGACCGGGTCGACGGTGCGAATCAACGAGGACGTGCTGGCTGCGGTGGTGAAGATGGCGAGCTCGCTCGCCGGCAGGATTGACGCGGTCGCACCGAGCATTGACGGGCTGCTGTCGATCAAGGGCGTGATCGAGGTGGCCGAGCCGGAGAGTGACGAGGCCGAGGACAAGGCCGCCAAAGAGGCGGCGATTGCAGGCTTCGACACCGCTCTGAAACATCTCGTCGAGATGCGCCGGCGCGAGGGCGACACGCTCGGTCAGATCCTCAATCAGCGCGTCGACGAAATCGAGGCGTTGGCGAAAAGGGCGGAGGCGTCGCCGGGCCGCAAGCCCGAGGCGATCAAGGCGCGGCTGGCCGAACAGGTGGCAGCCCTGCTCGAAACCTCCGACCGCTTCGATCCCGATCGCCTGGCGCAGGAGGCGCTGCTGATCGCGGCCAAGGCCGACGTGCGCGAAGAACTCGATCGCATCGCCTCGCACATCGCGCAGGCGCGCGAGATGCTCGGCAAGGGCGGGCCCGTCGGCCGCCGGCTCGACTTCCTCGCCCAGGAATTCCATCGCGAGGTCAACACCACCTGCTCGAAGTCGAACGACATCGAGCTGACGAACATCGGCCTGGAGATGAAGACCGTGGTCGAGCAGTTTCGCGAACAGGTTCAGAATCTGGAGTGATCCATGGCGGCTCACGACGGAAGCTTCGATGGGGTCGAGCGGCGCGGGCTGATGTTCGTGCTGTCATCGCCTTCGGGGGCAGGCAAGACGACGCTGTCGCGCCTGCTGATCGAGCGCATGTCGGGCCTGCGGATGTCGGTCTCGGCGACGACGCGTCCGATGCGGCCTGGTGAGGTCGACGGCCGCGACTATCACTTCGTCGACCGGGCGCGCTTCGAGGACATGGCCAAGCGCAACGAGCTGCTCGAATGGGCCACTGTGTTCGACAATCGCTATGGCACGCCGCGCGCGCCGGTCGAAGCGGCGCTGTCGGCGGGCCAGGACGTGCTGTTCGACATCGACTGGCAGGGCACGCAGCAACTGCGCGAGAAGGCGCGGCAGGACGTCGTCAGCGTGTTCATCCTGCCGCCGTCCGCCGCCGATCTGGAGAAGCGTCTCCACACGCGCGCGCAGGACTCCGACGAGGTCATCCGCGGGCGCATGAGCCGCGCCAGCCACGAAATGAGCCACTGGGCGGAGTACGACTACATCGTCATCAACCGCAACGTGGACGATGCGTTCGCCGAGGTGCAGTCGATCCTCAAGGCCGAGCGCCTGAAGCGCGAGCGCCGGACCGGATTGACGACCTTCGTGCGCGAGCTGCAGCGCCAGCTCGAGAGCTGAAACGCCTTCCGTCTACGCCCGCCGGCCGAGGCGCGCCAGGATGTCCTGGATGCCGTCGAGCTCATCATCCTGCTGAATGTTGCGCGGCCGCGGCCGCAGCGCCGGAGGCCGCGGAATGAAGTCGAGCGGCGGGGTCGCCGGATCCTCGAACGGCGTCGGCACGAACAGGGGACGCTGCTGCGACGGGCGCGGTGGCTGCTGCTGCGCCTGCGGTCTGTCGATAGGTAGCGCGGCGGGGATCGACGACCGCGATTCCAGGAGACTCATCAGTCGGGCCGCGGGATCATCATGCATGTGCACGACGTCCTGCTGAGCCTCGACGGAGAGCTCCTCCTGCTGCGGCTCTGCCTCCAGCTCGTCTTCGGGCAATGAAAAGCGCGACTGCAGAAGGTTGATCAGCGCCGCCGCAGGATCGTCGAGCTCATCGTCTTCGGCGGCAGGGGCTTCCGACATCATCGCGGGTCCGCCCACGGCGATGTCATCGTCAGGCTGAGGGGCCGGTTGTCGTGCCGCATGCGCGCGAAGCGTCTCGATCAGTGCGGCCGCAGGATCGGCGGGCGCCGTTGACGGCGCGCGCGGGGAGGCAGGCTGATCGGGCGTCCCGGGAACGGGCTGAGCGACGGGCTGGCCGCCACGCGGATGGTTCGTCAGGTGTTGCGACGCCTGCGTGGTCCGGGGTGCAGCGTCCGCCTGCGTTGGCGGAGCCGTCTCAGCGAGGGCCGCTGCAGCCGGATCATCGCTAGCCTCGCCGGGTTGCGTGGCGTGCCGCTTGGCCGCGCGCGACACCAGCAGCGCGGCAATCACCTTGGCGGCGTCGATCGGAGCGCCGGCAGAGGGGGACGTGACATCGCGGCTTCGGGCCTTGCGCAGCGCCGACACGATTTCGCTGACGTCGACGGGGGCAGGTGGGGCGGCGGTCGCGGCAGCTTGCGCCGGTGGTGGGGCGGCTGACGGCATTGCTGCGGCTGCCTGGATGCGGGTGGGATTCGCTGGTTCAACCCGCTGCGCCGCCGGCCAGGGCTCGGCGGGCGCGGTCGGTGCCGCATAGGTCGGCGAGCGCGGCGAGGCGGCTGCAGCGGCGGCGCTCGCCTGGGCTGCTGCAATCTTGGCGGCAGCGGCCTGCGCGGCGGCCATCTGGGCAGCCGTCAGTTGTGCCTGCGCCGGAGCAGCAGGCGATGCGGCAGTTGCGGCAACCGGCGATGGCGGCGCGTTGGTCGCAGCGATCTGTGCCCCGGAAGGCTCGGCCCGGCGCACTGCTGCGCGATCCACCAACTCATCGACCGCCTGCCATACTGCGTCGGTGGATTGTGATCGTTGCATCTCCGCAGCCGCGTCCCGGTCGCGTCGGCGTGCGGCCACGGCCGGGTGATCCTGATGCTGGGGAGACGGCGCCGGTCGCTGCGCACGGGGGTCGATCTGGTCCGTTGAAGCGGACAGCCGCGCGCTGGCGAGGTCGAGCGCCGAAGCCGGCTGGGAGCCGCGGCTGCCGCCTGGATGGGATGGTGCCGCCGGCATGCTGCCGCGGTTCGCACGCATCCCGCCCTGCGGCGCCTTGGAGCGTGGTTTGATGCGACTACGGCGCATCCGTACTGCGTCCGCGTGCCAGCTGCCGTTGCGCCGTTGCCGTCGTCCCATCCGGCTGAGCCGATAGAGCGCGCTCGCCAGCAGTCCTGAAATCGCGAGTGCGCCGATGACCACGAGCATGAGCACGTGGATGGGCGCTTCGGGCTTGCTCGGCTTGGGTGCGATGATCGGCCCGTCGGCAGTCGGCGCCGCATTCGCGTCCGGCTCCGCATTGCCGTCGTCGGCCATTGCCGGTGGTGGCGCATCGGCCGCGATCGGGTCCGCCTGTTGCGGCGGGGCAGAGGGCCAGGGCGAGCTATCGAGGCTGCGCGGCAGGCTGGTGTCCGATGCCGTCAGCGTCGTCGGCGTGGCGAGATTCTGCGGCTTCGGCGTGCCCCGCACGGCGAGATCGGCACGCAGCCGCGGCTGCGGCGCTTCGGCGAGGGCGTCGCTGGTGCGAGCGACCGGGCCATCGGTGCGTCTCGGCGTCAGTTTGGGTGGAGCGGGCTGGGCGAAGTCCCAGGGAGTCGGCTGCTGCGCGGCCCGCATCGGTGCCGCGGCGTCACGGGTATTGCCGTTGGCGTCTTTAAGATACCAGCAACGCCGATTGGTGCCACGATCGAAACGATAGTACCAGCGTTGCGCGTCGGACTTCTCTCCCGTCGGCTCGGTCAGACATTCCTCCGCCGCCAACACGACGCGCGGCAGCACGAGCACGACGGTGCCGGCGATTCCGGCTGCAATGGCAAACGCAACTCCTGCCGTTCGGCTTGCCATTGAAGACTCCGGATACGCTTACGCAACGGCGCGTTCTCGGAGAGAAGTTGGGTGGCAATGAGCCGCAATTCCGGATTAATTCTGTCGCGATCCTTTCGTGCCCGAGTGCGGCTTTTTTCCCACAAAAGGATCCGCATCCCGCCGCGATTTTGGCCGCGCTATCGCGCCAAATCGGTCACATCCGTGAAGATGGACCTGGCTTTTCACCCTCAGGGATCCGAGGCGCGGCGCCGACAACCTCTACGTTTGTGGACAAATGATTGGCCACAGCGGCAGCGGTGCAGCACCGCCGCCGCGTGCGATGTCGCAACGGACGAGGGATCAGTTCGTCAGCACCACACGTCCGACCACATGGCCGGCGCGCAGTGCATCGATCCACTTCTGTACGTCAGCCATCGGCTCCTCGCGCATCGGCGGCGGCTTGATCTTGCCGGCGCGCGCGAGCGCCATCAACTCGTGCGCCTCAGTCAGCGTGCCGACCATGAAGCCCTCGATGGTCATGCGCTTGTACACCCATTGAACCATCGGCAGGGTGAACTGGCCGCCCATCAGTCCGGAGACGACGATCTTGCCGCCGCGTGCAACGACGGACACCGCAAAGGCCATCGACTTCTCGTTGCCGGCGAAATCGACGACCTCGTCGAAGCCGCCCTCGGTCTCCTTGAGGATGCGCTTGATCACATCCGGCTCGGCCGGATCGTAGGCCGTCGCGGCGCCATTCTTCAGCGCGGTCTCGCGCGCGGCCGCCGAGAGGTCGGCCACCGAGATCGGTTGCTTGAACATCGCCTGCGCGAACGACAGGCCCATCATGCCGACGCCGCCGAGTCCGATCAGCAGCAGATTGCGCTGGCGCGGCCGATCCACGAGGCGCTTGAGCGCGCCATAGGCCGTTACGCCGGAGCACATCAGCGTCGCGGCCTGATTGACCGGCAGCGGATCGTATTCCAGCAGATACTTCGCATCCGGCACCAGCACGTGGGTGGCGAAGCCGCCGTCAATCGAGACGCCGAGGAAGCGCTGCTTGGCGCACAAATTCTCGTCGCCATTGGCGCAGTCGCGGCATTGGCCGCAGCCGATCCACGGAAACACTGCGCGGCGCGCGCCGATCAGTTCCTTCGGCACGTCGGGTCCGACCTCATCGACGACGCCGGCAATCTCGTGTCCGAGCGTGAAGGGGAGGGTCATGCCGCGCGTGGTGTCCAGGCGCTTGCCGCCGCCGAGATCGGCATAGCCGTCCTGGATATGCAGGTCGGAGTGGCACAGGCCGCAGCGCTCGATGCGAACCAGAACTTCCCGGCCTTGCGGCTTCGGCGTCTCGACGATGGTTTCGCACAGCGGTGCGTCGAACTTGACGAGCGACTGACGGCGCATCAACGCCATGATGAAACTCCCTGAAATGGTTGTTGATTAAGACTTGTTCGCGTCGCGACTATTGGTCAATTCGCGGGCCATGGCAACAAAGCCCGACACCGGAATGGTCTCGGCGCGGCGGGTGGGATCGACGCCTGCGGCGGCCGCGAGCCGCGCGGGATCCGCCGGCAGCGACTTCAGGCTCTGCCGCAGCATCTTGCGGCGCTGGCCGAAGGCGGCGGCGGCGACCTGCTCGAGCGCGCGGCGGTCGCAGGGTTCGGGCGACGGGCGCGGCACCAGCCGCACCACGGACGACGTGACCTTCGGCGGCGGCACGAAGGCGGATGGCGAGATGTCGAACAGGATCTTGGTCTCGCAGCGCCAGTTGGCGAGCACGCCGAGCCGGCCATAGGCGTCCTCGTTCTCGCGCGCGACGATGCGCTCGGCGACCTCGCGCTGAAACATCAGCACCATCATGTCGTACCAGGGCGGCCACGGCTCTGCGGAAAGCCAGCCGATCAGGAGGTGCGTCGCGATGTTGTAGGGCAGGTTGGCGACGATCTTCGCCTTGGTGCTGCCGAGGTAGGGCCGGACGTCGAAGGTGCGGGCGTCGGTGCAGACGATTTCGAGCCGCCCCGGATAGCGCGCGGCGATCGCCTGCAGCGCCGGGATCGCGCGCTCGTCGTGCTCGACCGCGATCACGTGGCGCGCGCCGAGCGCGAGCAGCGCCCGCGTCAGGCCTCCCGGACCGGGGCCGATCTCCACCACGGTGGCGTCCTCCAGCGGGCCGGCGGCGCGCGCGATCCGGGCGGTGAGATTGAGATCGAGCAGGAAGTTCTGGCCGAGCGCCTTGCGAGCCGACAGCTGATGATCGCGAATGACCTCGCGCAGCGGCGGGAGGTCGTCGATCGCGCTCATGACGACTGGCTGGCCATGCGCGCCGCGAGCTCGAGCGCCGCGATCAGGCTCGCCGGATTGGCGGTGCCCTTGCCGGCAATGTCGAACGCCGTGCCGTGGTCGGGCGAGGTGCGGATGAAGGGCAGGCCGAGCGTCACGTTGACGCCCTCGTCGAACGCCAGCGTCTTGATCGGGATCAGTGCCTGATCGTGGTACATGCAGATGGCGCAGTCATAGGTCTTGCGCGCGGCTTCATGAAACATCGTGTCTGCCGGCAGCGGTCCCTGCACGTCGAGGCCAGCATTGCGCAAGGTTGCGATCGCGGGCGCGATGATCGTGTCCTCTTCGGTGCCGAGCGTGCCGTCCTCGCCCGCATGCGGATTGAGGCCCGACATCGCAATGCGCGGCCGCGATACGCCGAAATAGCGGCGCAGGCTCGCCGCGACGATTCGCGTCGTCGACGTGATCAGCGGGCTCGTCAGCTGATCGATCGCATCGCGCAACGCGACGTGGATCGTCACAGGCACCACGGCGAGAACAGGCGACCACAGCATCATGACCGGCTGTGGCGTGGCTCCGCCATCCGCGGCGAGCTCGGCGAGAAATTCGGTATGGCCGGGATGCGAGAAGCCGGCACGGTAGAGCACGGCCTTGGCGATCGGGTTGGTCACGACGGCGCTGGCGCGTCCGGCCCTCACGTCGGCCACGGCCTCCCGGATCGAGCCGATGGCCGCCTCGGCACTCGTCGTGTCCGGGCGGCCCGGCGGGGCCGTCACGGCGTGCCCGGTGGGGACCACGGGCAGCGCGGTCGCAAACGCCTGCGCCGCTTGTTCGGGACGAACCTCGTCCACGGTGACGGGGAGGTCGAGCAGCTTGGCGCGCTGAGCCAGGAAGGCAGGATCACCGCGCACGTAGAAGGCGGGGAGGCCGAGCTCGGTGCGGCGCAGCCACGCCTGCAGGGTGATGTCGGGGCCAATGCCTGCCGGTTCCCCCAGGGTCAGCGCGAGCGGCTTCGTCATCAGCGATATTCGATCATCGCCGCCTTGCGGACTTCCTGCAGATAGGCCTTGGAGGTGGCCTCGTATTTCTTGGTGTACATCTGCTCCTTGATCTCGCGCTTCTTCGGCGTGTCGATCGTGGTCGGAGTCCGCGAGCAGAGCGCCACCATCTGAATGCCCTGCCGCGTCGCTTCCGGCGGAGTCAGGTGGCCGATCGGTGTGTCATCGAGCAGCTTGCGCAGATTCGGCGGAATGTCGGCGGACGTCTTGACGACGATCTCCTTGATGACCGCGTTCGCCGTCGTCTTGAAGATGTTGTTGGCTTCGGCGCAGGTCTGCACCCGTGAGCGCAGCGCTTCCGCCTCCTTGTGACGTGCTTCCATCAAGCCCTGGTTCGAGGAGTTCGACACGATCAGCACGATCGGCTGCATCTTGTACTCGAACGCCTGGCCCTGCTGATCGCCGTCGCCGCCGGCAGCGGCGACGGCCGCGGCCACGTCCTTGTCGGAGACGAGCAGACGCTCCTTGTAGCGGCCGCGCACCAGGCTGCTCCAGACGATCTCCGCCTTGATGCGGGCCTTCAGCGTCTCCGGCCGCACGCCCTGGCTCTCCAGCGATTTGGTCAACTGTTCCGGGTTGAGCCGCATGCGAGAGCCCATGCCAGCAAACGATTGGTCGACGTCGGAGGCGGTCGGCTCGACGCCGAACTTCTTGCCTTCCTTGATCTTCACCTTGTCGTCGATCAGCTCGTCGATGATCTCCTGGCGGGACTGATGCTTGCGCGTGCTCAGGAAGTTCAGCTTGGTGCGCTGCTCGATGTCATAGTCGGTGATGGGATCGCCATTGACCATGACGACGATGCTCTGGGCGCGAGCCGACATCGTTCCGATGCCGCAGGCGAGTGCGGCAAGAGTGCAGATGGCCAGGGCCCGAAGGCGAGGAGAGAACGCGATCGTCATGACCAAGCTTCGCTGTCGCTATTGATCCAACTGGAAGCCGCGCCACGGCTCCCGACGAGGGACTTTCGAACCCCACGGAGCGGCCCGTCGGAGACTGGCGCGCACTACTGAAGGCCGCCAGCCCCGGTTCCCGTCGACGAGGTCGTGGCAAGCGTCCGAAGCCCGATCTGGAGCATATAGGCATGGCTCAGAACGGGTGGAGTGGTGCCTGCCGTATAGTTATACGACGTTACATAGTTGGCGGCCAGCACGAAACAGTCGTCCACATAGCCCGCGCCGATCACATACTGGTTGATCTTGTTGGCAGCGAGGTCCCACCGCGCGGCGCCCGTCACGACCCAGTTCGGTGCCACCTTGACCGAGCCGCTACCCAGGATGCCCTCACGACGGGTGAGGTAACCGATCGCCGGATCGGCAGCATAGTTGCCGTAGGTCAGGGCCACCGACCAGCGGTCGAAGTTCGCCTTGGCTTCCGCCTCGAAGCGCTGGATGTTCAGGGTCTGCTGGTCGAACCGGCTGCGCATGCTGAACGTGTAAGTGCGGTTCGGCGAGTAGTCGACCCGCGCCACGTAGTCCGAGACGTTCTTGTCCAGGCCGGAGCCGATGGCGGTGTTGTTGGCGTCCTGCACCGCGAACGAGTTCATCCCGAACAGGTGATAGGACTGGCCGAACAGCACGTTGATGGTGCCGCCGCGGTCGAACTGCGTGGTCGCCTGGACGCCGACATTGGCGCGCCCGCCGCCCTCGACGCGGTCGTAGCCGGAGAACTTGTCGACGCTGAACAGGTTGCTGGCGTCGAACACCATGCTCTGGGCGTCCTCGTTCGGCAGCCGGCCGGCATAGGTCTCGTTCGGCCGGATGATCACTTGCGCGATCGGCTCGATCGTCGTCGTGCCCCACGGCTGAACGTTGATGAACGGGTAGCGATATTCCAGGCCGACCGTCGGCATCAGCCGCAGCGCCTGGGTGTCGCCGGTCTGCAGGAAGTTGCCCACACCCGGCTGGTTCGAGACGTTGGCGTTGATCGCATCCGCGCGCAGGATCGCGAACGGCGTCCAGATCTGGCCGTAGGGATCCGTGAACGACCGCCGCCACTCCGCCTGCGCAGTCAGGCGGGTGTAGGTGCCGGGCGTGGCGCGCAGCAGGCACTGCGTCGGCAGGCGCGCAAGCGGGTCAGCCGATGTCGTCGTGCACAGGCCGTTGGTGTTGGCCGTGGTGGTGATCGGATCGAACACCGCCGTCTGGCGGCTCAGATTGACGAAGTTGGTCTTGTAGCTGAACTCGCCGCCGAACACGGGATAGTTCAGCACGTTCGAGTAATCCAGCACCGGATAGACCACCGGCACGGTCTGCTGGTTGCCCGAGAAGCTCAGATAGTGGATCGCCCTGACGTCGAAGAAGCTGCGGCTGCCAACGCCGGTCAAATACAGCTGCGAGATCGCCTCGGTCGGCAGGCTCATGAACGAGTTGAACGGGTCGCGGTACTGCGCCAGCCGGTAATCCGACAGGAACATGTAGTCGGACAGCAGGATGCCGTCCCAGCCCCAGACCCACTTGTCGTTGAGCGCGAACTGGCCCTTGGTGTCGACGCCGCCGCGGAACTGGCGGTCGCCCGGCTGGCCGGCGAAGGCGTTGCGGTCGAGCTGATCGATGCCGTACAGGCGCACCTGATAGCCGCCATTGCTGAGGCGCTGGCGGAACTCGGTCTGCAGCAGCACGCCCTGCTTGGAGGTGATGCGCGGCGTGAAGGTCGCGTCGTAATCCGGCGCGATCGCCCAGTAATAGGGGATGTCGACGCCGAAGCCGTAGCCGCCGGTCTGGGTGACGCCGGGCATCAGGAAGCCGCTCTTGCGCTTCACGGTCGGATCGGGCGTCGAGAAGTAGGGGATGTAGGCCAGGGGAACGCCGAAGAATTCGAGCTGGGCGTTCTCGAAATACAGCATCTTCTCGGTCTGGTCGTGGATGATGCGCGCACCCTTGACCTGCCACAGCGGCGGCTTCTTCGGATCGTCCTTGCACGGCGCGCAGGCGGTGTACACGCCGTTCTCGAAGACGGTGTAATTGCCCTTGGAGCGGTCGGCGCGGGTCGCCGCCATCCGCGTCTGATCCTCGGTCTCGACGCGCAGCGAATCGACGAAGCCGTCACGATAGTCGTCCGACAGATCGAGGCTGTTGGCGTAGGTGATCTTGCCGTCGGCGTCGGTCATGCGGATGTTGCCTTCCGCATGCAGGCGCTTGGTCTTCTGGTCGTAGATCACCCGGTCGGCCTCGACCGAGGTGCCGTTGTAGAACAGTTGCACGTTGCCGACCGCCGACACGCGCGAGTTGTTGTAGTCGTAATCGACCTCGGTCGCCTGCACCAGCATCTGGTTGTCGTTGGCGACGCGCGGCGGCGGCGCCTTGGGCGGGCGCGGATTGTAGGTGAAGCCCTGCGCCACGGCAGGGGTCGGCGCCACGACCGCGATCGCAGCAGCGACCATCAGGCCGAGCCCGCAGGCCATAACGAATCCAAGTACGCCAGACCCGGCGCGACGCACGCGCGCGCAACCGACGCGCGCAACGGCATGCTGCCGAAGCGCGGCGAGCGCTGTCTGACGGACGGCAACGAACGACACTAGCCGTCCTCCTGGTAGAGCAAGGCCATGAAGCCGGTGAGGCCGCCGACGAACACCGGCAGCCACGCCGCAGCGATCGGATTCATCAACTCAGCCTTGCTCAAATCTTCAGTTACTTTCGACAGAACGTAGAGCAGAAACCCGGCGCCCACGCCACTCAAAACCATTTTCTGTACGCCACCCATTCGGAAGAACCTGAGCGACACGGACGCAGCCAGCATGACCATCGCAGCCAGCAAAAACGGCTGCGCGATCAGCTTATGATACTGCAGTTTGTACCCCGCGGTCGCGAAGCCCGAGCTCTCCGACGAGCGGATGTATGTCGGAAGTTGCCAAAACGACACAGTTTCGGGGGTGGAGAAGCTGTTTCGGACCTGTGCCGGCGTCAGGCTGGTCGGAAGAATGTACGTCGGTTCGTCGACCGGCGGCGCATCGAGGGAGAATCGGCGCACGGACCGGAAGACCCACCGGCCTTCTTCCAGGGTCGCCTCGCGCGCTTCGATTCGTTCCTTGAAGTGCTTGTCCGTATCAAAACGGAACAGGGTCAGTCCGGTCAGGCGGACGCCCTGCTGCTCGCTGCGCGCGGCATTGATGATGACCGAGCCGTCGGGGTTGATCTGGTTGAGCCAGAAGCCGGCCGCGTCCTGCACGCCGCCGCCCGGGGCGGCGCCGAACAGCTCGGCCTCCATGCGCTTGGAGAGCTCGCGCAGATTTGCCGACATCGGGTTGTAGAGGGTCGTCGCCATTAGCCCGAGCACGATGGCGCTTGCCAGCGCCGGCGCGATGAACTGCCAGGCGGAGACCCCGGCCGCGCGCGCCACCACGAGTTCGAGTCGGCGCGACAGCGCGAGATAGCAGGTCATGGCGCCGATCAGGACGCAGAACGGCATCATCTTCTCGAGCAATTGCGGCACCCGGAACAGCGACGTCTCCGCCACCATCAGCGCCGAGGCCGAGGCGAGCCCGGAGGTCTTGCGCACCATCTCGATGTAGTCGACGAGCACGAGCAGGATGAAGATGCTCGCGAACACGCCGACCGCCGAGACCAGGAAGCGGCCGGCGAAATAGCGCCCGAGCGTGTTGGTGACCATGCTCATGCGGTGGCCGGCCTTCCGAACAGGCGTGCGATCCGCGCGTTCGAGCGGTTGATGGCTTCCATCAGCCGCGCCGGCGGCTCGACCACCACGCCGCCGATGATGATCCAGATGCTGAGGCCGAGCACGCCGAACAGCATGAGGTACTGCACCAGCGCCGCCATCGGCGTCTTCACGGTCATGACCGAGCAGGCGAAGCCCGCCATGCGGACGCCGAACACGGCGAGAATGGCGCTGCCGAACGAGAAGTTGCGGCTCTGGCGTGTGGTCCGCGGCGCGCCCAGGAATGCGAAGGTGAGGGCAGCGAAGGCGAACGGATAGATCGGCGCCAGGAAGCGGTCGTGCAATTCCTGGCGGAATTGTCCCGGGATCTGCTTGTAGATCGGATCGTTTTCGGCGGGCGCCATCAGTTCCCACAGATAGCGCTCGCGGATGCCGAGCGTGACGTCGCGGCCCTGGTTCGAAAACTTCGACATGTCGAAGGCGTAGCGGGCGAACGCGACCATCGCCGGCTCGCGCTTGCCGAGCTCGAAGCGTTCCAGATTGCCGTCCTCCAGCACCAGGAACGAGCCGTCGGCATTCTTCACGACGGTGCCCTTCTCGGCGATGATCGTGATTCGCTCCTTGGGGTCGCGGCGGTCGTCGATCAGGATGCCGGACAGCTCACCGCCGGGCTGGCGCTCGCGGATCCGGATGGTCAGGTTCTGGTCGAGCTGCGCGAACCGCCCGGGCTGTAGGATGTTGGCGAGCACGTCGGCGGTGATCTCGGCATCCCACTGCTTGATCCGGCGCAGGCCGTCGGGGGCGAAGAAGGCGGCGATCACCGTCACCAGCACGGCTACCGCGCAGGTGGCATAGGCGAACGGCACGAACAGCCGGATCGGCGACATGCCGGCGGCGTTCATGACGATGATCTCCGAATCGGTCGCCAGCTTGTTCAGCGTGTGCGAGACCGCGATCATCAGCGCGATCGGCGCGATGACGCCGAGCAGGGAGGGAATCACGAGCCCGGTGATGCCAAGGAAGGTCAGGATCGTCTGGCCCTGGCTGGTCATCAGGTCGATGCCGCGCAACGCCTGCGTAATCCAGATCACGCCGGTGAGGCTGACCAACACCAGCGCGAACGACGCCAGCGTCGTGCGAAAGATGTACCTGTCGATGGACCCCATCGTCTGCGCTCGATCCCCAATCAGCAGTCCCGGAACGAGCGCTGCAGCCCCCCTTGAAACGGGTCCCCCAAGGCCGCTGTCGCCGTGACGTTCCAAGAGCAGTGAATATCATTACCATCTCGTTGATCCGTCGACAAAATGGCTGTGGCGTGGCGCCCCGAAAATACGGTCAAAATTTCATGATTGTGACTGGCCCGCCACGCGGCGCTTGGCAGCCGCGGTCCGGGCAGGCCATACTGCTGTCAAGTTGGGTTCCGAACTGCCGCCATCCGCGTCTGGCCCTTGAGGTTTTCGGCCGGACGTGGCGGCTCATCACGTCGAAATTTGGAGGATTGCTTGATGTCCGACGCCGTCAAGGTCGGCTTCGTCCCGCTGTCGACCGCCCCGCGTGGCATCGTGGTGGCGTTCTGCGATGACACCCTGCGTCTTGGAGTCGCGACCGAGAAGGCGCTCGGGGGAGCCTCGGACCTGATCAAGCGCGCGGCCGGGGCAGCCCGGTTCAAGGGCAAGGATGGCGCGGTGTTGGATCTGCTGGCTCCTGAGGGAATCAAGATTCAGCGCTTGATCGTCATCGGCATCGGCAAGGGATCGGACCTCAAGGACAAGGATTTCCTCAAATTCGGCGGGACTTTAGCCGGAAAGCTGAACGCCGGAACTGAAGCGGTGGCGGTGCTCGCCGAGCTGCCTTCGGGACCGCTGTTGCCGGATCAGGTCAGCTCGCTGGCCGCCGGGATCCGGCTGCGGGCCTATCGGTTCGACCGTTACAAGACCAAGAAGAAGGACGAGGAGGGCGCCGTCAGCGCCAATGTCTCGATCGCCGTGGCGGACGTCGCGGCGGCCAAGAAGGCCTTCGCGCCGCGATCCCACGTGACCGACGGGGTGATACTGGCGCGCGATCTCGTCAACGAGCCGCCGAACGTGCTCTACCCGGAAGAGTTCGCCAAACGCGCTGCCGCCTTGCGCAAGCTCGGCGTCACCGTCGAGATCCTCGACGTGCCCGCGATGAAGAAACTCGGCATGGGCGCGCTGCTCGGCGTCGGCCAGGGCTCGGCACGGCCGAGCCGCACCGTCGTGATGCACTACAATGGCGGCAAGCGCGGCGAGCAGCCGGTCGCCTTCATCGGCAAGGGCGTGTGCTTCGACACCGGCGGCATCTCGATCAAGCCGGCCGGCTCGATGGAGGACATGAAGGGCGACATGGGCGGCGCGGCCTGCGTGGTCGGCCTGATGCATGCACTCGCCGCACGCAAGGCCAAGGCCAACGTGATCGGCGCCATCGGCCTGGTCGAGAACATGCCGGACGGCAACGCCCAGCGTCCGGGCGACATCGTCACCTCGATGTCGGGCCAGACCATCGAGATCATCAACACCGATGCGGAGGGACGCCTCGTGCTCGCCGACGTGCTGTGGTACGTCGCGACCAAGTTCAAGCCGAAATTCATGATCGACCTGGCGACCTTGACCGGCGCGATCATGGTCGCGCTCGGCACCGAGCATGCCGGTCTCTTCACCAACAATGATGATCTCGCCGACAAGCTGTTCAAGGCGGGGCAGGAGACGGGTGAGAAGGTGTGGCGCATGCCGCTCGGCCACGAATACGACAAGCTGATCGATTCGCAGTTCGCCGACATGAAGAATACCGGCGGACGCCATGGCGGCTCGATCACCGCCGCGCAATTCCTGCAGCGCTTCGTCAACGACACGCCGTGGGCGCATCTCGACATCGCCGGCACCGCGATGGGCGCGCCGAAATCGGAGATCAACCAGAGCTGGGGATCGGGCTATGGCGTCCGGCTGCTCGATCGGCTGGTGTGGGACTCCTACGAATCCAGATCCGACACCAAAGCCGAAGCCAAATCCGGCGCCAAGGCGTGACGCGGGGCGATGACCGAAGTTCTGTTCTACCACCTGCAGAACATGACCGTGGAAGGCGTGCTGCCGCCGCTGCTCGAGAAGTCGCTCGAGCGCGGTTGGCGCGTCGTGGTGCAGTCGACATCGGAGGAGCGCGCGGATGCGCTCGATGCGCATCTGTGGACCTATCGCGACGATTCGTTTCTGCCGCACGCCACCTGGCGGGTGGCCGATGTGGCCGACCAGCCGATCGTGCTCGCGGTGGAAGAAAGCAATCCCAACGGCGCGAACGTCCGTTTCCTGGTGGATAACGCGGCGCTGCCATCGGACTCGCACAGCTACGAGCGCATGGTGCTCGTGTTCAACGGCGATGATGCGGACGCGCTCGCGGCTGCGAGATCGGCGTGGACCGATTGCAAATCGCGGGGATTCGAGGTCACCTACTGGCAGGCGGATGAGCGGGGGCGCTGGCAGCGCCGACAATGATGCGGAGGCCCGTGAAGCGCCGATGATGGCAGCGCCGCGTGATTAATGATAATCTGCCGATTTACCGGCAGAGCGTTGGCAAAGTCACGAACGTGCCGCAAAGTGATGTTGGGACAACACGTTAGAGTGTCCACAGGTTGCAATTCAGCAAGGTTCATCGTGCGAGACCACACCAAACAGCTGACGCGCGCTCTGGCGTTCCTTGTGCTTGCCCCGGTCGTCGCCGGATGCTCGAGCACGCCCGATTTCCTGTCCAAGGACGCTGAGTGGTTCAACCGGCCGCAGCGCCTGTTCATCAGAAACATCTCGATCGACGCGCCGCCGCTGACGCCGGACAAGCCGGTCACGGCTGAGGATCTTGTGAGCGCCGAAGGCGCATGCCCGGGCATGGCGCCTGCGGCCGATGCTGCGGGCGCGAACGCGCTGGCGAATGATCCCGCCGCCGCGACGCCGGCTGCCGGCGGCACCGTCGCACTCGGCCACACCGAATGCGACGTGGTGCGCGGCATCGGTGCACCCGACAACGTCAACATCTCGAGCAATGGCGGCGAGCGCGTGGCCACGGTGACCTGGCTGCGCGGCGCACGCGCCGGCGTCTACACGTTCAGCTCCGGCCGCCTGACCTCGGTCGAGCGCGCGCCCGATCCGGGACCGGCGCCGAAGGTGGCGAAGCCGAAGGCGAAGAAGCGGACGAGCTGACGGCGGGAGGTGGCCATGCAAATAACCGGCCTCCGTCGCGAGTTGGAGGAGGCCGGGTATGCGGTACGCCGTGATTTTCTTCCTCGCGAATTGTTGGAGGCCGGCAATCGAATCAAGTCTCGGGCCAGTCTTGAGGCGAGAGCGGAGCCCCATCTCGGGCTTGTTGTCTCGGTCAACTTTTCGGTCGATTTCGCGCCGATCATTCTCTTCGATGCACAATATGAATTGTTGGAGCGCGCCGGATACCGGGATGCGCGCTTTTTTGCTGGATTTCTGATCTCCAAGCCGGCCGGATGTCCGAGGCTGCACTGGCACCAGGATTGGTGGGGCTGGTCGAGCGCCGTGAGTTACGGCGCCACGCCTCCAATTCTCTATTTCATGTACTATTTGACCGACACGAGTGCTGCAAACGGATGCTTGCGCGTGCTTCCCGGCAGTCATCGGCGCAAGAACGATCTACATGAATTGATCGAGGGCAGGCCGACACATCCCGATCGGGTTCTGCATGTCGACGACGTGCTGGTTTCCACGAGGCCAGACGAAGTTGATGTTGCTGTTCGGAAGGGGGATCTTATCGTTCGCGACGGCAGGCTCCTTCACGCATCCCATGCGAACAATTCGAGCGAAGACCGAGCCCTGATCGTATTGTCCTTCGTGCCGTTCTGGTCGGATCTCCCGGAGGGGCTGCAATGCGCCTTCGACAGAAAGCGGCCCAAGATCGAAAGATCCTGGCCGTCCGCCGAGGCCGAGCGCGTGCTGGATCGAGCGACGGTCTACAACGGCGCGTCGTCGCCGATCCATCTGCAGAGGACTCCGAACTTCGGCGACGATTAAGCTGCCGCGTCCTCCGCATCCAGCTCCATCACGACATCGGTCGCGTTCAACGTATCGCCCGCTTTGCGCCTGACCTGACTGATTGTCCCGGAGTAGGGAGCTTTCACCGACAGCTGTGATTTGGCCGCCTCGATGACGTAGAGGACCTCACCGGTCTTCACCTTTTGACCGGCCTTGACGCAGACGTCGTAGAGCAGGCCGTCAAGTCGAGCGTAAATCTGCTTGTTCATGTTTCGTCCTCCTGAATCGCCTCAATCGAACCTCAAACATCAACGTCAGCTACCAAAAGTAGAGCAATTTTGATTCTGCTACAATGGCGCTTTCAATCTTATGGATGTATGTAGTCATCGTTGCTACCTCTAGCTCTGGGCATAGCGAGGCGCGCCATGAAGTGGTTCTTCAGCAAGTATCTTTTCGCAGGCATGATTGTCGTGGTTTCGTCGATTGCTGCGCGTGCCGACGTCCTGCCGGCGCCGTCGAGATGGACCAATCAACGAGGCTCGGTTCTCGAGATCTGGTCAGTCACCGATGGGCAGGTGCGAGGGCAATTCACCAACAACGCATCTGGGTTCGCATGCCAGGGTATTCCCTATCCGGTATCCGGCAGATCCGCCGGCAGCGCCGTTATGCTGGTCGTGACTTTTGCCCAGTGCAATTCCATCACGCGTTGGAGAGGCCAAGTCGGCGGCAATCAACTTCGGGCGAATTGGAATCTCTTCTACATTCAGCCCAACGGTGATCTCGGCAATCTGCCGGGTGCCGACCTGTTCCAGCGAACCAATTGATCCGGTCGCTCGCTCCGATCCCGCATTCAGCCGTGTTAGCCGCCGACCGCGAAGGCTTTCGACTTGGAAGCAGCTGAAAGCCGAGCTATCGGCGACTTTCGGCCGAATGCCGATCCGAGGCTCGGGGCGCTTCAGCTCCCCGCCTCGTCATGCAGCGTGCTGGCTTCCAGCCACTGCTCCTCGGCGCGCGCCAGCGCGTCGGCGGCATTGGCCCGCGCCTTCGACAATTGCGCGGCCTGCTTTGGGTCGCGCGTGAAGATGTCGGGCAGCGACAGCGCGCCGTCGATCTTGGCGATGATCTCGGTGATGCGGGCGATCTCGGCTTCGGCTGCCGCAATCTTCTGCTTCAGCCCGCTGCGCTTGTTATCGCTGCGGGGCCGCTCGGTCTTCTCGGCGACCTGAGAGCGCTCGTTGTCGCGGGCCGGCGTGCTGCGCGTCGACAAGACCATGCGCCTGTAGTCATCGAGGTCGCCATCATAGGTCTTCACGGTGCGGTCGGCGACGACCCAGAGGCGGTCGGCGCAGGCCTCGATCAGATAGCGATCGTGCGACACCATGATCACGGCGCCGGGAAATTCGTTGATCGCTTCGGCCAGCGCGGCGCGGCTGTCGATGTCGAGATGGTTGGTCGGCTCGTCCAGGATGATCATGTTGGGGCCGAAGAAGGTCGCGAGCCCGAGCAGCAGCCGCGCCTTCTCGCCGCCCGACAGGCTCTTCACCAGCGTGTCGGCGGCCTTGCCGGAAAATCCGATCGCGCCGGCGCGCGCGCGCACTTTCGATTCCGGCGCATCGCCCATCAGCTTGCGCACGTGACTATACGGCGATCCGGTCTCGTCCAGCTCATCGAGCTGGTGCTGGGCGAAATAGGCGATCGACAGCTTGTCGGCGCGCGTGACCTTGCCGGAAAACGGTGTGAGCCGGCCGGCGAGCAGCTTCACCAGCGTGGACTTGCCATTGCCGTTGGCGCCGAGCAATGCGACGCGGTCGTCATTGTCGATGCGTAAGGTGACTCTGTTGAGCACCGGTTGCGCGGGATCGTAGCCGACCGAGGCGTTGTCGACCGCGATGATCGGCGGCGACAGCAGTCGCTCCGGTGCGGGGAACGTGATCTCGTGCACGTCCTGGGTGACGAGCGCGGTGATCGGCTTCATCCGCTCCAGCATCTTGACGCGGGACTGCGCCTGGCGCGCCTTCGAGGCCTTGGCCTTGAAGCGCTCGACAAAGGCCTGCAGCCGCGCACGCTCCGCTTCCTGGCGCTTGACCGCCTTGACATCGAGCATCTCGCGGGTGGCGCGCTGTTCCTCGTAGGAGGAGTAGCTGCCGCGATACAGCGTGAGCTTGCAACGGTCGAGATGCAGGATCTGGTCGACGGAGGTTTCCAGGAGATCGCGGTCGTGGCTGATCACGATCACCGTGCGCGGATAATGCGCCAGATGATCCTCGAGCCACAGCGTGCCCTCGAGGTCGAGATAGTTGGTCGGCTCGTCCAGCAGGAGCAGGTCGGGCGCGGCGAACAGCGTGGCCGCGAGGGCGACCCGCATGCGCCAGCCGCCGGAGAATTCGGCGCAGGCTCGCGCCTGATCCGCGGCGGAAAATCCAAGGCCGCTGAGAATAGCGGCCGCGCGCGCCGGGGCGGAATGCGCGTCGATGTCGACGAGCCGGGTCTGGATCTCGGCGATGCGGTGTGCGTCATGGGCGGTCTCGGCCTCCTGCAGCAGCGCATGCCGCTCGAGGTCGGCCCGGAGAACCACCTCGATCAGGCTTTCGGGCCCGCTCGGGGCTTCCTGGGCCAGGCTGCCGATGCGCCACCGCGGCGGCACGGTGATGCTGCCGGTCTCCAGCGACAGTTCGCCGCGGATCGCCTTGAACAGGGTCGACTTGCCGGTGCCGTTGCGGCCGACCAGTCCGACGCGCGCGCCGGGCGGAATCTGCACTGAGCTCTGGTCGATGAGAAGCCGTCCGGCGAGGCGGATGGAGATGTCGGTGATGGAAAGCATGCGCGCCTTGTCACCGCGCGCGCGGCCAAAGGCAACCGCTTTGTCGCGGTCTCAGCGGCCGGAGAGGCTCATCCCGGTCTCGTCGCGCTTTCGCAACTCGTTCATCAGGTCCGCAAGCTGAGCCGGCAGACGAGAGCCGTCCGGCGGCAGGCTGCGTTGCAGGCGTTCGCCGACGGCCTCGCAGATCGACCGGCTGGTCTTGCGATCGAGCGCCTCGCTGAAATCGGCGGTGCGGCCAGACATGAGGGAGTTCCACGAGCAGTTGCAGGACGATGCCGTAACAAGTCGTGACCGCTCGATTTGTTTCCCGCTCCCGACCGGAAGACCCCGAAATGAGGTTGAAAATGCACAAAAAAAGCCCCGGCGTGGGGGAGACGCCGGGGCGATGCGAGTTCGGTGCGGCGGGGGGCGGGTGCCGCGCCGAGGCTCGTATCAATAGCAGCGGTTGATCCACCGCCAGCGCGGTCCCCACGGGGTCGGAACCACGCGGCGCACGTAGCAGCCGCCATAGCCGTAGCTGTAGACCGGGCCACCGACGAAGAAGCGCGGGCCGTAGAACGGACGGTGCCATCCGCCGTAGCCTCCGTGCCAACCGCCCCCATGCCAGCCGCCATGCCAGTGAGCCGAGGCGGCAGTCGGGGCGAGGGCGGCTGCGCCGAGGGCAACGGTGGCCGCCGCGATGAGGGAGAGTTTGCGCAACATGATCGTCTCCTGGATGACAGCGCTGGTGGCGCCGAAATTGTCCGACGGATGAGGCTGGGAGAGGGCGGCCACCGGTCGTATTGCTGGCTCGTCCTCGCCCGATGCGAACACCCTAGGAGCTTCGAGCTGAACACGGGTGGCACGGAGCCTTCAGACTATGTTCAGAATTGTGAAATTGTCGTAAGGCGTCGCGCTCCGGCAGGGGCCCCGGTCGCTTGCCGTCGGCCGATCGCGTCGATATAAGCCCGCAACTCACCGAAATCCCGCACCTCCAAGGACGATATCATGGCGATTGAGCGCACCTTTTCGATCATCAAGCCCGACGCGACCGAGCGTAATCTCACCGGCGCGATCAACGCGCTGATCGAGAAGGCCGGCCTGCGGATCGTGGCCCAGAAGCGCATCCGCATGACCCGCGATCAGGCCGAGACCTTCTATGCCGTGCACAAGGCGCGGCCATTCTTCGGCGAACTGGTCGATTTCATGATCTCCGGCCCGGTCGTGGTCCAGGTGCTGGAGGGCGAGGGCGCCATCCTGAAGTACCGCGACGTGATGGGCGCCACCGACCCGTCGAAGGCGGCCGACGGTACCATCCGCAAGCTGCATGCGAAGTCGATCGGCGAGAACTCGGTGCACGGTTCCGACGCGGCGGAAACGGCAGCGATCGAGATCGCGCAGTTCTTCTCCGGCAACGAGATCGTCGGTTGATCGATCCTCGTGCGGCTGAGGGCCCCCTCAGCCGCACGACCTTCGTGCTCTGCGCTGAACTTATCTGAAAGGCCCGGCCGTGAACTGGCTATCGCAACTCGCCGATTCCGCCAGCTTCGGCCATGTGCTCGCTCAATTCGAGGCCGACCTGCAGAGCCCGGGCTTCTGGCTCGCGCTCGGCAAGATCGTCTGGATCAATGTGCTGTTGTCGGGCGACAATGCGCTGGTCATCGCGCTCGCCTGCCGCGGCCTGCACGGCAAGCATCGCTTCTGGGGCATGGTGGCCGGCTCCGGCATTGCCGTCGCACTGCGCATCGCCTTTACCGGCATCGTCGCCACCCTGATGGCGCTGCCATACCTGAAATTGATCGGCGGGCTGGCACTGATCGTGATCGCCGCCAAGCTGCTGGTGCCCGAGGACGAGAACGACGAGATCGCGGCCGGCACGACGCTGTGGCATGCGGTCCGCATCGTCGCGCTCGCCGACCTCGTGATGAGCCTCGACAACGTGATCGCGGTGGCTGCGGCCGCCAACGGCCAGGCGTCCCTGCTGATCATCGGCCTTGCCATGAGCATCCCGCTGATCATCGCGGGTGCCGCGCTGATCATGCTGGTGCTCGATCGGGTCCCGCTGCTGGTCTGGCTCGGCGCGATGCTGCTCGGCTGGGTGGCCGGCGAGGTGATCGCGACCGATCCCGCGATCGAGCCGATGCTGCACCATCTGCTCGACGGCACCGTCCTCATCAACATCGAGGCGACCTCGGCGCTGTTCGCCGGCAAGACCAATCTCGCGAGCCATGTCGATGTCATGGAGACGCTGATGTCGCTGATCGGCGCCGGTGTGGTGCTGATCACCGGCTCGATCTGGCGCGGCCGCGCGCTGCAGCGTCAGGCCGAGAGCGAGCTGCAGCCGGTGCCGGCGCGCGGCGTCGATCTGCCGTAGCTGATCGTCAGGACGCGCCGCATCCGACCGGGCGGCGTCAGGACTCCGCATCCAGCCGATCGAGGAATTCGCGGACGGTGTGGACCGATCCCGTGGCCGCTGGCTGGTAGCCGGGCAGGGCAGCAACGGCGCGATGGAATTCGTCGCCCTTCATCACCTCGAGCACCCGCCGCATCGGGTCGGTTTCCAGAAACGATTTATGGCAGGCGAAGAAATAGTCCTCGGTGAGGATACGGATGAAGTCGAGCCCGAACTGCCGCGCGGCAGCCTCGACGCCGAAGCAGACGTCGGCCATGCCGCTCGCGACATAGGCGGCGACGGCGGCATGGGTGAACTCGATCTGCTGCGCGCCATTGATGCTGGTTTCGTCGATGCCTTGTGACGCGAGCAACTGATCGAACAACAGGCGGGTGCCGGAATCATGATCGCGATTGACGAAGCGCGCCCTGCCGTCGGCAAGATCGGTCAATGAACGGATGGACAGCGGATTGCCGCGCTTGACCATCAGCCCCATCTCGCGGGTCACGAAGCTGATGACGCAGTCTTGCTTGGGATCGAGCCAATCCCGGCAGGCCTGGATGTTCTGGGCACGCAGCTCGCCGCGCGGCAGATGCAGTCCCGACAGGTCGCATTCGCCTTGCGCCAGCGAGGCCAGCGAATGCTGGCTGCTGACATAGCGGACATCGACCCCGACGCCTGACTCGCGATCCAGCAGCTCGCGCAGCTTGGCGACGGCAAAGCCGTGGCTGGCGTGAACGCGGATCACGCCAGGATGCGACTGCAGGAACGGCTTGATCTCGGTCACCAGCTCCTGCGCCAGATTGTCGAGCTGCGGGCCGAGGCGAGCCTGCATGCGCTCGCCGGCCCAGACCAGCTTGTCGCCGAACGCCGTGAGCTTCGATCCTTTGCCGCGCTGGGTCTCGACCAGCGGCACGCCGAAGAATTCAGACCACTGCTCGATCAGATTCCAGACGTGACGATAGGACAGATGCGCGTCACTGGCCGCGCTGGTGATCTTACCCGTCCTCCCGATTTCACTGAGCACGCGGAGCATCACGACGATGCTCTGCGGGCCGTCGTCCTTGTAGAAGCGCCAGACAGGTTCGATCGCGATCCGCAACATCAGGGCCCGCTTGTGAAGTCGGCTTCATATGACCGCCGGCCATAGGCAACAGATATCATATTTACGAACAGATATTTGTTCTTACCTTCATTGGTATACAACAAACGGAGGAAATATGATGTCGATTGCATATGATTACGAGCGCGGCTCGAGGGGGACGTCCTATCTGACGAAGCCGTTCCAGCTCCTGATCGGCGGCCGGCATGTTCCCTCGGTTTCGGGACGCACCTTCACGTCGCTCAATCCTGCAACCGAGCAGGCGATTGCGACGGTCGCCGAGGGCAATGCCGAGGATGTCGATCTCGCAGTCGCCGCGGCCCGCAAGGCCTTCGAAGGGCCGTGGCGAACGATGCGTGCGGCGGAGCGCGGCGCGATCCTGCTGAAATGGGCGCAGCTGTTGCGCGACCATGCCGACGAGATCATCGAGCTCGAAAGCCTCGATGCCGGCAAGCCGGTGTCGGCGATCCTGCGCCAGGATCTTCCCGCCGCCATCGATACGCTCACCTATTACGCCGGATGGGCCGACAAGATCAGCGGTGAAGTCGTCTCCACGCGCGATGATGCGCTGACCTATACGGTGCGCGAGCCGGTCGGCGTGGTCGCGGCGATCGTGCCGTGGAATTTCCCGCTGATGATCGGGATGTGGAAGCTCGCGCCGGCGCTGGCCTGCGGCTGCACCGTCGTGATGAAGCCCGCCGAGCTGACGTCGCTGTCGGCGCTGCGGATCGGGGAGCTCGCGCTCGAAGCCGGACTGCCGCCCGGTGTTCTCAACATCGTGACCGGCCCCGGGCGCACCGTCGGCGAGGCACTGGTCAACCACCCCGACGTCGACAAGGTCACGTTCACCGGCTCGCCCGGCGTCGGCCGCGGCATCATGAAGGCGGCGGCCGGCAACTTCAAACGCGTCTCGCTCGAGCTCGGCGGCAAGTCGGCCAACATCATCTTCGACGATGCGAACATCGAGGCCGCCGCGAAGGCTGCGGCCAGCGGCATCTTCTTCAACACCGGGCAGGTGTGCTCGGCCGGATCGCGGGTGCTGGTGCACGAGCGCGTGTATGACGAGGTGGTCGAGCGCCTGACCGAGCGCGCACGGGCGCTGCGGATCGGCGATCCGCTCGATCGCGCAACCTCGCTCGGACCGGTCATCTCCGAACGGCAGATGAAGACGATCCTCGACTATGTCGACATCGGACGCAACGAAGGCGCCACGCTCGTCACCGGCGGCCAGCGCGCGGCCGCCCGCGGCTATTTCGTCAGCCCCGCCGTCTTCGCCGGCGTCACGCACGACATGCGGATCTCGCAGGAAGAGATCTTCGGACCCGTGGTCAGCGTGATCAAGTTCAGGGACGAGGCCGAGGCGCTGCGGATGGCGAACGGCACGGCCTACAGCCTGGCCGCCGGCGTCTGGAGCCGCGACATGGGGCGCGTCCATCGCTTCGCCAAGCGCCTGCGCGCTGGCACCGTGTGGATCAACACCTATGGCTACACCGATGTGCGGCTGCCTTGGGGTGGCGATCGTGACTCCGGACTGGGCCGCGAGCACGGCACGGCCGCGCTGGACAACTTCACGGAGCCGAAATCCGTCTGGATGAATCTCGCGGTGTGAGCCAGGCGTCGGCTGACGCGGACGGCCGCCATTCGCATCGGCGGCCGTCTGCGCGATCCAACGGATCAGTCGGCCTTGGCGCCGGTCGGCGGCCGGCGCGTCGGCGTCCTCCGATGGCCTGTGAGAAGCACGATGGCCGTCGTGTTTGTTGCCGTTACCGTCTCCGATCACTGAGTCGGCCAGCCATCGTCGCGGCAGGATCACAAGCCAATCGACAGCGCTGCGGCACGGTGCCGCGCCTTTGTCAGGTACCGCAGGGCGCGGTCCTCTGTTTCTTATAATCTTGAACCCGTTCGCGCCGCCGCGACACCACCACGTCGAGCTCCGCTGATCGGGCCATGATTGGAATTGTTTCGAATTGGACTTGCGCATGTTGACTGCAGATGAGATTGCGCACGTCAAGTCGTCGTTCGACTTGGTATTTGCCAATGCTACACAGATGACGACGACGTTCTATGACCGCGTCTTCGAGCTCGCGCCGGAATGTCGGGCGATGTTTCCCGCCGACATGGACGTGCTGAAACGGGACTTCATCGCGACCCTGGCGGTCCTCGTCGGCAGCCTCGATCAGACGACTGGTTTGTTGTCGAGCACCGACATCCTCGGCCGCAATCATGCGCGCTATGGGGTCCGGCCTGAGCACTACCCGGTGGTCGGCGAAGCACTACTGTGGAGCCTCGCCAAAGGACTTGGTCCGCATTGGAATGATGAGGTCGAGCAGGCCTGGCGCAAGGTCTATGGCGTCATCGCCAAGCGCATGATCGCAATTTCGGTCGGCGCTCGGCGGTCCTGATCCGGATCTAGCTGCGCACGATCGAGCCGGAGCGGCCGACGAGACGCGCGAGCTGCTTGAAGCGTCCGCCGACGCGGTCGGCGACGAGGTCGACCATCTGGTGCTCGAACACCAGCATCAGCTTGCGATCCTGGGTGCGGAAATGCGTTGCGGGCAGCACGCCGGGCCGCGCCGCCGAGATCAGATGCGCGACCCGAAACGCGGTGCCGAGCAGGCGCGCACGATCGATCTGGGCCGGGCTCAGCTGCTCGGTGAGGGCAGGCGCCGCCGCCTCGTCGCGCAGGCCCTCGTAGCGGAAGAACACCGACAGCGCGACGAAGATGCGGCCCTCGTGGTTGATCGAGCCGAAATTGCCGTTCAGAACGATGCCGTAGGTCTGCTCGCCGCGATGGTCCGGATGCATGCGCCAGCCGATGTCGGACAGCAGGCAGGCGGCGTGCCGCAGCCGGCGCTCGTCCTCGGTCTCGCGCATGTGCATCACGCGGAACAGGCGGTCGGTCCAGTCGATCAGCTCGCGGGCATGCTGGGCCGAGCGCGACAACAGCTCGTTGAGGCCCTGCGCCGCGCACAGCAGCCCGTCCTTGGCGCGCTCGGCGTCTGGAAGCTTGGAGTAGAGCAGGCCCTCGCGCACGCCGAAGGTCGAGAACACGACGGTCGTCGGCCTGGCGACGCGGATGATGTGCTCGAGCACCAGCGCAGCATAGGCAAGCAGCGGGCGCCGCGCCTCGGCGATCGCTTCGATGTCGGCCAGCATGTCGGCGGCGACGAGACGACGCAGCCGGCGCACGAAGGCCAGCGCATCGGCCGCCGGAATCGCATAGCCGTGCATCACCCCGAGCGGATAGCCGCTCTGGATGATGTGGATGCGCGCCAGCGCGCGCCAGGTGCCGCCGACCGCATAGAAGGTGCGGTTCTGGCCGGCCAGCAGTTGCGGCAGGTCGGTCAGCGCCTCGCTCGCGATCCGCTGCGCCTTCTTCAGCGATTTCTCGGCGAGATCCTGCAGCGCCAGGCTGCCGAGCGGCAGGGTAACGCCGCTGCGGACCTGGTGCCCGCGCACATCGATCAGCTCAAGTGAGCCGCCGCCGAGATCACCGACGATGCCGTCGGGCTTGTGAATGCCGGAAATGACACCGAGCGCCGAATAGCGCGCCTCTTCGGGGCCGGTGAGGATCTGGATCGGGACGCCGCAGATCTTCTCGGCCTTGGCGATGAAATCAGCGCCGTTCGAAGCATCGCGGCAGGCGGCGGTCGCGATGGCATGCACTTGCCCCACCCGCTGCACCTTGCACAACGCGCGGAAGCGCTTCAGCGCGGTCAGCGCCTTGTCGACGGCATCGGCCGCGAGCAGGCCGGTGGTCTGGACCTCGCGACCGAGCCCGCACAGCGCCTTCTCGTTGAACACGGTCACGAGGCTGCGTTCCATCGCCTGGTAGACGACGAGACGGACCGAATTCGAGCCGATGTCGATGACACCGACGCTGGCGGACCTCGTGCCGGGCCGCTTCACCACGGCATGTCCCGTTGCAGAAGGCCCCCTTGCAGACAGCCCCTATGAAGGAGGGCGTTCATTCCGGCGCGTGAGCCGGCGCGGCGATGATTCCTTGAGCGACTTTCCACGGCCGGACAGACTCGGATTCGTCATGAAGTAATTGTGCAGGTTGAACGGCTCCTCGCCCTTCGCGGCCTTCATACGCGTTGACGACCCGTCCGGCAACAATTGCCAGCTCTGCTCGGTATCCTTCAGGTTCGCGACCATGATCTGTTCCAGGACCTGCTGATGGACGGTGGGGTTCTGAAGCGGGCACAGCACCTCGACGCGGCGGTCGAGATTGCGCGGCATCATGTCGGCCGAGGAGATGTAGACGGCGGCCTTGGCGCTCGGCAGGCCCTGACCCATACCAAAGCAGTAGATGCGGCCATGCTCGAGGAAGCGGCCGATCACCGATTTGACGCGAATGTTCTCCGACAGTCCGGGGAGGCCGGGACGCAGGCAGCAGATGCCGCGCACGATCAGCTCGATCGAGACGCCGGCCTGCGAGGCCTCATACAGCGCGTCGATGATGTCTGGATCGACCAGCGAGTTCATCTTCATCCAGATCACGGCCGGCTTGCCCTGGCGGGCGAAGCTGGTCTCGCCGTGGATGTGCTCGATCATGCGCTTGCGAAGCGTGAGCGGCGACACCGCCATCTTCTCGATGTCGATCGGCTCGGCATAGCCGGTGATGTAGTTGAACACCCGCGTGACGTCGCGGCCGATCACCGGGTCCGATGTGAAATAGGACAGGTCGGTGTAGATGCGCGCCGTCACCGGATGATAGTTGCCGGTGCCGGTGTGGACATAGGTCGTGAGGCTGCCGCCCTCGCGGCGCACGACCATCGACAGCTTGGCATGCGTCTTCAGCTCCAGGAAGCCGTAGACGACCTGCACGCCGGCGCGCTCCAGATCGCGGGCCCAGCGGATGTTGGCCTCCTCGTCGAAACGCGCCTTGAGCTCGACCAGCGCTGTCACCGACTTGCCGGCTTCGGCAGCTTCCACCAGCGTGCGCACGATCGGGGAGTTGTTGGAGGTGCGGTACAGCGTCTGCTTGATCGCGACGACGTCCGGGTCGCGCGCCGCCTGCTGCAGGAACTGCACGACGACGTCGAACGACTCGTAGGGGTGATGGACGATCAGGTCCTTCTGCCGGATGGCGGCGAAGATGTCGCCGCCATGGTCGCGGACACGCTCGGGATGGCGCGGCACATAGGGCGCGAATTCGAGGTCGGGCCGGTCGACGCGCGTCAGTTGCGACAGCTCGTTCATCGCCAGCACGCCGTCGACCAGGAACACCTCGTCATCGGTGGTCGAGAGCGCATTCTGCACGAAGCGGCGCAGCTCCTCCGGCATGTTGGCCTCGATCTCGAGCCGGATCACCGAGCCGCGACGGCGCCGCTTCAGCGCGGTTTCGAACAGCCGCACCAGGTCTTCGGCCTCTTCCTCGATCTCGATCTCGCTGTCGCGGATGATCCGGAAGGCGCCCTGGCCCTTCACGGTGTAGCCCGGAAACAGCCGGCCGATGAACAGGCCGGTCGCCTGTTCCAGGGTGATCAGGCGGATCACGCCATCCTTGGAGCCGGGGAAGCGGATGAAGCGGTCGATCTTGCCGGGCATGCGGATCAGGGCGTTCATCGGGCGCCCGTCGGCGGAGCGGATCAATTGCAGCGCCACCGTGAAGCCGAGGCTCGGGATGAACGGGAACGGATGCGCCGGATCGATCGCGAGTGGCGTCAGCAGCGGGAAGATGTTGGCGAGGAAGTGGTCCTCGATCCAGGCGCGCTCGCTCTTGGTGACGTCCTGACCGTCGACGAGCACGATGCCGAGTTCGCCGAGAAACTTGCGCAGGTCGCGCCAGATCGCCTGCTGGTCGATCGCGAGCTGCGACACCGTCTCGTTGATCAGTTTCAGCTGCTCGGTCGGCGTCAGCCCGTCGGGGCTGCGCTCGGCGATGCCCTCGCGGACCTGGGCGCGGATGCCGGCGACGCGGACCATGAAGAATTCATCAAGGTTGTTGGCGGAAATCGACAGGAAGCGCACCCGCTCGAGGGCGGGATGCCGCGGATTGACCGATTCCTCCAGAACGCGGCGGTTGAAGTGAAGCCAGGACAATTCCCGATTGATGAATCGCTCGGGGCTCGAGGCAATCTCGATGGACGGCGCGGCGACCGGTTCTTTCTCTGAGATTTCAGTAACTTGCTCGGTATCCATCGGAATTCGATCCATATCCATCCAGTCGCGAACCAGTCGCGAACGGTCGACCGTAGCCCAATCTGGGTAACCAGGGGATGACGTTGCCGGCACCATTGGGGTTCCGTGCCCGTCCGCCGTCAAGATGGCCGCGGGTCACAGCGGGCGGAGCAGCTCCGCCGCCAGCGCCCGGGTGACCGGCCGTCCGAGCCGCAGGGACTCGTCGTCCAGCAGTGCGACGGTCTGGCGGGCGGCCGCGTAGGACCGTTCGATGTGGCTTGCGAGATAGCTGACCACGGTCTCGTCGATCGCCAGTTGCCGGTCCGCGGCCAGCTTGACGATCAAGGCGCGGAACAGCTGGTCGTCGGGCGGTAGCAGCGTGACGACCGGGACGGCGCGCAGCCGCGACCTCAGATCGGCCAGGGCGATGGGCAGGGCCGCCGGGGCCTCGCGCGCCGTGATCAGCACGAAGGCCTCGTCCTGGCGGGCGAGGTTCAGCAGGTGAAACAGCGCTCGCTCGTCGAGATCGGTTGCCGTCAGATCCTCCAGCACCAGCGCGCCGGTGGCGAGCGCCCCAGGGACCACGCTCGCCTCGAGGGCATGCGCGGACAGCGATCGGGCGCCAGCCCGCTCGGCCCAGATGGCGGCGAGGTGGCTCTTGCCAGAGCCGTCGGGGCCGACCAGGAACATGGTCCGCGCCGGCCATTCCGGCCAGGCGTCGACCAGGGCGAGCCCGGCCGCGTTGCCTGGACCTTCGAAGAAATTGTCCCGCGTCAGGCTCTCCGCATGCGGCAGCGCGAAGGCCAGCTGACGAGGGGGGATATGGCCAGCCAAGATCGAATTGCTCCGTATCGTGTGGTGCGTGAGGTCGGGACGGCCCTCCGCGGAGGATCACCGGACCTCGATGGTGCTCATGTGGCGCACCCAGTCGACGAGATACAGCCCGACCGACACGAGGGTAAAGACGGTGACCAGCACCATCAGCACCACATCGTAGGGCTGGGGCTCGAAGCCGAAGCTGAGCGAGGCCAGCACGAGCGCCGCGAATCCCACCTGGGCGACCGTGTTCAGCTTGGACACCATCAATGGCTTCATCGCGACCGGCCGGTCGAACAGCCAGGACACGATCACCGCCGAGACGATCATGATGTCGCGCGAGACCACCAGGATCACGATCCAGCGCGGGATCGCGCCCCAGATGCCAAGCGTGACGAAGATCGAGACCAGCAGCGCCTTGTCGGCGAGAGGATCGAGCAGCGCTCCCAACTCGGACCGCAGGTTGAAGCGCTTGGCCAGGAAGCCGTCCACGGCGTCGCTCACCCCCGCGACCACGAAGACCAGAAATGCGATCTCCATCTGGCCGGCCGCAATGGCCCAGACGACGATCGGAACCAGCAGGATTCGACCCAGCGTGATCAGATTGGGGATACTGTGGGGAATGGTCACGCAGCGGGTCCCGACGACGACTCGATCAAAAGACAATCCGATTCCGAAACAGGGCGAACCGGTCCGTTCCTAGATAGTATGGGGACGAGCCCCTTGCGAGCCATTGCGCGCGGCCGGATTCCGACGTAACCAGCGGCCAGATTAGGGGTTTTTACCATGACCGAGCGCAAGAACGGGCTCACTTATGCAGATTCGGGCGTCGATATCGATGCCGGAAACCGTCTGGTCGATCTGATCAAGCCCATGGTGCGCGCAACCGCCCGCGCCGGCGCGGATGCCGAGATCGGCGGCTTTGGCGGCCTGTTCGACCTCAAGGCCGCCGGATTCAAGGATCCGGTGCTGGTCGCGGCAACCGACGGCGTCGGCACCAAGGTGAAGATCGCGATCGAGACCGGGCTGCATGGCGGCATCGGCATCGACCTGGTCGCCATGTCGGTCAACGATCTCGTCGTGCAGGGCGCCGAGCCGCTGTTCTTCCTCGACTACTTTGCGTGCGGCAAGCTCGACCCGGAGGCGACGGCGTCGATCGTCGCCGGTGTTGCCGAAGGCTGCCGGGAATCCGGCTGCGCGCTGATCGGCGGTGAGACCGCGGAAATGCCGGGCCTCTACAAGGACGGCGACTACGATCTTGCCGGTTTCGCGGTCGGCGCGGCGGAACGTGGGACGCTGCTGCCGTCTCCCGACATCGCGGCCGGTGACGTGGTGCTGGGGCTCGCATCCTCCGGCGTCCACTCCAACGGCTATTCGCTGGTGCGCAAGATCGTCGCCCAGTCCGGCCTCGGCTTCGATGCGCCGGCACCGTTCGCGCCGGTCCTGACTCTCGGCGCGGCGCTGCTGACGCCGACCCGGCTCTATGTGAAGTCGTGCCTTCGCGCCATCCGCGAGACCGGTGCGGTGAAGGGGCTCGCACACATCACGGGCGGCGGCTTCACCGACAACATTCCGCGCGTGCTGCCGAAGCATCTCGGCGTCTCGATTGACCTGACGGGCCTGCCGGTGCTGCCGGTCTTCAAATGGCTGGCGGAGCAGGGTGGCATTGCAGAGCGCGAGCTCTTGCGCACCTTCAATTGCGGGATCGGCATGATCGCGATCGTCAAGGCCGAGGCCGTCGATGCCGTCATCGAGGTGTTCACCGCGAATGGCGAGCACGTCGCACGGCTCGGCGAGGTCGTTGCTGCGACAGGCGACGAGCGGGTGATCTACACCGGCGCCCTCGATCTGGCTCTGTGAGACGAGTGAGCCGATGAAGCGCCGCGTCGCCATCCTGATCTCGGGCCGTGGGTCGAACATGGCCGCGCTGATCCACGCGGCGGCGCAGCCGGATTTTCCGGCCGAGGTCGCCATCGTGATCTCCAACCGAGCCGATGCGGCCGGACTGCAGAAAGCGCAGGAAAGCGGCGTCGCGATCGAAATCATCGAGAGCAAGCCGTTCGGCAAGGACCGCGCAGGGTTCGAAGCCAGACTGCAGCAGGCGCTCGATGCACGCGGCATCGAGATCATCTGCCTGGCCGGATTCATGCGCCTGTTCACGGCGGAGTTCGTGCAGCGCTGGTATGGCAGGATGCTGAACATTCATCCGTCGCTGCTGCCATCGTTCCCCGGCCTTGATCCGCACGGCCAGGCGCTGCGTGCCGGCGTCAAGCTGTCAGGCGCCACCGTGCATTTCGTCATTCCGGAGACGGATGCTGGTCCGATCGTGATGCAGGGCGCGGTCGTGGTCAGGGACGACGATACGCCGGACACCCTGTCGACGCGCATTCTCGGCGTCGAGCATCGCATCTATCCCGAGGCGCTGAAGCTGCTGGCCAAGGGCCTCGTGCGGCTCGAAGGCGATCTCTGCCGGACGTCGTCCGTGGAGCAGGGCGATCACGCGCTGATCTGGCCCGTCGTCCGGTAGCTGTCGCCGGACGAAAAAAATCCCCGGCGGGGCCGGGGTACATCAAGGCTGACGAAGTCTGATCATCCGCGGCGAGCGAGCGTGACGCGGAGCTCGTGAGTTGGTTTACGAACCCGCGCTGTGGCGCCCTCCGCCGGGACGATGCTCACGAGAGCTTCAGGTTCTCTGCCGACGTCTTGCCGCGGCTCTCCACCAGATCATATTCGATCGTCTGGTTCTCGTTGAGCGTGGTCAGTCCAGCACGCTCCACGGCCGAGATGTGGACGAACACGTCCTTGTCTCCGCCAGCCGGTTTGATGAAGCCATATCCCTTGGTCGGGTTGAACCACTTCACGCTGCCCTTGTAGGTCGGCATCGCTGTCTCCTTCGTCTAGACGAAAAAAAGACGCGGCCACGCTCGCGCGTGCCACGCCACAAACGGGCTTCCCGGGATCTGCTCAATTTCCGAAGTCGCGAAACGCACAGTCGAACGGCCAATCCGATTGTACGGGAGATTGCAACACGATTTTCCGCCGATATCAAGGTTGGCGGACTGATGAGAACGCGTCGCGGCGTCGCGTCGCCGGCTGCTGCTGCAACTGCGTGGCTTGTGGCGCTGGAACCACAAATCCTTGCAGGGCAGCCGCGACATGGCAATCCTCATTGACCGCGATCGGGAACTGCGGGCAGAACATCGCTGCAATATTGAAGCGAATTTGAGCGGGCGGCGAACGGGGCATCGATGCGCGGGGCGTCTCAGGCCAGGCTGGATTGGCGAATGCGCAGCGGTGCATCCGGGGCGATGCTGCTCATCGGCGGGCTCGGTTTGGTCGCCGCTTCTTCGCCGTGCGCCGCGCAGGCCAGCCTGCCGAGCATCGCCGCAAGCCCGACACCAACGCCGAGCCCGCTGCCCAGTCCTGCACCGGGCGCGATCAGTTCCGAACGCTCGGCCGACCGAACCGTGCTCGATCTCGGCGCGAGCTTCCTCGAACGGCTCGGTACCCAGGCGACGCAGGGCGCCACCCGGCTGCAGCGGAGCAATCCCGGCGGCGGCGGCGCGCCGGAGGCTTCGGAACAGCCTCGGTTCCGGACCTGGGGCGAGATGTATGGCGTAACCGTCCGCAGCAATGCGCAAGGCGACTTCGTCGGCGACAAGAGGACGACTTGGGGCGGCGTCGCCGGTATCGGCATGCGTCTCGTGCCGGGTGTGAATGTCGGACTATCCGTCGACCAGAGCCGGACCTGGGTCGATGTGCCGCTGGCGCTGCAAGCGGCGACGCTCGATCTCACACAGTTCGGGTTCAACGCCTCGGTCGACCAGGGACCCTGGACCTGGGCGATCGCGGTCGTCCATGGCTTCGGCGGGATCAGTGCGCGGCGCGACACCAGCCTCGGTACGGCGACGTCGGTCTACGGCGCCCACATCACGGGCGTGCTGAGCGAGCTTGACTACTACTGGAGCATCGGTGAGAGCCGGATCGTTCCGAAGCTTGCGTTCGAATACACGCGCGCCACGACGGCGGCATTCCAGGAAGCGGGCGGGCTCGATCCGCTGTCGGTCAGCGGTACCTCGCTGGAGCGCGCCCGCGTTCTCGTCGGCGCCGAGTTCGGCCGCTACTTCATTGTCGACGGCAAGATCCTCGACGTCTCGGCCTATGGCAAGCTGGTCGACAATTTCAGCCAGAATCTCGGCGCGGTGACCGTCAGCCTCGGTCCGCAGAGCATCACGCTGCAGGGCCTTGGCGAGGGCCGCTACGGCGCCGACGCCGGCGCGGCAGTGTCGCTATCCCTGAATCGAACGGCACGCCTCTATCTCAACTACGATGCGAAGCTTCGCTCGGTGCTGCAATCGCACCAGGGCACGCTCGGCGTCGAGTTCAAATGGTAGCTCCTCATACGGGTTTCGGCGCGACGTAGCCGTTGAAGCCGACGACATCCCGCGCGGGCGCCATCAGAGGCACGAGATTCAGCGGATGGATGAACTCGTCCCGGAAGCAGGCATGGACCTTCGGATCGAAGATGCGCTTCAACCAGTCGATGACGACCTTGTGCCGGTCGGAGTTGCGAAACTCCTTGTGATAGGTCAGCCACAGATCCATGTGGTAGTTGATGCCGAGATCCACAGGAACGAGCGGCGCCCCGAGCGCGACCGCCGAGGTCGGCAGAAAGCCGATACCGGCGCCGCGCTCGACCGCGTAAAGCACGGCAACGCTCGAATTGGTTGAGATGCCGACGATGCCTTCGAGGGACTCCAAGCCGAGGATGCGCGCATAGCCGGTCTCGTCGAGCTGCACGCCGTGCTGCTTGATGATGCGGTGATCCTTGAGCTCCGCCAGTGATGTCGGCAGTCCATGCGCGTCGCGATAGGCTTCCGACACGAAGCCGTAGATGTGCAGACGGCCGAGCTTTGCAACGATCACGTCAGGGTTGGTCGGCCGTTCGAACTGGATCGAGATGTCAGCCTCCAGCCGCGACACGTCGGCCTGCTGCATCGCGCAGCTCAGATCGACGGTGATCCTGCGATAGGTCTTCTGGAAATCGATCAGTCGCGGCAGGATCCAGAAGTTGCCGGGGCCTTCGGTCACGGCGACGCGCACCGACCCCTGAGTGTCGGTCGACAGCGAAGCGCGCCGGAAGATGTTGAAGCTCAGCCGCTCCATCTGCTCGACGTCGAACAGCAACGATCGTCCCTCGTCGCTGAGCGACAGGCCGGATTGATCACGGATGAAGAGCTTGCATCCGAGCTCGTCCTCGAGCCGGTCGATCTTGCGCATCAGGGTTGTGCCGGTCAGTCCGAGAACATCCGCCGCGTTTCGGAAGCTGCGGTGACGCGTACAGAGCAGAAATGCTCTCAAATCCTCCCATGAGGGGTTAAGCGTTTCGTCAGACTTCCTGCGCTGCGTGGATGCAGCACCCCGATGCAAATGTTGCCGCATACACTCCAGCTCCGACAAGTATGATGACGTCATCAAAGCCAAGCTGGAAACATAGATGCAGAACCCTCACCGCGGAAGCACAGAATTCACGCTGCGACATCAGCTCGACGCGCTGCCGCGGACGGATCGGGTCGCGGCTCAGGCGGTCACGCTCGATCGGCTCGGCGAGCTCACGGCGCTCGCACGCCGGGAAATACCGGGCGTTCGTGCCTCAGAACACGAGCTTGCGGAGTTCTTGCGGCACGATCCGGAATCGATCTTCGCGCTCTACCGCGGCAGGAACCTGCTCGGCGGCATCGCCTTCCTCTATCTCAACTGCTCAGGCCTCGATGCGTTGCTCCTGGATGAGTTCAATTTGAATGATCCGCCGCGCAGATTTCTGGCGCGGCCGGACGAAGACGTAGCCGCCATCTATGTCTGGGCGCTCGTCGCGCAAGGGCGAGGAGCGATCGGTCTCGGCAATGTCGCGCAGGCGCTGCAAGGCGCGAGATTTCGCGCCGCCGATTACTATGCGCAACCATCGAGTCCGGAAGGGCGCGCGTTTCTCGGCGCGCTCGGCTTCACGCCGGTGCCGAGCTTTCAGCCCGATCTCTGGTGGTATCAGCGGCCGTGGAACCGGATGCCGGAGATGATCGCGCCTTCGATCCAGTCGATGAAGGGTTTCGAACAAGGGAGCATCGCGGATGCACAGCATTAGTTCGGCCATGGCGGCAAAGACAAATCCCCGCGCGATCACGGTGCGCATCGCGCGCGATCCGAATGACCTCATGCTCGTTACCGCGATCCGCTCGGCGGTCTACCTGACCGAGCAGGATTGTCCCATGGAGGAGGAGTTCGACGGCAACGATCTGGTTGCAGCCCACTTCCTCGGTTTCGTCGGCAAGGAGCCGGCGGGATGCGTACGCGTGCGCTTCTTCGGCGACTTCGCCAAGGTCGAGCGGCTGGCGGTGCGCCATCAGTACCGGCGTTCGCGGCTGTCGTTCAAGCTGGTTCGCGAGGCGCTCGACTATTGCAGGCGAAAGGGCTTCAAGAAGGCTTATGGCCACGCGCAGGATCGTCTCGTCGATTTCTGGGCGCATTTCGGCGCCAAGCCGCTCGGCCATAATCGCAAGCTCACATTCTCCGACTTCTCCTACACGGAGATGGTGCTGGACCTCGAGCCGTGCGACGATGCGATCACGCTCGACAGCGATCCCTACATGATCATTCGTCCGGAAGGCGACTGGGATCGGCCGGGTGTGCTCGATCTCTCGGCCGGCCGGCCGGCATCGTCGCCCTTGCACGACTTCGCCGCAGCGAGACCGTGATGACGGGCCGAGATCTGTTCGGTGCCACCGAGGCGGATCCGCCTGTTCTCGTCTGCGCCGATCTGCAGTGCGAATATCTCGCCGAGGGACGCAGGCATCTGATCGCCGATGGCGACGTCGTCATGGCGCTGTGCCGGCAGTTGATCGCGCTCTGGCGCGACAACCTGTGGCCGGTCGTCCATCTCAAGCGCATCGCACAGGCAGCCTGGTTCAACCCGGCCTCCAACCTGACGAACTGGCTTCCGGACTTCAAGCCAACCCCGGGGGAGCTCGCGTTCGAGCATCCACTGCCCTCGGCCTATAGCTCGGCCCGGTTCGCCGAGTACATGGCGAACATGCGCAGCATGCGCTGCGTGCTGCTCGGCTTCTCGCTGGACGAGACGATCCTCTCGACGGTGGTGGACGGCTTTCACCGTAGTCACCGCTATCAGGTGATCGGAGACGCCGTCGCCTGCCGGCAGGCCTGCGCCGGCGACGCCGCGTTGTACAAGCTGGTTGTAACCAAGGTGATCGGCAATTTTGCCGGCGTCCTCGACAGTGCCGAGCTTATCGGCGCCGGCGGCCGTCTAGCGGTGTGACCGCGGCGGCTATTGGCGGTATCATCCTGAGGCGAGTCGTTCGGCCAGATCGATAATCATACGGCGATCGGCCGGATCGCTGATCTTGTTGAACGCGACGACGAGGCGAAGGGCCTCGACGACGTGCAGGTCGACCGGATTCTCGCTGAGCAGCCGCAGCAGCCTCTGTTCCGGCGGTTCGCAATCGTCTTTGCTCACGCGGCAGCTCCAGGACCGAGACCACGACATGACCCGAGAGGAAGAGCTCAAAGAGCTGGCGAGCAGCCTCCGGGCAGCCATCGCAAAGGCGCGCCAGCTCAATCTGCCGACCAGCGCCTACATCCTTTCGATGGCTCTGGTTGAGGTGTCCCAGACAATCGAGGCGGAGTTGAGGGGGCAGACCAGCGCCGAATGATGGGCGGCATCATGACCACCCGTGACGCCTGCTGCAATCAACTTGGCAGACTCGGGAAGACGCAGCCGGCCAGAGCCGCTGCGACGCCGATCAGGCCCGGTCGACCCGGACGACGCGGCCCTTCTCGATGGCGAGGGCGAGCTTGCCGTGCTTCAGCGCGAGCGCGGCCTCGCCGAACAGCTCGCGGCGCCAGCCCTGCAGCGCAGCAACGTCGGCATTGTCATCGGCGGCGATCTGCTCGAGATCGTCGACGGTGGCGATGACCTTGCTCGCCACGGCGTGGCGTTCCGAGGTCATGCGCAGCAGGACCTTGAGCAGCTCGACGATCGCAGCGCCGTTGGAGTTGTTGCGCGGCTTTTCCAGCTTGGGCAAAGCGGCGAGATCGCGCGCCAGACCGCGCTGCACGGCGGCAACGATGTCGGAGCCCCATTTGGAGCGCTCGAAGCCCTTGGGCAGCGAGCGCAGATTGCCGAGCTTCTCGATCGTTGTCGGGGCATGGGTGGCGATGTCGCCGACCGCGTCGTCCTTCATCACGCGGCTGCGCGGCACGTCGCGGCTCTGCGCCTCCTGCTCGCGCCAGGCCGCGACCTCGATCAACACGGCCAATTCCTTCGGCTTGCGGACGCGGGTCTTCAGCCGCTCCCAGGCGCGCTCGGGGTGGAAGTCGTACGTCTTCGGCGAGGTCAGGATCTCCATCTCCTCGCTGACCCAGTCGCTGCGCCCGCGCTTCTTCAGATCGGCATCGAGCGCGGCGAACACGTCGCGCAGATGGGTGACGTCGGCCTCGGCGTAGTGCGCCTGCTCCTTGGTCAGCGGCCGGCGCGACCAGTCGGTGAAGCGGTGGGTCTTGTCGGGGCGATGGCCGGTGATGCGTTCGACCAGTTGGTCATAGGCGATGCTGTCGCCATACCCCAGCACCATCGCGGCGACCTGGGTGTCGAAGATCGGATGCGGCACGATGCCGGCGCGGTGCCAGATGATCTCGATGTCCTGGCGGGCGGCATGAAAGACCTTGAGGACCTTCTCGTTCGCCATCAGCTCGAAGAAGGCTTTGAGATCGATGCCCTCGGCCAGAGCATCGATCACCACGGCCTCGTCCGGGCTCGCCATCTGCACGACGCAGAGCAGGGGATAGTAGGTGGTTTCCCGCAGGAACTCGGTATCGACGGTGACGACCGGGTGGCGGGCGAGGCGGGCGCAGGCGGCTGCGAGGTCCGCGGTGGTGGTGATCAAGTCCATGAACGATCCATGACGAGGCTCTTACGCCGTCGTCCGAAAACGCTGACAAGTCAAGGGTGTCGGCAAGGGGTACGGGACGAATTCGTGTCCGCTTGTCGGCCCAATCCGCCCCGAACGCAAGCACCGCGACGTGAGCTGATCGCTCTATGGTTGATGATAGGGCGCGTCCGGCGCCGGTCAGCGATGCCGGACGCGGCCCGCAGGCCGGCGCGCCGAGGGCACCGCGAGCACGATCAGGCACAAGGCGATCATCGCCAGACCCATGAATTCGAACACCAGCGCGTCCACGTCTCAGACCTCCCCGACTTGTTGGTTCAACTTGTCGGGGCTGCGTTGATCGTTTCTTAAGGGCCCGGGCGCTGTCAGGGCGATGGTGGACGCGAGGTTAAGACCGCGTGTCAGGTGCCGCAGAAGGTCTGCAACACCTGCTCCTCCGGCTGCGGCGGATCGGCATAATCAGCCCGGTCCGGCTGGTCGTCATAGGGCCGGGCCAGCACCGCATGCAGCTCCTCGAACGGCGCGTAGTCGTCGTTCTCGACCGCTGCCGTGATCACCGCCTCGATGCGGTGGTTGCGCGGGATGAAGGCGGGATTGACCTTGCGCATGGCCGCGCTCCGCTCCGCCGCCGTCTGCGGTTCCTCCGCCAGGCGCTGGCGCCAGCGCTGGGCCCACTCGTCGAAGCCGGTGGGATCCTCGAACAGGACGCGGACCTCGCTGAGATCGCCGCTGCCGGCGGCGTCGCTGAGACGGCGGAACGTCAGCGTGAAATCGGCTCGGGCCGCCGCCATCGCGTCGAACAATGCCTGCGCCAGCGGCTGGTCGCCCTCGCGCTGCGTGGCCAGGCCGAGCTTGCGGCGCAGGCCCGCCTGGTGCGCGTCCGTAAACTGGGTGGCGAAGCCGTCGAGCGCAGCCTCGGCCTCCTTGATCGCCTGGTCCTTGTCGTCGCCGAATAGCGGCAACAGGCACTCGGCAAGCCGGGTCAGGTTCCACATCGCGATGCGCGGCTGGTTCGCGAAGGCGTAGCGGCCGAACTCGTCGATCGAGGAGAACACCTGCTTGGGATCGTAGGTGTCCATGAAGGCGCAGGGGCCGTAGTCGATGGTTTCGCCGGACACCGAGGTATTGTCGGTGTTCATGACGCCATGGATGAAGCCGACCAGCAGCCACTCGGCGATCAGCTTGGCCTGGCGGGCGATCACGGCAACCAGCAGGGCGTGGTAGGGGCGCTCGGTACCGGCGAGATCCGGATAGTGCCGGTGGATGACGTGGTCGGCGAGCCGGCGCACGGCGTCAGTGTCCTGGCGCGCGGCGAAATACTGGAACGTGCCGACCCGGATGTGGCTGGTGGCGACACGGGTCAGAACCGCGCCGGGCAGGGCGGTGCCGCGATAGACCTGCTCGCCGGTCACGACCGCAGCCAGCGAGCGCGTCGTCGGAATGCCCAGGGCCGCCATCGCCTCGCTGACGATGTATTCGCGCAAGACCGGCCCCAGCGCCGCGCGGCCATCGCCGCGGCGCGAAAATGGCGTCGGGCCGGAGCCCTTCAGCTGGATGTCGCGGCGGACGCCGTTGCGGTCGACGACCTCGCCGAGCAGGACCGCCCGGCCGTCGCCGAGCTGCGGCACGAAATGCCCGAACTGGTGGCCGGCATAGGCCATCGCGATCGGCTCGGCGCCCTCGGGCACGGTCTTGCCGGCCAGGATCTCGGCGCCCTCCGGCGTCTCCAGCTCGGCCGGGTTCAGCCCCAGCTCCGCGGCGAGAGGCCGGTTCAGCTTGATCAGACGAGGCGCTGCGACGGGGGTCGGCGCCACCCGGGCAAAGAAATTGTCCGGCAGCGTGGCGTAGGAGTTCTGGAAGGGGAAATGCACGGTCATGGCTCCAAGATAGGCGCGGGGCGGCCGTTTTTCGAGCCCAAACGGCCGTCGGATGAGCGTTTCAGCGCCAGCTCAATTCGGCATCGGCGCCGACGTTGCAGTGAGGCCCAGGGCGGGCGGCCTTTTCCGGCGCGAAGCCGAAAAGGCCCGTTCCTGCGGTTGCCGCGCCGGGGCGGCTCGGCTAAACCCTGCGCGCATTCGGAGCGCGCCTTTAAGGGCTGCGCCGATTCCTTCTCCTCACGACGACCATTCAGGACGACCATGCATCGCTACCGGACCCACACCTGCGGCGCGCTCCGCGAGAGCAACATCGGAGAGACGGTCCGGCTGTCCGGCTGGTGCCATCGCATCCGCGACCATGGCGGCGTGCTGTTCGTCGACCTGCGCGACCATTACGGCATCACCCAATGCGTCGTCGATCCGGACTCGCCGGCGTTCAGCCTGGCCGAGAAGCTGCGCTCGGAATGGGTCGTGCGCATGGAGGGCAAGGTGCGCCGCCGCCCGGCCGGCGCCGACAACAAGAGCACCGACAACGACGATCTGCCGACCGGCAAGATCGAGCTGTACGTCTCCGAGATCGAGGTGCTCGGCCCCGCGGACGAGCTGCCGCTGCCGGTGTTCGGCGAGCAGGAATATCCTGAGGACATCCGGCTGAAATACCGCTTCCTCGACCTGCGTCGCGAGAAGCTGCACCAGAACATCATGACGCGCGGCGCGATCATCGATTCGATGCGCCGGCGCATGAAGGAGCAGGGCTTCTTCGAATTCCAGACGCCGATCCTGACCGCGTCGTCGCCGGAGGGCGCGCGCGACTTCCTGGTGCCGTCGCGCATCCATCCCGGCAAGTTCTACGCGCTGCCGCAGGCGCCGCAGCAGTACAAGCAGCTGCTGATGATGTCGGGCTTCGACCGCTACTTCCAGATCGCGCCGTGCTTCCGCGACGAGGACCCGCGCGCCGACCGCCTGCCCGGCGAGTTCTACCAGCTCGACGTCGAGATGAGCTTCGTCGAGCAGGAGGATGTGTTCGCGGCGATGGAGCCGGTCATCACCGGCGTGTTCGAGGATTTCGCCAAGGGCAAGCCGGTGACCAAGGGCTGGCCGCGCATCCCGTTCGCCGAGGCGATCCGCAAATACGGCTCCGACAAGCCCGACCTGCGCAACCCGATCGAGATGGCCGACGTCTCCGAGCACTTCCGCGGCTCCGGCTTCAAGGTGTTCGCGCGCATGCTCGAGGACCCCAAGAACCAGGTCTGGGCGATCCCGGCGCCATCCGGCGGCAGCCGCGCGTTCTGCGACCGCATGAACTCGTGGGCGCAGGGTGAGGGCCAGCCCGGCCTCGGCTACATCATGTGGCGCGAGGGCGGCGAGGGCGCAGGTCCCCTGGCGAACAACATCGGTCCGGAGCGCACGGCTGCGATCCGCAGCCAGCTCGGCACCAAGGAGGGCGACGCGGCCTTCTTCGTCGCCGGCGATCCCGACAAGTTCTGGAAGTTCGCAGGCCTCGCCCGCAACAAGGTCGCCGATGAGCTGAACCTGTCCGACAAGGATCAGTTCAAGCTGGCCTGGATCGTCGACTTCCCGATGTACGAGTACAACGAGGACGACAAGAAGGTCGACTTCTCGCACAACCCGTTCTCCATGCCGCAGGGCGGCCTGGAGGCGCTGCAGACGCAGGACCCGCTGACCATCAAGGCGTTCCAGTACGACATCACCTGCAACGGCTACGAGATCGCCTCCGGCGGCATCCGCAACCACAAGCCGGCGGCGATGGTGAAGGCGTTCGAGATCGCAGGTTACGGCGAGCAGGAGGTGGTCGACCGCTTCGGCGGCATGTACCGCGCCTTCCAGTACGGCGCCCCGCCGCATGGCGGCATGGCCGCCGGCGTCGACCGCATCGTGATGCTGCTCTGTGGCACCACGAACCTGCGCGAGATCTCGCTGTTCCCGATGAACCAGCAGGCCATGGACCTGCTGATGGGCGCGCCGTCGGAGGCCAGCACGAAGCAGCTGCGCGAGCTGCACATCAGGACGAATCTGCCGAACAAGTAGTTCGGCAGACTGCGGGTGATGCACGAATCTTCGTCATTGCGAGCGCAGCGAAGCAATCCAGGGTGGCACGAGGTCTCTGGATTGCTTCGTCGCCTGCGGCTCCTCGCAATGACGATCGTGTGGGGATCGCAGAGCGGTCGTCACGGGTCGCGCATCGTTCACGCGGCCGAACGGCCCGGCAGCATCCGTGTCAGGACGCCGTCGCGGCGGACGACGTGATGAAACAGCGCGGCCGCGACGTGCAGGGCCACCACGATCCACGCGATCCATTTGCCGACGACATGGTGGATTGCGTCGACCGGCGGCTCGAACGCCTCCCAGGTGATCCCCCAGCGCGTCTCGATCCAGCCGAACAGCGCCGTCTCACGGAAGTTCGGCAGCGCGAACGCTCCGAAGTCGGTGGCGGCATCGGTGCCGATATAGCCGGTCAGCGGCATCAGGATCAGCAGCACGTACAATCCCCAATGCGCGGCGTGCGCGAGCCACGCCTCGGCATCTGATGCATGCGGCTGATCGGGCTGAACGTTGACGAGCCGCCACAGCAGGCGAGGCAGGACGGACAGGCCGACGATCATGCCCAGCACCCAATGGACGTTGAGCACGGGCAAGGCGTCCGGGGAAGTGTCGTCCATGAACCAGATGACATAGTACACGACGGCATAGGCCGCGATGAAGGCCGCGGCGCCGGTCCAGTGGAAGAGCTTGGCGATCGCACCGAACTCCATCGTCGTATTCTTCCATGGTATCACGAACCTCTTCCCACTGTTATGAGCTGCGATCTGCTGCTATCGCCAAAATCGGCAGCGAGCCAGCGATGGGCCGGCGGGTCAGGACGCTTCTCCCGTCAATTCAGTCTCACCTCGTCGTTATCGGATGCTGAGCTGCGGCATGTCGTCGCCGGTGACTCGAGACTGCGGCGCAAGATGACCCGGCCTTAAAGGCGTCGCTCTGCATTTGATGTTCTCGCGTTAATGCTGGTTAAGACTGCGAACAACTTCATCCGGGTCTCCGGTCGCGTCCAGGCAGCGCCGGACGATCGGGAGCATCGCGCTGACGTGGTCGAGCGGCCGGCCAGAGCGGTCATCGTGCCCCTACGGCAAACCGTTGATTCTGAGAACTAATCGTTCGTGCCGCTTGTTAGTTCGGCACCTTGCGCGACGCGGCGCGTAACGCGATCGAGCGGTGTGGGCCGCTATGAGTTCCAGGCGGCACCGATCAGTCGAATGGCGGTTGCGGTGTCATGCAACCTGTCCTTAATAGGAAGCCTGTCTGACTCATGTAGTGAACATAGCCAACCAATCACAAGAAGACGGATAGTTCAAAATGACCGTTCGCTGGTGTGCGCTCCTGCTCGGAACTTGCCTCTTCGTCCCTGCCGCCTCTGCTGTCCCCATTTCCCCCGATGTCGTTCGTGATCTCGCCGCCCGCGTCGGACCGGTCGTCGGCCAGGCCGCGACGTGCCGTGAGATCGCCCAGGGGCGCGTCCAGACCATCATCGATCAATTCAGCGAAGTGATCCGCCAGGGCTCTTCGAATGGCGGCGAGCGCGATGGGCTCATCCGCACCTTCAACAGCTATATCGCCGAGGGTCGCGGCCGGGTCACGTCCTCGCAGGTGAACTGTCAGACCGCAGAGCGCCAGTTGGCAGAGCTTGAGCGGTCACTCAGCCAGCAGCAGTCGGCGGCGCCCTCGCTGTCCTTCGCGCTGGCGCCGTCGACCGCGGCCGCGTCGACGCAGCCCACGGCCAACCTGCCGCCTCCGCTTCCGCACGGCGTCAGCGACACCGAGATCCGGTTCGGCACCGTCATCCCGTTCTCCGGAGTCCGCAAGGAGTCCGCGCGCCAGATGAAACTCGGCATCGAGACCGCGTTCGCCCGCGCCAACGATGCCGGTGGCATCAACGGCCGCAAGCTGCGGCTGATCGCTGCCGACGATGGCTATGATCCGACGCGGACGCTCGGTGCGATGACGCAGCTGTACGAGAAGGACCAGGTGTTCGGCTACATCGGCAACATGGGCACTGCCAACAACGCGGTGGCGATTCCCTACGCGCTGGAGCGCCGGGCGCTGTTCTTTGCGCCCTACAGCGGCTCCGCCGTCGTCCGCCGCGATCCGCCCGACCGCTACGTCTTCAACTATCGTGCGAGCTACGCCGAAGAGACCGCCGCGATCGTGCGCTATCTGATGAAGGTCAAGCGCATTCCGGCGAAGCAGATCGCCGTATTCGCGCAGAACGACGCCTATGGCGACGACGGCGCCAACGGTGTCGCCAAGGCGTTCCGCGCGAACGGCATCACCGATCCGGTCATCCGCTATGGTTTCCCGCGCGGTACGCTCGACGTCGACGAGGCCGTCGGCAAGCTGAAGGCGCAGACCAAGCCGCCGATCAAGGCCGTGATCATGATCGCGACCGACCGCGCGGCGGCGAAATTCATCGAGAAGACCCACGAGGCGGTTCCAGGGCTGATCTATGCCAACATCTCGGCGGTCGGATCGTCGTCGCTCGCGGCCGAGCTGAAGCTGCTCGGCTCGAGATACACCAACGGCGTCATCGTCACGCAGGGCGTTCCCTCGGTCGCCGGCTATTCGAGCCTGGTGCTCGACTACAAGACCGCGCTGGAAAAGTACTTCCCCGGCGAAGCGCCGGATTACACCTCGCTCGAAGGCTTCATCTCGGCAAGCATCCTGATCCAGGCCCTGAAGCAGACGACGCCGCTTGAGACCGAGCGGCTGGTCGACACGCTGGAGTCGATGCAGAGCATCGACCTCGGCCTTGGCAGCAAGCTGTCGTTCGGACGCGCTGAGCACCAGGCCTCGCACAAGATCTGGGGCACCGCACTCGACGAGACCGGCACCTACCAGGCGATCGAGCTGGAATGACGGGCGGGGGGACGCAGCCGAACTTGTCGTCCCCCCGTCAACGCCGCAGTGCAAACAACGTCCCCCGGCCGGCTTGCGGGCGGCCGGGCGACACGGATCCGACCTCGAGATCATGCCGGAACTGTTCGACGGATGCTTCATTGACTTGCAGGCGCAACAACCGTGAGCGACCGCAATGTCCATGAGAACACAGATTTCGGCGATGGTCTTCATGATGGTTCAGGCCGTGCTGTTCGGTGCGGGAGTTCTGACGATTCTTCTCACGCCGCTCAGCAATCACGCGATGCTCGCAATGCCGGTCATGATTGCCCTGAGCGTGGTGCTGTCAGCCATTGTCTCGTGGCAGATCGCACCGCGGCTCCGTGCGCGATATTGGCGCCGGCGTGGAATCGACCACGACCTGATCTCGGGCTGACGCCAGAGAGCGGCCCGCGGCCGCCCCGGCCCAGCTCGCTTCTGCGTCCGGCTGTCATCTGTGCGGCGCAGCACCAAAACAGGCGATGTCGTTTGAACCAACGCTGACCCGCGCGGTTAGACAGCATTCCCTTGGAGGATGAACCATGCGCGTTCCAGCAGCAGCGACCGTCGTGTTACTATCCTCTTGTCTCCTCTCCGCAGGCGCGTGGGCCCAGCAGGCCGACAGCACGCCGGGAACCAGCCAGACCCAGGCCGTTCCCGTGCAGCCGGAACGCACGCCCCAGCAGTCGGACCAGGCCCGTGAACGCGAGCGCCAGAGGGCCGAAGACACGCGGGTGAACCGCGACTGGACGACACAACAGCGCGATGACGACCGCATGGGCATGGATCGCATGGACATGGATCGGATGCGCCAGCACCGCATGGGCCGCATGATGGACCAGGACATGGATCATCGCACCACGGGCCGAAACGCGCGAATGCAGCGCGATGATGACGACATGGATCGTCGCGCGCGCAGCTCCGAGGGGGATCGGCCCTACCGGCGCGTCAAGATCTGCTACGAATACGAGAACGGCGACGAGCTCTGCCGCTATCGCGACTAGCTCAGCGGGGGTGGTCGCAAAGCAGCATCGGCTCGTGTGCGCCGGCATGGCGCTGCCGGCACGCCGCGCAAATGTGCGTATGAACGTGACGACTTGGCGCCAGTCTGGTCGTCAGCTCGTGCGCCGCGCCAACAACAGCGCGCCGCCAAGGCTGCACATGACGGCGCCAGACGCCTGCCGCATCCGCGTCACGAGGCTTGGCCGCCGGGCGAGACGATGCCGCGCCTTGGCGGCCCAGAACGTCACGACCAGGTCGACGCTGGTGTTGAGCGTCACCGAGATCAGCCCAAGCACGACGAACTGCGCGGCGACGTCGCCGGCGGGATCGACGAATTGCGGGATGAAGGCGAGGAAGAACGCCGCCGTCTTCGGATTGAGCGCCTCGACGATGATGCCCTCGCGAAACGCGCGCCGGCTGCCTCTCGTCGTCACCTCGGCCGGCTGGGCGACCCGGGCCTCCCGCCACGTCTTCATGCCGAGCCAGATCAGATAGAACGCGCCCGCGATCTTCAGCACCGTGAACGCCTCCGCGCTCGCCATCACCAGCGCCGACAGGCCGACCGCACCGGCGACGACGTGAACCAGGCCGCCGAGCCCAAGCCCCACGCTGGACGCCAGTCCCTCGCTTCGCCCGCCGGCCAACGTGCGCGCCACGATGTAGAAGATACCGGGGCCGGGCGTGAGCGCGATGACGAGGGCGGCGGAGAGGAATAGAAGGAAGGTCGGGACGTCGGGCATCGGATTTCTTTGTTGGGTGAGGGGAGATGTGTAGGGCAATCCTTCGGACGTGGCAAAGCGGACTCAGACAGGAGGCGGCGTGTTTCGAGAGACGGCTGTAGGGGCCTGCCTCCGCTGTCGTGCTGTGCAAGCCGTGCCGCGCGACAGCGCGGTGCCGACCCAGGACCCATCACCTCAGCGGGTTTGTGAGGAAAGGTTTGAGCGACGAGTGCGCGCCCTCCAAACAAATCCCGTGAGTATGGAGCCCGTTTGGTGCAAGCCCGGCCGGGTTCGCCCGGACGACTGCATTGAGGAAGAACAAGTTCGCATGTCCAGCAATCAATCTACTCCTGACAGATATCTGTTGCCGGGAACGGCGGTCCGTTATGATGGTGTTGAGGATGGTGTCCCGGAATATGGCGTCGTCGTGCACTGTTGGCTGGAGGAAGAGATCGGCGGCTACGATTGTTATGTTGCGTTCTTTGGATCACGGCATCCGGCGGGGAGGCCGGCCCATAAGCCCTACATCTTGCGATACGCGTCGACATCTCTCACGGTTCTCACATGATCGCAGTAGCTACGTTGCACTCTGCCCGACAGGCAATCCCGGCAACTCCGCCATGCGCTAATTGCCCGTCGTGTTAGTTTGCCGCAGCTTTCCCCCTTGCATCGTCGGGCAAATCACCTTCACATTTCCGGCCATCCCGCCTCGATGAAGAGGGACGGTTCGCGGTCGTCACGAGGCGTGAGGCGGGGAGGCGGTGGCTGCACCGTGTTCGCAACGTGCTGATAGTGCGCGTCGACGAACGGCACGGTGCAGACGGTCAAGTCGCGTGGTCCTGACACCCCGATGCTGGTGTCAAGTTCGCGGAAGATGCCTTGCGGCATTGCGCGGATGACGGGGGCAAACAAGCCGGTCCCCGAGGAGAGCGCGAAGCAGCCGAAAAGCCCACCGCGCGGGGAATGCCGGATGATCGGCTGAACCTGTGGTACCTGCCGCCTGCATTTTTTTCGCAGGCGGGCCATGGGTTGCGGCCAGCACCCGGCATTCCCTGCGCCCTCTTCGGATGAGAGGGCCGAACGACCGGACGAACTCGGGCGATCGCGCCGCGGGCTTGAGGACGCGCGTCTTGGGGTGAACGGGACTTGCCGTGTTCATGGATGGCGTAGCGCGAGTCCCATTGCGCAGCATCGGCGGTTACGAGCACGCTCCCTCCGCGAGTCATTCCGGGGCGCGCACAGCGCGAGCCCGGAATCCATAACCACGACCGTGCGAGAAGGATCGAGATGCCTGCTCCGTCGACTCCTTCGCGAATCATTGTCGGGAGTATGGATTCCGGGCTCGCGCTGTGCGCGCCCCGGAATGACGGAGGAGAGGAGTGCGGACTCCTCTCTCTCTCCCTAGATCAGGAAAGACATCACGGCGCGGTCTGCGCCTCGATCTTGAATTGCGCCAGCGCGCTCGGCGGGTCGATCGCGATGAGCTGGGCGAGCTGCAGGGCCGGGACCTTGGCGCGCGGCGAGAGCTTCAGCGTAAGGGTCTGGCGTGGCTTCTCGATGAAGCGGCTGATTGCATCGACCGCACCGGCGACATCGATGTTGTCGGCCGCGACCTGGGCGCCGATCGCCTTGATGCTGTCGACCAGCGCCTTGCGCGCGGCATCCCGCGCGATCGCATGACCGCGCGCGTAGTTGGCGACGAGCAGGTCGACCGCGCCGAGATCGCGCAGGGTCAATTCCAGCCCGGAAGCCTCGATCTGTGCGGCTGCGGTTGTCGCCTGCTGCAGATCGATGGTGAAGACGTCGCGCGGCACCTGCGACAGCGAGACGCTGGCGGAGGCCGCGATGAGGTTGCTGACCTCGAGCTTGAAGGGCTGGAGCGCGAACGCGCCCGAGCTCTCGGTCCAGCCGAGGCCGAGATCGGCGTCGAATGCGGCGGTGTCGATGCCGGCGATGAGGAGCGGCAGCAGCGCCGGATTGGACGCATCCAGCGGACCGGCCATCTTGGCCACCAGGTGCGCCTGGGTCGGGATGGGACCGACGAACTGGCCCCAGTCGAGGCTGAAATTGTCGATCTGCACCGGCTTGGTGCTCGCCTTGTAGGAGGTCGTCAGCCCCTTCAGCTCGATGCCGCCGATCAGCTTGAACAGCGCCATGGCTTCGGCCGCACCGGGCTTGGCGCCGGGCACGGCGAATTTGGCGGTCTGGCGCAGCATACCGCCCATGTCGAAGCGCTTGACCGCGAAGCGGCCGAGCTTGACGGGGCCGTTCGGGGTCCGTCCGTCGAAGCCCTCGAACGCGACGTCGCCCTTGCCGTCGTCGAGGTCGAACCGCGTCAGCGCGACCTTGACCGGGCCGTCGGGCGTCTCGACCGCCAGGCCTTTGACCTCGACGTTCTTGAACAGGACGCCATCATAGATGCTGGCGACCTTGTCGATGAGGTCGGGCGTCATGGCGCTCGTTCGCGGCGAGGTCGGCGTCAGGGCGGCGACCAGCGCCGGAAGCTGGATGCGCGACGGCCGCACGCCGAACTCGTCCATCGTCAGGCTGTCGATGTGGATGCGCATGCCGAGATCGGACGTGATCTCGTAGAGACCTGCCCCGGCGACGCCGCTCAGGCGCACGACACGATCGTCGTGGGCGGACTCGGGCGCGAGCAGGGCGACGATGGCGTTGACGTCGATGTCCTTGGTCACGATGTCGAGCATGCGGCCCCGCACCGTCTCGACCTTGCCGTTCGGCGGTTGCGCCGCCGTGCTGAAAGTGACCTCCTGGATCTTGTAGTTACCGATGCGGCCGCCCTTGATGTCGTCCACCACCAGCCCGGAATAGCCGAACTCGGTCGGCCCGACCGAAGCGCCGCCTTCCATCGTGCCGGTGACCCGCGGCACCGTGGCCGAGGTGGCGTTGATGGTGGCGAGCTGTTGGGCGAGGGTGCGGGAGGTCTCGAGTGCACCCGCACCGGCCGGGATCGCGGCGAGCCGCGCGGGGCCGGCGTAATCCTTCACCACCAGTTGCGGCAGCTTGTAGTTCAGGCGGAGCGGCGAGGGGCCGGGGATCTGGCCGGCCATGGCGATGTCGCTGATCTCGATGCTGGCGGCCGTGACATGCTCGGAATCATGCTGGCTCAGCCCGGTCGCGGTGATGGTGCCGAACGTGACGCTGGCCGGCGGCTGCGTGGCCGACTCGAGCTTGACATCGGCGATTGTCAACTTGCGGCTCCACAGGTCGAACGCGATCTTGCCATGGGTTGCCGTGGCGCCGCTCTGTCGGATCTGGGCAAAGCTTGCCTCGACCTCGCGCTCGGCGCGGCCCTGGGCGTACCAGGGCACGCCGACGAAGCCGGCGACGGCCAGCGCGACCGCCGTGACAATTCCAATCAGGATACGGGTCATTTGATGTGCTCCGCCCAAGGCTTAGGCAGCAAGTGGTGATGGTCTCAATGAAATCGATGGAGTAGGGATGTGCTTCTGCGAACTGGAGAATCGCTGGCCCGGGATGCCGGCGAGCATGGTTTCGGATGTTGCATGAAAGCCGCCCAACGTGCATCACATGCGCTTCCACCGGCCGGAAAAACCGACGTCTGACCGAGACTCAAGAGACCAAAAATCCGGGTCGGAAACGCTGGAGCACGTATGTCGTCGTCCTATTCTGAAGATCTTCGTTCCGCAGCCCTGGCCTATCACCGCCTGCCGCGGCCCGGCAAGCTGGAGATCCAGGCCACCAAGCCGCTCGCCAACCAGCGCGACCTGGCGCTGGCCTATTCTCCCGGCGTTGCCGCTGCGTGCACCGAGATCGCCGGCAACCCGGCCGAGGCCGCCTCACTGACCGCGCGGGCCAACCTGGTGGCCGTCGTCTCCAACGGGACCGCCGTGCTCGGGCTCGGCAATATTGGCCCGCTGGCCTCCAAGCCGGTGATGGAGGGCAAGGCGGTCCTGTTCAAGAAATTCGCCGGGATCGACGTGTTCGACATCGAGATTGCGGCCGACACGATCGACCGGGTGGTCGAGACGGTCGCGGCGCTGGAGCCGACCTTCGGCGGCATCAACCTCGAGGACATCAAGGGACCGGAATGCTTCGAGATCGAGGCGCGGCTCAAGGAGCGCATGAAGATCCCGGTCTTCCATGACGACCAGCACGGCACCGCGATCATCGTCGGCGCTGCGATCAAGAATGCGCTGTCCCTGGCGGGCAAGCAGCTCTCCGAGGTCAAGATCGTGACCTCCGGCGCGGGCGCCGCTGCCATCGCCTGCCTCAACCTGCTGGTGTCGATGGGCGCGCAGCGCAAGAACATCTGGGTCTGCGACATCGACGGTGTCGTCCATGAGGGCCGCAACACGCTGATGGATCCCTGGAAGGCGGTCTATGCGCAGAAGACCGACAAGCGGACCCTGGCCGAGGTGATCGGCGGCGCGGACATCTTCCTCGGGCTGTCCGCCGGCGGCGTGCTGAAGCCGGAGCTGCTCAAGCAGATGGCCGAGAAGCCGCTGATCATGGCGCTCGCCAATCCCAACCCCGAGATCATGCCGGAGGAGGCGCGCGCGGCACGGCCGGACGCGATGATCTGCACGGGGCGTTCGGACTTCCCGAACCAAGTCAACAACGTGCTCTGCTTCCCGTTCATCTTCCGCGGCGCGCTCGACGTCGGCGCCACCGCGATCAACGAGGCGATGAAGCAGGCCGCGGTCGATGCGATCGCGCAGCTCGCCCAGGACCCGCCGTCGGACGCGGTGTCCCGCGGCTTCGATACCGGCGAGACCCAGGGCTTTGGTCCGGGCTCGTTGATCCCCTCGCCATTCGATCCGCGCCTGATCCTGCGCATTGCGCCGGCGGTGGCGAGGGCGGCGATGGAGTCCGGCGTCGCCACGCGGCCGATCACCAATTTCGACGAGTACACTGCGCTGCTGGAGCGTTTCGCGTTCCGCTCCGGCCTGGTGATGAAGCCGGTGTTCGCCAAGGCAAAGACGCAGCCGGTCCGCGTGATCTATGCCGAGGGCGAGGACGAGCGCGTGTTGCGCGCCACCCAGGTAGTACTGGAGGAGAAGCTGGCGAGGCCGATCCTGGTCGGCCGTCCTTCCGTGGTCGAGGCCCGCATCAAGCGCTTCGGCCTGTCGATCAAGGCCGGGCGTGATTTCGACCTGATCAACCCCGAGGACGATCCGCGCTACCGCTCCTATGTGCAGAGCTATATCGAGGTCGCGGGACGGCGCGGCGTGACGCCGGATGCGGCGCGCACGGTGGTGCGTACGAATGCCACCGTGATTGCGGCGCTCGCTGTCGTCAGGGGCGAGGCGGATGCGATGATCTGCGGCGTCGAGGGACGCTATATGAGCCATCTGCGCCACGTCCGTGAGATCATCGGCTTCATGCCGGGGGTCAGCGACTACGCGGCGCTGGCGCTCACCATCACCAGCAAGGGCGCCTATTTCATCGGCGACACCCAGGTGCGGCCGGATCCCACGGCCGAGGAACTCGCAGAGATGGCCTCGCTGGCGGCCAACCACGTCACGCGTTTCAACATCAAGCCGAAGATCGCCTTCGTCTCGCACTCGGATTTCGGCGGCTACGACACGGATTCGTCGCGCAAGATGCGGCAGGCGACGGCATTGCTGAAGCAGCATCGTCCCGACCTCGAGGCCGACGGCGAGATGCAGGGCGACACCGCGCTGTCGGCGACCGCGCGCAAGGCGATTTTGCCGCATTCGGATCTCGAAGGCTCGGCCAACGTCCTGATCATGCCGAATCTCGACGCCGCCAACGTCGCCTATCAGATGATCAAGGTGCTGGCGGATGCGGTCCCGGTGGGGCCGATCCTGATCGGTCCGGCGCGGCCGGCGCATATCCTGACGCCGTCGGTGACGGCGCGCGGCATTCTCAACATGACAGCGGTGGCCGCGGTCGAAGCCCAGGAACGGGCGGGGAGGGCGCAGCCGACGCTGTTCGCGTGACGCTGCTGGCGTGATCGAAGTGTGGCGGAATTCGTCCGGTTTCGGTCGTATTCCGCCCGCCTTTATTGTTGAAAAGCGTTCGCGACGTCACATATCCGGCCCGGTGGGCCGGCGACACAACGTTTGAAGTTGATCCGTGAGGGCGAGAATGCCGGGTTTCATTACATTCGGGCGCGTTCTGTTCGCCGTGATCTTCATCTACACGGGCGCGACCAAGCTGTTCGGCATTCCCGCCACCGCCGATCTCATCGCCGCCAAGGTCACGATTCCCACGATGCTCGCGCCCTATGCGGCGCAGCTCGAGGCCGCTGCCAAGATGCCGATGCCGCAGATCCTGGCGATCGCGGCCGGCGCGTTCGAGGTGCTCGCCGGCGTGATGATCGCGCTCAACCTTCTCGGACGTTTCTTCGCGGCTCTGATGATCGTGTTCGTCGGCGCGACCATCTTCTACTTCCATGACTTCTGGAACCAGGCCCCGCCCGACAACGCCAAGACCCTGATCGACGCGCTGAAGAACCTGTCGATCATCGGCGCGCTGTTCATGATCTTCGGCTATGGCAAGGGTCCGAAAGCGCCCGAGCAGAGCGCGTATGGAGACATCTAGAGGGAGCTCTAAGCGGTGCGTTTCCAGGCGGTCACGCTGACGTCGTGGGCAGGATCGAGCATCAGCTGATTGGCGGGCGTGTAGCCGTGGGCCGTCAGCACCTGCTGCGGCGAACGGTCGGGACCGACGCCGGGAAAGCACGGTGCGCCGCCGGGCAGGGAGACGTGGGGGGCCATTGACAGGAAGAAGGTGTCGTAGCGGTCCATGAACATCTCGAACACGACGGGACCGCCGATCACCGCCACCGTGCCAGAGCTGACGCCCGCGGCTTCACAGGCGGCTTCGAAGGAGGTCCCCGCCGGATTCCAAAGGGTGGAGAGCGGCTTTTCCGGATCCGGCGCCAGTCCCGCCACCTTCCCGGTCACGACGATGCGCCGGCGCTTCGGCGAGTTCGGCTGGTCCTCATAGGAGTTGCGGCCGTGGACGATCAGATCGGCGCCATCGAGAGCCTGGGAAAAGAATGCGGCGTCGCCGGGAAATTTCAGGGCGGGCGGCATCGCATTGCTCGCGTCGGCCAACATCCCGTCGGCCGACACGATCACGTAACCTTCGATACGAAGCTTGGTCACTGACGAAAGGAATCCCGTCTCATTCGGACACTGTCGTCACAACGCTCGACACCGGCCTTTGGCTCACCGTCGGAAGCTTCGCGACCTTGGCGAGCTGCTCGTCATATTGCGGCAGCGACTGCACCGGCGCCTTGGCGCGCATCGCGACCACCTTGTAGCCGCCGGCCTTCAGGCGGCGCAGCATCTCGGGCAGGGCCTCGGCGGTATGCTTGTGGAAGTCGTGCATCAGGATGATGCCCTTGCCGAGCTTGTCGAGCTTCTTGAAGGTGACGTCGATCACCGCCTGGGCATTGCGCGCCTTGAAGTCGAACGAGTCGAGATCGCAGGAGAAGATGCCGATGTTGCGGGTGCCGAGATAGGTCACGATCTCCGGCGGATGCTGCAATGCCGGGAAGCGGAAGAACGGCGCCGGGGAATTGCCGCCGAGCGCCCACTTCACGGCGCTGATGCCGAGTTCGATCTCTTCCTTGCGCTGATCCTCGGTCAGCTTCTTGTTGGTCAGCGTCGCATGCGACCAGGTGTGCGTGCCAACTGTATGGCCGGCATTGTAGACCTGCTTCAGGATCTCCGGATAATAGGTCGCATGCTTGCCGATGATGAAGAAGATGCCGGTGGTGCACTGGTCGGCAAGCGCCTTGAGCACGCTGGGCGTGTTCTCCGGCCACGGACCGTCATCGAAGGTCAGCACGACCTCGTGATCCTTCAGGAAGTCGAGGTCCTTGAAGTGCTCGAAGCCGAATCCCGGACCTCCGGTCGTATCGATCTCGACGGTGCGGCCGACGCCGAGCGCATCGGGGTTCATGCAGGGCGCGCGCGGCGGCTGCGTCTGGGCGGCGACGGCGGGAACAGGGGCCGGTGCGGGAGCAGCAGCGGCCGGGGTCGGCGCCGCCGCCGTGCGCTGCGCCTGGGACCAGGCCGCGCCAGACGTCAACAGCGAAGCCGCCAAAGAGCTTGCGAACACCAATCCTGCTGCAATCCGCATCGTGTTTCCTCGGGGTTGTTGCAACGGGAGCGCCAGCGTCGAGAGTCGCTCCGTCATCCGGCCGGGATACTAGCCCAGCAGCCGGAGTGGCGCCAAAAGGAAACAAGGCAAAAACACGGGGAAGTTGCCAGCTTCCGCCGCATTCCTGCCGAGTGTTGCTCAGCCGTTCGCCAGCAACCGGGCAACTGCGGTCTTGACCCGCGTATCCGTCGGCTCAACCGAGGAGGCGAACACGTCGGCGATGTAGCCGTCACGACCGATCAGATATTTGTGAAAGTTCCAGCGCGGCGTCTCCTTGGGCCGCGCCTCGGCGGCCCAGCGGTAGAATGGGTGGGCGTTGGAACCGGTGACCACCGCTTTTGCTGTCATGGGGAAGGTCACGCCATAGTCTTTGTTGGCCTGCTCGGCGATGTCGCCGGCGATCCCAGGCTCCTGGTTGAAGTCGTTGGACGGCACGGCGATGATCGTCAGCCCGCGCTCATGGAACTCGCTCCACAGCTTCTGGAGCCCGGTGTATTGCGGGGTGTAGCCACACTGGGAGGCCGTGTTGACGACCAGCACCGGTTTGCCCGCGAAATCGGCGAGCCGAATCGGCTCACCGGCCAGCGCCGGGAAGGAGAAGCGATAGGCGGTCATCTTGCTCGCTGCATTGTCGGCACGAGCAGCCTGCGACGTGAGCGTCGCACCCGACAACGAGGCGCCAATGCCGAGAACAACCATCCTGCGATCGATCATGTGAATCTCCCTGAGCAGAGCCAGCCCCGTCAGCATGAATGTGCCCGCGCTCGACCGGCCGCTGCTTCAACGGCCGCCACGTTGCGCTGGATCAGACTGCGTTCCGGCACGGGGATACCCCTGCCGTGGGGCGGAAAGAGGGACGTCGTCGGTCGTCAGCGCAGCGAAAGGATGAACTCCGTACCCTCGCCGGTTTCGCCCTGATTGATGCCCTGATCGGACACGATCAGCGAACTTCCGGTCGACAGGGCTTCGCCGAGCCACGCCATGACGTCGGCGGGAATGGTGATGCGATCGAGCGCCTCGGCCGCGCTGCTCAGCTGAACGACCTGTTTCGGCTCGGCATCGGCGCCCGCGGACTTCTTACCCCGCCGGACCGCCCTGGCAGTGCCATCGTTCGCCGCGGTGCTCCGCGCCGAGGAGGGCAGCGAGACGACGGACCAGCGCATCGTCGCCGGATCGGCCTTGTCAGCCGTCGCGGTGAACACGTGGGTGCCGAGCGGCTTGTCGCCCGGTGCGATGGTGACCGGGGTGTTGAACACCGGAGCGAAGTTCTGCCGCACGTACAGCTTCGAATCCTTGCGGCTGATGAAGATCGCGATCTGGCTGTTGCGCTTCAATTCGGGCTTGGGCGCAATCGGCTTGTCCGGTGCGGCAACACGCGACTGATCCTTGGCGAGATCGTTGGGATCGACCGGCTTCGCCGGTGCCTCTGCCGCCGGTGTGGGCGGCGACGCAGGCGGCTCCGCGATCGGAGCGTCGGCAGGCTTGGACTCTACCGACTTGGGATCAGCCGACCTGAGTTCGGTCGAGCCGGTGGCTTCGGCATTCACCGATGCCTCAGCCGGCTTCTCGACAGCCGGAGTGGCCACCTGCACAGCATTCGTGGGCTCGCTCGCCGGAGCGACGTCGCCGGGGGCAGACTTGGCCTCTGCGTCGGCGGTCGCGGGCTCAATCTTGATCTCGGCGACACTGGGCTTCAGATCGACAGTATCGCTTTGAACCTCCATCGGGAGCGAGCGCGATGGCTCGGCGCTTGGGGAAGCGTCCGAGACCATCGGAGGGAGTCCGTTGGCGTTGCTGGCATCGGCGGTCCGCACCTGGCGCGACGCGGCGGGCGATCCTTCGCCGGAGCGCGGGCTCTCGGCATGACCGATCGTGGCGCGCAGATCCGTCGTCGCGACTGTGATCGCGGTGGTGACGGCGGCGCCCTTGTCCGACTTGATCGCTGCCGGCGCAGTCGCGTCGGGTTGCACCGATGCGCTCGGCTGCGGTGCCTTCAGGGCAGCGAGCATCGGATGCGAGAAACTCGCAGGAGCCACTTCGCTCGGCGTGACCAGGACCCGGGATCCCATGCGCGTCCAGCCATAGAAGCGGGTTGCAAAGCTTGCCGGCATGCGGATGCAGCCATGCGAGGCTGGGTAGCCGGGCAGCACGCCCGCATGGAGCGCGACGCCCGACCAGGTGATGCGCTGCATGAACGGCATCGGGGCGCCGCTATAGATGTTGGAGCGATGGAATTTCTGCTTCTGAATGACGCTGAACACGCCCAACGGCGTGGAATGTCCCTTCATGCCGGTCGAGACCGGTGCTTCCGCGAACAGACCGTTTGCGTCGTAGACCTTGAGCTGCTGCTTGTTGATCGACACCGCGATCGTGACCGGTCCTTGCGGCTTGGCAGCCTCCTTCTCGGTCTTTGTCAGCTTGTCGAGGTGGCGCGCCTTGGGCTTGCGCGGCATGGCCGGGCGTATGGTCGGAGCAATGGTGACGGGCTGAGCGTCGTTCCAGTAGTAATATGACGCTGCGTCAGCCTGTGAGGTCGCTGCTATGGCAAGCGGAACTGAAACGATTGCTGCACAATAGAACCGCCCCCTGGCGGCTGCACGAACGCAGAGCATTCCGGCAAATCCTCAAGAACCATCTGGTCTTTAGTGTCGCAGACGGAGTCTGCGTTCACCAGCTTGGGGCTTCTGCCCTGCGTGATTTCGTTCCAATCGTAGCAGAAAAGCCTCACATCCCGTTAAACGGGTAGTGGAAGGTCACGGGCTGGAGCGCCTTCCTTGCAGGCATTTGTGTCCCTACATGGGCGGTATGCCGAGCATCGGCGGTATAACGGAGACCGACATGTCCTTCAGAGCCACCAAACGGTTTGATCTGTGGCTGAAAACCCTCGCTTGCCTGCTGCTTATCGGATTGTCCTCGCCTGTGATCTCAGCATACGCCGCGGACGAGCCGGATCTGATCTTCCGTCGGTCGACCGTGTTCAAATTGCTCAGCCCGAATGACAAGCTCGCGACCTATGGCGTTGATGATCCAGAGGTCGAGGGCGTTGCCTGCCACTTCACGGTGCCGCAGAAGGGCGGCTATGTCGGTTGGCTGGGCCTGGCCGAGGAGGTCTCCGACATCTCGCTCGCATGCCGGCAGATCGGCCCGATCAGGTTCAAGCGCAAGCTCGAACAGGCCGACGACATGTTCCGGCAGCGGCGGTCGCTGTTCTTCAAGAAGATGCAGATCGTTCGTGGCTGCGATGCCAAGCGCAACGTGCTGGTCTACATGGTTTACTCGGACAGGCTGATCGAGGGCTCACCGAAGAACTCGACCTCCTCCGTCCCGATCATGCCTTGGGGCAAATCCGATGACGGCGCAGTCCAGAAGTGCGGTGATTTCATTCAATAAGGGACCTGCCAAGGGACGATCGGCTGCCGAAAGCCTCGCTGGGCAATTTGTGCTTGGCAGGATCGTGGCAGCCGATCAGCCGGACCAGGCTCTGTGGCGTCGAGCCGGCATAGCCCTCGGTTCGCTGCTGCGCCATCGGCGTAGCCGGCGAGCCGCGGCGAGATACCTTCGGTTTGGGTGTGTGCAAGCGCCTGCCCATGGTGACCCTGCGGAGCAACGTCGGCCCCCAAACGCGCCGCGCTGCTGGGTCGCCGTAGCGATCTGGGAGGTTCTCCCTGCCGGCCACGGTTAACGCCAGGTCGTTAAGAAGCTCTCCATCGACAGATTGACGGTCGCCCCGGATCGCGCTGGCTCGGCCAAAGCAGGTGGCGCTTTAGATCACTCTCGTTTTGATTGTATTTTGTGTCGTCGGGTGGGTTGCGATGAAACGGAGCGGCGGGCCCATGAAACCATTTTGTGCCCGTGCCGCAGGCCGCTTGAAACGTGAAGCGGGTATGAAAGCGCGGGCGGCATGCGAATCGTGTCGTCGCGGCCTGCGTGGATGACATGACGAAAAACAAACACCAGCGGTCCACCATGCGTTTTCGACTGGATGCTGCGGCGCTTGCCGTGCTGCCGTGCCTCTTCTGGTCCTTCGTCGAGGCGCGGACGACGACCCGATTGCCAGATCTGCGCGGCGAGTTCGTACGGCAATGTGCGCCTCATATGCTCGACCGGTGGACGCGTCCTGAAGCTGTCTGCTCCTGCCTGCATGACCATGCGGCCGCGATGGTGGAGGATGCCGACTTGCGTGAGGCGCTGCTGCGCGGGATCAGTGAGACCGGCGTGCCGACCATCGAGATCGATTGGGTGCCCGCACCGAAGCGAGCGGAGATCGGGCCCACGTTCACCAAGATCGCGAAGCCCGCGCTGCAGTGCATGTTCGATCCGGCCAACTGATCGGCTGTCTGAACCGATGTCGATCAGCATCCATCGTCCGCGGTGCTCGTCGTCAATCCAGGCCATATTGCGACATCAATGACTGCACGTCCGGCCGGCGCATGATGCGCGAGATCCGGGTACTGATGGCATCCTCGTCGCTGTGTCTCGACGATCTCGCAGTAGGCTTGGGCGCAGGGCGGGCCGCTGCCGCGCTTGCACGGGTTGGCTGATGTCCCGCAGGAGCGGGCTTTTCGGCGGACGACGAGGCGGCCGGTTGCGTCCCCGTGGTCTGGGTGGCCGCCGCGGCCGGCAGGCCGGACTGGGGCGGCGCGGCAACGGGAGCGGTCGCGGGGACGAGGGCCGGTGAAGCTGCGGCCGTGACGGGCGGCGTCGCGGCCGGTGCCATCGGGCGTGTTTCGGTGGTGGCGGCCACGGGCGGTGTCGCGAGCATTGGATTCGACGTCTTGGCAGCTTCAGCAACGGGGGCGGCGGCCGTGAGCGAGTTGGTACGCGTCTGCGACGAAGCTGCCTCAGGCGCCGGGACGGGCGCAGCCAGTGCGGTGAGCGCCGGGGCTGGCGGCGAGATCGGCGCCGGCGGTTCGATCACCGGAAGCGGGGCGGCGATGGCTGCATTGCCTGCGGAGGCGGCCTCGCTGGTGATCTTTTCGCTGCGGTCCAGCTCGGGCTTCCTGATATCGCTGGGGACATTGAGGGCTTGAGTTTGCGCGTGGGCCAGCATCTGCCGCGCGGTCATCGGCGTCTCCGCCGAAGCCGAGATCGGCAATAGGACGGCGGTCGCGAAGGCCAGCTGCAGGGTCCTCGTAGAAGATGTGAACTTGATCATGGCCGGCTCCTTGCGGTGTGAGATCTGCACTGGGTTCGTTCAGGCCGCCGCGCTGGCCGTCGCCCGGTCGTGGGCGACGACGACACGCTGGCCGCGCATCTTGGCGATCACCTCGTCGCGCGGGCCGAATGCCAGCGTCTTGCCGAAGGCCATCACCATGATGCGGTCAACATGCGCCAGAAGCTGCGGGCGGTGCGTGACGACGATCACGGTTCGGCCGGCGGCCTTCGCCTGGGCCATGGCCTGCGCCAGCGCCCGCTCGCCGTCCTCGTCGAGGTTCGAGTTCGGCTCGTCGAGGATCAGGAGCCGCGGATTGCCGTAGAGCGCGCGGGCGAGGCCGACGCGCTGTCGCATGCCGCCGGACAATGCCACGCCGCCTTCACCAATCGGCGTGTCGTAGCCGTTGGGCAGGCGCAGGATCACCTCATGCGCGCCGGCGGCCTTGGCGGCAGCGACAACGGCGGCCTCGTCGACCTTCGCAAGCCGGGCGATGTTGTCGGCGACGGTGCCCGAGAACAGTTCGATGTCCTGCGGTAGGTAGCCGATATGCTTGCCGAGCCGGTTTGGGTCCCATTGGCTGTAGGCGGCGCCGTCGATGCGGATCACGCCTTCGCGCAGCGGCCAGACGCCGGCCATGGCGCGCGCCATGCTCGACTTGCCGCTGGCGGAGGCGCCGACGATCGCGAGACTCTCGCCGGCCCTGAGCGAAAAGCTGACGCCCTTGACCGAGGGGCGGCCGGCCGCCGGCGGCCACACCACCGCGTTCTCGACGTCGATGTCGCCGCGCGGCGTCGGCAGCGCCGTCGGTGCAGCCGTGACCGGCAAGGCCTGGAACAGCTCCTCCAGCCTGCGGTAGGCCGAGCGGAATGCGATGATGCGCTTCCACTGCCCGACGACCTGCTCGACCGGGGCCAGCGCGCGGCCCATGATGATCGACGTCGCCATCATCGCGCCGGGCGAGATCTGCTGCTCGATCGCGAGCCAGGCGCCGATGCACAGCAGCGAGGTCTGCACCGCCATGCGCGCGAACTTGGTGACGGAATGCATCGCCGCGCCCCGCTCGACGAGGGTGCTGTGGGCATCGACCATCGCCGACTGCCGGCAGCTCCAGCGGTCCATGACAATGTCGCCCATGCCGAGGCCGCGCACGACCTCGCCATTGCGCAGCGCCGCCGCGACGAAGCGCGAGGCCTCGTTGGCCAGCGCGTTGGTGCGCTCGACGCTGGCGCGCGTGTAGAATTCGGTGAGCAGCGCCAGCGAGAACAGCACGATCGCGCCGAGCAGCGAGAGGATGCCGAGATAGGCATGCTGCAGAAAGCACAGCGCGACGAACACCGGCGTCCACGGCAGATCGCAGGCGATGGCGGCGGTGCCGCTGGAGATGCAGTCGCGGATGGTCTCGGCGTCACGGATGATCTGCTGGCCGAAGCGATGCCGCGGCGACAGCTCCGCCTTCATCATCGTCTCGAACAGCGGGTGGCGCAGCGTGCCTTCGAACTGCACGCCGGCCCGGGCCAAAACGCCGGAACGGGCGAATTCGAGGACGCCATACAACACCAGGAAGACACCCACGATGAGCGTCAGCATGACCAGCGTGCCGAGATTGCGGCTGGTGAGGACGCGGTCGTAGACCTGCATGGAATAGAGCGGCGAGGCGAGCATGCTCGCATTGATGAAGAGGCTGAGCACGAAGGTCGCGGTGAGCGCGGGAAAGCAGGCGCGGAGCGCGGTTCCCAGCGGGCTTCGGGTGGTGCTCGTCATGTCGGATCCCCTTGCGATGGTGCTGGGAGCTTCGCCTGGGGCACCCGTCGTCGACCGTGACTGACCTCACATAGCTCGAGGCTGATCTGCCGGCGCTTGAGTTGGCCGGTGGCAGCCGCTACCGGATGGTTCAGCCGTGCTCAGATTTCGCAGCTTGCCTGAATCACAGTGAGCTCATGCCTGCCGTAACGTCCCAGAACATCCGGCTCATGTCCGGCCTCGTCCTGTTTGCGTTCGCCGCGACGCATTTTCTCAACCATGCGGTGGGTCTGTTCAGCCTCGAGGCGATGGACGAGGTGCAGGAATGGCGACTGGTCGTCACCCGATCGTGGCCGGGAATGATCGTGCTGTCGGCGGCATTGCTCGCGCATGTCGTGCTGGCGTTCGCCAAGACGGTTCAGCGCGGCACGTGGCGGCTGTCCTCGTGGGAGTTTGTTCAGATCGCCACCGGATTTGCGATCCCGCTGCTGTTGCTGCCGCATGTCATCGAGACCCACATGGCTCATGCGCTGTTCGGCGTTCAGGATGGCTACCTCTATGCGCTGGCGTTGCTGTGGCCCAAGGCGGCCTGGATTCAGACCGCGCTGCTGCTGCTGGTCTGGATCCACGGCTGCGTCGGCCTGCATCATTGGCTGAAATTCCGGAGCTGGTACCGCCTCGTCCAGCCGCTGCTGGTTGTTCTCGCCGTCGCGGTGCCGATGGCGGCGCTGATGGGGTTCGTGGTGTCCGGACGCGCCGTCGCCACGTTGCTCGGCAATCCCGGTATGGCCGAGCAGATGCGCCAGGTCACCCATTGGCCGAGCGAACTCGACGGAAAGTGGATCGCCCTGCTGCAGGTTTCGGCGCAGATCGCGGTCGTCGCGCTGCTCGTTGCAGGCGTGACGATCATCGTGTTCCGTCACGTCGCGTCCCTCGCGGCGCCGAAGATCGCCATTGCTTTCACGGGTGGTGCGACGGTGCGGGCCGCGGTCGGTCCGACGCTGCTGGAGATCATCGGCAGCAACGATCTTTCGCAGCGATCCGACTGCGGCGGCCGTGCCCGCTGCGGTCTTTGTCGCGTCCGCGTTGATGAAGGTGCGGAGACGCTGGCACCGCCCGGCCACGCGGAGCGCGTCATGCTCGCCGACTTGGCGGCACCGGCGAATGTGCGCCTGGCCTGCCAGATCCGTCCGGCGGCGCCGCTGACGATCACGCGTCTCCTCGGCGGCGATCAAGCGGAGAGGGCGCCCCTCGTCGACCACCTTACCGCCGAGCGCCGTGCGGTATGCCTGGTCCACGTCCGCGTCCGTCCGCTTGCGGCCATTGCGCGCGACCGGCTGCCATCCGACCTCGGGTTCATGATGAACGAGATCTTTGGCGCCATTGGCAGGGCGATCGAAGCCCATTCCGGGCGCATCGATCGTTTCCTCGGCAATGGCGTGCTCGCCGTCTTCGGCGAGGAGCAGGGAGCAGAACAAGGCTGCCGCGATGCGCTGCAGGCGATCGGCGCCATGGACGTGGTCATGGACCGCGTCAACGAAAAGATCGCCGCGGAGATCGGTCGGCCCGTCGAGCTGGCGATTGGTGCTCACCTTGGCGACATCGTTGTCGGGCAACTGACCCTTGGACGCACGTCGCAGGTGGCTGTGCTCGGGCTCGGGACGGAGTGGCCGGCGCTTCTAGCTGAATTGGCCGACACCAGAGGTTGGCAGCTCGCGATGTCCGGTGGCGTGGCGGCAGCAGGCGGCCTTGCTGATCTGGATGGAGCGATACGTGAGAGGCTTGCCGATCCGGAACAGGGCAGCGAGCTGGACGCCGTCGGCGTGCGGCGTGCCCGCGATCTTGCTGTCGTCGCGGGCGCGCCACCGGTGCCGTCGGCATAGGTGTCTCGGCTCATTTCTCACGGAACGTCTTGGCGAGCGTGTTGAGCAGCGGGCCGACCAGATATTCGAGCACGGTGCGCTCTCCCGTGGAGATGATGACGTCGGCCTGCATGCCCGGCAGGATCTTCTCGGCGATCTCGGGCGGGATGGTCGAATAGTCGATCACGACGCGCGCCGAATAGTAGCTCTGCTTGGTCGCCTCGTCCGACATCGCGTCCGCCGAGACGCTCGAGACCTTGCCGAAGATCGTCGGCGTCGTGCGCGAGGAGAAATTGGAGAAGCGCACCTCGGCCCTCTGGCCGATGGCGACGCTCTCGATGTCGCGCGGCGAGACGTGCGCCATCACGTCGACGCCTTCGCCGACCGGAACGATCTCGGCGAGCGTATCACCGGGCTTCACGACGGCGCCGACGGTGTGGACTTTCATGTTCATGACGATGCCGTCGCGCTCGGCGCGGATGTCGACCCGGCGCAGCACGTCCTCGGCGATGACCAGCTTCTCGCGCAGGTCCGACAGCTTGGCCCGGGTGCCGTCGAGTTGCTGGCCGACTTCGGTCAGATATTTCTGCAGCGTCTGATCGATCTGCAGGCGCGTCTGCGCGGCCGTCTGCGTCAGCCGCGCGACGTCGGCCTGCGCCTGGCCGAGATCGCCTTCGACGCGGGCGCGCTCGCGTTCCAGCTCGAGGAACTTGTTGCGCGGATAATAGCCTGCGGCGACCGCCGGGCGCACATTGTTCATCTGCGTCTCGAAGCTCGCGAGCTGCGCGGAGAGCGCGGCGCGCTGGCGGTCACGGCCGGCGAACTCCTGCTGCTGCTGGGCGATCTGCGAGTTGAGGATGTTGATCTGGCTGATCAGGCCATTGCGGCGCTCGACGAACAGCCGCTGCTGGTCGGCGATGGCAAGCGCCGCCTCCGGCACGTTCTGGCGGTTGAGCAACGTGTCGGGAAACGTGATCATCCGCGCATTTCCGCGCTCGGCGAGCAGGCGCGCCTCCTCGGCCAGCGACGCGTCCATCTGCTTGCGAAGGAGGTCGGTGTTGGCCTGGGCCTCGGTCGGCTGCAGCCGAAACAGCAGGTCGCCGCGATGCACGGCGTGAGTTTCCTTGGCCAGGATCTCCCTGATGATTCCGCCCTCACGGTGCTGAACCACCTTGTGATCGCCGGAGACGGACACGGTGCCCGGTGCGATCGCCGCGCGATCGAGCGGCGCATAGGCCGCCCACACGCCGAAGCCGCCGAACACCAGCGCGATCGACAGATAGCCGAGCAGGGCGTAACGGCTGAAATCGGCCTTGACCGGCTGCGGCCGGTCGGCCGCTTCGAAGAAGCCGTGATCCTGCACCGCTGACATCGACATGCTGCGTCCCCGCTTGTCCACGGGCAGGAGCATCGTCGATGCGCGGCTGTGGGACTGTGCGGAAGGTCACGCGCCGGAGGTCGGCGGCGAGAGCCGCATCGAACGAGGTCAGCTACTTCTTCTTCGGCCCGAAGCGCGGCACGCATTTCGTGGTGCGGACAATACCGGTTTCAGCCATCTTGGAGCCGGAGACCTCCTTCACCTGGCCGGCGGGGCAGGTGCCGTCATCGACCAGCACCCGCTGGCCGAGCCGGAGATCGGTGATGTCCTGCTCGCGCCCGACATATTGCGCCTGCGCGGGTGCGGCAACCAAAAGCAGGACACCGAGGACGCCGAGAGGGCGCGCTGCGACATTCGCGAACGAGGAGATTTGAGAACGCATCACTTTCCTTCGATCTTCAGTCCGTTTGGCCCGATATTGATCTGGACACCCTCCGGCTGCTTCTTGGCCTGATAGAAATTGTAGCCGAGCACGATGATCGCCGCGCTGAGAATGCCGAGGAGGAAATAAAGGATATTGCGGTGATCCGACATGTTAAATTCCAAAGTATGTTGCGGCCATTTTCGTATGCGCGAATGTACGGGCGGCCTTGCGATTCTGAAAGCAGCGGCGAATCCGGTGCAACTCTGCATGAGATTGTGATTTGCTGCAGTCATCGGCAATTGGAACCTCGACAGGCATGATCACCCAGGACATTACGCAGCGCATCGTCGACGCCGTCGATGCCGACTTCGACCGGCAGCTTGCGACCACGAGCGACTTCGTCGCCATCCCCTCGACCCGCGGCGCCGAAGGGCCGTGCCAGGACATGTTCAGCGATCTCCTGCGCGCGCGCGGCTACGAGGTCGACGACTGGCACATCGATCTCGACGATCTCAAGGAGATGCGCGGCTACGGCCCGATCGAGCACGACTTCTCGAGAGCACGCAGCGTGGTCGGAACCTACCGGCCGGCGACGTCGGCCGGGCGATCGCTGATCCTGCAGGGCCATTGCGACGTGGTGCCGGCCGGTCCGCTCGACATGTGGGAGACGCCGCCGTTCTCGCCGGTGATCCGCGACGGTCGGATGTATGGCCGCGGCGCCTGCGACATGAAGTCCGGTACCATCGGCGCGCTCTATGCGCTCGATGCCATCAAGGCTGCCGGCTTCAAGCCGACGGCGCGCATTCACATCCAATCCGTCATCGAGGAGGAGAGCACCGGCGTCGGCGCGCTGTCGACCCTGCAGCGCGGCTACCGCGCGGATGCCTGCTTCATCCCGGAGCCGACCAGCGGCAAGATGGTGCGTTCTCAGGTGGGCGTGATCTGGTTCCGCCTGAAGGTGCGCGGCTTCCCGGCGCATGTGTTCGAGGCCGGCGTCGGCGCCAATGCGATCCAGGCGAGCTATCATCTGATCCATGCGCTGGAGAAGCTCGAGGCGGACTGGAACGAGCGCGCCAAGAGCGATCGTCATTTCAGGACGCTCACGCATCCGATCAACTTCAATCCGGGCATCATCAAAGGCGGCGACTGGGCCTCGAGCGTGCCGGCCTGGTGCGACGTCGATTGCCGCATCGCCATCCTGCCGGGCTGGTCGGTCAAGGACTGCCAGAACGAGATCCTCGCCTGCGTCGCCGCGGCCTCACGTGATCATCGTTTTCTCTCCAACAATCCGCCGGTCGTCGAGTGGTCGGGCTTCCTGTCCGAAGGCTACGAGTTGACCAATTCGGCCGAGCCGGAGGCGGCGTTCGGCAAGGCCTTCACCGCCGTCTACGGCGGCGAGGTCCAGGATCTCGTCTTCACGGCGCTCACGGATACCCGCTTCTACGGGCTCAACTACAACATCCCCAGCCTCTGCTTCGGCGCGACCGGCGCCGCCATGCACGGCTTCAACGAATATGTCGAGCTCGACTCGCTGCGCCAGGTGACCAAGACCATGGCGCTGTTCATCGCGGAGTGGTGCGGGATCGAGAAGGTCTGAGCGGCGGCACGATCGGACCGAAGCAATGACCTCTCAGGTCATTGCTTCGGGTTCGAAGCCCGGCGCATCCAGATGCGGCGCTGACCCGCGAAGACGGGTCGTCCGATCAACGGGGGAGGGAAGGCATGACGCCACTCGACAAGATCAATGCGATGAAGATGCCGTTCGCGGAATTGAAGGGTGTGACCTTCACCGAGGCCAGCGCCGATCGCGTCGTGGCGCAAATGCAGGTGCGGCCGGATCTCTGCACTCTGCATCACACCATCCATGGCGGCGCCGTCATGGCGCTGGCGGATTCGGTCGGCGCGGCCGCAACCGTGATCAACCTGCCGCAGGACGCCAAGGGCACCACGACGATCGAGAGCAAGACCAACTTCATCGGCGGCGCCAAGGAGGGGACGGTGGTGACGGCAACCGCCACGCCCGTGCATCGCGGCCGCCGCACCCAGGTGTGGCAAACCCGGATCGAGACCGACGACGGCAGGCTGGTCGCACTCGTGACCCAGACTCAGCTCGTGCTGTGATGATTCGTACACAAACGAATCGTTAACTCACGCGATCCTTGCATGGCCGCATGTTCTCTCCGTAGAGCGCGGGGCTTGCAATGAATGTTGCGATGCACAATATAGCTCCTGTCTAGGGAAAGACGTCTGTGTGCGAGGGCTCTCGAGAGGAGTCTCAGGCAGTGTCACAGGTAGATACTTTTCGTCCCCGGCCGGGCTTCGGCTATGTGCGGACCCTCAGCCAGCACGAAGAACTGCCGTTGCTGCGCGATCATCTGTTGCGGCTCGATGCGGAAAGCCGGCACGATCGATTCAACGGCTTCCTCGATGACAGTTTCATCGAACGCTATGCGGCCCGCTGTGCGGCCGATGGCACAATCGTCGTCGCCTACATGGAAAATGGCATGGTGCGCGGCGCCGCCGAGTTGCATCCGCCGGAGCAGTCCGAGGACGGGCTTCCGGAGATTGCGTTCAGCGTGGAGGCTTGCGTGCGTCGCCGCGGGGTCGGCAGCCTGCTGTTCCAGCGCGTGATCTCGGAGGCGCGCTGGAAGGGCTATCGCAAGCTCCGCGTCACGACGGGATCGCAGAACCATGCGATGCGGGCGCTGGCGGCCAAATTCGGCGCGCATCTGGCGTTCCGTCATGGCGAATCGACCGGCACGATCGATCTGACCGAGCAGCCCCAGGATGAGCTGGCGAAGCTCGTGATCGATGCGCCGATCGCGGCAGCGCGCGCGTTCTTCACCCTCAACCGGGCCTGCTGGAAGCTCGTGACCCGGATGTACGGCGACAAGCGCGCCGCCTGAGCCGAGCCGTTTGCTGCGACGACAAAGGCGCGACAGCGATCACCGCTGCCGCGCCTTTTCGTTTGACTGCATTACCGATGCGCCCCGGAGGGCGGCGTTCAGGTGCCGGTGCGCTTGTCGAAATTGAAGCGGCGCACGGTGCGGCGTTCGACCACGACGGCACGCTGCTGCGTGCCCTGGTCGGCCGTGATGACGCGCGTGTTGGTGCGCGCGGCAACGCGGACTGCCTTCTTCACCTCGGGAAGCACCTGCTCGAGCGGCAGACCCATCAGCGCCGACGCGATCTCGGCCTGAGCCTGCACATCGTCGGTGATGCCTGACGCAGCGAAGATCGCTTCTTCCAGTGTCGGGGGATCACGCCTGACGCGACGCGGACCGTACTTGGTGTTCCAATCTTCGCTCATGGGGGCCTCGTGAATCGTCCGGGATACCTAGAAGCAGGATTGTTGCATTGCAATATATATTCCGCGGGGCAGCCCAGCTATGCGTTCACCATGTCGCGATTGGGCAACGCTGCCTGCGTCATGTGGATATCCTGGGGCCAGCGGCGCAAGGCCGCCAGCCCGGCTTTCGTGAGGACGTAGACGCCGCGCTCGGCGCGGTCGAACCAACCATAGACGTTACGCTGCAAGATCTTCGGCGCATCCGGAATGTCCGTTCGGAGGTCGCGGACGCGTTTCGGCCCGCCCGACAGCGCCGAGGCGCAGGCCAGCGCCTGCTGCCGATAGGCCGTCATGATGGGAGCACGGGTCGAGCCGCCAGCGACGGGGTCGCCCTTGCGCCGCTGATGCTCGATCACGAGACGCGAACGTTTCTTGGGGTTCTTGCGCGGCGCCGTAGTGGGCGGCTGCACCAGCACTTCGATGTCTCCGGCTGAGGTCACGGCCAGCATGCCGAAGCCGAGCCGGCGGCACAGATTGCGGTAGCGGGAGTCGCTTTCGCGGCCCTTGCCGCGTGCCGACAGGTTCGCCGCAACCCACACCTCGTCACAGGCACCGGCCCGATCGACTGCCTGCAGCAGCAGTTCCAGGTTGAAGACCTGCTTCAGCTCGCAGACGACGACCACCGGCGGGTCGTCGCCCTTGAGCGCCACCACGTCGCAACCGCCGATTTCCCCTTTGACCGAGAAGCCGAGGTTTTCGAGGAAGCGTTTGACGGGAAGGTAGAGCGCGGTTTCCAAGGGGCCGTCCGATGTGTGCGACTCAGAGCGCGCACGAGTCTAGCCCGCCGAGTCCGGTGATGTCAGCGCCAAGTCGGAGTGAACGGCTGGCTTCGCTACACCCGGCCGACAACCGGTAGCAGCGCGCCGGTCACGCCGCTCGCGGCGTCGCTGGCTAGAAACAGAATAACCTCCGCGAGTTCCTGCGGCGTCACCCATTTGTCGAAATCGGCCTTGGGCATGCTGGCGCGGTTGGCCGGCGTATCGATCGTCGACGGCAGGACGGCGTTGACGGTGATCTTGCCCTTCCATTCGGCCGCGAGTGCTTCCGTCAGGCGATGCACTCCCGACTTGGACGCCGCATACGGGCCCATGCCGGCACTGGCCTGGAGCGCGCCCATGGCGCCGATGTTGACGATGCGGCCCGTGCTGGAGCGGACGAGATGCGGAATCGCCGCGCGCGATGCGTGCAGCGCGGTCATCAGGTTTCGCGCATGCATCGTCTCCCAGACGGAATCGTCGCCGTCGGCAGTCGTCTCGAACGCGAACGCGCCGGCGATGTTGATCAGCGCATCCAGAGTGCCGAAGTGGGCGGCGACGGAGTCGATCGCGACCTTTGCCTGCTCGGGGTCGGAGAGATCGACGCCTCCGAGCTCGATGCGGTCGTCACTCGCCGGGATTTCGGCCTGGGCATGATCGATCCCGGCCACATGCGCGCCCCGTGCGAGCGCGAGATCGGCCACGCTGCGTCCGAGCGCCCCTTGCGCACCCGTAATGACAATCACTGCTCCGTTCATTCCGTCCCTGGTCTCCGTTGACGCGCCCCACAGCGCCGCTTGTTATACTATGGCCCTGCCGATGAGTTGCAATGGCCGGGCGGCCGGGGCATGCAATTGCAATCAGAAAGCGTGGTTCGTCAGAGGTGACCATGACCGCGACAGGCTCTCTCGAATTTCCCGACGTTTCCACCGGTTTTCCTCGTCCGATCAGACGGTTCAGGCAGAGTCTGGATGCGCAGCGCAAGACCCGGATCGTGGCGCTTGGCTCATCTTCCACCGCCGGCACCAACGGAATTGTCGCTTTTCCGGCCCGGATCGAGCAGTCGCTGCGCAAGACCAATTTCGGCTGCCTGATCGACGTCCTCAATCGGGGTGTGGGCGGACAGGAATCCCCGGAGGAGCTCTCGCGTTTCGAATGCGACGTGATTGCGGAGCAGCCCTCGCTCGTCATCTGGCAGGTCGGCACCAACGCCGCCTACAGGCCCGAGGTCTACAGTCCCGATGACGTCGAGGCGGCGCTGCGCGTCGGCCTTCGATGGCTGGCGGGGCTGGCCATCGATGCCATCGTGATGGACCTGCAATATACGGCTGCCATCGTGACGGTGCCCAGCAGGCTGGCGCGTGCCGAGGACATTCAGCGTCGCATCGAGAAGGTCACGTCTGCGGCCGACGTCAATGTCTTCAGGCGCTGGAATCTGATGAAGAGCTGGCATGAGGCCGGCCAGATTCCGTTGTCGGCGCTCGACGACGGGCACGGCGACCGCTTGCATGTGAGCGAAGCCGCCACCGCGAAGATCAGCGACGTTTTGGCCAGCGCCATCATGACGGCGCCGGTCGCGCTGGCCTGATCGATAAAATTAGCCGGACTTTCGTAAGTGGATTGCCAGCGCGGCCCGCTAGCCTGTCGCTATGCCGCTTGAGGGGCGTTGGAGCTTTGACATGATGAGACATCTGCCGGACCATGGTTTGCCGCTGGTACAGCTGAAGGAGCAGCGGCGGGATCTGGTGGTCGCCTTGCAGAACCGTGCAGGTCCGGTGACCGGCTGGGAATTGATGCAGATCGCGGCGGTTCAACAGGCGATTTCCGCATTCGAGGAGGTGATTGCCGATCTCGACGCGATGGAAGCCGCCGAGACAGCCGATATCGAAGCGGCCTGATCGCTCAAGCGTATTCGGGCCGCCCAGGCTCACAGCGTGAGATAGCGCTCCTGTAGCGTCTTCCGTGCCGCGCCGTCGATGCCGAGACCGTCGCGCAGGTAGGTGTCGACGTCGCCGAAATCATCACGCATGGCGTCGAACGCAGCTGCCAGGAACGAGGCCTGGACTGTCCCGATCGTCTGGACGACATCAGCGGGAAGATCCGGGTGAGCTGCAGTCTCGCGACGATAGAGCTGGTTCGTGAGCAGGTAATCTTCCAAGATGGCGTCATCCGGAACCTCGAGCGCGTGCAAGACCAGCGCGCAGGCCACACCGGTGCGATCCTTGCCGGCCGTGCAATGGATCACCAACGGGGCGTCCTCATTGAGAACATGCTGGAATAGCGCGCGGAAGCGCGGCGTGTAGCTGCGGACGTAGTTGCGGTAGGACTCGCGCATCAGCTCCAAGGCATGGTCGGTTGTGAGCTGTCCTCGTGTCGCCAGAGCCCGCAGCGCCGGCACCACGCTCGGCTCGATCGGCACGGAATGCACGGTGATCTCGGCGATGGTGCAGAGACCGGCAGCGCGCTCGTTGCGACCGCGGAAATCGAACGCCGTCCGAACGCCAAGCTCCCGCAGGACCGCGACGTCGGGCTCGGTCAGCTGTCCGAGATGGTTCGACCGAAACAGCTGCCGCCATCGCACGTGCCGGCCGTCCCTGCTGGGATATCCGCCGAGATCTCTGAAATTGCTGGCACCGTGAAGGCCGAGATGGCGGAGCGGATGGGCAGACATCAACCCATTCTAGGGGATGCGGGCTTCGATGTGAAACGCCGTTTCATCGACGCGACGCGTATGCGTAGCCTTCGACAGGATAGGGAAGACCATGAGACGGGTCACGACGGCGGCCTGTTTGACCCCGGCACGTCGAGCCCGCGGGCGGCCGTCAGCAGCAGCGAGAGACATGCAGACAGCGGCGCAAGAAAAAAGGGCCGGAACCTTGTCGGTCCGACCCTTCAGCAAAGGCGTGCTGGCGTCACGGTACAGTCTGACATCAGCGGTCCCACACCGGCTTGGCTTCCTGGATCGCCTCGTCATGATACCAGCTCGCGCTGTAGATCGTCGGCTGGATCGACGGCGCGATCGGCCGCTCAGGCGACGATCCGGACTGGCGAGGTGCAAGACCCGCTCGCCCTCCGCGCGGAAATTGGTAGATCGTTGCGGATCCCTCGTCCACATTGGTGCCCATTCCTCATTCTCCTTCCGTCGGCCACACATCAGGTTGCGCCCGACTCGTTCCGTTGTGGTTACCAGCGTCGATATCAGTGCTGCCCGGAGGGAATGCAACATGATCAAAACGAAATCACATGTTGCGCGTTTTGCAGGCATTTATGCATGTGCTCCCCCAGCAGCAATGTTCATCTGACCAACACTTGGGCTGGACCAAAGGTTGCGGACAGAGCTCCAACTCTTTTCGAAAATGTCCCGGAACTGCTGACGGCTTGTTCGGCCTCTCTTGCGCGTCGCCGCAAATGCCAAGGAATCAAGCGGGTTTTCGACAAGCTCTCCGCTCCGCCATGCGCTCCGTGCAATCCCGGTCGCGCTGCTTTGCCGCACCCCTGACGTGCAAAACCGGCCGGCAGCTCGGCCCCGATCGGTCTTCGTCCATGCGACGGGACGTCGCGGGACTTGGCACATTCCATGCTTAAGAGTGCGCTGGCCGATCGTGGCCGGGTAAGCGGGGAGCCTTCGATTGCTGGGCTCCCACCTTTCGATAAGACAGAGAGGCTCAATGACGAAATACAAGCTCGAGTACATCTGGCTCGACGGCTACAAGCCGGTGCCGAATTTGCGCGGCAAGACACAGATCAAGGAATTTTCCTCTTTTCCGACCCTGGAACAGCTGCCTCTTTGGGGCTTCGACGGCTCGTCGACGATGCAGGCCGAAGGCCATAGCTCCGACTGCGTGTTGAAGCCGGTCGCCGTGTATCCCGACGCCGCCCGCACCAACGGTGTGCTGGTGATGTGCGAAGTGATGATGCCGGACGGCAAGACCCCGCATCCGTCGAACGCCCGCGCCACCATCCTGGACGATCCAGACGCGTGGTTCGGCTTCGAGCAGGAGTACTTCTTCTACAAGGACGGCCGTCCGCTCGGCTTCCCGGAATACGGCTATCCGGCGCCGCAGGGCCCGTACTACACGGGCGTCGGCTTCAAGAACGTCGGCGACGTCGCCCGCAAGATCGTCGAAGAGCATCTCGACCTCTGCCTCGCGGCCGGCATCAACCACGAAGGCATCAACGCCGAGGTGGCGAAGGGCCAGTGGGAATTCCAGGTGTTCGGCAAGGGCTCGCGCACGGCTGCTGACCAGATGTGGATGGCCCGCTACCTGATGCTGCGCCTGACCGAAAAGTACGGCATCGACATCGAGTTCCACTGCAAGCCGCTCGGCGACACCGACTGGAACGGCTCGGGCATGCACTGCAACTTCTCGACCAAGTACATGCGCGAAGTCGGCGGCAAGGAGTATTTCGAGAAGCTGATGGACGCCTTCAAGGAAGCTCGCGCCGACCACATCGCGGTGTACGGTCCGGACAACCACATGCGCCTGACCGGCAAGCACGAGACCGCCTCGATCGACACCTTCAGCTGGGGTGTGGCCGACCGCGGCGCCTCGATTCGCGTGCCGCATTCCTTCGTGAACAACGCCTATAAGGGCTATCTGGAGGACCGCCGTCCGAACTCCCAGGGCGACCCCTACCAGATCGCGTCTCAGGTCCTGAAGACGATCGCGATGGTTCCGACCGGCGCGAAAGCCGCAGCCTAAGACGCCGACCACAATACCCCGGGGCCGGGGGCTGATATGATGATCCGCCGGAGCAGCCGCTTCGGCGGATCATTCGTTTGGCGGGCTCGAACGATCGGAGGCGGCCATGGCCTTGATCAATCGCAAGTCCGGTTTCGATCGCAGCGGTATGTCTTTCCGTAGCGGTTCGTTTGGAAGCGGGGCATGGAATGAGCTATCGCAAGTGGGTTTCAGGCGTTCTGATCGCCTGTTCGGCCATCTCCCTGGCTGCAGGGCAGTCGCAGTCCAGTGCAGAACAATATCTGCCGCGGCTCGGCGACATCATGAATCTGATTCAGGTCAGACACGCGAAGCTCTGGTTCGCGGGACAGTCCAAGAATTGGGATCTCGCGTCCTATGAGCTCGCCCAGTTGAGGCAGAGCCTGACTGACGCCGCGGTCTTCTATTCGGGCCTGCCGGTGAACAATGTCACCACGCTCGGCCAGCCGATCCAGTCGATCTCGGACGCCATCGCCGCCAAGGATGGCAAGCGTTTCGCTTCCGCCGTGACCGAGCTGACGTCGGGATGCAACGCCTGCCACGCGACCATGGATCGGGGCTACGTCGCGATCCGCATCCCGACCGACAAACCGTTCGGCAACCAGGATTTTCGGCCTCCAGGCCGCTGACCGGCGCGGGGCGGACGGTGCGGGGAGGGCGCCCAAATTGCGCCTTCCACCGGCGCCGCGCATCGACTAAGAGCGGCGGCAACCTGTCCACCGCCTGAGCCCTCATGATCCGCCTCGATAACGTCAGCAAGCAAGTCGGCCACCAGATTCTCTTCATCGAAGCCTCCGCCGCGCTCCAGCGCGGCGAAAAGATCGGCTTGGTCGGCCCCAACGGGGCCGGCAAGACGACGCTGTTCCGGATGATCTCAGGCCGCGAGCAGCCCGACGAGGGGCAGGTCTCGATCGATCGCGGCGTCTCGATCGGTTATTTCAACCAGGATGTCGGTGAGATGTCCGGCCGCAGCGCGGTGGCGGAGGTGATGGACGGCGCCGGGCCGGTGTCGTCGGTCGCCGCCGAGCTCAAGGAGCTCGAGGCCGCCATGGCCGATCCGGACCGCGCCGACGAGATGGACGACATCATCGCGCGCTATGGCGAGGTGCTGGCGCGGTTCGAGGAGCTCGACGGCTACGCGCTCGACAGCCGCGCCCGCGAGGCGCTGGCCGGCCTCGGCTTCTCCGAGGAGATGATGGACAAGGACGTCGGCCTGTTGTCCGGCGGCTGGAAGATGCGCGTCGCGCTGGCGCGCATCCTCCTGATGCGTCCCGACGTGATGCTGCTCGACGAGCCGTCCAACCATCTCGATCTCGAGAGCCTGATCTGGCTGGAGCATTTCCTCAAGGGCTATGAGGGCGCGCTGCTGATGACCTCGCACGACCGCGAATTCATCAACCGCATCATCAACAAGGTGATCGAGATCGACGCCGGCCAGCTCACGACCTATTCCGGCGACTACGATTTCTATGAGCAGCAGCGGGCGTTGAACGAGAAGCAGCAGCAGGCGCAATATGAGCGCCAGCAGGCGATGCTCGCCAAGGAGATCAAGTTCATCGAGCGTTTCAAGGCGCGGGCCTCGCACGCGGCGCAGGTGCAGAGCCGGGTCAAGAAGCTCGACAAGATCGAGCGGGTCGAGCCGCCGAAGCGGCGCCAGACCGTCGCGTTCGACTTTCTGCCGGCGCCGCGCTCGGGCGAGGATGTGGTAGCGCTGAAGAACGTGTCCAAGAGCTACGGCAGCCGCCGCATCTACGACGGGCTGGACTTCATGATCCGGCGCCGCGAGCGCTGGTGCGTGATGGGGGTCAATGGCGCTGGCAAGTCGACCCTGTTGAAGCTCGTCGCCGGTAGCGCGGAGCCCGATGACGGTTCGGTGACGATCGGCGGCAGCGTCAAGATGGGCTACTTCGCGCAGCATGCGATGGACCTGCTGGACGGCGATGAGACCGTGTTCGAGTCGCTCGAGCATTCGTTCCCGCAAGCCGGTCAAGGCTCGTTGCGGGCCCTGGCGGGCTGCTTCGGCTTCTCCGGCGACGACGTCGAGAAAAGATGCCGGGTGCTGTCGGGGGGCGAGAAGGCGCGGCTGGTGATGGCGAAGATGCTCTACGATCCGCCGAACTTCCTGGTGCTGGACGAGCCGACCAACCATCTGGACATGGCGACCAAGGAGATGCTGATCGCGGCCCTGTCGAGCTTCGAGGGCACCATGCTGTTCGTCTCGCACGACCGTCATTTCCTCGCCGCGCTCTCCAACCGCGTGCTCGAGCTGACCCCTGACGGTCTCCATCAGTATGGCGGCGGCTATACCGAGTATGTCGCCCGCAGCGGCCACGAAGCGCCGGGCCTGCGCAGCTGACGACGCGGCCATACTCGTCGTTCGTGCTTTGCTTGCGCTTTGTTCGCATCATCCCCGGCTAGCTCATCTGGACGTGGGTGAAGACGAACAGGAACAGCGCGCCGATCGCGATCAGGAAGATTCCGACCCAGAGCGGCGCCGCGACGCCGCTCTTGTTTGTGGGATCGAGCACGGCCGTCTCGGGTTGTCGCGGATCGTAGTAGACGGTGACGTCGGTGTTGACCGGGTATTTGGCGGCGACGGCTTCAGCGCTCGACCTGTCGGAATGCAGCGCGGTCCAGCCCCAGTTCCAATGCGTGCTGTGGAAAGAGCGACCATCCACCGTGTAGCTGTATTCGATCGTGACCCGGAAGCGCTCCTCTTCCGTTTCTCGTCCGCGATCGTCCTCACGTCGTGTGATCTCCATCGTCACGCCGGAGCGCGTGATGCGTCCCGGCGTAGTCGGCCAGGAGCGGCTCGCCAGGCGCTCCTGCCGCAGCTTCCAGTAGGAGGCGAGTGCGACGGCTCCGAAGCCGAACAGGGCGAACGGCATCAGGAAGGCGAACAGCGGCACGCCAGCCTCGGTCGTGAGCACCTTGCCGGCGAGCGAATGCGCCACCAAAACGGCGGTCACGGCCGACAGCACGACGAACAGCGCCACAAGCGCCGCCGTGCCGCTGGCATTGGTAGGCTCGAGCACCGATTGCGAGGGGCGTTTCGGATCGTAAAAAACGCGGACCTTCGCGCCTTGCGGATATTTGCCGGTGAGCTCGTCGGCTTGCAGGCGCGTGACGCGGCTCGGGCTGCCGAAACGGATGCGGCGACCTTCGTAGCTCTTGCCCGACACCTCGTAGCGGTAGCGGATGTCAGGCTTGGCATCGGTGTCATCTGCCGACCGATGCGTCGCTGCGACAGACACCGCCGAGGCCACGATCTCCCCCTCGACGACCGGCCAGGCGCGGCCGCCGCTGGTCTTCTTGCGCTGAAGCCAGAGTCCGTAGCCGGAATTGAGGGCGAGAAAGCCGAAGATGCCGGCGGCGACACGGGTCCAGAGCAGGGCGGATGCGGTGAGCATGTTGATCTCGCATGGGCCCGCCAGGGCGGGCGACATGCAGTGGTGTCCTGCGGGTTTCCCTCGGTTCAACCGTGTGCCGGCCCTCCTCAGCTCTCCACCATCTCGCCCATCGAGTTCTTCGACGGTCCGCAGGGCCCGCTGAGCGATTACGTCCACGTTGAAGCCAATCCGGCCTACGCCCTGCATGCGGGCATCCCGAACGTGATCGGGAAGAAAGTCCGCGAGATGGTGCCGGCCGAGGGCTGGGTCGAGCTCTATGGCGGCGTGCTGCGCCCTGCTGACCAAGCCGTTCGACATCGAGGCGCTCGCCGCCCGCGTCGTCGCTTGCCGATACGCTTCGCGCTGATGGAGCCCGCTGGCATGGCCTTGCCCCGCCAAGCATCATGGCGGGGCGCCAGTGTCGTCAGCCGCCAGCGCGTCAGCCGCCGGCCTCGCACTTCTTCATGAAGCTGGTCTTGGCCGCGCCGGCGAGCTTCTTGCCGTCGGAGCCGACCGCCTTGGTTTCGCAGGTCTCGGCCATGCACTTCTTCATGAACGAGGTCTTGGCGGCGCCGGCCAGCGCCTTGCCGTCCTTGCCCACGGCCTTGGTCTCACAGCTGTCTTGGGCGAAGGCAGATCCGGCGGCGAAGGTCGCGAGCGCGGCAATCAGGAAAAACTTCTTCATGAGTGTGTCTCCTTGGGACAAACAACGCGGCGGATGGGACCCGCAAATCTTGGCGCGATCAAGTTTCCTTTTCGGGCTTGGCACCCGAAATCCGGCCGCAGGGCAGAGTTGGTTCATTACCGTGTCAGCCCTATGAGGCCGAGATGCGCATCTGCGGTAACCGTGTGCTCATGCGGTGCTGTGCTGCAGAAACGCGAGCGTCGCCGGGTCGCGCGCACCGTCGCAATAGCGATCGAGCGCCTGCGCGAAGATCCCGTTCGGGCTGATCGAATCGAACAGCGTCATGCATGAGCGGAATTTGGCATCGTCCGGAACACCCAGAATGTCGCGCAGCGACTTGCCCTGCACCGCGAGCACCAGTCGGGTGCATTCGACGAGCCGCGGGCCGAGCAGGGGATGCGCCAGATAGGCCTCGGCCTCGGCGCGGGAGCGGATCGCGTAGCGCTGCGCCATGGCGGACCTGCCGAGCCCCTCGACCTGGGGAAAGATGAACCACATCCAGTGGCTTTGCTTGGCACCGGCCGCAAGTTCGGCGGTCACGCGCGAATAAATCGAATCCTGTGCGTCGGCAAATCGGCCGAGATCATCCCATTCGGCGTTCATACATTCCTCCAACCGGCTGATTCATCGATATAATCGGCTTTCTGGGACGGCCGCGGCGCAGCCCGTGCGAGGCTTGGGCGTCGGCTCACGCCGGATCACTCCGGGCTGGCGTTTGTCTAGATTATGCCGCACTCTTGCCATCCTATGTCATGACGGGTCGAATCGTACCCCTTGGGGTCGGTCACCTTTCCCGGGTGGTCCGAAAAGGGGGGTATATCGGGGACGTGATGGCTTCCAGTGAAGCAAGCGTAGACGTTCTGTTGTCGCAAGGCCGCTTCGGGCGCTCCGAAGCGATCGCACTCGTGCTTGCAGCACTTGCGGTCGCAGCGGGCGCGGCCGCATGGGTCGGAGCCAACAGCGATGAGACGTCGCTTGCGAGCGCGGCGATTCCGGCCGCCGCCGCGCCGTCCATGACCTTCGAAACACGTTTCGCGCCGGCCTCCGCCTCGGCCACGGCCTATTCGGAAAAAGACGCGGTTCGCGCGCTCGACCGTTTCGCCCTTCGCGGCGCGATCGACCGCCAATTGCTCGATGCCCGGGCCGCGCTGGTGAAGGGCATGGAAGCGCGTGATCCGGGCGCACGCGACCCCAGCAACAGCGATTGGCGGCCGATGTTGACGGAGGGAAATACCGTCACGATGCCTGCACCGGGCGTGCCGCTGCCGCGCCCGCGCCCGTCCGTCGCCAACCTGCCGACCAGCCTGGTTTCGGCCAGTGCGCCTGAAGCGGTCGGACGCGTCGACGATCGCTCCATCCTGCAGAAGCTGTCCGACCTGTTGCCGAGCCCGACCAAGTTCGCCTCGCTCGGTCCGGATAGCGGCATCGTCCGATCCGGGATCGATCTCGGTGCGCTCGGCTATGACAAGACCGCCGTGTACGACATCAAGGCCAAGATGGTGTATCTGCCGTCCGGCATCGGGCTCGAGGCCCATTCCGGCATGGGCAGCCTGCGCGACGACCCCGAGCACGTCAATCAGCGCATGGTTGGCGCGACCCCGCCCGCCACCTATGACCTGAAGCCGCGCGAAAAACCGTTTCATGGCGTTCGCGCCCTGCGCATGAACGTGGTGGAAGGATCGACGCTCGGCCGGAGCGGATTGCTGACCCACCCCTATATGCTGGGTCCGGAGGGTGATTCGAACGGCTGCGTCTCGATCAAGAATTACGATCGCTTCCTGAAGGCGTATGATGACGGCGAGTTCAACCGACTCGTTGTCGTCGTCGGGCTCGAGGCTGGCACCCCGACGCGGACCGCGCAAAAGACCGAGTGACGTTTTGTTGCTGGGCCTCGGCGCGACCTCGGCGGTGACGCCCGTCGCATCTTCCGGAAGGTCCCCATGATTGATCCCGCAAACTCGGAAACGCGTCTGCGTACTACCTTCAACATCAAGGTGAACGGCAAGCCGGTCGTGATTTCGACGGTCGGGCAGGCCCATCAGTTCCTCACCAGCCTCAACGCCGTCGAGTGGATGGAGTTCAAGTCGCTGCACGACCAGGCCATGGCCGCCCTGCAGGCCGCGGCCGACAACGCCATCATGACAGTGCAGGCCACCAACGCCGTGCGCACGCTGTTCGTGAGCGCGAAGCTGTTGTGAGACTGGATCATCCCCCAGGGCACCCGCGGCCTCTGGCTCGTGTTGATGCCTGCTTTACATTCGGTGTCATCGCCCGGCTTGCCGCGTCCGCTAAAGCTGCGGCGCGCCCTGGCGCTCGTTGCCGCGTCGAAGCCCATCGGGCGAAGACGGGACCGGGCGACCCAGTACGCCGCCGCAGTCGTGATTGATCGAGAGGCCGCGGCGTAGTGGATGTCCCGCCGGAGCCTGTCCTCGGGCTCGCCGAAGGCGAGACCCGGGGGCGGGGCATGACGGCGGTGGGTGGCGCCACGGTCTCTCAACATCGTCATGCCGGGGCGCGCGCATGCGCGAGCCCGGCATCCATAACCACGAGCGGGCGTGTCGGCCAGGTGTGTCGCTCCAGCGTGCTCCATCAGTTCTGCTGCGGCGTATGGATTCCAGGCTCGCGCTCCGCGCGCCCCGGAATGACACCGAGCGATTTGAAGCACCGTCCTGCGAAGTCCCATTCACGCACGCCCTCGCGTTCTCGCCGCGCTGATGCGCCCGAGTGATCCATCCGTCTTGCCCTCCGCACAGCAGAGGGCGCGGGGAATGCCGGGATGCTGGCCGCAACCCATGGCCCGCCTGCAGAAAAAAAGCAGGCGGCAGTCACCACAGGTTCAGCCGGGCAACCGGCATTCCCCGCGCGATGATCTTAACGGCTGCTTCGCGCGCTCCCCGGTGCGCCGGGCGTTCTGGTCACCGTGCACGACAACGCGCTTTGGGCGCGCCACCGTGGGGGCATCAGCGTCGGGATGCCAGGACCACGCGACTTGACCGTACGCGACGTCAGCGTTCGTCGGCGCAAAGATGCGCTGCGCTGCCATCGCGTCCACCGCTCCTCCCGCTCCACGTCCGTGACGACCGCGAACCGCCCCTCCTGCGAGCGGGAGATGGCGCGACAAAAGCACTGAATTAGATTTAGGAAAAGCAGAATATTTTTGGCGGCGGGACTGGACAGGCCAAATCAGCTTGATGGGCCTGCGGAAAATCGTTTCCGCGCGCACCGCCGTTGCTGCCGATTCAGGCCCTGGAGGTGACGCCGCGAGATGGAAATGCGCCTTGATTTGCCCGACGGGCAGATGGTCGCTTCGTTCCGATGATCGTTGTTCGACCGAGAGCCGCGGGGCGAACATGTTTGTTAGTCGCCCGGCGCACGCTGATCGCGCGAGGAAGCGACGACAGGCCGAAGCACGCTCGATCCGCGCCACGCGAAACGACCGGGGATGGTCTTCGCCTGCATGCCGCGGTGCACGCGCTGGGCCGTCCAACATCATTGCACGGGAATGGATCGGCGAGGCCCAGGCCGGGCTGCCGCTGGAGCTGTTCTACGAAGGCGGCGAGTGACTCTCGCTGATGCTGCGGCGCGGCCGCAGCGTCAGTCGGCCATCTCGGCGGCGTCGAGCGCGATCTCCTCGCGCTCGGCCTTCTCGGCCGTCGCAGCGTTGGCGGTCTCGGCCGTTTCGAAATCGTCCTCGGCGATCTCCTGGACAGGTGCCTCCTGGACCTCGGCCGTCTCGACCTGCTCGGCGGCGAGTTCGGCCGCCACGACGGCCTCCGGCCCGGCGTCGTCATTGGCCGGCGTCGCGAACAGGTTGGGGGCGGGAATGGTGGTGGGCACCACCGGCCGCTGCTTGGCCTTGTACCAGGACGAAAACTTCTGCGAGATGCCAGCTTCGAACTCGGCGAGCGGCATGCTGTTGCCGTCCTCGTCGGTGATGACGACCTGCCAGCCTTCCGCCTCCATCACCTGTGCGTTGGCGAGAACGATGAGGGCGCTTTCGCGCTGCTTGCGGATTGTCTGCTGCTCCCGCTCAGCCACCATCGTGTACGCCATGAACCTGACTCCCACACCTGAACTCGGGACACGTGATGGTCCGAAGCACCATCAGGACGCCGCCACTACGCCGTGAGAGTGTGAGCGCGGCTGGGCCGGATTGCGTTCGCCTAATGACAATTTGGCGGCGTCTCACGGGTTCCGACAGCGCAAAAGGAGTCGAAGATGCAACAGGCCGCAAAATTGTGGTGCAGGAACGAGAGCGCTTGTTGAAGGCGCGCCGCGACGTGTCATCATTTGATTCTGCGGCGGCAACTGCTTCGCGACATCAGCGAAAGCAGCGGGTGAACCGGACAAACAGCGGGCGAATTGGGGACGGCGATGCGAACTCATCTGTTCAGGATGCGGAATTGGAATGTGGCGATGGCAGGGCTTGCGCTGGCGATGGTCGCCAGCCCGCGCGCGGGCCATGCCTTCACGGAGGACGACCAGCGGCGGCTGTGCACGGGCGACGTGTTCCGGCTGTGCTCGTCGGAGATTCCCGATCGCGACCGCATCATTGCCTGCATGATGAAGCAGCGCGCCAGCCTCAGCGACGGCTGCCGCAGCGTGTTCGGCCGGCCATCCGAGCGCTCCGCTTCGGCCACGGTGACGCGCTGAGCCTGCCTCGTCTCGTTTCTGCAACCACGCGCCGCCGGTCCATCGATCTGCGGCGTGACCATAATGACCTCCATGACATGACGGCGTGGTAGTCTGGCGCGGATCGTCCGGCCAGGAGTTGACCCGCCATGAGCTTCCGCATCCTCGTCCTCTACGGCTCCTATCGCTCCGACCGGATGGGCATCCGGCTCGCGCAATTCGTCGTGGACGGGTTGCGCGCCAAGGACCAGGACGTCGAGCTGATCGACGCCAAGGCGGTCGGCCTGCCGATGCTCGACCGCATGTACAAGGAATATCCGCCCGGCCAGGCGCCAGCGGCCATGGCCGAGCTTGCGGCCAAGATCCGTGCCGCCGACGGCTTCGTGTTCGTCACTGGCGAATATAACTGGGGCATGCAGCCGGGACTGAAGAACCTCACCGACCACTTTCTCGAGGAATGGTTCTGGCGTCCGGCGGCGATCGCGAGCTATTCCGCCGGCCGGCTCTCCGGGGCCCGGGCCGCCACGGCGTGGCACGGCACGTTGTCGGAGATGGGCATGGTGGTGGTGTCGAGCACGCTTGCCGTCGGCCCGATCGGTCAGGCGCTGTCCGCCGACGGCAGGCCGACCGGCGATTCCGGCCAGTCGCTGGAACGCGCGTTTCCGCGTTTTGCCGACGATCTCTTGTGGTGGGTCGAGGCGGGCAGGGAGCAGCGGGCGCGCCGGGCGCCACCTTACTGAGCGCGGGCATCAGTGCAGGCCGGAGCGCAAGCGCTCCGGCTCTTGCGCCACGTCCGCGAACCAGATCCGCTAACGTTGTTCGGCGCTGCCGGTCCCGTTGGTGACCGCGCGCTGACGCGCCGGGGCGCTTGCGCCCTGGCCCTGACATGGCCGCTCCATCCAGGTTCCGTCGGGGGCCTGCTGGTAGGCGCGGCACGGCAGGGACGACGTGGTCTGATCATCCGGCTTGGGCGTCTGGGAGCTTTTCGCCAGTGCGGGGGCGGCCGTCGCGACGAGGGCTGCCAGCGAACCGACGTAGATCATTTGGCTGATCCGCATCTTGGGGGTTCTCCTGCTCGAAGCACTCTCGATTCAAAGTCGAATTGTGGAAACTTTTAGGCAAATGGCGCCTGCTGTGGCGGGAGGCTTAAGGATCGTTTGCGACGTGGCCTGCCTCGTTAAGACGTCCGCGGAGGTCCCGGCCGCGCGCGTGGCTTTCTCTGGGCTGGCGTTGCGCCAATGCTGACGCTAAGAGCGGCATGACGCGCGCAAGCGCCCTCGTGACCGCGATGCGGCGCTCCGCCCGGAACGCCTTGTGCGGACAACGGACGCCGCCATGGCAGCCGGCGCTCCGACATCAGCCGCGCGATCACGGATCGCGGCGGTTCCGCTTCAGGGCGGGAGGGAGATCGCGCAGGCTGAGAACTGTGCGAGCATGACGAGACCCCGATTGCCCTCCCTGATCGCGCTGCGTGCCTTCGAGGCCGTCGGCCGCAAGGGCAGCGTGCGCGCCGCCGGCGACGAGCTCGCGGTCAGCCACACCGTGGTCTCGCGCCATCTGCAAAATCTGCAGCGCAGTCTGGGCGTGGCGCTGGTGCGGGCGGAGGGGCGGGGCCTCGCGCTGACCGAGGCCGGACGTCAGTTTCATGCCGAGGTCAGCCAGGCCTTCGACATCATCGCCCGCGCGACAATCTCGGTGCGGCCCGTGGCGCGTCCGACCCTGAACATCTGGTGCATTCCGGGCCTCGCCAATCGCCGCCTGCTGGCGCGGCTGCCCGAGCTGAGCGGCCCGCCGCGCAACTGGGACATCAATCTGCAGCCGACGCTGGCGCACCCCGATTTGCAGCGCGGCGAAGCGGATGCGGAGATCGTCTATGCCGAAGCGGTCGACCGGAGCGGCGGCCTGGTCGCTGAGGAGCTGGTGCGCCCACGCGTATTCCCGGTCGCAAGCCCGGCCTATCTGGCAAGGTTTCCGGCGATCGCGACACTCCCGGGCCTCGCCAGGGCCTCGCTGATCCACGAGGAATCCACCGCGCAATGGGAGCAATGGTTCGAGCTGGCGGGGTATCGGGAGCCGGTCACGTTGCGCGGTCAGCGGCTGTGGCACGCGCATCTCGCCATCGAAGCGGCCCGCTTCGGCCAGGGCGTCGCGCTCGCCAACGAGGTGTTGGTCGCCGATGATCTGCGCAGCGGTGCGCTGGTCGAGGTGATCCCCTCGGCACTCCACATGGGAGCCTATCAGCTCGTCGCGCTTCGGGAGCGCTGGGACGAGCCCGCGATCGTCGCGCTGCGGGCTTGGCTGAAGAATGTGCTCGCCGCGTAGCTGCGCGCTCGTCCCGCTGGGTCCGGTGCATTGCAGGCACCTGTCGTCGGGAACAAGCTGATTGATCGCGACGGCTCTCGGCGTAGCCTGCGGCTCGATTTTCCCACGAGGAGTTGAGCCATGGTTGCGAATTCGGCTGCGAACGAAGACCTGCTGGCGCGACGACACGAGGCCGTCGTCCGGGGCGTGAGCTATGCGACGCCGTTGTTTGCTGACCGCGCCCTCAACAGCGAGGTGTGGGACGTCGAGGGTAAGCGCTATGTCGACTTTGCCGGCGGCATCGCGGTGCTTAACACCGGCCACTGCCATCCGCATGTCGTTGCCGCGATCCGGGCGCAGCTCGACCGCTTCACCCACACCTGCTTCCAGGTGCTGCAATACGAGCCGTATGTGCGGCTGAGCGAGCGGCTCAACGCGCTGGCGCCGATTTCGGGGCCGGCCAAGTCGATCCTGCTGACGACCGGCGCGGAGGCGACCGAGAACGCCATCAAGATCGCGCGCGCGGCCACGGGGCGCAGCGGCATCATCGCCTTCACCGGCGCGTTCCACGGCCGCACCGCGCTCGCCAATGCGATGACCGGCAAGGTGATGCCGTACAAGAAGCATTTCGGGCCGCCGCTGCCAGGCGTCTGGCATGCGCCGTTCCCGATCGCCGGCAGCAGCGTGACGGTCGAGGACACGCTGTCCTACATCAACTTCATCTTCAAGGCCGACATCGACGCCTCGCAGGTCGCGGCCATCATCATCGAGCCGGTGCAGGGCGAGGGCGGTTTCCACCAGGCGCCGCCGGAGCTGATGCGCGGCCTGCGCCGGATCTGCGACAGCAATGGCATCGTGCTGATCGCAGATGAGGTGCAGACCGGCTTCGGCCGCACCGGCAAGATGTTCGCAATGGAGCACTACGATGTGCAGCCGGACCTGATCTGCGTCGCCAAGAGTCTCGCCGGCGGCATGCCGCTGTCCGGCGTGATCGGACGTGCCGCGATCATGGACGCCGCGGAGCCGGGCGGCCTCGGCGGCACCTATGGCGGCAATCCGCTGGCCTGCGCGGCGGCGCTCGCCGTGCTCGACGTGTTCGAGCAGGAGAAGCTGCTCGACCGCGCCAATGCGATCGGCGAGCGGCTGCGCGCGGCGATCGAGCGCTTCTCGCGCGCCAACAACCTGGTTCCGGTTTCCGGGCCGCGCGGTCCTGGCGCGATGGTTGCTTTCGATATCCTGAAGCAGCGCGGCAGCGACGAGCCGGATTCCGAAATGACCAAGCGCGTGACCCGCGTGGCGCACGAGAATGGCCTGATCCTGTTGTCCTGCGGTGTCACCGCGAGCACCATTCGCATCCTGGTGCCGCTGACCGCCTCGGACGAGATCGTGGACGAAGGGCTCGCGATCCTGGAGAAGTGCCTGGCCGCCTGACGCGCGGCCGAGATGAACGGGAAGGCTGGAGGTTTGAAACGTGACTGACGCTGCGGCGGCTGTGCCGAATGACGTGATGGAGCGGCTCGCCGCCGCTGTCGATGCCAACTTCGCCAGGCAGGTCGCCTTCCTGCAGCAGCTCGTGCAGTTCCGCAGCCTGCGTGGCGAGGAGGCGCCGGTGCAGGACTGGCTGGCTCGCGAGTTCGCGGCCCGCGGCTATCAGGTCGACCGCTTCAGCCTCGAGGACGTCGACCTGATGCGCCATCCCAAGGCGGCGCCGATGGACAGCATCGCGCTCGACGGCTCGCAGCAGGTGGTGGCGACGCTCGACGGTGCGGGCAAGGGCCGCAGCCTGATCCTGCAGGGCCACATCGACGTCGTGCCGGAAGGGCCGACCGATCTCTGGAACGATCCGCCCTATGAGGGGATCGTGCGCGACGGCTGGATGATCGGCCGCGGCGCGCAGGACATGAAGGCCGGCGTCTCCGCGATGATCTTCGCGCTCGACGCGATCAAGGCCGCCGGCTTCGTGCCGGACGGACGCATTCACCTGGAGACCGTGACCGAGGAGGAGAGCACCGGCAACGGTGCGCTCTCGACCTTGATGCGCGGCTACACGGCGGATGCCTGCCTGATCCCGGAGCCGACCGGCCACACGCTGACCCGCGCGCAGGTCGGCGCGATCTGGTTCCGGCTGCGCGTCCGCGGCACGCCGGTACACGTTGCCTATGCCGAGACCGGCACCAATGCGATCCTCTCGGCGATGCACCTGATCCGCGCCTTCCAGGAGCACACCCAAGAGATCAACGTACGCGCCAAGTCGAACGCATGGTTCGCGTCGGTGAAGGACCCGATCAAGTTCAACGTCGGCATCATCAAGGGCGGCGATTGGGCGAGCTCGACGCCGGCGTGGTGCGATCTCGATTGCCGGCTGGGCGTGCTGCCGGGCGAGACGCCGGCGCAGGCCATGGCCGGCATCGAGCAGTGTCTCGCGAAGGCACAGGCCGCAGACAGCTTCCTGTCGGAGAATCCGGTCGAGCTGGTGTGGAGCGGCTTCCAGGCCGATCCTGCGGTGTGCGAGCCCGGCAGCGCCGCCGAGGCGGCGCTGGCCGAGGTACATGCACGGGTATTCGAGAAGCCGCTCGACGTGCGGCTCTCTACGGCGGTCAACGACACCCGCTACTATCAGGTCGACTATGGCATCCCGGCGCTGTGCTACGGGCCCTATGGCATCGGTCCGCACGCGTTCGACGAGCGTGTCGATCTCGACAGCGTGCGCAAGACCACGCTGTCGATCGCGATGTTCGTCGCGCAATGGTGCGGACTGCGGCCGGCATGATCACGGTCGCGCTCCTCAGCCGTCCCGGACTGATGGATCCGATGCAGGCGCTGCTCGCGCGCGAGCTGCCGGGCGTGACCGTCGCGTCATGGCCGGAGTCGGCGGCACGCGACGCCGACCTTGCCGTGTGCTGGAAGCCGGAGCTCGGCGCGCTGGCGGCGATGCCGAAGCTGAAGCTGATCCATTCGATCGCAGCGGGCGTCGACAACATCCTGTCCGATCCGACCGTGCCGGATGTGCCGCTGTGCCGGATCGTCGATCCCGATATCTCCGCGGCCATGACCGAGTTCGTGCTGTGGGGGACGCTGTATTTCCACCGCGATTTCGATCGCGTCGTCAGCAATGCGCGCAACGGCGTGTGGCGGCGTTACGAGCAGCGCGCCGCGAAGGACCGCCGGGTCGGCATTCTCGGTCTCGGCGAGCTCGGCTCCGCGGCCGCGATCCGTCTCGTCGATCTGGGCTTCGCGGTGAGCGCGTGGTCGCGCTCGCCCAAGGCGCTCGCCGGTGTGCGGACCTATGGCGGCGCCGATGCGCTCGACGCCTTCCTCGGCGAGACGGAGATCCTGATCTGCTTGCTGCCGCTGACGGCCTCGACCGCGGGCCTGCTCGATGCCGGGCGCCTGGGCCGGCTGCCCAAGGGGGCCGCGCTGATCCTGTGCAGCCGCGGCGAGCACCTGGTGACGGAGGATATGGTCGCGCTGCTCCGCAGCGGCCATCTGCGCGGCGCCGTGCTCGACGTCTTCGCGCATGAGCCGTTGCCCGCGGACGATGCGCTGTGGCGCGAGCCGGGCGTGCTGGTGACGCCGCACATGGCGGCGATCGCCTCCTGGGAGGTGATCGCGCAGCAGGTCGCGGAAAATGCGCGGCGGTTGCTGCGCGGAGAGACGTTGCGGAACGTCGTCGATCGCGCCCGCGGCTACTGATTTACCAGCGTGTCTACTCGAGTGTCTGTACCGGCGGCGCGACCGGGCCGCGCGGCGCCGGCGGAGCGACAGCGACGGTCCGTGCAGGCGGGGGTGCGCTGCGCGGCGCGACCTGCGGCTGCTGCTGAGACTCGGTCATCGCAGCCTGGCTGTCCCTGACCGGACGCCGGACCTGCTGCGACCGGGCTGCACGCGAGCGGCGGAAGCCCCAGGAGCGCGCGATCGAAGGACCTGCGGTATAGCCGACGACGGCGCCGGCAACGGCCCCGACCGGTCCAAATACGACGGCGCCCGACAAGGCGCCCAGTGCGGCATCGCCGCCGCGGTGCTCGTCGGCCATCGCCGCCGATGCCGTCAATGTCAGCGCCAAGGCCGCGGCCGTCAGCAGTCTGGTCATGAGATGTCCCCTCCGTCGCAACAGCGCCGAAATGGCGGACAAATGTGGCGAGAAGAATGCGAGGAGCGGAACTTGTAAGGAAGCCGGTAACCCTAATGCGGACACAATGTCTCAGCGCCGGGGAGGGCGCAGTGCGCAGCTCCGTTCAATGCATCGGGCCGAGCACCGACGTGAATGGCATGGCGATGATTTCCTCGCCGAGATCGTCGGAAATGTGCAGCACCCAGTCGCGCCAATCCTCCTCGCTCTCGGACGAGATCAGCGACTGCATGACGCGCTCGGCGTGATCACAGGCCTCGGCGAGATCGATGACCGCGGTTCCACGCCGATCGACGAGGAACTCATCGGGATTGGAGCAGTGGAAGAAGACCTGCGTCATGTCCGTCTCCTCAATCGCCCTCCGGCGAATCTCAGTCAGAAGTAACAGCGTGGCGGCGCGCGCGAAATCGGATTGATCACGTAAGGTAAATTACGGGGCGCAGTCTGGGCCGGTGGAACCGGACGTGCAGTGATCCAGCTCACGGAACGCATCGGCGCAGAGGAAGTTGTCGCGAACCATTCGATCCGGCGACAGGAGCTCGACATGATGTCTGAAGTCCAGATCCACGCGATCGCCCGGCAGATGCTCGAGATGCACGGCGCCTCGGCCGTCGCGCAGGCTGCGCAGAAGGCGCAGCAATGCGAAGCCAGTGGCGAGGCCGAGGAGGCCCGCGAATGGCGCCACATCGCGGACGCCATGAGGATGATGCGCGGTCCGCATCAGAGCTGACATCGGATTCCATTTTACCGAATATCGCCGCGCGGTCCGTCGGATCGACCGACTCTGCTCCGCATCCGGCGGCGGTGGATACGTTCGGTCAAGGGGAACGTGTGCCGCATCTCATCCTGGTTTCCGACCCATTTTCCACGCAAGAATCGGGCAACATGATTCGGCAGTGGATTCGCCGCTGACCAACGTTGCCGGCGCGCCCGCCGTCCAGGGATTATTGCCATGGTCTTCTTCAAGCGTGAGCTGAGCCCCGTCGAGATCTTCGAGCGTGCGCTGAAGGACAAGCAGGCCGCGCGGCAGCGGCTGACGGACCGTCTCCGCGTGGCCGAGGCGGCGCTGGACGAGAAGCGCGTCGTCGCGGAGCGGCTTGCCAAAGCCGGCGCCAGCAACGGGCAGCTCGATCGTGCCGAATCCAAGATGCAGGCCGTCGAGCAGAAGGCCAAGGCGCTGCGCGCATCCGTCGCCGAGTGCGACGAGCAGATCATCCTGGCGGAGCGCGCCTTCGCCGACGCGGTGGCGCAGCGCGACCGCGACCGCGCCGCCAACGACATCGAGGCCGTCGCCACCGCCATCGAGCAGGCGGTTCCTCGCTTCGAAATCGGTGCGGCGGCGCTCGTCGATGCGGTCACGCGCGGCCGCGCGGCGCTGAGCGAGGCCAGCCGTTTCGCGTCCGATGTCGACGACATCCGCCGCGAGGTGCTCTCCGCCGCGGAGCTGATCTGCTGGGAGCTGCGCGCCGCCGCAAGCCGCACGCGGGCCGGCAACATCAACGTGGCCCTGCTGGCGCCGCCCGAGACGCGGCAACTGCCGGCGCCCGAGACCGACCGTCAGATGATCTATACGCTGAGCCCGCTGACCTGGCGCGAGGGCGAGGAGGTGAAGCGCGTCGCCGCGTTCACCATGACGGCGCTGCCCAAGGCCCTGCTGCCGCTGGCGCTGGCGCATCAGCACGTCGACTATCTCAACGCGCGCCGGGTCCAGACGCTGATGCACGTCCATGGCGGCGGACAGCAGCAGAGCGAGCCGATGCCCGACGATCCGGCGCTGGTCGATCTCGATGCGCTGGGTGCGCAGGCCGAGGAAAGCCCGCAGGCTGATGTCGCCTGAGCGCGTCCACGCGCGCCGGAGCGCGGCTGAAGCTCGTTGGATCGGCCGTGCTGCTGCTGATTGTCATCAGCGCTGCACGGGCGGAAAATCTCGATGCCGGCAAATCCGGTGCGCGGCTGTTTGCGGACAGCTGCGCCACCTGTCATCGCTCGGCACGTGGGCTCGCCAAGGGGCGCTTTCGCCTGACGCTCTATCTGTTCCTGCAGAAGCACTACACCAGCAGCGACGACGCCGCGTCGGCCTTGAGCACCTATCTGCAGTCGGTCGATGCGCCGGCAGCCGCGCCGGCCCGCCGTCCCCCTTCGCGGCGCCCGGCCCATCGTGGTGAGACACGACCGCCGCGGCCGCCGCTGCCGGTGCGGGGACGTTAGCGATCGCGCTGCACGTCGCGCTCCGCCTCTCTCGTCACGTGAGGTGAACGGGCCGCGGCGATCGAATTTGAGCTGCTCAGGTGCAGCCGCTCGGCCCGCAGTTTTCCGGTGTGTGCCCGTCCGGGTGTGGCCGATATCCTCGACCTGGGCTATGCTCGTCGGCCAAGGTGCTCGACGCCCCCGGGAGGCCGATCTCGCGCGTGTCCGTGCGAAGCTGGCCGTCCCGAGCCGGATCATCGTGACGTCTCAGTCGTGCCACGAGCCGCGTTATCGTGATTGTGTTTTCGGGCGTTATGTCTTTTGACGTTGTGTTTAGGCTGTCTGAGGCGGGGCAGCGGCGATGATGACCTTACCGGAGCTCGCGGCAGCGGCGTTGGAGCGTTTCCTCAGCTCCTATATGCGACGCCGTTTCGGATCGTCTCATACCCAGTTGACGGAGATGCTTCCGGCAGCTGCGCGCATTGCGCTGGAATGCATCGGCAACAGCGATGCGCTGTATCACAACGTCGAGCACACCTTGCTGGTGACGTTGGCCGGCCACGAGATCCTGCGCGGCCGTGCGCTGCACAGCCACATGACGGCGGACGACTACGTCCACGTCATCCTGGCCTGCCTGCTTCACGACATCGGCTATGTCCGCGGCTTGTTCAGGGAAGACGATGTCAATGGCTTCGTCGTCGATCGCGGCGGCCGCAAGATCTGCCTGCCGCGCGGCTCCTCCGATGCCAGCCTGATGCCGTATCACGTCGACCGCTCGAAGCTGTACGTGATCAACCGCATCGAAGGCATGGCGCCGCTGGACAAGGACCGCATCGCCCGCGCCATCGAGGGCACGCGCTTTCCGCCGCTCGCCGGCCAGCAGTTCGACGAAGAGCAGTCGATCGTGCGCGCCGCCGACCTGATCGGACAGCTCGGCGACCCCAACTACATCCGCAAGGCCAACGCGCTGTATCACGAGTTCGAGGAGGTCGGCATCAACCGGCAGCTCGGCTATGAGTCACCGGCCGACATCGTCAATCGTTATCCGCAGTTTTATTGGAACAGCGTCGCCCCGCACATCCAGACCGAGATCCGCTATCTCAACATGACATCGACGGGGCGCCAGTGGATCGCCAACCTCTATGCCAACGTGTTCCGCGCCGAACGCGACATCTCGCTGTCGGGCCCGCAGAGTTGACTGGCTGGAGTCAACGCCGGCCGCCGACCTCGTCGATGTGGTCGAGCAGGTCGGCCGGGTCCTCGTAGACGCGGATGGCGCCGGACTGGCGCAATTCCTCCGAGCCATAGCCGCCGCTCAACAGGCCGACGCCGAGCGCCCGGCAGCGGGTTGCGGCAAGCATGTCCCAGATGCTGTCGCCGATCACGACCGCGCGCTCGATCGGCGCGTCGAGGCGGGCGGCGGCGGCGAGAAACAGGTCGGGATCAGGCTTGGCGTAGCGGACCTCGTCGCGGGTCACGACGGCGCTGGTCTTGGGATCGACGCCGAGCGCGGCGAGATTGACGGCCGCCGTTTCCATTCTGCCGCTGGTCGCGATCGCCCAGGGGATGCCGGCATCGGTCAGGAAACCCAGCAGCTCGCGGGCGCCGGGCAGGGGCCGGACCTGGCCTCCGAGCTTCTGATAGGCCGCCGCATGCGCTTTCCGCAGCCGCTCGATCCGCTCGGGCTCGATGGCAAAACCTGTCTCGCGCAGCAACTGATTGGTGAACAGGCCGCCGCTCATGCCGATTTTGCGGTGGATGCGCCAGACCGAGAGCTCGATGTTCTCGGCATCCAGCGCCGTCTTCCAGGCGAGCACGTGCTGATAGACGCTGTCGACCAGCGTGCCGTCGAGGTCGAACAGGAAGGCGGTTTCGATGCGCATGGCTCGCTCCGGGCTGGATGTCTGCTGCGTAGCAGCTCAAGGCCAAGCGGCAGCGGCTATCCGGGTTCCTGCCCGCCGCGGGGCTGTGCCGGTGCCCGCTATGGCGGTGCGCTGGTCGACGACCGGCGCGTCATTCGGCCATTGCCGGCAACGCGCCGCGCGGTCTTTCCGCCAGCCTCGCGGCCGCTCCGGGGTCAGCCCTTGGGACGGATGAAGCCGGCCAGCGTCTTCTTCTGCTCCTCGCACCAGTTCGTCATGCCGAGGCGGCGCTGATCCATGTCGATGGCCTGCGTGGCGACGGCGACCTCCGCCATCAGCTCGTCGTCCTGCTTCTCGCCCATCTTGCCGCCGGTGTGCATGTAGGCGATCGCCTTGCGCACCTTCTCGGTCGTGCCGTCAGGCATCTTCATGTCCTGCGCCTTCTGGACTAGGTCCTGATAGACGACATCGACGCCGGGACATTCGACCTTGGTGGCGAACGCCTCCAGCACCATGGTCGTATACATGTGGCGTGGCTCTGCGCTGCCCGGTGTCAGGGCCGCCAGCAATGCCGCAATGGTCAATGCCGCAAGGGTTGACGTGTAAAGCAGACCGTTTCGCATTCTCTGGCTACCTCCCGCTTGTTTTCGGCGAGGCTAGCCTGTGGGCGAAGCGCGGGCAACAACGAGCGCAGTGCAGCACGCGCGAATTGATCGAAGGGGTCGCCGGCTACTTGTTCAGCCGCCGCTCCTGCTCCTTGAGCAGAACGTCGAGCTCCTCGCTCTGCTGCGCGAGGCGGTCGGCGTTGCGCTCCTCGTCCGCGGCACCCGACTGCGAGGCGGCCTGCTCGGTGATCTGGCGGATGTTGTCGCGCAGGATCGCGATGCGGTCTGCGAGGTCGGAGGCGGACAGGACGGTCGGATCGGTCAGGCTCATGAACCCCTCGGGGATGCGCATTGTCAGGCGCAGTTCCTTAGCTCGGAAAGCCGCGTCGCCACAAGTGGATCGACGACATCGATCACCGCTGCGCCGATCGGCGCGGACCAGCGCGGGCGCCTGTGCGGATCCTTCAGCGCACCGGCATTGGCGGGCGCACCACGGGCTGATCCGGATCGACCGGCGCCGACGGCAGCGGCATCGGGGCGGGCGGCGGAGGGGCCATGCTGGTTGCGGCCGGCGGCGGCATGCGCGGCCGGTGCGGTGCTGCCGCACCAGGCTGTGCCGGGGTCACGGCCGCCGTTGCAGGGCGCGCGGCCGGGCGCGGCCGGATCGTCTGCTCGATGGCGCGCGGATCGAACGACCGTGCTTCCGCGGTCCGCTCGCTCGGCCGCTCGGCGGGCCTGTCGCTGGACTTGGCCTCGGCGACCCGCGCCATGTCGCGGACCATCTGCTCCTGCCCGGCCTTCAGCTGTGCGAGGCTCGTCTTCAGCTCGCCGATCTGCTGGCTCAAGGCAGCGAGGTCGTGGGCCATCGATTGCAGCAACTGCGCCTGCTCCTGCGAGGTCGCGCCAACCGCGCTCGTTGCGTGCTCCTGCACCTCGGCCGGCGCTTCTGCGGCCGCCTGCTGGGGCGCGGTCGCGGCTGGCTGTGCCGCGGCATCCTTGTCGGCGTTCGAAGCCAGCGAGATCCGCGGCATCCAATGCGCGATCATCTCCTGGGCCTGGTCTCCATAGCTCTGCCAGGCGGCTGCGGCGACGGCGCTGCCGACCGCGAACAGCACCGCCAGAATGGTGCGCACGGCCCAGGTGGCGAACGTGCTGCGCTCTCCGGTGACTGCGAAGTCGCTGGTCGCCTGCGTCCTGTAGTCAGGGTCGATCTTCGGCGAGGGCACGTCCGGTGGCCGTTGCGAGCTGCGCCTGTCCGCTTCGGCGGCAGTGCGATCGGCGCGGGCCGCCAGCACGATCTCGGGATCGATCACGGCATGAGGCTGCTGATCGCCGTCCTTGGTCGTCGTTGCAAGCATTGACGCTCCGTCCTCCGTTGTCGTCCGCCTCGCAGGCGGCGCTCGGCTCTGTTCCGATGCGTCGTCCTACCAACGCCTCGTGCACCCACGCTTCGCGTACTCACGCTGCATCGTACTGACGCTTCGTGACACCAACGTCGGATGACGACTGCGCCACGAAACGCTCGGCCTCTCCGGCCGCATCAGCACAGAACCTGGATACCGGTTGTCCCTCGTGCCCACGCATCTGCATGTTCACGGTGATCCATCTTGGCCAGAGCCGCATACTCGGGAACGTCCCATCATCGTTCCGTCGCGCCGACGCTCTGCTGATTCCCATTCTCATCGACACTTGGTCATATCCGCCCCAACCAAGGCGAAGACATGGCGGTTGCGCGACCCGTGCGACGTCCACCTCTGGCCGCAGGCGGAGCATACCCCGAATGCACCGCGAAGGCTATGCCGACGGCGTTTCGCCGTGCCGGCGAGATCCTGGCCATTGTTACCGACCGGTGCCGCGAAATGAAGCGTCGATCGGCCCGTCAACGCTTGAGAATGTCGCCCGTGGGCACTCGGATCTCGCAGCAGAGGCCGCTCGGCTCGAAGCGCCGGACAACGCGGGCACCGACCTCGTACGGCAGCATCTGTTCCAGCAGCACGGTTCCAAAACCCTGGCGCTGCGCACCCAGCGGACGGCCGGACATGCCGGTCTCGGTCCAGTCGATGACCAGCCAGTCGGCCGCGTCGCGCTCATCGAGCCGCCATTCGATCCTGATGAAGCCCCGCGGCACTGTGAGCGCGCCGTATTTCAGCGCATTGGTCGCGAGCTCGTGCATGGCAAGCCCGATGCTCTCGGCCGCCTTCGGCTTCAGTCGCACCTGGGGGCCCGACAGCGAGAATTGCCTGTCCTCGCGCGCGGCACCGGCGCGCAGCTCATCGGCGATCAGTTCGGCCAGATCGAAACCGGCGAGGGGATCGCGCGTGACGACCGCCTGGATGCGCGACAGCGCAGTGATGCGGCCTTCGAGGTGACTGGCGAAATCCTCGACACTGTCGCTCGAGTCGCCCGTGCGGCGGATGATCGAGCGGATCACGGCGAGCATGTTGCGGACGCGGTGCTGCAGCTCGGCGAGCAGCAGCTTCTGGTGCTCCGAGGCCGAGACCAGCGCCGTGATGTCTTGGGTGATGCCGCCGATGCGCTGCACCCGTCCCAGCTCGTCGACCATGGGAAAACTACGGATGCGCAGCCAGCGCGTGACGTCGTCCGGCTGGCTGACGATACGGACATCCAGGCTGTCGCGCTGGCCACGCCGGGCGCGCTCGAGGCTCTCGATGGCGCGGGGCCGGTCCTCCGGCAGCATGAGCTCGGTCCACGATGCCAGATGGTCGCCGCGGAGCACAGCGCTGCGCGGGACGCCATAGATCGTCTCGAATGCGGGGCTGAGATATTCCCAGCGCAGGGTCTCGGCATCGCGGATCCACACGACGTCGGAGGATGCTTCGCCGAACTGGCGGAAGCGCGCCTCGCTGTCGCGCAGCGCGGCCTCGGTGCGCTTGCGGTCGTCGATGTTCATCGCGAGCCCGACCAGGGTGCCGTCGCCGAGGTCACGGCCGGCGAACATCATCCAGGCGCGTTCCCCGTCCTTGCGAAAATACTGCTTCTCATAGGGACCGATCCGGCCGGTCTGCCGCAGCAGCTCGATCTGGTCGCTCGAGGTGCGCATCCATTCCGGGGGTGTCAGGCTCTTCCAGGTCAGCTCGCCGCTGTCGATGTCCTGGCGCGAATAGCCTGTCATCGCCAAGAAGGCCTCGTTGGCGTCGATCAGGGTGCCGGCTGCATGATCGAAGAACAGCACGCCGACCGAATCGATCTCGAGGAGGCGGCGCAGCCGATGATCGCCGGCATCGCCGCCGTTCGAATGCGGCTGCCGTGCGGACGGCCCTGCCTCCGGCAGCTCGCTGCACCCGAGGCAGACGGCAAGCTCGGGATCGGTCTGTGCGAGGGCAAGCACGTCCGAATCGATCGCAAGCAGGTGTACATCGGCCCAGAAATGGGCTGTGCGCAGATAGGCGAGGAAGGCCGCCAGCAGATCGAACCTGGTGTTGCCGAAGGCATGTCGGATTGCGCGCCGCGAGCGGTCGGAATCAGCACGCTGCATGAACAGCACCGACGCGGCCTCGAACAGGTCCGCCTCACCATCGCTGCCCGGCTCCGGGATGTCGAGCGGGGGCTGGACGAGTTCAAGCCGGTCGAGCGCCGCCGCGGCGCGCGCGGGATCCGCGAGCGGCCGCGCGAGCAGGTGACGCGCCCGATCGATCGTCTCCGGGCGAGACGTCGAGTCACCCGCGGGCTTGCCCAATCCGACCAGAAATCCGAAATGCCGGGTCAGACAATAAGGCGAGCGGTTGAGGCGCGACAGATGGACGGCGAGCCGCTCCTTGAAAAGGGCCGGAAGCGGGGTGTCGAGATAGGCGCATTTGGCGAACTGCCAGAGCTGTCGGGTCGCCTCAGGCGCCGACGGCGCCGACCTGAACAGGTTGGGCATCAGCCCGAGGCGCTGCACGATCTCCTGCTCGAAGGGTCCGTCCACCATGCGCTGTTCGACCATCGCCGTTTCCCCGGCAGAGTGCCGACACGGTCAGCATAGCGCAAGCGCCAGCGCTCCGAACCTCTCACTCATTCGCGTCGAGCTGACGGCCTTCGCGGTCCAAATGCAAGTAATTCGCGTTGAACAGGCCGGCGCTCATCAGGCGCTCGAGGTCCGGAAGTACCAGCATCTTGCCCTTGAGCACGATCAGGTTGCTGGCGCGCAGTTCCTGCAGCGTGCGGTTGACGTGGACCTTCGACAGGCCTGTCGCCTCGGCGAGATCTGCCTGGGTGAGAGGGAAGCTGCAACTGCTGTCGTCGGCCAGGCCCGCCAGCCGCAGCCGGAAGAACAGTTCGCACAACAGGTGAGCCATGCGTTCGGACGCGGTGCGTTGCCCGAGATTCATGGTCCATTCGCGTTGGATTGCGGCGTTGACCAGCGTCTCCCACCAGAACGCCGTCGCAATGCGCGGATAGCCGGCGCTGATCTCGTCGAAGAACTCGCGCGGCAGGTCGGCGATCGACACCGGCGTGATGGTGCCGATCGAATGGTCCATCTCGCGCAGGATGAAGATGTTGAGATCGCAGATATCGCCAGGCAGGAAGAACGAGACGATCTGGCGGCGGCCGTCCTCGAGCTGCTTGTAGCGGCAGGCCCAGCCGTTCAGGATCAGATGCACGTCCTTGGGCTTCTCGCCTTCGCGCGCGATGTCGGTGCGTGGCGCGAAGGTCCTTACCCGTTGAGCCGCCGCGCGGTTGAGCATCAGGCGGTCGGCCGCAGAGAGGCGGACGAAATTCTCGAGCTTGCGGACCAGATGACTCAAAGAGTGGTTCCCCCGAGTTGGTTTATTGGGGTTCCATTCGGTGCGACTTCAATAACTTATGTTAGCATGATACCGCGTTGACCGCTGATCTTTCTGCACCTGCGCGCGGAACCAAAGTGCGGCCCGCGGCCGGGGGACTGCTGCGGCATCTTGGCGATGCTCCTGCCCTCAGCATGCTCGGAGCTGGGCAACATCGCGCGAGTCCGACCAGTCCTTCGCGCCCCTGTCGTGGAACTCTCATGAAATCTGATGCGGCATCACCGTCGAAGCCCGTGAAATTACGGGACCCGATGCGTGATCGCGACGATCTGGCGCTCGGCGAAACCTGTGTAGTTAAGGCCCCCTTAGTTCCGGCTTCTGGGTTGATCAAAACAAGCAACTGGAAATGCATCAATGCGAGTCGGTCAGCTCTTTTCGGCATCGATGCTCTCGGTCACGGCGCTTGCCTGTGTTCTCGGGGGGCGAGGTGCTGGTATCTCACTATCGCGCCTACGCGAGCAGAACCGAAGCGATCAAGTCCGTCGACAAGGCCGGGCAGCAGGCCGACGCCGCCTTCGCCAAAGCGAAAGCGGCCGTTGAGACGCTCTCCGACAGCCAAGCCATCTTCGACGGACTGAGCGCTGCCAAGGCAAAGCTCACCGACGTGCGCGCGATGGTCGACCGCGCCGCAAGGCCGGATCGAGGTCGATCGCGTACGGATCGAGTCGAGCATCGATCAACTCGGCAATCCTCCGTCCGCGCCGCCTGACGACGGGACTGCACGGCACAGCATCCGAACATCATGAGGGCCAGCTCGGACCAGCGCTCATATCGTTCGCTCGCTTGCCCTTGTCGAGGTTCTGCGCCATTTCGAGATGATGCTGCAGGGCCGGCAGGGTTTTGCCGGCCCATTCCTTCAGCGCCGGATTGTCGCCGCCCTTCGCATAACGCTCGAACAGCGACACCGCGTTCTTGTGGGCGCTGACCTGCATGTCGTCGAAATCCGAGCTGAAGTCCTTGCCGCTCGCTGCCTTCAGCTTGTCGAGCTTGCTCTGATGCGCGCTGTCGAGAACGGCGGGCAGCTGGACCTTGACCTTGCCGCTCTCGACCATGCTCTTCAGCCCGGTCGAAGTCTTGGTGTGATCCTTGACGATCTGCGCGGCGAAGCTCTTCTCCTGCGCGTTGCCCTTCTGCTCGCCGAACTGGTTCAATTTGCAGTTCGAACATGTCGCTGATGGCGACCTGCTTGACGAAGTCCTCGGTGATCGGCGCAATGCCGAGCGCCGAATTCACCCCGGTCTTTTCGCCGACGGATTGGGCGAGGGAAGGGCCCGCCAGCACCAGGCAGCCGAGCGTGATGAGTGTGCGTCGCGCGGATCGTTCCTCTCGTTGGTTGCAGACCTAAACCGAGAGATGTGCACGATGTTCGGACGAGCTGGCGCGCGCTGCGCGGCCTGCCCGGTGAGAAGACGCCGCGAGCAGCCGACGTAGCCGCAGAGCGTCGGCGGGTGCCGCGCTCTTCTGGTCGTTGTCGAAATAGACGTAGACGTCGATGCCGCGCGACGCCCAGGCGCGCATGCGCTTGGCCCAGGCCTCGAGTGTCGCGTCCGGATAGTTGTCCTTGTAGCGGCCGCCCGGACCATGGCCGCGCACATAGACGAAATCGGCCGTGCGCCTCCACGGCGCCGGCGCGTCGTGATGGTCCGACAGGCAGAGCGAGATGTTCGCGTCCCTCAGCAGGCGCATGATGGCCGGTGTGTACCAGCTCGGGTGACGGAATTCGAAGCTGTAGCGCCGGTGCGTCGGCAGCAGCGGCAGAAACGACTCGAGCCGTTCTGGATTCGCTTCGAATTGCGGCGGCAGCTGGAACAGCACGGGGCCGGCCTTGTCGCCGAGCAGCGACAGCCGGCTCTCCATCAGCGCGATGCTGTTGACCGAGCGCGCAGACAGGCGCTTCCAATGCGTGATGAACTTGGAGGCCTTCCAGGCGAAAACGAAATCGGGCCCGGTCTGATCGCGCCAGCCGCGGACGGCAGCTTCCGTCGGTGTCCTGTAGAACACGCCATTCAGCTCGGTGGTCTCGAACTGGCTGGCGTAGTAGGGCAGCCGATGTCTGATCAGCAGTCCCGGCGGAAAGAACGCGCCGCGCCAGGACTCGTAGTGCCATCCCGATGTGCCTATCACGACCCGGGCCATCATCGTCCTCTCGCCGAGACAAGACCTCGAGAGCAAAGCGTCGTGATGGCGTTCGGGTTCCTTTCAGAGCCGCAGCAGACGATACGGCGCGTGGTCTAGCGCTCCGCGGCGTGCAGCACCGGCGCGCTCAACAGCTCGTTGATATGCGCCGCCGTCTCCGCCTGCATCGCCTTCTTCAGCATGATGTCGCGTTCGGGGCCTGCGGGAAGACGTGCTGCCGCCTCGCGGGCAGCGGCTGCAGCCTGCTGCAGCCGCTGGCGGAACGACACTGTCTGCTTGCGCCGGTTCCGGGTGACCTTCATGGCGAAACTCCTGTTGATCCTCCGAACATGAGTCTGCTGCCCTGCCGAGGGGCTGTCGCTAACACACGTTAGCGTGCACTTCACTATCCCTGGAGGTCCCGTCGGAACCCACGATGAGTGTTGTGGTGCTGATTAGTTGTTCGAGCGATCGGGGTCATTGCCCGGAACGCTGAGATGCACCTCGTGGCCTTGCTTGATGGCCAGCGTCGCAGCTGATGCAGCGGATTCGAACGCAGCCTCTTTGGTCGCGTAGTCGCCATGGGCGTTGCCGTCATGCAGCACGCTCCAATGATCGCCGACCGCAACGATGGCGTATTGAGCCAGTCCCATATCGTCCTCCATTCTTCGCGTCATTCGGCTGAAGGCCGTCAGCCGCCGGATGCCGTGACGCGCCAGACCGTATTGCCGACATCGTCGGCAATCAGCAGGGCGCCGGTCTTGTCCACGGCGAGACCGACCGGCCGGCCGCGCGCCTCGTTCCGATCATTGAGGAAGCCGGTCACGACGTCCTGGGCTTCGCCGTTCGGCTTGCCGCCATCGAAGGGGACGTAGACCACCTTGTAGCCGTTCAACGGCGTGCGGTTCCAGCTGCCGTGCTCGCCGACGAACGCGCCGCCGCGATAGGCCTGCGGCAGTGCGCTGGCGGTGTAGAACGTCATGCCGAGCGGCGCGACATGCGAGCTGAGCGCGTAGTCCGGGACGATGGCCTTTTCGACCAGGTCCGGCCGCTGCGGCTGCACGCGGGGATCGACATGCTGGCCGTAATAGCTGTATGGCCAGCCATAGAAGCCGCCGTCCTTCACCGAGGTCATGTAGTCGGGCACGAGGTCCGGACCGATCTCGTCACGCTCGTTCACGACCGTCCACAGCGCGCCGCTCTGCGGCTCGAAGCTCAATCCGTTCGGATTGCGCAGGCCGCTCGCGAATACCCGCCAGCGTCCCGTGGTGCGATCCACCTCGAGAATGGCGGCACGGTTCTTCTCGGCCTCGATGCCGTTCTCGGTGATGTTGCTGTTGGAGCCGACGCCCACATAGAGCAACCGGCCGTCGGGGCTCGCCACCAGGCTCTTGGTCCAGTGATGATCGATCGGGCCGCCCGGCAGCGCGGCAAGCGTCGTGCCCGCATCCTTCATCTGGGTTTCGCCCGGCGTGTAGGGATATCGAACGATGGCGTCGGTGTTGGCGATGTAGAGATCGTTGCCGACCAGAGCGATCCCGAACGGCGAATTGAGATGGTCGATGAACAGGCTCTGCTGCTCGGGAATGCCATCGCCATTGGCGTCGTGCAACAATGTGACGCGGTTGCTCGCTCCGGTGTTGCCGCCCGACGTGGCCCAGGATTCGACGAGGGCCATCACGAGATCCTTCGGCCGTTTCGCCGGCGGCGGGGGCGGCGCTTTCGATTCCACCACCAGGACGTCGCCGTCCAGCAGCGTGTAGAGCGAGCGCGGATGCTGCAGGCCGGTCGCGAGCGCCTCGATCTTCAGGCCCGGCGCGACTTTGGGAGTCTCGCCCTGTTTCCAGCCGACCACCGTGGCGACGTTCATCGGCGGCAACAGGTATTGCGTCAATGCGGGCAGCTTGACGTTGGCGCCGATCTCGGCGTTCGGATCGCCGCCTTCGTTGCACGCGGTGAGACCAAGCGCGGATATTCCGAGCAGGAGGGCTGTGAGCAGAGGCGCGAGGCGGGAGGAGCCGGACGGCGTCATCGTGCGACTCCCACCCTGTGACGATACACGAGCGACCAACCGAGCCAGCCGGTGACGGGCAGGATCAGCACCGTGACGAGCGACAGGATGAGGCCGGTCGGCACGACCGAGGTCCAGGCATCGCGTGAATGGACCAAGTTGTTGAAGAAGGCCAGCACCAGGGCGATGAGGTTGCCGGCCATGTGCGGCCAGGCCGGTGCCTGCGACCGGATCAGCCGATTGCCAAGGAAGTCGATGAGCCCGGCGATGCCGGCCAGCACGCCCATGATCAGTCCGACCAGCAGCAGCCAGGCGGAGATATCCGCCCACATGATTTCAGCGGTCCGCCAATAGGCGATGTCGGTGACGAACGCTCCGATGAAGCAGACGATAGGGAACGGCACCAGCATCGGATGGATCGGATGCCGTGCGATCTGCGCCGTTGGCTCCGGGGATGGTCGGGTGGTTTCGGCGGTCGCCACGGCGGTCTCCTCGATTGGACCTGTTGCAGCGTGGAGAACCGTCGGCCTCAACAGGTGTTCCGATGACACCGACGGATTTGGCGTGGCGCTCACGCAACGTCACGCGACGGCCGCCGCCGCCCGGGCGCCCGTGCCGGCGTGTCGGTCAGCGGTCCTGTTCAGCGGACCGGTGCCGCGCGCGCTGTCGCCGGCCGCGTCGTTGCGCGGCGCCGTCGGCGCGGGTGCGGGCGGCTGGCTCTGGCTGGGCGCCGTGCCGGTTGTCTGCCGGCTCTTGGTTTGGACCCCGGGGCGACCGTTCGCTCCCGGTGCCGTCGAACCGCGGGGCAGCCGGCCCCTTCTCAGCCCGCCGCCTTGGGTCTACCCGGCCGGCCGATAGCCTGTTAAGCAACTGCGCAGGACGGGGCGGTCCCCGCGGATACGAGACTGAGAGGAAGCGGCAATGATTCAGACGGTCGGCATCATCGGAGCAGGCACCATGGGCAACGGCATCGCGCAGGTGTGCGCCGCCGCGGGCGTTCCGGTCGTCATGGTCGACGTCTCGGAGCAGGCCGTGGCGCGCGGGCTGGCGACGGTGGGCTCCAGCCTCGATCGCCTGGTCAAGAAGGAGAAGATGACGACCGCCGACAAGGACAGGGCGTTGTCGCTCATCACCGGCACCGCCGACAAGGCGAAGCTGTCGAACTGCGACCTGGTCATCGAGGCCGCCACGGAGAACGAGGAGTTGAAGCTCAAGATCCTCAAGGACCTCTGTGCCGGTCTGAAACCCGAGGCGCTGATCGCGACCAACACCTCCTCGATCTCGATCACCAAGCTGGCCACCGCCACCGACCGGCCCGACCGCTTCATCGGCATGCACTTCTTCAATCCGGTGCCGATGATGGCGCTGCTCGAACTGATCCGCGGCCTGCAGACCTCGGATGCGACCCATGCGGCCGCCGCCGATTTCGCCAAGCGGATCGGCAAGGTCGCGATCACCGCGAAGAACAGCCCGGGCTTTGCCGTAAACCGCATCCTGTGCCCGATGATCAACGAGGCGATCTTCGCGTATTCGGAAGGCATTGCGACCGCGGCCGACATCGACGAGGGCATGAAGCTCGGCTGCAATCACCCCATCGGTCCGCTGGCGCTGGCCGATCTGATCGGTCTCGACACGATGCTGTCGGTGATGGAGGTGTTCTACAACGGCTTCAACGATCCGAAGTATCGGCCGGCGCCGTTGCTGAAGGAGATGGTGGCCGCAGGCCAGCTCGGCCGCAAGACCGGCAAGGGCTTCTACGACTACAGCAAGTAGCTGCGGCAGATTGCTTCGGCGGCGGGTGACGCCTGCACCCGCCGTGCATCAGGCGATGAAGGATTTCGTTCGGGGATATTGGTCGGGGACATTGGGAATGCGGCGATGCCGCGAGCGGGTATCTCGGCTGCCATTGGTCAACTGATCGCTGCACGCGATCGACTGATCACACGTTCCAATGTTCGCGTTGGGCAGTATCAACCCGAGTATCGGGCCTCGAGCCGCAGATAGCTACAAAGCTCGCGCTGAAGTGATCCAGATGGACGGCACAGCGCCGGGCGGGCAAGGGGCCATGCCTCGCTGATGCAGCCCACTAAGCCGCGACCCGGCGTGCCGTTCGTGATTTGCCGCTATGCGATGGTCCGAAGCGAGTCCCGTCGCACTCAGCGGATCTGGTACGGAGGTGGAGTCATAGAACCTCCCTGCAATCAGATGGTTTGTTGTCGTTCGGACATCGCGGCGTCGTCAGGAACGGCCACCGAGATTGGACGACGCTGTTATCGTCCTCCCGGCTGCCTGTGCTGTCAAGGCGCATCCTGACGCATTGATGAATTCGGCGTTACGGGGCGTCGATACTGCGAGTGCAGGAAAACTTTGATCACGCGCTGGTCTGATGACAAATCCGTGCAAATCACTACATGAGGGTGGCCGAGCCGTGTCGGTCGAAGAAGGTTCGCGATTGCGCCCGGTCGAGCGCGCGTCGTCCACAGCGGCGGAGACGATCAGCATGTTTTATGTAGGCGTAGTGCTTGGGGGCGACAAACGGGCTGCACGGCGCATTGATTGTGGCGCGTTAGACGGCCCAAAGTCGTCAGCGACGAAGCTGAAGGTTCCGGGAACCAAAGAATTCGTGGTGTTTTGTTTGCCGCGAGAAGCAAGGCAGGAGAACAGCGATGAGAGCAGTTGGCATTACTCTGGCGACGGTCGCCCTGTTTGCGGGGACTTGGCCCGCTCTGGCAGCGGAGCAAGACACGGCGGGCATGGTCACGGGGATCAACCGTCTCAACGGCACGATCGCGATCAAGCGCGTTCCCAACGGGACCGTCGGTGCCAACACGGCCGGAGCGGCCCAGGAGTTCAAGATCAAGGACAATGCCATGATCGAGAACATCCACGCCGGCGATCGCGTGACGTTCTCGACGTCCGACGCCGCCACACCGACGATCGTCAAGCTCGACCGGCAGAAATAGCCGACATAGCCGGATCGAGGGCGCGATGAGGCAGTGCGGTGCTCTCCGCGGTTGGGGCGTATGGCGTCTCGGGCTCTGGGCGATGATGGTCGTCGGGGCCTGCACTATTGCGAATGCGGCTCCGACCGACCTGTACCAGGCGCAGACGGTCGTGACCGGTCAGGGCGAGGACAATCGCCGGGCGGCATTTGCAGCATGTCTGGAAGACGTGCTGATCAAGGTGTCCGGTGCATTTCAGCTCAGGAACGACGCAAGGCTCGCGCCACTCGAGGCGCGGGCAGCGGAGTTCGTCACCGGCTTCGATTATCACGATCAGATGTCGGGCAAGCCGAAGCACGACGAGCAGGGCACGCGCGACCGTCCATATGACTTGACTGTGTCATTCGATCGCGCGCGGATCGATCAGTTGCTTGCGAGCTTGAACATCAAGCCGTGGCCGGCGCCGCGCCCGTCGATTGCCGTGATCGTGGCGATGACGTCGGGCGGTCGTACTTTCTTCGTTGCATCCGACGACCGGAGGTCCGATCTGCAGCGCGACGCGCTGCGCGCAGCGGCCGTCAAGCGTGGACTCGAGATCGCTCTGCCAAGCGCCTCCGAGGTCTCGAAGGCCGCCATTGAGCGGACCAAGTTGAACGATGTCCAGCCCGCGGCGGTTGCGTCGTGGTTTCCCGGCGCTGATGTCATGCTCTTTGGCGATCTCACCTGGGACGATGCCGAACTGGGCTGGGTCACGCAATGGCGCCTCGATCGCGCTGGCAAGCAGGATCGGTGGCAATTCCGTGGCGTGACGTTCGACGAGGCATTTCGCCGTGCTCTCGGTGGAGCAGCGCAACTCCTCTCCGACAACGGAGCGCCGTGAGGTTGCCGCGATAGTCTGCCACCATCCCCGTGGACCGGATGCCTGAGCCGCGCATGCGGGGCGCGAGAGTCTCGCGCCCGAGCTCGCTCGGGCAAACAGACAGGAGGGCGCCCGTGGTGAAACTCAGACCGTGTCTTGTTGCTGCGCTGTTGATTGTCACGCCCGCCTCGCTGGCGGTGGCCGCGCCGGGCCTGGTGCGCACCGCGGCCACCATGCGCGCAGGACCCGGCCCCGGTTTTCCCGTCGTCGAGCGCATTCCAGTCGGCGCCAGGATCACCATCCATGGCTGCATTCAAGGCGGCGCATGGTGCGATGTCAGCTTCGGAGGCGAACGCGGCTGGGTCGCGGCGCGGACGCTCGCCTATCTGTATCGTGAGCAGTACGTCTACCTGCCCGAATATGTCGAGTACGTGCCGACTGTCGGCTTCACGCTGACCACCTATTGGAGCAGCTTCTATTTCGGACGGCCTTGGTATCATCGGCACGCGTTCTGGAACCGCTACTGGCATCGCCATCCGCCGGTCATGGCGCAAAATCCGCCTCAGCCTGGCATGACCCCGGGGATGCCGGGTCGTGGTCCCGGCGGGATGATCCAGCCTGGCGGCGGAGCGGGCGCGGTCGCCGGCACGGGCCAACGATCCGGCCCGCCTTCGGGCATGCAAGGTCGTGTGCCGCCTGCGACTGCCGCCGGCCCCGGCGCACCTCCGGTCGTGGCTGGTGCTCCCGCTCGAGCTGCAACGCCACCCATGGTGCAGCCATTGATGAGCCGAAGCAGCGGTGCGCCGCAGAGCGCCCGCGCGCAGATGGGCGGCATGCGCATGATCGGGACTTCGCCGCAAATCGGCTTGGCGCATATCGGGGGCGGCCCCGCCATGGGCGCTGCGCGTGTCGGCGTCAGTGGCCCTCGCGGCGGCGGCGGGCGTTCCGGCCCGGACGGTGGTTTCCGTCGGCACTGAGTCATCAGCGCTGCCCTGGTGTCCGGATTGTGAAGGTGGCGTGCCGGCCGGCGCTGGCGAGGGCGGGCGCGATGACTACATGGCTGTCACTCCTCGGTGCCTCCATTGTTCTCGCCCATCGTGAAAAAGCCCGTGCTCGCTTTCCTCCTGCTCATCTTCGTGCCCATCTCGCTGTCGGCCGCGAACTATCTGCGCGGCGATCGTCGCGGCAGCTGGCAGACTGCGGACCGTTCGAGCGCGGGCCTGCTGCCATCGCCGGCGCAGCATGCCGACGCGATGGTGCGCGTATTCGCTGCGCGCACGGTGCGTTGGCGTGGCATCTTCGCGGTCCACACCTGGATCGTCGTGAAGGAGAAGGGCGGCCCGCGCTACACCCGCTACGACTACACCGCGTGGGGTGAGCCGATCCGGGTCGATGGCTTCGCGCCCGATGGTCGCTGGTTCGGTGCATTGCCGGAGACAGTGCTGGCCGTCGACGGCGATGAAGCCGAGCGGGTGATCCCGAGGATCCGCAGCGTGATCGAGAACTACCGCTTCCGCGCCTATGGCGACTACAACGCCTGGCCGGGGCCGAATTCGAACACCTTCGTGCAGGCGGCGCTGAACGCGGTTCCTGAGCTGAACGCCGTGCTGCCGCCAACCGCAATCGGCAAGGACTTCCCCTTTGACGGCTGGTGGGGGCGCACGGCCTCCGGGACCGGTCTGTTCGTATCGCTCGGCGGCTATCTCGGTGTCACCGTCGGGTGGATCGAGGGCGTCGAGCTGAACTTCTTCGGGGGAGTTCTCGGCGTCGATCTGCGTCGGCCGGCGCTGAAATTTCCCGGGATCGGCCGCCTCGGCATGCGAGCGGTCTGAGGCCCGCGATCTGCCTGTCAGGCACTGGCTGGCATGCTGCTTGCTGCGACCCTCTTCAGCGCGCCTGTGATGTCGCGGATGCGCCAAGAACGCCGGGCGAGGCGAGAAGAGGCGGATGATGAGCACGCTGTTTGCGATCTGCGCGACCTATGAGGTGGACGATGGCGCGGCGCGGGGCTTCGTTCTCCAGCGCCGCGAGCCCGACGGCAGCGCCAAGCCTTGGCCGATCCTGGTCACGCGCAAGGGCAACAATTTCTATGGCTTCGAGAATGCCTGCCCGCATCAGGGCGCCCGCCTCGACAAGCACCCGGCCGAGTTCATGGACGAGGAAGGCAATTTCCTCGTTTGTGGCGAGCATGGTGCGCAGTTCGACCTCGATACCGGACAATGCTTCATCGGGCCCTGTCAGGGCCGGACGTTGGCTCCAGTCGAGCTTGTGATCGACGACGGTGACATCTGCCTCTCCGGGATCGATCTGGACGAGGAGGACGGCCTCGACATCGACGATCCCGAGGATGACGTGCCCGACGTGCAGATCACATCGGACTGAGGCCGAGGGCCGGCGGCCGCGGCCGGGTCAGCGCTTCTTCCGTTCGGCGCGGCTGTAGTTGCTGAGGTGCCCCTCGCGTGCTGCCTGGCTGCGCGCCGCCTTGATCAGGCCGGGGCTGCGCGCTGGCGGCGCCGGCAGCGAGGGCAGGCGGGTCAGCTTGCGACTGCCGCAGGTCGGACAGACTGGCCTTTCAGAAATCCCGATCAGCAACTCGACATCCTCTGCGCAGGCTGCGCAATGGAAGCTGTAGAACGGCATGACGTCATCCCCTCATTGTCGCTGAGGGGCATTGCACGAAGCGGGCCAGCGCCATTGCGCATCGAATTCGCCGATTCAGGGCGCGTTTGCACGCTAACGGCAGCGTTTTTTGCTGCGCATGTCCCGAATGCGACGCGGCTGGGGTCGAACATTCGACAGCAGTGCAGAGCTCTTCCGCCCGGCCGGCAGGCCCCGGATATCCGGGCGCCAGCCGGACGTGCAAAAGCGGATCAGGCGTTGGTCTTCGGCACGTACTTGCCGGCGACACACTTGTAACCCTGCAGATGCCACTCGTGATAGGGACCCTTGGACATCCAGTCTGCGATTCCGATCTGCGCGCTGACGGCGCAGGATGTCATCGTGATGCCGGACATCTCGCTGTTGGTGACGACCTTCTCCATGCAGAGCTGGCCGTTGCATAGCATTGCGACGAGAGTGACGAGCACGTTGATTCTGCCTCCAAAGAGTGGGACCCGGTCAGGATCTGGAAAGCAGAGTTCATGCCAAGTTATGAATCCACGCCGTGCTGCTACGGAACGGATTGCTACGGGTGTCACTTCATGACCACAGAAGCGTGACGGATTCACTGCTTGGATCACGCAGCGTTCGGCAACCGGCCTGCGTTTGCTGCTCGATCAATTGGCGATTTGCCCGTGTTGTGCTGTTCGGCCTGAGTGCCGGGCCTGAGCCGGACCTGTTGCGTCAAATAACAGGCAGCGCCTGCGCAGTCCTGCGGCGCCCGCGGACATTGTTTTCGGTCTTCGGGCGGAATATCGCCGTTCATTGGGTGAATCAGAGTTCGATTCGCAAGGGTGTCTGCAGACGAACCGCCGATTCCCCGCATGATATTTGGCCGGATGGCAGACTTTCCGGTGGCGCTGATACCGACGCCCCGATGCCCGGTGCTGCGAGCCTCCGGTCCGTCAGGCCTCGTTCAATCCGGCACCTCGATCGGTCAGGATCTTCTGCCCCTTCGCCGTCAGCTCGTAGATGTCGCCGTCCTTGGCGACATAACCTTCGCGGATCAGTCCATCGAGTTCGTCCTGCCGGTCGGGCGAGAAGGCGATCGCCTGGCCGATATCCGAAAGCGTCGCGATCTGGTCGTCCGTCAGCATGGCCATCCTCCCGTTGTTGATCCGAACGCCATGGCGTCGCGAATGTTCCGGGAGCACTAGGCTCTACGCCTTGCGCACGAACTCCGACTTCAGGTTCATCTGGCCGATGCCGTCGATCTTGCAGGCGATGTTGTGGCCGTCGCTCGCCTCCTGCAGGCGGATGTTGCGCACCTTGGTGCCGCCCTTCACCACCGACGACGATCCCTTCACTTTCAGGTCCTTGATGACGATGACGCTGTCACCGTCGGCCAGAACGTTGCCGTTGGCGTCGCGGATGCTGGCGTCGTCGCCGGCCGATGCCGCAACGGCGGCGTCGCCGCTCCATTCATGGCCGCATTCGGGACAGACCCATAGCGCGCCGTCCTGATAGGCGTGCTCGGAGCGGCATTGCGGGCAGGTCATTGCGTCGGTCATCTCATCCTCGGGCGCGGGCAGAAGCGTAGCGCAGCGTTAGAGGCTCGGATGGAACCGGGCAAGGAAAATCCCGGGGAGGGCAGCGCGCGGCGCAGATGGGCTGCGCGCCGCCATCGTCGGTCGGCAGCGTCACGCCGCCTTGCGCTCGGGGGTTTTGCTGGCCGGCCCGGTCTCGGCCGCTTCCATCGCCCGGAGATAGGTGTCGAGCAGCGTCTCGTGCTCGTCGCGCTCGTCCTGGTCCTGCTTCCTGAGCTTGATGATCTCCTTCAGGATCTTGACGTCGAAGCCTTCGCCCTTGGCCTCGGCGAACACTTCCTTCTTCTGCTCGTTCAGCTCCGCCAATTCGCCATCGAGGTGCTCGATCCGCTCGATGAAGGACCGGATGCGCGCGCCGGGAATGCCGATCTCTGACATGGTGACTCCTGTACTAATGGGACGGAGAAAATGCGCGGCAGTTCGTTGCCAATGTCTTAACGGGCGCGCTTTGCCCACATCGGTGAATCCGACGTGCTTAACGCGGAACCGGGCGGGCTGCGATGTTGCCGAGCGGGCGCCATGCGCTAGCTCTGCTCCGCCGCCGAGAGCTTCTGAAACTGCTTCTTCATCGCATTGACGCGGCCGAGATAACCGGCGACCGAATGGTCGCCGCAGCGCTCGCCATCCGCCGGCTTGAAGCCACGGCGCGCGAACCCGGCCGCCGGCCCGGCGCCGCACAGATGAATGACGGCCGCGAGATCCTGCCGCTGCTGCGCGCTCGGCTTGGCGCCAGGCTGCCGCGCGAGCACGGCAGCGACCTGGCGGTCGAGCGAGATCACCGTGAGCGCCACCGCATGCGCCGGCCATGCGCGGACGTACAGGCTCGGTGACCCACAGCCGTCGCTGACCACCTCGTGATCCCGGATGCAGAACCGTGCGGCGTCGGCAAAGGCGCCGTCGGTCATCTGGAACAAGCCGACGGCGCTGGACGCCGGCTGATACAGCGCGAACGGATTCCATGCGAAGCGCCAGCGCCAATAGGTGCGCGCCACCGGATTGCCCGAGCTCTCGGTCTGCGCCAGGGCGGCGAGCAGCTCCGGCGTGATCGATCGTGTCGAGCTCTCACGGAACAGCGCGCCATATTGGCGCCAAGTCTCTTCCGGCTCCTTGTCGAGCGAATGACCCGTCACCACGAACAGCTCGGTCGGCTTGCGCAGCACGTGATAGGCCAGATTGACCAGCGCGAAGGTCACGAGCAGCACCAAGGCGCCGCAGGCGATCTTGATCCATCGCGGCGCCGCGCCCACCGTCCGGCCCAGCCACTGCGCACCGCGCCCTGCGATTCGCTTCGCATCGCGCCGCAGCGCGCGCCAGCGGCTGCCGCGTTGCGGCTTGCGCATTTTTTGTTGGTGTGGGGCAGGGGATTTCGGCAACTGATTACCTCGGCCGCCGGTGTGCCGGTCCATGGTTAAGGAAGAATTTGTGCAATCGCGTCATCCTGCCACTTTCTGGTGTGGGGCGGGGCGTGATGAAGAAATCGGTCAGTACTCTGCTGATGGTGCTGTTGTCGGTGCTGGCGGCGGGCATCCTGGTGTCCACGGCGATCCTGATGAGCGGCGCCGCGGGCCGCTATCGCGAGAGCGTCGCGACCGAGCAATTGACCGCGGCCGACAAGGCGATCTTCCAGAACGTCCTGGTCATGCGCGCCCACCGCGGCGACATCCAGAGCGTGCTGCTGAGCGAGGACGATCCGCGCGCCAAGCTCACCGAATATCAGGGCATCGAGGCCAAGGGCTATGACGGCATCGTCGCCGCGCTCGCCGGCGTCGACATGCCCGAGCGCGACGACCTCATGGCCGGGTTGAAATCGAGCTGGGACGCCACGGTTCCGCAGTTCAAGCTGCTGTTCGATGAAGCCGCGAAGCCGCGCTCCGAACGCGTGCTGGCGCGTACGCAGGCCTGGTACCAGGCAATGACCAAGACGCTGGACGTCGCCAACGCTGCCTCGCTCGCCGTCTCGAACCGCGCCTGGATGACCGATCCGGCGATCGCCAAGATGGTGCAGGCGCGGCGGCTGGCCTGGCAGGTCCGCGACCGCTATGGCCTGCAATGCTCGGCGCTGCGTCCCAACATCAACGCCTCCAAGCCGCTCGACGACACCCAGAAGGGCGCGATCGCGCAATGGCGCGGCACCGTCGCGGCCGGCTGGTCCGGGCTCGACGACCTCTTGGCGGGGGGCGGCAGCACCGGGCTCGCCGGGGCCGTGAAGACCTCGCGCGCCGAGGTCGAGGCCGCGCATCAGCGCATGGACCAGCTCGCCAAGGGGTTTGACGGCAGCGGCAAGCCGGCGATGCCGGCGCCGGAATGGAACGCGTTCTGCCAGGGCCCGTTCGCCGGCATCATCGCCATCGGCATGACCGCGCTCGACGGCTCGATCGCGCGCGCCGAGGAGATCAAGACCGCGGCGCTGAGCAGCCTGATCGTCCAGTCGCTCGCCTTCATCACCGCGCTCGTGGTGGCCGGCCTGGCGCTGCGCGCGGTGCGCGTCCGCCTGATGCGCCCGGTCGGCGTCCTGATGCAGGCGATCCAGCGCATCGGCCAGCGCGACTACCAGACGCCGGTGCCGCAGTTCGCTCATGCCGACGAGTTCGGCGCCATGGCTGCCGCCCTCGAGGGCCTGCGCGAGAGCGCCGCCACCGCCGAGCAGCTGTCGCGCGAGCGCGAGCTCGACCAGGGCCGCCGGCTGGAGCGCTCGCAGGCGATCGACAGCGCCTGCAAGAGCTTCGACGACACCGTGCAGGCGGTCATCGTCAGCATGGGCAACTCGACCGGCCAGCTCGATTCCAGCGCCGGCGAGGTCCGCAAGCTGGTCGATGAGTCCACCGAGCAGACGGCCGCGGTCGCCAGCGCCGCGGAGACCGCGACAACCAATCTCGAGACCATCGCCGCCGCCACCGAGGAGCTGACCGCGTCGGTCTCCGAGATCGCGGCCCAGGTGCAGGCCTCCGCGGCCGATGCGCGCCAGGCGGTGGAGAAGGCGGCGCAGACCAACGCCACCGTCGAGATGCTCGACCGCGCCGCCAACCGCATCGGCGAGGTGGTCAAGATGATCACCGCGATCGCCGCGCAGACCAACCTGCTGGCGCTCAACGCGACCATCGAGGCGGCGCGCGCCGGCGAAGCCGGCCGCGGCTTCGCCGTGGTCGCCGGCGAGGTCAAGAACCTCGCGGCGCAGACGGCGACCGCCACCGACGACATCACCCGCCAGATCGCCGAGATCCAGGCCGCCACCGGCGAGTCGGTCGAGGCGATCCGCGCCATCAGCCACAACATCTCCAGCATCGACGAGAAGATGACGGCGATCGCCGCGGCGGTCGAAGAGCAGCGCGCCGCCACCACCGAGATCTCGCGCAACTTCCAGCATGCCGCCCAGGGCACCCGCGCCGTGACCGACACGATCGGCTCGGTCGCAGCCCTCAACCGCCAGACCGGCAATGCGGGCGCGGCGATGGTCGACTCCGTCCGCCGCATGTCGACGGATGCCGATCGTTTCCGCGTGGCGGTGGAGGGCTTCCTCGGCACCGTGCGCAAGGCGTAGCATCGCCAAGCGGGCGCGATCCCGCGACGCAGATGGCGCCCGAGCCTTGCCGGTCGTTGGCCCTCTGAAGGGAGAGGGCGCGGGGAATGCCGGGCGCTGGCCGCACCCATGGCCCGCCTGCAGAAGATAAGCAGGCGGCAGTCACCACAGGTTCAGCCGAGGCATCCCGGCATTCCCCGCGCGATGGTTTTCACGCTTATGTCGCGATCTCCCCGGTGTCCGGCTTGTTAGCCACCGTCGCACGGCGCGATCATCATCACCACCGCACTTGGCGCCAGCTTCGGGGCGCCAGGACCACGCGTCTTCACGTCCGCAAGCGTGCCGTTCGTCGGCGGGCCTCAAGCCCGCTGCGGCACACTCACAGCCACCGCATCTCCGGCCCACGTCTCGTGACGATCGCGATGCGCCCCTCTCGGCGGGCCGGGATGGGCGTAGACAATCATGATTTTTGAAAAAGCGAAAGTGATTTATTTTTCACCGAAGGACTGGACAGGCCAAATCAGCTTGAGGCCGCTGATGAAATAGCTTTGTCGGCGCAGGCGGGTTTTTGCGTCATTGCGAGCCGACGGGTCCGCGCCGAGGCGCAGCCCGTGGCAGGATCCGCAGCACTCCAGAATTCTCATGCCGCCCTGGATTGCTTCGTCGCCTTCGGCTCCTCGCAATGACGAGAGTCCGTAGGGCGGGGTTTGGCGCAGCCGTAACCGCCGCCTGCGGAGGAAGGGCGGATCACGCTGCGCTGATCCGCCCGACGGCTAGGTACGCGGACGGAACAGTTCGGGCACCCCGCCGGTTGAGGCAGTTTCAGACCCATCATCAGCCACGAAGGAGACGCGTCATGCAGGACATCAGGGAACACATGGAAGTCATCGGCGCCGACGGCGTGCATGTCGGCACCGTCGACCGCGTCGACGGCAACCGCATCAAGCTGACCAGGAAGGACAGCGGCGAGGGCAGCCACAAGGGGCATCATCACTTCATCGACAAGGGTCTCGTCGCCGAGGTCGAAGGCGACAAGGTGCGGCTGTCGGCCATCGGCGCCGTCGCGGTGACGATGGAGGAGGAGACCTAGCCTGCGGAGCGCGTCGGCTGCGCCGCGAGTTGCGTGTCATTCGTTGTTCGAGCCGGGATAGGTCAATTTGTCGCCGGCTCGCACCGCACCCTCAGATAACGTCGCCGCACGAACCTCGTCGTGGCCCATGAGATGATACACGGCGCGGCCGGCATCGATCAGGTAGTCGGCGACGATGCGACGATGACAGCGCCACCACACCGCCTCCGCGCACATGATGGCCGTGCGTTGCGCGGCCGACACGGTCAGCAGGCGATCGAAGCCGCGCCGGAAGTCATCGGACAGGGCGTAGTCAGCGTAATGATGGAAGCTCTTGTTGGTCCAGAAGCCGTTCGTGTCCGGTGAAATGCCGCTCGTCTTGCGCAGGCCGCCGAGCTCGGCAATGCGCAGATGGCCGATCTGATGGCGCGCGAGCTCGGCCGGCAGCACCTCCGAATTGTACTGCGGGTTGGTCCGCGAGCGCGGGATGCGCCTGATATCGACGACGAGCTGAACCTCGCCGGCCCGCAACAGCGTGACGAACTCGGCGATCGTCCGCGTGGAGTGCCCGATGGTGAAGACGGGAAGCGCGTCGCGCGCCCGTGTCATTGCGGTCTTGGCGGGTGAGTGCTCGGTCATCCCTGCGAACCGCGAGCCTCATTGCCGCTCACCCTGGTCAAGGCGCTCTCCTTGTGAGCGGCGATGTGCTCGCTCTTGTCGCTCTTGATCTCGTATTGCGGAGAGTCCTTGCTGGCGCGGTGACGATAGCCCTTGTAGTCGAAGTCGCGCACATGCACCGCGACGATGCGTCCGGTCACGCGGCCGGCCTCCGAGTTCCAGGAGACGTGGTCGCCCTTCGCAAACTTGGTCATCTGTCTGCTCTGTAAACAGCCGCGATCCGCACTTCAGCCAGGAACGGCTCAGGCAAAGGCATGTTCCATCCATCGCTGGTCAATCCGCTCCGGCGAGCCGCGATTGCCTGGTCCCGCGGGATATCTGATCCAGATCAATCCGCAGCTGCCCGCGACCTTCAGAGTGCTCCTGTCGAGGTCGCGGCCGGATGGTCGATGTGACATGCAAAGGGAGAGCCGTTCCATGCGTACTTTTGCCTTCATGATCGTCTTGCTGGCGTCAGTCAGCCTCAATCCCTTGTTCGCTCAGGGGCAAGGAAAACCTTCCCCCAATCCCGCGGAGACCAAAGCGAGTTCAGGCGTGCCGGCAAGAGAGAAGGGGCAGTCGACCAGCGAACGTCAGAAGCAGCACACGCTGCATCGGATGGGACCCGGCATCGATTGGGACCACCGTAAGGCAGGTCGCGACTGGAAGATCTCTCCTCAGCGCGAGAAGAACGACGCTCATGGCAAACGAGACGGAGCGAGCTGAACGGCTCGTTCCCTGCGACATGACGCTGGCGCTTGGTGCTCGCCTGCGATCGCTATGCTGGCGTGGTGGCATCCAGCGATGACAACATCCGGCGTCTCCCGTCGGGCCGATGACGGTCCCGCATCGTGCGACGAGCTAGCGCTCGTCGTCCGCCGGGGGAGACGGACGCACGCACGATGCGCCGCCTCCGAGGCGCCGTGGGTCTTGAAATTGGCGCGTGCCTCGGTCAGCGACAGCGCTCCATTGGGACCACCACGGACGAGGTCGGCATCGTGGTCGTCCTGGCCGTCGTGCTCCCAATAGCAGACCGGGCAGATCTCGAACCCGCCGCGCTCACCCAGAGTGAGGAAGCGGCAGCACGGGCAGCGATAGCGCACCTCCGACGGCGGCTCGGTGACATCGCGATACATCAGGGCGTGATGATGCGAGTCTGAAAGACCTGCGTCAACGGCGAGCCGCCGGCGGGCCAAGCAGCGCGCCATCTTTGCGAAAGCGATACATTTGTTATAACAACTATAGGTTGATATTTTGATCGAGATGGGGACAAATCATCCTCGCCGAATCCGCGAGGCAAGCCTCACGCAGCGTTTCGCGTGGCTTGAGAGGCGTGGCGTTTGGCCATCGTTCAGTCCCGACCGGCTGGATTTCAATCACCAAGGAGTTTTTCATGCGCATTGGCTTTGCATTGTCGACCCTCTCCGTCGTCGTGGGATCGTCCGTTCTCGGCTGGGGCCTGACCGCGCCGCACCCCGCGCAGGCGTTCCTGGAGGACATCTGCATCCCGCGCGTGAAGGACGGCTTGAGGAATTGTCTCGCGCCGGCCAGCGCGTGCCGCAATCCGGCGGAGGCGCTCAACCGGGGCTGCCTGCTCGAGGCGGTGCAGTTCGCCGTCATCCCGCCCGGCCGCAGCATGGTCCACGCCGACTCCACCTATTTCATCGCCCAGGCGCTCGGCTATCGCGCCGACGTGGCGTATTGGATCGCCGCCTACAACGAGAATTCCGACTACGCGCAATATGCGCCGATCGATCAGTGCGGCGGGCAGGCGACATCGACCAATTCCGGCGCCAGCTACATCACCGCCAAGTTCAACGGCTTCCAGCGCACCAACAACACCACCGACGGGCCGCTCTATCATTATCTCCTGAACTTCTCGCCGAATGGGCAGGGCACCGACGTGCACGGCGCCAGCGGCGTGCAGGCGGTGTATCCGTTCCACTATCCGCCCCCCGGCTATCCCATCACCATCGACAGCGTCTATCAGGGCACGCTGTACGATCTCCGGCAATGGGCGATGAAGCCCGACGACGGCCCGGGCCTGCTGTGCACCGCCGGATACACGGTGCCGAACGGCTCCTCGAACTTCAGCGGCCCGCAATGCCTGGCGAACGTGCCGATCAGCGGCAACGTGCCGCTGCTGGAGAACTACGCCATCGGGCCGGCCCTCAACATCACCTCGGGACCGAAGGTGCTCGACAACAGCAACGGCGTCGTCGACTACACCCAGCTCAAATCCTGGCTGGACGACAAGAGCAAGACGACCGGCGTGCTGTTCGACGACCCCAGGAAGCCGCCGGTGCCGGTGCAGATCGCCCGGATCGGGCTCTATCTGCACTCCCTGCAGGATGCCTCGTCGCACGGCACCTTCTGCGGCGACGACGCGCCGTCGCCGCCGGGCGGCTCGGATGTCGGCAGCTACATGGCCATGAGCTCCGGCAGCATCAAGCTCAGCTTCGGCACCTATTGCGCCACCGGCCCGCATCTGGCGAGCCACGTCCAGGAGACCGGCACCGGCGACGCCAGCCTGCCGCTGCGCGACTACGTAGCGCTGAACAACACCGTCGACGAGCTGATCCTGTTCGGCAACACCGTCGCCAAGCCGCGCGGCTGGATCGTCAACCCCAGTCTGCTGCCGCCTGATGTCGTCGGGGCCAAGAGCGCGGCCGGTGACAGCGCCGCCGATTTGAAGTCGCGCCTCGTCGGCCGCATCGTGCAGGGCCAGCAATGGTCGCGGGCGGAGGTCTACAACTCTGGCGTGGTCACCCTGCCGCTGCAACGCACCGACGCCCAGGACCGCCTGAACACGATGAACGCCGCGCTGGGCGCCTATGCGAAGCGGCTGCTGGCCGCCAACCCCAAGCTGACCCCGCTGCGGCCGATGCCGGGCAATTCGTTCGACCCGAACGACAAGTCGGTGTGTTTCAAGTAGCGCCGCAGGGCGGGCAAAGCGCCGCCGCAAGGCGGCGCGTGCCCACCATTGCGAACCGCCCGTACCCTAAGGGCTATCCCGCTCATCCGAGCCTGCTGATGTTTCGTGCGCCGTTTAGGGGGATTCCGTCGTCGAGAGCGTCTTCCAGAGCAGATATCCGCCCAGCACGATCAGGATCATCGGCATGAGCGGCAACGGCAAGGCAAGAAGATCCCACAGGCCGGCCGCAAGAATGATGACCCCGATGACCACGCCGAACCTGTCGACCTTTAGGCTCCGTTGCGTCCGCACCATCTGTGCGCCCAGGATGAGGATGCCGACGCCCACCAGGAACCAGCCCCAGGGAAGCCCTGCGAGCATGACCACGCCGAGCCAGATGAAGAATACGGCCCAAGCGGCTGAATCGATTTGACGGTGCGGATCGGGCGCGTCGTGGGATGGGACGAGAGATGCTTGCGAGTCGGCCATGATACTGCCTCCGCTTCTCTGACGATGACAGCTTGATGCGGATTCACTTCGACCCTGTTGATGCAGGTCAACCAAAGCGCGCGGGAAGCGCGTGGCTGTGTCCACAGCGTGGCGCCGGCAAAGCGCACACCCGCGAGCACGACCGCCTCGTCTTCTAGGAGATGCACGCCGAACCGCGCCGCCTCGGCGCGCGCCAGCTTCAGCTCTTCGGGAAAGGTGCGGTGATCAAATTCATGGTTGCCCATCACCATGACGATCGGCACGCCACGATGTGGAGGTTCATGGCGGGCAGGGAGGTGGAGCCCAGGGCTCGCTGCGTAGGGCGCGTTAGCGAAGCGTAACGCGCCGATCTGGTCGAGCGGCGGATTACGCTCCGCTCATCCGCCCTACGCTTGCTAACGCTCCTGGTCCGGCTGATCAGCACCATCCCTTCTTCCAGTGGCCCGGCGGACAGTGATGACCGCGCCAACCCACCTTTCGGCCGCGACTCCAGCCGAAGGCCCGGTGACCGCCTCCGCGGCCCCAGCCATGACCATGACCATGGCCATGACCGCCTCTCACCTCGATGAGATCAGATGCGCCGCGATCGACCTGAAGGGGAGCGCGAGGCAACGCGCTGGCGGGCACGATCAGCGCGGTTGAAATCGATGTTGCCAAGATGAGGATCGCTTTGCGCATGTGACTCCCTCGGATGTCTGGAAGATGAACTGAGAGGCTTACGGCTTTTCTGTGTCTTCAAGCGAAAGGGGGGCCGAGAAGCGGGATCGTATCCCGTTCGCGCGCCCACTACTTCCTATGCGTGCTGGAGCCGGTGGTCGTCATGCGTTGGCCGGGAGCGCTCTCGGAATGCCCCGGGCCGGCGGCGGTGTTGCTCTGATGACCGGGCGCGTACTCCGAAGCGCCGGGCGCCGTCGACGTCTTGCTACGCTGCATCTGCTGACCGGGCGCCTTCTTCGACGCGCCGTGCGAACTTGCGCCGGTCTCTGCGGCGAACACGGGCGAAGCGGCGAACAGAGCCGCCGTCAAAACGATTGCCATCTTCATGAACGAACCTCCTTCGTTGTTGGGTTCGTAGTAAACAGCGGCGTGTCGGCGATCGTTCCGCTGCACCGGGAAATCCTGGGGATCGAGTAGCAGACGCGGTATGATGTTCGGGCGGCCTGAGAGTGCATCCGTCTCGGCAGCCGCGATCCCGGATGTCGCTCTCGCTCATCCGGGTTACGAACGCTCATTCATGACAGGACCATCACCATGTCCCGCCTGCACTGGATCGACTTGCCCATCGCCGGCCGGCTCGCCATCGCGGCGCGGCCGCGGGCGGAAGACTGGCTGGCGGACGACATCGGCGCCTGGAAGGGCGAGGGCGTCGCTGTCGTCGTCAGCCTGTTGGAGCCGACCGAGGTTCATGACCTCGGCCTTCAGCGCGAGGCCGCGCTGTGCCAGTCACACGGCATGGCCTTCGTGTCATTTCCGATCCCCGACCGTGGTCTTCCTGAGAGCCGCAGCGTAGCGTTGCGGCTCGCACACGACCTCGCCGCGCGGCTGACGGACGGCCAGACGGTCCTGATCCATTGTCGCGCCGGCATCGGCCGCTCCGCCGTCATCGCGGCCTGCGTGATGATTCGGCTGGGCATTGATGGAGCTGAGGCCTTCGACCGGATCGCCGCCGCACGCGGCGTGCGCGTGCCGGATACGGAAGATCAGCGGGAGTGGGTGAGGACGTTCGAGCGCAAACAGATCGAGTAAAGTGCAGCGTCACTGTAACTCCCGCTGCGGCCGATGCCGGGCAATTCGTTCGACGCGAACGACACGTCGGTGTGCTTCAAGTAGCGCCGGAGGCCGAGCCGGCAGAAGGGTGCGTGTTCTCTCCCCACGTCATTCCGGGGCGCGCGCAGCGCGAGCCCGGAATCCATACTCACAGGCCGCGGGGCTGAGCACACATCGCCGCGGCCTGCATCTCGCAACTCACACCCCTTCGTGGTTATGGATTCCGGGCTCGCGCTGCGCGCGCCCCGGAATGACGGAGGAGAGAGCCTGCCCAGCCACGCCGAGCAGGCGACTACACCTCCACCACCAGCGCCGGATCGAAGGCCGGGTTCTCGCGGCCATAGCCGTGCGGGTTGCAGATCACGCGGGTGGCGCCGACGCGATAGTCCGAGGGCGTGTGGATGTGGCCGTGGATCCAGAGCGCGGGTTGCGTCGCCTGGATCAGCCCGGAGAGGTCGGAGGCGAAGGCAGCGGTGGTCAGGTCGTCGCGATAGCGTTCGGCGACCGAGCCCCAGCCGGGGGCGTGGTGGGTGACGACGACGGTCGGGCCGTCGAACGGCGTCTCCAAGAGGCCCGTGAGCCAGGTGCGCGATGTCTGGTGCAGCCCGAGCGCCTCCTGCGGCATGAACCGCAGCCACGGCTCGTCCTGCCAGATGATGCAGCGATGGTCGTGCATCCAGTCGCCGCAGACGGCCATCGCCTCCGCCTCGCTGCCGGGGCCAAAGATCGCATAGTCGGTCCACAGCGTGCAGCCTGCAAAGCGGACGCCCGCGAGCACGACCGCCTCGTTTTCCAGCAGATGCACCCCGAACCGCGCCGCCTCGGCGCGCGCCAGCGTCAGCTCCTCCGGGTAGGTGCGGTGATAGAACTCATGGTTGCCCATCACCATGACGATCGGCACGTCCTCCGCCACGATCTCGCGCAGCCGCGCAAACCCGTTCACCGCCCCCTCACTGACATCGCCGGCGACGACGACCACATCGACCCCGGGCAGCGCTTCGATCGGCTTGATGTCGGCCATGTCGGCGTGGAGATCGGAGAAGATGTGGAGGTGCATAGGGGCAGGGAGGTGGAGCCCAGGGGCTCGGTGCGTAGGGCGCGTTAGCGAAGCGTAACGCACCGCTCCGGTCAAGCGGCGGATTACGCTCCGCTACTCCGCCCTACGCTTGCTCGCTAACTCGTTCTATTTTTGCTGCTCGCCTTTACCAAGCGAAGACATCTTGGATCTTGCCTGTTTGCTATACATAAAATCAGCAATCAGAAAGCGCTTTCTACTCGTCCGTGAATACGGATGCCAAATGTCGCGTCGGTGCTCAAACCTGCCGGTCTGAGCGTAGAGGACGCTTACCGCGACGTTGTCCAATTTATATAGCCAGCCACCAAATACGCTCTTGCCTGGATCAACCGTCCATACATGTAGATTTGACCTACCGATGCCGTCATCATGCTTGCCGAATTGCAAATAGATCTCAGGATGTGGCCGTCCTGACATGATCGCGGTAGAGAATGGGTCTAGGGGAATGGGAACGTCGTGGCCATTCGCAATCGCCTCAGCTATCATGCAGCCAGTGAGCTTTAGAAAAAAGAAATGAACGTTGATCATCTCTCGTTTGGTCAAATACGCGAAGATCCGATTACAACGGACCCACCGTCCTACCATTAGCCGTCGCGTTCTCAGCACTTCCGACATTGCCTCCCACGCGAAGTCGTGTGGCTGGGTACGAGTGTTGTTGCAGTAGGCGCAGATGCGTATCGGAGATTTCAGGATCTTTGCGTCAAGGCTACCGACGGGCCGGTTTTGCTTCTCAAGATCGTGGTAATAGAGAGGTTGTTTCTGCGATGGCTTTCCAAGTACGGACAGGAGGTCGCTTCGCTTTGTCTTGTGTTCGCTTGAGTCCGCCTTGTTCTGCTTGCAAATCCAGCATAGGGGCTCGGGCATGACGCCTGAGGATGGTGTTGAATTCGATTCCATCTTCTCGCGTCCTAATTACTGTGGCGATATCAATAGTAGCTATCGTGGATTTGCCTTACCGCATGTATCGCAAATTCGTGCGGGGCCATTCCGCAGAAGTGAAAAGCTGCCGCATTCGCCGCAGGGATCCCCCTCATATTGAGGGGCAATCGTCGTCTTCTCGCTCTTAGCCTGCGTCAGACGGCGCTTACCTAGATCGTCGCTGACTACGCACAGACCTGCAATCAAATCGGCATCGGCAAGCTTCAGTGCGACATGATCTGGAACCAAGAAAAGCTCGGCGAATGTGTGAGCTTGCCATTCACCGGACTCTTCCTTTTGAACATATTTCAGTCGCGCAGCTTCCTCGTCAGAGAATGCGACAGCAAATTCGTCGTGAAGAAGAATGTGACCGACTTCGTGGGCAATGACATACCGGGCAAAAGGGTCACCCTTCGATGCTTGCTCCCAAATCTTTTTATCGACGTGCAAAGTGAGCGGCTTGAAGCTTACATAGGCCGGATCATCCCCGTAGTCCGCTTCATAAAATTCGATATCAAGGCGCCCTTTCGACGTGTGCAGCTTCGTAAGCGGGCCGAGCACAAATGAGCAGATGTCGAAAAAGTGTCCCCGTCGAGTAGCGAGCAACCACCAAGCCATCGCAATTTTTGCGATGTCTTCTCTCGTTCTGATGCGAACTCGGTGGTCGCGCGCCATTTAAGCCTCGATTAGGAGCATCCTGTCGTGCCGCCACATGTGTCGCACTTCATACACGTGCCGTTGCGGACCAAAGTGAAGTTCCCGCACTCCGAACACATTTCGCCCTCGTAGCCTTTGGCTTTGGCTTCCGCACGGCGTTCCGCCTTGGAGGAGGTATGGGTGTTAGCTGTGCCCGACTTGCTCCACTGGAGCGCTTCGAGTCTTTCTGTTGGAGACAGCTCGGGGTCGCTTTGCTTAAGAGCAATAGCTCCTTCGATGGCGCCATCTATGAGGTCGCGTGGCGCAGAGTATGCCATCTTGGGGCCGTCCGACTTTTGCGCCGACACTCCGTGAGACGGAGTACCGCCGCGCATCACCACGAGGTTGTCGGTGCGCGAGCGGGTCAGGCCGCGCGAGACGTATTTCGCGGCCTGCTGGCTCGGGCCGTCCTCCGACGGCTTGCCTTCGTCGACGCCGCGGCCGAGCGCGTCGAAATTGCTCTCGGACGGATCGACATGGGCGAGGTCGAAGCGCGACATGTAGCTGACGGCGAGCTCGCGGAACACGTAGTCGAGGATCGACGTCGCATATTTGATCGAGTCGTTGCCCTGCACGGGGCCTGCCGGCTCGAAGCGGGTGAAGGTGAAGGCGTCGACATACTCCTCCAGCGGCACGCCGTATTGCAGGCCCAGCGACACCGCGATGGCGAAGTTGTTGATGAAGGAGCGAAGTGCCGCGCCCTCCTTGTGCATGTCGATGAAGATCTCGCCGAGGCGGCCGTCGTCATACTCGCCGGTGCGCAGGTAGACCTTGTGGCCGCCGACGACCGCCTTCTGGGTGTAGCCCTTGCGGCGATCCGGCATCTTCTCGCGCTCGCGCATCACCACGATGCGCTCGACCAGCTTCTCGACGATCTTCTCCGAGACCTGCGTGGCGCGCGCGGCCATCGGCTTGTCGTAGAAGGACTCGACCGCATCGTCCTCGTCCTCATCGTCGGCGATGAGCTGCGAGTTGAGCGGCTGCGACAGCTTCGAGCCGTCGCGGTACAGCGCGTTGGCCTTCAGCGCGAGCTTCCACGACAAGAGATACGCCGCCTTGCAGTCCTCGACCGTGGCGTCGTTCGGCATGTTGATGGTCTTGGAGATCGCACCCGAGATGAACGGCTGCGCCGCCGCCATCATGCGGATGTGGCTCTCGACCGAGAGATAGCGCTTGCCGATCTTGCCGCAGGGGTTGGCGCAGTCGAACACCGAATAGTGCTCCGCCTTCAGATGCGGGGCGCCCTCGACCGTCATCGCGCCGCAGATGTGCACGTTGGCGGCCTCGATCTCGCGCTTGGTGAAGCCGATCGCGGTGAGCAGGTCGAAGGTGGGGGCGGCGATCGCCTCAGTGGTGACGCCGAGCTGCTTGACGATGAAGTCCTCGCCGAGCGTCCACTTGTTGAACACGAACTTGATGTCGAACGCGGTCGGCAGCGCCTTCTCGACCTTGGCGATGGCCTCGTCGGTGAAGCCCTTGGCCTTCAACGTGGTGGCGTTGACGCCGGGCGCGTTCGACAGCGAGCCGTGACCGACCGCATAGGCCTCGATCTCGGCGATCTCGCTCTCGCGATAGCCGAGCACGCGCAGGGCTGCGGGCACGGCGCGGTTGATGATCTTGAAGTAGCCGCCGCCGGCCAGCTTCTTGAACTTCACCAGCGCGAAGTCAGGCTCGATGCCGGTGGTGTCGCAATCCATCACCAGGCCGATGGTGCCGGTGGGGGCGACCACGGTGACCTGGGCGTTGCGATAGCCGTTGGTCTCGCCGAGCGCGAGCGCGTCGTCCCAGGCCTGGATGGCGTGGCTGACCAGCGAGACCTGCGGGCAGTGGGCGTGGTCGAGCGGCACCGGGGCGACCGAGAGCGCCTCATAGCCGGTCGCCTCGCCGCGCGCGGCGCGACGATGGTTGCGGATGACGCGCAGCATGTGCGCGGCGTTCTTCTTGTAGCCGGGGAAGGACCCGAGCTCGCCGGCCATCTCGGCCGAGGTCTTGTAGGCGATGCCGGTCATGATCGCCGAGAGCGCGCCGCACAGCGCGCGGCCTTCCTTGGAGTCGTAGGACAGGCCCATGGTCATCAAGAGGCCGCCGATATTGGCATAGCCCAGGCCCAGTGTGCGGAACTCGTAGGACAGCTCGGCGATCGCCTTCGACGGGAACTGCGCCATCAGCACGGAGATCTCGAGCACGACCGTCCAGAGCCGGCAGAGATGCTCGTAGGCGCCGACGTCGAAGTGCTTCGTTTCGGTGTTGTAGAACGTCAGCAGGTTGGCCGAGGCCAGGTTGCACGCCGTGTCGTCCAGGAACATGTATTCCGAGCACGGATTGGACGCGCGGATGTCGCCGGACGCCTTGCAGGTGTGCCAGTCGTTCATCGTGGTGTTGAAGTGCAGGCCGGGATCGGCCGAGGCCCAGGCGGCGTGGCCGATCTTCTCCCAGAGGTCCCTGGCCTTCAGCGTCTTGACGATCTTCTTGTTGGTGCGGCCGATCAGGCTCCAGTCGCCGTCGGTCTCGACCGCGCGGAGGAAGTCGTCCTTCAGCGACACCGAGTTGTTGGAGTTCTGGCCGGACACGGTCAGATACGCCTCGGAGTCCCAGTCCGTGTCGTAGATCGGGAAGTCGATGTCCTTGTAGCCCTGCTTGGCGAACTGGATGACCCGCTTGATGTAGTTGTCGGGCACCAGCGCGCGGCGCGCGAGCTTGATCTCGCGGCGCAGTGCCGGGTTCTTCTCGGGATCGAAGCAGTCGTCGCCGGAGCCCTCGCAATTGACGCAGGCCTTCATCACGGCCTTGAGGTGCTTCTGGTTGATCTTGGAGCCGGTGACGAGCGCGGCAACCTTCTGCTCCTCCTTCACCTTCCAGTCGATATAGGCCTCGATGTCCGGATGGTCGGCGTCGACCACCACCATCTTGGCGGCGCGGCGGGTGGTGCCGCCCGACTTGATCGCGCCGGCGGCGCGGTCGCCGATCTTGAGGAAGCTCATCAGGCCGGACGAGCGGCCGCCGCCCGACAGCCGCTCGCCTTCGCCGCGCAGCCGCGAGAAGTTGGAGCCGGTGCCGGAGCCGTATTTGAACAGGCGCGCCTCGCGCACCCACAAATCCATGATGCCGCCGTCATTGACGAGGTCGTCCTCGACGCCCTGGATGAAGCAGGCGTGCGGCTGCGGATGCTCGTAGGACGATTTCGACTTGGTCAGCTTGCCGGTCTTGTAGTCGACGTAATAGTGGCCCTGGCCGGGGCCGTCGATGCCGTAGGCCCAGTGCAGACCGGTGTTGAACCATTGCGGCGAGTTCGGCGCGACCATCTGCTTGGCCAGCATGACGCGGAGCTCGTCATAGAACGCCTGCGCGTCCGCTTCCGAGGAGAAGTAGTTGCCCTTCCAGCCCCAATAGGTCCAGCAGCCGGCGAGACGGTCGAACACCTGCTTGGCCGAGCGCTCGCTGCCGTAGCGCTCGTTCTCAGGGAGAGCGGCCAGCGCCTCGGTGTCCGGCACCGAGCGCCACAGCCACGACGGCACGCTCTCTTCCTCGACCTTCTTCAGGCGCGCGGCGACGCCGGCTTTCCGGAAATACTTCTGCGCCAGCACGTCGGAGGCGACCTGCGACCAGAACTCGGGGACCTCGACATTCTCGAGCCGGAACACCACGGAGCCATCCGGATTCTTGATCTCGGACGTGGTCAGGCGGAAGTCGATCCCTGCATAGGGCGACTGTCCTTCGGTGGTGTTGCGCCGTTCAATCCGCATCGCGAGCCCCAATAGTTCTTGCCGGACCGCGCTTGGCGGCCGGGATCATTGCATCCAAGGGCGACGGCTGGAAGTCCCCGGACGCTGCCGGAAAATTCGTCTGCCGCCGCAGTTCAACCGGTTGCCCGGTCCGCATCTGTTCAGCCTCGAAGGCGAAGGCCTTGCGCCGTTGTCCGGCGTCTCGCCCCGTCTTCCTGCGCGGGGCGTGCAGCCCGTCCGCTGCCCGCACCGTCCGTTCTCAACGCGTCACTCCCGCCGTTCTGCTCCGTCGTCCCTGCAGGGGAGGCCCCACATCTAGTGGGTTCCCCGCTCGGGCGCGGCGGCGCAGCGATGGTCTACAGGGCAGACGGCGACCCACGCCCGCTGCCGTGGCGACGGCGGCGTGGTCGTCTTCGAACCCTCTCGAGGGAAGCGGCCGGCCAGACCCGAAACATGACTGTGCGCCGAACCGGGCCGGAAGCTAGGACGACTCCGCTCCGCCCGTCAAGGACTAGTACGGGTTCCTAAACCAAACACTAAATATGGGGGAAAGTACGGGATAACCAGGGCGTGTGCCGGTATCGTGATGGCCGTAACTATCGGCGACTCCTCGCGGATTCGAAACCGAAAAAATTTGTGCCGCAGGCTGTCCACAGGGCTTCGTCCCGCTGTTCACAGGGGCAGATTTATTCGCGTGCGAATGACGTGTTTCGCTTGCATCGGCGGGACTCACGGGCGCCTACGGAGCGTTCGCGGGGCAGGCATGCCCCACAATCCCTGGTGTGGCCGGGAAAACGCCGGCAAGCTCATCCTCCCACGGACGGCGCCGGTGATTCCATGACAGACAAGCCAGTGGCCAGCGGGCGGATCACGCCCGCCGGGCTGATGTTCCTCGCCATCACCTCGCTCGGCTGGGGCTTCAACTGGCCGGTCACCAAGCATCTGGTCGGCGTGCTGCCGCCGCTCACTCTGCGCGGCACCACCGGGGTGGTGGGCGCGCTGTTGTTGGCGCTGCTGGCCGTCATCCGCAGCCAGAGCCTCGCCGTGCCACGGGAGGTCTGGCCGCGGCTGATCCTGGCCGGGATGCTCAACGTCACCGCCTGGATGGTGCTGATGGGGCTGGCGCTGCTGTGGCTGCCGGCGAGCGAGGCTGCGCTGATCGCCTACACCATGCCGGTGTGGGCCTCGCTCTTGGCCTGGCCGATCCTCGGCGAGCGGCCGACGCTGTTGCGCGTGCTCGCGCTGGTGCTGGCGTTCGCCGGGCTGGCTTCGATCATGGGCAGCAACGGGCTCAACGCCAGCCGCGACAAGCTGCCGGGCATCCTGATGGTGCTCGGTGGCGCGTTCGGCTTCGCGCTCGGCACGGTCATGGCCAAGAAGCTCCCGATCAGGCTGCCGCCGCTGTCGGCGGCGGCCTGGCAGATCGGCATCGGCTGCGTGCCGATCGTGCTCGTGGGCTTCGCGGTCGAGCATTCCGACTGGACGAAGCTGGATCAGCTCGACTGGGCGCTGATGTTCTATTCCACCGTGATCCAGTTCTGCGTCGCCTATGTCGCCTGGTTCGCGGCGCTGTCGCGGCTGCCGGCGTCGGTGGCGGCGATCGGCACCATGGCGGTGCCGGTGATCGGCGTCCTGGCCTCCGCGATCGCGCTGCGCGAGCCGCTCGGGGCAGGGCAGGTGGCCGCGCTGGCCTTCACGCTGGCCGCGGTGGCGATGGCGACCCGCGGCTAGCGCCAGCCGGCCGCCGGCTTGCCGTCCAGCGCCCGCCGCACCATCTGCGCGAGCTCGGCGCGGCGATAGGGCTTGGTCAGCAGCAGCGCGTCCGGCACGAGCTGCCGATTCTCGACCATCTCATCGCCGGTATAGCCGGAGGTGTAGAGCACTGGGAGCGCGGGGCGCGTGGTCATGATGGTTTCGGCGAGCTGCCGGCCGCTGATGCCGCCGGGCATGATGACGTCGGTGAACAGCAGGTCGAAGGGCTGGTTCCGCGCGGCGATGGCCAGCGCCTCCGAGGCCTGCGAGGCGACGAGGGTGGTGTAGCCGAGGCCCTGCAACTGGGCGAGCACGAAGTCGCGCACCAGCGGATCGTCCTCGACCACCAGGATCGTCTCGCGGCCATGCGGCAGCGCCTGCTCGTGCTCCGTCTCGATCTGCTGCGTCGCCTGCGCCGCCGGCAGATAGAGCCGGATCGTCGTGCCGCGGTTCTGCTCGCTCTGAAGCTTGACGTGGCCGCCGGACTGCCTGACGAAGCCATAGACCATGCTGAGGCCGAGACCGGAGCCCTTGCCGGCATCCTTGGTGGTGAAGAACGGCTCGAAGGCGCGGTCCTTCACCTCCCGCGGCATGCCGCTGCCGGTGTCGCTGACCGCGACCATGACGTAGGAGCCGGGCACGATGCCGAGATTGGCCGCTGCATGGGCCGCGTCGAGCGTGGTCTTCGCCGTCTCCAGCAGCAGCCTGCCGCCATCGGGCATCGCATCGCGCGCGTTGATCGCCATGTTGACCAGCGCGTTCGCGAGCTGCGCGGAATCGACATGGGCGATGAGATCCTCGTCGGCGAGAACGGTCCTGATCTCGACCTGCTCGCCGAGGGTCGGCCGCAGCAGCTTGGCGATGTCCTCCACCGTGGCGTTGACGTCGATGTCGCGCGGACGCAGCGGCTGCTTGCGGGCGAAGGCGAGCAGATGCCGGATCAGCTCGGTGCAGCGATCGGTGGCCCTGCCGATCAGGGCTGCGAACTCGGCCGCCGCCGGCCGGTCCTGCACCGCGTCGATCAGGACCTCGATCGACCCGGTGATGATCGTCAGCATGTTGTTGAAGTCGTGCGCGACGCCGCCGGTGAGCTTGCCGATGGCATCGAGCTTCTGCGCCTGCTGCAGCAGGCGCTCGGTCTCGTGCACGTCGGTGACGTCGTGATACACCAGCGCGGCGCCACTGATCGCGCCTGCGGAATTGCGCAGCGGCCGCCCGCTGACCATCAGGCGAAACTGCGGCCGGCCGTCGGTCGGCTTGACCACGACCTCGCGGCGGTCGAACGACAGCCCGCACAAGGCGCGCGCGATCGGGAGCTCCTCGTCGACGATGCGGGTGACGGCGTCGCTCTCGTAGAACTGGTTGGCAGCCTGCATCTCGGCGAAGGTCTTGCCCACATTCGTTCCCAGGAAACGTCCCATCGCCTGGTTCGACAGCATGATCGTGCCTTCGGGATCGACGACGAGGACGCCCTCGGCCATGCTGTTGAAGGTGTTCGTGAGAATGGCGGAGAAGCGGCGCAGCTCGTCATAGGCGGCGGCGAGATCGCTGCGCTGCTGCACGGCCTGGGCTTCCAGCGAGGTCGCGGTCTCCCGTGACCGGGTGAGGGACGAGCGCAGCGCCCGGTCGGAAAGATGAGCGCGCCGGACGAGATAGGCCGACATCAGGAGCAGCAGGCCGACGCCGGCGAGGTCGATCGCCAGCAGCCAGGATCCGGTTCGTCGCGAGATCGTGGCGCGGTCCGCCAGCAGCCGGCGCTCCTCATCGGTAAAGGCGTCGAGCGCCTGGTTGATCGTCGTCATCGCCGCCGGACCGGCCGCGCTCGCCGCCAGCGCCTCCGGGCCGTCGCGATCGTTCGCCGCGTGGCGACGGATCAGCTCGCCGGCAAGCTGAATGCGCCGCTGCACGATGCCATAGATCGATCGCAGCCGCTCGCTCTGCGAGGAATTGTCCCGGACGAGCTCTCGCAGGTCCGCCCAGGCTGCAGGAATAAGTCCACTCGTCGCCTGAAACTCTGCGATGAACCGGTCGGCTCCGGACAATGCGAAGCCGCGCGAGGCGGCTTCTGACTGTCGCAGCAGGGCGCGGAGCTCGGAGGATTTCTCCAGCACCTCCATCGTGTGCTCGACCAGGGCGGTATCGTTGCGCGCCTTGATGTCCAGTCCCGTCGACGCGGCGCCGATCGCGAGCAGGGTTCCAAGGCCGAGCCCGATCACCACCCGCCGGCGGATCATCGGTGGCCTCCAATGGCGCGGGATGCCGTCGCGTCCTGCCAATTGCATGGGGTAGGTTTCCATTGGAATTTGTGGCGCCCAGCTCCGTGACGATCGCAGTTCCGATCTGCGCGATGGTCAAGTCAGGAGAAGTGAGCGCGCGTCTGCGCGTCCTCGGAAAAGGCGTTCTCGGCCAAGGCATCATCGGCCAAGGCGTCATCCACGGGGCCTGCCAGCGCCAGCCGCACCATCTTGGCGAGCTCCGACTTGCGATAGGGCTTGGTGAGCAGCAGCGCAGCCTGGTCGAGGCGACCGTGCTCGACCATCGCATTGTCGGTATAGCCGGACGTGTACAGCACCTTGGTGCCGGGCCGCTGCCGCAGCGCCTCCTCGGCGAGCTCCTTGCCGTTGACGCCGCCGGGCATGATGACGTCGGTGAACAGGAGATCGAAGCTCTGGCCGGAGTCGATCTTGGCCAGCGCCTCGACCCCGGTCGATGCGGTGATGGTCTTGTAGCCGAGGCTCTGCAACTGTGAGACGACGAAGTCCTGCACCAGTGGATCGTCCTCGACGATGAAGATCGTCTCCTCGCCGCGCGGCGGCGGGGGCTCGGGCCGAGCAGGGCTCGCAGCCTGTCCCTTGGGCACAGGGATGTAGAGCCGGATCGTGGTGCCCCGTCCTTCCTCGCTGTAGATCTTGATGTGGCCGCCGGATTGCTTGACGAAGCCGTAGACCATGCTGAGGCCGAGGCCGGAGCCCTTGCCGGCTTCCTTCGTCGTGAAGAAGGGTTCGAAGGCGCGGTCGCGGACCTCCGGCAACATGCCAGTACCCGTGTCGCTGACGGCGACCATGACATAGGGGCCGGGCGTCACGCCGGCGTTGGCTGAGGCATAGGCCTCATCGAGCTCCACCCTGCGCGATTCCAGCAGCAGCTTGCCGCCATTGGGCATCGCGTCGCGGGCGTTGATCGCCATGTTGACCAGCGAGTTGGCGAGCTGCGCCGAATCGATGTGCGTGATCAGCGTCTCCTCTTCGAGGATCGAGTTGATCTCGATCTGCTCGCCGAGGGTCGGACGCAGCAGCTTTGCGATGTCGAGAATCGTGCTGTTGACGTCGCTGTCGCGCGGATGCAGCGGCTGCTTGCGGGCGAAGGCGAGCAGATGCCGGATCAGCTCGGTGCAGCGGTCTGCCGCCTGTCCGATCAGCGCCGCGGTCGCCGCGGCGGCGGGGCGGTCCTTCACCTCGTCGGCCAGCGTTTCGATGGTGCCGGTAATGATCGTCAGCATGTTGTTGAAGTCGTGTGCGACGCCGCCGGTGAGCTTGCCGATCGCATCCAGCTTCTGCGCCTGCTGCAGCAGCCGCTCGGTCTCGTGCGCCGTGGTGATGTCGTGATAGACCATCGCCGCGCCGGTAATGCCGCCCGCGGCGTCGCGCAGCGGGCGGCCGGAGATCATCAGCCGCAGCGTCTCGTCCCGGTCGGGCCGGTAGACGATCAGCTCGCGGCGGTCGAAGCTCTCGCCCCGCAACGCTCGCGGCGTCGGCAGGTCGTGTGCTGCGACAGGCGTCACGCCGTCGCTTTCGTAGACGCGGAGGCGCGCGCGGACGTCGGCCAGATTCTTTTCCGGGCTGTAGCCGAGCAGATGTTCGACCGCGGGGTTCGAGAATACCACGGTGTCGGTGGCATCGATGACGAGCACGCCCTCTGCCATGCTGTTGAACGTGTTCTGCAGGATCTCGGCGGAATGGCGCAGCTTCTCATGGGCGGCGATCAGGTCGAGATGCTGTTGCTCGGCCTTTTCCGCCAGCGAGTTGGCCTCGGCTTCGGAGCGGACCAGCGACGCGCGCAGCGCACGATCGTGGAGATAGGTCCGCCGGATGAGGTAGAAGGCGATGATCAGCAGCAGCGCGAGACCGCACAGGTCGATCGTGAGCAGCAGCGATCCGGTGGATTTCGACGTCATCGAACGCTGCGTCAGCAGCTTGCGCTGATCGGCAACGAAACGGTCGAGATGGGCCGTGATCTCGCTCATGGTCGCCGGCCCTTCGGCGCGGCTTCTGAGGGCTTCGAGCCCCGCACGATCCGAGGCGGCGTGCAACCGGATCAGCTCCGCAGCGAGCTCGACCCTGCGGACAATCAGGGCTTCGGTCTCGGTCAGAAGCTTCAGCGGTTCGGGATTGTCGGCCACGGCGCGCCGCAGCTCGGCCATGGCGACCGGAATTCTCGTGCTGACATCGGCAAACTCCGTCCTGAACTGATCGTCACCGACGAGTGCGTAGCCGCGAGAGGTCGCTTCCGCTTCGCGTAGCAGCAGACGCAGATCGGAGGTCTTCTGCAGGATGTCGAGCGATGAATTCACCCAGGCCGCGTCGTGGCGCGACTTGATGTCGAGCGCCGTGGACGCGGCGCCGATCGCCAGCAGCGTTCCAAGACCGAGCCCCAATGCGAGGCGCTGATAGGTCATCTGCGTTTCTCAATCATCGACATGTCCGCCAGCTGGGCCGGGGATCATCGCGGCCAGCCCCATGCATCCGAGTTTCGATGCAGCTGCGTCCAAGCAGTGAAGATATGTCGGCAAGGCGCGCCTCCTTGTTCGAAGTTCTTGGCGCGTTCGCGGGCGGCAGGCCCAAGCCACTCACCCGCGGCGTTTGCATTGCGCGAGTTCCGCGAAAATCCATGTGTCCATCAACTGATATCAACCAAGCCTGCGAAGCGGCCAAACGGGCAGAATCACGAGCTCAAACAATATTGGACCGAAACGGGACGATCATCTGCACGTCGCGGGGCACATTTTGGAATATGGGCGAAAATCGGCCTGCAACGTGGCGCATTAGACACAGAACAAACAACAATACGGCACGAAAAAGGCGGCGAGCATAGGCTCGCCGCCCTCTGTTGTCGCAGCTACTATGTCAGACTCTTACGGACATGGATGGCGAAAGCCATCATAACCGAGATAGGTTCCCGAAGCCGGATCATACGAGCGGTACCTGCGTGCGCAGTAGCTCGGGTCGACGCCTTCGGTTCCAACGATGGCGACAGGCGCGGAGTCGTCATAGTACGAGTAGTCGGAGTAATAGTCGGGCCCGTAATAATACGGATCGTTGTAGTAGGCATAGCTGCTGCCCAATCCGATCCCGACGCCAACGCCGACACCCGGCCAGAAGCCGCCGCCGCGGTGATGCCAGCCGCCACGGTGACCGCCCTGCCAGCCGCCGCCACTCCAATTGCCGCCGCTCCAGTTGCCGCGTCCGCCACCCGTGTTGACGGCGACGTTGGCGCCGGCCGCCGGACCGCGACCCGCCAGCGCTGCGCCGCCAACGGCTGCGCGTCCGGCGAAGCTGCCGCCGCTCATCCCGGCGCCACCCGGGCCCGCCGCAAAGCCGCCGCGTCCGCCGCCGCCGATCGCTCCGCCGCCGCCACCACCGATGGCCGCGCCACCGCCCCCGCCGACGGCGGCACCACCACCGCCGCCCGGACCACGACCGCCGCCGCCGGGACCCTGGGCAAAGCTCGTCGTCGCTGCCGCCAGCGGCAGAATCAGCGCCACTGCCGCCGCAGTGCTCCATCTCTTCAGTCTGGTCATCGCTATCGCTCCATCAGGGGGGAAAGTGACCTAACCGCAGGCCGCGGATGTCGTTCCCCGCCGCGAACCGATACATCGTCGCGGGCGGAGGCGGTGCAACACTGGACAAGATGCGGGCGGGGTGGCATCAGAACCGGGACCTTCACAGAACCGGCCCCAAGCCCATGAAACAGTTCTTTCTCAAGCTCTTCACGTGGTGGAACGGCCAGACTTTCGGCACGCAATTGTGGACCTGGCGCTTCGGCGAGCTCGTGGGGCAGGACGCACAGGGCAACCGCTATTATCGGACTGCCGGCGGCAAGATCGACCCGGTGCTGCATTTCGAGCGGCGCTGGGTGATCTATAACGGCCTGGCCGAAGCCAGCCGTATTCCGCCCGAATGGCATGGCTGGATGCATCATATGGTCGACGTGCCGCCGACTCAGGAGGGCTACAAGCCGCGCGAGTGGGAAAAGCCGCATGAGCCGAACCTGACGGGGACTGCGCTGGCGTATCGCCCGGCCGGCTCGACCTTGGGCAGCGGTCGCAGGCCAAAGGCCACCGGTGATTATCAGCCCTGGACTCCTGGCGGCTGATTCGATTTCGCTCGAGATGACCCGATCGGAAAAGGCCGCCCCGAGCTCCGGGCGGCCTCTTTACTTTCGGGAGCCTGCCAAGCCTGCGCTACGCCGGGTTGGTCCTGAGGGCGGTCGCCGCATGCTCCGCCGCCTCGATTCGCCGCTTCCGGAACGGTGCGATCCGCTCCAGCATGCGTGACACCACCTCGGGCGGCGCCGTGTCGGGGGATCCAGCGGTGAAAGGGGGCGCCGGATTGTATTCGAGTCTGAGCTGGATTGCCTCCGCCGTCTGACGATCGACCAACTGCGCCACCAGGGTCAGCGCGAAGTCGATGCCGGCCGTGACGCCGCCGCCGGTGATCCGGTTGCGGTCGATGCAGACGCGCTCGGTGCTGACGGTTGCCCCGAACAGCGGCAGGCACTCGCGCGCGCTCCAATGGGTTGCCGCGCGATAGCCATCCAGCAGGCCGGCGGCGCCGAGCGCGAGCGAGCCCGTGCACACCGAGGTGACGTACCTGGCTCCTTCGGCCTGGCGGCGGATGAAGCCGATGACCTCGGCGTCATCGAGGATGGCGTCGACGCCGAAGCCGCCGGGAATGCAGATCACGTCCGCCCGCGGACAGTCAGCGAAGGTGGTGGTCGGCATCAGTGTGAGGACCGAGTCGGTCGGAATCGGCTCGATCCTCTTCCACGCCAGATGCAGTGTCGCCCCCGGCACGCTGGAGAACACCTGCACCGGACCGGTGAGATCGAGCTGGGTCAGATGTGGAAACAGGACGAGAGCGATCGAGAGCGGTTGGGCCATGGCGGTGCTCGCAGGTGTGGTGCTTGACGGCGGGCATTCTGCATGGTCCGCTGGATGGCGCATATGCCAAAGTTCCCTCGTTTCCGGACGGGCTTGGGATTTCACACTTGGCTCACGGACTTGGGCTCACGGAGCCATCCACCATGATCGGCGTGCTCATCTACCCCGATTTTCAGTTGCTCGATGCCGCCGGACCGATCTCGGTGTTCGAGATCGCTTCGCGTTATGCGCGCGCCGCGCCATCGATCAGGGTCGTCGCCGCCACGCCCGGACCCGTGCGGTCGTCGTCAGGGGCCGAAATGCTGGCGCGCAAATTCGGTCCGGTGTCGGCGCTGACCACGCTGCTGATCGCCGGCGGCGAGGGCGTGGAAGCTGCGAGCCGCAACGCATGCACGCTGAACTTCGTTCGTAAGGTCGCGCAGCGGGGCACCCGGCTTGCCAGCATCTGTTCCGGCGCCTTCGTGCTGGCCGAAGCGGGCCTGCTGGACGGGCGGCGCGCGACCACGCATTGGCAGCGCACGCGGCAGTTCCTGCGAGCCTACCCCCAAGTGAAGCTCGAGCCTGACAGCATCTACGTCCGCGACGGCAATGTCTGGAGCTCGGCTGGGATCACTGCCGGCATCGATCTCGCACTCGCCATGGTCGCCGACGATCACGGCGAGGAGATCGCGCAGAAGACCGCACGTCAGCTCGTGCTGTATCATCGCCGCAGCGGCGGGCAGTCGCAGTTCTCCTCGCTGCTGGAGCTGAAGGCGCCGAGCGGCCGCTTCGCCGAGCTCCTGACCTGGGCGCGCGAGCATCTCGATGCGCCGCTGACGGTCGACGACCTTGCCGAGCGTGCCGGCATGAGCACGCGGCATTTCACCCGCGCCTTCGTGGCCGAGACCGGCACGACGCCGTCGAAGGCGATCGAGCGTCTCAGGCTGGAGGTGGCGCGCGATCGCGTGCAGGCTTCGCATCAGCCGATCGAGCTGGTGGCCGAGGCGACCGGCTTTCGCGATCCTGAGCGGATGCGCCGCGCCTTCATTCGCGCCTTCGGCCAGCCGCCGCAGGCCCTGCGGCGCGCGGCACGCCTCACCGCCTGACCTGGATCAGTGGACGAGCGGCGGCGGGCGACGATCCTCGATGGCAGTTGATACAATTTAAAGTTGTGTGACATGCGCGAAGCGCGCATAGTACGCGCATTGCCACTTTGTCCATGGAGGATACGATGCGCGTATTTCTGTCCCTGATTTTGTTTGCTGCTGCCGCGGTCGGCAGTGTCGACAGCGCTTTTGCGGCCAAAGCCGAAGTCACCGGAATGTGCGTCTGCAAGAAAGGCGGCAGCACGATCGAGACCTATAGCGAGACGATCTGCGTGAAGAACGATCATGCGGGCTGCACATCCGCGAAGGTCGCCTGCGTGAATGCCTATGCCGCCACCTGCAGCGGCAAGGGCGGCACGATTTCACAGTCGACCAACAAGTGCAAAGTCGGCGCCAAGTGCTGAGCGGCGAACTCAGCCGTTCGACCTGGACGTTCTGAACGTCTGAGGCGCAAGAAGTCCCGCGCGACGGACATCGGCGCATGTCCGTCCGCGTGTTGGCATCGGCAGGTGTGAGACCTATAGTCCGCCCCGCGAAACCGAGGGGTAGACGAGGCGCGATGCGTGTCACCATCATCACCGGCAGCGGGGCCGGCATCGGCGCTGCGGTGGCGCGCCGCATGGCCGCGCCGGGGCAGGCTGTGATGCTGCACGGGCAGGGGGCTGACGAAGCAGGTCTCGCGCGTCTGCGGGACGTCGCCGCGGCGTGCCGGGAGGCCGGCGCCGAAGCCGAGTTTCATTGCGGCGATCTGGCCAGACAGGGCGTTGCCGCCGAGCTGGCGGCTGCGGCACGAACGCGGTTCGGCCGGATCGACGCGGTGGTGCATGCTGCCGGCTTTGCCGACCGCCGCAGCTTTCGCGATCTGCCGCGCGACGGGCTCGACCGCTCACTCGCAGTGATGCCCGCGGCATTTCATGAGCTCGCCAGCGCCGCGCTCCCTGACCTCGTGCAGAGCACCCATGCGCGCGTGGTCGCGATCTCCAGCTTCGTCGCGCACCGCTTCGTGCCGGGCGGCACCTTCCCGGCCTCGGCCGCCGCCAAGGCGGCGCTGGAGGCGCTGGTGAAATGCCTCGCCATCGAGCTGGCTGCGTGCGGCGGCACCGCGAATGTCGTCGTGCCCGGCTATACGCGCAAGGATGCGGGACGGCTCGGCTCGCTCGATCCGGCCGCGTGGCAGACGGCGGCGGCGGCCAATCCGCAACAGCGCCTCGCCGAGCCCGACGACATCGCCGCGGCCGTGACCTTCCTGCTGTCGAAAGACGCCGGCCACGTCACCGGCGCGGTGCTGCCGGTCGATGGCGGCCTGACCCTGATGTAAGCAGCAGATGGATCGAGAGACGATGGAGCGTATGCAGCAGACAGCCGACGTGGTCGTGCTGGGAGCGGGGATCGTCGGCGTCTCCTCCGCCTACGCCATCCGGGAGCGCGGGCTCTCGGTGGTGCTGGTCGACCGCAAGGCGCCGGGCGAGGAGACATCGTACGGCAATGCCGGCATTCTCTCCTCCGGTTCGATCCTTCCGCTCAACAAGCCCTCGCTGTTCAAGGCCCTGCCGTCCTATCTCGGCAACAAGAGCGCGGCGCTGCGCTGGGATCCGGCATGGACGCTGCGCAATGTCGAATGGGTGCTGCGCTTTCTCGCCAATGCCGTGGAGTCCCGCGTCAAGCCGCGCGCCACCGCGCTGCATGGCCTGATCGGTGCGTCGCTGAGACTGCATCGCGACTGGATCGTTCGCGCCGGCGAGCCGCAGCGGATCCGCGAGACCGGCTGGCTCAAGGCGTGGCGCAGCGACGCTGTCGGAGCGGCCAAGGCGGAGCAGGCTCTCCTGGCCGAATACGGCATCAAGAGCGAGCTGCTCGACCGCCAGGGCATTTCCGCGCTCGAGCCTAATATGCTGCCGGTCTACAAAGTGGGACTGCTGCACAGCCAGACCGCGTCGGTCGACTCGCCCGGCAATGTGACGAAAGCCTATGCGCGGATGTTCGAGGGCGCGGGCGGCGTGCTGCGGCAGTCCGAGATCAGGGCGGTGCTGTCCGACGGGGACGGCTGGCGTGTCGTGCTCGGCGACGGCGAGATTCGCGCCCGTCATGTCGTGGTTGCGCTCGGTCCCTGGTCGCCGGACATTCTCAGGTCGCTCGGCTACCGGGTGCCGATGGCGTTCGAGCGCGGCTATCACCAGGAGTTCACGCCCAACCCGGCGCGCATGTTGCACCGTCCGATCCACGACGCCGAAGGCAGCTTCCTGATGACGCCGATGGAGAACGGCGTGCGCGTCACCTCCGGCGTCGAGCTGACCAATCGCGATGCGCCGTCGAATTTCGCCCAGCTCGAGCAGGTGGTCCCGCTGGCGCGCGGCGTGGTCGAGTTCGGCGAGGCCGTGGCCCAGCCATGGCGCGGCGCGCGGCCGACCTTGCCGGATTCGCTGCCGATGATCGGGCCGGCGCCGCGCCATTCCGGCCTGTGGCTTGCATTCGGCAATCAGCATATCGGTTTCACCACGGGGCCGGCCACGGGCGCGGCGATCGCCGCGATGATCACGGGCGAGGCGCCGTCGTTCGACGTCTCCGCCTTTGCTCCGAGCCGGTATCTGTGAGGGGCCGCGACCGCGTCACGCCGGAGCTGCGATGAACTATACCTGGGATTTCGCCATCCTCGCCAAGTACAGCCATCTGTTCTGGCTGGGGCTCGGCTGGACCATGGCGTATACGCTCGGCACCATCCTGCTCGGCTCGGTGATCGGGCTCGTCGTCGGCATCGTCAGGCTGCGCCGTCCGGTCGTGATCGACTGGCTGCTGATCGGCTATATCGAGCTGTTCCGCTGCACCCCGCTGCTGGTGCAGATCATCTGGTTCTACTACGCGTTCCCGGTGGTGATCGGCGTCAACATTCCGGCGCATGTCGCCGCGGTCACCGTGCTGTCGCTCTACGCCGGGGCGTTCTATGCCGAGATCGTGCGCGGCAGCATCGAGAGCGTGCCGCGCGGGCAATGGGATGCGGCGCGCGCGCTCGGCCTGCGTCCGTGGCGGATGATGCGGCTCGTGATCCTGCCACAGGCCTTGAAGCCGATGCTGGCGCCCTACGTCAACCAGTCGGTGACGCAGTTGAAGAACACCTCGCTGGTGTCGGTGATCGCGGTGCCCGATCTCGTCTACAACGCGACGCTGATCAACGCCGACACCTATCGGCCGCTCGAGGTCTACACCATCATCGCGCTGATCTATTTCGCGATCCTGTTTCCGGCGACGCTCCTGGGCCGCCGCTTCGAGCGCGGCATGACGTACGACAAGGCGTGAGGCGATACATCATCGAATGCCTCCGTCATTGCGAGCGAAGCGAAGCAATCCAGGGCGGCACGAACGGTCCTGGATTGCTTCGTCGCTGCGCTCCTCGCAATGACGCTCGGAGAGAGCGTGGCTTCGCTTAGATGTTCACCTCGACCGGCACGTCCTCGGCCTTGACGCCGGCCAGCCCCAGGCCCTTGACGAACCATTCGCGCATCTGGCCGATGCCGCGGTTGTAGTCGATCCACACCGCGAGGAAGTCGCGCCAGCGCTTGTCGGCCTCGCGGCGCACGCCCATGCTGGAGGGAATCGCGACCGAGGGCGACTGCAGGATCTTGTAGGAGCCGAGATTGGGGTTCTTGGCGATTGCGGTGAGGCCCAGGATCAGGGCGTTGACGACGACGTCGACGCGGCCCGAGGCCATCTCCAGCATCACTTCGTCGCGCGACTTGAGCGACTTGATCGTGGCGTTGGGAGCAAAGCGCCGCGCCACCGCCTCGTTGGCCGAGCCGACGTCGACGGCGATCTTGACCTCGGGCTTGTTGATGTCGGCCCAGGTCTTCGCTTCCATGCCCTTCTTCAGCATGGCGCCGAACGGATGCGGGAACACCGTGCCGCAGAAGTCGATGACCAGCGCGCGCTGCGGCGTCGGGTTGAGGGCGAAGCCGAGATCGATCTTGCCGGCCTGCAGGTCGAGCACTGAATTGCCGTAGGTCGACTCGACATATTCGAGCTTCACGTCGAGCAGCTTGGCGATGTCGTTGGCCATCTCGATCGAGAAGCCCGACCAGGTGCCGGTGGCAAGATCCTTGTTGAAATAGGGCAGCTCGCCCGGCAGCACGGCGATGCGCAGCACTTTGTTGGCGCGGACGCGGTCGAGCGTGTTGTCGGCCGCTTGCGCCGAGGCGGGCGTCGTCGTCATGGCGGACGCGAGCGCGGCACCGGAGCCGATGGCGAGCGCGTAGCGCAGCGCATCGCGGCGGTCTTCGGAAATTTTCTGATCGTCTGACGTGGTCACATAATCCTCCTGCACCAACAGGCACGGAGCGTAGCGCCGGCCTTGCACGCCAGCAACAACCATGTCGGCCTTGATAGTAAGCGGCTGGCCGTCGCGTCATGCCGAAGCGGCCGCAGGCCGTTGCTGCTCTGCCTCATTCCGATGCAGGGCTGATCAAGCTGTGATCGGTCCCGCCAGATGGAAGCGCCTTGGGACGCAAGCGCTCGGCGAGCGGCCGCAGCAACTGCGGGGCAAGGTGAATCGGGAACTGGCTCATCGCGAAATACAGCCAGGTGGTGCCCGGGATCGCGCCCTCGGTCGCCGCCAGCATCAGCCCCATGTTGCGCAGCGACACCATCATGCCGAGCGCCATGGCGCGTTCGCGGCCCGCGCCGCGAAACAGCAGCATCGTGGTACCAAGCAACAGCAAGAACACGGTGAAGGCGAGCAGTGCCAGTCCCAGCATGCGGAACGGGCTCGCGGTCAGGTCGGCCAGGAAATGAGCCATGATGGCGGAGGCGAACACGAACAGGATGAGGACGTTGAAGCCATCGATCGGCGCGCGATGGCGGCGGATCGTATCGATGCCGAAGGCAAGGCGGATCGCGGCGGCCGCAGCCAGCGCGCCCGCAAGGATGGCGGCGAGCTTCAGCCCTAGCGCGGCCGGAGACAGTGACAATGTCTCGCCCAAAAACATATAGCCGAACAGCGGCGCCGTCAGCGGCACCAGCGCGGTCGAGGTCACCAGCGTGATGAGAACGAGCGTCGCGTCGAGCCCCATCAGCGCGGCGAGCGCGGGCGAGGCCATCATCGGCGAGGCCGTCCCCTGCAGCATCAGCGCGAGATACAGGTCGGGTGCTGTGGCATCGACGCCCGTGATGCGCCCGATCGAGCCGACCAGCGCCGGCACGGCGATCGTGGTCCAGGCCGTCGCGGCCACCACCAGCAGCGGGCGGCGCAGGTGCGCTGTTAGCATCGCGACGTCGACGCGCATGAACGAGATGCAGAGCAGCAGGAAGATCGCGTGCGTGACGTAGGGGCGCGCCAGCTCGCCGAGCGGCGGCACGGCGATCGCCGCCAGCAGCACCGCGACGATGGCGCGGGTGCCCTGATTGCCGAGCCAGCTCAGGGCCTGCAGAGGAAAAGCGAGAGGCTCGAAGGACGGCATCTTCATTCCGAACGCTGTGAATCAATGAACGCGCGAACCATGCGTTGGCCGCGCGTTCATGCAAAGTCACATCTGGTTACGGACGATGTCGGCGCCTGCTCATCACTGCGCGCTGGAGCCGCCGACCACGATCTTCTCGTTGAGCTTGAAGTCGACGGTCTGCACCGTCTGGTCGATCTCGGCATTGGGCATGCCGAGCTGCTGCGAGATCAGCTTCACCAGAAGGTCGACGCGCTCGATGAACGGCGCGCCCGCGGCGACGGCCCGCGCGGCCGACGACGGCTTGAGCAGGCTCTCGGCCGCCTTGGCGTATTTTTCGAACGGCACCTGGTCGCTCGGATCTGCGCCGAGCTTGCGCGCGATGGCATCGACGTGCTCGTAGATCGATTTCGACTGGGCGAGATTGCCATGAACGGCATCGCGGATCGCCTGCGGCTCGCCGCGCGTGATGCAGCGATAGTTGCCGGTAAGCAGCATCGACCACTTCGCCAGCGGCACGAACAGCGAGTCGAACACCTTCAGCTTCACGGGGACGTCCTGGCCGTCGAGCCTGACTGCGTCGATGTCGCGCTCCAGCTCACGCAGCAGCGCATTGTGCTTTTCGTCCTCGAACGCGGCGGCCTTGAAGTTGGTCGGCAGGCCGACATGCAGCACGTTGGCGGCTTCCTCCGGCGGACGGAAGGCCTGCGGATCCGGCGAGCACAGCGTGACCAGCCCGGGCGTGAAGCGTTCCCACACCGCGGGATTGGTGTAGGCCTCGTCGAGGTCGACGTTGGCGAGCGCCGGGATGCGCTTGAGATAGGGCAGCGGCGGCATGTTCATGATCGAGAGGCACGGCAGCTTGGCCTCGGCGATCTTCACCATCAGCACGCGAATGGTGTGGTTGGTGTACTGCGGCTCCTGCATTGCAAGACCGACCAGGTCGTAGCGCGACAGGTCGACGCTATCGGGCGTGGCCGCGTCGAGCTTGCCCGGCAGGTCGCGCGAGAAGATCGAGCGATGCGCCGGCTCGTCGCGCAGCTTGATGCGGACTTCCGTGCCGTCGCGGTTGATCAGCTCGGCTGTCTTCTTGCGGCAGACCAGCGTCACGTTGTGGCCGGCCATCAGCAGCTTGGTGCCGAGGAGGGAGCCGTAGGAGGCCCCGAGAATCAGAATGTTGCGTGCCATACCTTGGTCGTCCCCAGAGATCGGTTCGAGATTTTGCGTTCGCGTTTCTTGTTGGCGATCCAGCCGTACCGACGAGTCCGTCAGGCGTCCGGCAGGAGCGGACGGATGCGGTAACCCATTGCCTCGGTTGCTGGCATACCAGAGCTTTCATCCCACGGAATGCGCCGTCTGGCAAGGTGCAGCGCACTCGTGCGGCATCCGGCGCGTGTCACGGTGGGGCTATCCGAGCGCAGATCGACCTTGCGCTTGGAGCTGGGCCGTTCAGCTCAGCGCCATATAGCGCCCCGGCTTGTGGTTGATCGCGATGATGACGTTGACGATCACGATGCCGAGGATCGACAGCGCCAGCCGGTTCACGGGGATGACGAAGAACGCGGCGATGATGATGAGGAAATCGACGGCGAGCTGGAAATAGCCGGCGCGGATCTTCCAGTGCTCCTGCAGATACAGCGCCAGAATGTTGATCCCGCCAAGCCCGGTGCGATGCCGGAACAGCATCAACAGGCCGGTCCCGGTCAGGCCGGCGCCGATTACGGTGGCATAGACCGGATCGATATGGCTGATGTCGATCCATGACGTCGTCAGCCGTGAGAACAGGGCGACGAGCCCGACCGCGACAAAGGTGCGGATCGTGAACGGCCAGCCCATGCGCCGGACGGCCAACGCATAGAACGGCAGATTGATCAGGAAGAAGCTGACGCCGAAACCATAGCCGCTGATGTAGCTCAACAGCAGCGACAGACCGGCGGTGCTGCCGACCAGCAGCACCGTCTTGCTGTAGATCAGCATGCCGAGCGACACGAACAGCGTGCCCAGCGTCAGCGCCATCGCGTCCTCGTAGAGCTTGTGCCGCTCCTGAGCGACGATCTCTGTCACGGCCTTGATCCTTGCAGGCGATGTTTCAAAGCGACTTGAACAGGCCGGCAACGCGCGCGACCTCGGCGAGCTTCAGGCCTGCAATGTTGATGCGGCCCGAGGTCGGCATGTACACGCCGTGCTTTTCGCGCAAAGTCATGACCTCGGCCGGCGTCACCGGCAGCAGCGAGAACATGCCTTCCTGGACGCCGATCGCGATCGTGTTGGACCAGCGCCCGCCGAGCGCCTCGGCAAAAGAGCGGCGCAGCGCGGCGAGGCGCTGGCGCATCGTCTCGAGCTCGCTGCTCCAGTCGGCATAGAGGTCCGGCGTGTCGAGAATCGTCTTGACGATCGCCGAGCCATGGTCGGGCGGCATCGAATAGCTGGTGCGGGCGATGGAGACGAGATTGGAGCGCGCGGTCTCGGCTGCGGCCTGTGCCGAGGCGACGGCGTAGAGCGCGCCGGTCCGCTCGCGGTAGAGTCCGAAGGACTTCGAGCAGGACACCGCCAGCAGCGCCTCGGGCACGGCCGCGACCATTGCCCGCAGGCCGGCGGCATCGCCCTCGAGACCGGCGCCAAAACCCTGATAAGCGGAGTCGATCAGCGGCACGAGGCCACGCGCGGCCATCACGGCGGTGATGCGCGCAAAGTCCTCGGTGCTGAGCGGGGCGCCGGTCGGGTTGTGGCAGGAGGCGTGGATCAGGACGGCGTCGCCGGGCGCGGCGCGCTGCAGCGCCTCCAGCATGCGGTCGAACTGCAGCGTCTGCGACGGAACGTCGAAGTAGGGATAGGTCTCGACCTCGAGCCCCGCCGCGGCGAAGATGCCGGCGTGGTTGGGCCAGCTCGGCAGTCCGAGCCAGATCTTGCCGGTGCCGGCCTGGCGGATCAAATCGGCGGCGAGGCGGAGCGCACCCGAGCCGCCCGGGGTCTGCACGCCTGCGGCATGGACCGAGGGCGCGGGGCCGCCGACGAGCGACCACAATAGGTCGAGGAAGAGCTGGTCGCCTTCCGGCGCCACATAGCTCTTGCTGTCCTGGCTCTCCCAGATGATGCGCTCCGCAGCTTTCACAGCGCGGAAGATCGGCGAATGGCCGGCCTCGTCGCGATACACGCCGACGCCGAGATCGACCTTGTCGGCTCTCGGGTCAGCCTTGAAGATGCCGATCAGAGCGAGCAGGGGATCCTCGGGCTGGCGGGTCAAGCGGTCGAACATCGGGGCGATCCTATTGGAGGAGGGGCCTGCCAGACGGCCATAAGCCGTCCTTGCGGGCGACGGGACACTATCTCGGTTGCAGCGCAAGAACAGCGGACATTTCGGCGATGCTCCGCTTCGTTCGCTGCATGGGCGGCCGTTGCGCCCTCAGAACTTGCCGTGGCCCGCCTGAGCGAACTGAGCGACAAGCGTCAGCGACTGCCTTCTGAGCCAGAACGGGGCTCGGGAGCCGGATGTGGGGACTCGTTGCGGATCTTGCGCGCGCGCCTGGCGGCAAGCTGTGAGCGAACCCTGCCATCGACTTTGCGGCCTGTCGCACGTTGCCATTTCCGAAGCTCGGCCGCGGTCAGGATCACTTTCACGATCCGCTCGTCCGGGCGACTGCCGATCGTGTCGATGACCTCCTGAGCGCTGGCCAGCCATTCTTCATAAGTGTCGTGCAGATCCGGGCAGATCCGCCTGATGTCCTCCCACTCTTCGGGCTGGAACCAAGCCAGCGCAATCTCCAGAGTTGGCTCCATGTTTATCCTGCTCACCTGTCCGCTCTGAATGATATCTCAAGCTCGCGGAGGCCCGAAGGTCTGACGCCTTCCGGCGAGTCAGATGCGCGGCTTGGGCGCGGGCACCCGGTCGGAGTCGCCGGAGTTCGGTTCGCCCTTGGGTTCGATCAGGAGCACCTTGACCTCCTTGGCCGCGCGCGGCCGGTGGACGACCCCTTTGGGGACGACGAACAACTCGCCGGCCTTCACCGTCCGCGACGGCTGCCCCTGAATGTCCATCTCCATCTCGCCTTCCAGGACCAGGAAGAAGTCATCCGTCGTGTCATGCTTGTGGAACGGGAATTCTCCCATGAACTTCACGACCATCACGTCATTATCGTTGTAGTCCGCGACCACGTGCGGGTCCCAATGGCCTGAGAATTGGCTCAGCTTGTCGGCGAGGTTCACGGTCTTCATGTGGGAGTCTCCTGCTGCGAGGAATGAAATGTGAGCTGTCCAGTCGTCCCGGCCGGCTTGCGCGGGATGTAGCTGCTGCTCGAGCGCGAGCAAGCCGATCTCACACGCGACGACTTCGGCCGCATGTGAGCACGACCCGCGAACTCGCGGGTCGGTGCGTTCTGAGCTCAGCGCGGTAACGCTCAGATGCCGCCGGGCCGGTCGAGCTGCTTCAGCCAGGCGCCGATGTCGCGTGCGGCGACATTGGCCTGGTCGAGCAGCTTGCCCATCGTGAAGAAGCCGTGGAATTGGCCGGGATGGTTGCGATGCGTCACCGGCACGCCGGCCTCGCGCAAGCGGCGCGCGTAGTCGTCGCCCTCGTCGCGCAGCGGATCGGCGCCGGCCGTGAGCACATAGGCGGGCGGTAGCCCGGCTAGGGTTTCCGCCTTCGCCGGGGAGGCCCGCCAATCGTGGACGTCGGCGGCACTGTTGAGATAATGGTCGCGAAACCAGCGGATCACCGAATGCGTCAGCAGCACGCTGGTCTCGGGCTCGCTGTGCGAGGGATGGCTCATCGAAAAGTCGGTGGCCGGATAGATCAGCACCTGGCCTGAGAGCTTCGGGCCCTTGCCGTCACGCGCCAAGAGCGCGACGACGGCGGCGAGATTGCCGCCGGCGGAATCGCCGCCGACGCTGAGCCTGGCGGCATCGATGCCGAGCGCGGCAGCATTGTCGGCGATCCATCGTATGGCCGCGGCGGCGTCGTCGACCGCGGCCGGAAACTTGTGCTCGGGCGCGAGGCGGTAGTCGACCGAGATCACGATCAGTTCGCCTTCGTGCGCCAGCGCGCGGCAGACCACGTCATGCGACTCCAGATTGCCGATCACCCAGCCGCCGCCGTGATAGAACACCAATCCTGGTGCAAGACCGTTGGTCTGCCGCACCGTCCTTGGTCGATAGAGCCGTGCCGGGATTGTGCCATGCGGGGCAGGGATGGCGAGGTCCTTGACGTCCGCAAGCTCGGGCGGCTCGGGATTGCTCACGACGCGCGCGGCCAGGTAGTAGTCCCGCGCCTCCTGTGGTGTCAGCGTCTCATAGGCCGGCCGACCGGCCTCCTGAAATGCTTTGTAGACGGCAGCGGCATCGACATCGAGTTGCACGGGCATTGCAAAAACCTGTCGGGTTGAAAGACGGTCAAGTTGAAGGGACGTCAGGCGGCGGTGCGGCCGCCATCGACGGTGTAGGCCGCGCCGGAGACGTAGCTGGCATCGTCGGAGGCGAGGAAGGCGACGATCGAGGCGACCTCCGCGCCCTGGCCGAGCCGGCGCGCGGGGACGCGATCGACCACCTTGTCGGCCGGAACCGCGGCGCCGCTGCGCCCTTCGATGATCGCGCTCAGCATGCGGCTCTCGATCAGCCCGGGGCAGATGCAGTTCACACGGACATTGGTGCCGGTGCACTCCCAGGACGCGCTCTTGGTCAGGCCGATGACCGCGTGCTTGCTGGCGCTGTAGACGGCGATCTGCGGCGAGCCGATCAGGCCGGCGATCGAGGCGGTGTTGATGATCGAGCCGCGGTTCTGCTTCAGCATCACCGGCAGCACGTGCTTGAGGCCGAGGAAGACGCCGACGACGTTGACGTCGAGCACGCGACGGAACGCCTCCAGCGGATATGCGGTGATCGGCTTGATCTCGCCTTCGATGCCGGCATTGTTGAAGAACACGTCGATGGTGCCGAACCGATCGCACGCTTGTCGCACATAAGCCGCGACCTGGTCCTCGTCGGTGACGTCGGCGGCCACGGCGAGCGCCTCGGCGCTCGCCGGCAGGGCGGCCGTCGCGGCGGCGAGATCGGCCTCGCGCCGGTCCACGGCGACGATGCGGGCCCCGCGCGCGGCCAGCAACCGCATGGTCGCGGCGCCGATGACGCCGGCCGCGCCGGTAACGACGGCCACTCGGCCGTCGAGACGGATCGAATCAGACATCGATTTCCTTCCCTTTGGCGCCGGTTCCGATCCGGCTCTTGATCACGACTATCTCATTGGAAGAACCGGCTGACCAGCACGCGGAGTGCTGGCAGCTCGCCCTTCCCCCGCCGTATTCGACATGTTAACGGGAGGGCTGATCGAGAGCGGCGGATGGGTCATGACGCGATTTGATTGTCCTGAACCCCGATTCGCCTGATAAAGCCGCGCGAGATGCACCGAACAATCGTCCTGACCGGTATCGCGGCATTGCTGGCCGCCACATCCCTCACGCTGTCCGTGCCGGCGCGCGCGCAGATCGGTACCATTTTCTCCGATCCCGTTCCGCGCCCGCCGGGCAACATTCCGCGCCGTGGCGAGCCGATTCCGCCTCCTGAGGAAGAGGAGGAGATCCCGGAGCTGCCGCAGGGCCGGGTGCTGCCGGCGCCAACCCGTCCGCCGCCGGGGCAGGGCGCCGCCCTGCCGGGTCCGGTCCAATCCCAGCCGCTGGCGCCGCCGCCGGGAACGACGATCCTGCCACAGAACAATCCTCCGGTCGCGGCCGTGCCGCCACCCGGCCAGCCGGGGGCTGCGCCTGGTCAGCGGCAGGCACCGCCACGCGGCGCACCCCAGAATGCGGCGATCCCGCCGAACGGCGCGGTACCGCAGACCCCGGCCACCATCCAGCCGGGCGACGAGGTCGTGACCGAACCGCCGGCGCAGAAGATCGTCAACAAGAAGGCGAGCTTCTCCGGGCTCGACAAGATCACCGGCCGCATCATCAATTTCGACGAGGATATCGGCGAGACCGTGCAGTTCGGGGCGCTCCGGGTAAAGACCGACGCCTGCTACACGAGGCCAGCCACCGAGGCCGCCAACACCGACGCGTTCGTGCAGGTCGACGAGATCACGTTGCAGGGCGAGGTGAAGCGCATCTTCTCGGGCTGGATGTTCGCGGCTAGCCCCGGTCTGCACGGCGTCGAGCACCCGATCTACGACATCTGGCTGGTCGACTGCAAAGAGCCGCAGACCACGGTCGTCAGCGCCGCGCCGGATCAGAAGCCGGCCGCGGCGCCGCAGCCTGCGCAAAAGCGTCCGCCGCAGCAGCGGCAGGCGGCGCCCAGGCCGCCATCGCCGCCGCAGCAGTATCAGACCCAGCAGGTGCCGCCACCACCGCCGCCGCCCCAGGCGGGCGGACCGTTCGGCGGAGTGTTCAGATAACCTCGCTCAGCCGCGCGCTGCGATGATCGCGAGTGCCTCGGTGCCCGAGATCGGCCGATCAACCGCCAGCCTGGCGAAATTGGCGGCCGGCCCCCTCAGGGCCTTTTCGAGCAGCACGGTGTAGCGCCGGCGCGGGATCTCGACGGCGCCGAAGGTCTTGAGGTGCTCGGTGACATATTGGGTGTCGAGCAGCTCGAAGCCCCCGGCGATCAGCCGCGCGACGAGATGCACCAGTGCGACCTTCGAGGCGTCGCGGGTGCGGTGAAACATGCTCTCGCCGAAGAAGGCGCGGCCCAGGCTGACGCCGTAGAGGCCGCCCACCAGCTCGCCATCCTGCCAGCATTCGACGCTGTGGCAATGGCCGAGCGCGTGGAGGCCGCTGTAGAGCTCGCGGATACGCTTGTTGATCCAGGTGTCCTCGCGGCCGGGCTGCGGCTCGGCGCAGCCATCCAGCACCGCCTTGAACGCCTGGTTCACGGTCACGGCGAAGGCATCCGACCGGACCGTGCGCGCAAGGCGCGAGGCGACGCGAAAGCCGTCGAGAGGAATGACGCCGCGCAGCTCCGGCTCGACCCAGAACAAGGTCGGGTCGTCAGCGCTTTCGGCCATCGGGAAGATGCCGCAGGCATAGGCACGCAGCAGGACCTCGGGCGTGATCTCGGACGCTGCAGAGTCGCGCGTATTCATGGGACCAGCATAGCAGGCCGATGCCGGGCGCGCGATGGTCGCGTGCCGGCTGCGTCGGCTCAGCCGACCGCGGCAGCCGCGGGCTTGGGAGTATCTTTTTCGAGGCGGAAGCGGACCACGATCTTGGTGCCAGCATGGCTCGGATCGGGGCCGACGGTGGCGTCGAGCTTGGTCGCCATGGCGCTGACGATGCGCTGGCCCATTCCGGTCGAGCGCGGATCGCTGGTTGCGTTCAGGCCGACGCCGTTGTCGGCGATCGACAGCACGATGTCCCCGCCTGCAAGCTTAAGCTCGACGTGGATCGGGCCCGGCCCATCGGGGTAGGCGTATTTGACCGCGTTCATGACCAGCTCGTTGACGACGATACCGATCGCGACCGCGCGATCCGGGTCGATCTCGACCGGCTCCGCCTTCAGGGTCAGCCGCGACATCCGGTTGCCCTCGGCCGAGCGGCGCAAGTCGTCGAGCAGCGAATCCAGATACTGGTTGAGCAGCACGCTCTTGAGATCCTGAGACGTGTAGAGGCGGCGGTGCACCTGCGCCACGGCGGCGACGCGGCCCATTGCATTGGTGAGCGCGGCCTTGACGTCGTCCTGGGTGCTGGAGTTGGCCTGAAGATGCAGCAGCGAGGCGATGATCTGCAGCGAATTGCCGACGCGGTGATTGACCTCGCGCAGCAGGACCTCGCGCTCGGCCGCCAGCGCCGCGTAGCGGTCGCGTGATGCCCGCACTTCCGCCTCCGCCTCGTCGCGGGCCTTCTGCAGCCGGGCCTGGCGCACCGCGCCTTCGGCCGCGACCTGCAGCAGGGGAATGAACTCGCCCTGCACGTCCTTGACCAGGTAGTCGGCCGCGCCGGCCTTCAGGGCCGTGACCGCGATCTTGGAATCCTGTGAGGCGGTGACGAACACCACCGGCGGCGGTTCCGGCAGCGCCATGATGCGCTCCAGCGTCTCGAGCCCGTCGAAGCCTGGCATGTACTGGTCGAGCGCCACGACGTCGATGCCGCCGCGCTCCAGCCGCTGCAAGCCCGCGCTGCCGTCGGCGGCGTGTTCCACCGTGAAGCCCAATCGCTTGAGCCCGCGCTCGACCAGCCGCGCGAGCGCTGCGTCGTCGTCGATATAGAGCAGCGTGGGGGCGGCGGAGCTCATGCGGCGGGCGGAACCTGGATGACGGAGAAGAACAGGCCGAGTTGGCGAATGGCGTTGGCGAAGCTTTCGTAGTTGACCGGCTTGGTGATGTAGACGTTGCAGCCGAGTTCGTAGCAGCGCTTGATCTCCTGCGAGTCGTCCGTCGTGGTGAGGATGACCACCGGCGCGCTCTTCAGGAAACTGTTCTGCTTGACCATCTTGAGGATGTCGATGCCGGTCATGTCCGGCAGGTTCAGGTCGAGCAGGATCAGCAATGCGTGCCCCTTGTGATCAAGGCCGGTGCCGTCAGCACCCAGCAGATACTTCACGGCATCTGTACCATTGGTGAACGGCTTGATCTCGTTGTTGACGCCGGACCGGCGGATGTTGCGCTCGATCAGGCGGGCGTGGCCTTCGTCGTCCTCGATCATGATGATCGTCACGGGCATGGTCATCGGTCTGAGTTCCGGTTTGAGGCGTTCCAGTTGATCGGGAGCGTGATGGTGAACGTGCTGCCCTGGTCTAGCTCCGACGCGACCGACATGGTTCCGCCGAGCCGGCGCACCAGCGCGCGGACATGCGCCAATCCAATCCCCTGACCCGGACGGTCCTGGGTTCCGGCGCGACGGAAAAGATCAAAGATACGTTGATGATCCCTGGGATCAATCCCCCGGCCGTTGTCCGTAACCTCGAAGATGGCAAAACCGAGCTTGGTACGGGCGCGAATGGCGATGTCGCCGGGAACGCCCGGCTTGAGATATTTGATCGCGTTGTCGATCAGGTTGGAGAAGATCTGCTCCAGCGCCAGGCGGTCGCTGACGATGGCCGGCAACGGTTCCACGCGGATGGTGGTGTCGGTTTCCGCCGCCTGATGCGCCAGGGTCGAGACGATGCCCTCGATCAGCTCGCGGGTATCGATCCGCACCGGCACGAACTCGCGGCGGCCCTCGCGGGTCAGGTTGAGGATGGCCGTGATCAGCCGGTCCATCTTGGCGATCGAGGATTTGATGAAGCCGAGCGCCTCGCTGAAATCCTCCGACAGCTGCTGGTCGGCGCCTTCGAGCTCGGGCTCGGCGCCTTCCGCCGGCGGCGGCGCGTCGGAGGCCGCCCGCGCCAGCGTTGCGATCCGCCGGAAGATGTCGTTGCGCAGCTCGTCGAGCTCGCTGGTGAAGCCCATGATGTTGACGAGCGGCGAGCGCAGGTCGTGGCTCACGATATAGGCGAAGCGCTGGATCTCCTCATTGGCCTCGCGCAGGTCCGCGGTGCGCTCGTCGACGGTGGCTTCGAGGTTGAGGTTGCTCTCGCGCAGCCTGGCCTCGGCCTCGTCGCGCGCGCTGGTCGAGCGGCGCACAAGGAGCACCGAGATGATCGCGAGCAGGACGACCAGGGCCGAGCCAGTCACCGTCACGACGGTCGCCAGCTGCTGGCTGCGGTCGGCATTGGCGGTGCGCAGCACGAACAGCCGCTCTTCCTCCAGCCGCATGCGATTGGCGAGATCGCGGATGTTGATGCTGGTGTTGCCGGAAGCGGCGCTCCGCACGAGCGCGGCGGCGGCGGCGAGGTCACCCTGCGCGGCCAGGTCCTTCTCCCGCCTGAACTGGCCGAGGCGGGTGTCGATTTCGGCGCGGACCTGGCGGAGCAGCTCGACCTGGGCAGGATTGTCGGCCACGAGTGTTCCGAGCTTGTCGAGCACCGGCGCGATCGCGGTGACGGCGGCGTCGTGATCCGTCAGAAACGTATTGTCCTGGGTCAGCAGGTAGGCGCGGGCGCCGCTCTCGGCCCGGCGGACCTCGAGCAGCAGCGCGTTGATCTGGTTCTCCGCCTCGATGGTGTGCACCACCCAGGCGTTGTCTTTGCGGGCCTTGTTGACGAGCAGCACCGAGGCCGTGCTGACGACGACCAGCACCAGGAATCCCGCCGACAGCAGCAGGATTTGTCCCAGCGTGCGCCTTTGTCCAATCTCAGGCGCCACCGCTCACTCGCATGCCAATTGAAATACCTGCCCCCTCAGCGGAACCGCCGAAAGAGCAGAACGCAGTGCGGGCTGGAGGGTTCCGGCGCGTCAGTGGAATTTTGCGGTTAGCCGCTCACTCCGCCTTCTGGCCAGCGAGGTACTGTTCGAGCCAGTGGATGTGATAGTCGCCATCGATGATGGCCGGCTCGCGGACAAGGGCCCTGAACAGCGGCAGCGTGGTCTCGATGCCGTCGACGACCATCTCGTCCAGTGCGCGCCGCAGCCGCATCAGGCATTCGACCCGGGTCTTGCCGTGGACGATCAGCTTGCCGACCAGCGAGTCGTAATAGGGCGGGATCACGTAGCCCTGGTAGACGGCAGAGTCGATGCGGACGCCGAGGCCGCCAGGCGGGTGGTACTGCAGGATCTTGCCCGGCGAGGGCCGGAAGGTGACAGGGTTTTCCGCATTGACGCGGCACTCGATGGAGTGGCCGTTGATGACAACCTGGTCCTGGGTCATCGGCAGGTCGCCGCCGGCGGCGATGCGGATCTGCTCCAGCACGAGGTCGATCCCGGTGATCATCTCCGTGACGGGATGCTCGACCTGGATGCGGGTATTCATCTCGATGAAATAGAATTCGCCGTCCTCGTAGAGGAATTCGATGGTGCCGACGCCGATGTATTTCAGCTCCTGCATCGCCTTGGCGACGGTGTTGCCGATCTTGGCCCGGGCCGCTGCGTCAAGCACCGGGGAGGGGCCTTCCTCCCAGACCTTCTGATGGCGCCGCTGCAACGAGCAGTCGCGCTCGCCGAGATGGATGGCGCCGCCGCGGCCGTCGCCGAGCACCTGGATCTCGATGTGACGCGGCTTCTGCAGATACTTCTCCAGATAGACCGAGGCGTCGCCGAACGCCGATCTCGCCTCGTTGGCCGCTGTGGTCAGCGCCAGCTGTAGGTCGGCCTCGGTGTGGGCGACCTTCATGCCGCGGCCGCCGCCGCCGGCGGCTGCCTTGACCAGCACCGGGAAGCCGATCTCCTTGGCGATCGCCATCGCGTCGTGGTCCGGAGTGACAGCGCCATCCGAGCCTGGAACGACGGGAATGCCCAGCCGCTTGGCCGTCTTCTTGGCCTCGATCTTGTCGCCCATCAGGCGGATGTGCTCCGCCTTCGGCCCGATGAAATGCAGATTGTGGTCCGCGAGAATCTCGGCGAAGCGCGCGTTCTCCGACAGGAAGCCGTAGCCGGGATGCACGGCGTCGGCGCCGGTGATCTCGCAGGCGGCGAGCAGGGCGGGAATGTTGAGATAGCTGTCCTTCGACGGCGGCGGCCCGATGCAGACGCTTTCGTCCGCGAGGCGGACATGCATCGCATCGGCGTCGGCGGTGGAATGCACCGCGACGGTGGAGATACCGAGCTCCTTGCAGGCCCTGAGGATGCGAAGGGCGATTTCGCCGCGATTGGCGATGAGGATCTTGTCGAACATGGTGCCTCGGGCGCGAGTGGCGAGTAGCGAATAGGGAGTAGCGAATAGGGAACGGACGGCTATTCGCTATTCGCCATTCGCTACTCGCAATTATTCAATGATCACCAGCGGCTCGCCGAACTCAACGGGCTGGCCGTCCTCGACCAGGATCTGCGTCACCGTCCCGGCGCGCGGTGACGGAATCTGGTTCATCGTCTTCATCGCCTCGATGATCATCAGGGTCTGACCGACGGACACCTTGGAGCCGACCTCGACGAACGGCTTGGCGCCGGGCTCGGGCGCCCAGTAGGCGGTACCGACCATGGGAGAGGGCACCACGCCGGGATGTTTTGACAAGTCCGCGCCGGCGGCTGCCGCGGTGGCGGCTGCGACCACGGGAACGCCAGCGGCGGCGGTTCCGATGGCCGAATGGACGGCCGCCGCAACGGTCACGTTGCGGGCAACGCGGATGCGAAGGCCGGCACGCTCCAGCTCGATCTCGGTCAGGCTGGTCTCATCCAGCAGCGCTGCGAGCTCGCGAATGAGCTGGCTGTCTTCGGATTTCGCGATGGTCTTGTCGTCGGGCTGGGGCGCCATGATCTGATCCGGAACGTTGGGTGCGTGAGGACTGTGACGTCAGGCTTGCGCTAGATGTCGGTCTGCGTGACGGCTTTGGCGCCGATCTTGGCGGCGAGGCCGGTGATCGCCAGCCGGTAGCCGTCGATGCCGAAGCCGCAGATCGAGGCAAACGCGGCCTTCGCGGTGAAAGAATGGTGCCGGAAGCTCTCGCGGGCGTGAATGTTGCTGATGTGCACTTCGACGGTGGGGATCTTCACCCCCATCAGCGCGTCGTGCAAGGCAATGGAGGTATGAGAGTAGGCGCCGGCATTGAGGATGATTCCGACCGCACCGCGGCTGCGGGCCTCATGGATGCAATCCACGAGCACACCCTCATGGTTCGACTGCCGGCACTCCGCCGTCAGGCCGAAGCGCGCGGCCGTCTCGACGCAGAGCCGTTCGACGTCTGCCAGGGTGGCATGGCCATAGGTCTCCGGCTCGCGGGTGCCCAGCAGGTTGAGGTTGGGTCCGTTGAGGACATAGATCGTGTTGTGCGCGGCGTCGGCCATTCCCATCCCGGCGGTGTGGCGGCAGTGGGCGGCGTTATAGGTAACAAAGCCGCCAAGGGGAAGCCTTTCGGCAGCCGGGCCGGCTGCCCGAGGCTTGGTCCGTCAGACGAAAAAACCGTCTTAAGTGTACGAAATTGCTGGTTAACCAGGTTTGTCCACCCGGCTGCACGGGCTGCGTGTGATCGCCCTTACGTGCTCTTTGCGCAATAGAATGGGGCGGGCATTGCTGCCCGCCCCATGTCCTCATCGCCTGCCTGGTCGGGATCAGGCGTCGAGAACTGCGACGATCTCGTAGGTGCGGGGATCGATCACGATGATCTGCTCACGAACCAAGATGAAGTCGTATCCGCGCCATTCCGGATAGATCGTCACGACTTCCGCCGGGAGCCGGTGGAAGTGAACGTCGCGCGGCACCCGGGTGCCGACCGAGATGTTGAAGTTCACGTTGGTCACCGGCTCGACGCGCTGGCTGCGGATCACGCTGGTGATCTTGGTGCGCTGCTCGGTCGAGAGCTTGGCGCCGGCGCCAGCCTGTCCGGTGGTGGTCTGCGACCGGTCGCTGCCGGTCTTGGTTTCGGCGTTCGTGCTGGTGCCGCTCTTGCTGTCGCGACCCTCGGCCTTCATGTTCTTGGAGCCGGCCTTGTCGGTCTCGGAGGTCGCGCCCTTGGCATTCGGACCCTTCATGCCTTCCTCGGCGCGCTGGCCCTTGGTCGCACCGGGCTTCTGCTCGGACTGACTGGAGCGCATGTCGGACGCAGGCGAGCCGCTGTCGCGATGCATCGCGCCGCCGGGCGCGTTCATGCCACCGCTCGATGCTCCGCCGGCAGCACCACCGGTCGCACCGCCCTGCATGGCTGCGCCGCCGGACTGTCCAGCTGCGCCGCCCGCACCGCCGGTACCTTGCGCATGAGCAAAACCTGCACCCGCCAGGAGCGCGATTGCAGCAACTGATACCATCAAGCGATTGGTCATCCTCTATCCTCCTCGTATTTGCACTGCCCGCGCCGACAACGGCAGGAGGTAGGAGTCGTTCCGTGCGTCGCTGATCGTTCCGGAAAAATGTCGCAGATCGCAACTTTATGAACGGATGCTCAGGGTCATGAATGCTGCATGACGACAACAGTGATCCGTTGCGTGTCGCCGGCGACCTCGCATGAGCTACGCGCCGTGACGTTCGCGCGCGTAGCGGACGAGCGCCAAGAATCGATAGAGGCCGTGCACGAACTTGCCGTAGGGCATCGTGATGAAGAGCGCGAACACCGCACCGAGATGGAGCGCGAGCAGCAGGCCCATCGTGCTGGTCTCGCGTAGCAAGAGGAGGGCGAGCCCGGTTGCGCCGGTAAGGACGAGCATCGCCAGGAACGCGACATCCATGGCGCGACTGCCCGCATCCATCATCGCAGGCTCACGCCTGCGCTTGGCGGTGTGGAGTCCGAGCGGACCGACCACGATGCCCAATCCGCCCAGCGTGCCGAGCACGACCGGCAGGTCCCACAACGGATAGGGCGCCTCACGGTGCAGAAGATAGTGATAGAGCGTCGCGACGCTGGTCGATGCGACGCAGAGCATGAAGCCCCAGAACGTCAGATGGTGATAGAACCGCCGGGTGTCGCGTGGCCGCTCATCCTCGTTGTAGCAGCCAACGCCGCCGCCATCGAGATAGCGCAGGCTGGCTGCGTCGCGAACGGCGCGCAGCAGTGGACGTGGGCGCGTCAAGGTCGAGCTCGGCTCGCCGATATCATTCCAGAACGCCCGAGCGCCCATGATGAAGGCGATGATGGCCCACAGGAAGGCGGCGCCGAACAACAGCGCCATCGCGTTGTGGGGCATGAGCGCGTAGAACGAGCCGGGGCCGTGCCGGCTTGCAAACACCGCGGCGGGATCGTTGAAGGCCACGATGCCGACGATGAACGCGGCCATGCTGACCACCACGATGAGCGACACCGCGAGACCATTGCGCCTGAACAGCGGCGCCAGCGCGCGCGGCCAGGCATAGTCGGCATAGCTCTCGTGCCGCACCCGGGCCAGAACGGAGGGGACGCGAACGTCGAACTCGTGCGGGGGGGAGAACTGGCAGTCGACGTAGCAGGCCCCGCAGGCATGGCAGAGATTGGCGAGATAGTTGAGGTCGCCGCCGGTGAAGGCGCGGCGCATCTCCATTGCCGGAAACACGGCGCAGAGTCCCTCGCAATAGCGGCAGGAATTGCAGATCGTCATCAGCCGATCCGCCTCGGTCAACGCCTCACTGCGCTGCATGTGTCGCTGCTCCCTGGCCGGCGATACGCCCGAACACGCTGCCGATCGTCATGCCGATTCCTGCGGCATAGCCGCGGCCGAGCACGTTGCCGGCCATGATCTCGCCTGCGGCGTACATGTTGTCGGCGGGACCGCCGGACTTCATCATCATCTTTGCGGCGTGATCGACCCGCACGCCGAGATAGGTGAAGGTAATGCCGGGCCGAACTGGATAGGCGTAGTAGGGGCCGCTATCGATGCGGCGCGCCCAATGCGATTTCGGCGGCGTCAGGTTCTCGGTGCGGCAATCGTCGAGGATGTCGGGATTGAATTGTCCGTCGCGCACCGATGCGTTGAAGTGCGCGACGGTGGCGGTCAGCTTGTCCGGATCGAGGCCGAGCCTGCCAGCGAGCTCGGTGATGCTGGCCGCCTCGATCGCGGGGTAGAGCGACGGCATGAACAGGTTCGCCGATTTCGCGTCGAAGATGATGTAGGCAATCTGGTCCGGCTGAGCGGCAACCAAGCGTCCCCAGATCGCGTAGCGCTTCGGCCAGACGTCCTCGCCTTCGTCGTAGAATCGCTCAGCGTTGTTGTTGACGACGATGCCGAACACGACGCAGTCGAGCCGCGTGATGATGCCGCCGTCATATTTGGGGGCGCGCGCATCGATGGCCACCGCGTGGCACTGGGTCGGATCGCCAATGCTGTCGACGCCGGCGCCGAGCAGCATGTCGAGCACCGTACCGCGATTGTTGGGCGTGCCGCGGATCAGGAAGTTGCGCGCGATCTCGCCCCAGCCCTCGACCAGCCTGTCGATGTTGGCTTCGAAGCCGCCCGCTGCCGCAACCAGCGCCTTGCCGCAGATTCGCGTCCTGGCGTCACGCTGCCGGATGATCGCAGCGTCGAAACGGGTCTCATCGATGTCGAGCCCGACGACCTCCGCCTCATACAGCACGTCGACGCCGAGCCGCTCGGCGGTGAGATACAACGCATTGAGCATGGCCCGGCCGCCGCCCAGGAAGAACGAGTTGGTCCGCCCTAAGCTCAGCGTCCCGCCGAGCGACGGCTGGAAACGCACGCCCTGTGCGACGATCCAGTCGAGCATGTCCTTGGACTCGCGGATCATCAGGCGCGCCAGTTGTTCGTTGGTCTGGCCTTCGGTGACGCGCAGGAGATCGTCCCAGAACTCGTCCTCGGTGTAGGGGCCACTCAACGTCGCGGTCGCCGCGTCATGGGCGCAGCGCATGTTGCGGGTGTGGCGCGTATTGCCACCGCGATAGAACTTGGAGGCAGCCTCCAGCACGATGACCGAGGCCCCGGCGCGCCGTGCCGCAATGGCGGCGCAGAGGGCTGCGTTGCCGCCGCCAACCACGACGACGTCGTAGGTCAGGGGATGGTCGGCGATATCGCTCTGATCAGTCATTGCAGGCCCTCGCGGACGCAAGGCGGCGGGGCCTGGACCGGGTTTGGTCCACACAGCCACCCCTCCGCATGCCAGCCGTCGGCCAAGCGATGATGGATGGTACGGAAGTAAAGGCTGCAGTAGGCATAGAATTGGTATGCCATTGTATACAAAAATATGCAAGATAGGCTGTTGTTCGCAACGAGATTGTGAAATCGTGACCCCCATGTCCTCGGAAGCGCCATCGCTCACCATCGATCGTGACAACGTCTCTCTCGGCGAAGCGGTATTTCGTGCGCTGTGCCATGCGCTGGAGAACGGCTTCTATCGCTCCGGCGATCGGCTGCGTGAGGACGAGGTCGCCCAGAAGCTGAACGTCAGCCGGACGCCGGTCCGTGAGGCTTTCGGCAAGCTGGTGGCCAAGGGGTGGGTGCAGCCGGCTGGTGGACGCGGCCTGATCGTGCGCAGTCTCGACGAGAATGAAGTCCTCGAGCTGTACGCGATGCGGGAAATTCTCGAAGGCGCCGCGGCCCGGCTCGCCGCGCAGTATGCCGTGTCGGCCGAGATCGCGGCGCTCCGCGACATTCATGCACGCTTTGTCAGCGGGGGGGACGACGCCGCCGAGCTCGCGCGGCTGAACCGGCTAATGCACGGTGCGATCCAGCGCGCGGCGCGCAACCGCTACCTCGATGCCGCCCTCGAGGACATGCATGTCGCGACAGCGCTGCTGGGAACCACGACGTTTGCGGCCGAAGGACGTGCAGCAACAGCCGCGGCCGAGCATGGTGAGCTGATCGAAGCGATCGCGATCCGCGATCCCGATCGGGCCGAGGCGATTGCACGCGGGCACATCCGCGAGGCACTTCGAACCCGGCTCGGCATGAAGCTGAAGGGATAGGCGAGGGCGCTGCCGCCACCCGGCTGCCGCTTCGCCACCGGCTCACGGCAAAAGCAGAAGGCCGGCTGAGACAGCCGGCCTTCGATTGATCCCGTGATGGCGAGACGCTTTGGCAGAGATGCTCAGCAGCTCGCCTTGCCGCAGCGGGCCGCGCTGATCTTCTCGCGCAGGCCCTCGACGCCGACGGCGCCGATCACGACCTGCTTGCCGATCACGTAGCTCGGCGTCCCGTTCATGCCCATCTCCTCGGCGAGCTTGAAGTTTTCCTCGATCGTCGCCTTGGCCTCGGGGCTCGCCATGTCCTTCTCGACGCGCGCCATGTCGAGCCCGAGATCCTTGGCGACCGCGAGCGCATGGGCCTTGTCGGCTTGGCCGCGGCCGCCCAGCAGTTTCTGGTGGAAGTCGAGATATTTCTGCGGGGCCTGCATGCGAACGGCAACCGCGACCTGCGCGGCCTCGACGGAGCCCTGGCTCAGCACGGGAAATTCCTTGAGCACGACCTTCAGCTTCGGGTCGCTCTTCATCAGCTCCATCATGTCGGCCATCGCGCGCTTGCAGTAGCCGCAATTGTAATCGAAGAACTCGACGAAGGTGACGTCGCCATCCTTGTTGCCGAGCACGACGCCGCGCGGCGAGTTGAAGATGGTCTCGGCGTTCTTGCTGACGCTGGCCTCGTGCTTGGCCGCCTCGGCTGCCGTCTGGCGCTTCTGCAGCTCGGCCATCGCCTCTTCGAGCACCTCGGGATGCGCGATCAGGTAGTTTCGGACGATGGTCTCGATCTCGCCCCGCTGGCTGTCGGAGAAGCTCTCCGCCGACGCGAGCTGAGGCACGCCGCAGAGCGAAAGCGCGAGCAACATCGCGGGAATGAGCGTGCGGACTGACGGCATGAAGGAGGTCCTCTGGGTCAAATGATCGGGTCCTTGTCGATGGTCGTGACGGTATTTTGATATTCTGGATCGGATGATAGCAGTAGTTCAAAACTTCAGCGGGCGCCAACTCCGCTGTCCGACACCTACTGGCCGGAAAGCGGCTTTGCCATGACGATGTCGTCGGCCCTGACCCAGCCCGGCGAGCCGACCGCGAAGCGGGTTTTTGCACGCGAGGCAAGCTCGCGCGCCGTCTTGTTGTCGCCACGCAGGAAGGCGGCCTGCGCCGAGGCGAGATCCGCCTCCGCATAATCGCCCTTGCGACCGTAGGCCATCGCGAGCTGGGAATAGCCGAGCGGCGCCTCGGATTCGCGCGCGACCGCCGCGCGCAAGATCGAGATCGCCTCGTCAGTGTAGGCCTTGTTCTCGGATGCCACCAAGGCCTGACCAAGTAACATCTCGATGAGCGGGGCGTTATTGGACAGGTGCACCGCCTTGCGCAGCGGGGCGATCGCCTCAGTGGGGCGGCCGCCCTCCAGCAGGGCCTGGCCGCGGACCTCGTAGAAATAGGCGTTGTTGGGTTGCACCTGGATCAGGGCATCGATCTGGCTCAGGGCGCTGCGCAGGTCGCCATGCAGGTAGGTGGAGATTGCCCTGGCGTAGCGGGCGGGCAGGCCGGTGTCCGACAATGGATAGCGCCGTGCCACCGTGTCCGGCCGTTCCATGAAGGCCGAGATCTTGGCACGGACCATGTCGTGACGGAGCTGCAATGCGGGGTCGTCCTTCTTGTCCCAATAGGGGCTTTGGCGCGCGAGGCCCTCGAGCGCCTCGACGCGATCGGCCGGCATCGGATGTGATTGCAGATAGGGGTCGGCGCCGCGCGCGGCGAACAGGCTCTCATTGGTGAAGCGCTTGAACGTCTCGTACATGCCCTTCGGCGATTGCGCTGTCGCAGTGAGGAATTTCACCCCCGCGCGGTCGGCGTTCTCCTCCTGCTGACGCTGATACGACAACAGCGATCGGCGGATGACCTCGCCCGGGGCCGACAGCGTCGCGGCGCCGGCATTGGCAAGGCCGCTGCCGCCGCCGCGCGCGCCGACCGCGAGGGCGCCGGCGCCGAGAATGGTGGCGATGATCATCTGGGTCTGGGCGGTGGCGAGCTGCTGGCGCAGCTTGGCGAGATGGCCGCCGGCGAGATGGCCGGTCTCGTGCGCGAGAACGCCGATCAGCTGGTTCGGATTTTCCGACTGCAGGATGGCGCCGTAATTGACGAAGATGCGGCGGCCGTCGGCAACGAACGCGTTGAAGGACGCATCGTTGATGATGACCATCTGGATGTTCTGCTTTTCGAGCCCGGCGACGCGCAGGATCGGCCGGGTATATTCACGCAGCAGCACCTCGGTCTCGGTGTCGCGCAGGATCGGCGGTCCCTTGCCTTGCTGCGCCGATGCAGGCGCGAGCGGCGCCAGCGTCACGGCCGCCGCGACGACCGCGGCAAGCCCGCCGGACAGTTTCTTGCGAAGCACGATACGGAGCGACATCAGGCGATCTTTGCAATTGGCGCGAGGCGCGAGACGGGCTATTGCCCACCAAACGGCGGAATGCGGCTCATCTGCGGCGAACGAGGCCCATGGGCTGACCCCGACCGGTTCACGGAGCGGGTCCGAACAGCCGCGGTCAATAGCAGATATCGATGGTGGATGCGACAGTGATACCGACATTGGAACAGCGGATCGCCGACCTGACGGCGCCGTCCGCGCGCAGCAATGTTCCGCCGTTCATGGTGATGGACGTGATGGCTGCGGCCGAGCGGATCGAGGCGGGCGGTGGACATGTCATCCACATGGAGGTCGGCCAACCGGCGGCGCCTGCGCCACGAGCGGCCATTGCGGCCGCGCATGCCGCGCTCGATCAGGCCCGCATCGACTACACCTCGGCGCTCGGTCTGCTGTCGCTGCGACAGCGAATCGCGCGGCACTATCGTGAGACGCACGCTTGCGAGGTCGATCCGGCGCGGATCGTGATCACGACGGGATCCTCGGCCGGATTCATCCTGGCGTTCCTGGCCATGTTCGAGCCCGGCGACCGCGTGGCCGTGACCGTGCCGGGCTATCCGCCCTATCGCCATATCCTGACGGCGCTGGGCTGCGAGCCGGTGCTGATCGAGACCACGGCGGAGAACCGTCACGCCCTGACCGGCGAAGCGCTGCTCGCCGCGCACCGCAAGACGCCGCTGAAGGGTGTGCTGGTGGCAAGTCCCGCCAATCCGACCGGCACCATGATGTCGCGTGAGGCGCTGGGCGGTGTCATCGCAGCCGCACGCGACGCCGGCATCCGCTTCATCTCCGACGAGATCTATCACGGTCTGGACTACGCGTTTCCGGCGGTGACGGCGGCGGAGCTGTCGCGCGAGGCCCTGATCATCAACTCGTTCTCGAAGTACTTCTGCATGACGGGCTGGCGCATCGGCTGGATGGTGGTGCCAGATGCGCTGGTGCGGCCGATCGAGCGTCTGCAACAGAACCTCGCGATCTCGGTTCCGACCCTGTCGCAGATCGCGGCGGAAGCGGCGTTCGACGGCCGGACCGAAATGGAGGCCATCAAGCACGGTTACCAGGAGAACCGGCACATCCTGATCGAGGGTTTCCCGAAGGCCGGCCTGACCCGGTTCCTGCCGGCCGACGGCGCCTTCTACCTCTATGCCGACGTGTCCGACTTCACCTCCGACAGTTTCGACTTCGCCAAGCGGATGCTGGAGGAGACCCATGTGGCGGCCACGCCGGGCGTCGACTTCGATCCGATCCACGGCCGCAGCTTCGTGCGCTTTTCCTATGCGCGTTCGGCCGAGGACATGCGTGAGGCGGTGGCCCGGATCGCGCGCTGGTTAGGCTAGGGCGCGCGAGCCGCGTGCACTGACCAACATCATCGGCAACGGCATCGCCGCCGTGTTCGTCTCGTGGCGCGAAGACGAACTCGACCATGATCTCCTGCAGCGACGGCTCAATCAGCAGATCGATCCGTCGGATGTCGAGCCGGCCGTGACGACCGGCTGAGCGGCCTCCGGTCGGTCGTCACGGTCAAGAACGATCGCCATACGAAGAACGCCATATGAAAAACGCCCGGCCAATCTGGCCGGGCGTTTTGCATCGAAGCGTCGGAGAGCGGGGGCTTACTGCCCGCCACCGAAACGGCGGGACCACCAGCCGGCCCGGCGCGGGGCCGCAGGGGACGAGGAATCGGTGGCCGCCGGTTCGGAGGCAACCGGTCCGGACGCCGCGACGTCGACAGCCGGAGTGGGTGCGCTGCTCTCGGCGACGTTGACGGCTGAAACCGCGCCCTCCGGCCTCGGCTCGGTGAGGAAGCTGACCTTCTCGCGAACCGTTGAACGGCGTGGGGTCTTCTCGGATTCCGTCTTCGGAGCCTCGGTCTGCTGCACTTCGGGCTGTCCCGGAGCAGCCTGTGGCATGGGCACGGAGGCGCCAGCGACGGACTCATCGGCCTCGGTTGCGGCCGACGCATGGACTGGCGCCGCAGGTTCTGCCGGCTCTTCCTCGTCGTGGTGGGAAGCGCCATTGCCGTCGAAATCGGCCACGGCGGCTTCTGCCTCCGATGCCGAAGCCGGCGCGAGCTCGTCGCCGATCGACGCGGCGAGACCTTCTTCCGCGCCACCGCGCCGACGGCGACCGCCGCGGCGTCCACGCCGGCGCGGACGCCGCTCGCCGCCAGGCTGATCCGTCTGCTCGCCTTGTGCGAACGCAGGCTGTTCCTCCGACTCGTCGTCTTCGCCGTCGGTGTCCTCGGCTGACTGCTCGGCGGCAGAGCCCGGCTCGGCGGACTGCAGTCCGGCCGTGCCTTCTGGGAGCGCGCCCTCGCGGGCCTCGCTGCCGCGGCCACGCCGGCGCCGTCGCCGCTTGCGGCGCGCGCCGTCCCGCTCGCCTTCGGCTGCGCTGCCGTCGGCTGCGTCCTCGGACAGGCCTTCGGTCTCCTCGGTCTCGACCTCGGATTCCGTCTCGATATCGAACGGTTCTTCCTCGTCGTAGATTTCCTCGGCCGCCAGCGGCGGGGCGGAGGCCTGCGCGGCGAGCAGCGCCTTGGCGGCCTCGAGCGTGTGCACCTGCTCGCCCCGATCGATGATGAAGGATTGCTGGCCGCTCACGCTCGGATCGGCGATGACGGCGAGCGAGACCTTGAAGCTGTTCTCGAGGTCACGCAGATGGCCGCGCTTGTGATTGAGCACGTAGAGCGCCACCTCGGTGCGGGTGCGGACCACGAGATTGTGGGTGGCGCCCTTCATCAGCGTCTCTTCGAGGCTGCGCAGCAGTTGCAGCGCCACCGAGGACACCGAGCGCACGTGACCGGTGCCGCCGCAATGCGCGCACGGCTCGGTCGAGCTTTCGAGCACGCTGGCCCGGATGCGCTGCCGCGACATCTCCAGAAGGCCGAAATGCGAGATCCGGCCGACCTGGATGCGCGCGCGATCCTGCCGCAGGCAGTCCGACAGCTTGCGTTCCACGGAGCGGTTGTTGCGCTTCTCGTCCATGTCGATGAAGTCGATGACGATCAGCCCGGCCAGGTCGCGCAAACGGAGCTGCCGCGCCACTTCCTCGGCCGCCTCCATATTGGTCTTGAGCGCTGTGTCCTCGATGTGATGCTCGCGCGTGGCGCGGCCGGAGTTCACGTCGATCGAGACCAGCGCCTCGGTCTGGTTGAGCACGATATAGCCGCCCGAGCGCAGCTGCACGGTCGGCGAGAACATCGCGTCGAGCTGGCTCTCGACGCCCATCCGGGAGAACAGCGGCTGGCCGTCGCGATACTGCTTCACCGCCCGGACATTGGTCGGCATCAGCATCTTCATGAAATCGTGCGCCTCGCGGTAGCCGTCTTCGCCGGCCACGAGGATCTCGTCGATCTCCTTGTTGTAGAGGTCGCGCAGCGAGCGCTTGATCAGCGAGCCTTCCTCATACACGAGGGTCGGGGCCTGCGACTTCAGGGTCATGTCGCGGACCGTTTCCCAGAGACGCAGCAGATATTCGAAGTCGCGCTTGATCTCGGGCTTGGTGCGGTTGGCGCCGGCGGTGCGCAGGATCACGCCCATGCCCTCGGGCACGTCGAGGTCCTGCACCACTTCCTTCAGGCGCGAGCGGTCCTGCGCCGAGGTGATCTTGCGGCTGATGCCGCCACCGCGCGCCGTGTTGGGCATCAGCACGGCATAGCGGCCGGCCAGCGACAGATAGGTCGTCAGCGCCGCGCCCTTGTTGCCGCGCTCCTCCTTCACGACCTGCACCAGCATCACCTGGCGGCGCTTGATGACTTCCTGGATCTTGTACTGCCGGCGCGGACGGAAGGTGCGCTCCGGCACTTCCTCCAGCACGTCATCGCCGCCGACGGATTCGACGAGCTCTTCCTCGATCTCCTCGCCGTCGTCCTCGTCGTCCTCATGGTCGCCGGACGCGGTGTCGGAGCCGTTCTCGTCGCCGGGCACGATGGTGACGCCGTGATCAGCATGTTCGCCCACGGCAGCGACGTCATCGTCGTCGTGCTCATCGTGATCATGCTCATGATGGTGGTATTCGTGATGTTCGTGCTCATCATGCTCGTGCTCGCCGTCATGATGCTCGTCGTGACCGTGGTGCTCATGGTCATGCTCGTCGTCGTGCTCGTCTGCCGCGACAGCCGGGCTGGCCGCCTCGGCAGGGTGCGAGCCGCCGGTCTGCGCGCTCGCGGCCTCCGCAGCTTCGCCGGAGGGCTGCTCGGCAGCAGCGTCATGGTCCTGCGCGGCGACGGCATCAGGCTGGCGGTCGGCATGCTCGCGCGATTCGTCGGCTGCGCCCTGCCAAGCTTCGCCCGAGGCGTCCCGACCTTGAGCCTCGACCGGGCCTTCGGAGAAGCCCTGCGCCTCGCTGGGAGCGGTCGCGTCGGCGTGCGGCTGATCGTCCTGCGCATAGGCGCGGTGGTCTTGCGCCTCGTGGTCGGCCTCGTGCCCTTCGGTCGGGGCAGGGAGGCCCGCCTCGGCGACCTCGACGATCTCGCTCTGGACCCGTTCGCCGCTGCCGCGGCGCCGTGAACTGCGGTGCCGGTTGCGGCGGCGGTTGGAGCGGTTCTCGCTTTCCTCTTCGGCTTCGCGGTGCGCGCGCTCCTCGGCCTCGATCAGAGCCTGCCGGTCGGCGACCGGGATCTGATAGTAGTCCGGATGGATTTCGCTGAAGGCCAGGAAGCCGTGGCGGTTGCCGCCATACTCGACGAAGGCGGCCTGCAGCGAGGGCTCGACCCGGGTAACCTTGGCCAGGTAGATGTTGCCGCGGAGCTGCTTGCGTTGGGCCGTTTCGAAATCAAATTCCTCGACGCGGTTGCCGCGGACGACAACGACCCGGGTCTCTTCCGGGTGGGTAGCATCGATCAACATCTTGTTGGGCATATTGGAACTCTTGGAGGCGACGGGCGCGATTGGCCGCGAGCGCGTGGCGCGCTGTCGGATGACGCGACGGTCCACCTGATTCGGGGGTGAGGGGAAGGCCTAAACGCAGCTGGTCGCGCCGCGCCAACCCTGATGCCGGCGGGGCGATTGGCCGGACGGGGGTCTGGCCCCGCATCGGCGCGGATCGTCCGCTGGTCATGGTTGGCAACTCAGTCTGGCGCATCAAGCGTCGGCCCGTCTGGAATATGTGGGCGGCAGCGGGTGCCGCCTTCTCTGTTGCCGAAGGCCAGATTGCGCCGAAACGCTTGCCTGGATCGAATACCCACCCTGTCACGGGTGCGGTATCAGGCTATACCGTGTCTGACCTGGTGCCCGGGCGGTCTCTGCGAGGAGGCGCCCTGACAGGCGCCACTCGGCTCGTGACCGGCTCTCCGTTGCGGCCGCGCGGGATCGCGCAGGCTTTGGTGGAGCGTCGGAAAGGCGCTGGACTCTTCGCAACGACCGAGGACCCGATATCGAGCACCCCGATCACGAAGCTTCCGGCGTTTCACCGGAGGTTGAACGCGACACAACCGGCAGTAAGGATTAGCCTTCAGCCCTTCGTACATACGAGGAATGGTCAGGTCGCGCAAGCGAAGCGTCGCGGAACCGCAACAATCGGTGGCCTTTAACGAAAATGACAAAATTTGGCGGTTAACCCCTGGGATTGGTTGCGGTAAGACGATCCCGCGGAGGCATCGATTTGGCAATTGGCCGGGCGAATTACCTTTCCTTGCTGGGATGCGCGTCGCTGTGCGTCACGCAAATGTTATGTGCGGCGGTCATTCCGGCCCGCGCCCAGAGCGGGCCGGTCGGCCAGGTGCCGCCTGCCGTGGTCGGGCCCGGGTTCCCCATCGCCACCGACGCACGGGTCGCCGGCGATTCCCGACAGACCCGATTCGTGCTCGATCTCGACCGGACGGTGCCGTTTCGAACCTTCCTGCTCAGCGAACCCTATCGCGTCGTCGTCGACCTGCCCCAGGTCAGCTTTCATCTGCCCACTGGAGCCGGGACCAGCGGCCGTGGTTTGGTGAAGGCGTTCCGCTATGGGATGGTGATGCCCGGTGGGTCCCGCATCGTCTTCGATCTCACCGGCCCGGCTCGAATCGCCAACTCCACGGTGCTGGATGCCGCCAACGGTCAGCCGCCGCGGCTGGTGCTCGAACTGGAGGAGGTCGACGAGGCGACCTTCGCCCGCGCCATCGGCAGCGACAGCCGTCTTGCGCCCAGGCCTGCCGATTCAGGTTCCGCGACGGCGTCGGTCGCGGTCGCAGGAAACCCCGCGCCGGCAGTCCGGCCGCCGCCGACGACGGTCGCCATCGCCCCCCCTCCGACGGATGGTCCGCCGGACACCCGGCCCGTGGTCGTGATCGACCCCGGTCATGGTGGTATCGACTACGGCACCCAGGGCGGCGAGGTGCCGGAGAAGAATCTGGTGCTCGCCTTCGGCCAGGCGCTGCGCGACCGGCTGGAACGGTCGGGCAAGTTCCGCGTGATCATGACTCGCGACGACGACACCTTCATCCCGCTTGGAGACCGGGTCCGCATCGCCCAGAAGCAGTCGGCGGCTCTGTTCGTCTCCATCCACGCCGATGCGCTGCCGCGAGGTGAGGGCACTGCGCAGGGCGCGACCATCTATACGCTGTCGGACAAGGCGTCCGACGTCGAGGCGGAACGGCTGGCCGAGGCCGAGAACCGGGCCGACCAGATCGGCGGGGTCAATCTGACCGAGGAGCCGGCTGACGTCGCCGACATCCTGATCGATCTGGCCCGCCGGGAAACCCGCACGTTTTCCAACAGGTTCGCCCGTGTGCTGATGAACGACATGAAGACGGCGGTGCATATGCATAAGCGCCCGCTGAAATCGGCCGGTTTCCGCGTGCTCAAGGCGCCCGACGTGCCATCCGTGCTGGTCGAACTCGGCTATGTCTCCAATAAGGGCGATATGGGGAACCTGGTCTCCGACGCATGGCGGTCGCGCACGGCGGACGCAATGGCGCGGGCGATCGATGCCTTTCTGGCCAAGCGCATCGCCAACGCGGGCCCCGAGAGGCCGGACAAGCCGGCGGCGGTACGCGCAAAGCCCTAGTTTGGCCACAGCAACATCCGTATAAACGTGCTGCGAGGCACCCGGAATCAGTGAGGATTCCTTCTCGGCAGACTTGTGATAGGCTTGACCGCTGATAGGCTTGACCATGCGTTTCTCTGGCATGGGTCACGCGGCATTGCAGCCGACCGTGTGATTTTTGGCGGTAGCGCCTGTGGGTGCGCCGCGTCCGAGCCGAGAGACGAAACAAGAGTTGGAACGGATATTCGCCGATGCGCTTTCTGGTGCGGTTTTTGGGCTTCCTGTTCGCGGCCGGTACCGTCTTGTTCCTGGTCGGTGTGGCAGCAGCGGCCGGCCTGATCTGGCATTTTTCCAAGGACCTGCCTGACTACTCCCAGTTGCAGGATTATGAGCCGCCGGTGATGACGCGCGTGCACGCGGTCGACGGCTCGCTGGTCGGTGAATATGCCCGGGAGCGCCGGCTGTACCTGCCGATCCAGGCGGTTCCCAAGCTCGTGATCAACGCCTTCCTCGCCGCCGAGGACAAGAACTTCTACGAGCATGGCGGCATCGATTTCACCGGCATGGCGCGTGCCGCCGTGGTCTACGCCCAGAACTTCGGCTCCAATCGCCGTCCGCAGGGCGCCTCCACCATCACCCAGCAGGTCGCCAAGAACTTCCTGTTGACCAACGAGGTGTCGTTCGCCCGCAAGATCAAGGAAGCGCTGCTGGCGATGCGCATCGAGCGCACCTACTCGAAGGACAAGATTCTCGAGCTCTATCTCAACGAGATCTATCTCGGCTCGGGCGCCTATGGCATCGCCGCGGCGTCGCTGGTCTATTTCGACAAGTCGGTGAACGAGCTCACCGTGGCGGAGGCGTCCTATCTCGCCGCGCTGCCGAAGATGCCGGGCAGCCTGCATCCGATCCGCAATCGCGACCGCGCCATCGAGCGCCGCAACTACGTCGTCGATCGTCTGCTTGAGAACGGCTGGATCAAGCAGGCCGACGCCGACAAGGCGCGCAAGGATCCGCTGACGATCGCGAGCCGCAACACCGGCGCCCACATCTTTGCGGGTGAATATTTCGCCGAGGAAGTTCGCCGCGACATCTTCGAGCGCTATGGCGAGAAGAAGCTCTACGAAGGCGGCCTGTCCGTCCGGACGACGCTCGATCCGAAGATTCAGGTCATGGCGCGCAAGGCCATGGTCGCCGGACTCGTGAGGTACGACCAGGAGCAGGGCTATCGCGGGCCTGTCTCCAAGCTCGATACTTCGGGCGATTGGGGGGTGAAGCTCGCCGACATCAAATCGCTCTCGGACATCTCACCGTGGCGGATGGCCGTGGTGCTCGAGACCAGCGACCAGTCCGCCCGCATCGGCTTCCAGCCGCCGCGCGAACTCGGCGGCGCCGTCAGCAAGGAACGCCAGACTGGCCTGATCACGCTTGACGGCGTGAAATGGGCGCGGGCTGCGACGGCCAACGGCCGTGGCAAGGTGCCGACGTCGGTCGCCCAGGTGCTGCAGCCGGGCGACGTGATCTATGCCGATCCGCTGTACAAAGAAGGCAATCCGGTCGAAGGCCAGTATCGCCTCGAGCAACTGCCCGAAGTGTCCGGCGCGATGGTTGCCATGGATCCGAACACTGGCCGTGTGCTCGCGATGGTCGGCGGCTTCTCCTTCGACCAGAGCCAGTTCAACCGCGCAACGCAGGCCTACCGGCAGCCCGGATCGTCATTCAAGCCGATCGTCTATTCTTCGGCGCTCGACAACGGCTATACGCCGTCGACCCAGGTCGTCGACGCACCAATCGAGATCGACCAGGGGCAGGGCGGGCAGGTCTGGCGCCCCGACAACTTCTCCAACGGCAAATATCTCGGGCCAACGACCTTGCGCAACGCGCTGCGTCTGTCGCTGAACACGGTGACCGTGCGTCTCGCGCAGGACGTCGGCATGCCGTTGATTTCCGAATACGCCAAGCGGTTCGGAGTCTATGACGAGCTGCCGAATTACCTCTCCTACGCCCTCGGCGCCGGCGAAACCACGGCCATGCGCATGGTCACGGCCTATTCGATGATCGCCAATGGCGGCCGTCGGGTGAAGCCGACCTTGATCGACCGCATCCAGGACCGCTACGGCCACACCATCTTCAAGCATGATGCCCGCGAGTGCCGCGGCTGCGACGCACCGGACGGCTGGAAGAACCAGAGCGAGCCGCAGCTGGTCGACCGCCGGGAGCAGGTTCTGGATACGATGACGGCCTACCAGATCACCTCGATGCTCGAGGGCGTGGTGCAGGCGGGCACGGCGACCGTGCTGAAGGAGGTCGGCAAGCCGATCGCCGGCAAGACCGGCACCACCAACGAGGCCAAGGACGCATGGTTCGTCGGCTTCTCGCCGGACCTCGCCGTCGCCATCTACATGGGTTACGACAAGCCCCGGCCGCTCGGTAGGGGTAATGCTGCGACCGGCGGTCATCTGGCCGCGCCGATCGCAAAAGACTTCATGAAGCTCGCGCTGGCCGACAAGCCGGCCACGCCCTTCAAGATCCCGGCCGGCATCAAGCTGGTCCGTGTCGATGCCAAGACTGGCATGCGCGCGAGCCCTGGCGACGGCGGCCGCACGATCATGGAAGCGTTCAAACCTGGTACGGCTCCGCCGGACAACTACTCGGTCATCGGTGTCGCCGACGCCGATGGACGCGTGATGCCGTCGCAGAGCGGCGGCCAGCCTGATGCTGGCAGCTTCATCATCCGTCCAGGCACGGGAAGCCTCTATTAGGCATTGGGCCGGCTGAAACTGATGCCGGTGCGGTGCAGAGCGATTGCGCTTTGCGCCGAGCGCCGTTACATCCCCTGTGACAGACGATGCTGCGGCGCTTCGAGCCGTGGCCTGAAGAGAGCGACATGCGCGCGGAAATCGAGAAAATCGTAGAAGAGATCAAGCAGTCGGTCGGGCTGCTGAGGAGGCATCTTTGACGTCGAGACATCGACGGCAAGGCTGGCCGAGCTGAACAAGCTCGCCGAAGACCCCAATCTCTGGAACGACCCCCAAAAAGCTCAGCGGCTGATGCAGGAGCGGACCTCGCTGGAGGATTCGCTCACCGGCATTGGCAAGGTCGAACGTGAGCTCAGCGACAATATCGAGATGATCGAGCTTGGCGAGGCCGAGAACGATCCCGGTGTCGTCACCGAAGCCGAGAATGCGCTGAAGGAGCTGAAGAAGGAGGTCGCGCGGCGCGAGCTCGAGGCGCTCCTGTCCGGCGAGGCCGACAAGTTCGACACCTATCTCGAGGTCCATGCCGGCGCCGGCGGCACCGAGAGCCAGGACTGGGCGCAGATGCTGCTGCGCATGTACGCCCGATGGGCCGAGAAGCACGGTTTCAAGATCGAGTATCTCGAAGAATCGTTGGGCGAAGAGGCCGGCATCAAGTCGGCGACCATCCAGATCTCCGGGCATAATGCCTATGGTTGGCTGAAGACTGAAGCTGGCGTGCATCGCTTGGTCCGAATCTCTCCGTTCGATTCGAATGCACGCCGCCACACCTCGTTCTCTTCGGTGCAGATCTTCCCGGTCATCGACGACAGCATCAAGATCGACATCAAGGAGTCCGATGTCCGCGTCGACACCATGCGGTCCGGTGGCGCCGGCGGCCAGCACGTCAACAAGACCGAATCGGCGGTCCGGCTGACGCACATCCCAACCGGCGTTGCGGTGGTCTGTCAGGCTGGCCGGTCACAGCACAAGAACCGCGCCCAGGCCTGGGACATGCTGCGCGCACGTCTCTATGAGATCGAGCTGAAGAAGCGCGAGGAGAAAGCGGCGGCCGACCAGGCGGCCAAGACCGAGATCGGTTGGGGCCACCAGATCCGCTCCTACGTGCTGCAGCCGTATCAGATGGTGAAGGATCTGCGCACGGGCGTGCAGACGTCCGACACCGCCGGCGTGCTCGATGGCGATCTCGACGAGTTCATGGCGGCGACGCTGGCGCAGCGCGCGTTCGGCACGACGCCAGGCGCTGCGATCGAGGACGTCGATTGAGCGTGGCGCGCGTTGCCTTCATCGGGCTCGGGCGCATGGGCCATGGTATGGCCGGTCGTTATCTCGACGCAGGCTATTCCGTGGCGGTCTGGAATCGCAGCCGGGCGAAGGCGGAGGATCTGATCGCGCGCGGCGCGCGCTGGTCGACCTCGCCAGCTGATGCGGCAATCGATGCCGATGCGGTCGTGACGATGGTGGCTGATGACGACGCCTCGCGCGCGGTTTGGCTCGGGCCGGATGGCGCCGCGGCCACCATGCGGGTCGGCACGATCGCGATCGAATGCTCGACCGTATCGCGCGACCATGCGCTGCGTCTGTCGCGCGAGCTGGATGCGCGCGGCGTGACCTATCTCGACTGCCCGGTGACCGGGCTGCCCGACGCGGCCGCGAGCGGCAAGCTGACCTTGCTGGTCGGTGCCGACGCTGCCGATCTCGACCGCGCGCGGCCGTATCTGGCGCCGATCGGCTCGACCATTCGCCATTTCGGGCCCGTGGGCGCCGGGACAGTCTACAAGCTGATCAACAACCTGCTTGGCGCGATGCAGATCGCAGGTCTTGCGGAGGGGCTCGCAATCGCCGAGCAGGCCGGCCTCGACATGAAGCTCGTGCTGGAGGCAATCCAGAGCGGCGTCGCGGCGAGCCCCCAGGTTCTGCGCCACGCGCCGCGCATGATCGCGCGCAACTTCGCCGATGCAAGCTTCACCGCGGCGCTCCGTCACAAGGATGCAGCCTATGCGCTGCAGCTCGCCGAGCAGCTGCTTGGAGAGCGTCCCATCATGGCCCAGGCGGCCGTCGATGCTTATGCGCGGGCGAAGGCGGCGATGCCGGATGAGGACGAAGGCCGCATGATCGAGCTGGTGTCGCGGCCGAGATCCATGCCGTAGGCACACCACCGGAAAGCGGGTGGACGGCGCGAGGCTTCACCTGCAAGGCTCGCGCAGATGAAACAGCGGTTTGCGGCGATGACATCCCAGAACGAGAGCATGGACGCGCGGGACTGGTCGTTGCTCGGCCTGCTCTCGCTGCTGTGGAGCGGATCGTTCATCTTCAACGGCCTCGCCTTGGAGGAACTGCCCCCGCTGACGCTGGTGCTGCTGCGCATCGTGCTGGCGGCGGCGATTCTGCTGCCGGTGGCGCGACTGCGCGGGCTCGGCTTTCCCCAGGGGGTTGTCGGCTGGCTGCCGTTCCTTGCCGTGGCGCTGTTCAACAATGTCGTGCCATTCTGCCTGATCGTGATCGGCCAGACGTTCATCACCTCCGGCCTTGCTGCTGTCCTCAATGCGACGACGCCGCTGTTCACAATCGTGGTGATGGCCGCCGCGGGAGAGGAAAGGCTGTCGGCCCGGCGGGCAGCGGGTCTGGTCGTCGGCCTCGTCGGGGTCGTGATCCTGCGGGGCGGACCGGGGCTCGACGGCTCGGCAGGCGGGTACGGCATTCTGTTCGGTCTTGGCGCGTCGCTCAGCTACGGCATCGCCGCGCTGCTGGTGCGCCGCCATCTCGCCCATTCGCCGCCGCTTGCAACCGCCACCTTCCAGCTCTCGGCTTCCAGCGTGATGATGCTGGCCATCGCCGCTGTCGTCGACCAGCCCTGGCGTCTCCCGCTTCCCGGACTGCAGACCTGGGTCGCGGTCATAAGCCTTGCGGCGCTGTCGACGGCGTTCGCCTATATCGTGTTCTTCCAAATCCTGCGCCGCTCCGGGGCGACCAACGTGATGCTGGTGACGTTGTTGATCCCGTTGACGACGATCCTGCTCGGGTCGCTGGTGCTCGGCGAAAGCATCTCGTTGGGGGAGATCAGCGGCGCGCTGGTGATCGGGAGTGCGCTGCTGGTGATCGACGGTCGCATCTTCAGCGTCATTCGCCCTTCACCGCGACCGTCCTGCTGAACTGCACGCGCACGATCACTTCGTGCCGAACATCCGATCGCCGGCATCGCCCAGACCGGGCACGATGTAGGCGTGGTCATTCAGCTTCTCGTCGATCGCCGCGGTCCAGATCGGGATGTCCGGATGCTCCTTCTCGAACTTGGCGATGCCTTCCGGTGCCGCCAGCAGGCAGACGAAACGGATGTCGCGGGCGCCGCGCGTCTTGAGCAGCTCGGCAGCCGCGCAGGCGGAGTTGCCGGTCGCGAGCATCGGGTCCATCAGGATCACCGTGCGGTCGCTCAGGTCCTGCGGCGCCTTGAAGTAATACTCGATGGCCTGCAGCGTGTTGGGATCGCGGTAGAGTCCGATATGGGCGATGCGCGCGGACGGCATCAGCGCCAGCATGCCGTCGAGGAAGCCGACGCCGGCGCGCAGGATTGGCGCAAGCGTCAGCTTCTTGCCGGCGATCTTCGGCGCCTTCATCGGCGCGATCGGCGTTTCGATGTCGACCAGCTCGAGCGGCAGGTCGCGCGTGACCTCGTAGGCCAGCAGCATGCCGATCTCGTTCAACAGCTCACGGAAGCCCTTGGTCGAGCGGTCACGCTCGCGCATCAAGGAGAGCTTGTGCTGGACCAGCGGGTGATCGACGACGTGAACGCTCGTGTTTGCCATGATTCAAGTCCAGCAGGATCGCAGGTTCTGTGGGAGATGGATGCGTGCCAGGCTCATGGCAGCACCTCGCGGCGGTCGGCGAGCATCGTCTCCGCCTGGCTGCGGCGCTCGGAGAGGAGCCCGGCGCTGACGTCCTGGATCAGGTTGAGCAGCACCTGCGCATCGCTGAGCCGCGGCACGGTCACGTAGTCGGCGCCGGCAGCGTAGAGGTCGTTGACGTCGGCGAGCAGGTCGGCGGTCGCGATGATCTTGGCCGATGCATTGATGCTGCGGACATGGCGCACCAGCTTTTCGTTGTTGGCACCCTTGAGCAGCGAATCCGGGATGCTCAGGATGATCAGCTCGGCCTGGCCCACCCCCGCATGAATCAGCGTGTCGACGTTGCTGATGTCGCCATAGGTCACCTGGATGCCGCGATCGGACAAGGTTCGGAAGACGACGGGGTTGAAATCGACCACGCCGATCTGCTCCAGCAGCGCCGGCTCGTTGCGCTCGATCTCGCTGAGCAGGGCGCTGGCGGTGCGGAAGAATCCGAGGAGAACGATCGGCCGTCCGGCGCCGTGTCCGCCCTCATGTCCGGCCTCGCCATCCTTGCTTGCATCGAGGTCGCGCAGACCGATCCGCTTGAGCAGCGGGATACTTCGCCGCGCGATCGGATCGGAGCGTACGATGACGAAGGTCGAGAGCACGGCGAGCAGCACGAAAGCAAAGGACGCTGCGCTCGACGTGCCGTTCTTGAGGTGCCCGGCGGCGGCGCCGGTCTGGATCACCACCAGCGAGAATTCGCTGATCTGGGCGAGGTTGAGCGCCGGCAGCAGGCTGGCACGCAGGCCCTGCCGCATCATGTAGAGCGGCGTGAACGTCGTGAGCAGCCGGCTCGCCACCGTGAACAGCGCGATCACGAGCGCCAGCCCCACCACGGACATCGTCGGGATCGGGATCGTCATGCCGAGCGCGACGAAGAACAGCGTGATGAAGAAATCGCGCAACGTCGTGACCTTGGCGGTGACGTCGAGCGCGTAGGGGAAGGTCGACAGCGAGACGCCCGCGACCAGCGAGCCCATCTCGCGCGACAGGTGCAGCCTTTCAGCGATCTCGCCGATCAGGAAGCACCAGGCCAGCGCGCCGAGCAGGATCAGCTCCGGAGTACGCGCGATGCGATGGAACACCGGCGGCAAGACGTAGCGGCTGAGGAGCAGGGCGATCGCGACCAGTGTGCCGGCGCGGGCGAACGACAGCAGGATCACGCTGACATGGAGGTCGTCGAGGCTCGGCTGCACCGCCAGGAACAGGATCGCGAACACGTCCTGCAGCACGAGCACGCCGAGCGTGATGCGGCCGGGCAGGGTGTCGAGCTCGCGCTTCTCGTACAGCACCTTGACGATGATGACGGTCGAGGACAGCGCGCAGGCGACGCAGAGATAGAGTGCGTCGTAGCTCTCGGCGCCCATCCGCATGCCGATCGCGACGAAGAACAGGATGCCGAGCGCGGCACCCCCGAGCAGTTGGACCCCACCAGCGATCAGAATCACCGGGCCGGCACGGATGATCTTCTTGAGGTCGATCTCGAGCCCGATCATGAACAGCATGAAGATCAGGCCGAGCTCGGAGATCACCGAAATCGACTCCTGGGACTTGACCCAGCCGGTGCCGAAGGGGCCAATGGCGAAGCCCGCGACCAGATAAGCGAGAATCGAGGGCTGGCGCCATCTATGTGCCGCCAGTCCAAGCACCCACGCAAACAGGATGCAGAGCGTGATGTCGCCGATCAGTTCATGCATGAAGCAACCCCCAAGGCGGCAACTTATGTCGTGCCGCCGCGCAAGGAAACCCGCAATCTGTCACATCCGGACGGGCGCATTCGCGCTGCTGCTCATCGCAGCTGTTGCGGCCGGCGCGGCGCAGGCCGCCGACGACGTGACCACCGCTTTCGCGAGCTCGCTGACGCCAGTTCCGGCGGAGCCCGTCACGGTCACGGGCGCCGTCTATGTCCCCGTCTATTCCAGCGTCGCGATGACCCCGGGCCGGGTCCAGGCCGATTTCTCGGTGACGCTGAGCATCCACAACGCCTCCGAGCAGCGGCCGCTGATCGTCCGGCGCATCAACTATTACGATACGGCCGGCACGCTGGTGGAGGCGCATCTGCGCGAGCCCGTCGCCTTGAGGCCGTTCGCGACCGTCGAGGTCTTCGTGCCCATCAAGGACACCCGCGGCGGCACCGGCGCCAATTTCGTCATCGACTGGGCCGCGACCGGTGAGATTGCCGAGCCCGTCGTCGAGGCGCTGATGGTCGGCGGCATCGGCGCCGGCCATTACGCCTTCATCAGTCAGGGCCGCCCGATCCGGCTGACCGGGCGGTGAGCGCGGGGCGGCTCAGGCCGCCCGCACGTTGCCGAGGAATCGGTCGACCTCCTGCCGCAGCCGGTCGCTCTCCCGCGACAGCGACTGCGCCGCCGACAGCACGTTGCCCGAAGCAGAGCCGGTCTGCGAGGCGCCGCGCTGGACGTCGACTATGTTGGTGTTGACCTCGGTGGTGCCGCGCGACGCTTCCTGGATGTTGCGCGAGATCTCCTGCGTCGCCGCGCCCTGCTGCTCGACGGCGGCGGCGATGGTCGAGGAGATTTCCGACAGCCGCTCGATCGTCGTGCTGATCTCGCGGATCGCCGACACCGATTCCTGTGTCGCTGCCTGGATGCCCGAGATCTGCTGGGCGATCTCACCGGTGGCCTTCGAGGTCTGCTCGGCGAGCGCCTTGACCTCGGACGCGACCACGGCGAAGCCGCGGCCGGCATCGCCGGCGCGCGCCGCCTCGATGGTGGCGTTCAGCGCCAGCAGGTTGGTCTGGCCGGCGATGGTGTTGATCAGCTCGACCACGTCGCCGATCCTCGCGGCTGCCTTCGAGAGCTCGTTGACGCGGTCGTTGGTGGTGCGCGCCTGATCGACGGCGCCGTTGGCGATGCGCGCCGATTCCTGCACCTGGCGGCTGATCTCGGTCACCGACGAGGTCAGTTCCTCGGTGGCCGAGGCGACCGACTGCACGTTCGTCGCGGCCTGCTCGGACGCGGCGGCCACGGTGGTGGCGAGCTCCTGCGAGCGCGTCGCGGTCGAGGTCAGCGTGCCGGCGGACGTCTCGAGCTGCGACGAGGCCGAGGACACCGTCTGCACGATGCCGCCGATCGCGCTTTCGAATTCGCTGGCGAGCTTGTTCATTCCGGCCTTGCGCTTGACCTCGGCCGAGTGCTGCACGGCCTTCACTTCCTCGCTGTTGAAACGGACGATCGCCTGCACGGTCTGCAGGTTGCGCAGCGCCTCGCCGAGCTCGTCGTCGCGCTCCACCGGAATGCGGTTGTCGAGCTTGCCGGCGGTGATGTTCTGCATGGCGTCGTTGAGCACCTTGAGCGGCCGCAGCACCGCGCGGATGCTCTGCAGGCTGAACGTAGCGCCGATTCCGATACCGGCCAGGATCATCACAGAAATGATCGCGAGCACCACCAGATATTGTCTCTCGGCCTCCTCGTAGAGCGCCTTGCCTTCCTTCACCTGGATCTGAACGAGCTTGTCGAGTTCGTGCTTGGCGGCCTCGAACAGATCATGCCCCTTGGTGGCGATATGCTGGCTCGCCTCGTCGAACTTGCCCTGCTCGAGCAGAGCCAATCCCGGCCTGATGCCTTCCTCCAGATAGGCCTTGCGCTTGATCGCGAAGGCATCGGCGACGATCTTCTCCTCCGGCGTCAGGTAGCTCGCCATGTAGTCGGCCCAGACCTTGGTGATCCTGGCGCTGTTTCCGTCCACCAGCGCCCTGATGCCGTCGATCGGTTTTCCGGCCTTGCCGTTCGCCGCCGCAGACTGTTGCGACGACATGTTCTGCAAGGTGCGATCGTTGATCTCGAGCAATTGCGCCAGCGGGATCGTGCGATCCTCGTACAGCGACTTCATGGCGACGTTGGTGGAGCGGGTCGACAGCAGGCCGGCCGCGCCGATGATCAGCATGAACACGCCCAGCACCGCGGCCAAGGTCGTCAGGCGCGCCCTGAGCGTACCCGTGAAGAGCGACAGGCGGTCGAACACCGAGCGGCGGCGGATGACGCCCGCGCTGATCGCGTAGCCCTGCGCCTTGTTCTGATTCAACAGCCCGTAGACCTTCTCGGCCTCGGCGCGCTGCTCGGCCGGCAGCTTGGTGCGGATGGAGGTGTAGCCCGTGATCCGGCCGTTCTCGCGGATGGGGGATGCGCTCGCCAGTACCCAGTAGAAGTCACCGTTCTTGCGGCGGTTCTTGACGGCGCCGGCCCACGGCTTGCCTTGCTTCAGCGTGTCCCAGAGATTGGCGAATGCGGCCTCCGGCATGTCGGGGTGGCGGATGATGTTGTGCGGCTGGCCCATCAGCTCGTCGGGGGTGAAGCCGGCGGCATCGACGAACTGGTCGTTGAAGTAGGTCAGCTTGCCCTTCAGATCGGTGCGCGAGACGATCAGCGTCTCGTCGGTGATCGGGTATTCGTTGTGGGTGACAGGCAGATTTTTGCGCACGGTATGACTCCAAATTGTCCCACCTGCATGCGGACACTGGATGCAGAGTTTCAGATCACCGCCTAGAAGGCGCCGACTCCTTAAAAGTTGCGTAAAACCTAGGCACCGTACGACTACGCACTGCTCATAAAGGTTGCAATTTGTATGGAATGCTCGCTCTCGCGCGCAAGTATGTGATTCAGCGTGCAGAAAGAGCTCCCGCGGCGCGGTGCACCCGGGGTTTTCGGCAGCGCCCCCCTCGACGCGAGGGTGCAGGGAATGCCGGGTGAAGGCCTCACCCATGGCCCGCCTGCGAGAAGAATGCAGGCGGCAGGTACCACAGGCAAAGCCGTAACCGGCATTCCCTGCGCGATGGTTTTAACAACTTATACGCGATCTCCCCGGGGACCGGCTTTCTTGCCCCCGTCATCCGCGCCAGCGCATCTGCACCGGCACGAACTTGGCGCCAGCATCGGGGCGCCAGGACCACGCGACTTCATCGTCCGCGACCGCCATGCCCGTCGTGCATCGCAGCCCGCGTCCACCGCATCCCGCCCCAACGTCCGTGACGACGCGTACGCCCCTCGCAGAGAGGGCAGGATGGGGGGATCATACATGATTTCTGGAAAAAAGAAATAACAAAATCGCGTGGGAGAATTCGGATGAGGGAGTTGCTGCCGGGCGTGGTCCTCCCCTTCAGCCGAATGATGGGCACCCGCCCGCGGTGGGGCCGGCCACGTCTTCGTGCTCCCGGCCAAGCGATGATCAGCCGCGTGGACCGTTTCGGCGGTCCGCTTGGCCGTTCTTCACCGGTTCACGCGCCGGGCGGCTCTTCCGTTCGAAAGCCCGCCGCGGCGATGCCGGCGATCGCGCAGGCTTCGTCATTGTCGCCGAGATCGCCGGAGATGCCGACGGCGCCGAGCACCTGCCTGTCCGGTCCGAGCACCAGGACGCCGCCGGGCGAGGCGACGAGGCGGCCGCCGGTCGTGGCTGATAGCATCGTGAAGAATGTCGGCATGTTGCCGGCGCGACGGCTCAGCTCGCGTGATCCGAAGCCCATGCCGAGCGAGCCGAAGGCCTTGCCGAAGGCGATGTCGAAGCGGACGATGCCGGCGCCGTCCTCGCGCTGATAGGCGATCAGGTGTCCGCCTGGATCGAGCACGGCGACCGCGAGCGGCGCGAGGTTCTTCGCACGCGCTTCGCGCAGCGCGGCGTCGATGATGATCACTGCGTCGGCGAGCATCAGCATGATGTGCGGTTCCTCATTCAATCTGCGATAGTGCCTCAGACGAACATCGCGAGGATGCCGAGAGGGTTCTCGGGCCGCGGAACGCGGAAACTGATCGTCTTCCAGTCCGCAGCGGCCGGCCGTTCCAGGCAGCGATCGAGCCAGCGGTCGACATGGGGCCATGGTGACATGTCGAGCGTGCCGAGCCGGGCCAGCGTCATGACGGCGGCGACATTCAGGTCGGCCACGGTGAAGCGGCCGCTGACGAGATAGGGCCTCTCGGTGAGATGCCGATCGAGGACCGCCAGCGGACGGCCGAGCTTGGTGAGCGCGATCCCGAGCTCGTCGGCATCGCGCTTGTCCGCATCGAACAGGACGCGATTGGCTGCGGCGAGAAGCAGGGGCTTCTCGATCTCGGTCACGACCCAGAAGCTCCACTGGGTGACGAGCGCGTCTTCTTCCAGGGTGGCCGGAGAAAGGTCGCTGCGGTAGCGGCGCGCCAAATGAAGGTTGATCGCGAGCGACTCGAACAGGCGGATCTCGTCGGAGACGAACGCGGGCACGCGTCCGTTGGGATTGATCTTCAGGAAGTCCGGCGTGTGGGTGCTGCCGTCGGTGAAGCCGGTCGGAACGTGCTCGAAGTCGAGCGCGAGCTCCTTCAGCATCCAGGCGCAGCGATGCGCGCGCGAGTGCATCGAGCCGTACAGACGTATCATGGTGTTTCCCCGGTTGTGACAGGCCTGCTGCGAGGCTCTTTGTCATTGGAGTGTTTGTCGTTCAGCGCGAGGCGCTGGCGGATCCGCGGCTGGCGCCTCCGGTGGCCGGATGCGTTAAAGGACGTCGGCGTTCACCCAGATGCCGTGGAAACCCTCATGCACCCGGCACGGGAAGCGGATTGTCGCAATGGGGCCGGCCGACAGATTGCGTGCGTCGAGGATGACGAGATCGGTGCGGTTCTCCGCCCGCCGTCCGACGATGCTGAGCAGCCAGCCGTCGCCCTCGGCTGCGTGCGCGCTGCGGGGAACGAAGCATGGCTCCTCGGGCGAGCTCTCGGGGCCGGCGTAGTAGAAGTCGAGCTTGCCTGTCTCCTCGTCGAAATGTCCGAGGCAGGTGAAGGGCGGTCCCTTGGGGCCGAAGGGCAGCATCGGGCCGAGCCTGGGATTGTTGGTGCCGAACCAGAAGTGCCGGACGCGGGCCATCGCGAAGCGCTGGTCGATGACCGGCATCTCGCCGATGTGTCCGATGAAGCGCGAGATGTCGATGGCGCCAGATGCACTCGACAGATCGATCGTCCAACGTTCGCCGAAGGGCGGCAGCTCCTTGGCCTCGGGATCGCGGATGTCCGGGAACTGGCTGAGCCAGCCGGACTCCGTGACGAACTGGTCGAGCACCAGGCGGCTGCCGTGCTCCCAGGCGTTGAAGGTGTGGGTCTGCATCGCGAGCTTCGGCGCGGTGAACCAGCGGATGCCGGCCACGCCCTGCCGGCGCGGGATCACGGCGACATGGGTCTGCCTGTGGCTGTCCCAATGCCAATAGGGCTCGCCCTTCGTGACGCGATCCCAGTCGCAGACCATCGGGCAGATCACGAAGGCGATGTAGTTGCGTGATACCAGGAAGTCGTGGACCATCGAGCAGTAGGGCGCGGTAAAGCGCTCGGTGCGGGTGAACTCGCCGTCCGGCGCGATGGTGTAGAGCTCGATGTCATTGCTGGCCGTGCCCTCGCAATTATAGGCGAACGCGATGCACTCGCCGGTGAGCGGGTCCATCTTGGGATGGGCGGTGAAGGTGCGGCTCCGGAGCTGGCCGCCGAAATCGGTCTCGCCACGGGTCTCCAGCGTGACCGGATCGAGCTCGTAGGGGCGGCCGGATTCCTTCAGGGCATAGAGCTTGCCATGGTGCCACATCACCGAGGTGTTGGCGGTGTTGGCATCCTCGCCCGCCACCTCGGGTGAATCGGTGAACGGATTGCGATAGGCGCCGAACAGCGCCTTGCCCGCCTGCCGCTCGATCAGGAACTTGCGGGTACGGACGTAGCGCATCGCCAGATCGGCATGACCGTTCTGGATGCGGACCATGTGCACCATGCCGTCGCCGTTGAGGAAGATGTCCTTGCCCAGCAGAGGCGGGTAGGTGTGGTCGGCGCTGTTGCGGTAGTAGACGCCTTCCAGCCCCGCCGGAATGCGGCCGATCACCTCGAGGTCGTGCACGTCGCCTTCGATCCGCACCGGAGCTGCATAGCCGGAGAACACGATATCCTGCGGAAACTCCAGGCCGTTGTGCTGCGTGACGTGTTTGTTCATGGGACTCTCCTTGGGGGCAGGGGGCTCAGGCGGAGCGCAGCATGGCCGGTGATGCGGCGGTGCGTGCCTTGAAGGTCAGCATCAGGACGACGGCGAGCGTGGATATCGTTCCGGCCACGTAGCTCAGGCCGCCGTAGCCCAGGCTCTCCACGATCGCGCCGGCGACGGCGGGTCCCGCGGCCGATCCGATCATCATCATCGCCGGTGTCGCCGCGACTGCGCGCCGGCTCGGGTCGATCTGCGACAGCAGTCCGAACAGGAACGTGTGGGTGAAGATCACGATCGAGACGTAGGGGATCGCAAAGGCCGCGTAGGTCGAGAAGCCCTGGGCATTGACGATCACGAAAGCCAGCATGGCCTGCAGCAGCGGGCCGGCAATGCCGATCGCGATCGGCGACAGGCGTCGTTGCAGGGCCGCCGCCAGCGCGCCGGGAAGCAGGTTGATGAAGCCGACGGCGATCAGAACCTTGGTGACGTCGTCCTGCGACAGCCCCTTGTGATGGCCGATGCGCTCCAGGAAGGAGAAAACGAGCGACTGGTTGAAGGCGAGGCAGATCACGACGGCGATGATCAGCCAGGCTCGGCCGGGCATCGCGTGCAGCATCTCGCCGCCGGTCTCGGCGGCGGCGACGGAGCGCGGGAAGCCGAGAGAGGCCAGGAGCGCCGCGACCGCCATGCTGGCTGCGAACACCGCGAACAGCAGGCGCGGGCTGATCGCATGGATCAGGGCCGGCACGGTGGCGAAGAAGGCGACGCTGAAGACGGCGAGCGCGACATTGGCGAGGCCGAACAGGCGGTGCGGATTGTCGGTACGGCCCATCGTGCCGTGCGTCATCGACAAGGCGGCACCGGCTGCGAGGCCCGCGATGGCGTGGATGATCGGCAGAACCCAGAATGGCACCAGCTCTGGCGGCCTGCCGGCGAGATAGCCGAACGCCGCAGCGGCCACGACGAAGCCGCCGACCACGATGCTGCGCGCGTCGAGCCGCGTGAACGATCGCGCGGTCACCAGGCTCGCGAGCACGATGCCCGCCAGGAAGCTGGTGACGGTCGCACCCGCCTGCGCCGGCGACAGACCGTAGAATTCGATGAACGTTCCGACCCAGACCGGCAGCGCCACCAGGTCCAGCATGCCGGCCACGTGGCACGTGGCGAGCACGACTCCACCCGAGCTCGATCGGCTCATGTTTCCCTCCCCGTGAACGGACCAGTCGCGGGGGCCCCTTGGCCCGGGCTTTCGCGCCCTCTGCCGACGCTGGTCCGAGCACACGCTAGGTCGAACCCGTGATCCGGCAAAATCGATTGAATTGCGCATCGTCATCGATACGATCGATACCAAGTGACAAGTCCAGGGGAAGGGAGCGCGCTGCGATGCGGCTGGACAGGTTCGATCTCAATCTGCTGGTGGCGCTCGACGCGCTGCTCGACGAGCGCAACGTCACGCGGGCTGCGGATCGCCTCCGGCTCGGTCAATCCGCGACCAGCGCCGCGCTGGCGCGTCTGCGCGAGTTCTTCGAGGACGAGTTGTTGACCCAGGTCGGACGGCAGTTCGAGCTGACGCCGCTCGCCCAGGCGCTGGTCGAGCCGGTCAAGGACACGCTCGTTCGTGCGCGCGCCGCGATCAGCACGAGGCCGGACTTCGATCCCTCGACGATCAGCCGCACGTTCCGAATCTGTGCATCCGACTACGCGACCTATGTGCTGGTGTCGCGAGTGGCGATCGCGCTCGCGCAGCGCGCGAGCGGATTCCAGCTCGAGATCGCGCATCTGCCCAAGCATGTCGAGCAGGTGTTCGGGCTCGGCGACATCGACCTGCTGATATTGCCCGAGCAGTATGCATCACGGATAGCGCATCCGCAGACGCATCTGCTGTCGGACGATCATGTCTGCATGATGTGCCGGGAGCGGCCGTTGCGGCGCGGCAAGCTGTCCGAGGACGATTATTTCGCGGCCGATCACGTCAACGTCCGCCTCGGCGAAGCCGGCTCCTTCTCGTTCGAGGAATTGTTCTTCCCGCGCGCCGGCCGGCCGCGAAAGATTGCCTGTACGGTCGATTCCTACTGCCTGCTGCCCAGGATGCTGTGCGGGACGGACCGGATCGCGACACTGCATCGGCTGCTCGCGCAGGATCTGGCGCTGCATTATCCCGTGAAGTTCGTCGGCTTCCCGTTCGAGATTCCGCGCCTGAACGAGTCCATGATCTGGCCCTCGTTCAGGGATCAGGACCCCAGCCACAAATTCCTGCGCCAGGTGTTCGCCGAATGCGCGGCGCAGATTGCGTCCGAAGGCCGGAGCAGGGCACGCGCGTCGCGCAAATGACCGGATGTTGTCTCGTGCCCGTCGGTCGGCGGCCATTCCGACCTGCTGCTCGGCGCGATCACGGTGAAGGATCTGGCCTTGCGCAAGGCGCTCAAGGATGTGCTGGTGCGGCAGCATCGGCCTCGAGGAGCCGGGCGAGTTGGGGAAAGATTTGTCGCGCTTTGTCGATGCGCTCGGCGCGGCGTGAGCCGGCCGGGTCCGGGCGCGGCCGGGCCAGCCATGGGCGGCCTCGGCGGCCGGTATCCCGGAATTGTCCGGTGTCGTGCCCGCCCGGCTGCAATGGTGTTTCGCCGGACCGGATGGTATGGCTCGACACACGCGCGATCGACGCGACCAGCAATGGACCGAGGCATGATCATGAGCGGCAAGCCGGTGATCCGGATCATTCTTGGGGTCGCGGCCCTCATTGTCCTGGCGGCAGCGCTGGTCGTCGTGTTCGATCCCGCCCTGGTCCGTGACGTCCCGATCATCGGGCGGGACAAAACGGCCGCGAGCGGAGCGGCAATCCCGGCGGCCGAAGCGCCGGGGCAGTCCGCATCGGTTCCGACCGCCGAGCAAGCGCCGTCCGCCGCGGACCATGGTCGCGGCGCGAGCCCGCTTGCGACGATGCAGCAGCAGGCGAGTGGTCTTGCCGACGCGCTGGGCCCGCTGGTTCCGCAGTCGGGCGCCGAAAGCGATGGTCCGGCGTTCGATGTCGTCAACGTCGCTCCTTCGGGTGACGCCGTCGTCGCCGGGCGCGCAGCGCCCGGCGCCACCGTGGAGCTGCTGCGCAACGGCGAGGTTCATGACCGCGTCGTTGCCGACCGGGCCGGACAGTTCGCCATGGTGCCGCCCCGTCTCCCTGCCGGAACCTACGATCTGACCCTGCGATCGAAGCTCGCCGACGGACACGAGGTGACGTCGAAGCAGAGCGTGGCGGTGAACGTCGAGGCCGGGCGGCAGCAGGCCACGGTGGCTCTGCTGTCGCCGGATGAGCCGACGCGCGTTCTGTCGAAGCCGGCCGGCGCGATCCCGCAGGCGCTGGCGGTGGACGCGGTGGATCACGAGACGAATGGCGTCCTGCGCGTCAACGGCCGGGCGCGTCCGGGCGCGACGGTGAGGCTTTATTTGAACGATCGCCTGATCTCATCGACGGTGGCGGGTGCCGACGGACGTCTCAGCATCGCGATCGGCAAGGACGTCAGCCGGGCGGGCAAAGACCGGATCAGGCTCGACGAGGTCGATCCGGCATCCGGCTCCGTCCAGGCGCGCGCCGAGGTCCCGTTGAGCCTGCCCGACGACGCGACGACTGCATCGCTGTCCTCGGTTGTTGCGGGGGCCGAGACGGCCAAGGCACGCGCGGCCGCTCAGTCCACGCTGGTCGCGGCTGCAGGCAACCCGCGTGAGGCGATCGTGCCCGCTGCCAGAGGCGAGCCGAAGATGACGACGGTAACGGTCGCCCGCGGCGATAGCTTGTGGCACATCAGCCGCCGCCTGCTCGGAGGCGGCACGCGCTACGCGGTCATCTACAAGGCAAACCGGGAGCAGATCCGAAGTCCCGATCTGATCTATCCGGGGCAGGTCTTCATGCTCCCGGCCAGGCGATAGGCCCGGCTCCGGAGCGCCCGCGCGGGGCGCTGCACCGCACCAACTTGATGTGAGCGAATTGACTTAGCCCGCGCTCAGCCGGACGCCGGCGCGCAGGAATTTCTGCGGGTCGACGGCTTCGCCGTCGATGCGGGTCTCGTAGTGCAGATGCGGGCCGGTCGAGCGGCCGGTCGAGCCGACCTCACCGATGATGTCGCCGATCTTCACATGCTGGCCGATCTTGACGTTGATCTCGGAGAGATGGCCGTAGCGGGTGGAGAGGCCGTTGCCGTGATCAACCTCGACCATGCGGCCGTAGCCGCCGGCCCAGCCGGCGTTGACCACCTTGCCGTTGGCGGTGACGCGGACCGGATCGCCGGTGGCGGCGCGGAAGTCGAGGCCGGTGTGCATGGCTGGGCGGCCGAGGAACGGATCGGAGCGCACGCCGAAGCCGGAAGTGAACTCGACCTCGCCGATCACCGGCTTGCGATAGGGCACCAGCGACAGCGTGCGATTCATCTTCTCGACCTGGGCGCGGGTGATGCTGATGCGGTAGAGCTGGCGCTCGAACGGACCGGATTCGGCGCCGAGCTTGACCGGCACGAACGGGCCGCCCATGCCGCCCTTCGGTGCCGCGGCTTCGAGCTGACCCATGTCGAGGCCGAGATCGGTGATGACGCCGCGCATCCGGCGCAGCTTCGATTCCAGCGTCTCCTCGGCCGAGGACAGCATCGCGATCTGCCGCGCCTCGACCTGGTCGAGCGAGCGCGTCAGCCGCGTCAGCACGTTGTCGACGCCGGCGAGCTTGGTCGATGGGTTCGGCTGCGCGTTGGCCATCACGGGGCTGCGCGATTCGAGCCGGGCCTCGCGGTCCGGCGGCGCGGTGAAGATCACGGTGTCGCTGATCGGCGACGGCTTGGGCGTGGCTGGCGCCGACGGCGGCTCGATCGCGACAGGCGCGCGCGCCGGGGCGCGGATCGAGCCGGTGATGTCGGGCATGCTGCCGAGCGCGGTGGCGCGGCCTTCAAGCGCGCTCTGGCGCTTCAGGATCTGGTCGAGCTTCTGGTCGAATTGCTCCTGGTCGAGCAATTGCCGGCTGGTGGCGCGATCGACCTTGGCGCGTAGCTCGGCGATGCGGTCCTCATAGGCGTATTGCATCTCGGCCTGGCGCGCGATCAGCCGCGTCAGCACGTCGTCGCGAAACGCGAAATAGGTCGCGGTCGCCGCCGACCACAGCCCGAGCAGGCTGACGGTGCCGACCACGATCCAGAATACCACCGGGCCGATGCGCACCTGCTTGCCGGCATGCACCAGCGTGTAGTCGCTCTGCGACGCGGCCGCGACCGGCGCCGGATGGCTGACGGGGGCGCGCCGATGGTGATGGGCGTGCCCACGGTCATGAGAATGGTGCTGGGGATATTCGGCGTGATGGCCGGAACGATACGACATCGGCACTCCCGCGCCGGCCGGAGATCGTCGTTCCAGCGGCGTCATTTACGGGAGCGATTTGACCCCTGCATGGTTAATTTTCCGCCAACGCCGTCAGGCGCATTCTCAGAGCGCGCGCGCCGCCGCGAGCACCGCGTCGGCATGGCCGTCGACCTTGACGTTGCGCCACACTTTGGCGACGCGGCCGTCGGCGCCGATCAAGACGGTGCTTCGGATGATGCCGAGAAACTTGCGGCCATAGAGCGACTTCTCGCCCCAGGCGCCGTAGGCCTCCAGCATCTCATGTGTCTCGTCCGAGATCAGGGGCACGGCGAGATCGTGCTTGTCGCGGAAATTGTCCTGCGCCTTGACCGAATCGGCGGAGACGCCGAGCACTGCGGCGCCGGCGGCGGCGAAGTCCTTCGACAGGCGGGTGAAGTCGATCGCCTCCTTGGTGCAGCCGGGCGTATTGGCCTTGGGATAGAAGAACAGCACGAGCTTCTGGCCGCCGTAATCGGCCAGCGAAACGGTTCCGCCGCCATCGCGCGGCAGCTTGAACGCGGGTGCCTTGACGCCCTCGGCGAGGCCCGTTCCAGTGGTGGCTGGCGTCCTGGGCCCGGCCTTCGCAGCTCCCGTTTTGGTGGTCGCGGCTTTGGACGTCGCGGTCTTTGCGGAGGTCGTCTTTGCGGAGGTCGTCTTGGTGGCTTTCGTCACTGCCGGTTTGGCCGTCTTCTTGGTGGCCTTCTTGGCCGCGGTGGCGAGCCGGTTCCCGTCAATCGCCCCGTAGGACGCCGGGTTGGAGGATTTCTTTTGTGATTCCTTTGACATACGCCTTCCTTTCGTCGCTTTCGGCGGCTCAAAAATGAAAGTATCTCGGTTCTTGTCCGGTGTCCCGGGATCGATCGGGAATCCGTGCTTCGCGGCGCGCAGGGGATCGTGTCTCTTGCGATGAAGCGAAGATCACGGCTACCAGCAGGCGTGAGCACCAGCGCAGTTGAGCACAGTGCAATGACGACTCTCGTACCGTCTCCGGATCAGACGTCCCCGCCACAGAATTCGTCCGGCGGTGGAGAGGCGCCGGTCCGCTGGCGCGAGCAGGTGGGCAAACCTGACGGCGGCGGGGTATAGTGACGAGGATGTCGCGCGTCGTCCGCGCCGCCGGCGAAGCGCCAGCGGCGTGTTGACAGCACCCGCCGAAGCGTGACGGGATCATTTGGGGCATCGAGTCCTGCCGGCAGTGAGCACGCGCGCTGCGTGAACGGGCGGGGCCACACCGGCGACCAACCTGGCCGAGGCCAGGTTGGCACGAATGTTTCGGACACGAGGGGCCGGCACCGAGAGGCAATGGCAAGACAGACATCACCCCACCGGCCCCATCTGCAAGCGGACACCCAGGGCCAGCAGTGGGATGAGGCCGACTGGGATGTGGCCGACCAGTATGAGGCTGCCGCCGAGCACGACGAGACGGTCGGGCAGCGCGCCCGGCGCCTGTTGTCGCGGCCCGATTCGGGCGGGAGCACCGGTCGATTCGGCTGGGCGCGTCCGCGTCTGCCGGGCGGCCGCGTGGCCAAGCGGATCGTCATCACGCTGGCATCGCTCATGCTGCTCGTCGGGCTCGGCTTCGCCGGCCTGTGGCTGCGGCTCGGTGCGGGCCCGATCAGCCTCGATCTGGCGACGCCGTGGCTCGCGGCGGCGATCGAGGACAATATCGGCCACGGCAACACCGTCGAGGTCGGCGGCACCCAGATCGAGCGTGCCGGCCGGATCAGGATCGCGGTCCGGATCCGCGACATCATCGTGCGCGATCAGGATCACGCCATCGTCGCCAGCGCGCCCAAGGCCGAGGTGCGGCTGTCCGGCGCCGCGCTGCTGATGGGCCAGCTGCGTGCCGAGAGCCTCAAGCTGGTCGACGCCGAGCTCGCGATTCGCATCACCCCGGACGGCACCGTCACGGTGTCGACGGGGGAGACCACCAAGCCGCTGGCAACGGGCGTCGCCTCCAAGCGCGATGCCGGCCTGCCGCCGACATTCCCGCGACCGGGACAGGCCGCGCCACCGCCCAATGCACCGGGACCGCAGGCCGGCTCGCAGCCAGCACCGCCGGCCATGTCGACTGTGCCCGCGACCGCTGCGCCGAACGGCCTGCTCGCCGGCCTGGACTGGCTCGACAGCCTCAGCCTCACCGGGCTCGATGGCCAGAACCTGAACGAGATCGGGTTGAAGAACGGCGTGCTGATCGTCGACGACCAGCAGCGCGGCAACAAATGGACGTTCGAGAACATCAGCCTCAGCCTGCGCCGGCCGTCCGGCGGCGGGGTGGCGCTGAGCCTCGGCGAAGAGGGCGCCAAGCCGTGGCAGCTGCGCATCCTGGTCGGGCCCCAGGCCAACGGCGTGCGCACGGTGGACATCAAGGCCGACAAGGTCTCCACCAGCAACATCCTGCTGGCGATGCGGGTCAAGGATCTCACCTACATGGCGGACCTGCCCATGACCGGCGAGATCAAGGGCGAGCTCGCGCGCGACGGGCTGCCGACCTATCTGCGCGGCAAGATCAACATCGGCGCCGGCAAGATCATCGACACCGATACGCCCGACTATCCGATGGCGATCGACTCCGCCGAGATCAGCATGGAATGGGACGCCGGGCGCCGCGTGCTGATCGCGCCGTTGAAGGTGATCTCGGGCGCCAACCGCATCACGCTCAACGCCAATCTCGAGCCTCCGAACGACACCGCAAACGACTGGCGGCTGGGTCTCAGCGGCGGCACCATTCTGCTTGGCGCCATCGAAAACGAGCCACCGCTGATCTTCAACCGCATCTCGATCAACTTCCGCTTCGACACCGAGGGCAAGCGCGTGCTGCTGACGCAGGCCGAGGTGTCCAACGGCGAAATCGGCGTCGCCGGCACCGGCAGCGTCGAGTATGCCGGCGAGCCGCGGCTGAAGCTCGGCTTCGCGGCGACGCCGATGCCCGCGCTGGCGATGAAACGGATCTGGCCGGCGCTGATCGTGCCGGAGGTGCGGGCCTGGATCATCGAGCGCATCGAGCGCGGCTCGGTGCAGCGGATCGACGTCGCCGTCAATTCGCCGACGCGCAACCTGCCGCGCAAGGGGCCGCCGATTCCCGACGATGGTCTCGACGTCAACATCGTCGCCACCAATGTCACCGTGCATCCGGTCGACGGCTTGCCGTCGGTGCGCGATGCCGACGTGAAGGCGCATGTCACCGGCCGCACCGCGACGGTGACGATCGGGCAGGGCGTCGCGGATACGCCGGCCGGGCGCAAGCTCAACTTCTCCGACGTCGTGTTCGAAGTACCGGACATGGCGCCGAAGCCGTCGCCGTCGCGGGTACGCATGCGCGTCGAAGGGCAGGTCGCCGCTGCCGCCGAGATCCTCGCCTCCGACCGGCTCAACGATCTGTCGTCGATGCCGATCGATCCCAACCAGACCAAGGGAACGTTCCAGGCCAGCGTCAATCTCGCGATGCCGGTCAAGGGCGAGCTGACCAAGGCCGACACCAGCTACGCGGTCACGGCCGATCTCAACGGCTTTGCCGCCGACAAGCTGGTGATGAACCAGAAGCTCGAGGCCAACACGCTCAAGATCGTGGCCAACACCGCCGGCTATCAGGTGAAGGGCGACGTCAAGATCAACGGCCAGCCGGCGACGCTCGACTATCGCAAGCCGACCGAGGGCGACGCCGACATCAAGATGCAGGCGATCCTCGACGATGCCAGCCGGGCCCGGCTGGGCATGGATCTGGGCACCGCGATCACCGGCAACGTGCCGCTCAAGCTCAATGGCAAGATCGCGGGCTCTGCCGATCGCGACAGCCGCATCGGCGTCGAGGCCGATCTGACCCAGCTCAAGCTCGACAACCTGCTGCCGGGCTGGGTGAAGAACCCGGGCAAATCCGGCAAGGCCACCTTCAACGTCGTCGCCAAGCAGCAATCGACGCGCTTCGAGGACATCAACATCGAAGGCGGCGGCGTCTCCATCAAGGGCTCGCTGGAAGTCGACCAGAACGGCGACCTGATGAACGCCAACTTCCCGACCTATTCGCCGTCGGAAGGCGACAAGACGCAGCTCAAGGCAGAGCGCGGCCAGGACGGCGTGCTGAAGCTGTCGATGCGCGGCGACGTGTTCGACGGCCGCGGCTTCCTGAAGTCGGCGATCTCGGGCACCAACAAGGACGCCGACAAGAACAAGGCACGCTCCAACCTCGACTTCGACGCCGAGGTCAAGTTGGGCGCCGTCGCCGGCTTCAACGGCGAGGCGCTGCGCAGCGTCGACCTCAAGTTCTCCAGGCGCGGCGGCGCCTTCAAGAGCTTCAATTTGACCGGCAAGGTCGGCCGCGACACGCCCGTCACCGCCGACATCCGCGTCGGCCGCGAGGCGCCGAGCGCTGATCCTCGCGCGCGTCGCCAGGGCCGCGAGGTGATCTATCTGGTAACCAACGATGCCGGCGCGCTGCTGCGCTTCGCCGACACCTATTCCAAGATGGCTGGCGGCGAGCTGGAACTGGCGATGGAGCCGCCGACGGCCGACTCCAGCCCCAAGGAAGGCCTGGCGATCGTTCGCAACTTCACCGTCAGGGGTGAGCAGGCGCTGGATCGCGCCGCCTCCGGCGCAGCACAGGGCGCCTCGCAAGGCATCGCATTCACCATGCTGCGCGCGGAGTTCACGCGGCAGAACGGGCTGCTCTCGATCCGCGACGGCGTCGTCAAGGGACCGACGCTCGGCCTGACCATCGAGGGCAGCATCGACTACAACGTCAACCAGGTCCGGGCTTCGGGCACGATCGTGCCGCTGTACGGGCTGAACAACATGTTCAACCAGATCCCGATCGTCGGGCTGTTCCTCGGCGGCAGCAATGAAGGTCTGTTCGGCGTGACCTATGAGGTTGTGGGCACGCCAAGCCAGCCTGTGGTGCGCATCAACCCGATCTCGGCCATGCTGCCGGGCGTGACGCGCAAGATCATGGACTTCAACACCGGCAAGCAGCCATACCCGCCGGCGGAGCTGCCGCCGAACAATTGACGCTGCCGGCCGCCGGCGTTCGGCGACGTCAACAGACCCGATCGATGCGGTTCAGGCCGCTCTGAGGCCAGCAAGGAAGGTGTCGACCTCGCGGGAGAGCTGCTCGGCCTGCTTGGAGAGGTTGCCGCCCGCGATCAGCACGTGGCCGGCACTCCCGGTCTCATTGGCCGCCGTCGAGACGCCGCCGATGTTGGCGGTGACCTCGCGGGTGGCCTGCGCGGTCTGGGTGACGTTGCGCGCGATCTCCGCGGTGGCCGTTCCCTGTTCCTCGATCGCCGATCCGATCGTGGCCGCGATCGCGGACACCTCCTCGATGGTCAGGGTGATGGCGTCGAGCGCGCCGACCGCTTCCCGCGTCGCGTTCTGGATCCGGGCGATGCGGTCGCCGATCTCCTGCGTGGCCTGTGCCGGTCTGGCTGGCCAGACTCTTCACCTCCGCCGCGACCACGGCAAAGCCGCGCCCGGCTTCGCCGGCGTGCGCGGCCTCGATCGTGGCGTTGAGCGCCAGCAGGTTGGTCTGGCCCGCGATGCTCGAGATCAGCTCGGCGACGTGCTCGATCTGCTTGGCGCCATCGGCCAGGGCGCGGACGATCCCGTCGGTATGGCGCGCGCTTTCGACGGCGCGTCCTTGCCGAAACAACTATCATCAAGCTGCTTACTAATCATGAACGCGTGGTTGTTGTGCGCCGTCCACTATGTGGACGGGCGGCTATCGGAGCGCGCAAGCACATCGTACTTGGACCGCGGGCCGACTAGGTGCGAAGGGCCGGAACGACCAGGAACGGGATCATGCCGATGACGACGCTCACGAGCGCGAGCAGAATGACGGCATCATAGCCGTGGGTGAGATCGTGGATGACGCCGCCGCTCCATGATCCCAGTGCCGATCCGAGCCCGCTGCCGATCGTGATCGTGCCGTAGATGGTCCCAAGCCGCCTGCCGCGGAAGATCTTCATCGCGGTCGCCGACAGGAGCGGCCCGCGCGAGCCGATCATGCTGCCGAAGCAGACGACGAAGCCGGTGAGCAGGAAGATGTTCGGCGAGAATTGCAGCGCCCACAGCATCAGGATTCCTGCGATCGATACGGCGTAGGAGAACAGCACCGACGGCCGCCGGCCGATCAGCCCGTCGAGGGCCGAGACGCCGAGCATGCCAAACAGCAGCACCACGCCCGAGAAGCCCCAGGCGGTGGCGGCCTGCAGCGGCGCAAAGCCGGCATCGATCAGATAGGCGACGACCTGCGGCGCGATCGCATACATGCCAACGGCGGTGAAGAAGAAGGTCGAGAACAACGCCCAGAAGGCGTGATGGCGCAGCGCTCGCGACAAGGTCCAGGCATCGTCGGCGAACTCGTCGGCGACGGGCCTGGTGATGTGGGGCGCGCCGGCGGCAAACAGCCGCCAGGGCAGCAGCGCCAGCGGCACCAGCAGGATGAAGGTAGCGGCGCCGAACGCCTGATATGTGCTGCGCCACCCGATCGCGTCGATCAGCAGTTGCGAGCCCGGTAGCAGGATCAGCACGCCGGCGCCGGTGGCGGAATAGATCACCGCCATCGCGGTCGGCAGCTTCTTGCCGAACCAGCGGCCCAGCAGGATCGAGTTGGGGACGTTGCCGATCAGCGCGATGCCGATGCCGACGCACAGGCCGATGCTGATCTGGAACTGCCACAGCGCCCGCGCGTGCGCCGCGGCCGTGAAGGCGGAACCAAGCAGCAGGAGGCCGAGCGCATAGACGGCGCGTGGTCCGGAGTGATCGAACAGCCGCCCGATCAGCGGTGCGGCGAGGCCGCCGGCGAGCGCCGTCAGCGAATAGATCGAGACGACCTCGGAACGGTCCCAGCCGAAGCTGTCGGAGATCGGCTTGAGAAAGACGGTGAAGCTTTCCCCCAGCCCGCGGCCGACCACCGAGAGCGCAAAGCAGAGACCCAGCACCACGAACGCCATGCGCGCGCGTGGTGGAGCTGTCGGCGTTTCCTCGGCTTGCGCAGTCTCTTGCGGCGCGCTGATCGTCATGCCCTGAGGGAGCGCCTTTCGGCCTTCCCTGACAAGCAGGCAAAAACGAATGCGGCTATGCAGGCCTGACCAGCACGTGGCGCTTCTTGCCCAGCGACAGCTTGATCACGCCCTCGCTGGTCAGTGCAGCCGGCGTCAGCGCCATCTTCTCGTCGGTGACCGCAATGTCGTTGACGCGCAGGCCACCGCCCTTGATCTGCCGCCGCGCCTCGCCGTTGGAGCCGACGAGGCCGGCCTTGACGAAGGCGTTGAGCACGCCAAGGCCAGCGTCGAGCTCGGCCTGCGGCACCTCGACCGTCGGCAGGTTCTCGGCGATGGCGCCTTCCTCGAAGGTGCGGCGGGCGGTCTCGGCAGCGGTGCGTGCCGCCTCTTCGCCATGCAGCAAGGTGGTGGCCGCATCGGCCAGTGCCTTCTTGGCCTCGTTGATCTCGGCACCCTGCAGTGCACCGAGCTTCTCGATCTCGGACAGCGGCAGCGTGGTGAACAGCTTGAGGAACTTGACGACGTCGGCGTCCTCGGTGTTGCGCCAGTACTGCCAGAAATCATACGGGCTGCACTGGTCGGCATTGAGCCAGATCGCGCCCTGCGCGGTCTTGCCCATCTTGGCGCCGGATGCGGTGGTCAAGAGCGGCGTGGTCAGCGCGAAGAGCTGCTCGGTGCCCATGCGGCGTCCGAGCTCGACGCCGTTGACGATGTTGCCCCACTGGTCGGAGCCGCCCATCTGCAGCCGGCAGCCGGTGCGCCGCGCCAGCTCGACGAAGTCGTAGGCCTGGCAGACCATGTAGTTGAACTCGATGAAGCTCATCTCCTGCTCGCGCTCAAGCCGCAGCTTGACCGAGTCCATGGTCAGCATGCGGTTGACCGAGAAATGCCGGCCGATGTCGCGCAGCATCTCGATCCAGTTCAGCTTCGTCAGCCATTCGGCATTGTCGAGCATGATGGCGTCGGTGGCGCCATTGCCGTAGCGCAGCACCTTGGCGAACACGCCGCGGATCGACGCCTTGTTGGCCTCGATCTCCTCGACCGTGCGCATCGCGCGGGTCTCGTCCTTGCCGGAGGGATCGCCGACCATCGTCGTGCCGCCGCCCATCAGGGTGATCGGCTTGTTCCCGGTCTGCTGCAGCCAATACAGCATCATCATGGTCAGGAAGTTGCCGATGTGCAGCGAGCGTGCGGTGCAGTCGTAGCCGACATAGGCGGTCGCCTGGCCCTTGGCGGCGAGGGCATCCAGCCCCTCGAAATCCGAGCACTGATGAATGAACCCGCGGCTCTGCAGCACGTTCAGGAAATCAGACTTGAAGCCAGTCATTGTCGGCGACTCTGAGCATTTGTTTACGGTATTGACCGCTTGTCGCGGGGACGTGCGGGAGGCACATGCCACGGATACGGGCGTTGTGGCATTATAAGATGCGCCGGGCTTGTACAAGCATGTGCACGGCCTGGGCGGGACCTCAAATCGGCCGTACTTGGCAAGCAGGGCAGGGTTTTCAGGTTCGACTGCAATGATTCTGACCGCACTTGGCCTCATGAGTGGCACCTCGCTCGACGGGGTGGACGTGGCCCTGATCGAGACCGATGGGCGGCAGGTCAAGAGCCTCGGTCCCTCGGGCTACCGGGCCTATAGCGCCGCGGAGCGCAGCCTGCTGCGCGAGGCGCTCGCCGATGCGGTGCAGATCGAGCGGCGCGATGCGCGCCCCGGACGGGTGCGCGACGCCGAGCGCGTCGTGACGGTGGCGCATGCCGAGGCGGTCGCCGCGTTCCTGGCGCAGCACCGGCTCAAGCCCGAGGACATCGATATCATCGGCTTCCACGGCCAGACTGTGCTGCACCGCCCCGAGCGCCGCCTGACCGTGCAGATCGGCGACGCGGCCGTGCTTGCCAAGTCCGTCCACATCCCGGTGATGCACGATTTCCGCGCCGCCGACGTCGATTTCGGCGGGCAGGGCGCGCCGTTCGTACCCGTCTATCACCGCGCCCTGGCGCAGTCGCTGTCGCGCGCGGGGCCGATCGCCGTGGTCAATATCGGCGGCGTCTCCAACATCACCTATATCGACGGCGACGACGTGCTGATCGCCTGCGACACCGGTCCCGGTAATGCGCTGCTCGACGATTTCATGCACCGGACCACGGGACAGGCATTCGATCAGGATGGCCGCGTGGCGGAGCAGGGCAACCCGGACGAGGCCTGGATCACCAGTGCGCTGGAAATGCCCTTCTTCGCGCTGCCGCCGCCGAAATCTCTCGACCGCAATGATTTTGCCGCGCTGAAGCTGGGCGATGTGAAGCCGGCGGACGGGGCCGCGACCCTGACGGCGTTCACGGCCGCAGCGATTGCCCGCATCGTCCCGCTGCTGCCGAAGCCGCCGGCGAGCTGGATCGTCTGCGGCGGCGGCGCCCGCAACCATACCATGATGCGGATGCTACGGGAGCGTGTCGCGCCGGCGAGCGTCGAATCGGCCGATGCGCTGGGCTGGTCGGCGGACGCCATCGAGGCCCAGGCGTTCGGCTTCCTGGCGGTCCGCGGCATGAAGGGCCTGCCGCTGAGCTATCCCACCACCACCGGCGTGCCGTTTCCGATGACCGGCGGAGTGATCGCGCGACCATGATCTATGCATCTGCATGGACCTTGACAGTTCCATGCGCATGCATCTAGTTTGATGCATCTGCATCAAACTGCCGAGGATGTCATGGCGCCTGCCCTGAAGCTGATCAGCCACAAGCTCTGCCCCTATGTGCAACGCGCCGTCATCGCGCTCACCGAGAAGGGCGTCGCATTCGAGCGGATCGACATCGATCTCGCCAACAAGCCCGACTGGTTCCTGAAGATATCGCCGCTCGGCAAGGTGCCGGTGCTGGTCGTGCCGACGGCGCAAGGCGAGGTGGCGCTGTTCGAGAGCAACGTGATCTGCGAGTACATCGAGGACACGCAAGCCGGCGCGCGGCTGCATCCCGAGGGCGCGCTCGCGCGTGCGCAGCATCGCGCCTGGATGGAGTTCGGTTCAGCGATCCTCGGCGATCTCTGGGGCCTGGAGACGACGCAGGATGCCGCGGTGTTCGCGGCCAAGCGCGAGGCGCTGACGGCGAAGTTCGTCCGCGTTGAGGCTGCGTTGGGCGAGGGGCCGTATTTCGATGGCGTCCGCTTCAGCCTGGTCGACGCCGTGTTCGCGCCGATCTTCCGCTACTTCGATGTGTTCGATGGCTACGGCGATCTCGGCATCTTTGCGTCCACGCCGAAGGTTCGGGCGTGGCGCGATCGGCTCGCGCAGCGGCCGAGCGTGAGGACGGCGGTCAGCGCCGACTATCCGCAGCTGCTGCGCGCGTTCCTCGCGCGGCACGATGCGTATTTGTTGAAGCAGGCGGCGTAGGGAGGTTGTTGTCGTACCGAGCGCTCACGCCACTCACAGTGCCATCGCCCGGCTTGAACGGGCGATCCAGTATTCCGAGACGCTGATGATCAGCCGAGAACCGCGGCGTACTGGATCGCCCGCTTTCGCGGGTGATGACAGCAGTGCGTCAAGGGGCGTCCGTTCGAACATCCGGCAACGCGCGCAACCTCACCTCACATTGGCGAGGCGCATGTCGAGATAGGCGGTGATGGTTTCCATCAGCGGCTCGAGCTTGCCGTCGAAGAAGTGGTTGGCGCCGGGGATGACCTGCTGGTCGATCACGATGCCCTTCTGCGTCTTCAGCTTCTCGACCAGCGTGTTGACGTCCTTGGGCGGCACCACCGCATCGCGCTCGCCGTGCACGATCAGGCCCGAGGACGGGCAGGGCGCCAGGAACGAGAAGTCGTAGAGGTTGGCGGGCGGCGCGATCGAGATGAAGCCCTCGACCTCCGGGCGGCGCATCAGGAGCTGCATGCCGATCCAGGCGCCGAACGAGAAGCCGGCGACCCAGCAGGCGCGAGCTTCGGGGTTGATGGTCTGCGCCCAATCGAGCGCGGAGGCCGCATCGGACAGCTCGCCGGTGCCGTGATCGAACGAACCCTGGCTGCGGCCGACGCCGCGGAAATTGAAGCGCAGCACCGAAAAGCCGCGATGCGCGAAGGCATAGTAGCACTGGTACACGATCTGATGGTTCATCGTGCCGTGGAACTGCGGATGCGGATGCAGGATCATCGCGATCGGCGCGTTCTTCTGCTTCGCCGGATGGTAACGGCCTTCGAGGCGGCCGGCCGGACCGTTGAAGATGACTTCAGGCATCAGAGAATCCTTGGCAGAGCGTCGACCGACTTCGTCCATGCTTCATCTGGCGCCTCGCCGACGAGTTCAGCAGGAAAAGTGGTGATCGAGCGCCATCCGTTCGCTTGGACGGAGCAGCGCTGGCGTGACTGGAAGTTGGCCTTCTAGCATGGAGCGCGGGGCAAAAAGCAAGGATTTTCAACGCCCGGCAAGGCGGCTGCGGCAGGGATGCAGACCGGGCCGCCGATACAGCGGCGGGGCGAAGCGGTCGCGGAACGTGATCCGAATGCGCCTGCAATTCGATGAAAATACTGGCGTTTTCGTCTGCAGCCCGGCCGTTCAGCGCAGCGACGCCGTCTGCTCCAGCTGCGCAACGGCGCTGCGATAGCGGCGGCTGCCCTGCGCGGATTGTCCGTTGTCGAAGGTCAGGCCGAAATCGCCCGTTGGCAGGACCGAAAGCGCGGCGACCCGGGCCATGTTGACCAGCCGGCCGCGGTGGATGCGGACGAGCGCGAAGCGAGCGAGCTCGACCTCGGCGGCCGACAAGGTGCCGCGGATCAAATGTCGCCTGCCGTCGGCCATGGCATATTCGACGTAGTTGCCGGCCGCGGCGACCCACAGGATGTCGGCCGGCGAGATGCGGATGCGGCTCGCGCCGTCGCGCAGCCAGAGCGTGGCAGGGGCAGGCGGCTCGGATCGCCGTGTCGGCTCTCGGACAGCGCTCGCGCGATAGCCGTCGTACAGCCAGAGCGTGGCACCGATGAGGAGCGCCGTCATGACGTCCTTGCGGAACTCGTACACGATGGTGGCCAGCGAGAGCTGGAAGTCGTAGGCGCCGCCCGCGGTCCACATCAGCAGCTTGCGCAGCGTCACCATGCCAATCATGTGAAGCGCAGAGAAGGCGACCACGGCGGCAATTGCGAGCGCGATGTGACGTGCCATGGTAGCCGGACCCAGCCGGATGGAACGAACCGTAGCGACCAGCAGCGGCGCCAGCAGGATGAGGACGACAATGCTCGTCATCTCCCACAGCAACTGTTTTTCCAGATCATAGGCCGCGCCCCGCCTGACGGCATCGTGGGCGGCGGAAAGGGCGTTGACGACGCCGATGCCGAGCGAGAGCCCGGCCATGATCGCGTAGAAGATCCGATCATTCGGACGCAGCATCGAGCCGACAAGCTTGTTCATGGCACCGGACCCGCTATCTCAATCTCGCGCCCGACAATATCACGCGGGCCGTCGCGCATCATCATGGCGCGGGCGAGCGATGGTCGTTCGTGGCCCGAGTTGATAAGAAGAAGCCATGGCCGACAGGATCTATCTCGACTGGAATGCGACGACCCCGCTGCGACCGCAAGCGCGCGCGGCGATTCTCGCCGCCATGGATCTGGTCGGCAATCCCTCGTCGGTTCACGCCGAAGGCCGCAAGGCGCGGCGGCTGACCGAGGAGGCCCGCGAGGTGATCGCCCGGGGGCTCGGCACCGTCGCGCGCCGCGTGGTGTTCACCTCCGGCGGAACCGAGGCCAATGTGCTCGCCTTGAGCCCAGGCCTGCGCGCGCCGGCCGGCCCCGTCGAGCGGCTGCTGGTGTCGGCGGTCGAGCATGCCTCGGTGCTGGCCGGCGGCCGGTTCGCGCCATCCGTCGTGCAGACGATCCCGGTCGACCCCTCCGGCGTGGTCGATCTCGGCCGCCTGGAAGCCCTGCTGGCCGGAGGGCCGCCGGCGCTGGTATCCGTCATGGCCGCCAACAACGAGACCGGGGTGCTTCAACCGGCTTCGAAAGTTGCTGAGATCGTGCACCAGGCGGGCGGCCTGCTGCAGGTCGACGCGGTCCAGGCATTCGGGAAAATACCCCTCGATATCAAAGGGATGGGCGCAGACCTTGTAACCATCTCTGCGCACAAGATCGGCGGACCCAAGGGCGTCGGCGCGCTGGTTCTGGGCGCTGGTGTGGAGGAGCCGATTCCGGTTCTCCGCGGTGGCGGCCAGGAGCGCGGTCGCCGGGCTGGAACCGAAAACGTCGCAGGAATTGCCGGATTTGGCGCCGCGGCCGGTGCTGCCCTGGCTGAGCTCGAGGTCGACCTGCCCCGGATCACGGCGCTGCGCGACCGGCTGGAAACGGGCCTTCGTCAAACCGCTGGCGTGACGGTATTTTCCTCCGAAGCGGCGCGGCTTCCGAACACGACGCTGTTCACGGCGCCGGGGCTGAAGGCCGAGACAGCCGTGATCGGGTTCGATCTCGAAGGAATCGCGGTGTCTTCCGGCTCGGCCTGCTCGTCCGGCAAGGTCCAGCCCTCCCATGTCCTGGAAGCGATGGGCGCCAGTTCCGCAGCGGCCCAGGGAGCGGTGCGCCTCAGTCTGGGCTGGTCCACGACGGAGGCGGACGTCGATCGCGGCCTGCAGGCTTGGCGAAAGCTGTCATTGACCCTACTTAAAGGTGGCGACGAAACCGTGCTTGAGCGATTCTAAGGGCGTGATTTCGTCGAGGAAACGTCGTAAGACGGTTCCAGAACGTGTCCACCGCGGTCCTTGAAACCGCGAGCGGAGGATTGAATGCCAGCCGTACAAGAGACGGTCGACCGCGTCAGGCGGATCGACGTCGACCAATATCGCTATGGGTTCGAGACCGTCATCGAATCCGAGAAGGCTCCGAAGGGGCTTTCCGAAGACACCGTCCGCTTCATCTCGGGCAAGAAGAACGAGCCCGCCTGGATGCTCGAATGGCGCCTTGAGGCCTATCGCCGGTGGCTGACCATGACCGAGCCGACCTGGGCGCGCGTCGACTATCCGAAGATCGATTTCCAGGATCTCTACTACTACTCGGCGCCGAAGCCGAAGAAGCAGCTCTCCTCGATCGACGAGATCGATCCGGAGATCCTGAAGACCTATGAGAAGCTCGGCATTCCCTTGCGCGAGGTCGCGATCCTCGAAGGCGTCGAGCCGGTGCCCGGCGCCGGCAGCCCCGAGACGCGCAAGATCGCGGTCGACGCCGTGTTCGATTCGGTGTCGGTGGCGACGACGTTCAAGGAGGAGCTGAGGAAGGCCGGCGTGATCTTCATGCCGATCTCGGAAGCCATCCGCGAGCATCCCGAGCTCGTACAGAAATATCTCGGCAGCGTGGTGCCGACGTCCGACAATTTCTACGCGACCTTGAATTCGGCGGTGTTCTCCGACGGCTCGTTCGTCTACGTGCCGCCGGGCGTGCGCTGCCCGATGGAGCTGTCGACCTACTTCCGCATCAACGAGCGCAACACCGGCCAGTTCGAGCGCACGCTGATCATCGCCGACAAGGGCGCCTACGTAAGCTACCTCGAAGGCTGCACGGCGCCGCAGCGCGACGAGAACCAGCTGCATGCCGCCGTGGTCGAGCTGATCGCGCATGACGACGCCGAGATCAAGTACTCGACGGTGCAGAACTGGTATCCGGGCAATTCGGAAGGCAAGGGCGGCATCTATAATTTCGTCACCAAGCGTGGCGACTGCCGCGGCGACAATTCCAAGATCTCCTGGACCCAGGTCGAGACGGGATCGGCGATCACCTGGAAATATCCGAGCTGCATCCTGCGCGGCGACAATTCGCGCGGTGAGTTCTATTCGATCGCGATCTCGAACGGCTATCAGCAGGTCGATAGCGGCACCAAGATGATCCATCTCGGCAAGAACACGACCAGCCGGATCATCTCCAAGGGCATCGCCGCAGGCCGCTCGCAGAACACCTATCGCGGTCTCGTCACGGCGCATCGCAAAGCCACCGGCGCGCGCAACTTCACCGCCTGCGATTCGTTGCTGATCGGCGACAAATGCGGCGCGCATACCGTGCCGTATATCGAGGCCAAGAATTCCTCGGCCACCTTCGAGCACGAGGCTACCACGTCCAAGATCTCCGAGGACGTGCTGTTCTACTGCATCCAGCGCGGTCTTTCGCAGGAGGAGGCGGTCGGGCTCGTCGTCAACGGCTTCGTCAAGGACGTGCTGCAGCAGCTCCCGATGGAGTTCGCGGTCGAGGCGCAGAAGCTGATTTCGATCAGCCTCGAAGGTTCGGTCGGCTGAGGCCACATTGCAGCGGGGCCGCGGCGCGGCCCGCTCGTGCTGACATCGATATCATACGCCCTCGGAACCCGGTGGAATCGGTGGCGCCAGGGCAAGCGTTGAGCGGAAACAGATCATGGCACTACTCGAAATCAACAACCTGCAGGTCCGCGTCGAGGAGCGCGAGATTCTCCACGGCCTGACGCTGTCGATCGACGCCGGCAAGGTGCACGCGATCATGGGGCCGAACGGCTCCGGCAAGTCGACGCTGTCCCACGTCATCGCCGGCAAGCCGGGCTATGAGGTGACCGGCGGTGAGATCCTGTTCAAGGGCGAGGATCTGCTTGCCATGGCGCCGGACGAGCGTGCCGCCAAGGGCGTGTTCCTGGCGTTCCAGTATCCGGTCGAGATCCCCGGCGTCGCCACCATGACCTTCCTGCGCACCGCGCTGAATGCGCAGCGCAAGGCGCGCGGCGAGGAGGAGTATTCGACGCCGGACTTCCTCAGGAAGGTGCGCGAGATCTCGAAATCGCTCAGCATTCCGCAGGACATGCTCAAGCGCGGCGTCAATGTCGGCTTTTCCGGCGGCGAGAAGAAGCGCAACGAGGTGCTGCAGATGGCCCTGTTTCAGCCGTCGCTCTGCATCCTCGACGAGATGGATTCCGGCCTCGACATCGACGCGCTGCGCATCGCCGCCGACGGCGTCAACGCGCTGCGCTCGCCGGAGCGCTCGATGATCGTGATCACCCACTATCAGCGGCTGCTGAACTACATCGTCCCCGACGTCGTTCATGTGATGTCGAAGGGCCGCGTCGTGAAGAGCGGCGGCAAGGAGCTCGCGCTCGAGCTGGAGGCGTCCGGTTACGCCCAGTTCGAAGACGCGGCCTGAGCCTCGCGTGAATGGATCTGTGATGAACGTAGCTTTGGTCAAGAACGACAGCGGTCCGGCGGCGAGCAGCTTGCTCTCTGCCGCTTGGGGCCGTCTGCCCGGCACCGGCAAGGTGGCCGATATCCGGCGCGAAGCCTTCTCGGCTTTCGAGCGCACAGGCCTGCCGCACCGTCGTATCGAGGAATGGAAGTACACCGATCTGCGTGCGCTGATGCGCGAGGTGCTGCCGCTGGCAGGCGCGCCGGATGCGGCGGCGCTGGCGCGGGCTAAGGCCGTGCTGGCTTCTGTTGCCGTCGACGGTGCTCGGAAGCTGGTGCTGGTCGACGGCGTGTTCGTGGCGGAGCTCTCGGATATTTCGGCCTCCGAGGATGGTGTCAAGGTTCGCACGCTTCGCGAGGCGCTGCAGAGCGCCGGCAGCGAGCGGCTGCTGGAGACGACTGTCAACGATGCGATGGTCCTGTTGAACGGGGCGCTTGCGACCGACGGAGTCCTGATCTCCGTGGCGGACGGTGCAAAGCTCTCGCATCCGCTGCAGATCATTCACATCGCGACAGCATCGCAAGCATCGCGTGCCAGTCGCTCACATCTTTCGGTGGGGAACGGCGCGCAGGCCACCTTGATCGAAAGCGCGATCGCCGCCGATGATGCCTCAGGCTATCAGGCCAATGACGCCGTGGTCGTCTCCCTCGGTGATGACGCTGCGCTGTCCACCATTCGCCTGATGCGCGATGCCAGCGATGCTGTGAACATCACCTCAGCCAGGTACGAGGTCGGTGCGCGGTCGAAACTCAATCTCTTCAACATGACGACAGGCGGCGCCGTCAGTCGTCTGCAGGGCTTCATTACTCTCAAGGGCGAAGGCAGCGAGCTGATCGTCAACGGCGTCAACCTGCTGCGTGACAAGCAGCATGGCGACCTGACGCTCGTCGTCGACCATGCGGTGCCGGGCTGCACCAGCCGCGAAAACTTCCGCGCGGTGCTCGACGATCGCGCTCATTCCGTGTTCCAGGGCCGCATCATCGTCCGCCCCCACGCGCAGAAGACCGACGGCAAGATGATGACCCGTGCGCTGCTGCTGTCCGACGAGGCCGAGGCCGACTCGAAACCGGAACTCGAGATCTTCGCCGACGACGTCTCCTGCGGCCACGGCGCCACCGCTGGCGCGCTCGACGACAGCCTGTTGTTCTATTTGCAGGCCCGCGGCCTGCCGGAGAAGCAGGCCCAGGCGCTGCTGATCCAGGCCTTCGTCGGCGAGGCGATCGAAGCGATCGAGGACGATTCCTTGCGCGAGCGCGTCATTGCTGCTGCCCAGGACTGGATGGAGGCGCGCGCATGAGCACGCATCCCGCCGTCTCCAACGGATCCTACGACGTCGCCCGCATCCGCGAGGATTTTCCTGCGTTGGCGCTGCAGGTCTACGGCAAGAAGCTCGTCTATCTCGACAACGCGGCGTCTGCGCAGAAGCCGCGCGCGGTGCTCGATCGCATGACGCAGGCCTACACCAGCGAATACGCCAACGTGCATCGTGGCCTGCACTATCTCGCCAACGCCGCGACCGAGGCCTATGAGGGCGGCCGCGAGCGGGTCACGCGCTTTCTCAATGCACGGCGCAGCGAGGAGATCATCTTCACCCGCAACGCGACCGAGGCGATCAATCTCGTGGCGTCGTCGTGGGGCGGACCGAACATCGGCGAGGGCGACGAGATCGTGCTCTCGATCATGGAGCACCATTCCAACATCGTGCCCTGGCACTTCTTGCGCGAGCGCCAGGGCGCGGTGATCAAGTGGGCTCCGGTCGACGACGACGGCAATTTCCTGATCGACGAGTTCGAGAAGCTGCTCACGCCGAAAACCAAGCTGGTCGCTATCACCCAGATGTCGAACATGCTCGGCACGCTGGTCCCGGTGAAGGAGGTCGTGCGCATTGCGCATGCGCGCGGCATTCCGGTGCTGGTCGATGGCAGCCAGGCCGCCGTGCACCTCGCCATCGACGTCCAGGACATCGACTGCGACTTCTACGTCTTCACCGGCCACAAGCTGTACGGGCCGACCGGCATCGGCGTGCTCTACGCCAAGTACGACCACCTCGTTGCCATGCGCCCCTACAATGGCGGCGGCGAGATGATCCGCGAGGTTGCGCGCGACTGGGTCACTTATGGCGATCCGCCGCACAAGTTCGAGGCTGGCACCCCGATGATCGTCGAGGCGGTTGGGCTCGGCGCCGCGATCGATTACGTCAACTCGGTCGGCAAGGAGCGCATCGCCGCGCATGAGCACGACCTGCTCACCTATGCCCAGGATCGGCTGCGCGAGATCAACTCGCTGCGGCTGATCGGCACCGCCAAGGGCAAGGGCCCTGTGATCTCGTTCGAGATGAAGGGGGCGCATGCCCATGACATCGCGACCGTGATCGATCGGCAGGGCGTCGCGGTGCGTGCGGGCACGCACTGCGTGATGCCGCTTTTGGAGAGATTCAACGTCACGGCGACCTGCCGGGCCTCGTTTGGCATGTACAATACGAGGGAAGAGGTCGATCAGCTTGCACAGGCATTGATCAAGGCGCGGGAATTGTTTGCATGACCGACACGGCCGACGTCAAAACTCAGTCCGTCGAAACGCATTCGGCGCTGCCGCCGGAGGAGACCGAGCGGCTCTCCAGCGAGATCATCGCGGCGCTGAAGACGGTGTTCGATCCGGAGATCCCGGCCGACATCTACGAGCTCGGCCTGATCTACAAGGTCGACATCAAGGACGACCGCAGCGTCGACGTCATGATGACGCTGACGACGCCGAACTGTCCGGCGGCCGGCGAGCTGCCGACCATGGTGGAGAACGCGATCGCGAGCGTCCCGGGTGTCGGCGTCGTCAACGTCAGCATCGTCTGGGAGCCGCAATGGACGCCGGACCGGATGAGCGACGAGGCCCGGCTCGTCCTGAACATGTGGTGAGACGAGCGGGCACGAAGTTTGAATAGTAAGGGCGGATCACATACCCCGCCGGGATGACGCCATGACCAGCACGACGAATTCGACAGCGCCTGTTGCCAAGCCCAAGCCGCGGCCCCGCCCGCAGGTGATGCGGCTCACCGATGCGGCGGCCAAGCGCATCCGTGAGCTCACCGATCGCGCCGAGTCCGAGATCATCGGATTGCGTGTCGGTGTCAAGAATGGCGGCTGCGCCGGTCAGTCCTACACGGTCGAGTATGCCCATGATATCCGGCCGACCGACGAGGTCGTCGAGGACAAGGGCGTCAAGATCCTGGTCGATCCCAAGGCCGTGCTGTTTCTGCTCGGCACCGAGATGGACTATCAGGCTGACAAGATGCAGGCCCAGTTCGTCTTCAACAATCCGAACCAGATCAGTGCCTGCGGCTGCGGCGAGTCGGTGCAGCTCAAGCCGGCCGAGGTCTGATCGTCCGCTTCCAGCCAGTGCGGCTCCGGAGCTGTCACGTTCCGGACATTGACACGCGCCACCTTCCCGACCGAAAACTCCGGGCGAGCAAGTGGGGTGTTGGCGGGAGCTGGCGCGATGGACCGCGAATTCCTGATCGATCTGTTCGCCGGCTTCGGTCCGGTCACGATCCGGCGGATGTTCTCCGGCTTCGGCATCTCCGCCGACGGCATCAACTTCGCGCTCGCGCTGCGCAGCGGCCTTTATCTCCGTGCTGACGAAACCAGCTTTGCCAGATTCGAGGAGGCCGGATCCAAGCCGTTTTCCTACGAGACCCGCGCGCGGACCATGACGGTGCGGTCGTATTGGCAGGTGCCGGCACATCTGTTCGATGACACCGACGAGTTCGCGGTCTGGGCGAGAGATGCATTCGCAGCGGCCCAGAGGGCGGCCTTGAGCAAGCGGACCAGCAAGAAGCGGGCGGCGCGGGGCAACAGACTGGTCCCGACCCGGGGTGGGGCGAAGCCTGGACCAACCAGGCCGGCAGTGAAAAAGACCAAGCCGGCCAAGACGGGAAAGGTGGCCAAGAGCGTTGACAAGAGCGCAGACAAGGGTCCCGCCGGTCGCAAAACACGCAGCGCGACAGTGGCGCGGGGCCGGCAGACGTCGCGCGCAGCATCGTCGCGAGCACGCTGATGCTCCATATGCGTCGCTGGCGACCTTGCCGTCAGGCGACCTGACCTCGCGTCGTCGTCGCGTATTCGGGATCGTTCTCGCATACCACCTTGTTGCGGCCGTTGCGCTTGGCGGCATAGAGGCAGGCGTCCGCGCGCTCGATCAGGGCGTCGGTGTCATCGCCGGCCCGCAGCACGGATACGCCGACCGAGATGGTCACACGTCCGAGAATCTCTCCCGTCGATTTCTTCTTGAGCTCCTTTGCCGTGACGGCGCGGCGGATGTGATCGGCCACCGTCAGCGCGTGCTGTAGCGAGGTGTTGGGCAGCACGACGGCGAACTCCTCGCCGCCGTAGCGCGCTGCGATATCCTGGCCCTTGATGGCGTGCTTCAGGGTCATCCCGACCAGGCGCAGTACCTGGTCTCCGGTGAGATGTCCGTAGGAATCGTTGAAGGACTTGAAGTGGTCGATGTCGAACATCAACAGCGACAGCGGCTGCTCGGTCGCGAGCCCCGACTGCACCGTCGTCTCGATCATCCGGTCGAAATATTTGCGATTGCCGAGGCCGGTGAGGGGATCGGTCAGGCTCTCGGCCCGAATTACCTCCAGGCTGTGCTGCAGCCCGCTGATCTCGTCCTTGGACAGCGTCAGCCGCTCTTCGAGGATCCGGTTGGTTTCGCGCATCTGCTTGGTCGAATGGGCCAGCGCCTCGATGATGTCGACCAGTTGCTCGCGGCTGGTGGCCGACGCGAGTCGTTGATCGGCGCCCGCGAGGCTCGCATCGTAGCTCGCCGTCCTGCCGAGAGCATCGGTGAGCATGTTCACCAGGTCGTCGATCTCGCCGACGACGCGCGCGCCGACCTTGTCGATGCGATCCGACGTCTTGAGCTGCGCGAGGTAGGAGTCGTAGAGCTGATCGAGATCGGACTGCGACAGCTTGCCGTTGCGCGAAAGCGTCTCGTTGATGATCTCGTTCAGCGGTGCGTTGTAGCCCGTCGCGTAGACGTACCAGACCTCGTAATTGCGCGGATTGGCCGAATGGCGGAGCGTTCTGATCTGGCTGAGCGCGACTTCGGCGAAGCCTATCGTGCGTTCGTGTTCGTCAAGCGCATTGACCACCACAGGTTCCCCCCAATCGCCCGCGTCGCCGTCGTCGTCACAGCAATGAAATAAACAATGCCGGCCAAGCTAAAGGACGTTTGTGAACCAGGGGTAAATACGGCCGTAGAGTCCCGGATGCGCCGCGCCGTGGATACGGGAACGGCAGCTCATATGTTCAATGAGCTACATAGGATGCTGCCGGAAACTGCTGACGCGGGCTGGAACTGTTCGCTCGACGCACGCCTCGCCGAGAGCTCAGCGCTGTCGACTTAAGTCAGGTCTACGAATGCAGCGGCTGATGTTCCGGGCGACCACATGGGGGGCAGCCCGGAATCTTGTGCCCGCGCTCAGGGAAGCGGTGCCCGCACCGGGCGAAGCAGGAAGGCGGGCAGATGTGAGTGATCGGCGGGCTCGTTGTCGTGGTCGCGCCGCGGCCGCCGCGCTTCATTGCGAGGCTGTTCGTTGCGAGGCTGTTCCTTGCGAGCGCTCGGCGCAGGCCGCGGAGAATTTGCCTGTGCGGCGCGCGGAGCTGCCGCGCGCGGCTCGCGCTCCCGCGGGGCTGGATCACGCTCGCGCGGGGCCGCATCGCGCTCCCGGGCCTTGCCGCGGCTGCCGCGACGCGCGGCGTCACGCGGACGTCGCTCACGCGTATCCTCGTCGCCCGAGGACTCCTGCACTTCGTAGTCACCCTCGATCGTCGGAATGCCCTGTCCGATCAGCTTCTCGATGGCGACCATCGACTTCTGGTCGGCCGGGGCCACGATCGAGATTGCCGTGCCGGTCCGTCCGGCGCGGCCGGTACGGCCAATGCGGTGAACGTAGTCGTCGGAATGATGCGGCACGTCGAAATTGAAGACGTGGCTGACTTCGGGAATGTCGAGGCCGCGTGCGGCGACGTCGGAGGCGACGAGCAAGGGCAGTTCGCCCTTGCGGAATTGATCGAGCGCCGCGGTGCGGGCCGACTGGTCCATGTCGCCGTGCAGGGCGCCAACACTGAAGCCGTGCTTCTGCAGCGACTTGTGAACGATGGCGACGTCGCGCTTGCGGTTGCAGAAGATGATCGCGTTGTTGAGATCCTTGGCGTTCCGCAACAGCCTGCGCAGCACCTCGCGCTTCTGATGCGCCTCGCGTCCGGATGGGACCTGCAACTGGGTCACGGTGACGGCGGTCGTGGCCGGCTTGGAGACCTCGACCTTCTGCGGGTTGTGCAGGAAGGTTTCGGTGATGCGCCGGATTTCCGGCGGCATGGTCGCGGTGAAGAACAGGGTCTGGCGGGTGAAGGGGACGAGCTTGCAGATGCGCTCGATGTCGGGGATGAAACCCATGTCGAGCATGCGGTCGGCTTCGTCGATGACCAGGAGCTCCACGCCCGTGAGCAGCAATCCGCCGCGTTCCGTATGATCGAGCAGTCGGCCTGGCGTGGCGATCAGCACGTCGACCCCGCGGGTCAGCTTGGCGTCCTGGTCGCCGAAGGAGACGCCGCCGATCAACAGGGCGACGTTGAGCTTCTGTCCGGCGCCGTAGCGATCGAAGTTCTCTTTGACCTGGGCGGCCAACTCACGGGTCGGCTCCAGGATCAGGGTGCGCGGCATTCGGGCGCGGGCACGGCCCTTCTCGAGGATCGTGAGCATCGGCAGGACGAAAGCGGCGGTCTTGCCGGTGCCGGTCTGGGCGATGCCGAGCACGTCGCGGCGCGCCAGCACATGAGGAATCGCCTGTTCCTGAATGGGGGTCGGGGTGGTGTAACCAGTGGCCGCAACTGCAGCCAACACCTTGTCGGACAAGCCGAGATTGGAAAAAGACATCGAGCCTCTATGTCACGCGCCGATAGGCGACGGGGCCTCTATTCGACGCCGCCGTTAGGAATCGAGGGTAAAAGGCTGTGGTCGCGCTCAACCCCGAAACGGCATGCTCTAACGAAGCTGGGGGTTTTCTGACTAACGCCGACCCGCGGTCAATCTCTCAGGAATCGGATGCGATCCGGCCGCGCTGTTGCGGAAGATAGGGGCGAATTCTGCAAAGTCAATGGAAGAGGGGAGCGAAGTACCGAAAAAGCTTAATGTTTTTGCATTATTTGCAGGCAACCTGTCGTCGAGCTGTCGTATTCGGGTGCTCCGAAGCTTCCTACGGCCGGTCGCGGAAAGCGCTCTGGTCGAATTGTCGACGGAATTGCGGCGTGTGTTCGGCAGGGGAGCAGCCGCGTGTGCCGCCGGGCATGAACCGGTGGCGCGGTGCCGTCGACTATCCGAGGGCGGCAGCCCACGCGATGAGGGCAGGGACGAACGATGAGATCGATGCGGACGTGGCTGGCGTGCGGGCTGGCGATGCTGGCAGTGGTTCTGGCGCCGGCCGCCGCGCGTGCCGAGAAGCGCGTTGCGCTCGTGATCGGCAACAACGACTACCGCTTCGTGCCGAAGCTGCAGAAGGCCGTCAACGACGCGCGGACGATGGGCGACACGCTGAAACAACTCGGCTTCAATGTCATGGTCGCGGAGAATCTCAATCGCCAGCAGTTCAGCCAGACACTGCTGGCGTTCGACAACGCCGTCGAGCCGGGCGACACCGCGTTCTTCTTCTATGCCGGTCACGGCTTCGAAATCGCCGGTCAGAACTTCCTGTTGCCGACCGACGTGCCCGCGGCCACCGAAGGCCAGGAAGAGCTGGTACGCGACGCCTCGATCCTCGCGGACCGCGTCATCGAGCGGCTGCAGAACAAGAAGGCGCGCACCTCGATCCTGGTGTTCGACGCCTGCCGCAACAATCCGTTCGAGCGCTCGGGCACGCGCGCGGTGGCGGGCGGGGGTGGCCTGGCGCCGATGACGCAGTTGCCGGAAGGCGTATTCTCAGTGTTCTCGGCCGGTCCGCGCCAGACCGCGCTCGACCGGCTCTCCAACGATGACGTCAATCCAAACTCGGTGTTCACGCGCACCTTCGCCAAGGAGCTGACGCAGCCCGGCGTCAATCTGGTGCAGGTGGCGCAACGCACCCGCCGGCTGGTCAGCGAGCTCGCCGAGACCGTGCGGCACAAGCAGATTCCGGTCTATTTCGACCAGATGGTCGACGATGTCTTTCTCAACGGCATGGCGAAGGGGCCGGCTGCAACCGACAAGCCGGCCGAGCCGCAGCAGAAGCTCGCGGCGCTGCCTCCCGTCTCGGCGCCGCGCATTCCGCCGGCGAACGAGAGCCTGAACGCACCGATTGCGATGTTCTCGCGCCACAATGGCGGCTGGACCGTCACCTTCTCGATCGCCGATCCGACGCTCGGCATTTCCTGGCGCATGGGTGAGGCAGGAGAGTTTCGCGAGACCGGCTTCATGGACGTGCTCGATCCGCGCACGCGCAAGCGCATGCCCAATCCCTCGATCCAGCTGCCGTCGGATGCGCCCGCGGGCACCATCCAGGTCCGCTATGTCGATGCATCGGGCGAGATGCAGGGACCGTTCCCGATCCGCTTCGAGCCGGAGGCCGCGCTGGTGCATGACCAGCGCAAGATCCTCGACATGACCGCGACGAGCTGGCTGTCGTTCCGCGAGTTCAACGGTCTCCTGGTCTACTACACGCACCTGATGTCGTATCGCTGCGCCATCCGCGAGGTCCGCATCGGCATCGACACGGCGGTGCCGGACAAGGTCCTCAACATGCCCGGCTGCGACATGCGCGATCCCATTGCGATTCCCTCCAACGCCACGCCCTATTTGAAGCTGCCGCCAGCGACGAAGTTCGTCTCGGTGGAGTTGACCTATCGCGACGGCAGCGTCTCCGAGATCAAGAGCTTTCGACGCTGAGGCCTCGGCTAGGCCATGATCGAATAGCCACCATCGACGGGAATGGCTGTGCCGGTGACGAAGTCCGAGGCCGGCGAGCTCAGGAACGTCGCGATGCCGGCGAAGTCGTCGATGTCGCCCCACCGTGCAGCCGGCGTACGCGCCAGCACGCGGTCGTGCAGGCCGTCGATCTGGCTGCGCGCCACGCGCGTCAGGTCGGTGTCGATCCAGCCTGGCAAGATCGCGTTGACCTGGACGTTGTCGGGCGCCCAGGCGCAGGCACAGGCGCGCGTGTACTGCACGATGCCGCCCTTGCTGGCCGCATAGGCCGGCGCGAAGCTGGCGCCGAAGATCGACAGCATCGAGCCGATGTTGATGATCTTGCCGCCGCCGTTCGCCTTGAGGGCCGGGTAGGCGGCCTTCGAGCACAGGAACGCGCTGGTGAGATTGGTGTCGATCACCTGCTGCCACTCCTCCAGCTCGAGCACGTGCGGCGGCTTGCGGATGCTCATGCCGGCATTGTTGATGAGGATGTCGATGCGACCGAGCTCGCCGATCACGCGCGCGACCATGGCGGCGACGTCGTCCTTGTCGCTGACGTCGGCCGTGACGGCGATGGCGTTGACGCCGCGCGCCGCCAGATCGGCAACTGCCGCCTGCGACTTGGCTTCGTTGCGGCCGACCACGGCGATGTCGGCGCCTGCATCGGCAAGCCCGCGTGCCATCCCCAGGCCAATTCCGCCGTTGCCGCCCGTCACGATCGCAACCTTGCCCCTCAGGTCGAAACGGCCCGCCATGCAGTGTCTCCATTGTTGTTGTCAGAGATCAGCAGGTGCCCTGCCAGATCATCACCAGGCCGAGCGCACCCATGCCGACGCCGTAACCTGCCCACTGCAGCTGGTTGATCATGAAGCTCGTCCGCGGCCATGCCACCACCCCGGTGCCCTGACCGACCCAGAGCAGGCCGATGGCAAGCAGAAGCAGGCCGCCGATCATCAGGAATTTCCGCATGGCCACTTCCTCCCTCGTCGACCGCGTCACAGCATCGGAAACGCTGCTGCCGTCTTTTTTGTGAAGTTTTGTGACGAGGAGGCTAGCGGCCGGCGCGGCAGATGACCAGCGGCTCCAGCCGCCAATATCCGAGCCAAAAACAAAAAGCCCCGGATCAACCGGGGCTTTTCGCAGAATTATTGAAAGACCGAGTGCGTTCGGCTCAGTACTTGACGACCGGGCCGGTCCAGTTGAAGCGGTAGACCAGCGAGGTGCTGATGGTCTGCACCCACGGCTTGAAGCTGACGGAGTCCGTGCTCAGAGCATTGGTGCCATCGAAGCGGACGGCAATGTCCTTGCGGTCGTAATAGGCCGCGCGATATTCGGTCTTCATGAACCAGCCCGGCGCCGAGATGCCGAAGATGTTCAGGTTGTTCTCGACGCCGCCGCCGACGAACCAGCCGTTCCGGTTGAACGAGTCGGTATGCAAGCCCGAGGCAGCACCGGTGAGGGTGGTCAGACCAGTGCCCGACCAATGCGATCCGGAGTAACCGGCATTGACGTACGACAGGACATTCGGAGCAACCAAATAGCCAATGCGAGCGCCCGCGGCCCAGGCATCCTGCATCTTGATGCGGCCAGTGAGGGCCGGCGCAATCTGATCCTGCACGGTGCCGCGCATGCTGCCGAACTGACCATCGGCGAACACGCCGAAGACCCAGGACGGATTGAACTGCCAGTCGTAGCCGGCGCCGACGGTGCCGAACCAGCCGTCGCCACCGACGCGCTGATCGATCGTCACCGGCACGCCGTTGAAGTTGGTGTGCGAGTCGGCATCCCAGATGCCGCCGCCGGCACCACCGAAGATGTAGAAGCCGGTCCAGCTCGGCGCCACCGGCATCATCGGAGCCTTCACGTAGGGGCGAGCTGCCAGATCAGCAGCCGAAGCGGCACCCGTGATCGCAACCAGCGCAGTGGCAGCAAGCAAAAGCTTTTTCATATTCAATTCCCCAAGATCGTCATGTCGCAGGTGCTGGGTTGCGGCGGCGATTCCCTCGCCAGATGTGCCCGAACTATAGCCGATTGGTGCCCAAAAGCTGTTGCAGGTTGAGCACACCGGAGGGGAAAGTGCGCTGCGGGATGCTCGGGATTCTCGTAACCCTCTGATTGGAAAGGTCGATTGCAGGCTCGCGCGAGCGAATGGAACCTGCAATCGAGGCGTGAAATCGGGTCAAAAGCTAGACGTCGAGCAGCTCGTCGCTGGCGAATTCGGCCTTTTCCGAAATGAAGGCGAAGCGGGCCTCTGCCTTGGTCCCCATCAGCCGCTCGACCGAGTCGGCGGTGCCGTCGCGATCCTCGGCCAGCAGAACCACGCGCAGCAGGGTGCGCTTGGCCGGATCCATGGTGGTTTCCTTGAGCTGGGCCGGCATCATCTCGCCGAGACCTTTGAAGCGGCCGATCTCGACCTTGGCGTTGGCATTGAACTCGCGCTTCAGGAGCTCGTCCCGATGGGCATCGTCGCGCGCATAGAACGTCTTGCTGCCATGGGTGAGCCGGTAGAGCGGCGGCACGGCGAGGTAGAGATGCCCCTCGTCGATCAGCGGCCGCATCTGCCGGTAGAAGAAGGTGATCAGCAGCGAGGCGATGTGGGCGCCGTCGACGTCGGCATCGGTCATGATGATGATGCGCTGGTAGCGCAGATCCTCCTCGCGATACGACGTGCCGGTGCCGGCGCCGATCGCCATCACGAGATCGGCGAGCTGGGCGTTGGCGGTCAGCTTGTCCTTGCCGGCGGAGGCGACGTTGAGGATCTTGCCGCGCAGCGGCAGCACCGCTTGCTTCTTGCGGTCGCGCGCCTGCTTGGCGCTGCCGCCGGCCGAATCGCCCTCGACGATGAACAGCTCGGAGCCTTCGGTGCCGGCGTCGGTGCAGTCGGCGAGCTTGCCCGGCAGACGCAGCTTCTTGGTCGCGGTCTTGCGCGCCGTCTCCTTCTCCTGCCGGCGGCGGATGCGTTCCTCGGCGCGCTCGATGACGAAATCGAGCAGCCGGTTGGCCTGCACCGGATTGCCGGACAGCCAGTGGTCGAACGGGTCCTTGACGGCCTGCTCGACGATGCGCTGGGCCTCTGCCGTGGCGAGGCGGTCCTTGGTCTGGCCCTGGAATTCCGGCTCGCGCACGAACACCGAGAGCATGATGGCGGCGCCCGCCATGATGTCCTCGGAGGTGATGTTGGCCGATCGCTTGCCCTGGCCGACGCGCTCGGCGTGGTCCTTCAGGCCGCGCAGAAGCGCGCTGCGGATGCCGGATTCGTGCGTGCCGCCGTCCGGCGTCGGAATCGTGTTGCAGTAGGAGGACAGGAAGCCGTCGGCATCGGCGGTCCAGGCGACCGCCCATTCGCAGCCGCCATGGCCACCGGTGCGGCCCGACTTGCCGGCGAAGATATCCGGATGGACCAGCGTGTCGGCATGGATCGCTGCGGCCAGGTAGTCCTTCAGACCGCCGGGGAAATGGAACGTCGCCTCGGCCTGGACGTCCTCGATGCCCTTCAGCAGCGACGGATCGCACTTCCAGCGGATCTCGACGCCGCCGAACAGATAGGCTTTCGAGCGCGCCATCTTGAACAGGCGCTGCGGCTTGAACGTCGCCTTGGCGCCGAAGATGGTCGGGTCGGGTTGGAAACGCACCCGTGTGCCGCGCCGGTTGGCGACCTTGCCGACCTCCTCGAGCTTGCCCTTGGGATGTCCGCGTTCGAACACCATGCGGTAGAGCTTCTGGTTGCGGGCGACCTCGACCTCGAGCCGGGTCGACAGCGCGTTCACCACGGAGATGCCGACGCCGTGCAGGCCGCCCGAGGTCTCGTAGACCTTGGAATCGAACTTGCCGCCCGCGTGCAGCGTGCACATGATGATCTCGAGCGCCGACTTCTTCGGAAATTTGGGATGGGGATCGATAGGAATGCCGCGGCCGTTGTCGGTCACGGTGAGGAAGCCTTCGGCGTCGAGCTCGACCTCGATGAAGGTGGCGTGGCCGGCCAGCGCCTCGTCCATCGAGTTGTCGATGACCTCGGCGAACAGGTGGTGCAGCGCCTTTTCGTCGGTGCCGCCGATATACATGCCGGGGCGGCGCCGCACCGGCTCCAGGCCCTCGAGGACCTCGATGTCACGGGCAGTGTAATCGCCCTCGGCACCCACCGAGCGGGCGGCTGGCTTGGCCGGAGCCTTGCCCTTGGCGGCGAACGCCGCCAACGGGTCCGTGACGCCCTTGGCCTTGGCTTTTGCAGCTGATTTCAACGGCTTACCCATGGAATCTGATGTTGCGTGTGCGCAAGATGGAACGAATCGTTGGGCCTGACTATGCCATGGACCGGCATAAAACAATGACCCCGGGAAACAACGACGTTCACCGGCCCGCCACGTCTTGGCCGGTTCCGAACGCTGGATCGCCGCTGTTCACGCGGTTCAGCCGGTTGTTGTGACTTGAAGTGGGCGGGTTCGGTGGCGTACCAGTCTGCGCCATGGAACCGCGAAGGCCTTCAAGCACTTAAGCGCCGCGGAGCAGAAAGGCGTCGAGCAGATGGAAGATTTTGGCCGCGCGGTTGCCGACTTCGTGCGCGACCATCAGGCCTGGGCTGCTCCGATCGTCCTGCTGCTTGCCTTTGGCGAGTCCCTGGCCTTCGTCTCGCTCCTGATTCCCGCCTGGGGCGCCCTGGTCGCGATCGGCGCCCTGATCGGCGCCACCGGGATCAGCTTCTGGCCGATATGGCTGGCCGGGGGCATCGGCGCCGCGCTCGGCGACTGGGTCTCCTACTGGTTCGGCTACCGCTACAAGGACCGCGTCGCCCAGATGTGGCCGCTGTCGCGCTACCCGGAGCTGCTGCCGCGCGGCGAGGCCTTCGTGCGCGATTGGGGCGTGCCGAGCATCTTCATCGGCCGGTTCTTTGGCCCGTTGCGCGCATCGGTGCCGCTGGCGGCGGGCATTTTCGAGATGCCCTACATGGTGTTCCAGATCGCCAACTTCGTGTCGGCGCTGGTGTGGTCGGCGGTGCTGCTGCTGTTCGGCGACATCATCGGGCGCATCATGGAATGGCTGTGGCATGCGGTCTGACGCCAGCCCTGAACGCGCCGGGCCGACTTGCGAGCTTGACGCAGGAACCCGGCAGCCTTATAGGCCTGCCCCCATGATCAACGCAGCGACCCACATGATCGCCGAAATGCGCCGTCGTACCTCCGCGGTACGGGCGATGATCTGCGTCTAGATCACAGCCCCTGCCGCCGGATCCGATCCCGCGGCAGACTTTCTCCTTGCAGCGCGATTGATCAGGCGGCTCCTTCGTCCAGCAGGAGTTTCCGATGTACACGCCACCGCCCTTCAAGCCCGATCGCGCCGCGAGCCTCGGCTTCGCTGACGCGCGCGGCTTCGGCATGGTCTGCGCGTGGGACGGCACAAAGCCGATCGCGTCACCGGTACCGTTTCACCTGGGCGCCTTGAACGATGGCACGCCGCAGGCGTTCTTCCATGTCGCGCGCGGCAATCCGCTGGCAAGGATCGCCGACGGTACGACGCCCTGGCTGTTGGCCGTCAGCGGCGCCGATGCTTACGTCTCCGCCGATTGGTATGTGTCGCCCGACCAGGTGCCGACCTGGCTCTATCAGGCCGTGCATCTGACCGGTACGGCGCGGATCTTGTCGGAGGCCGAGCTCGCGCGGCAGACGGATGAGGTCAGTGCGAAGTTCGAGCAGCGGCTGCTGCCGAAGAAGCCCTGGACCTCGGACAAGATGACGGCGGGACGCCTCGAGGCGATGCGCAAGGCGATTGTGGGCATCGTCATGACGATCGACCAGGTCGAAGGCAGCTTCAAGCTCAACCAGCACAAGTCCGAGGCCGACTACGCGACGATCGCGACGAGGCTCGGCGAGCAGCCCGACATCGGCTCGCAACAGATTTCCTCTCTCATGCGGCAGGCGCGGCCCCAGGCCTTTGCCGGCGAAACCCAGACCTAAGGAGCGTGTCATGACCGTGATCGACAGCAACGTGCCGAAAGCTCACGCCGCCTCCGGGACTGCGACACGCGCCGTGTTCGTCGACGGCGGCTCGGGAACGACCGGCCTGGGAATCGCCGAGCGTCTCCGGCACCAGCCGGACATCGTCGTGAAGACGATCGCCGAGGACAAGCGCAAGGATCCGGCGGCCAAGCGGGCGCTGATGGCCGAGGTCGATCTCGTCATCCTTTGCCTGCCGGACGATGCGGCCAAGGAGACGGTGGCGCTGATCGACGGCATGGGCAGCTCTGCGCCGAAGGTGCTGGACGCGTCGACCGCATACCGGGTCGCGCCGGACTGGGCCTATGGCTTTCCCGAGCTCGCCGCCGACCAGGCCGACAAGATCCGGAATGCGCGCAAGGTCTCCAATCCCGGCTGTTATCCCACCGGCGGCATCGCGCTGCTGCGGCCGCTGGTCGATGCCCGACTGATGCCGCAGGACTATCCGGTCACGGTGAACGCGGTGAGCGGCTATTCCGGCGGCGGCAAGACGATGATCGCGGCCTTTGAGAATGGCACCGCGCCGAACTTCGAGCTGTACGGTCTCGGCCTCGAGCACAAGCATCTGCCTGAGCTGCAGCTCTATTCGCGGCTGACCCGGCGGCCGATCTTCATTCCCTCCGTCGGCAACTACCGGCAGGGCATGCTGGTCTCCGTGCCGCTGCAACTCGACACACTGCCGGGCAAGCCGTCAGGCTCGGACCTGCAGGCGGCCCTGACGAAGCATTATGCCGGCAGCAAATACGTCTCGGTGATGCCGCTCGATGGCGCGGCGGCCAAGAGCGGCCGGCTCGAGCCGGAGGCGCTGAACGAGACGAACAAGCTCGAGCTCTACGTCTTCGCCAGCGACCAGCATCACCAGGCGGTGCTGGTGGCGCGGCTCGACAATCTCGGCAAGGGCGCCTCGGGCGCGGCCGTGCAGAACATGCGGCTGATGCTCGGACTGCCCGATCTCGGGAGCTGAGACCGATCTGGATCGTCCGGCCGCAGACGCGCCGGCACGATCGGCAACATCATGCGAGGTCGGCGCGCCGCCGGCATCGCGTGCAATGACGCACGCTGAGGGATGGGCAGACCCATGACCGCCACTGATCTGAACGCGCTGCCCGTCACCGCCAACGATGTGCGGGCCGCCGCCGAGACCATCGGTGGCGCCGTGCTCGCGACGGCCTGCAACCAGAGCCGGACGCTCGGCGAGATCTGCGGCTGCAACGTCTGGCTGAAATTCGAGAACCTGCAGTTCACGTCGTCGTTCAAGGAGCGCGGCGCGCTGAACCGGCTGAATGCGCTGTCCGCCGAGCAGCGCGAACGCGGCGTGATCGCGATGTCGGCCGGCAACCACGCGCAGGGCGTCGCGTATAACGCGCGGCGTCTCGGCATTCCCGCGACCATCGTGATGCCGGTGGGCACGCCGATGGTGAAGGTGGAGAACACCAAGCGGCACGGCGCCGAGGTCGTGATTTCCGGCGCCACCTTGGAGGAGGCGGGCGCGTTCGCCAGGGAGCACGGCGCGGCGCACGGCATGACCATGATCCATCCTTACGACGATCCACTGATCATCGCAGGGCAGGGCACGGTGGCGCTGGAGATGCTCGCGGTGGTCCCCGAGCTCGATACGCTCGTGGTGCCGATCGGCGGCGGCGGGCTGATCTCCGGCATGGCGGTCGCGGCGCGCGCGATCAAGCCGGGCTTGCGCATCGTCGGCGTTCAGGCCGAACTCTATCCGTCGATGTACAACGCCATACGCAGCAGTCAGCTGCCGATGCGCGGCGACACGCTCGCCGAGGGCATCGCGGTGAAATCGCCGGGCCGGATCACGACCGAGATCATCCGCCATCTCGTCGACGATATCCTGCTGGTCAACGAGGCGCAGATCGAGCGTGCGCTCGCCACGCTGATCTCGATCGAGAAGACAGTGGTCGAAGGCGCCGGCGCCGTCGGTCTCGCCGCAGTGCTCGCGCATCCCGCGCAGTTTGCCGGCCGCAATGTCGGCCTGGTGCTGAGCGGCGGCAACATCGACACCCGACTGATCGCCTCGGTGCTCACCCGCGAGCTCGCTCGCGAGGGGCGGCTGACGCAGCTGTCGATCGACATCGTCGATCGTCCCGGACAACTCGCTGCCGTGTCGACGCTGCTCGCCGATGCCGGCGCCAACATCATCGAGGTGTCGCATCAGCGAACGTTCTCGGACCTGCCGGCCAAGGCGACCCTGCTCGAGCTGGTGATCGAGACGCGCGACCAGGCGCATCTCAACGACGTGATGGCGAAGCTTGTCGCCGCAAATTTCAAGGCGCGCTGCACCTGAGCGTCAGGCGATCTCCAGCATATCCTTCGCGGTGCGGCAGACGCCCGCTCCGCCTTTTCCAGGCGAAAGGCGCGTGCGGCTGCCCGCCGAGTCTTGCTCAGCCCAATTAGCAATCTCTCTGTCTACTCGTGAAGCTGTTCGCAAATGCGAACACGTTTGAGGTTTGCTCTGTCAGAATTTCAGTTGCGCACCTCAAAAAATGAGGACAGGATTACCGCAACAAAGAAGACGGTTGGGAGGATTGTGATGAGACTGCTCGCGAAGCTGGGACTCGCCGCTGCCGCATGCCTGCTCTGGGCCACCGTCGCGAGCGCCGATACCACCGTGAAATGGCTGCATATCGAGGTCAATCCAGCCCAGGTGAAGATCTGGGAGGAGGTGGCCCGCGCCTATGAGGCGTCGCATCCGGGCGTCAAGATCGAGATGCAGTTCCTCGAGAACGAGGCCTACAAGGCCAAGCTGCCGACCATCCTGCAGTCCAAGGACCGGCCGAACATCATCTACAGCTGGGCGGGCGGTGTCCTGAAGGCGCAGATCGAGGCTGGCGTGCTCGAGGACATCACCGAGCAGGTGAAAGGCTACAGCGACAGCGTGACTCCGGCGGCGCTCGCGGCATTCACCGATGGCGGCCACGTCTACGGCCTTCCGATCTCGCTGTCGCAGGTCGGCTTCGTCTGCAACAAGGAGCTGATGGCCAAGGCCAAGGTCGATCCCACGGCGATCAAGAGCTGGGACGATCTGCTGAGCGCCGTGAAGACGTTGAAGGCGGCCGGCGTGACCCCGATCGTGGTCGGCGGCGCCGACAAATGGCCGCTGCATTTCTACTGGACGCATCTTGCGGTGCGGATCGGCGGCAAGCCGGCATTCGACGCGGCGCTGCGCGGCGAGAATGGCGGCTTTGCCGGCGACACCTTCGTCAAATCAGGCGAGCTGTTCAAGCAGCTCGTCGATCTCCAGCCATTCCAGAATGGCTTTCTTGGCTTCAAGAACCCGCAGGCCGTCGGATATTTCGGCGATGGCAAGGCGGCGATGACGCTCGCGATCAGCTCCGTCTACAATCTGCAGCGGGCGCTCGCCGCCGACAAGGTCGGCTTGAGCGAAGACAAGATCTGCTGGTTCGATTTTCCGGTCGTGCAAGGCGGCAAGGGCGCGCCGACGGATACGCTCGGCGGCATCACCGGCTGGTTGGTCACCAAGGGCTCGCCCAAGGAAGCCGTCGATTTCCTGAAGTACTTCATCTCCAAGGACGTCCAGACACGGTTGGCGGCGGGAAATTTCATCATCCCGGTGGTGCAGGGCGCGGACGCCGGCCTCAACAATTCCTTCATGAAGCTGATCGCGTCCAATCTGGCCAAATCGAACTATCACCAGAACTTCTATGACCAGAGCCTCGGCCCCTCCGTCGGTCACGTCGTCAACGATGTCTCCGCGGAGATCGCCGGCGGCAGCATGAGTCCGCAGGAGGCGGCCAAGGCGATCGAGGCAGCGCGGAAGCAGGGCAACTGACGTGGCACGTCCGATCGCGAGTTCGCCGGCGATGGGTGTATCGCCGGCATCGCTCTCCACGCGCGCGGTGGGCGGCCCGAGCTGGGACGGCCGCTTCACCGTCCTGATCCTGTTCCTGCCGCCGGCGCTGCTGCTGTTCACGCTCTTCGTGGTGCTGCCGATCGGCGAGGCCGCCTGGTACTCGGGCTTCAACTGGAATGGGTTCGGCAGGCCGACCCATTGGATCGGCTTTGACAACTATCGTTTCGTGCTGGAGACGCGCGCGTTCTGGCTCGCGCTGCGCAACAACGGCCTGATCATTGCGGTCTCGCTGTGTGTCCAGTTGCCGCTGGCTCTGACGCTGGCCCTGATGCTCGCGGAGCGGTTCCGCGGCGCGGTGGCACTGCGCATGCTGTTCTTCATGCCCTATATCCTCGCCGAGATCGCGACCGGGCTGATCTTCAGCTTCGTCTATGACGGCGATTACGGCCTGGTCGCGTCGATCTGGCGCAGCTTCGGCGCCGAGCCGCCGCATCTGCTGGCCTCGACCGACACGGCGATGCTGGCGGTGCTGATCGTGATCGTCTGGAAGTATTTCGGCTTCCACATGATGCTGTTCATCGCCGCGCTGCAGAGCATCGACAAGAGCCTGATCGAGGCCGCCCGGATCGACGGTGCGACGCGGTCGCAGAGCCTGCGCCACATCGTCATTCCCTTGCTCTACCCGACGATTCGGCTCTCGGTGTTCTTCGCCATCGTCGGCTCGCTGCAGCTGTTCGACCTGGTGATGCCGCTGACGCGCGGAGGGCCCGCCGACTCCTCGAATACAATGGTGAGCTTTCTCTACAACAACGGCATCTCCCGGATGCGGGTCGGCTATGGCAGCGCCATCGGCGTCATCCTGTTCGTGATCTGCGTGACCTTTGCCTTCACCTACAAGCGATGGTTCATGCGCGATGAATAAGGTGGAGACGTTCCGGGCACCATTCGATCCCGCCGTGCTGTTCAAGACGGTGTTCCTCGCGATCGTCGCCATCTTCGTGCTGGTGCCGCTGCTTGCGACGCTGCTCGGTGGCTTCAAGTCGCTCGGGGAATTGCGCGTGAATCCGTTCGGCCTGCCGCAGCACTGGGCGTGGCAGAACTATGCCGATATCCTGTTCTCCGGGCGCTACTGGCAGCTCCTGCGCAATTCGCTGATCATCTCCACGCTGACGGTCGTTCTGACTCTCATCGTCGCGTCGATGGCGGCCTTCACCTTTGCCCATGTCCGATTCTACGGCAGCTCGATGCTGCTGAGCTATTTGACGCTCGGCCTGCTGTTTCCGGCGGCGACCGCGGTGTTGCCGCTGTTCATCAAGGTGCGCGATCTCGGGCTGCTCGACACCTATTTCGGCGTCGCGCTGCCGCAGGTCGCCTTCAGCCTCGCCATGAGCGTGCTGCTGCTGCGCCGCTTCTTCAAGGACATCCCCTACGAGCTGCTCGAGGCCGCGCTGGTCGACGGCTGCAGCTATATCAAATTCTTCCGCTACGTGACGTTGCCATTGTCGCGCCCGATCCTGGCGACGGTCGGCACCATTACCTTCGTCAACAGCTGGAACGCCTATCTGCTGCCGCTGGTGATGCTCAACACCGATGCGCTGTATCCATGGCCGCTCGGCATCATGGTCTATCAGGGCGAGTATTCGTCCGAGTGGCACCTGATCCTCGCCTTCATCACCCTGACCATCCTGCCAACGATCATCCTCTTCCTCCTGGCGCAGAAGCACATCGTTGCCGGCCTGACGTCGGGCGCGGTCAAGGGATGAACGGGACCTCACGGAGACCCCAATGAGAAAAGTCGGCATCGGCATCATCGGCTGCGGCAACATCAGCACCGCCTATCTGAAGGCGGCCCAGCGCTTCCCCGTTCTGGACATCAAGGCGCTCGCCGACATGCGCAGCGACGCAGCCGAGCGACAGGGCGCAGCCTTCGGCCTGCCGGCGATGCGGGTCGATCAATTGCTGAAGCGCGATGACGTCGAGATCGTCATCAATCTCACCGTGCCGCTCGCCCATACCGACGTCAGTCTCGCCGTGCTAAATGCCGGCAAGCACGTTCATTCCGAGAAGCCGCTCGGAATCGACGTCGCGGAAGCCCGCAAGGTGATCGAGCTTGCCGCGCAGAAGAACCTGCGGGCCGGCTGCGCGCCCGACACGTTCCTCGGCGGCGGCCACCAGACCGCGCGCAAGCTGATCGACGACGGCGCGATCGGCACGCCTGTCGCGGGCAGCGCGTTCTTCGGCTGTCCCGGCCATGAGCGCTGGCATCCGGCGCCGGGCTTCTATTACCTGCGCGGCGGCGGCCCGATGCTCGACATGGGCCCGTACTACATCACCGATCTGGTGCAGTTGCTTGGCCCGGTCGCGAGCGTGATGGGCTCGACCGCGCGCCCAAGATCCGAACGCCTGGTCACCAGCCAGCCGATGAACGGCACGCTGATCCCGGTCGAGGTCGCGACCCACGTCGCGGGCACGCTCGAGTTCGAGAGCGGGGCGGTGGTCTCGGTCACCATGAGTTTCGACGTTCCGAAGCACCGGCACGCGCCCATCGAGATCTATGGCGCCGAGGGCAGCATGCTGGTGCCGGACCCGAACCGCTTCGGCGGCGAGGTCCAGATCGCCAAGACCGGCGGGGACTGGCAGACGATGCCGTTGACGCATGGTCACGTCGACGGCGAGTTCCGCTCCATCGGCGTGGCCGATATGGCGACCGCGATCCTGAACGACCGGCCGCATCGGGCCAGCGGTGCGCTCGCCTTCCACGTGCTGGAGGTCATGGAGGCGTTCCAGACCTCCGCAAGCGAAGGGCGGCGGGTCAAGATCGAGAGCCGCGTGGAGCGGCCGGCGATGTTGCCTGTTGGACGCGACACCGGACAGATCGACTGAGGACAGAGACATGCGCAAGGCAATGATTGTATGGGGCGGCTGGCCAGGACATGACCCCGATCTCTGTGCCTCGATGATCCGCGGCTGGCTCAAGGCGGAAGGCTTCGAGGTGCGGATCGAGACCACGACGGCCGCGTTCGCAGATCCTGCGATCCACGATCTGTCGCTGATCATCCCGATCTACACGATGTCCAAGATCGAGAAGGCGGAAGCGCTCAACCTCTGCGCGGCGGTGCGCAGCGGCGTCGGGCTCGCCGGCCATCATGGCGGCATGTGCGATGCCTTCCGCGATTCGGTCGACTACCAGTTCCTGTGCGGCGGGCAATGGGTCGCCCATCCCGGCAACATCATCGACTATCGGGTCGACTTGACCAGGCCGGACGATCCCATCATGAAGGGCCTGACAAGTTTCGAGCACCGTTCAGAGCAGTATTACATGCACGTCGATCCGGCCAACGAGGTGTTGGCGACCACGACCTTCACCGGAGAGCACGCCCCGTGGATCGAGGGGGTGGTGATGCCGGTGGTCTGGAAGAAGCGTTACGGCGCGGGCAGGGTGTTCTATTCCTCCCTCGGCCACCGTGCCTACGAGCTCGACGTGCCGGAGATCCGGACGTTGATGACCCGCGGCATGCTATGGGCGGCGCGCGAGTGACGGCTGACGCGAACCCGTTACCGGTCCGGGCCACGCTGGAGGACGTCGCGCGGACGGCGGGCGTGTCGCTCGCCACCGTCGACCGCGTCATCAACCGGCGCGAGGGCGTGCGTGCCAAGACCGTTGCCCGGGTGGAGGCCGCTGTTGCCAAGCTGGGTTATCGCGCCGACGTCGCAGCGGCACGGCTCGCGCGCGGCCAGAGCTTCCGCTTTGCCTTCGTGCTGCCGACCGGTGGCAACAGCTTCATGACCATCCTGACCGAGCAGGTCCAGCGCACGGCAGAGTGGCTGGCCGGCCAGCGCGGCTTCATCGATATCCTCCACGTCGACGTGTTCGATCCTGACGTGCTGGCCGGTGCGCTGGAGAACCTGTCGCCGGCCTATCAGGGCGTTGCGGTCATCGCGCTGGATCACCCCAGAGTGCGCGCCGCGATCGACGAACTCACCGCGCGCGGCGTCGCGGTGGTGACCCTGGTCTCGGACGCCCCGAGCTCGCGCCGCCTGCACTACGTCGGCATCGACAACCCTGCCGCGGGGCGGACGGCGGCCACGCTGATGGGGCGCTATCTCGGCGGTCGCGAGGGGACGGTTGCCGTGATCGCGGGATCATTGTCGCTGCGCGATCACGCCGAGCGGCAATTCGGCTTTCACCAGATCCTGTCCAGCGAGTACCCGAACCTGCTCGCGCTTCCGGCCATCGAAGGCCGCGATGAGAGCGAGCGCACGCGGGAGCTGACCGCCGCGCTGCTCGCGCGCCATCCGGATCTGCGCGGCATCTACTGTTGTGGCGCCGGCAACCGTGGCATCGCCGATGCCCTCGAGGCATCCGGCCGCGCCCGGGAGGTGGTCTGGATCACCCATGAGCTGACCCAGCACACCAGGCGGTTCCTGGTCCGCGGCACGTGCGACGCCATCATCAACCAGGATCCCGGCCACGAGGCGCGCTCGGCTGCGCGGGTCCTGCTCGCGCATTGCTCGGGCGAGCCGATCAGCCCCGATCAGGAGCGCATCCGCATCGACATCTTCCTGCGGGACAATCTTCCCTAGCCGACAGGCCTAGAGCCAGCCGAAGATCGCGAGCGCCAGGACGGCCTGGGCGATGAAGCCGACGACGAACGCAAGGGTGCGAAATACGGGCAGGCCGATCGCGTAGACGATGACGTGGGCGACGCGCGACCAGAAATAGACGGCGCAGGCGAGCACGGTCCATTTGGTCGAATAGTCGATCGCGTTGAGGATCAGCACCAGCGGCGCGAAGATCACGAGGTTCTCGACCGCGTTGTCGTGCGCGAACATCAGCCGGGTCGCCCACGGCGCGTGCGGCTTGTCGTTGCGGGAAGGGTTGGCCATCGCGCCCGTCAGGCCGCGGACCTGGCAGCGGTTCAGGATGTAGGGAACCCACAGCAGGCCGGTCAGAATGACCGTGAGCGTCAGCCAGAACAGTTCGCGCGTCATCGAGATCCCCTCAACTGATTCCCGTCCCGTCCCGGCGGGACGGAGCGTTTATAGTCAATCGCGGCGGATCGCGCTATGCGCGGACGCGGACATAGGAGCCCGGCGCATCCTCGAGCGGTGGATAGGCCTCGCTGCCGACGCCGCGCGCGGGAACCTCTTCCGGATCGAGCTGGCTCAGCCATTCGCGCCAGTCCGGCCACCACGAGCCCTTGTGCTCCTGCGCGCCCTTCATCCAGTCCTTCAGCGAGATGTCGTGGATCTGGTCATTGGTCCAGTACTGATACTTGCCGGAGGAGGGCGGATTGACGACGCCGGCGATGTGGCCCGAGCCCGAAAGCACGTACTTCACCGGACCGCCGAAAAATTGCGATCCGTACAGCACGGAGTCGGCCGGCGCGATGTGGTCCTCGCGGGTGGCGAGGTTGTAGACCGGCACCTTCACCTTGGAGAGATCCAGCAGCGTGTTGTCCAGCACCATCGTGCCCTGCGTCAGCCGGTTCTCCAGATAGCAGTTGCGCAGGTAGTAGGAATGGTTCGCCGCCGACATCCGCGTGGCGTCCGAGTTCCAGTGCAGCAGGTCGAATGCCTGCGGCGGCTGGCCCTTCAGGTAGTTGTTGACGACATAGGACCAGATCAGGTCGTTCGAGCGCAGCATGTTGAAGGCCATCGCCATCTTGCTGCCCTCGAGCACGCCCGAAGCCTGCATGTCGCGCTCCAGCGCCGAGATCTGGGTTTCGTCGACGAACACCAGCAGATCGCCGGCATGGGTGAAGTCGACCTGTGCGGCGAGGAAGGTCGCCGAGGTCACGCGCTGGCGGCGCTTGTCGGCGAGCCAGGCCAGCGTGGTCGCGAGCATGGTGCCGCCGACGCAATAGCCGAGCGTGTGCACCTTCATCTCACCCGTCACCTTCTCGATGACATCCATCGCGGTGAGCGGACCTTCCTTCATGTAGTCTTCCCAGGTCTTGGTCCCGAGCTTCTTGTCGGGATTGACCCAGGAGATCACGAACACCGTGAGGCCCTGATCGACGCACCATTTGATGAAGGATTTCTCGGGGCGCAGATCGAGGATGTAGAACTTGTTGATCCAGGGCGGCACGATCAGCAGCGGCGTGCGCAGCACGTTCTCCGTCGACGGCGCGTACTGGATCAACTGCATCATCTCGTTCTGGAAGATCACCTTGCCCGGCGTCGTCGCCATGTTGACGCCGACCTCGAGATTGGCCGGGTCGGATTGGCGGATCTTCAGCGAGCCCTTGCCGGCCTCGATGTCCTCCGCGAGCATCTGCATGCCACGCACAAGATTATCGCCGCTCGACGCTACCGTCTGCCGCAGCACCTCCGGATTGGTCAGGACGAAATTCGAGGGCGCCAGCGCATTGGTGATCTGGTTGACGTAGAACTCGGCCTTCTTGCGCGTGTGCGGATCGAGGCCCTCGGCATTGTGGACAAGGTCCTGCGCCCACTGCGTCGTCAGCAGATAGGCCTGCATCACGAAATCGAAGAACTGGTTCGACTTCCATTCCGGATCGGCGAAGCGCTTGTCGCGCGGGGAGGGCGAAATGGCCGGGGGGGCGTCTTCGCCGGCGAGACGGCGCGCGGCCGAGCCCCACAAATCGAGATAGCCCTTGGCGATCTTGGTCTGGATGTCGCTGGCGCGATCCTTGTCCGACAGCCAGTAGTCGGCGACGGCGGTGAAGGATTTGACGACTTCGGTCAATTCGGTCGGTGGCCGGTCCTGAACTTCGCCCGTCTCGCGCGGCTTCAGGTAGGCCGAGAGCGCCTTGCCGCTGCTTTCCATGGCTTTCGCGATGTTCATCGCGAACGCTTCCGCATCGAATGTTTTTTCTGGATTGCTGCTGTTCTGAACGTCGGTCATGGCTGGATCACACTATCGCGTCGGGACCGTTTCGTCACCGAGCGAGATCAATAATCCGCGAGTTTGCGGCAAATTCGATTTCTGATTGTTGCGTTGCGAAAAAATCTCTCGCTTCCGACATCATGATCACGTAGCTGGATGAAATTCCTGTTCAAGCCGGTCACGTTTCGAGTGACAATTGGTTGTGCTGCGGCAAAATGCGCCGCGCTGCGGTCGGGCCGGGGACCGTCGACTGGAAGTTGGGGGCTGAGGGACGTGCGCGTGGGGACGCAGGGGCGAGGCTGGAGTTCGGGACGGCGCGCCCCTGTTGCGGGGCTCGTTGTGTTCGGCGCGCTCGCGCTTGCCGGGTGCTCCAGTCCAATAGCGGACATGCCTTCGCTCGACGCGGATGCGATCGCCCGGCCCAAGGAGCCGGGCGGGTATCTGCCCGTCAACGACGTGCCGCGCGACCGCGATGCGCCGATCATCTCGCCGCAGGAGCGCGACAAGATCGAAAAGGAGCTGCTCGCGGCGCGCGACCGCCAAGCCTCGGCGGGCACCAGCACCAGGCCCAAATGATCGGCCAGGGACAAGGGCTGGGCGATCGGCCGCCCGGAGCGGCGTAATTGTCTGGCGCGGCGCGGCGGCCATGATAAAACAACCAGAATCAACACCTCCGCGTGTCGTTGCCAGCCAAGCCGCGAGCCCGTGCTAAGCTCCTGATCCAGCACCGGTTTCAAGGCATGGCGTGCGCCGCCGCAGCGCCAGCTCTGCTGGCGAATCCGCCCCCGGTTGCCGGAGCCGAGAGACCCATGGAAGATTTCTATCGCATCCGCCGTCTGCCGCCTTACGTGTTCGAGCAAGTCAACCGGGCCAAGGCGGCCGCGCGGAACGCCGGGGCCGACATCATCGATCTCGGCATGGGCAATCCGGATCTGCCGGCGCCGCCGCACGTGCTGGAGAAGCTCAGAGAGACCCTGGGCAAGCCGCGGACCGACCGCTATTCGGCCTCGCGCGGCATCGTCGGACTGCGCCGGGCGCAGGCAGCCTATTACGATCGCCGTTTCGGGGTGAAGCTCAATCCCGACACCCAGATCGTGGCGACGCTCGGCTCCAAGGAAGGCTTTGCCAACGTCGCGCAGGCGATCACCGCGCCGGGCGACGTCATTCTCTGCCCGAATCCGAGCTATCCGATCCATGCCTTCGGCTTCCTGATGGCGGGCGGCGTGATCCGGTCGGTGCCGTCCGAGCCGACGCCGCAGTTCTTCGAGGCGGCCGAGCGCGCGATCATTCATTCCATCCCGAAGCCGCTTGCGCTGATCGTCTGCTATCCGAGCAACCCGACCGCCTATGTCGCGAGCCTCGACTTCTATCGCGACCTCGTCGCATTCGCGAAGAAGCACGAGATCCTGATCCTGTCGGACCTCGCTTATGCCGAGGTGTATTTCGACGACAAGAACCCGCCGCCGTCGGTGCTGCAGGTGCCTGGCGCGATGGATGTCGCGGTCGAGTTCACCTCGATGTCGAAGACCTATTCGATGGCCGGTTGGCGCATGGGCTTTGCCGTCGGCAACGAGCGCATCATCGCGGCGCTCGCGCGCGTGAAATCCTATCTCGACTACGGCGCGTTCACGCCGGTGCAGGTCGCGGCCACGGCTGCCCTGAACGGTCCCGACGACTGCATTCGCGAGATGCGCGACGTCTACCGCAAGCGCCGCGACACGCTGGTCGAGGCGTTCGGCCGGGCCGGCTGGGAGATTCCGTCGCCTGAGGCGTCGATGTTCGCCTGGGCGCCTTTGCCAGAGAAGTTCAAGAGCCTCGGCAGCATGCAGTTCGCGACGCTCATGGTCGAGAAGTCCGGCGTCGCGGTGTCGCCGGGCGTCGGCTTCGGCGAGCATGGCGAAGGCTATGTCCGCATCGCGATGGTCGAGAACGAGCAGCGCATCCGGCAGGCCGCGCGCGGCGTCCGCCGCTTCCTTGAAAGCGGGATCGAAACGTTGCACAACGTCGTTCCCATCGCCAACCGGCGCTGAGAACTCCCGTACTTTCCTTTCGACAGGTTCTTTGATTCCATGGTCGCACCCCTGAGAGTGGGCATCGCGGGCCTCGGCACCGTGGGTGTCGAGGTCGTTCGTCTCATCGAGCGTGAGGGACGCGTGCTCACCGAACGCACGGGGCGCCCGGTGAAGGTCGTCGCCGTGACGGCGCGGTCGAAGGCCAAGAAGCGCGGCATCGATCTGTCCGGGATCAAATGGGCCAAGGATCCGATCGCGCTGGCGAGCGATCCCGAAATCGACTGCCTGGTCGAGCTGATGGGCGGTGCCGGCGATCCCGCGCTGTCGGCGATCGACACCGCTCTCAAGGCCGGCAAGTCGGTGGTGACGGCCAACAAGGCGCTGATCGCCAAGCACGGCCTGAAGCTCGCCAAGGCGGCCGAGAAGCATGGCGGTGCGCTGAACTTCGAAGCCGCCGTCGGCGCGGCCATTCCGGTGGTCAAGACCCTGCGCGAAGGACTCACCGGCACCGGCATCAGCCGCGTCTATGGCATCCTCAACGGCACCTGCAACTACATCCTGACTCGGATGGAGCAGGAGGGGCTGTCGTTCGACGAATGTCTGAAGGACGCCCAGCGTCTCGGCTATGCCGAGGCCGATCCGTCGTTCGACATCCATGGCCACGACACCGCGCAGAAGCTCGCGATCCTGGCGAGCCTCGCCTTCGGCACCCAGGTGGCGCAGAACTCGGTCTATGTCGAAGGCATCTCCTCGATCGCGCCGGAGGACCTGCGCGCGGCGGCGGAGCTCGGCTACCGCGTCAAGCTGCTTGGCGTTGCCGTGCGCACCGCCAAGGGCATCGAGCAGCGGGTGCACCCGACGATGGTGCCGAAATCCTCCTCGATCGCCCAGGTGATGGGCGTCACCAACGCGGTCACGATCGACGGCGACGGTATCCCGCCGATCACGCTGGTCGGTCCGGGAGCAGGGGGCGCCGCGACGGCGTCCGCCGTCGTCGCCGACATTGCCGACGTCGCGCGCGGCATCCGCGCCGCGCCGTTCGGGCGTCCGGTCGACAGGCTGCAGGCGACCGAGAAGGCGCCGATGGAGCGGCACGAGGGTGGCTATTACATCCGCCTGATGGCGCGTGACCACGCCGGCACGGCCGCGACCATCGCCACCCGGCTCGCCGAGCAGAAGATCTCGATCGAATCGATCGTGCAGCGCCATCCCAATGGCAGCGAGCCGGCGAAGACGGCCGGCAAGTCTGCGCCGGTGCCGGTCATCTTGATCACCTATGCGACACACGAGGACGCCGTGCATCGCGCGCTCCAGGCGGTGCAGCGCGACAAGGTCATCAGCGGCAAGCCGCAGGTGATCCGGATCGAGAAGAACTAGCGCATGATGCCCAGGGAACCACTTGTCCCTGCTCAAACAAACGCGTGGCGTTTGGTATAGGTTCATGCTCAAACCGGGAGAATAGACAGGCGGGGAGCGGCCGTTCGTGCCGACCGCCTGACCCGGATGCCGCCCAGGGGGGCGGCGTGCGAGCGGTAGATTTTGATGGCGGATGTCCGCCTTGACGTCTTGAGGAGTTGATCGATGTCGACGCAGATTTCTGTCCCGCAACAATTGCTGCTCGAGCGCATCCTGACGCTGGAGCTGGTGCGCGTGACCGAACGGGCGGCGGTGTCGGCGGCGCGGTTGCGCGGCCACGGCCAGGAAAAGCCGGCCGACCAGGCGGCCGTGGATGCGATGCGCCGCGAGCTCAACAAGCTGCCGATCGAGGGCACGGTCGTGATCGGCGAGGGCGAGCGTGACGAGGCGCCCATGCTCTATATCGGCGAGAAGGTCGGCCTCAATGCCGGGCCCAAGGTCGACATCGCGGTCGACCCGCTCGAGGGGACGACCTTGTGCGCCAAGAACATGCCGGGCGCGATCGCAACCATGGCGATGGCCGATGGCGGCACGCTGCTGCATGCCCCCGACGTCTACATGCAGAAGATCGCGGTCGGCCCCGGCTACGCCAAGGGCGTCGTCGACATCGACGCGACGCCGGCCGACAACGTGCGACGGCTCGCCAAGGCCAAGGGCGTCGAGCCCGGCGCGATCACGGTGCTGGTGCTCGACCGTCCGCGCCACGCTGACATCATTCAGGGCGTCCGCTCGACCGGCGCTGCGGTGCGCCTGATCACTGACGGCGACGTCGCCGGCGTGATCCACTGTGCCGATCCCGACAACACCGGCGTCGACATGTATCTCGGCACCGGCGGCGCGCCGGAAGGCGTGCTGGCCGCGGTGGCGCTGCGCTGCATTGGCGGCCAGATGCAGTGCCGCCTGATCCTCGACACCGAGGAGAAGCGCGAGCGCGCCCACAAGATGGGCGTCGGTGATCCCAAGATGATCTACGGCATCGAGGACATGGCCCGCGGCGACTGTCTGTTCGCGGCCACCGGCGTCACTACCGGCTCGCTGCTCTCCGGCGTCAAGTTCCGCAAGGACGGCGTGATCGAGACCGAGACCGTCGTGATGCGCTCGGTCACCGGCACGGTGCGCTACATCCGCGCGGAGCATCGCCAGTTGGCGAAGTTCCACCTCGACTGATCCAGCACAGTCGTTCCGGGGCACGCGGAGCGTGACCCCGGAATCTCGAGATCGTGGCGCGAGATTCCGGGTCTGCGCGCTGTGCGCGCATCCGGAATGACGAAATTGGAGAGCGACTCAGCATGTCCGACCTGTCCATGGTCAAGGCGCTGGTGTTCGATGTGTTCGGCACCGTCGTCGACTGGCGCACCAGCCTGATCAACGACTTCACCGCGTGGTCGAAGACCCGCGGCATCCAGGGCGACTGGACCGCGCTGGTCGATGGCTGGCGCGGGCTCTATGTCGGCTCGATGGACGAGGTCCGCAGGCATCCGGAGCGCGGCTACGTCATCCTCGACGTGCTGCACCGGCGCTCGCTGGAGACGCTCGTCGCCCAGCTCGGCATCACCGGCTTGACCGAAGCCGATCTCGATCATCTCACCCGTGGCTGGCACCGGCTGCATCCGTGGGCCGACTGTGTCGCCGGGCTGACCCGGCTGAAGTCCAAATACATCATCGCGCCGCTCTCCAACGGCAACGTCGCACTGCTCACCAACATGGCGAAGTTCGCGGGTCTGCCCTGGGACCTCGTGCTCTCCGCCGAGCTGTTCGCGCACTACAAGCCCGACCCCGAAACCTATCTCGGCGCCGCGCGTCTGCTCGGTCTTGCGCCCGGCGAGGTGATGATGGTCGCCGCGCACAACAATGATCTCGAGGCGGCGCAACGCTACGGACTGAAGACCGCCTTCGTCGCCCGCCCCACCGAATACGGCCCGCTGCAGAGCCGCGACTTCGACGCCACCGGCGCCTGGGACATCGTCGCCGATGATTTCAACGGCATCGCCGACCGGCTCGGCTGCTGATCGCCCTGCCTCACGCGCCCGACACGATCACGCCATACCAGCCGAGCCCCTTGTAGGTCTCGTAACCGGGCGTGGCGTGGAACGCGACCATGCGCCCGGAGATGTCCTGATAGAAGCCACTGCGCTTGCCATCGAGCTTCAGTGAAACGCGCTCGCTGAGAATGCCCTGACCGTCCGAGGATGCGATCACGCGCAGATTGGAATCCACCAGCAGCACGCGGGCCTTGTCGCTCTCGCTGACGCGCACGCCCTGGACGATCGCGCGCGCCTGCGCTTCCCAATCGAAATGGATCGCGAGCACGCCAAGCGGCTTGCCATGCGCCTTGCCGTCCTCGCGCACCGAGGCGCAATAGGTCGCGACCTGGGCGTTGCCGAGCAGCGGCTGGCACTCGACGTCGCCGGCGACGTAGTCGTCGCCCGAGCGCAAGCCCCGCGCCTCGCGAAACCATTTGGTGTCGGCGACGCTCTGGCCGATGACGTTGAAGCGGTCGGCGCGGCCGTTGGCGATCACCTTGCCGCTCGGATCGCACAGCCACAGATCGAGATAGACGGTGTAGGCGGAGAGAATCACCGCGAGCCGTTCGGAGACGTGCGTGACGCGGGCGGCATCGGGCGCGGCGGCGCAATCGACCACGGCGGAGTCGGTCGCCCACCAGCGGACGTCGCAGGTCCGCTCATACAGATTGCGGTCGATCAGTTCGATCGCGTTCAGCGCCAGATCGACCATGCGCTCGCCGCGGGCGCGTTCGGTCATGCGCTCGATCGAGCTCTTCAGATTGCCGGTGCGCGTCGTGAGCTGGCCCTCCAGCTCGCGCGCGATGGTCTCGACGAGTTGGCCGACGGCGCGCACCTCCTGGGCCACCACGGCGAAGCCTGCGCCTTGCGCGCCGACCCGCGAGCTCTCGATCAGCGCGTTCAGCGCCAGCATCTTCATCTGGTTGGTGATCTGCTGGATCGATTTGGTCTTCTCGCAGGCGATCTGATTGACCTCGCCGGTGAGCCGCGCGATCAGCGCCGAGACGTCGGTCTCGTCATCCTTGGGAGTCGTTTGTGCCGGAGCGGCGGAGGGCTGCGTCTTCAACTCGGGCGCGGTCAGCATCGGCAATGAACTCCATGTTGCCGCGCCTCCTGGTCGGCACGAAGAGGGCGGACAAATCGGACGTAATAATTGATTGAAATGTTACGGAGTTCGCCTAATGGCTGTTTAATGCACTCCATCGAACGCAGCTCTAATTTTAGGCAACCAGCCGTATATGGCGGCATTTCCCTGATTTCCTGTGAGTTCCGCCAAGTTCTGGGACGATTCTGGTGGGTTTCATGGATGGAACCTGCTGAGGCAGGCCAGTTGCTGTAGATTCGACTGCGTCCATTTCGAATCGCTGCGCTGCAAGCGAGGCCCCGCGCATCATGGCACCATCCGCCCTTGCACTGCCCCTGAGCGCCCCGCAGGCGTTCCTGGGCGTGCGGCTGTCGCTGACCAACAAATTGTGGCGCGACCGGCTGGATGCGCGCGGCGCGGCGCGCGCGCTTGCGATGGTGCAGCGCTATCAGTTGCCCGAGATGCTAGCGCGCGTGCTCGCCGGGCGTGACGTCGAGATCGACGCGGTCAACGACTTCCTCGATCCGACCATCCGCAAGCTGATGCCGGATCCGTTCACGGTGACGCAGATGGAGGCGGCGGCGCAGCGCATTGCCGACGCCGCGGTCAAGGGCGAGAAGGTCGCGATCTTCGGCGACTACGATGTCGACGGCGCGACCTCGGCGGCGCTGCTCGCCTGGCATCTGCGCCATTGCGGGCTCGATCCGCTGATCCACATTCCCGACCGCATCTTCGAAGGCTACGGCCCGAACGTCGACGCCATCCGGGCGCTCGCCGGCAAGGGCGCGACGCTGCTCGTGACGGTCGACTGCGGCACCACCAGCCTCGAGCCGCTGGCGGAGGCGCGGCGGCTCGGCATGTCCGTGGTGGTGATCGATCACCATCAATGCGGCGAGGAGCTGCCGGAGGTCGAGGCGCTGGTCAATCCGAACCGGCCGGATGATCTTTCCGGCCTCGGCTATCTCGCCGCGGTCGGGCTGACGCTGGTCACGCTGGTTGCGGTCAATCGCGAGCTGCGCGGCCGCGGCTTCTGGAGCAGCACGCGCCCGGAGCCGGATCTGCTCAGCATGCTGCATCACGTCGCGCTCGGCACCGTCGCCGACGTCGCGCCGCTGATCGCGCTCAACCGCGCCTTCGTCGCCAAGGGCCTGATCGCGATGCGCCGGCGCGACCATGTCGGGCACACCGCGCTGATGGATGTCGCCCGGCTCAACGGTCCGCCCGAAGCCTGGCATCTCGGCTTCATGCTGGGACCGCGCATCAATGCCGGCGGGCGCATCGGCCGCGCCGATCTCGGCGTGCGCCTGCTCCTGGAAAGCGATATCTCCGAAGCCGCGCGCATCGCCGCCGAGCTCGATCGGCTCAACAGCGAGCGCCGGATCATCGAGCAGCAGGCCGAAGCGCAGGCCGAAGCGGAGGCGCTGGCCTCGCTCGGGCTGGAGGACAAGGGCGCCGTCATCGTGACCGCATCCGAAGGCTGGCATCCCGGCGTGGTCGGGCTGGTCGCATCCAGGCTCAAGGAAAAGTTTGCCCGGCCGGCGTTTGCGATCGCGCTCGAGCCGGGCGGCATCGGCACCGGGTCGGGCCGCTCGATTCCGGGAGTCGATCTTGGCAAGGCCGTCCGCCACGCCGTGGAGCAGGGCATCCTGATGAAGGGGGGCGGGCACGCGATGGCCGCCGGCGTCACCTTGCGCAAGGAGCGGTTGGCCGAGTTTCGCGCCTTTCTCGAAAGCGCGCTCGCCGCCGACGTCGCCGACGCACGTCACGTCAACGAGATCCTGATCGACGGCGCCATCAGCGCGCGCGCCGCGACACCCGAGCTGGTCGCGACGCTCAATCGCGCCGGTCCCTTCGGCAGCGGCAATCCCGAGCCCATCGTGGCGCTGCCGTCGCATCAGCTGGTTTACGCCGACGAGGTCGGGCAGGCGCATCTCAAGCTGCGCTTCAAATCCGGCGACGGCGCCGCCGTGAATGCGATCGCATTCCGCAGCGTGGGCCAGAAGCTCGGCAACGCCCTGGTTCAGCATCGCGGCCAGATCCTGCACGTCGCCGGCACCCTCACCGTCGACCGCTACCAGGGTGTCGAGCGCGTGCAACTGCGCGTGCTCGATGTCGCCGTGCCGGACCATGGGCCGGCGATGATCAGGTAGAGCAACATCGACGAGTCGTCCCGGACAAGCTGCGTGCGTCGTCGAAGCGCCGATCCTGACCCATATGCCGCAGCCGTTGTTGTGAGAACGAGATGCCCACCTCGATCGTGCCTCGAACTGCTCCCGGTAGGTATGGGTCCCGGCGCGGAGGCCGGGACGACATCGGAGTATGACGGCCGTCGCGCTTCCCATAATGCGCGCATGATTTCACATCCCGCCGCGCCATCGCGCCCGAGTGATGCACCGTCAAGGACCCTCCCGATGAAAGAGGGCGCAGGGAATGCCGGGTGAAGGCCTCACCCATGGCCCGCCTGCAAACAAAAAGCAGGCGGCAGTCACCACAGGCAAAGCCGTTTCAACCGGCATTCCCTGCGCGGAGGTCTTAACGCTTATACGCGATCTCCCCGGTGTCCGGCTTGTTAGCCACCGTCGCCCCCGGGATCATCATCTCCCAAGAGCTTGGCGCCAGCATCGGGGCGCCAGGACCACGCGATTTCACGTCCGCAACCTGCCGTTCGTCCGCGTACATCGAGCACGCTGCAACACGATCGCGGCCACCGCATCCCGCCCTCCACGTTCATGACGATCGCGAAACGTCCCTCTCATGAGGACGGGATGCGGATGTTATTTCCGATTTTCGGAACAAAAGCAAGCGGAAAGTTTGAGGCGGGGCTGGCTGCGGCGGCCATCTGGCTGATGCTGCGGGTGAAAATAAAAAAATTGCAACGGGGCATGTTGCGTCATCGAGCAGTGGAGATCCGCGGCCATGCAGACAGAGACATCGATGGCCGGTGACCTCTGTACCGTCCGTCGGTCTTGCTCTAGCATTCTCGACATCGGTTTTGTCGAGACGGGAATGAACGTGCCAATGCGACGTCGGCTTGCCGTGCTGGCAATCCTTGCGATGGGTTGGTCCTGGGCTCAGGCCGAGCCGGGACTGCATTGGCGGACGGCAAGCCCGGACGAGACGCCCTGGTCTGCACCGATCGCACGCGAGGTGCAGGAGTTTGCGGTCGAACAGAAGCCGACAGCGATCATGGTCGTGAGGGACGACGACATTGTTGCCTCGTTCGGCGATCTCGGTGCGAAGGTCAATGTCCGGTCCGTGCGCAAGAGTCTGCTCAGCGCGTTGTATGGCATCGCCGTCGAAGCCGGCCGGATCAACCTCGACAGCACGCTTGCCGCGCTCGAGATCGACGACGTTCCGCCGGGGCTTTCGCCGGCCGAGCAGACCGCGACGGTGCGTCAGCTACTGATGGCGCGCTCCGGGGTCTATCATCTCGCGTCCTATGAGACGGGGCAGATGAAGCAGAGGCGGCCGGCGCGCGAGAGCCATCCGCCGGGCAGTTTCTGGTACTACAACAACTGGGATTTCAACGCGCTCGGCACGATCTATCGGCAGTCCGTCGACGACGTGTTCGCAAGCTTCGACAGACGGATCGGCCGGCCGATCGGGATGGAGGATTTCTCCGCCGCAGACGGCGTGTACGTGAAGGAAGCCTCCTCGTCGCATCCGGCCTATGTGTTTCGGATGAGCGCGCGAGACCTGGCGAGGTTTGGCCTGCTGTTCCTGAACGGCGGACGCTGGAATGGGGCTCAACTGATCCCGCCGACATGGGTGACGGAATCGACCAGCCGTCTCTCGGACACCGAGCAGCCCGGACGGGGTTACGGCTATCTCTGGTGGACCTTCAGCAGCGTCCGATCCGGCATCAGCGGCTATTTTGCCTCCGGCTACGGCGGACAGCAGATCGTGGTCGTTCCCTCGAAGCACCTGGTGGTCGTCGAGCTGGTCGATCTGGCCGTGAATCGGACAGGCGTCCGAACGCAGCGCTTCCTCGATCTCGTCGGCAAGATCAGCGCGTCGGTTCCTTGAGCAGGACGTCGATGGCCCTGGCGATCAACCTCCGATGCGATTGATTGCGTCGTGTTTCCGCCGGTGCGGATCGTGGCCGAACGCAAGCTGCCGCTGGCGACCGCGTAGGCGTTCGGTTCCCAGGGGAAAGGATGACGTCAATCGCGTCGGATGCTAGCGCCAGGACGGCTTCGGCAGATGATCGGGACTGAATTTTGCCGTCGGCCGGGGCGCGGGCGGAGATGGGGCGTCGTCGGACGCCGAGAACAGCAGCAACGCCTCGAACGGCACGTCGGGTGCTTCCGCGGCATAACCGGTGCACGTGACGGGCGTGCCTCTGCAGCATCCTTCGAGGCTGAGCGTCAGCTCGTCCGGGCCGAACAACGACGGCTGTCCCGGGGCATGGCGCTTCGTCTTGATGATGGCGGTGAAACGATCGCCATGGGCCTCGTAGCTTCCGGCATAGCTCAGCACGGTGTCGCCGCCGCACACCTTGCCGCCCACCAGCTCGACGATCCCGGTTCCCTGGCCTTTGGGGGTCCTGAACCAGGCCGAATAAGTGCCTTCCTTGATCATCTGCCGCAGATCCCATCGTTGGGTGGGCGCATCGTTGTGCGACCCAAATTAAGGGAAGGTGAAAACGATCGCCAGAACAGGCCGGGAACCCGGAATTTGTTCGTATACGAATGGTGGGGGGCGCAGCAGCGCATATCTCTGTGGCCTCTGCACGCCGCGCCTCGCGTGGCCGCGCCCTGTCGCGCATCGCGAGTCTCGTCATTCGCCTCAAGAAAATCATTCGAATGGACGTCGGCCCGCGTATAAGGAATGAGACCAAGGCCTACTCAAGGACCATCTGATGCCGTCCGAACCCCGCTCGCCGCGTCTGGCCGTCCTGATCGACGCCGACAATGCCTCCGCCAAGATCGTCGACGGGCTGTTCGAGGAGATCGCCAAGATCGGCGAGGCGAGCGTGCGCCGGATCTATGGCGACTTCTCCAGCCCGCGCTCGAGGCCGTGGGCCGATACGCTGGCGCGCCACGCGATCGTGCCGCAGCAGCAGTTCGCCTACACGACCGGCAAGAACGCTTCCGACATCACGCTGGTGATCGATGCGATGGACCTGTTGCATAGCGGACGCTTCGACGGCTTCTGCCTGGTGTCGTCCGACAGCGACTTCACCCGGCTGGCGGCGCGCATCCGCGAGCAGGGCATCGACGTGTTCGGCTTCGGCGAGCAGAAGACGCCGGAGAGCTTTCGGCAGGCCTGCCGCAGGTTCATCTACACGGAGAATTTGCGCAGCGACGCGGCGAGCAGCAAGGACGCGGACAGCGCTGCGGCGCCGAAGTCGCTGCTGCCGATCAGCGCGGCGACGCCGATGATCAAGAAGGTCATCACGCAGATGGAGAGCGAGGACGGCTGGGTCGCGCTCGGCGAGGTCGGCAAGCAGCTCTCCAACCTGGTCTCCGACTTCGATCCACGCACCTATGGCTGCCGCAAGCTCAGCGACCTCGTGCGCAAGACGGGCGGCTTCGAGATCGAGGAACAGTCCAAGGGCGGCGGCTCGGTGCGCATCCGCGTGAAGGCGGCGAGCGCGTCGCAGCCCAAGGCGCGGGCGTCGAGGTCCGGCCACCGCGAGGCGACGGCCAAATCGTGATCCAGTCGGTGGCAGCGTGTCGTGGTCGGAGAGAACTTGCGAGCGGCCACGAACTCAAGAGTACATTCGGCGGTGCACGGCCGCGAACATCACTCCTATGCGCGTATCGCCAGGTCGGAACATGAATCCGACGACAACGATAAGCAGCAACATTGAGCCTACAACGATCAGGGCGACGCCATAAGACTCCGCGCCGGATTCGGCCTGATGTTTGGAATTTGACGCTGCGGGTATGGAGGCGGGGAGGCTCTGGGGTAGAGACACTGGACCAACTTGCGCGACATCGATCCACCGCGCTGACCAGTTGGATCTGGTCATCGTCGTCTCGGGCGGGTCGTCTGATTCAGTGCTCGGCTCAAACGGCCGGGCGGCGGCCAACATTTCCGATCGCGCGTCGCGCCAATGCGGCGGCTGCTCCTTCTGCAGCTTGCGCTCGGCAATTTGGCGTTCAACTCTCGCTATGTGGCGGCGCCTCGTCATTGGTGTGGCGTCCCAACAGTGGTTTGAGCCATGCCAGTAAATATGCACCGAACCGAAGTGATGACGCGCCTCGCTCTTGTTCATACACGAAGGAGACGCTTGCGATGGAGACGTCATGGTTGCCATGACGATGAGGATCAACGCGACACGCATGGCGTCGCTCCGTTGTTAGTTGATGTACACACGCATACTGATAAACATGCCGTCAGATGCTCGAAATCAGATCAAAAGAATGGGTAAATTGTGTCCAGTTGGACAATACGACTGTCCTATGAAGTTTGAGTTCCCATGGTGTAGTTCAGGGAACCTACAAACAATCCCCGCAATTCGTATTCGCCGCCCAGAGCTAGGGCACTGAAGTCTAGCCGGCGTGTGGGCGGCCAAGGTGTGACCGTGGCCGCAATCGAGGAGGCCCTCAGCCCTCCGTCATCGCGAACAATGACCAGTGGTCGTCGTACTCCGCGCCGTCGCTACGGCCGGGCCTCCGTCGTGAGCTTGTCGTGCATGTCGCGATGGACCTCTTGCTTCGCCTCGGGCGGACAGAACGAGATGAAGGGAAGATTGGCGTCTCCCGCCGGTGCGCCGTCCACGGCATCGGCCAGGTGATGCTCGTGCTTCTCCAGATGGGCGCAGGTCCGGTAAAGGCCCAGATACAAGGCCTGGAACGAATCCACGCCGGAGATGGCCATTTCGAACGGGTTGCCCAAGCCGCGAATTTCAATGTCACAGTACCAGGATCTCGGTCCGGCCCGTCTGGGCGCGGACAGTCTGGCGACGACGGCGGTGTCCGTCGTCACATCGCGCAGCACACGCTCGGCGACGACCTCGGTCAATTTCGTCTCGGGTACATTTTCCGGCGGCACCGACGGGATCGGACCAGGCAGGGCGTCGAGCAGCTCGCGGTCGCGCTCGGTGATGAAGCGCAAAGCCTCGGTCCGCGTTTGCGGAAAGCAGCAGTCTGCGATCAGCGGGACATCGACGTCACCGGGGTCTCCATTGAGGAAGGCGAGGCTCCCCTCGTCCTCCGTAAGCAGCCTGCAGAGGAGTTTCAGCCCCAGACACAGCGACTGAAACGAGTCGACACCGCTGATCCACTTGTCGACGGGGCTCTCCAGCCCCTCGATGGCAATCCTGCAGCGCCACTCGAAGTCGTCGACCCGTTCGGGCGCGAACACCCGCGCTGCGACATCGTTGCCTGTCGCCACATTCCGGTAGGTGCGCTCGGCCACGATCATCGTCATTGCTCACTCCGGTCGATAGGTTCCTGATCCCGATGAAATCGTGCGGCGAGCGGTAAGCACGTATGCGCGATCCGACCCGCGCGGACGGCCGTCAGCCGCCTTGCCGCAGCTTCGCCAGCACCTTGAGCCCGCCATAGCCGTCGGCCGGCTGGAGGCCGGCCTTGGCCTGGAAGTCGCGGATCGCTTTCATGGTGTCGTTGCCGACGCGGCCGTCGGTGCCGCCGGTGTCGAAGCCGGCTGCGGTCAGGCGCTTCTGCATCTCCTGCACCTCGGCCAAGGTCAGCGCGCGCTCGGAGCCGGGGAAGGGCTGCAGGAACGGCGGTGCCCCCAGGATGCGGTCGCCGAGATGGCAGATCGCGAGCGCGTAGCTCATGGCCGGATTGTAGGATTTCACCGAGTAGAAGTTCGGGCCGAGCAGGAAGGCGGGGCCGCCTGCGACCGGGATCCAGAGCTGCGCTGACGCATTGGGCTGCGGGAACGGCTGGCCGTCGGCGCGGGTGACGCCGGCCGCCTGCCACGCCGCATAGCTGCGACTGCCAGACATGTTGCCGGGCGCGCGCACCTCGTAGCCCCAGTGCTCGCCGCGGTGATATTTGCCGCGGTTGACGAGATAGCGCGCGGTCGAGCCGAGCGCGTCGTCGGGCCGGCCGAACGGGTTGATCTTGCCGTCGCCATCATAGTCGAAGCCGACATTGAGCCAGACCTCGGGCATCCATTGCGTGTGACCCATGGCGCCGGCCCAGGAGCCGCGCATCTCCTCCGGCGTGCTCCAGCCGCGGTCGACGATCTTCAGCGCATTGGTGAGCTCGGTCTCCCAATAGGCCTTGCGCCGCGGCTCGTTCCAGGCGAGCGCGGCGAGCGCCGGAAACACCGGGCGCATGTGGTTCTGCTGCACCAGGGGATCGCCGAACGCGGACTCGACGCCCCACAGCGCGAGAAGCGTGCCGCGCTCGACGCCAAAGTCCTTCTCGATGCGGGCGAACAGCGCCTCGTTCTTCTGCAGCGCGATCTTGCCGTTGATGACGCGCCAGTCGGAGACGCGACGGTTGATGTACTGCCAGAGCTGCTCCTTGAACTCCGGCTGGTTGCGCATCTCCTTGAACACGGTCATGTCGGGCTCGAGCCGCGCCATGACCCGCGTCCAGGTGGCCGGCGAGATGCCCTTGGCGAGCGCGCGGGCGCGAAACCCGTCGCGCCAGGTCTCGAATTCGGCTGGGGCAGCCGCTACCGGCAGCGCGGGGACGAGCAGCGCGGCAGCGCCAAAGCCGGAGCGGAGCAAGGCGCGGCGGGTCATGGAATCGGGCTGGGTCATGGCGCCAGTCTACCCGGTCAGGGCGGGGCGCGGCAAAGCCTTGGGAGCGGCGGGAACCGGCTAGGCGCCGTGGAGGTCGGCGGCGACGTGCGCCAGCCAGCGGCGGATGGTCGCGAGCTCGCTCCGTTTCAAGCCGCGGGCCAGCCTGCGCTCGATGATGGTGGCCTGCCGGCGCGCCTTGGCCAGCAGCGCCAGCCCGCGGCGCGTCAGGCTCCATCGCAGCATCCGACCGTGGACGGGATGCGGCGTGCGCTCGATGGCGCCGTCGCGTTCGAGATTGCCGATGATCACGTTGACGGTCTGCGGCGTCAGCAGCGCGACGCGGGCGAGGTCGGCGCCGGACAGCCCGGGATAGGCCTTCAGCATCGTCAGCACCACGAATTGCGGATGGGTCAGCCCGGTTGGGATGAGCGCGCGGTCGAGCGACAACCGCGCCGCGGCCTGCGCCTGGCGCAGCAGATAGGCGAGGTAGCCGTCCTCGCCGCGCTTGCCCTTGCCGGGCGATGGCGGGCGGGCCGCCGTCCTGGGTCGAGTCCCGGTTTGACTCCTGGGCCGACGCGCGGGGCCAGCCTTTCGCGGCGCTCGCGCGGTCGTCAATTCCGGTGCCTTGCGCATATCATCAGAGCCCTGATAAGTTGTCAGACATCTGATAACATGAGAGACAGGCCCATGTCACATGCGCGCAGCGAGTACACCGCGTTCCGGAGCCAGGCGCCGGAGCTTTACGACGCCATCCTTGCGGTGAGTCAGCAGGCGGCGAAGGCCGGCCTCGACAAGCAGTTGCTCGAACTCGTCAAGATCAGGGCGTCGCAGATCAACGGCTGCGCATTCTGCGTGCAGCATCATGTGCTGCTGGCCGAGAAGCTCGGCGTGTCCGCCGACAAGATCAATCTCGTCGTGGTGTGGCGCGAGGCGCCGCAATTCTCGGCCCGCGAGCGCGCGGCGCTGGCGTTCACCGAGGCGCTGACCACGCTGCAGGGCGGCGTCAGCGACGAGGTCTATGCTCAGGCCCGGGCCGAATTCTCGGAAACGGAGCTGGTGTTCCTGACGTCGGCGATCGGCGTGATCAATCTCTGGAATCGCTATGGCGTCGCCTTCCGCTGGACGCCGGCGGAGCGGCCGGTGCGGGCGGCTTCGTGAGTTGTCCGGAACCGCAGCACGGCCCGGCGGGTTATACGCGGGAGGCAGAGGAGGCGCGCATGACCGGGACGGACGAACCGCTCAAGCCGGAGGATTTTCCGCTGGAAGCCGACAAGGAGCGCGTGCAGCGCCAGGACGGCAAGCCGATCGCAACGACGAAGAACGAGGCGATGGCGCAAGAGATTGCGGATCGTCTCAACGCCGAGGAGCACCGCCGCGAAGAGGACAAGTGGTCGGCGTGACTTCTTGCTCCTTGGCCGTCTCCTTGAGTTGCAAGAGACACATGCCGCTTGCAGTCAGCTCGAACTGATCAGCAAGGGGGCTGCGCTCAAAACGGATTCGCCGGCTGCGCCCGCTGGGGACCTTCCGGCTTCGGCTCGACCGCGAGGCTGGGGTCGGTCGGCATCACGCGCGCGCCGGCGGCGCGGGCGACCTGGCCGGTCATCGAATGCCGTGCCGCCTCGGCGGACTTGATTTCCGGCGGATGCCAGCGGTCGCGCACCAGCATCGTCAGCGCGCCCACGCAGAGCAGCGCAATCGCGGTTGAAACGAGCGCTGGTCCGGCTCTGCGATGCGGGTTGGCTGTCATCATCTGCGATCCTCCTGACCAGACAACCCGGAGCGGTGGGTCTCGGTTCCGGGCCCGCCGGCGATCAGTTCCGGTCGCGCCCTGCGGCGGCGTCGGCCGCTGGTCCGAGCGGTGACGATCCGAGTGCGCCGGTCGTCGACGGCGGCGACGCGGCGATCTCCTCCAGCCCGACCTCGCGGCCACGGCCGCCGATCAGGCGCTCATAGGCTGTGATCAGCGTCACGTAGGGATTGACCCAGATCCAGCCGTCGCGCGTGAACAACTGGACGTCGAAATGCAAATGGCGCGTGGTGCCGTTGGGATGGTCGAGATAGTTCGAGACCACGCCGATCGGCTCGCCCTCGCGAAGGCTGCGGCCGTTGAGCAGGCCGTCGGCATCCATCGCCGCGGGGTTCATGTGCATGTAGCGGAAGCGGATGTGCTCGGTGCCGCTGTTGACCTGCACCGTCACGGCCTGCTGCCGGGTCGAGCGGATCACGACGCCGTCGCGCACGGCGAGCACGCGCTGCCGCCACGGGTTGCAGCCGTCGGCGCCGTCGCGGCGCACCGGGCAGGCGCCCGGCCTGAGATCCTGGCCCTGATGGCCGAAGCCGCTGGCGCACTGGCCGACGTTGAAGCTGCGCGCCTCGCAGAAATTGTCGCGCCAGGGATACTGGCTCCATGGCTGGTCGAATTTATCGCTCGCGCGCCGGCGGCCGAACGACTGCGAATGCACATAGGCCGGCGCATCCAGCGGATAGCGGATCTGCGAATAGACGGTGCGGTCGGCCCGCCCGCTCCGGCCGCGGCCGCCGCTGTTGGCGACGATGTCGCCAACAGGCCGATAGGTGAAATCGGCATCCAGTGTGAGCGGGCGCTCGGCGGCGAGCGGCGCGATCTCCGGCGGGATTCGCGACGGCTGCCCGCCGGCGATGCGGAGCGCCTTGAGGAAGCGCTCGGCGATGGGATAGGCCTCGCGGCAGGCGAGCCGGCGCGGCCGCGGCGCGCTGTCCAGGCACTGGATCGAGACCACATAGGGCACGCCGAAACGCGTGAAGGCGTAGCGGACATAGCCCTCGCGGATGAAGCGGCGCAGATCGGGATATTGCGCTGACAGCGCCTTGACGCCTTCGCCCTTGCCGCCGGCGGGATCGGCGACCTCGTAGGTGAGGAGCGAGCCGGTGATCTGGATCTCGACCGGCTTTGCGAAGACGCGCGGCGGAAGGCCGGAGGTCATCTCCGGCGGCAGCGAGAACACGGCGTCGTAGCCGGACGGGCCGGCATCGAACAGGTCGGTCTGGAAGTCGGCCTGATAGCGCGGCAGATCGCGCGCCGCGATGGCGGCGCTGCGGCGCGCAGCGAGATAAGACGTGGCGTCGAACGGCAGCAAAACAGGGACCGGACTGCGTCCGATCCCCGTGAAGATGGTCGAGGTCACGCCGTTGAGCTGGACCAGCGCGGGCCTGCGCCGCGCATCGCCGGCCGAAACGCTGCTCCGGTGCGCGGACAGAGCGAAGTCGGCAGCGACCTCGGGCGCCGCGTTGAGTTCGGAGCGGAGCTGCTCCAGCGCCGCGCGCCAGTCGGCGCGGTTGATGGTGAGGGCGGGCGGAGCAAAGTCATCGGCCGCGCGCGTCGTGGACGGCGCGGCCAGCGTGATGATCGCCGCCAGGGCGGCGATGAGTGTGATGACCCGTGCCCCCAAATCCCCCCGCGCCCCCCGGCGTCAGATCCTCGAGATGCCTCAGTCCTTGGCGCGCTCGCAGTAGGAGCCGTCCTCGGTCATGACGACGATGCGGGTGCCGACCGTGATGTGCGCCGGCACGCCGGTGCGAACGCCGTTGGAGAGCACCGCCGGCTTGTAGGATGACGACGCGGTCTGGCCCTTGGTGACCGGCTCGGTCTCGACGACCTCGAGCGTGACGCGCTGCGGCAGCGTGATCGCCACCGGGACCACGTCGTGCATCGACAGCTTGACCGTCATGTTCTCCTGGAGATAGGCGGCCTGGTTGCCGACCACGTCCTTCGGCACCTGGACCTGGTCGTAGGTCTCCGGGTTCATGAAGTGGAAGCCGTCGGCATCCTCGTAGAGGTACGTGAAGTTGCGCTCCTCGATCGTCGCCTTCTCGACCTGGTCGGTGGTCTTGAAGCGCTCGGAGATCTTCACGCCGTCGCTGATTCGGCGCATTTCGATCTGGCTGACCGGGGTGCCCTTGCCGGGATGGATGTTCTCGGCGGTCACGACGACATAGAGCTTTCCATCTTGCTCAATGACGTTACCCTTGCGAATAGAGCTGGCGATGACTTTCAAAGCTGTTTTCCTGACACTGAAAAGGGGGCGCCGGACAAAGCCGGGGCGCCACGCGACGCGGAATGCGGTTTCGGGCGGCAACATACTGATTTTGTCCGGGGTTGCCAGTCTTTTGCGGCCCGAACGGGCGACCTCCTGATGTCCCGGGAGCCCGCGCCTTCGCCGTGGTGGTCGCCGCAGCGGCACGCCGATGTCAGGCCGTTCCTGCTCGCCCGGACCGCCATCACCAGGGCGTTGCGGGCCTGGTTCGACGAGCAGGGGTTTACCGAGGTCGAGACCGGCATCCTGCAGGTGTCGCCGGGCAACGAGACCCATCTGCACGCACCGCGCACCGACCTGACGGCGCCGGACGGGACCCGGCACCGGCGGTATTTTCGGACCTCGCCGGAATTCGCCTGCAAGAAGCTGCTGGCGGCCGGGGAGCGGCGGATCTTCGAGTTCGCCCGCGTGTTCCGCGACCGCGAGCGCGGCGACCTGCATCTGCCGGAATTCACCATGCTGGAATGGTATCGGGCGGAGGTGCCCTACGACGCGATCATGGCCGACACGGTCGTGGTGATCGCCCATGCGGCTCAGGCGACCGGAATCCGGCGGTTCGCCTTCCGTGGCCGCACCGCGGATCCCTTCGCCGAGCCAGAGCTGCTGACGGTTGCCGGCGCGTTCGCGCGCCATGCCGGGATCGACCTGCTCGCGACCATCCGCGACGGTGCGGGCGACCGTGGGGCGCTGGCCCAGGCCGCCGCCGGCAAGATCCGGATCAGCGACGACGACACCTGGTCGGACCTGTTCAGCAAGGTGCTGGTCGAGCATGTCGAGCCGCATCTCGGGCAGGGTCGGCTCACGGTGCTCCATGAATATCCGGCGCCGGAGGCCGCGCTGGCGCGGGTGGCGGCCGACCCCCGCGTCGCCGAGCGGTTCGAGGTCTATGCCTGCGGCGTCGAGCTCGCCAACGGCTTCGGCGAGCTCACCGACGCCGCCGAGCAGCGCCGCCGCTTCGAGCAGGAGATGGCCGAGAAGGAGCGCCGCTATGGCGAGCGCTATCCGCTCGACGAGGACTTCCTCGCCGCCGTGGCCGCGATGCCGCAGGCGAGCGGCGTGGCGCTCGGCTTCGACCGCCTGGTGATGCTGGCGGCCGGCGCCACCAGGATCGATCAGGTGGTGTGGACGCCGCCGGCAGGTGAGCGATGAACAGGATCGAACGTCCGACCACGTTGCGCAGCGCCGAGGATCTCGTCGCGCAGGGCTTGGCTGACGCGGCGGACCAGCCGGCGCTGGCGCGCGTGGCGCAGCGCTATGCCGTGGCGGTGACGACGCATCTCGCCGACCTGATCGACGTCGACGATCCGAATGATCCGATTGCGCGCCAGTTCGTGCCCAGCACGGATGAGCTGAAGGCCGCGCCTGGCGAGCGCGGCGATCCGATCGGCGACGATTCGCATGCGCCGGTGCCGGGCATCGTGCACCGCTATCCCGATCGGGTGCTGCTCAAGCTGGTGCATGTCTGCGCGGTCTATTGCCGCTTCTGCTTCCGTCGCGAGATGGTCGGGCCCGGCAAGGACAATGCGCTGTCGGAGGAGGCCTATCGCGCGGCGCTCGACTACATCCGCGCACATGACGAGATCTGGGAGGTGATCCTCACCGGCGGCGATCCGCTGATGCTGTCGCCGCGGCGGCTGAAGGAGATCATGGCCGATCTCGCCGGCATCGATCACGTCAGGATCGTCCGTATCCACACCCGTTTGCCGGTCGCCGATCCCCAGCGCATCACGCCGGCGCTGGTTGACGCGCTGAAGGCGCCGGGCGCAACGACCTGGATCGCGCTGCATGCCAATCATCCGCGCGAATTGAGTCCGCCGGTGCGCGCGGCCTGCGCGCGGCTGATCGATGCCGGCATTCCCATGGTCAGCCAGTCGGTGCTGCTGCGCGGCGTCAATGATGACGCGGCGACCCTGGAGGCGCTGATGCGCGGCTTCGTGGAGACCCGCATCAAGCCGTATTACCTGCACCATGGCGACCTCGCGCCGGGCACGGCGCATCTGCGCACCACGCTGGCGCAAGGGCAGGCGCTGATTCGAACGCTACGCGGCCGGGTGTCCGGCCTGTGCCAGCCCGACTACGTGCTCGACATTCCCGGCGGCTACGGCAAGGCGCCAGTGGGGCCGCAATACCTCACTGCGGATGAAACTGTTGAGCAGGATCATGCGGCAGCTGCGCAAACGCGCTATCGTGTGATTGACTATTGCGGTGAGGCGCACCTCTATCCGCCCGCCGCGGGATGAAGTGTCCTGCCGATTCCGCTGACACGGAGGAGCAACATGAAGAAATTTGCGATCGCGATGGGGCTCCTGATGGCCGTCACCGATGGCATCGCGCTGGCGCAGAGCGGCAGCGGCTCCTCCGCCGGCACCGGATCGAAGAGCGGCATGCCGCCGCAGGCGCCGGTCGGCCATCGTCAGGTGCGCCCCAGCGACCTGCCGAAGGCCGAGCAGGCCGAGGACAATTCGATGAGCGGCACGACCAAGGAAGACCGCGAGCTCGATCGCAAGATCAAGGGCATCTGCCGCGGCTGCTGAGCGCGATCTGCGGCGCGCCCGACGCGCGCCGCTTGATCGGTCGTGAGTGTTACGCCGAGCGCTCACGCGGGGAGTTGCGAAGCGCCGCACGCCGGGCGGCGACGGCTTCGGCGAGCTGCTCCAGCACCTCCACCGTCGTGTCCCAGCCGATACAGCCGTCGGTGATGCTCTGGCCGTAGGTCAGTGCCACGCCCGGCTTGACGTCCTGGCGTCCCGCGATGAGGTGACTCTCGATCATCACGCCCATGATGCGCTGCTCGCCTGCGGCGAGCTGGCGGCCGACGTCGGCGGCGACCAGCGGCTGGTTCTCCGGCTTCTTGCTCGAATTAGCATGGCTGGTGTCGATCATCAGCCGCGCCGGCAGTCCGGACTTGATCAGCTCGGCCGCGGCCTGCTCGACATGGGCGGCGTCGTAATTGGGGCCGCTGCCGCCGCGCAGGATGATGTGGCAGTCCTCGTTGCCGGTTGTGGCCGCAATCCCCGAACGGCCGCCCTTGGTCACCGCCATGAAATGGTGCGGGTGGGCCGCGGATTTGACCGCATCAGCGGCGATGCGGATGTTGCCGTCGGTGCCGTTCTTGAAGCCGACCGGGCACGACAGGCCGGAGGCCAGCTCGCGGTGGATCTGGCTCTCGGTGGTGCGCGCGCCGATCGCGGCCCAGGCGACGAGGTCGGCGATGTACTGCGGCGTCGTCATGTCGAGGAATTCGCATCCCGCCGGCAGGCCGAGATTGTTGACGGCGGACAGCACGCTGCGCGCGAGCCGCAGGCCCTTGTTGATATCGAAGGAATTGTCGAGGCCGGGATCGTTGATCAGGCCTTTCCAGCCGACGGTCGTGCGCGGCTTCTCGAAATAGACCCGCATCACGATTTCGAGGCGGTCGGCGAGGCGTTCGCGCAAGGCGGCGAGGCGGCCGGCATAGTCGATCGCCGCGTCGGGATCGTGGATGGAGCAGGGGCCGACGATGACCAGCAGGCGGTCGTCGCTGCCGGTCAGGATAGCGTGGATCGCATTGCGCGCGGCCATCACCACACGGGTGGCGGTGAGGGTGCGGGGGATTTCACCCATCACCTCCGCCGGCAGGCTCAATTCCTTGATTTCCTTGATACGAAGATCGTCTGTTGTGCTCAGCACAGCGGGCTCCTGGGTCTCTTGGGTGGGCACCTGCCGGCAATAAAAAAGCCGCCAGGTCTGGCGGCTCGTTCGGATATCTTGCTGCAATGTGTCAGATTGAGCGCGATCCTCCCGCCGCCAGCGAGCTGTCGTAGCTAAAGTACCAATAAAAGCTGGTGGCGGCGTTGATCATGCCCATCCTATAGCGGCCGCGCGGCCGCTTGTCATCCCGAAAATCGAGCCCTCCGGCGTCAACCGTTGCGCGCGGCGAGCGCCATGCCGATCATCGACAGCCCGCCGAACAGCAGGTTGATGCCGACCAGCAGACCGATCGCCCACAACGCCGTGCCGGGCAGACCGGAAATGATGATGCCGGCGATCGCGATGTCGACCACGCCCGAGATTGCCAGCCACGACCAGCGCCCGGACAGCTCGCGGCGGTGCTCCAGCGCATACATGATGGTGGCGACGCCTTCTGCGAGAAAATAGACGCCGATCACGATCGTTAGCGTCACCGTCCCCTGGACCGGCTGCGCCACCAGGATGACTCCGGCGACGATGGCGAGCACTGCCGACAACAGCGACCACCAGAAGCCGGGCATGCCGCGGGCCCAGAAGGTGAGCGCGAGTCCCGCGATGCCCGAGATCAGGAACATCCAGCCGAGGAAGATCGTGACCGCGAGGCTTGCCAGCGGGGTGAGGATCATCGCGAGCAGGCCGAGAACGGCGAGCAGGATGCCCTCGATCAGGAAGGCCTTCCAATGCGCGCGCACGGCTGCGCCCATCTGCGACTTCATGCGCTCGAGCTCGGGCGGAATCGTATCCTGGGGAAGGGTCATGATCGTCACTCCGGGCAAGCTCACGCGCTTAACGCCGCGGCCGCCTGCCCACGCACATGGTGAGGACCTGCGGCCCGGACAAGCGCGCAATGCGCATTTGGTTGCTCTGCCGGCCCCGCGATGCCGGGATTATGCCGTCGTCCGAATCCGGTTGCGACCGAAAACATAGATCGTCGTTGTGACAATCAGAAGGGCCATCCCGATGATGATCGCGGTGAGACCGAGGGGAACCAGAACCGCGGCGACATTGCGGTCAGGGTTGAGCAGCCAATGCCGGATGGAGGTCAGCACGAATCCGAGCCCGACGAAGCCGGCGGCGCCGCCGAGCAGGAGCAGCGCCCACATCCTGCGCAGCTGGCTCAGCCTTGCCCGCGCCACCTCGGTGCGCGGCGTGTGGTGATGGGCGACCCGGCGCACCAGCCGCACGGCAAGGGCGATCGACGAGAACCCGATCAGCACGCTGATGCCGCCGAGCCAGAGGCGCGCGGCGGTGTCGAGGGTCGATGCCCGCTGCAGCAACAGCAATGGATAGTCGAAGGCCGCATGCAGCATCACGGGTGCGGCCAGCACCAGCGCCCAGCTCGACAGCCGCGCCCCTTCGCGATTGTGGCGGTTGGCGCCAAGCGCCGTACTGGTGCGGGCGATCGCGAGATAGGCACCGGCAATGATGCCGAGCGCGCCATGAAACGGCACGGTGAGCACGCTGCGCAGCACCGCCAGCGAGCGCCACATCTCGGCATGCTGGACGAGATAAGCCAAGTTCTCGTAAGCCGCGAAGCCGAGCCCGACGGCGGCACCGTAGAATACCGTGTCCATGGCATTGCCGACCTGCCGGCGCCGCGACCACAGCGCGGCGATCACCGCGACCTTGGCGAGCTCTTCCGGCAAGGCGACGCCAAAAAGGGCCCGGACCGCCTGGGCGATCCAGGGATTCTCCAATGTCAGCCCGACATGCTGGAACGGCGTCCTGATAATGCCGAGCAGGAGCACGCTGGCCGCCCCGAGCAGGAAGGCGGTCCAGATCTTGAGCGGAGGGCCTGAATTGTCACCGGCGGCGACCACCAGCCAGAGGATCAGCAGCGCGGGCGCGATCGCGGCGGTGCCGATCACGGTCGCGAGGGCTTCGAGAAGGTTCATTTGCGATGGCAAGTAAGCCATGGTCTCCGATCATCCAATGCGGCGGGGCCGAACCGACCCTCCACCACCCGCGCGGAGAATGGATTTGACATCGGTCCGTGGCCGCACGGCAAGATCTACATGTCGGCAGAATGAGCCGCCCTTCAAGGGAAAGAACCCCGTCCGGGGGCTCGATTGGGGGAGGGACCGCTGCAGGGCCGAGTGCAGCCGCCGTCGGCTGCCGCCCGGCTGGTCTCAACGGGGCCGGGAGGCTCTCGGCGCCGTCGCATCGCCGCCGCGCACCGGGGCCTCCTGGCGCGGTTCGACCGGGGTCCAGGCGTCGGTGCGGGAGGTGGTTGGCGCCTGGGCGGTCGTCGGCGTTTCCACGCAGCTCAATCGTGGTGTCGGGTCGGCCACACGCCGGCATTCCAGACCTTCAGCGAAAGCGGCCTGACTGATCGCGCACGCAACCAGAACAATCGAAAGAACTCTCATGGTGCCCCTCGGAGCAGGCTTGGGTCGCCCGTGATGCAGGCTCGACTCGGTCGTGCCATTCGATGATGCCCAGCTTGGCCGCAAAAGCGTGCAAATATTTGACCATTCTCGCCGTCATTCAAAAATTCTTCCGAAATTCGCGCGTGCATTCCATGAGTTGCAAGCGATGCGAGCGTTTTTCGCTGGCGCAAACGCGAAGCCCTTTCGCTCCGTTGCGGTGCCAAGGCGCGGCAGCCGGCGCCGAACTGCCATTTGCCCCCAGCTTGCTCGGCATGGGCGGCCGGGCGGGCTTGATGCGGCGAAGGGATCATGGTCGGTTGCCGCGATGAATTCGCCGTCTTGGTCAGCTTCCGACAGAGCCTGTGGTCCACGCTATCGCCGTGGCTGGGTCGACGACGCCGTGGCGGCCATCGAGGCCGACCAGTGCCGGACCGCCGACACGCACTTGATCCGGCTGATCGTGCCCGCGCTCGCCGGCATCGACATCTACCTGAAGGACGAATCGACCCACCCGACCGGGAGCCTCAAGCATCGGCTGGCTCGATCGCTGTTTCTCTATGCGCTTTGCAACGGCCACATCCGGGAAGGCACGCCCGTGGTCGAGGCCTCCTCCGGGTCGACAGCGGTATCGGAAGCCTATTTCGCGCAGATGATCGGCGTGCCGTTCTACGCGGTGATGCCGCGCACCACCTCGGAAGAGAAGATCGCCGCGATCACGCATTACGGCGGCAATTGCCATCTCATCGATGACGGCCGGTTTCTCTATGCCGAGGCGGCCGCGCTCGCGAGCCGGCTCGGCGGCCATTACATGGACCAGTTCACCTTCGCCGAGCGCGCTACCGACTGGCGCGGCAACAACAACATCGCCGAGTCGATCTTCAACCAGTTGCAGGGCGAGCGCCGTCCGCTCCCGGAATGGATCGTGATGGGCGCGGGCACCGGCGGCACGTCGGCGACGATCGGCCGCTATCTGCGCTACCGCCGGCATCCGACGCGGCTGTGCGTCGCCGATGTCGAGCATTCGGCCTTCTTCGACGCCTTCTGCAACGGCGACAGCGCCCGGACGTGCGAACGGCCGTCGCTGATCGAGGGCGTCGGCCGTCCGCGCTGCGAGCCATCCTTCGTGCCGGGGGTCGTGGATCGCATGATGAAGGTGCCGGATGCCGCCTCGGTCGCGGCGATGAACGTCCTGACGCGGCGGCTGCGCCGGCCGGTCGGCGGCTCGACCGGGACCAACTTCCTGGCGCTGTGCCGGCTGGCGGCCGAGATGCGGCAGGATGGACAGAGCGGCTCACTGGTCACGCTGATCTGCGATTCCGGGGAGCGCTATCGCCAAACCTATTACGAGCCGCAATGGCTCTCCGCGCGCGGTCTCGACCCCGCGCCGTACGAGGCAGCTCTGTCCGCCTTCCTCGACACCGGTGCGCCGCTGCGGCTCGAGGTTGCCGATGCGGAGAACCCGCTGCGCGCCTGAACGCCTCCGGGGGGGCGTCGCGGACCGCGGCGAGCGGCATCCGGATGCCCGGCATCGTGCGCGATCCCTGATCTGGATCAACGAAGGACGCGACGGATTGCGCTTTGGTCCGACCCCGAACAGGCCTCCAAGGGCGCGCCGGAACGCAGGTTCGGGACGCGAGCAGGGGAAGGACGGATCAGGTGATGAACTACGACAGCTATTTCGACCGTGCCCTCGACCAGTTGCACCAGGAACGGCGCTATCGCGTCTTCGCCGATCTGGAGCGCCTCGCCGGCCGCTTCCCCCGCGCGATCTGGCATTCGCCGGAGGGGCCGAAGGATGTCGTGATCTGGTGCTCCAATGACTATCTTGGCATGGGCCAGCATCCGAAGGTGATCGGCGCCATGGTCGACGTTGCCGCGCGCATGGGCACCGGCGCCGGCGGCACCCGCAACATCGCCGGCACCAACCATCCGCTGATCGAGCTCGAGCGCGAGCTTGCCGATCTCCACGGCAAGGAAGCGGCGCTGGTGTTCACCTCGGGCTACGTCTCCAACGAGACCGGCATCTCGACCATCGCGAAACTGCTGCCGAACTGCCTGCTGCTGTCGGACGCGCTCAACCACAATTCGATGATCGAGGGCGTCCGCAAGGCCGGGAGCGAGAAGCAGGTCTGGCGGCACAACGACCTCGCCCATCTCGAAGAGCTGCTGCGGGCGGCCGATCCCGACCGTCCCAAGCTGATCGTCTGCGAGAGCCTGTATTCGATGGATGGGGATGTCGCGCCCTTGCACCGGATCTGCGATCTCGCCGAGCGTTATGGCGCGCTCACATACGTCGACGAGGTCCATGCGGTCGGCATGTACGGCCCGCGCGGCGGCGGCATCGCCGAGCGCGACGGCGCGATGGCCCGCATCGACATCCTCGAGGGCACGCTCGCCAAGGCCTTCGGCTGCCTCGGCGGCTACATTGCCGCCAATGCCAATCTGATCGACGCCGTCCGCTCCTATGCGCCGGGCTTCATCTTCACCACAGCCTTGCCGCCGCCGGTTTGCGCCGCCGCGACCGCCGCGATCCGCCATCTCAAGACCTCGCAGTGGGAGCGTGACCGGCACCAGGACCGGGCGGCGCGGCTCAAGGCCGTGCTGAACGCCTCCGGGCTGCCGGTCATGCCGTCCGACACCCACATCGTGCCGGTGCATGTCGGCGATCCCGAGAAGTGCAAGACGGCGTCCGACCTGCTGTTGTCCGAGCACGGCATCTACATCCAGCCGATCAACTATCCGACCGTGCCGCGCGGCCTGGAGCGGCTGCGCATCACGCCATCGCCTTACCATGATGACGGCCTGATCGACGCCCTGGCCGAGGCGCTGGTCGACGTCTGGGACCGGCTCGGCCTTGCGCGGGCGCCGCAGGCGCTGGCCGCGGAGTGAGCCGTTTCCGCTGACCTGTCACATCGGTCTGTCAGTTTGATCTGCCGCAATGCCGCCCGCGCTCGCGCGGGCGTAGTCTGTTGCGTTCAGGGAAAATGCCGGTTCGGCAAGGCCCAGCCGGCGCACAGGCGAGGGCGGCCATGGCAAGGATCATCGAAGCGCTGCTGCAGGAGCACGAGAATCTCGAGAAGCTTCTCTCGGTGCTCGAGCACGAATTGGAGCTGTTCGATCACAATCGGCGGCCGGACTACGACATCCTGCAGAGCATCATCGCCTATTTCGAGGACTATCCGCAGCGCTGTCATCATCCCAAGGAGGAGATGATCTTCGGCAAGCTGCGCGAACGCGACCCTGCCGCGGCCGCAGCCTATGGCGACGTCGACGACGAGCACGAGACCGAGGCGCAGCGGCTGCGCGGCTTTGCCGACGCCGTGAACGCGGTGCTGTCGGACCAGGAGATCCTGCGCGAGAGCTTCCACGCCGCCGTGCATGAGTTCATCGACAGCCAACGCGAGCATCTGCGCAAGGAGGAGACCCTGCTGTTTCCCGCGGCGCTGCGCGCCCTTCAGGCGGAGGATTGGGCCGATATCGACGCCCGCATGTCGGACCGCAAGGACCCGCTGTTCGACGGCGACGTCGCCGAGAAATTCCACAATCTCGAGCGGACCATCCTGCGCTGGGAACAGGAGGCGGAGCAGGCGCGCGCCACCGCCGGTTGATGGCGTTTTGCCCAATTGCGCCCCGCGACCGGTGGACTATAGTTCCAGCGGGGCAGGCACTCTTTCGCGGAGCTGGCTATGGCCGCTTTGAACACTGGGCTCGATCCGGTCCGAGGTTCGTCGAATGCAGGGGCAGGGGCAGATGCGGCCCGAACGCCTGCGCAGGTCCCGATGGCGCAGCAGAGTGCCTTTGGTAGCCACGGCTATGACATGTATCCCCAGGAACTCGTCCGGCTGTCGGGTTGCCAGGAGCAGGCGCTGCGCCGTGAGACGAAGCGCGCCTTGCAACTGAGCTGACGGTCTTGTCCGATCTCGCCGCTCGATGGTCCCCGCGCTGGTTCATGGCCGGAACGCAAACCCCGGATCATGGTTGTAGTTCATGATCGTGGTTATTCCGGTATACGTGCGTTAACCTATCATTAACCAGATCGCGCGACCCTGTTCGCATACCCCAGGAATGCGACGGAACCGGACGGCCGGAGCCGGCAGTCGCGACAAGAGGCCGGCGGCGTAACGCCCGCCGGCCTTTTTGCGTGGGCGGGTCAGCTGGAATTGACACCGCACCCTTGCGTCAGTTGCGCCGCGCCAGCGAGCGTAGGAAGCCCTGATATTCCTCGTTCAACTCCATATCGACGGCAGGCGCGAGCTTCAGCAGGACATTGGCGATGAACGCCTGGTCGTTGCGCGGCTCCTCCAGCACCTCGCGCAGCACCGGGACGTTGTCCTCGATGTGATGCAGAAAGGCGACGCCTTTCTCCGCCGTCTCGGTCCAGCGCGCCCGCGTCCATTTCGCCAGCGGATACATGATCTCGTGGACGAAGTTCGACTTGCGCGCCTTCTCGAAGAAGCGCAGTCCGGCGCTCCAATATTCCTTGGCGCGCAGCGGCGGTGGCGGCAGATCGCCTGTCAGCATCTTCTTGCCGGCCTGGCCGACGAAATCGTCGAGCGTGGTCGGCGCATCGATCGTGGCGCGGAAGTGCCACAGCGCGAACGAGCCGGGAAAATCCTTGCCCATGCCGTCGAGCAAGGCGGTCTCGACCTTGTCGACCGCGGCCTTGTCGCCCTTCAGCGACGCCGTCATCGCGAAGGCGAACAGCGCGTCGTTGCCGACCTCGTGGACGCCGCCGTTCTGCAATTGCGCCGCCGACAATGCGGGTGTCTTGCCGTCGGCAGGCACCGCGGCCTCGCCGGCGCGCTGCGCCTTGATGAAGGCGGTGATCTCGAGCCAAGCTATGAGGTTGGCGATGAAGGCGTCGGGATCGACATGCACGATGGCGAGATTGAGCGGCTCCTTGCGTGTTCTCAGCTCGGTCATGTCGGTCATGTCGCACTCCGCCGCAACTCGCCGCCGAGCGGTCTGTCGCCTTTGCGACACGATGGCTCGTTCGACGAGAGATGCCGGGAAGGGCAGCAAGAAGGGTGCCATGGTCTTGTCAGGCTTGGTCTTGTCGGGCTCGCGGCCACAGCGCGGTCCGCGGAACGAGTTTTGCTCGTGGTCCTTCGATTGCGATGGGTCGCAATGGAGCACGAGGCCAGCGAATGTTCACCCGCGTCTGCAAGGCCGACACCATCGACGAAGGCGGCATGCGCCTCGTCATCGCCGACGCCCAGCTCATCATCCTTGCCTGGCCCGACAATGGCGAGCTCAAAGCGTTCCAGGGCGTCTGCCCGCACACGGCGGCGCCGATGGAGGAGGCCGGCTTCGACGGCCGCGTGCTCAGTTGCCCCGTGCACAATTGGACGTGGGATGCTTTCACCGGTACGCCGCTCCGCCCGCCGGAGAGCGCGCTGGCGCTATATCCGGTCAAGGTCGAGGACGGCGTGGTCTCCATCGACACGGACGGTATTGCTCCGCTGTTTGCAGCGCGTTGAGCACGCGGGAAGAGACCGGAAACACCGCCACGGGGTGGCTTGCCCGGCCGGCGAAACGCCTCTATACGTTCGGCGCGCGGCACGGAATCACCGTCGGTGGTTCAGCCGACCTCGCAGATCATCGCCTCAAGCGGCTGATTTGCTGAAGGTTTTACCGAAACGTGCAAGCGGCGATGGCACCGGGGCCTCGTGCCCTCTGGCATCGTGCGTATTGCTCCCTTCGTCTATCGGTCAGGACGCCACCCTTTCACGGTGGAGAGAGCGGTTCGATTCCGCTAGGGAGCGCCACTCCGCGCCGGCTTTCCTTCCATCTCCGATCTTGAAACGGACGGTTTGCGCCGAGACGCGGTTGGCGCGAGGTTCTGCAGCCATGAATCGCACGTGCAGTTCGGGGGTCCGGTCAACCGTCCATTAGGGTCCTTGCCGTACTGCAACGGGCGAGCAGGAGCAGGATGATGGCCGCGCCCAAGAAGCGGGAAGCCCGCAAATCGATGAAGCAGCCGGCGTGGATCACGCTGGATGGCGGGTTCGCCGTGCGCCATTGCCTGGTTCAGGACATTTCCAGCGCCGGCGCCAAGCTGACCCTGCAGGACGCGGCGGCGCTGCCGGCGACCATCCGGCTCGCCTTCGCGCGCGACGCAAGAACGGGCCGCCAGTGCCGGGTGGTGTGGCGCCGCGGCGCCTCGGTCGGCGTCAAGTTCATCGGCAAATAGACGGCCGGTGTCGCTTCGCTGCGGCAGACGCGCTAACAAGCGGCATGTGTCGATCTCTCATCCTGGGCGTCCTCGCGGTGCTCGCCGCCGTGACCGTGGCAGCCGCTGGCTCGCCGGGGTCGTCGCTTCTTGCGCCATCGCTTCCCGGGCCGAAGGCGGCTGGACCGAATAAGGCCGCACCCCGTTCAGGCGCCGCCATCAGCAATCCCTGCGCGTCCTACGGCGCCAACTTCGTACGCGTCGAGGGAACCGATACCTGCGTGAAGGTCGGCGGCGCCCTGCGCGTCGAGATGGGCACCTCGACCAGCCGCTGAGGTGCTCACGACAGCGGCGGCGCGATGTGGCGGATGAAGGCCGGGCGTTGCGCGATCTGTCCGTACCAGCGCGCGAGGCTCGGCAGCTCCGGCTTGACGACACCTTCGACTCCGAACCAGCGCCGGGCATAGGCGCCAAGCGCAATGTCGGCGAGCGTGAAATGCTCGGCCTCGACGTGGCTGCGCGTGGTCAGATGCGCGTCGAGGATGCGCCACATCGCCGCGGCGTCGTCGGCCGCCTTCTGCAAGGCGGCCATGTCGCGCTGCTCCGGCGGCGTTCGCACCAAGCCCCAGAACAGCGGACGCTCGATCGGCTGCACCGTCGACAGCGTCCAGTCCAGCCAGCGCTCCACCGCGGCGCGGTGCTGTGGCGTCGTTGGATAAAGCGGCGTGCCGTCGCCATAAGCGAGGCAGAGATAGCGCATGATCGCGTTGCTCTCCCACAGCACGAAATCGCCATCGACCAGCGTCGGGATGCGGCCGTTCGGATTCATTGCGAGATAGTCCGCCTCGTTGTTGCGGCCGTACTGCATGCCCGCGTCGATACGGTCATAAGCGACATCGAGCTCGGCGAGACACCACAGCACCTTCTGCACGTTCACCGAATTGGGGCGGCCCCAGATCGTCAGTCTGTCGTCGGCGGACACGTTCGGCTCCTCTCTGGGCGAGCGTCATCATTAGCGCATGTTACGCAAAAAGCCCCGCTCGAAGCGGGGCTTTTCCGACGAACGCATCGTTCGCGGCGATCAGTGGCCGAAGAACAGCCAGAGCAGAATGATCACCGGAATCGGCACGCCCAACAACCACAATAGAAGTCCTCGACCCATCTCGGCCTCCTCGTATCCTCTCCATCAATCGGAGCGACAACGCGAGGGTGGCCACGATGTTCCGGCTTGATCATGAAGGCGAATGACTCACCAATGTCCGGTGTTCGGCATCGACAGCCAGGGCTCGGCCGGCGCCTTCGGCTCGCCCTTCTGCAACAGCTCGATCGAGTGCAGATCGGGCGAGCGGATGAAGGCCATGTTGCCGTCGCGCGGCGGCCGGTTGATGGTAATGCCGAGCTTCATCAGCCGGTCGCAGGTGGCGTAGATGTCGTCGACCTCATAGGCGAGATGGCCGAAGAAGCGGTCCTCGCCATAGCTCTCCTCGTCCCAATTGTAGGTGAGCTCGACCAGCGGGGCGCCACGCGTCGGCGGCAGGCTCTTCAGCAGGTATTCATCTTCGGGTGCGCAGAGAAACACCAGTGTGAAGCGACCCTTGTCGTTGTCGATCCGGCGCACCTCCTTGAGGCCGAGCGCATCGGAATAGAATTTGAGCGCGGCGTCGAGATTGCGCACGCGCAGCATGGTGTGGAGATAACGCATCGTGTCTTCTCTCCCTGAACTCGAAGCGGATGGTCAACGGCCGCCTGCGGACGCCGATCCATAGCAGCAATTCGCCCGCCCGTGTATCGAGCCTGATGCTGCGGCGGCGCCGGCTCGCTCGGATGTGCGGTGCGCGCGACGACGCATTCGACGGGGCTGCGCGGTGTTGCGAGAGCCCCTCCGTATGCCAGCGAATCGCTGTTTTGGCAGTGATTCGCGGCATGGATGGACGAGCGCGATGCGACCGCATGCAGGGATTTCAGCATGTTTCGCCTGCAATGTGCGGCCAAAATCACGCAGCACCGTCGAAAATGCCTGGAAATATAGGGGAAAATGAATCGCTTGCTCCGTTCGATCGCCATCGCAGCTTGACTTCTGCGCGCTCCGTTGGAATTTTGGCGCCGCTGTGGGTGCTTCGGGGCCCCTTGAAATGCAGGAGAATCCCGAAAATCGCGGGGTGATACGCCACTAGACGACTGAAGTCCCGGCTGTGCAATGCAGCCAGAAAGCCCCGACCAGTCTGCGCAGCAATGCGCTGATAGCCGCGCAGTCGTCACGTCATTCACCGGTATCAATCACAAGGAGATACGATGGCTACCCAACTTTCCAAGTCGCAACTGATCGAGAAGATTGCGACCTCGACCGAGCTGTCCAAGCGCGACGTCAAGAACGTCATGGAGACGCTCACCGACGTCGGCCACAAGGAGCTGAAGAAGAACGGCGTGTTCCTGGTGCCGGGCTTCGCCAAGTTCGTCGTCGTCAAGAAGCCCGCCGTGAAGGCGCGCAAGGGCACCAACCCCTTCACCGGCGAAGAGATGATGTTCAAGGCCAAGCCGGCCCGCAAGATCGTGCGCGCCCGCCCGGTCAAGGCCGCCAAGGACGCGGTTGCCTGATCTGACCGTCAGTCACGGTCGTGATCACGTCAGAGGCCTCCTGAAAAGGAGGCCTTTTTCGTTGCGGGCTGTGGGGTTGCAGCGCGGCTGAGCGTTGCGGTCGCCGAAGCGCCGACGTCCCCGGACCGCGAAGGTTGGCACCGCGGGGGCCCGAAAAACGACAGCAGCGCCAGCGCGACGGAATATCTTCGTCGCGTGGCGCCACCCTCGAAACTGGGCCCTGAAATCCCCAGTACTGATGTGTCTCGGGGAGGTGCAGGAAGGTTCAACGGTCTTTGCGGGAACATTGACCGGCCCGTACGCCCTCCGGCCTGCGCGGGAGCGCCGTCGCGCGCGCTGGGGAGAAGCCGGTGGATATGGCGCAGCAAGCCGTTGATCCGCGATCCGAAGGGCCCAGGCGAGGAGCTGTGGATAAGCGTTGGATCGGCTGTGGATGAAGGCCCGGCGCTCGCCCGCAAAGCTCGGCTTCAGCGGCGCTCGCCGGTCAGATCCGCTCCGTCGTCCGCTGCTATTTCAGGCGCCGCACCGGCCGCCTCGGTCCTGGGATGACAGGACGCAAGCACGACGAATCCGCCATAGCCGATGATGTTGAACAGAAGTTCCAGCCAGGATGCCATCGCGGATTTCCCTCATGGCGGTGAACGTGTGGCGACGGTCACGGTTCCAACGCGCGCGGCGGTGAGCCGGGCTGCAACCAACTCCCCCGCATCTGCGTTGTTTGGACGCATGGGAATTGGAGGACATTCGATCATGAGAAAGACATTGGCTGTTCTGGCGACCGCGGGCGCCGTCGCCATCACCGCACTCGCGGCACCCGCACCGGCACAGGCGCGCGGCATCGGCCCGGGTCTCGCATTCGGCCTCGCGGCGGGAGCGTTGACCGCCGGCGCGATCGCGGCCTCGCACCCGTATTACTATGGTCCGGGCTACGGCTACGGGTACTACGACTACGGCCCGCGTTACGTCTACGCGCCCGGGCCGTATGCCTATTACGGCGGACCGTACTATCATCGCTACCACCACTGGCGTCATCACTGGTAAGCGCCGGTCGTGAAAAGGAGAGCCCGGATGGCGAAAGCCTCCGGGCTCTTTTTTCATCCCTGCTATTCCGCGGCCTCGCCGCGCTGCGCCTTCTTCCACGCCAAGCGGGCATATTCCTCGCGTTCGCGCGCGAACTTCTCCTGGGTCGACTTGAACCGTGCAATCCTTGCGGTGATGTCGGCGCGCTCCTTCGCGCGGCGGTCGTCCTGCGTCTCGTTCTGCCTCACGGATCCTCTCTGCTCCGGTCGCTATCCGGCGAGCCTCGCCCTGAGACGCGTGACAAACTTCCTGGCGAATCGCTGGCGCGATGTGGATGTCCGATTGGGGCGTGATTGCGGACGCTCGGCGCCGGCTGCGGGCGGCTCGCGCGTTTTGCTGGGGACGGTGGGCGAGCAACGCCTACGTCTTCCGGTAGACACGGAACAATCCGACTCGTTTCGCTTGCAGTTGCGTCGTTCACGACTGGTTCCGGCGGATGCGGAGTGACGCAACGACACAGCCGGGGCCGGCCACGCTCAGAGGCGGGAGCCAGCTTGCCGTGCTATGAAGGGAGGACGATGATGATGCGAGGTTTCATGGTTCGGGGCCGCCGCTGATGATTGCATCCGATCTGCACGACGGGGTGAACCGCCTGGGAGACATGATCGCTGCGGCGCGGGTGATCGTCCCCTTCACCGGTGCTGGAATATCGACCGAGACGGGCATTCCGGATTTCCGTTCTCCCGGCGGTCTATGGACGCGCAACCGGCCGATCCATTTCGACGAATTCGTCGCCAGCCAGGAGGCGCGGGACGAGGCTTGGCGGCGGCGCTTCGCGATGCAGGGGACGTTTGCCGCGGCGCGGCCCGGCCGCGGCCACCTGGCGCTTTCGTCGCTCTACCGTGCGGGGAAAATTCCGGCCGTCATCACTCAGAACATCGACAACCTGCACCAGGACTCCGGTTTCGCCCCGGATCACGTCATCGAGCTGCACGGCAACACCACCTACGCGCGATGCATCGGATGCGGGCAGCGCTATGAGCTCAACTGGGTGCGCGAGCGCTTCGAGGCCGACGGTGCCGCGCCGGATTGCCCCGAATGCGCGGAGCCGGTGAAGACCGCGACGGTATCCTTTGGTCAGTCGATGCCCGAGCATGAAATGCAGCGTGCCAGCGAACTCGCGCAGCACTGCGATCTGTTCGTCGCGATCGGCTCGTCGCTGGTTGTGTGGCCGGCCGCGGGCTTTCCATTGATGGCAAAGCGGGCTGGCGCGCAACTCGTGATCATCAACCGGGAACCGACCGATCAGGACGACGTTGCAGACCTCGTTATCCACCACGACATCGGCGAAGTACTCGGATCGTTCGTCCGTAATTGAACGGAAATTGATGCATTTTTGTCGGCATCTCTGTTCATATGCCTCACTGAAACCGATTTTTATCTATGCGCGGCACGAGGGAATGTTATCTTTGATTCGAGAGATTCGCGTGACTCATCGTGGGTATAGGTGGTGAGCACGTGTATGAGGGCGCCGTTGCAGGGGTGGCGGCTCACAATTCATATGTGAGGTCCGGGGTTATGGGGTCGGACGGATTTGAGTCCAAGAAGCTTGGGGTGCCGGTCGTTGGTGTATCGACACCAACCCGGCTCGGGGCGGAATATCAAACCGGCGTCGCGCGCGACTCGGCAATCGATGCGATGACCGGTCTTGGCGAGAACCTCGTCGAAATCAGCGGTGTCATCAAATGGTTCGACGCCTCCAAGGGATACGGTTTCATCGTTCCCGACAATGGCTGGCCGGACGTGCTGCTGCACGTCACGGTGCTCAGGCGCGACGGCTACCAGACCGCCTATGAAGGTGCTCGCCTGGTGGTGGAGTGCGTGCAGCGCTCCAAGGGCTACCAGGCCTTCCGCATCGTCTCGATGGACGAGTCGACGGCGATCCATCCGGCGCAGATGCTGCCGCCGCGCACCCATGTGACGGTCACGCCGACCAGCGGGCTGGAGCGAGCCCAGGTCAAGTGGTTCAACCGGCTGCGCGGCTTCGGCTTCGTGACCTGCGGGGAAGGGAGCCCGGACATCTTCGTCCACATGGAGACCCTGCGCCGCTACGGCATGACCGAGCTGCGCCCCGGCCAATGGGTGCTGGTCCGCTACGGGCCCGGCTCCAAGGGCATGATGGCGGCCGAGATCCACCCCGAGACGGGCTCGCCGGCATTGTCCTCGCACTGAGCGGATGTTTCCTGCGACCACCGCATTTGACGGCCCCGGAACGGCGTTTCCTGGGGCCGTTTTTCATGCCGGCTCCATCTTCACGGACGGGCCGCAGTCTTGCTGCGGAGGCCGCGACCGTGTAGTGACGGGTCCTCGAGGACAATCGTCCTTCGAGACCATCGGGGTATAGCGCAGCCTGGTAGCGCGGCAGTTTTGGGTACTGCAGGTCGTTGGTTCGAATCCAGCTGCCCCGACCATCTCCGCAGCGGCGCGGCTTCCCAGGTGAGGCCAATTGCTGGTGCGAACTCCGGCTCGACGCTCACGATAGCGAGAAGGATTTCGGCCAGGCCGCCAGCCGTCAATCGGCACGAGCGACCGCGAGCGCGGCTGGGCCAAAAAAAAATTCGGATGCTCCCGCAGCGGCAAAACCCGGGAGCATCCGAAGTGTGCGGGTGAATCCGGGGAAGGAACATCCGCTGGTCGTCAGCATCCTCTGAATCGAAATCTCGCGTCTTTGCGCTAAATCAAATCAGGCGCAGGAGGCGGTTCGCGCGCCGACCGTGCCGAGGTCGCGGCGGGCGGATCAGCGCGCCAGCTCGTCCTGCGCCAGCCGGCCGTCGATGATGTGCACGCGCCGGTGCATCTGAGCGGCGAGGTTGAGGTCGTGCGTGACCGCGACGACAGTCTTGCCGCGCAGCGTGACCAGATCGCGCAGGATGCCGAACACCTGCGCGGTCGCGGCGGTGTCGAGGCTGCCGGTCGGCTCATCGGCGAGGATCACCGGCGGATCGTTGGCGAGCGCGCGCGCCACCGCCACGCGCTGGCGCTGGCCGCCCGACAATTTGTCCGGCGTCTTGCGCAGATGCTCGGCCAGCCCAAGCGACGCCAGCAGCTCCTCGGCGCGCTGGGTGATGGCGCGCGGCGACAGCCGTGCCAGCGCGCGCATCGGCAGCGCGACGTTCTCGGTGATCGAGAATTCGGGCAGCAGGAAATGAAACTGGAAGACGAAGCCGAGCCGCGACAGCCGCACCGCGGCGCGCTCATCCTCGCTCATGCCGGTCGTCGAGCGGCCGTCGATCAGCACGTCGCCCTGGCTCGGCAGGTCGAGCAGGCCAAGCAGGTAGAGCAGGGAGGATTTGCCCGAGCCCGACGGTCCGGTGATGGCGATGAGCTCGCGCGGATGGATCACGAGATCGATGTCGGCGACCAGCGTCACCGGCACCTCGCCAGGCAGCACCTTCGTCACTTGCCGCGCCTCGATCAGGGGCGGGCTCACGTCGCCCCCCGGATGATGTCGACCGGATGCAACCGCGCCGCGGCGCGGGCCGGAAAGTAGCCGGCGACCGCGCTGGAGATCAGCGCGACCGCGCCGGCCAGCAGATAGTGCTTCAGCGAATACAGCACGGGCAGATGATTGTAGTCGGAGAACGGCGTCTTGAACTCAAGCGAGGCCAGCCCGCGGGTAAGCAGGTAGCCGAGCGCCCAGCCGAGGGCGGCACCGGTCAGGCCGATGAACAGCGCCTCGACGATGAAGATGGTTCGGACCGTGCGGTCGCGGAAGCCGAGCGACTTGAGGATGGCGATGTCGCGGGTCTTCTCGTGGGTGATGGTCGAGATGATGTTGTAGGTGCCGAAGCTCGCGACCAGCAGGATGGCGCCGACGATGGTGTACATCAGCACGTTGCGCAGCGTGATCGCCGCCAGCAGGTCCTCCTGCGCCTCCTGCCAGGAGACCGCCTTGTAGCCGGTCTGCTCGCCGATGCGCTCGCTGATCAGGCGCGCCTGCATCGGATCGTTGGTGCGGACGCGGATCTCGTTGATGATCCCGGTCTGGCGCTCCAGGATCTGCGCGGTGCGCAGCAGCACGTAGCCGGTGGTCTCGTCGGTGCCGCGGAAGCCGGAATGGAAGATGCCGACGACGGTCGCGTTCATGCTGATGCCCTGGGCCGAGGCGAGCGTGATGTTGGAGTTCACCCGCGCGCCGATCTTGGCCGCGAGCCGGTCGCCGAGCAGGATCGCGTGCGAGGACCGGTACAGCGAATTGAGGTTGCCCTGCCGCATGTGGCTCGCCAGCGTCGAGACTTGGCCCTCCGTGCGCGGATCGATGCCGATGATTGCGACCGTCAGGTTGCGGCCGGCGAAGCGCAGCACGGCTTTGGACTGCACCGACGCCGTCAGCGCGCCCGGCACCCAGCCCTGCAGCGAGGCGATGGTGGCCATCGGGTTCTTGATGCCGGGACGGCGGATATTCGGGGTCAATCGATGATATTCGGCCGCCGCATAGACTTGGTCGGCCGGCTGGCGGGTCGGCTGGCGCAGTTCGTCGGTGATCGAAATGTGCGGCAGCGCGTCGACCAGCGTGCGGATGAAGTCGTCCTGGGAGCCCTCCATCATCGCCGCCATCATCACCGAAAACGCCACGCCGGTCATGACGCCGGCGATCGCGACCAGCGTCTGGCGGGCGCGGTGGCGCACATGGGTCCAGGCGATGGTCAGGACGAGGCTCATGGCACGGACGTCTCGGGCTCGATCACGCGAATCCGCTCGCCGTCCTTGATGTCGGCGGTCGCCGGCGCCGCGACCAGCTCGCCCTCGCGGGCGCCGTCGAGGATCTCGACCGCCGCGGAGCCGCGGATGCCGATCCGCACCGCGCGCCGGTGCACACGGCCGCCATCGATCACCATGAGGCTGTTGTTGACGACGGCATTGGCCGGCGCAAGCAGCGTGTCACCCGTCTCGCGGCTGACGATGTTGGCCTCGACGCTCATGCCGACGCGCAGCGGCGTGTTGTCGGGCAAGCCGATCCGCACGCGGAACGTCTTGGCCACGGGATCACCCGCCGGCGTGATCTGCTTCACCGTCCCGGGCAGGGCCTGGTTGCCAAACGCATCGGCGCGTAGCAGCGCCTTCTGCCCGACCTGGACACGGGGGATGTCCTCCTCGTTGACGTCGGCGACGACCCAGAGCGGCTTCTCCAGGCCGACGCGGTAGAGGATGGTGCCGGGATCAACCATGTCGCCGACCTCGCCGTCCTCCTTGAGGACGACGCCGTCCATCGGCGCCACCAGCTTGAAGTAGTCGAGGCGCTGGGTCTGGGCCGCGATCTGGGCGCGGATGCGGGCGAGATCGCTTTCGGAGCGCTGGTACGCTTGCGAGGTGGCCGCGCCGCGTGCCAGTAGCTGCGTCTGCCGCTCGAATTCGAGGCGCTGGAATTCCTCCTGTGCGCGCAGATCGTTCAAGGTGGCCAGCGCCTCCTTGTCGTCGAGCCGCGCCAGCACGTCGCCGGCCTTGACCAGTTTGCCTTCGCAGCGGCAGCGCTCGACGATGCGGCCGCGGACCAGGGGCGTGCTCCGCGACCACGTCTCCGGCTCCACCGCGCCGGTCGCATACACGATCTCGGCCGCCGTGCCGCGGGTGATGCGGGCGGTCGCGATCAGCGGTCCACGCAGCCACCATGCGGCAAGCCCAGCCAGCGCGCCGAACAGCAGGATGATCGAGAGCAGGCCGCGCCACGGAAAACGACGCCGGCCGCGATCGACGGCCGGCGGGGCAGCAATGGCGTTGGATCGGTCCGGCGTCAGCATGTCCATGATCGAACGGACCCTGCGACGGGAGAAAGGCTATACTTAGCCGGCAGTGCCCGTCGCCACGCGGGGCGGAGCCATCTTGAAGTGCTGTTTGGCATAGGCGACGATCTGGCGATCGGTCGGGTGATCGGCAGCTTCGACGCCGACGATGCGCTTTCCGACCGCAGGATGCTTCTCGTGCAGGTACTTGGCAAGCTCGGTCTTGGCGCCGGCCGGGCCGATGATCAGGATCTCGCCGGCGTCATCGAGCGCGTGCGCGACCTCCTCGAGGAAATTCTTGTCGGGCGCCGCGTGGCCGCTGCCGATCTCGTTGGCCTTGTGGTGCAGGTGCTTGGTCTGCAGGTGTGGATGCAGCGTCAGCTCGTCGGCACCGGTCAGTCCGATATGGAACACCTTGGCCTCGCTGTGATCGAGCCACACGACGGCATGGAAATGGGTCGGCATATTCTGGTCCTTGTCAGCAAATCGCCGCGTGGCGGCCTTGCGCGTTCGCCATGGAACGCGCGCCGCGGAAGGCGGCACTCGTTGTGAAGCAAACCTTAGCGAGCCCGATCGTGGCCGGCTTGATGCAGGTCAACGGACGCGGGACCGCCCCCGCGCCCCTGATGCGCGGGGTTTACTTCGGCGCAGGCGGCTTCGGCAGCGGCTTGTCCTGCCGCTTCGACCAGGAGATGTAGTAGGCCACGGTGGTCATGATCGCGATGCCCGCCGCGCTGACGAGGATCTGCGCCAGCAGCGAACCTGAGCTCAGCATCAGGGTGAAGTGGCCGATGAAGGACAGGAACACGCCGACGCAGAACACCGCCAGCGACTGTTGGCCGCAGACGATGAGGGGATCGAACGCCTTCCACTCCAGGCCCGGCCATTCCTTCGGCACGAACCGGATGACCAAAATGACGATCACCACGAAATGCAGGAAGCGGTACGGCGCGAGATTGGTCTTGTCGTTGGGATTGAAGGCCGAATAGAGCCAGTTCGGAAACATCGATCCGAGTTCGGGGAAGCGGCCGGCCATCGTCATGACCAGCGCGAGCACCATATAGGCGATGCAGAAATACAGCGTGGCCGGCGCCATGATGATGCCCATCGAGCGGCGGGCTCCGCCGAGCGCGCACCACGAGCCGAACACGAACAGCACCTGCCAGCAATACGGATTGAAGTACCAGGTGCCCGCCGGATAGGCCGCGAAATTCCAGCCCATCTGTCGCGCCACGAGCCAAAGCACGATCGAGGCGATCATGGTCAGGTCGGGCTGGCGCAGCATCATCCACAGCACCGGCGGGAAGAAGCCCATCAGCACGATGTAGAGCGGCAGCACGTCGAGATTGACCGGCTTGAACTTCAGGATCAGTCCCTGGGCCAGCGTATCGCTGGCGTGGTCGACGAGGCCTGCGACGTTGAACTCGTCGATGATCTCGGAGACGCCGAACCGCGTCGCCAGATAGCTGATGGCCACGATATAAATCACGAACAGCACGATGTGGGCGACGTAGAGCTGCCACACCCGCTTGAACAGCCGGGTGGCGCCGACGATGAAGCCGCGGTCGATCATCATGCGCGCATAGACGAACGAGGCGGTATAGCCGGAGATGAACACGAACAGGTCGGCGGCGTCGCTGAAGCCGTAATTCCGCGTGGTGATCCAGTTCACCACATTGTCCGGGATGTGATCGAGAAAGATCGCCCAGTTGGCGATTCCGCGAAACAGGTCGAGCCGAAGGTCGCGCCCTCGCTCGGGCAGCGTGGCATTGATTTTCATGGCCGCTTCAACGCACTGTTTTGAATGGAAAGCGTTCGGGGAGCAGAGGCGCCGTGGCAGTCGACCGAGATTGTCACGGGACGGCAGAATGACTATACGGGGCACGATAGACGGTCATGTCCAGGATGGGAATCACCGTTCCGTGCCGACGCTTGCCTGTACCCCATCCCGGCCGTTTCCGCCAAACGCATGACGACGCAGCTTCCAGGGGCTCTTCCAGCCATGACCGCACGCATTTTCAAGCCCGCCAAGAACGCGATGCAATCGGGCAAGGCCAAGACCCGGGACTGGCAGTTGGATTATGAGCCGGAGCAGCCGCGTTCGGTCGAGCCGCTGATGGGCTGGACGTCCTCCTCGGACATGAAGCAGCAGGTCACCTTGCGCTTCGACACCAAGGACGAGGCGATCGCCTATTGCGAGCGCAAGGGCATTCCCTATCAGGTGATCGAGCCGAAGGAGCCGGTGAAGCGGCAGATCGCCTATGCCGACAATTTCTCGTTCCGCCGCGGCGAGCCCTGGACGCATTGAGGGGCCGGCCCGGCCGTCGTCCGTTCACCCTGTTTGAGGCGGCCCGCCGGGGTTGGGCAGCGGCGCGTCCTTGGACAGGCCGAGCACCGGGAAGCTCCTGATGGCCCGGACGCCGGGCAGGGCGGCGAACTGGCGGAGCTGGCGGCTCATGCCTTCGACCCCGGTCGACACGCATTTCAGCAGAAAATCCGCATCTCCCGACAGCCGCCAGCATTGCTGGACCCAGGGCAACGTCACGATCGCGGCCTCGAACGATTCCAGCGCCGTCTGGTGCTGGCTGTCGAGCTGAATCGACACGAACACGACCACCTCATAGCCCAGCGACCGTTCATCGACGCTGGCGCGGATGGACTTGATCACGCCGCTGCTGCGCAGCGTCCGCACCCGGCGCAGGCAGTTCGGATGCGAGATCCCCACCCGGTCGGCGAGCTCGTTCATGCGGATCCGGCCATCGGCCTGGAGCTCCGCCAGGATCCTGCGATCGATCGCGTCGAGCTCCGGGCTGCCAGCCATCGGCGCCGCCCGTTCAGCCGGTCGGGTGATCAGGCCGGCCACCGCCGGCCTGATCGGGCCCGGCGGTGCGCGGCATGACGCCGGAGAGCACGAGCTTCTCGTGGGCCGCGATGATCGCCTCCCTGGTGAGCCGGCCGCCAGGACGGTACCAGCTGCACAGCCCGGTCAGGAGCGCGATGATGGCAAAGGTCGCGACCTGGATGTCGTCGACGTCGAACACGCCTTGCGCCACACCGTCGCCGAGGATGTCGGCCAGCCGGCGCTCATAGGCGCCGCGCAGCGCCACCACCGCCTCATAGTTGCGGGGATCGAGGCTGCGCAGCTCCGAATTGGCGATGAAGACCTCGCGCTTCCGGGTCATGTGATAGCTGACGTGGAAGGCGACGAACGCCCGCAGGCGTTCGACGGGGCCATGGGTGTCGCGCAGCGCTTGGTCGAGCTCGCGCAGGAGATTGTTGATGTGGTCCTGGATCAGCTCCGCCAGCAGCTCCTGCTTGGTGCTGATGTGATTGTAGAGCGAGCCTGGCTGGATGCCGACCTCGGCGGCGAGCTGGCGGAGGCTCATGGCCTCATAGCCGTGCTGGAAGATCAGCCGCAGGCCGGCCTTGCGGATCGCCTCCATCGTCGTCGGACCATGTGACCCGATCGTGCGCGCCATCTCGTCCTCGCTGGACCGTCCCGGTGCCGATCGCGGCGGATCCGCCACGGGAGGGGCCCGTAGTGAAGTCTGAAAATTCCGTGGTCTCAAGCAAATGCTGCTCGCCCCGGACCCTACAACAATCCGCTTGAGAATAGAATTTAAAAACGTATGATCGTTTAATTCGAGAAGGACGGACGGCCGCAGACCGGGCCGCCGACGGGCAGGGAGGACAGCATGCGGGCAAAGATGGTACACCCGGGCTCTCAGCGGCCTGAACGGCCGCGACCGCTCTGACGCGTGCTCCCACGGCTTCCCCCTCCAGCCTCGCAACGAAGACGCCGGTCATGACGCTTCACTCCACGATCGATCCATCGTCCTCCGATTTCGCCCGCAATGCCGACGCCATGCGCGCGCTGGTCGCCGACCTCAGGACGAAGCTGGGGCAGGTCGCCGAGGGCGGCGGCGAGGCCTCGCGCAAGCGGCATCTGTCGCGCGGCAAGATGCTGGCGCGTCAGCGTGTGGACCTGCTGCTCGACCCTGGAACGGCGTTCCTGGAGCTGTCGCCATTGGCCGCGCACGGGCTCTATGGCGGCGACGTCCATTCGGCGAGCATCGTCACCGGCATCGGCCGCATTGCCGGCCGCGAATGCGTCGTCGTCGCCAACGACGCCACCATCAAGGGCGGCACCTACTACCCGATGACGGTGAAGAAGCACCTGCGCGCCCAGGACATCGCGCGGCAGAACAACCTTCCTTGCGTCTACATGGTCGATTCCGGGGGCGCGTTCCTGCCGCTGCAGGACGAGATCTTCCCGGACGAGCGGCATTTCGGCCGCATCTTCTACAATCAGGCGCAGATGTCGGCGCAAGGCATCCCGCAGATCGCGATCGTGATGGGCTCGTGCACCGCCGGCGGCGCCTATGTGCCGGCGATGTCGGACGAGAGCATCATCGTGCGCAATCAGGGCACGATTTTTCTTGGCGGCCCGCCGCTGGTGAAGGCGGCGACCGGCGAGGTCGTCACGGCCGAGGAACTGGGCGGCGCCGACGTGCATTCACGCCAGTCGGGCGTCACCGATCACTACGCACAGAACGACGCCCATGCGATCGGCATCGCGCGTCGCATCGTCGGCACGCTGAAGCCGCCGGGCGCGCGCAGCGCGCTGAATATGCGCGAGGTGCGCGAGCCGCGCTATGCGGCGGAAGAGATCTACGGCGTCGTGCCGGTCGACGGCCGCAAGCCGTTCGACGTGCGCGACATCATCGCGCGGGTGGTCGACGGCTCGGAGTTCGACGAGTTCAAGAAGCTCTACGGCCAGACGCTGGTGTGCGGCTTCGCCCACATCTGGGGTCATCCGGTCGGCATCATCGCCAACAACGGCATCCTGTTCAGCGAGAGCTCGCTGAAGGGTGCGCATTTCATCGAACTGTGCTGCCAGCGCAACATTCCGCTGGTGTTCCTGCAGAACATCACCGGCTTCATGGTCGGCAAGAAATACGAGGCCGGCGGTATCGCCCGTGACGGCGCCAAGCTGGTGACTGCGGTCGCGACCGCGTCGGTTCCCAAGTTCACCGTGGTGATCGGCGGCTCCTACGGCGCCGGCAATTACGGCATGTGCGGCCGCGCCTATGCGCCGCGTTTCCTCTGGATGTGGCCGAACGCGCGCATCTCGGTGATGGGCGGCGAGCAGGCCGCGATGGTGCTGAGCCAGGTCCGCCGCGACGGCATCGAGGCCAAGGGCGAGAGCTGGCCTGCGGAAGAGGAAGAGAAATTCCGCAGCCCCATCCGTGCGCAATACGAGGCCCAGGGCAATCCCTACTACGCGACGGCGCGGCTGTGGGACGACGGCGTGATCGATCCCGCCGATACCCGCCTTGTGCTCGGGCTCGGATTGTCTGCCGCCGCCAATGCCCCGGTCGAGCCGACCAAATTCGGCCTGTTCAGGATGTGATCATGGCTCGTCCCGGATTGTATCGTCGTTTTCGCAAGCTCCTGATCGCCAACCGCGGCGAGATCGCCGTGCGCGTCATCCGCACGGCACGCGCGATGGGATTGAAGACCGTCGCGGTCTACTCCGAGGCGGATCGAAACGCGCTGCATGTCGCGCTCGCCGACGAGGCGGTGCTGCTCGGCCCCGCACGCGCCCGCGATTCCTATCTTAACATCGAGCGCTTGATCGAGGCTGCGAGGCAGACAGGCGCCGAGGCGGTTCATCCCGGCTATGGCTTCCTGTCCGAGAGCGCCGAATTCGCGCAGACCTGTCTCGACGCGGGCCTGGTGTTCGTCGGGCCGACGGCCGCGATGATCACCGCGATGGGTTCCAAGTCCGGCTCCAAATTCCTGATGGAGCAGGCCGGCGTGCCGCTGGTGCCCGGCTATCACGGCGAGGCGCAGGACGAGGCGACGCTCGCCAATGAAGCCGCGCGGATCGGCTTTCCCGTTCTGATCAAGGCCTCCGCCGGTGGCGGCGGCCGCGGCATGCGCGTGGTCAATGCAGCCGGCGATCTCGCTGATGCCGTCACCAGCGCCAAGCGCGAGGCCAAGGCGGCGTTTGGCGACGACCGTGTGCTGATCGAGAAATTCGTCCAGAACCCGCGCCACATCGAGGTGCAGATCATCGGCGACAGCCACGGCAATCTGGTGTCGCTGTTCGAGCGCGAATGCACCTTGCAGCGTCGGCACCAGAAGGTGATCGAGGAGGCGCCGTCGCCGACGCTGACGCCGGAGCAGCGGGAGACGGTCTGCGCCGCGGCGCGTCGCGCGGCCGGCGCGGTCAACTATGTCGGGGCGGGCACCATCGAGTTCGTCTCCGACGGCCGCGACGTGTTCTTCATAGAGATGAACACGCGCCTGCAGGTCGAGCATCCCGTCACCGAGTTGATCACCGGCGTCGATCTCGTCGAATGGCAGTTGCGCGTCGCCTTCGGCGACGCGCTGCCGCTGACGCAGGACCAGATCCGCTTGCATGGCCATGCCATCGAGGCACGCGTCTACGCGGAGAATCCCGCCAAGAATTTCATGCCCTCGGTCGGCACGATCAAGACCTGGCGGTTTCCCGCTGAAACCGGCGGCCTGCGCATCGATGCCGGCTATCGCGAGAGGGATGTGGTCTCGCCCTATTACGACGCGATGCTCGCCAAGATGATCGCCTGGGCGCCGACCCGCGAGGTCGCGATCGAGCGGCTCAACCGCGGCCTTGAGGACACCGACGTCCGAGGCATCGTCAGCAACATCCCGTTCCTGTCGTCGCTGCTAACGCATCCCGACGTCGTGGCCAACGCGATCGACACCGGTTTCATCGAGCGCCATCTGACACATCTGACCCCGTCGGGGGCGGTGGCCGGCGACCTCGAGCTCAGTGCCGCCGTCGCGGCCATTCTCATCGGCGAGCAGACCGCGGCCAAGGAGCAAGGCTCGCCGTGGCGCGCATCCGGTTGGATGCCGGTGGGGCTGCGGCAGCGCGTGTTCTCGTTCCGCCAAAGCGCGGCGAATGAACCGCGGACCGCCACGCTGGCCTATGGTCCCAGCGTGCAGCGCCTGTCGATCGAGGGTCGTGAGACCTCGTTCTCGGCACTTCCGACTGATGACGGCGGCTTCGACCTTGTGTGCGACGGCGTCAAATCCCATGTGGTGGCCGTCATCGAGGGCCATGAGCTGTACCTGCGGACCCGCAACGGCCGTTTCGATCTGCATTGGATCGATCCGTTCGGCGGTGACGACGAGGAGCAGGCCGGCGAGGACAAGATCGTGGCACCGTTGCCAGGGACCGTCGTGGCGCTGCTTGCGCAGGAAGGCGCCGTCCTGGAGAAGGGTGCGGCGATCCTGACGCTCGAAGTCATGAAGATGGAGCAGACCCTGCGGGCGCCGTTCGCAGGCCGGCTCAAGGCGATCAAGTGCAAGGTCGGCGACATCGTGCAGGAAGGCGTCGAACTGGCGGACCTCGAACCGTCCGCCTGATCCTCGAACCGAAGAGGTCGGCATGAGCGAGAGCGTGCGCATCATCGAAATGGGCCCGCGGGACGGCCTGCAGAACGAGAAGATGTCGATCAGCGTCGCCGATCGCATCGCCTTCGTCCGCGCGCTGGTCGCGGCGGGCCTGACCACGGTCGAGGTCGGCGCCTTCGTCTCGCCCAAGGCGATCCCGCAGATGGTGGGCTCGGACGAGGTCATGCGCAGCGTGGCTGCGCTGCCCGGCGAATTCCATGTGCTGGTGCCCAACGTGAAGGGCTATGAGGCCGCGCGCGCCGCCGGCGCCAGGGTGATTTCCGTGTTCACTGCGGCCTCCGAGAGCTTCTCCCGCGCCAACATCAACTGTTCGATCGCGGAGTCGCTGGAGCGCTTCAAGCCGGTGATCGCCCACGCCAGGACCGACGGCATCAGGGTGCGGGGCTACGTCTCCTGCGCGCTGGGCTGCCCGTATGAGGGCGAGATCAAGCCGCAGGCCGTAGCCGGCGTGGCCAAGGCGCTGTGGGATCTGGGCTGCTACGAGGTCTCGCTGGGTGACACGATCGGTGTCGGGACGCCGCTCAAGGCAAAGCAGATGCTGCGCGCCGTCTGCGACGACGTGCCGGTGACGCATCTGGCGATGCATTTCCACGACACCTACGGCCAGGCGCTGGCCAATCTCTATGCGGGCATGGAGGAGGGCGTCCGCGTCATCGATGCCGCGGCCGGCGGCCTCGGCGGCTGCCCGTTCGCGCCGGGCGCGACTGGCAACGTCGCGACCGAGGACGTCGTCTACATGCTCGAAGGCATGGGCATCCGCACCGGCGTCGACATGACGAAACTGCTGGCCGCCACCAACGACATGAGCCGGCTGCTCGGTCGGCCACCCGTCAGCCGTGTTGCAGCGGCGCTGAACGCGAAGATCAGGCGAATAGCGAATGGCGAGTAGCGAATAGGGGGCCCACTCGCTAGATCCCTATTCGCTACTCCCTATTCGCCATTCACGGGCCGCGTCAGCGGCTCAGATCCGGCCCCATCACGAGATCCGGCAGCGCCGTCGAGATCTGCGGCACGAAGCAGAGCAGCAGCACGGCGGCCATCATCAGCAGGACGAACGGCAGCGTGCCCCAGATCACCTCGCGCAGCGGGATGTCCGGCGCGACGTTCCTGATGACGAAGATGTTCAGACCCACCGGCGGGTGAATCAGGCCCATCTCCATCACGATCGTCATCACCACGCCGAACCAGATGATGTCGAAGTTTGCTGCCCGCAGAGGCGGCAGGATGATCGGGGCAGTCATCAGGATGATCGATACCGGCGGCAGGAAGAAGCCGAGCACGACCACCATCAGCAGGATCGCGAACAACAGTTCCCAGCGCGGCAGGTGCATCGCCACGATGGACTCCGCCACCGACTGCGAGATGTGCAGGTAGCTCATCACGTAGGAGTACAGCAGCGACATGCCGATGATCAGCATCAGCATGGTCGATTCGCGCAGCGTCGCCTTCATGATGGGCGCGAGATCGGCCGGGCTCCAGACGCGGTAGATGATCGCGATCAGCACGAGCGCGAGGATGCCACCGAGACCGGCTGTTTCCGATGGCGTGGCGAGGCCGCCATAGAGCGCGACCATGACGCCGGTCAGCAGCAGCACGAACGGAATCACGCGTGGCAGCACGGAGAAGCGCTGCGCCATCGTAAAATCGTCCTTGGTCAGGATGTCCGACCACGCGCCCGATTTCTCATAGACGGCTTTCGCGCGCGCATATTCCTGCCGGAAGCGCACCACCGAATAGACGCCGAACAGGGTCACCAGCAGCAGCCCGGGGCCGATACCGGCCAGGAACAGCCGTCCCAGCGATTTCTCCGCTGCGATCGCGAACAGGATCATCGTAATCGAGGGCGGCAGCAGAATGCCGAGCGTGCCGCCGGCCGCGATGATGCCGGCGGCGAAGCCGCCGGAATAGCCGCGCTTGCGCATCTCGGGAATTCCGGCCGAGCCGATCGCCGAGCAGGTCGCGGGGGATGACCCCGCCATCGCCGCGAACAGCGCGCAGGCGAACACGTTGGCGACGCCCAATCCGCCGGGCACGCGATGCAGCCACGCATGCAGCGCCGAGTAGAGGTCCTGGCCTGCGCGGGAGCGGCCGATCGCCGCGCCCTTGAGGATGAACAGCGGGATCGACAGCAGCGTGATCGACGCCATTTCCTCGTAGACGTTCTGCGTGACCGTATCGAGCGACGCGGCAGGCATGTAGATGGCCATGAACACGACGGCCACGGCGCCGAGCGCGAACGCGATCGGCATGCCCGCGAACATCGCAAACAGGGTCGAGAGTCCGTAGGCAACCCCAATTCCGAACACGCTCATCGACGCGCTCCGGTCAGCGGAGCCACGATCTGCAGCAGCATCTGCAGGCACAGCAGGGTCATCCCGGCGGCCATCAGGCCGTAAGGAATCGCCAGCGGCGGCGACCACATCGAATTCGAGACCTGACCATCGACCCAGGCCTCATGTGTCAGGGTCCAGGATTTCCAAGTAAAGAAGGCACAAAACAAAAAGCTCGCGACGTCGACCAGCCAGAGCCTGATCTTGTTGGCGAGCGGCGACATCAGCCCAACGAAGGCTTCGATGCTGACGTGGCCGCGATGCTCCTGCACATAGGCCGCAGTCATGAAGGTGGCGCCGACGAGCAAGAACACGGCGGCTTCGTCCTGCCAGTAGTTGGCGGCCTTGAACAGTGCACGGCCCGCCACGCTGTAGCTCAGGATGAGGCAGGCCGCGACCAGTGCGAACGCGGCCAGAACCACGATGATGCGATTGAGCAGCGAGACAACACGCTGGAGCGGCGCCAGCGGACCGCTGGCGCCGATGGCTGTCGTGGCCTCGGTATCGATAACGGGCGCGTGCATCAATCAGGCCGCGACGTCGGAAGCGAGCTTGAGGAGCTTGGCGCAGTTCGCAGACTTGCCGCCATAGTCCTTCCAGGCCGTGTCACGGGCAATGTCGCGCCATTTGTTGACGGTCTCGACATCGAGCTCCACAACCTTCGCGCCCGCCTTTTCGTAGACCTTGGCAACTTCGATGTCGTCGTCCTGCGCGCCCTTGCGCCCGAACGCCTCCATCTCCGCGCCGACCGCGAGGAGGATGTCCTGCTGGTTCTTCGGCAGCTTGTCGAACGAGGCCTTGGACATCATCAGCGGCTCGAGCATGAACCAGTACGACGCCTTGGCGCCGGAGGTCAGGGCCTTCGACACTTCCTCCAGGCGGAACGAGATCAGGCTGGTCGACGAGGTGATGCCGGCATCGCAGGCGCCGGTCTGCATCGCGGTGTAGATTTCGTTCGATGGCACCGACAGCACCGAGGCGCCGGCGGTCTGCAGCACCATGTCCATCTCGCGCGAGCCGCCGCGCACCTTCATGCCCTTGGCGTCCTCCGGCGTCACCAGCGGCCGCGATCGGCTTGCAACGCCGCCCGCCTGCCAGACCCAGGTCAGCAGGATGATGCCCTTGTCGGCCAGAAAATCGCTCAGCGTCTTGCCGACCGGCTCATTCTTCCAGCGCATGCCCTGGTCGTAGGTCGTGACCAGACCCGGCATCAGCGCGATGTTGGTCTCAGGCACTTCGCCGCCGGCGTAAGGCATCGGATAGAGGCTGATGTCGAGCGCGCCCTTCCGCATGGCCGAGAACTGCGCGACGGTCTTGATGAGCGAGGAGTTGGGATAGATCTCGGTCGCGATCTCGCCGCCGGAGCGCTTCGCAACCTCCTCGGAGAACACCCGGCAGAGCCGGTCGCGGAAATCGCCCTTGTCAATGGTGCCGCCGGGAAACTGGTGAGAGATCTTCAGCGTCGTTGCTGCGTGGGCCGTACCGGTTCCAAAACGCAGCATGGCCGGCGCAGCGAGCGCGGATGCGATGACATGACGGCGTGTGAGCATGAGATTTCCCCTGAACAACTTCTGGTTGGGTTCCCGACCCGGTTCGTTGGCGTGACTTATACCAGCCAATCTGTCGAGCTTACCTCTAGCCGAACTAGACAGTTCGTTCGAGGCCAAATGCATGGGAAGCGACATATTGCTGCGGCGCACGTACCGGCCTGTGAATCCCTTGCGCGGTTGTACTAACATGATCTTGCCGGGCAAAATTGTGTCCTCGATTCCGGAACGGGACGCATTCGAGTCAAATTTGATCGAACAAAATTCTCGCCCGCGCTCGTAACAATCGCCTTCATCGGAACGTCGATATCCAAGAACGGCGCGTCCGTCGCCGTCGAACCCCGTCATACGAAGGAGCGATCATCATGACCAATCGTAGCCGCCTCATCCTCAGTATCTCCGCTGCCGCCCTCGCGTTCAACGTGGCCGTCGCGCCGGCGGCCTTCGCGGAAGACAAGATGAGCAAGGACGATGGGATGAAAAAGGGCGCGATGTCCCACGACGGCATGAAGAAGGACTCGATGGCGAAAGACGCCATGAAGAAGGACGATGCCATGTCCAAGGACGGGATGAAGAAGGACGACGGCATGATGAAGAAGAACTAGCTCGTCTCGCACGGCATCGTGCGATGGGACGACCGTATCAGTCCCATCGCCGATGAATTGAGGAGTCGCGCGATGCCGGACGCGACGACGCGCAGGTCTGGTGGCGGCGACGTCGCCGCTTACTTCTTCTTTCCACGGGCCTTGCGCGCGGCGTAGCGCGCATCACGCTTCGCCTTCTGCTCGGCTTCCATCTCGGCCAAGCGGGCGGCTTCTTCTTCCGCCTCGCGCGCAAGCCGGGCACTCTCGGCGGCCTTGGCCTCTTCCTCGAGACGCTGCTGCTCAGCCTTGGCGGCCTCGCGCTCCAATCGCTGCTGCTCGCGGCGGGCGGCGGCGGCCTCGCGCTCCTGCCGTCGCTTCACGACTTCGGGATCGTCCGGTCCCGGCTGCGATTTGAACTTCTGCACGATGCTCTGGCGGGCCTGCTGCGCGGCCTTCTGCCGATCGGCAAATCCAGGTTCCTTGAATCCTCTCATGGAGACGTCGTCACTTCGCTATTTGGGTGTTCGATCAGGGTGTGGTCGGTCAGGGGCTGCACGCGCCGCCAGGCAATTCTTCCACGAGATCGTGAACACGAGCGGAGGCCGACGCGAGCCCGTGTGTATAGGATCGCATGCGTCGATGACAAATGCTTTATCGCCGCTCCTCCACATCCGTCCTGCCTGGCGCTTGCATGGCGCTCGCCGGAGGCTATGTAACCATCCCCGTCGCTGACGCAGGTCGGCCGGCCGTGAGTCGCTTCACGCCTCGCGGGCACCAGCGCACCGCCCGGGTGCGACATCCAACGGAGTTGACCGGCATGACCTCTGTTCGCCGCGGGCGCATGGCGCTCGGCCTCGCGCTCGTCGCTCTCGTGGTCAGCGCATGCGTGATGACGGCGGTCCTCGCCCGCCCGAGGCCCGTTTCGGCCGGTGTGCTGGGTTCCGAATGGGAATGCGGGCAGCTGTTCTGGGTGACGAGCTGTACCCGGATCGAATCGATCTCGCCGGCATCGCGCCAGCAGCAGCAACCGCACGGTGAGGCCGCTGGCCTGCGTGCCGCCTAGGCGCACCGGCGATGAGTACGCAGGGGCCGGATAGACGTGGCGCCGTGGCGGCACTCGTGTTCGCGGCGCTCGTCGTGGCCTTCGGCTTGTGGCTGGCCCGCAGCCTGACCTCCGCAAGCCGGATGCAGGACTGCCTGATGTCGGGACGAACCAACTGCAATGTGATCGTGCCCGACCGGTGACCGCCGATCTGCCCGTACCGGATCGGCAAGGCCGCGCCGGCGAGTTTGCATGATCGGAGCGGCGAATCAGCCGGCGTCTCGGTTAACCTGACGGCAGCAGGTTGACGGCAGCAGGTTGACTTGGCCGCAAAATCGTCGGGATTTTACCCGTTTGTCGCGCAAACTATGGTGTGTCCGGACCATCCACGCCGAAGCCGGCGATCCGGGATCATCAATCCGCATCACACCCCGCGTGCGCGGCAACCAGCGCAGACGGCGGGCGATCAAGGGTAGGGGAGAATGACGTTGTCCAACCAGAGCACACGGTGGCTGCCCGCGATCGCGATCCTGACCGCGGTCGTGATCCCCGCCCAAGCCTGGGCGCAAACCCAGGACCAGGCTGGTCCTGGCGCCGGGCATTCGCCCCAGGCCCGCCCGCCGGGTGTCATTCGCCAAGCGCCGACCCAGGGTGGGCAACCGGCCGGCCAGCCCCATGTCCAGATCCCGCGGCAAGCCGGCCCCATGGCCGGCCAGCCGCAGGGAGCACAGCCGGGCGCACCGCCGCGGGCTGCCGTTGGCCCTCAGGGACGTCCGCCGGGAGCCGGTCAGGGCTTCGCAGCGGGCCACGGCCCGGGCCCTGGTCCGGCGATGGCCGGGCGGGGACCGGATGCGCGTTATGCGCACGGCCGGGTCGCGGTGCGCGACTATGGTGGGCAGTCTTATCGCGGCCGGGTCGGCTGGGAGGGTGGCCGATGGCGGCACGAGGTTCACAACGGCCGCCCGGGCTGGTGGTGGGACGTCGGCGGCGTCTGGTACTATTATCCCGAGCCCATGGAAGGGCCGCCGACCTACGTGTCGGAGGACTATGCTGACGATGTGGTCTATGCGCCGTCGGCGGCCTACGAGGCGCCCCCGCCGGTTGCCTACGAGCCGGCGCCGCCTCCGGCCGAAGTCGATCCGGGCGCCAGCGCGCTCGGGGGCGCGATCATCGGCGGGGTGCTCGGCGGTATCCTCACCGGCAAGGCGGGCGGTGCCGCGGCGGGCGCCGTGCTTGGTGGTGCCACCGGCGCGATCGCCGGCGCTACGGCTGCGGCGCGACCAGGCTACTATCTATCGCAGGGCGATTGCTACTATCGATATCCGTCGGGAGAGTATGTGGCGGTCGATCCGCGCTCCTGCTACTGAGCGCTGCCGACGGTCGCGCTGCAGTGAGCTTGGTTGGCCGCTGCGGAGCTCTGGCCGAATCTCCGCAAAGCTCCGGAGCGGGAGTTGGAGCGAATCTTGATAGACTCCACTTCATTGTTCGTCACTGTTCGAGAGGTGAGAGCTCCGGGGCCATGACCAAGGCGTCCAAGCTGGTTGCCGCCAAGGGCGGAAGGGTTCTCCTGGTCCGGCGCCGGGCCGACGGGCGCTGGATGTTTCCGGGTGGCCGCAAACGCGCGCAGGAGACGGCGAAGGACTGCCTGAAGCGCGAAATCAAGGAGGAGCTTCCCAAGCTCAAGCTCGGCCGGCTGCGGCTATGGAAGGAAGTCACCGCCAAGAACAAGCGCTCGGGTCGCAAGATGAGCGACGCCATCTTCATCGCCAAGCATGCCAAAGGGCGCCTGGAGATCGGAGACAAGAAGGAGATCGACCGCGCGGTGTGGCAAAAGCCCTACGGACTCAGCCTGACGCCGACGTCGCGCTACATCCGCGATCAGCTGTTTCCACGAAAGTCGGACTGAACCATCGTATGCTGGGAACATCCCGGCCGCTTGGGCGTTATCTGCCCATGCCTTACGATAGCACAGACAGACAGCCTCGCGTCCTCACGCCGGAAGAGCGTCGGGCGCGTGACGCCACCCGCAGGGCTGATGCCGAGCAGGCCATGCGCGATCACGAGGCGGCCCAGCGGGCCTTTTACGCCAACCGCGAGCGGCTCAGGGCCGAGCGTCTGGCACGGGAGGCCGCCACCAAGTCGGGCTGACGGGCGTTCCTGTCAGCTCGCCTTGCGGCTCCGGAACGCGTTCGCCATCCGCAGGAACGCTTGATCCAGCAACGCATACATGTCGCCGGTGATGTCGCAATCGAACATCGCGCGGCGCATGCATGTCATCCACTCGTCGCGCTCGGCGTCGCCGATCGGATACGGACGGTGCGCGGACATGATGCAGCGATGTTCGGTCCGCTCGAAGTAAAGCGCTGGCCCGCCCAGCCATCCACTGAGAAATTCGAACAGTAACTGCTTGATCGGACCGAGATCGGCGTCGTGCATCGCGCGGATGCGACTGGCGCCGGGCTCCTGGTCCATGATGGTGTAAAAGCGCTCCGCCAGACGGCGCACGCCGGCTTCGCCGCCGACGAGCTCATAGGGCGTCGCCTCGTTCACAACTGCTTCTGCTTCGTTGGCCGAATTCGCTGCCGTCATCGCATCTCATTTCCGCTCGCCCCTCTGCAGCCAACAAGCGGCAGAGGTATGGCGCCTTGATCTGGATCAAGCGGGAAAACGAGCGTGCGTTCGGGCTAGCGGATGCTGGCTTTGACGAGGCGCTGCCGGTCGGTGTCGGCGGCGATCTGGCGCAGCGTCTGTCGGAGCAAAGCGAGGTCGACCGGCTTGGAGAACGGCGGATAGACGTTCAGGCCGAGGATCTTGCCGGCGCGGACCGTGACGTCGCGGGTTTGATCGTCGGAGCCGCTGATGATCAGCACCGGGGTGCGGGATTTGATGTCCGCCAACAGCTGCAACACCTCGGTGCCGGAGCGCTCGCCGAGATTCAGGTCGAGCGTGATGCATTCGAAATTGCGCCGGCGCAGCACGCTCATCGCGCCGTCGACCGAGTTCACGCCGGTCGTCGCAAAGCCTGCCTGCACGGCGATCTTGCGCAGGATCGACAGATGAACGTCGGCATCTTCGATCACGAGAAGTTCGTTCAGCATGGTCCCCGCGCGGCTGGTGTGTCGGCTACAGATGGACCCGCGGAACTTAAGAGGGGGTTTCTGATTTCCTCGTAAACATTCGGTCCCGTAGAACAACGGAAAATCTGCACGCTATCCGCCATTGCCGCGGCGTCGCGCGGCTCAGAACGGCCGCCGGCTCGACATCGCATGGGAGGAGTCCGACAGATTGGTCGGCGGCGCCGAAGCGGGCGGTGGCAAGCGGCCGCGCGATTGGCGCCAGTGCTGGACGTGCAGAAGGATGCCGGCCACCAGCAGCGGCGCGACGGCGGCCACCGCCAGCAGCGGCGACAGCGGCTTGGGGGTGACCATCTCCATCGTCATCTCGCAGACCATCCAGATGGCTGCGGACGCCAGCACGAAGTCGCGCGAGGGGATGCGGAGCCAGTACAGGAAGCCGGTGATGATCGCGGCCGGCGCAATGATCGGGCCGATCATGTAGAAGTTCAGCTCGGGCGGCGTCACGGCGTCCAGAACCATCGATGCCAGCAGCCACAGGCTGAGGAACATCACAACGCCGTCGACGTATCTCATGGCCAACCTCCGCCGCGACATTTTGGCGCAATCTTTGTCCGGTTTATGGCTGTTCCGTCAAGGGCCATGGCGTCCCGCGCCGATTTGCAGCCCGATCCGGTGGATTATCGCCCACGGCCAGGGACCGACCAGTTCCTGGTTCCACGACCATCCCCTGCTCAATCCGCCGAAAACCCGAACGGAACCGACGACGTCCTGAAATCGTCCGGCAGGATCTCGCGCCCGATCGGCGGCGCGGAGCGTGCCGCGCATTTCGGCCGGTGGCAGACCCGGCAGGCGACGCCGATCGGCGTCGGCGCGTCGGCGTCAGGCCCGTGGCCGTCGCGGGTATAGATCAGCTGCCCCGCATGCTCGGCGGCGCAGCCGACCGCAATCGCCCGCTCGACGCGCACCGCGCCGTAGGAGCCACCGCCGGCGGTCACCGTGCGCGCGATCGAGAAGAAGCGGCGGCCGTCCGGCAGCTCCAGCCATTGCGTCACGATCTGGCGCGGCGTCTTGAAGATGCCGTGCACCGACCACAGCGGGCAGGCGCCGCCATGCCGGGCGAACGGGAAGCCGGCGCCGTCGAGCAGCTTCGACACGTTGCCGGCGGGATCGACGCGGATCAGGAAGAACGGGATCCGCTCCGCGCCCGGCTTCTGCAGGGTGGTGACGCGATGCGCCGTCTGCTCGAAGCTGGTGCCGAACTGCCGCGCCAGCGCCTCGAGATCGTAGGCCCTGGCATCGACGGCTTTGGCGAAGATCGAATAGGGCATGATGATCGCAGCCGCCGCGTAGGCCGCGAGCGCGCGGCGCGCCAGCAGCTCGGCGGTCTTGCTGGCGAACTTGCCATCCTCGAGTGCCGCGCCGATTTCGGTGTCGAGCTCGAGATAAGCGAGCTGCCGGGCGAGCTCGAATTTCAGGCTCGCGCTGTCCAGCGAGTCCTCGATCAGCAACTGACGGCGGTGCAGGTCGAGCCGCCTGAGCGAGCCGAGCATCACGTTCGGCGGCATGTAGCGGACCTGGAGATTATGCCGGGCGCGAAAGCGCTCGATGAAGCCGGCCGGCCCGGCGGAGACCTGCGGAGCCCCCGTCGGCGCCCCCTGGAAGATGGCCTGCGCCAGCCGCTCGGCGGCATCGTCGAGCTGGGCAAAGTTGTTACGGCGGGCGGCGAGGAAGCGGCGGACATCGGCGACGGGATCGTTGGCGTCGAAGCCGTCATTGCCAACGCGCGGCGCGCTGCCGGCCGGCACCGGAGCGCGCTGCTCGGCCAGCGCGAGCTGCTCCTCGCGATACGCCGTGTAGAGGCGCAGGAAGGCCTCGGTCATGCCGGGATAGCTGACGGCGAGATCGCTGATCTCCAGCGCGGGGATGTCGATGTCGGAGAACATCGGGTCCTTGAGGACCGACTGCATCCGCGCGGTGTGGTCGGCGCCGCCGTCGCCGGCGAGATCGGCGAGGTCGATCTTGTAGGTCCGCGCCAGCCGCAGCAGCATGTCGGCCGTCACCGGCCTCTGGTTCCGCTCCAGGAGCGCCACGTAAGGCGCTGAGATTTCGAGGTCCGCGGCCATGTCGGCCTGGGTCAGGCCGAGCTCGCGCCGGAGCCGGCGCAGGCGCGGGCCCATGAAGATCGATCGTGCCGTGGCGGTGGTCATGGCCAAATCCCGGTTTTGTAATCTCCTTACAGCTATACACGAGAGGTTTGTAAAGTGTGACAAGTTTTCCGCGCAATGTCTGGTCCGCTCGCGCCGGGTGCTTACAACAGGTCCCAGGTTGTCCTTAACCAAGGGATCACGGACATGAACTTTCAACCGCGTGGACTGAACGACCAGGCTCTCCAGGGCCCCTCGTCCTACCAGGCCGAGGTCGAGGCGGCGCGTGCGCTGCTCGAGACCAACCCGACCTGGAACGGCGTCACCGCCGAAGCCGTGGCGCGCATGCGCCTGCAGAACCGCTTCAGGACCGGCCTCGACGTCGCCCGCTACACCGCGGCCGTGATGCGCGCCGACATGGCCGCCTATGACAATGATAGCACCAAGTACACCCAGTCGCTGGGCTGCTGGCATGGCTTCATCGCGCAGCAGAAGCTGATCTCGATCAAGAAGCATTTCGGCAAGACCGACCGCCGCTACCTCTATCTCTCGGGCTGGATGATCGCGGCGCTGCGCTCCGAGTTCGGCCCGCTGCCGGACCAGTCGATGCACGAGAAGACCTCGGTGCCCGCGCTGATCGAGGAGCTCTACACCTTCCTGCGCCAGGCCGACTCGCGCGAGCTCAATGACCTGTTCCGCAGCCTCGACGCGGCCCGCAAGGCCGGCGACAAGGCGAAGGAGACCGAGATCATCGCCAAGATCGACGGCTTCCAGACCCACGTCGTCCCTGTGATCGCCGACATCGATGCCGGCTTCGGCAATGCCGAGGCGACCTATCTGCTCGCCAAGAAGATGATCGAGGCGGGCGCCTGCGCGCTGCAGATCGAGAACCAGGTCTCCGACGAGAAGCAGTGCGGCCATCAGGACGGCAAGGTCACCGTGCCGCATGACGTCTTCCTGGCCAAGATCCGCGCCTGCCGCCACGCCTTCCTGGAGCTCGGCGTCGAGGACGGCATCATCGTCACCCGCACCGACTCGCTCGGCGCCGGCCTGACGCAGCAGATCGCCTTCTCGAGCCAGCCCGGCGATCTCGGCGACCAGTACAACAGCTTCCTCGACTGCGAGGAGGTCACGCCCGAGAACGCCCGCAACGGCGACGTCATCATCAACCGCGACGGCAAGATGATGCGTCCGAAGCGGCTGCCCTCCAACCTCTACCAGTTCCGTCCCGGCACCGGTGAGGACCGTTGCGTGCTCGACTGCATCACCTCGCTGCAGAACGGCGCCGACCTGTTGTGGATCGAGACCGAGAAGCCGCATATCGAGCAGATCGCCAAGATGGTCGACCGCATCCGCAAGGTGATCCCGAACGCCAAGCTGGCCTACAACAACTCGCCGTCGTTCAACTGGACCCTCAACTTCCGTTGGCAGGTCTATGACGCGATGAAGGAGGCGGGCCAGGACGTCAGCAAGTACAACCGCGCCGAGCTGATGAAGGCGGAGTACGACGACACCCCGCTGGCGAAGGAAGCCGACGAGCGCATCCGCACCTTCCAGGCGGATTCGGCCAAGCGCGCCGGCATCTTCCACCACCTGATCACGCTGCCGACCTACCACACGGCCGCGCTCTCGACCGACAACCTCGCCCGCGAGTACTTCGGCGAGCAGGGCATGCTGGGCTACGTCAAGAACGTCCAGCGCGCCGAGATCCGCCAGGGCATCGCCTGCGTCAAGCACCAGAACATGGCCGGCTCCGACATCGGCGATGACCACAAGGAGTACTTTGCTGGCGAGAAGGCCCTGAAGGCCGGCGGCGCGCACAACACGATGAACCAGTTCGGCTGATCTCTGCCGGGTGAACTGCTGAACTGATGAGACCCGTCTGGAGCCAATGGCTTCAGGCGGGTTTCGCTTTTTGATGGTACGCCTAACGGCGGAGTGCGGTCGCGTACGCGGCTTAAGGTTTGTGGCGCACTCCCTCCACACCGTCATGGCCGGGCTTGTGCCGGCCATCCACGTCGATCGGCGCCCTTGGAACGCCATGGATGCCCGGGCCTTCGCCGCGCCGAAGCGGCTTCGGCCGCGCAGGCGGGACAAGCCCGGGCATGACGAGTAACAAATTGACCAACTTCGTGTGGCTGAGGATTGTCTCGTCATCCGCGACCGCTTCGCCCCAGCGCGACCACCTCAGCGCTCGCTCAGCGCCAGCCGCGCGCCGAGCAGTGCGAAGCCGCCGGCGAACGCCCGGCGCAGCCACGCCATCACCCGGGGGCGGCTGACGACGCGATCGCGCACCGCCGAGGCGAACAGCCCGTAGACCACGAACACTGCAAACGTCATCGCCATGAACGTGCCCGACAGCTCGAGCATGGCGGCGAGCGGATGCACTTCGTCGGCGGCGATGAACTGCGGCAGGAAGGCGAGGAAGAAGATCGACAGCTTGGGATTGAGGATGTTGATCAGAAAGCCGGTCAGTACCACGCGCCCAGCCGAGCGCACCTCATCCTTGGCGTCTTTGGCTTCCACGGAGAGCGCGCCGCGTTCGCCGAGCGTCTGCCAGGCCATGTAGAGAAGATAGGCAACGCCACACCATTTCAGCGCGGCGAAGGCCAGCGCGCTGGTGTGCAGCACGGCGGCAAGCCCGATGATCGCAGCGAGCATCGCCGGGATGATGCCGAGCGTGCAGCCGAACGCCGCGGCCACGCTCATCCGCGACCCCTTCGTCAGCGCCACCGCGAGCGTGTAGAGCACGCCGGTGCCGGGCGAGGCCACCACGATCAGCGAGGTCAAGAGGAAGGCGGTGGACATCGGGGAAGCTCCTTGGGCGAGACGAGGCGCATCAGCCCGCAAGGCGCGGCAGCAGCCTCAGCGCGTCGCCGCGCTCGATCTCGGCGGGCTGCTGATCGCTGAACACGGGTGATGGCCACGATGTCAGGGAGCCCTCGCCATTTCAACCGGCTCGGACGCCCGATGCGGCCGCTGCATCGCCTCGAGGCGAGGGCCGGCGGCGTCGGCCTCGCCGCAGCCGGCGAGCATGACCCCGCCGATCGTGAGCCGTGGGCTCGTGCCGCAATGCGAAGGCCAGGCGATGATGGCGGCGATGTTGCCGAGGAGGAGAACGGCGAGCAGGACGAGCATGGCCCGCCGTCCTGTTTGCGTGGGTGACGACATCGGGACTTCCTCACGATACGGTTGACGCGATCGCGGCTGCACCGCGACGATCGCCATCGGTTCGATCGGGTGCGGCCACACATGCGAACACACGCCGCGGACGCGGCGCTTTTGCGCAGGTCGGATGTCGCCATGTAAGATCTTGTTGCTGTTCGTGCGCGCACTCCCGGCAGCCGGTGATTGCAAGCCGCGCGTGTCCGCACCGCAGGGACGCAACGGGCGACGTCGCTCAGTCCCGCCGCATGACGACCTATCGGCCTGATCATCTGAACCTCATCACGTTGCAGGGGGGGGCGGGGCAGGGGACGTGTTCGACCGTCATCGCGACGCCTTGCGCGCCCGAGCTGTGCCGGTCGTCTCGCCCCCATGAAACAGAGGGCGCGGGGAATGCCGGGTGAGGGCCTCACCCATGGCCCGCCTGCAGAAGAAAAAGCAGGCGGCAGTCACCACAGGTTCAGCCGGATCAACCCGGCATTCCCCGCGCGATGGTCTTCACGCTTATACGCGATCTCCCCGGTGTCCGGCTTGATAGCCACCGTCGCCCTCGGGGTCATCATTCCCCGGAGGACTTGGCGCCAGCTTCGGGGCGCCAGGACCACGCGATTTCACGTCCGCACGGAGTCGTTCGTCCGCGCGCCTCAAGCACGCTGCGACCCGCCTGCGGCCACCGCATCCCGCGCCCAACGTCCGTGACGATCGCGATCCGCCCCTCTCGAGGAGCACGGGATGGGGACAGTCAACCATGAAATTCGGAAAAAGTGAAGTCGAATATTTTTGGCGGAGGGACTGGACAGGGGTGATCGCCTTGAAGGACCTGATGAAATGAGTTTTTCCGCGCATCCTCACGGCAACGCTGCTGGAAAGCGCAGGGCCGTCGCGCCATGATCCGGTGTCTGTCCCAAGAAGCTGCCCCATGAAGGCCCAACGACCACTGCAACTCATGCGAGCATTGCGTGCCGGGACGACAGCGCATGTGGCCGGCCCGCAACGAAGCCGGCTTTTTGTTAGTTGTTTCTATTCCCCCTGAGGTTGCGGCTATTGTTCCCCAGATCGGCCCCTGCTACCGCTAGTCAACAACAGTAGGGGTGCTGTGGGGGCTCAAATGGACTATTTGCGTTGGATGGCCACCTGGCTGGCCATCGTCGGAGGGGCGTGTCTTGGCGGGTGTGCTGCGCCGCTTGCGGTCAACAATGTGACCGACATCAGGTCCAGCACGGGCAGCCGAGGAATTGACGTCTACGAGCCGAAGCGCCGAACCGACGCAAGCGTGCCCGAGTTCGCGGGTGACCAGCTTGTGGAAGTGCGGACTTTTCACAATCCCGGCGGAGGAGGCGAGGTCGAGATGGCCGGGGCCTCATGCTCGCTGGAAGCCTCCGGTTTCAGCGCAACCATGACGAGCCCCGCGAAGGTGCGCGTGCCGCTCTATCGCGGACAGTCGAGCACGCTTGCCGTGACCTGCCAGAAGCCCGGCTATCAGAAGCGGATGATCACGGTCGCGCCGTTCGATGCGACGCGCCAGGCTCGTCTGGCCAGCGGCGTCAATGGCGGGATCCTTGGTGCGGTCATCGTGGCAGGCATCGATGCCGCCGCCGACAACACGAAGAACGACTGGCGTTATCCCGTGGCGAAGGTCGTGCTGGAGGCCGATGCCCCCGGCGGGTAAGGGACGGATCTTTCGTCATTGGCGGTTACGGTTGCGGTGACAGTGCATGAAACTGCCGCGCCAAGTAGCGAGGTCAATTTAGCGCACGGGATTTCTCGCTCAAGGCCGCCCGACCGGAGGCAGTCCCCGGGCCTGCCGCAAGCACTCGGTCTCGGACTGTCCGCGCCACCGGCAGTCGTCATACTTGATACTTGGTCGACAGGAGCGCGACCATCAGGACAGCGATCAGCACCATGCACGCCAATGCCTGACGATTGTCTGCCTTCATGGATGGCTCACGCCAGTCTAACCTGTCCCGGCGCGTCACGCTGGAAAACGTTGCGCCGTCGCGCCATGATCCGGCCGTGGCCGCATTTCATGCTGGCCGGCCGCTGCAACCTCGGCAGGCGCCACGCGTGGCGACGGCGCGTCGCCGGACACTGAACCCTGGAGTGGACGACCATGAGAGCCCTCGCGCTGATCCCCCTGATCGCATGCCTCGCCGGCTGCGGGATGGTCGACGCCGTTCAAAACGGACTTGCCTACAGCCGGGCTGTCGAAGCCGACCTCCTCGCCGAAACCGGCGTGCGTCCCGCAGTCGGCTTCAACTGGAACAACGGCACGCTGACGTCGGTCATGGTGACCTTCCCCAAGCTCTACACCGCCAAGCCGCTGCCGGAGCTGTCGGAGAAGGTCCGGGCCGCGGTGATCAAGGAATTCAAGCAGAGCCCGAAGCAGCTGGTGCTTGGGTTTGCAGTGAGCGGGTGAGGGGCTAAGGCAGTGCGGCCGCGTTACCTGACGTCGATGGAAGTTTAGTGCACTGTCACCGTAACCTCGTCCGCAGGATAGCCGAACCATTGCGCCTCGACAGGCTCGGCATCAAGCACCGTGCCGCCCGGTGCGGGCAGAATTACACCACAGATTGATATAACGCAATCACACGACCAGAGGATGGTGTTTGGTTTCCAAGCGTGGAAGTGGGACGTTTCGAATGTGGTGAGGCGGCAATGGGCAGGTGGATATTTGCAATGGCCGTCTAGTTTGTAGCTTGGCGTCTTTGACCTATGGAGCATTCCACAAATGGCTGATCCGGGCTCACTCGCAGTCGTGCTTCATCCAGATGTCGTTGCAGCTGTCGTCGGGGCCGTGTTGGGGGCTGTTGGTGCAGGCGTCTTGGGGATTGTCGGCAGGAGGCTTGATGAGCGCCGAACGAGCGCCGCGCTTCGACGCATGCTTTTTGCCGAGATTTTTTCTTTCGTAGCTGTGATCGAAAGTAGGGGGTTGGCCGATGAAATCGAATTGCTAATCAAAAACCCGACGGAACTCAGCCCGGAGTGGGCAAAGAGCGGTGTGAGCACGGAAAACTATTTCAGAATATTTGAGGCGAATACCGCCAACCTAGGCTCGTTGGACCAGTCTGTGGTCGGTCCCATTGCGGCATGCTATGGCCTCATGAAGGGGTCCCGCGACGCAACTCGTTCGCTGACGGCGGGCTGGGATACCCTGCGGGACGACCAGAAACGCAGGGACTTGCGCGCCGTGGCACGGCTAGTCGCTCGTAGTCTGCGTCAAGCGGATGTTGCATTTGAGCGACTTAAGGACGAAGATCAACGGCTCGTACGTGGAATGGAAGATGTTCTGCCGCAGCGGTCCATTAAGGAATTGATCGTGCGCTGGAATGTCATTGCGGTCCTCGATGTCGGAAGCCGCACATGATCCGGCCGGGCGGTCGCCGCTGATCGCCGTCGAATGGTTGCACCGGAAATCCGTGCAGCCGCTCACTGCCACCAAAGAGCGAAGCCGGACTTCCACCAACTCCAGAGCAGGTAGGCCGGCAGCAACCAAAACAGCACGCGGTTGATTTCATCGAGCGTGCTCGTGAGCCTGCGAACTTCCCTCAACAGCGTGCGGCTATTGGCGAGGGCTTCCGCCGCGTCCTTGCGGGCATGTGCTAAAAGGATATCGGGTCGTGTCCCAGGGCGTGGTGTAACTCGGTAGAGCAAAGCCGTCCGCCCGCGCGCATTCCAATTGCGCCGTAGCGTGTGGACGGCCTTGCGGTGGTTACCGGCGATTGCCCGGTAGGGCCGTCGGGTTGCCGACACCGACCTGATTCGAGGAACCACCGATGACCGACGAGATGATGAACCTTTGCGTGCTCGTGGAGAAGGCCCCAGACGCCGATCTTCTGCGCGACATGATCGGCTTTGGATTACGGTGACAGTGCGCTAATTAGCTGGGTGAAGGCGACGGCTAATATTCTGCACTGTCACCGTAATTCGAATGGCAGCCAATGGAATCGCGACGACTGTTCTTGCCCAATTCATCGAAGCGCCCCGGCAATAAATCAAGGACTGCAACGTTCGATTGTGCCTTGGATTGGCCGAACAAGCCAGTCGGCATGTGGACAACCTTACGCCGTCGTCATCCCAAAAAACCGCTTCACCGTGGCGGTGCGCAAAAATGGAGCTATGTGGCGCCGCTTCCGGCGCACAGCCCCCGGCGCCGGTGGCGGCTTGATGATCAGGCCTTGTCCTGTGGGAAGCGCGAGAATGGCGACGCCATGCTGAGAGGCCCAAGCGTCGAACGCACGCTTCTGGGCCTCGTAGCGAACGAAACCATAATCGTCGAGCAGAACCGGGGCGCCCGGCTGGAGCTTGCTCCAGAAGTGGTCGATGGCCGCGAGCTCGGGCGTGACGTTGTTCATGTCGATCGACAGATATGCGACGGCATTGATGTCGACGGTCGACAGGCTCGATGGGACACTGCCACGGATGATTTCGACGTTGTTGTATTCGGAGAAGTTGCGAACGGTATCCTCATAGATGTCGGTCTTGTACATCTCTCTGAAGTAGCCGAGGTTGCCGCTTGCGACCTCTTCATCGGTGACGAGGCGCTCGTCGACACCGGTAAACGTATCAAACAGGAAAAATCGACGTTGGAGGGTGTTCCAGTCGAGATAGTGCATGATTGAAGAGCTGAGCATGCCGCGACAGACGCCGCATTCGACGAAATCGCCGCCAAGGCTGACGCCGATGCTGGCGCACCACAGTGCAACATGCGTCCGCCAGAAATAGCGAGGCTCATAGCCCTCGGCGGCGGCGCCACGTTCGTAGGCGGCGACGAAGCGGGGATCCCGCATGAAGTCATGGTTGTGCACGATCGCGGGATCGGTCCGCAGTCCCGCGTAGTCGTATACGGGCGTGTAGAGCCGGGGGCCGGCAACGTCCGGAGTCGAGGGCTCGCTCGTGTTGGTGCCGTCGTTCGCTCCGGCCAGCTGCAGCTTGAGCTTGATGAGCTCGGTCGACATCTCACGAAGCGCCAAACTCTCGCGCTGCAGGTTCTGGAGATAGCTGGCCGATACCGTCTCCGTCGGTTCGCTGGCTTGCGAATCCGTTGGGACCTGATCCTCACCTTCGTTGCCCGATCGCGCGGGATCGAGTTCGACGACGTCGTTCGGTCCTGCCTCGTTGTCCTGCTCGCTTGCATGTCCATTGCGGGCCGACGAGACCAGCTGATGGAGCGTCGATTGGCGAATGAGTTGGAAGCCGACGCCGTTGAGCAGCCGGTTGATCACGGCGCCATAGCTTGCAGACATGCTGGCTCCACTGGCGCGAACGCCTTGCCAAAAAGGCCTTACTGGAATTCGATGAAAATGACTTGCGATGCCTTTGGTTGTCGACCTTAGCACCCTGCTTGCGCAGACTGCAATTTCGGCAGACGCGGAGGTGCGGACATGATCGAGCTGACGCGCGAGAGCGGACGCGCGGTGATCGGGCAGCTTCTTCGTGACATCGCCTTGGTGGAAGAGATCATGGAGACGTCTCGCCAGGTTCGCACGAGCATCGTAGCCAAGGAAATGACTGAGGATCCAAAGCCGCGTGAGGATCGAGGGCGTTCGACTCATCGAATATGAAATCGAGTTTGCGATCGAGACCCATCTCCAGCCCGCCGCTTACGGGCGATCGAGGCCACGCATCGTCTTACCGATGTTCCGACGTGGCCAAGGGAGGCGTCTGCCAGGCTGACTATTCGATCGTTCGGGATCTTGGTGAGCGCGCCGGGACTCGAACCCGGGACCCCATGATTAAAAGTCACGTGCTCTACCGGCTGAGCTACGCGCTCGCTTCCAAGAAGCGGTGCGACGGCAGGGCCGTCACGGTCCGGATCGTCGGCAGGTCCCCATCGGAACGCTTTAGGCGTGGCCGTGGTTCACTGCGGCATGAGATCGGGGCGGCAAAAAAACCCGACCTTGGTCCGCATGCTGTCGTGGGCGCTGTGTAGGGGGTGGGTCCGTTCCGGTCAATAGGGCGGGCGGGGGAAACCACGGGAGATCGACGATCGTTTCGGGCGCGGCGATGACGGTGCCGTAGCCCGCCATGAGCCGCCATCATGAGCCGCCGTCGGCGCTCGACAGAGCGACGGCGGAGGCGACATGCGGGGTCTCATGGGCCGTCGCGATGACCCCGGACGTCGCTGCCGCCTGCGCCCTTCGGGCCCTTGCGTCCGCTCATTCGGGCTACGCGGCGCAGGCTTCCGCAGGCCTCGCTCGGCGCTACACCTTGTCCGCCGCCTTCGTTGCCGCCGCGCTCAACGGCGCCGGTTGCATCCCGGGCCCCGCCAGCTCGGGCACCCAGACCGGGCGCAGGCCGATCAGCTCGGCGGTGCGGACGGTGGCGTGGCGCCAGAACTCGAAGGAGTTGATGCGGGACATCTCCAGCAGCGCGATGGCGACCGCCGAGAGGAACGGCAGGCTCTCCAGGATCAGGACGGCGGCGAAGATGTAGAGCTCGGTGATGGCAAGCGTGTTGGTCACGATCAGGATGGTGGCGCCGATCAGGAGCAGGGCGCCGATCACGGCCTCCCAGAACGCCTGGAACTCGATCGACATCCGCGACAGGCCGCCTTTGGACGTGCGGGCGAACGCCAGGTGCTCGGTGATCAGGCCTTGCGCCACGGCGCGGCTGACCGTCCACTGCACGCTCATCGCCGCGACCATCGCGCCCAGCATCTGCCACGGCTTCACCGCCACCCGCAGCCGGTAGAGGATCAGGAAGTGGGCGAGCGAGACCACGAAGGCGGCGAGGATCGGGATGGTCAGGATCTTGTCGGGAATGGCGATGCCGGCGAAGGCAACGATCGGCGTCCAGATCAGGTTGAGGATCGCGACCACGACGCCGAGGCTCTCGGCACCGAGCCAGTTGAGCCAGCCGAGCGAGAACTCGCGCTTCTGGTCCGAGGTCAGCCGGCTGTGGCCGGGCAGGAAGCGGCGCCAGTGCTTCTTGACGATCTGGAAGCCGCCATAGGCCCAGCGATGGCGCTGCTTCTTGAACGCCTCGTAGGTGTCGGGCAGCAGGCCCTGGCCGTAGCGGGTGTTGGTGTAGTGGGTCTGCCAGCCGAGCTCCTGGATCGCGAGGCCGAGATCGGTGTCCTCGCAGATCGTGTCGCTCGACCAGCCGCCGGCCATGTCCATCGCCGCGCGCCGGATCAGGCACATCGTGCCGTGCACGATGATCGCGTTCTCCTCGTTGCGCTGAACCATGCCGATGTCGAAGAAGCCGGCGTACTCGCCGTTCATGATGTAGTGCATCAGCGACAGATGCTCGTCGCGATGCTCCTGCGGCGCCTGCACCAGGCCCACGGCGGGGTCGGCGAAGGCGGGCACGAGGTCGGAGAGCCAGTCCGGCGTCACGACATAGTCGGCGTCGATGATGCCGATGATCTCGGCGTCAACTGCGGTGCGCTCCATCGCGATGCGCAGCGCGCCGGCCTTGAAGCCCTTGACCTTCTCGGCGTTGATGAACTTGAAGCGCTCGCCGAGCATGCGGCAGTGATCCTGGATCGGCTGCCAGAACGCCGGGTCGGGCGTGTTGTTGATGATGCAGACGACCTCGTAGTTCGGGTAGTCGAGCCGCGCCAGCGCATCGAGCGTCTGCTTCATCATGTCGACCGGCTCGAAATAGGCCGGCACGTGGATCGACACCTTCGGGCAATAGCCCTCCGGCATCGCGGCGCGCTCTTGCGCGACCTTGTCGCGGGTCAAGAGGCGCTGCGGCTCGCGGCCGAAGGCGATCGCGGCGATCTCCTCGATGCGGGCCATCGCGATGAGGATCAGGGGAACCAGGAGGATCAGGCCCAGCGTCAGCGCGAAGGTCGAGCCCCAGACGAAATAGTGCACGTTCCAATAGGCGAAGACGTTGGAGACCCAGGCGCCGACGCCGTGTGCCGTGATGGCGAGCATCGTCGCCTGCAGCACGGTCGGCTGGCGCAGCCGCACGATCGGCAGCGACAAGAGCACGCCGACCAGGAGCGCGATGGTCGCGAGCTGCCAATAGTCGGGATTCACGATCGGGCCGGTCCAGGCGAATTTCGCTTCGCGCTCGGCGTTGAGGACGCCCCAGTACGGGCCGACGCCGCCTTCGAAATATTTCCAGGGCTGATCGATCGCCTCGACGATGTTGTATTCCATGCCGATCGAGGCGGCCTGGGCCAGGAAATTCCGCAGCACCTTGGCCTGGCGGAGCGGGCCCGGCACGGCGGGGCCGCGGCCGTCGCCGCTGCGGCTGTAGCCCTGGCTCGGCCAACCGAACTCGGCGATCATGATGCGCTTGCCGGTGAACTGCTTCTTCAGGAGCTGATAGCGATCCACCGCCTGATCGACGGCCTGGTCGTCGGTGAAGAATTCCCAATAGGGCAGGACGTGCGCGGCGATGAAGTCGACATTGGCCGCGAGCTCGGGGTTGTCGCGCCAGGTGTTCCAGACGTCGCCGGTGGTGACGGGCACGTTGACCGACTTCTTCACGCGCTTGATCTTCTCGATCAGCTCATCGACCTTCTGGGTCGCCGTGAGGATGGTCTCGTTGCCGACCACGATGCCGATGACGTTGCTGTTGCGGCGGGCAAGGGTGATGGCCGACTGGATCTCGCGCTCGTTGCGGTCCGGATCCTTGTCGATCCAGGCGCCGAGCATCACCTTCAGCCCAGCCTCCGCCGCCAGCGGCGGCACGATCTCGAGGCCGCCGGTAGACGAGTAGAGCCGGATGGCCCGCGTCATCGTGGCGAGCTTCTTCATGTCGGCGCGGATGCGTTCCGGCGAGGCCACGGTGTTGGCGCCGGGAGCCCCGGTTCCTTCATGCGGATCGTAGGAGACGCTCTGCAGCAGGCCGGTGAAACTGGGGGCCTCCTGTTTGTCCTGCAGCAGTCCCCAGAGGGCGGCGTGCACAGCGGTGACGAGGAGCAGGACGGCGACAACGGCACGCATTGGAGGGGCAACCATTCCTAGGATCAAGTCAGCGGTGAAGCGGAGCGGTCGATCGCCGTTCCATCTCGGGTATGCGATGCTACCGGGATCACGTTCGCGGGTGACGCTCGACGACGAGCGGCGAAGGCGATCATTCTCACGCCGTCACAGCCGAAGGCCGCGACATCATATGTCATCCCAACAGAGCCCAATCCTGCTGAACGGTGCCTGAACCGAGGCGAGGCTCAGGCGCGCGTCGACGACCTCGATCGTATCTCGGCCGTATCCTGCCACGTGATCGGAGCGCTGTCATGCCGCAGCCGCGCATGGCGTCCGGTCGTCGGGATCGTGCGTCCCGCCTGCCTTCAGGCGCCGGTCACTTCGCCGGAGGCTGCGCGGGTGAGGGCGAGGCCTGGGGAGCGGGCTGCTGCGTCGGTGCTGGCGAAGCCTGCGCGGCCGGGGTCGAGGCCGGGCCCGGCGCAGGCGCCGCAGCCACCTGCGGCTTGGCGTCCGGATTGATCCAGCAGCCGTGGACGTGGTTGTTCAGCGAGTTCGGCACCTTCGGATCGATCTGCGGGATGAAGCGCGTCAGGCAGCGGAAGGCGGCCTGAACGTGGCCGCCGGGGCAGCCGAACCGGTCATAGAGATCAAGGTGGCGGAAGGCGGTATCGAGGTCGTCGTTGTACATCAACTGGACGACGCGGCGGCCGAGCCAGACGCATTCGGGATTGCCGGCCGGGCCGCCACTGAGCGCCTGGGACGCTTCGGTGAATTCGTCGGCCTTGCGCTGGTTCTCCTTCGACACGTCGGCCGGATTGGCCGCCTGCGGCTTTTGGTCCTGGGGATGGTCGCTGCCGCTCTGGGCGAGCGCGCCGGGCGCGCCGATGAGGAGCACGAGGCCCAGAGCCGCCGACAGGCGCGAAACCGAAAACTTGGAGTGGAGCACGCGTCGACCCATAAATTCCCCGATTGTTGCCTTCGTGCCGTCCCCTGACGGACGCAGTGTTGATGCCGATCAAATCAGCCCCGATTGCGGCGGGAGATTGATTCCGACTGTCGCAGAGCGTTCCTAACGGGCGCTTGCGCAGGGGCCCAATCTGGGTTGCGACGTTGCGACGGCCGGGGCCAACCGGGATTCCCAATGACCGGAATCTCGGATTTTGTCCAGCAACGTACCAACTTTCTCGCGTCATCGTAAAAGGGCGATGTGGAGCAGGTACGCCGGGAGCGCCGGAGGGCCCGATCGCCTACTTGGCAGATCGCCGCCGACCGGGTAATCGACACCACCCTGCCTGGAGACACGGAACTGAAATCCCTTCCTACGCCGCTGGCGCTTCTGCTCATATCCTTGGGTGTCATCGCCGCCGCGTGGTGGTGGCTGGCCCAGCCGATCATGCTCGCGCGCGCGCCGATCGAGCCAGCTTCGAAGCTGCAGTGCGTGTCCTATGCGCCGTTCCGCGGCCAGCAGAGCCCGCTGGATCCGACCACCCATATCGACCCCGAGCAGATCGAGCAGGACTTGGTGCAGCTCGCCAAGATCTCCGAATGCGTGCGCACCTATTCGATCGAGAACGGTCTCGACCAGGTGCCGGGAATCGCCGCCCGCGTCGGCATCAAGGTGATCCAGGGCATCTGGCTCGGCTCCAACAAGCTGAAGAACCAGCAGCAGATTGGCATCGCGGTCGACCTGATCAAGCGCTACCCGAAGGTGATCACGGCCGTGGTGGTCGGCAACGAGGTGCTGCTGCGCGGCGAGATGACGACCGCCGATCTGGCCGCGACCATCCGCAGCGTCAAGGCGCAGGTCACGATTCCCGTCACCTATGCCGACGTCTGGGAGTTCTGGCTGCGCAACCGCGAGCTCTACGACATCGTCGACTTCGTCACGGTTCATATCCTGCCGTATTGGGAGGACATCCCGGTGCGCGCGAAATTCGCCGCGTCCCATGTCGACGCCATCCGCCAGCAGGTCGGCGTCGCCTTTCCGGGGAAGGAGATCCTGATCGGCGAGACCGGCTGGCCGAGCGAGGGGCGCATGCGCGAGGGCGCGCTGCCGTCGCGGGCCAACCAGGCCCGCGTGGTGTCGGAGATCCTCAGCCTCGCCAAGCGCGAGAACTTCCGCGTCAACCTGATCGAGGCCTATGACCAGCCGTGGAAGCGCAAGCTCGAAGGCACGGTCGGCGGCTATTGGGGCCTGATTAGCGACGATACGCGGGCGCTGAAATATCCGCCGGGCGAACCGGTTAGCAACTATCCGCTGTGGAAGTTGCAGATGGGCGGCGGCATGATCTTGTCCTTCGTGGTGTTCCTGGCCGGCTGGCTGACGGTGCGGCGCCGGCCCTGGCCGCCGCACCTCTCGGCCTGGGTCGGGGTCGGGATCTCCGCGACGACGGCGGGCGTGCTGTTCGGCATGGCCGCGGACAAGATGTTCTATGAGAGTCTCGGTGCCGGCGGCTGGCTGCATTGGGGGGCGCTGCTCGCGGCCGGCGTCCTGGCGCCGATCCTCAGCGCCAATGCGACGATGGCCGGGCGGCCGTTGCCGACCTTCCTCGACCTGCTCGGACCGAATGACGGCCGCAAGCAGTTGAAGATCACCTACCTGCTGGGCCTGGTCCTCGTCGTGACGGTGCTGATTGCGGCCGAGACGGCGCTCGGCTTCGTGTTCGACCCGCGCTACCGCGATTTCCCGTTCGCCAGCCTGACCATGGCGGTGGTGCCGTTCGCGATGCTGCTCGGCAATCGTCCGGCGCAGGGTCCCCGGCCGATCGCCGAGGCCAGCTTCGCCGGCCTACTCGCGATCTCCTCGGTCTACGTGATCTACAACGAGGGCCGCGACAACTGGCAGGCGATGTGGACCTGCGCGATGTATCTGCTGCTGGCGTTCACGCTGTGGCGGGCGCGGGCCGCGCAAAGCCGAGGATGAGCAGGCCGATCGCCAACCCCGACAGCACGATGTTGTAGAGCACGATGCCGAGGCCGGCGGCAATCAGCCCGCCGGTCAGCAGCACGATCGACGGCCGCATCACGTGCAGCACCGCGATCACCAGCGCCGTGGCGCCGAATACCGAATTCTTGAACAGCGTGGTCGCAACCGCCCGGCTCTTGCAGGCCAGCGTCTGCAGGCCGGCGTCGCAGGCGAGCGCGACGCTCGACAGCTCGATCGCCAGATAGCGCAGATAGAGGGCATAGCCGACGGTGACGAAGCCTATGATCAGGAGCCATTGCACCTGATAGGGCGAGAGGCGGAACGGGGTCTTTTTCATGCGCGGGACTATGCTGCGGAAAGGACGTGCGGACAAGCCGCAAAGCCGGTTCGCGGACTGCTTTCACAATCCGTCCCAACCGGCTTTGGCCGCACGTCGATTCGAGCCTCAGGAGCGGCGGAAGAACGACGACAGCGCCGACGGCTGCTCGGGCTTGGGCGCCTCTGCCGGCGGCGGTGCGGGCGCGGCCGCAGCCGGCGGCTCCTCGCGCTTGCCGTGACGCTGCTGCTGGGCCTGCGGCTGATAGGTGCGCCGGCGCTGCACCGGCTTCTGGGCGGCAGCCGCGGGAGCGGCCGGCTTGGCCGCCTCCGGCTCCTCGCGGACCGCGAGGCGCTGGCCGTCATAGACGGTGGTCTCGCAAGCGCGCTGGCTCTCGGCGAGGACCGCGCAGATCTTCGCCGCCGTCGCCGCGTCGCCCAATGGGCCGGCGCCGAGCCGCAGTTGCATACCCGGACCGCTCCGGCCTTCCTTCAGGATGATGATCGGCCTGAGCAAGGCGAGGTCGGCATGGGTCTTCACGAGATCCCGCCACAGCGCCCGCAGGCCGCCGAGCGAGTTGGCTCCGCCGAGATCGACGGCGAATTCGGTCTTCTGGACCGCCGTGACCGCGGCGTCGGTGCTGTCGCTGCCCTTGGCGCCGGCGGCCTCTGCGGGTTCGGCTTTTGCGAGCTTGTCGGTCTCGGCCGGCTTGCCGGCCGGGTCCGAGGCACCACCAGTCGGCTTGGAACCGGTCGCAGCCGGCGATGCGGACGAGGCTGACGGTGTCGGCGACGGGGCGGAAGAGACCGGCGATGACGAAGCCGCCGATAGCCCGGCCGACATCGGCTTGGCCTGCTCCTGCTTCGTCTTGTCGGCGCTCGCGGCAGCCGGTGGGGTACTCGGCTGAGCCGGATTGGTTCCGGCCGCCCCGTTGGGAACCGGCATGAACGGCGACGCGTTCGCGTATGCGGGCAAGGGGCCAGGTGGCGGGGAACCTGACGGGGCCGCCACCGGGGCCTGGGACTCGACGGCAGCGATCTGCGGCGCGGGGGCCGGCTTGCTGCCGGGGGCGGTATTCGCAGTCGCCTGGGCGCTCTGCTTGGCCAGCGCGCCGGTCACCGAGTCCAATCCCTGCTCGAGCACCGTCACGCGCGCGTACAGCCGGTCGCGATCGGTGTTGAGCGTCTCGATGGCCGCGCCGAGCTGGCGCGCCTCGCCCTGGGTCTCACGGGCCAGCGACTGCAGCAGTTGCGCCTGGCGCGACAGATCGGCCGCGGAAACACGGTCCTGCCGCCATCCCTGTGCGGCCTGATTGGTGAAAACGGCCAGGCCGACGGCGCCGACGGCGCCAGCCCCCCACCAGCCGAGCCGCCACAGCGCGCGGCGATCGAACTCGTTCTCGTCGGCAAACAGTCCAGACAGAGTGGTGCCCGTCTTCTCAGCTGCATTTGCGCCGGCGGATTTGCGGGAGTCCTTAGCCATGAACCTGCCTTAATCGAATCACGAAGCGAACATTAACAGGAAAACCACCAGGGGCTTCAGCCGGTGCGGTTTGCCCCGCGCAGAAAACGCATTATGACAGCGCGACCTATGCGCTCCCTTCATCCCAGGTGTTTCATGACCGCTCGATCCAGTCTGACCATCGTGCTTGCGGCAGGCGAGGGCACCCGGATGCGCACGAGCGTGCCCAAGGTGTTGCATCCCATCGCCGGCGAATCATTGCTCGCGCACGTCCTGGCGGCGGCGCCGCACGGGGATGGCGCCAGCATCGCCGTGGTGGTGGGGCCGGGGCACGACGCGGTCGAAAAGGAAGCCAGGCGCCTGCGCCCGGATGCGGATATCTTCGTCCAGCGCGACCGGCTGGGGACGGCGCATGCGGTGCTGGCGGCGCGGCAGGCGATCGCGCGCGGCGCAGACGATCTGCTGGTCGCATTCGGCGACACGCCGCTGATCACGGCCGAGACGTTCGCGCGGCTGCGGGCGGCGCTGGCGCAGGGCGCAGCGCTCGCCGTGCTCGGCTTTCGCGCCGCCGATCCGACCGGCTACGGACGCCTGCTGCTCGACGGATCGAAGCTGGTCGCGATCCGCGAGCAGGCCGATGCAAGCGAAGCGGAGCGGGCGATCACGCTGTGCAACGCCGGCGTGATGGCGATGGACGGTCGTCGCGCGCTCGCGATCCTCGACCGGATCGGCAATGCCAACAGCAAGGGCGAGTATTATCTCGTTGACGCGGTGGCGATCGCGCGCGAGCAGGGGCTCGACGCGGTCGTGATCGAGACGTCTGAAGACGAAGTGCGCGGCATCAACACCAAGGCGCAGCTCGCCGAGGCCGAGGCCGTGATGCAGACCCGGTTGCGCCGCGCGGCGATGGATGCGGGCGTGACGCTGATCGCGCCGGAGACCGTCTATCTCGCCGCGGATACGACGTTCGGCAAGGACGTGACCATCGAGCCGTTCGTCGTGATCGGCCCCGGCGTGTCGATCGGCGACGGCGCGGTGGTGCATTCGTTCTCGCACATCGTGCAATCCAAGCTCGGCCGCAACAGCCTGCTCGGGCCGTTCGCGCGGCTGCGGCCCGGTACGTCGCTCGGCGACGGCGCCAAGATCGGCAATTTCGTCGAGGCCAAGGCCGCGGTGCTGGAGGCGGGCGTGAAGGTCAATCACCTGTCCTATATCGGCGACGCCCATGTCGGCGCCAATTCCAACATCGGCGCCGGCACCATCACCTGCAACTATGACGGCTTCAACAAGCACAAGACGAACATCGGCGAGGGCGCCTTCATCGGCACCAACACCTCGCTGGTGGCGCCGATCAACATCGGCGCGCGCGCCTATATCGGCTCAGGCTCGGTGATCACGCGCGACGTGCCCGACGATGCGCTGGCGCTGGAGCGCAGTCCGCAGACGACGCGCGAAGGCGCCGCGGCGCGCTTTCGGAATGCCAAGCAACGCCACAAGAAGTGAGCTGAAACATCAGCTTTCGTCGTCCTGGAACTCGGCGAACATCGCACGCGTCAGGCGCCAGCCGCGGCGGGTGGCGTGCTTGACCGGCTCGTTGGTACGGTGCTTGATCGGCATCGGCTTGAGCTCGTTGCTCAAGGTCGGCGGCGGCCAGTGCGCCAGATGGCTCCCGGACGTCGGATGCGACAGGCTCAGCGGGCTGGTGCCCTTGGGATCAGTTGGGCGGCGGCTATAGGTCATGGCGTCCTCTCCGACGCGACAGTCTCTGCGCAAAAGCGTTGACCTGGCGTTAAGTGCGCTCCGAACTGGACCTCCGCATCGAACCGGAGTTGCCTGCAGGCCCTCGGTTAGGGCTCCCACTTAACCCTGTCGCAATCCGCAATAATTATTGAACCTGAAAGCGCGCCGTTTTCGTTAAGACAATGCCACGCTTTTGAATCTCTCTCGACGATTTGGGGACTGGCGCTGATGTGCGGAATCATCGGGATCCTGGGACGCGGGCCGGTTGCCGAGCATCTCGTCGATTCCCTGAAACGTCTCGAATATCGCGGCTACGATTCCGCGGGCGTCGCCACGCTCGAGGGCGATCATCTGGACCGGCGGCGCGCCGAGGGCAAGCTGAAGAACCTCGAGAAGCGGCTCGGGCAGCAGCCGCTGAAGGGACACGCCGGCATCGGTCATACCCGCTGGGCCACCCACGGCAAACCGACCGAGAGCAACGCGCATCCGCATGCGACTGACAACGTTGCCGTAGTGCACAACGGCATCATCGAGAATTTTCGCGAACTACGGGCCGAGCTCGAAAAGCAGGGCGCCAAGTTCGCGTCCGAGACCGACACCGAGACCGTGGTCCATCTGGTCAATTCCTATCTGCTGAAGGGCCACACGCCGCAACAGGCCGTGGCTGCGTCGCTGCCGCAGTTGAAGGGCGCATTCGCGCTGGCCTTCCTGTTCAAGGGCCACGGCAATCTCCTGATCGGCGCCCGCAAGGGCTCGCCGCTGGCGATGGGCTATGGCGACGGCGAGATGTTCCTGGGCTCGGACGCGATCGCGCTGGCGCCGTTCACCGATACGATCAGCTATCTCGATGACGGCGACTGGGTCGAGATCACCCGCGACGCCGGCATCATCCACGATGCAACGGGCGCGGTGGTGAAGCGCGAGGTGCTGAAATCCGGCGCGTCGTCGTTCCTGGTCGACAAGGCCAACTATCGCCATTTCATGGCCAAGGAAATCCACGAGCAGCCGGAGGTCGTCGGCCACACCTTGGCACGCTACGTCGACATGGGCACCGAGCGCGTGATGCTGCCGGCGCGGCTGCCGTTCGACTTCAAAGATATCCAGCGCATCTCGATCACCGCCTGCGGCACCGCAAGCTACGCCGGCTTCGTCGCCAAATACTGGTTCGAGCGCTTCGCGCGGGTGCCGGTCGAGCTCGACGTCGCCTCCGAGTTCCGCTATCGCGAGGCGCCGCTCCGCCAGGGCGATCTCGCCATCTTCATCTCGCAATCCGGCGAGACCGCCGACACCCTGGCGGCGCTGCGCTACGCCAAGTCGCAAGGCGTGCATACGCTCTCCGTCGTCAACGTGCCGACATCGACGATCGCGCGCGAGAGCGAGATCGTGATGCCGACGCTGGCCGGTCCCGAGATCGGCGTCGCCTCGACCAAGGCCTTCACCTGCCAGTTGATGGTGCTGGCGGCGCTCGCGATCGCCGCCGGTCGCGGCCGCGGCGAACTCTCTGAGGCCGACGAGACCAAGCTGGTCCACGGCCTGGTCGAGGTGCCCCGTCTGATCGCGGCCGCGCTGACGACCGAGCCGCAGATCGAGAAGCTCGCGCGCGAGATCGCCAAGTCGAAGGACGTGCTGTATCTCGGCCGCGGCACCTCCTATCCGCTGGCGCTGGAAGGCGCGCTGAAGCTGAAGGAGATCTCCTACATCCACGCCGAGGGCTACGCCGCCGGTGAGCTCAAGCACGGCCCGATCGCGCTGATCGACGAGACCATGCCGGTCGTCGTCATCGCACCCTATGATCGCGTGTTCGAGAAGACGGTGTCGAACATGCAGGAGGTCGCCGCGCGCGGCGGCAAGATCATCCTGATGACCGATGCCAAGGGCGCCGAGGAGGCGACCGTGGACTCGCTGGTGACGATCACCATGCCGGACATGGCCGCGACATTCACGCCGATCGTCTACGCCATCCCGGTCCAGCTCCTGGCCTATCACACTGCCGTGGTGATGGGGACGGACGTCGACCAGCCGCGCAATCTCGCCAAGTCGGTCACGGTGGAGTAGGCGGCGACGTCGCCTGGGATGCTTCGCTGCTGGAGCCAGCACCTTGTGGGCTCATGCCTCGATCTCGTCACATCGTCATGGCCGGGCTTGTCCCGGCCATCCACGTTCTCCGGCGCGCTGAGCACGACGTGGAGGACGGGGCCGTCGCCGCGCCGAAGCGGCTTCGGCCGCGCAGGCGGGACGAGCCCGGGCATGACCCGGAGTTAATTGCCGGATTTGGCGCTGCCCTGATTTTACCGACGACGCGCTTGTCATCTGATCCATAATCCGACATCAGCATGTCGCGACGACCCCGGCAGCGGATCGGCCGGTCCGCTTCCGGATAGGGATCCCGATGGCCCTCAACACCTGGCTGCTGTTCTTCGTCACGTCGGTGGGCATCTCCCTGACGCCCGGGCCGAACGGTCTGCTCGCCTTGACCCACGGGGCGCTGCATGGCGGCCGCAGGACATTGTTCACGATCGCGGGCGGCCTGATCGGCTTCATCCTCGTCATCGCGCTGTGCATGTTCGGCATCGGTGCGCTGGTGCAATCGTCGATCACCTGGCTCGTGGTCCTGAAGTGGGTCGGCGGACTCTATCTCGCCTGGCTCGGGATCAAGCTATGGTTCGCGCCGCCGGTGGGCGTCGATCTGGCCGGCCAGATCGTGGCGGCCCGCTCGCACGTGCTGTTCCGCCAGGGCTTCCTGACCGCGGCGACCAACCCGAAATGCCTGCTGTTCTTCAGCGCCTTGCTGCCACAGTTCATCGACCCCGATCGCAGCCTGGCGGTGCAGTTCGCCGTCGTGGCCGTCACCTATACGGTGACCGAGTTTGTCACCGAATGCGCCATTGCCAGCGCGGCGGCCCAGGTTCGTCCATGGCTCGCGCGGGTCGGGCGGCGCTTCAACCAGGTCTGCGGCGGCATCTTCGTGGCGGTCGGGCTGGCCCTGCCGCTGCGTAGCGCCTAGGGCGGCGCGTTGGCCCTTATGAGTGGCTCCTCGCCGCAGCAGGGATTGAATTCGACGCCTTGCGCGTTGACTTGGTGCCCGGCTGCCGGGCCACAGGTCAGCGGCAAAGCGCGCATGTGTCGGAAAGAGGGCCTTCGCCCTTCAAAAATCTGCTAAGACCCCTAGGTGAGATTTGATCCGACCCGGAAGTTCGCATGAGTTCCCGCGACGACCTGCCGCCTGAGACCGATCCCTTGGCCGATGCTCCGGCCGAGACGCCCCACCATGGGCTGATGTTCCGGTTTCGCAACTATTTCCTGACCGGCCTCGTCGTCGCCGGTCCCGTTGCCATCACGCTCTACATCACCTGGTGGTTCGTGACCTGGGTGGACGGGCTGGTCCGGCCGTTCGTGCCGCTGGTCTATCGTCCGGAGACCTATCTGCCGTTCGGCGTGCCCGGCTCCGGCCTGATCGTAGCCGTGATCGGGCTGACGCTGCTCGGCTTCCTGACGGCCAACCTGATCGGCCGCACCCTGGTCGACCTCGGCGAGCGGCTGCTCGGCCGCATCCCGGCGGTGCGGGCGATCTATCGCGGCCTCAAGCAGGTGTTCGAGACGCTGTTCTCGGGCAAGGGCTCGAGCCTGCGCCGTGTCGGCCTGGTCGAGTTTCCCTCGCCCGGCATGTGGTCGATCGTCCTGATCTCGCAGCCGCCGAGCGCGGAGATTTCGAGCCGGCTGCCCGGTGACGACGAGCAGATCTCGGTGTTCTTGCCGTGCGCACCGAACCCCACCACCGGCTTCTTCTTCTATCTGCCGCGGAGCAAGATCATCGAGGTCGACATGAGCGCCGAGGACGCGGCGACGCTGATCATGTCCTGCGGCGTGGTGCAGCCGGGATCGGACCAGCAGAAAAAAGTCGCGGCGCTGGCCAACATGGCCAACGCCGCGCGCCTCGCCAACGCACCCGCGCAGCCATCGCCGCACCGTGAGCCCGAGCCGGCCAAGGCGGACTAGGCTGAAAGGCCGACTGGCGCGAAAGGCCAGCCACTGCGGAAGAGCTAGGCCGCATCCTGCGGAACGAACACGCGCAGGCGATGCCCGTCCGGATCGAGCGCGACGAACGTGGTTCCGAAATCCATCCGTGTCGGCGCCTGCGCGATCGAAAGTCCGCGCGCCTTCCAGTCGTCGTGCAGCCGCTGGACCTCGCCGGCATCGCCGACCGCGAACGCGACCTCGCCGAAGCCTGCGGCGCCCGTCGCTGGCGGCTCGACCGTGTGCCGCGACCACAAGCCCAGCATGACGCCCTCGCGCAGCGGCAGCATGGCGAACGTCGGCGATTGTTCGATCACGGGCCGGCCGAGCAGATCCGCATAGAAGGCCGCGCTCCTCGGCGGGTTGTCGACATAGAGGATCAGGAAATTGAAGTCGGGCATCGTCGTCTCTCCGGTGGCGGCGCCGGCTGCGGCGCTTCAGCCACACGACTAGCCGAGCCCTCTGCCAGATTCTGTCAGCAGCCTTCGTGAGCATGGTCGGTGGCGGTCCGGTCCGCCCAGCGGGCGAACGTGCGCATCGCGGCGCTTTGCACTGCATGATGATGCGGGGAAAGCACAGCCACGGATGTCATCGTTCCTACAACCAATGGGCGGTGGTGTTTCGAATGGTCACCATGGAAACATCGGGCAAACAAAAGTAGGGCGTTGGGGAGGCGCGTAGGATGCCTGTGAGTAGGACGACATCGTTGTGTGCGGTCGCGCTGTCCGCGGCGTCCCTGCAACTGACCGCGCCGGCGGCGGCCCAGACCACCTATACGCGCATTCAGGCTTTTGGCGACAGCTACGCCGACACGGGCAATCTCTGGACCTTCACCGGCGGCGCCGGCAAGCTGCCGCTCTATCCCACCGGTCGCTTCAGCGGCGGCACGAATTTCGTCGACACGACCTCGGCGCTGCTCGGCATTCCCCAGCTCAACTACGCGATCGGCGGCGCCATGGCGGGCGATACCAACGTGGTGGCGCCGGGCATTCCCGGCTTCTTCCAGGAATGGAGCGGACTGACGGGCTTCTCCGGCAGGATCTCGTCGACCGACCTGGTCGAGATCTCGGTCGGCGGCAACGATGCGCGGGCCTATTACCGCGCCGGCGGCTCGCTCGCTGGCGCGCCGACGGCCGCGGCCGTCACGGCCCAGCAGGCCATGGCCGGCATCAACGCGCTGGTCGGCGACGGCGCGCGCAGTATCGTGTTCACGGTCGGCGATGTCAGCACCTTGCCGGAGGCCGTTGGCAACGCCAATGCTCCGGCCGGCAAGGCCTACAGCACGACCTATAACAGCCTGATGCAGCAGTCGCTCGCTGGCGTCGCGCGTTCGGGCGTGCGTGTCGAGTACGTCGACACCGGACTGATCGGCACGCTGATCCAGGCCAATCCGTCGCGCTATGGCTTCACCAATGTCGGCGCCTGTCCGATCGCGTGCATCGGCAATCCTGCGCTGCAGAACCAGTATCTGTTCTACGTCGATGGCGTGCACCTGACGTCACACGGCTTCGAGGTGCTGGGGCAGTACATCGTCAACCGCCTCAACGCGCCGCTGACCTTCGCGCCGCAAGGCGAGGTGGGGTCGATCACCGCGATGGGCTTCGCCTCGACCCTGTTCGGCAAGCTCGACATGTTCCGCGAGACCGCGGGCTTTGCTCCGTCGACGATGAACGCCTATGGGGCAATGGGCCGCCCGCCCTACACCAAGGCGCCGCCGCTCGCGCCGGTCAGTCCATGGTCGTTCTACATGCAGGGCAATGGTGGCGTCAGCGACCGCCAGGGCAGCGCCGCCTCGAACGGCTTCAATCTCGACAGCATCGGCGGCACCATCGGCGTCGAGTACCGGCTGTCGGCGAACACCATGATCGGTACCGCCTTCGACTATTCCAATCCAAAGGCGAGGCTGTTCAACAGCGCCGGCACCACGGATGCCAACTCCTATCAGTTCGGCCTCTACGGGGCCTGGGCCAGCAGCAGCCTGTTTGCCGAGGGCCTGGCGACGATCGGCCATCAGGACTATCGCAACACGCGGCCGGGCGTGGTCGACACCATCACCTCCAATCCCGGCGGCACCACCTTCGTCGCGGCCGGCAAAGCCGGTTACCTGTTCGATGCAGGCGGGGCGAAGCTCGGCCCGATCGGCGGGCTGACCTATGCCCGCGCCCGCGTCGACGGCTTCACTGAGACCGGCGATCCTGCGCTCACGCTCGCGGTCGGCTCGCAGACCGCCGAGACCCTGATCGGCAGCGTCGGCGTGCAGCTGCGCACCCCGTTCCAGGTGCAGGGCAACGTCATCAATCCGTACCTGAACCTGACGCTCGATGACGACATCATCGGCAACGGCCGCCTGATTCAGTACAACGCGACCTCGGCGCCCGTCATCGTCAACAACTGGACGGTTCCGAACGGCACCTCGCACAACGTCTACGGCCGGGTGAGCGCCGGCGTCGTGGCGCCGTTCTGGAGCCATGTGGCGCTGACGGTGAACGTGTCGCGCACGATCGGACGCACGGGTGGCGACGATTTCTTCGGCAGCGGAGGCTTGAAGATTGCGTTCTGAGGTCTGCCGCGGCGGTCAGCGTTCTCGGGGGCTCTGAGGGGAGCGTTGACGTTGCGGCCAAGGCGAGGGCAGCCCGGAAGGGCTGCCCTTCGTTTTCGTGCCTTCAATTTTGTCATGGGGTGCGCATAGTCTTCGAGACCATCGTTGGAATCGGAGCGTCATCATGCCTCCCAGCATTGCCGTCATCGCGCCCGGCGCCATGGGCAGCGCCATCGCCGCCCGTCTCGTGGAGCACGGCTGCAAGGTCCTGACGTCGCTCGAGGAGCGCAGCGCGGCGACGCGGGCGAGGGCGGCCGCATCCGGCATGGTCGGCGCCAGCGACGCCGAGATCGCCAATGCCGACATCATCCTGTCGATCGTGCCGCCGGGCGAGGCTGTGGCGCTGGCGGAGCAGCTCGCGACGGTCATCAACCGGAATTCGAAGAAGCCCATCATCGTCGACTGCAACGCCGTCAACGTCGAGACCATCCGGACAATCGAGGACATCGTGCTGTCGTCGGGCGCGCGCCTGGTCGACGCCGCCATCATCGGTCTGCCGCCGAAGCCCGGCACGAAGGGACCGGCCTTCTATGTGAGCGGCGAGGCGGCAGCCGATGTCGCCGCGTTGGGCGAACTCGGGCTCGATCTGCGCCGGATCGAAGGGCCGATCGGCGCGGCTTCGGCGCTGAAGATGGCCTATGCCGGCATCAACAAGGGACTGACAGGGCTCGGCGCCGCGATGGTGCTGGCCGCCACCCGCGCCGGCGCCGCCGACGCGCTGCGCGACGAGCTGGCGCTGAGCCTGCCGCACGTCCAGGCCCGTCTCGCCAACGCACTGCCGGACATGCTGCCGAAGGCCTATCGCTGGGTCGCCGAAATGCGCGAGATCGCGGGGTTCCTCGGCGAGGATCATCCGGCTGCTCTGATCTACGAGGGCTTTGCGCGGTTGTTCGAGCACATTGCGGCGGACGTGCAGGGCGAGGGCACCGACGCGGCGCAGCTGGTGGCGTTCGCCGAGAGTTGCAAAACGAAGTAGACGATTTCAGCTCGTCGTCCCGTGCGAGCCACGACGCGCGATAGCCCATCGTGGCGCAGACCCGGACCCATACTCCGCGGCGGTTGTGAGGTGCGAAAAAGCCCATCGCCATCCTGCCTCAAACTGATCCCTGGGGTTAAGGGTCCCGGCTCAGGGCCGGGACGACAGGGGAGTTTGTTGATGCACCTTCTGCTGATCAACCCGCCGTCAGCAGCGGGATCGCCTCGTCGCGTTCGTAGAGATACAGCAGGCAGCGCAGCGCATCGCTGCGCGGGCCCTTCAGCTTCGGGTCTTCCTTGAGTATCCGCAGCGCCTCGTCGCGGGCCTGGGTGATCAGTTGGGCATGCACCTCGGGCCGCGCGATGCGGTAGCCGGGCAGGCCGCTCTGGCGGATACCGAGCACGTCGCCTTCGCCACGCAGCTTGAGATCCTCCTCGGCGATACGGAAGCCGTCGGTAGTCTCTCGGATCACGGCGAGGCGGGCCTTCGACATCGGCCCGAGCGGTTCGCGATAGAGCAGGATGCAGGTCGAGGCTTCCGAGCCGCGGCCGATCCTGCCGCGCAGCTGGTGCAACTGCGCCAGGCCGAAGCGCTCGGCGTTCTCGATCACCATGATGCTGGCCGCCGGCACGTCGACGCCGACCTCGACCACGGTGGTCGCAACCAGCAGGCGCAGCTCATGGGCCGCGAACCGCCCCATGACCTCGTCCTTCTCGCTGCCCTTCATCTTGCCGTGGACGAGGCCGACCTTGTCGCCGAAGCGCTCGCGCAGGCTCTCGAAGCGATCCGTCGCGTTGGTGAGATGATCGATGCCCTCGGCCTCGGATTCCTCGACCAGCGGGCAGATCCAGTACACCAGCTTGCCGGCATCGAGCGCGCGGCCGACGGCGTCGACGACCTCGCCGAGCCTGGTGTCGGCCACCGCGCGGGTGTCGATCGGCTGCCGACCGGCCGGCTTCTCGCGCAGCTCGGAAATGTCCATGTCGCCGAAATAGGTCAGCACGAGGGTGCGCGGGATCGGCGTCGCCGACAGAACCAGCACGTCGACGGCCTCGCCCTTCGAGGTCAGCGCCAGCCGCTCGCGCACACCGAAGCGATGCTGCTCGTCGACGATGGCGAGCGCCAGCGACTTGAAGACCACGTCGTCCTGGATCAGCGCGTGCGTGCCGATGAGGATGTCGATCTCACCGGCTTCGAGTCGGGCGAGGATGTCGCGGCGTTCCTTGCCCTTCTCGCGTCCGGTCAGGATGACCACGTTCATGCCGGCGCGCGCGGCGAGCGGCGCGATGGTCTTGGCATGCTGGCGCGCCAGAATCTCGGTCGGCGCCATCAGCGCGGCCTGCTTGCCGGCCTCGGCCACGGCGGCCGCCGCCAGCAGCGCTACCACCGTCTTGCCGGAGCCGACGTCGCCCTGCAGCAGCCGCAGCATCCGCACCGGCTTTTCGAGATCGGCGGCAATCGCGGCCATCGCCTCGGCTTGCGAGTTCGTCAGCGCATAGGGCAGGGCGTCGATGATCTTGCGGCGCAGCCGGCCGTCGCCGGCATGGCGGTTGCCCGCGGGCCGGCGCAGTTGCGCCCGCACCAGGGCCAGTGCCAATTGGCCGGCGAGCAGCTCATCGAAGGCCAGCCGCGACCAGAACGGGTTTTCCGGCAGGATGTCGGTCAGCTCCTGCGGCACGTGCACCCGCGTCAGCGCCTCCTTCAGCGAGGGGAAGTTGCAGCGTCGGAGCACCTCCGGACTGATCCATTCCGGCAGCTCAGGCAGCTTGGTCAGCGCCGCAGCGATCGCCCGCCGCAGCGAGCCGAGCGCCAAGCCTTCGGTCAGCGGATAGACCGGATCGATGCCCGAGAGCTTGGCGAAGCCGGCCTCGTCCAGGATGCGGTCGGGATGCACGATCTGCGGCACGCCGTCATACATCTGCACGGTGCCGGAGACGTAGCGCTTGGCGCCGACCGGAAGCATCTTCTCGATGTAGTCGCCCTTGGGCCGGAAGAACGTCAGCACGACGTCACCGGTCTCGTCGCTGGCGTAAACGAGGTATGGCGCGCGCGCGTTGCGCGAGGGACGGTGGCGGTCGACCGTGACTTCGAGCGTCACCACGGTTCCGACCTCGACGTCGCGGACCTTCGGCCGGTTGCGGCGGTCGATCACGCTGGCCGGCAGATGCAGCAGCAGGTCGACCAGCCGCGGCGTCTCGGTGCAGCCGAGCAGGTAGCGCAGCAGCTTGTCCTGCTTCGGTCCGACCCCCGACAGGGTCGTGACCGGCGCAAACAGAGGATTGAGGATGCTGGGGCGCATGGAGCGAACACTTAAAGCGGTTTGGGAGCCGGAATAGCCGCGAATGCCGAGACATCCACGTCTTTTTCTCAGGTTCGAGGTGCCGGGCATGCCGGTTCTGCAGCCCGGGAGGGGCTGACAGGGGCGCTGTGCACCGCTATATCAACCGCGCCCGGCACCGTCCGGGCTTTTGGCGTTGAACAGCAGGATGTCGCGATGACCGGAACGACCCGATCGAGCCAAGGCCTTGACGACCGCCGCAAGCGGCTCCTGTTCCGCTGCTGGCATCGCGGCACCCGCGAGATGGATCTGATCCTCGGCCGCTTTGCCGACGCCGAGATCGGCGCCCTCAGCGAAGGCGAGCTGGCCGAGCTTGAGCAACTGCTCGAAGTCCCCGACCCGGACTTCTATGCCGCGGTCACCGGCGCCCGGCCGCTGCCGCCGGAGCAGACTCCGGCGCTGTTCGAGCGCATCAAGGCGTTCCGCGCGGTGGGCGCCGATTGATGAAGAGCCCGGTCAAGTCGCCCGCCGAGCACCTCGCGCCGGGGCGCGCGCTCACGCTCGCCAACGTCGCGGAAGGCGCCGAAGGCCTCGTCGTCTCCGACCTCGCGCGCGCCATCGCGGCCAAGCCGAAGCCGCCGGCGGTGAGCCTCGCCGTGGTCTGCCGCGACGGCAACCGGATGCAGCAGCTGGCGCGAGCGCTCGACTTCTTCGCGCCGGATCTGCCGGTGATGCAGTTCCCGGCCTGGGACTGCCAGCCCTATGACCGCGTCTCGCCACATGGCGGCATCCTCGCCCAGCGCGTGACCACGCTCGCACGGCTGTCGCGCCTCGCCGGCAGCGACAAGCCGCTGATCGTGCTGACCACCGTCAACGCCATCGTGCAGCGCGTCCCCTCGCGCGACACCATGGCGGGGCAGGCGCTGTCGGTCGCTCCGGGCCATGTCGTGCCGATGGATTCGGTGATCGCCTGGCTTGAGCACAATGGCTACCACCGCTCGTCGACCGTCCGCGAAAGCGGCGAATATGCCGTGCGTGGCGGCATCCTCGACCTGTTCCCGGCCGGCCTCGACCAGCCCGTGCGCTTCGACTTTTTCGGCGATAGCCTGGAATCGATCCGCACCTTCGACGCCGAGACCCAGCGCACCCTGCTCGACATGCGCTCGCTCGACCTCGTGCCCGTTTCCGAATTCCAGCTCGTCACCGACACCATCCGCCGCTTCCGCATGGGCTATGTCGCCGAGTTCGGCGCGCCGGAGCGCGACGATGCGCTGTACGAGGCCGTCAGCGAAGGCCGCCGCTATCCGGGCATGGAGCACTGGCTGCCGCTGTTCCACGACAAGATGGAGACCTTGTTCGACTATCTGCCGAACACACCCATCGTGATCGAGCCGCAGGGCGAGGATGCCGCGCGCGAGCGCTTCAAGCAGATCATCGATTATTACGACGCGCGCCGCGAGGCGATGGAGCATCCCGGCGGCGGGGCGATCTACAAGCCGCTGACGGTCGACCGCCTCTATCTGACGTCCTCCGAATGGGCCGAGCGGCTCGCCGCCGTCCCGCTGGCGCGTGTCACTCCGTTCGCGGTGCCGGAGAGCGCCAACGTCGTCGACATCGGCGCGCGACAGGGCCGCAACTTCGCGCCCGAGCGCAACGATTCCGCCGTCAACGTATTCGAGGCCGTGGTGGCGCACGTGCAAGCGCTGCAATCGGTGCGCAAGAAGGTCGTGATCGCGCTGTGGAGCGAAGGCTCGCGCGACCGCATGGCGAGCATGCTGAAGGATCACAAGCTGATCCATGTCACCAGCGTCAACACCTGGCGCGTGGTGCAGGCGACGCCGCGCAACGAGACCATGCTCGCGGTGCTCGGTCTCGAGACCGGCTTCGAGACCGATCAGATCGCGGTCATCTCCGAGCAGGACATTCTCGGCGACCGCCTGGTGCGGCCGCGCCGGGCGAGCCGCAAGCTCGACAATTTCATCTCGGAGGTGACGAGCCTCGCGATCGGCGACATCGTCGTTCATGTCGATCACGGCATCGGCCGCTTCGTCGGGCTGCAGACGCTCGAGGTCGCCGGCGCGCCGCATGACTGTCTCGAGCTGCGCTACGCCGGCGAAACGAAGCTGTATCTGCCGGTCGAGAACATCGAGCTGTTGTCGCGCTACGGTTCCGACCAGACCAATGTCGAGCTCGACAAGCTCGGCGGCTCCGGCTGGCAAACACGCAAGGCCAAGCTCAAGAACCGAATCCGCGAGATGGCCGGCGAGCTGATCAAGATCGCCGCCAAACGCATGCTGCACGAGGCGCCGAAGCTGCCGGTGCAGGCCGGCCTCTATGACGAGTTCTGCGCGCGCTTCCCCTATGACGAGACCGAGGATCAGCTCGCTGCGATCCAGGCGACGCTCGCCGATCTCGAAGCGGGACGTCCGATGGACCGGCTGGTCTGCGGCGACGTCGGTTTCGGCAAGACCGAGGTGGCGTTGCGGGCCGCGTTCGCGGTCGCGCTCGACGGCAAGCAGGTCGCCGTCGTCGTGCCGACCACGCTGCTCGCGCGCCAGCATGCAAAGACTTTCGCTGAGCGCTTCAAGGGCTTTCCGGTCAACGTCGCACAGGCGTCGCGGCTGGTCAGCACCAAGGAGCTCAATCAGGTCAAGAAGGGCCTCGCCGACGGCTCGGTCGACATCGTCGTCGGCACCCATGCGCTGCTCGGCAAGGCGATCAAGTTCCGCGATCTCGGCCTCGTCATCGTCGACGAGGAGCAGCATTTCGGCGTCAGCCACAAGGAGCGGCTCAAGCAGCTGCGCGCCGAGGTGCATGTGCTGACCCTGTCGGCAACGCCGATCCCGCGCACCTTGCAGCTCGCTCTCACCGGTGTGCGCGAGTTGTCGATCATCGCCTCGCCGCCAGTCGATCGTCTCGCCGTTCGCACCTTCGTCGCGCCGCATGATCCCGTGATGATCCGCGAGGCGCTCTTACGCGAGCGCTATCGCGGTGGCCAGGCGTTCTACGTGGTGCCGCGCATCGACGATCTCGCCGAGGTCAAGGAGTTCCTCGACAAGACCGTGCCGGAGATGAAGGTCGCGGTCGCGCACGGCCAGATGGCGCCGACCGTGATCGAGGACATCATCGGCGCATTCTACGACGGCAAGTTCGACATCCTGCTGTCGACCACGATCGTCGAATCCGGCCTCGACATTCCCCGCGCCAACACGCTGATCGTGCACCGTGCCGACATGTTCGGCCTTGCCCAGCTCTATCAGCTGCGCGGCCGCGTCGGCCGCTCCAAGCTGCGCGCTTATGCGCTGTTCACCCTGCCGTCGACGCACAAGATCAGCCCACTGGCCGAAAAGCGCCTGGGCGTGCTGCAGTCGCTGGAGACGCTGGGGGCCGGCTTCCAGCTCGCCAGCCACGACCTCGACATCCGCGGCGCCGGCAATCTGCTGGGCGACGAACAGTCCGGCCACATCAGGGAGGTCGGCTTCGAGCTCTATCAGTCGATGCTGGAGGAGGCGATCGAGAACCTCAAGGCCGGCATCACCGAGCCGACGGTCGACCGCTGGTCGCCGCAGATCACGATCGGCATGCCCGTGCTGATCCCCGAGGACTACGTCTCCGACCTCTCCGTGCGGCTGTCGCTGTACCGCCGGCTCGCCGATCTCGAGACCGACGACGAGATCGAGAACTTCGCCGCCGAATTGCGCGATCGCTTCGGCAAGCTGCCGGACGAGACGCGCTATCTGTTCAAGGTCGCCGCGATCAAGAACTACTGCCGCCGCGCCAATGTCGAGAAGGTCGATGCCGGCCCGAAGGGCGCCGTCATCGCCTTCCGCGACAACAGTTTTGCCTATCCGGACCGCCTCGTCGCCTTCATCAAGCGTCACGGCCAGGCCGCCAAGGTCCGCCCGGACATGAAGGTCGTGTTCCTGCAGGTCTGGGAGACGCCGGAAGAGCGGCTGGCCGGGACCACGGATATTCTGAAGGACCTGGCGGAGCTCGCGGAGAAGAAGAAGGCGGCGTAGCGCAATGGAGCGTTAGCGAAGCATCCAGCCGAAATGCAACGCAAGGCTGGCGATCGTGAAGACTGAGACGATCGCGATCACGCTGATCCAGTCGGTCTCATCGCGAGATTGTCGGTTTTGCATCGCGCCATCCTTCGCTTCGTCAGACGCCCCCGAACTAAGGGTGATAGCATCAGACGAGTGGGGCAAATGCGCGATCTGAAGATGCCAGTGTTCGGTTGAGATCGTGGCCAAGCCGATGAGATCTGACGACCGAAGTCAGGATATGCGAGCCACGCGCACACGCCGTGTCTTGGACTTGCTGGAAGCGATCCCTTACAATTTATGGTACGCTCGGCTAATTTCTTGGGATGGCGGGCACGGCGCCGTCTTGCGCTCACATATGGCGAGATCGTGCATGCGCGTGTACCCACCTTACGGACGTTGATGCGCCTGCTTGGGAGATGTCGATGACGCAACGTAACATCGCACTTCGCATCAGTGCAGACGATCCGAACGTGGCGTATCTGATGTTGCCTGAGCATCCCGGGTCAGGAACAAAGGGGTGCTCTGCCAGGCAAGTACCATTGTCTGACCTTCTTTCATACGTTGGCGCCGACATAATCCTGGATCTCGATGCGGATGGGCGGCTCATCGGAATTGAAGTGCTTGCCTGAGGCAGGCTTACTAGTGGGCTTCACGACGCCGCGCGCTGCGGCTCGCCATAGACCCGGGCCAGCAGCGTGCGTGCGGTGTCGCCCTGCTACAGCGCGGCGACGGTCACCGCCGTCTCCATGCGCGCGTTGCGCTTGCCATGCGAGGTATGGCGCATCACGGCTCGACAGCCGCCGCACGATCGCATGGCCGAACGCAGATCGGTCTCGGCGAACACGACCACGACCGAGCCGTTGTCCTCGTGGGTCCCGAAATCCATCCGGCGCATCAGCCGGCTGATGATGCGCGCGCCGTCATATTGGGCGCGGGGGTTGACGTGATCGAAGGCGAAGCGCGCGACGGCAAGGCCGCCGCCATTCTTCAGCCGCCAACCTCCCCGCAACGGGCGAACGGCTGCGCAACCCCGACCAGCTCCGCCAATCGCCCGTTGCTGCACCCGCGCCACTCGGCGTCAAACCCAACAGGACTCTAAATCCTACCGGATGAAACTTCGGTGGCAGGTCAGTTGCAGAACAGGGCGGGCCTGCGATGCTCGCCGGTATCGGCATCATGCGAGCGCTAGCTAAGTCCGGCTCGAACGCGTGTGCAACCTTGAGATGGTCGCACGAGTCCCTAAAGAGGATTAATGTTTCACAGATTTTTATCAACGAGATCAGTTTCGCAGATCTTCAAGAAGATCAAAGGTCAGTTGTGGGGGGCGATCCAACTGCCTAGTTCAGGCATCGACGATGTCCGATCCACGATCACTATCGCCGGAGATAAATTTCCGCCGAGGCATTAGCTATGCCGGCGGTCTGGTCGCAATTGGACTGATCTATTTCGCCCTGGCAAAAGGTGGCCTTGCTCTCGCCTCTATTCATCCCAGTGCAACGCCAATTTGGCCACCGACAGGTGTCGCGCTGGCGGCGGTGCTGTTGTGGGGATATCGGACTTGGCCCGCAATTTTCACGGCGGCGGTGATCGCCAATGCGACGACCGCCGGCTCGGTTGCCACCGCGATTGCGATTGCGACCGGTAACTCTCTTGAAGCGGTTGTTGGCGCTTACCTAATCAATCGATGGTCGAGCGGATGTAATACGTTTTCGACGCCATATTCTGTCGCGAAGTTTACCCTGATTTGCCTCGTGATCGCGACACCGATCAGCGCCAGCATTGGACTGTCCAGCCTGGCAACCGCCGGGTACATCGAACGGACGAATTTCGCAAACGCCTGGGTCACATGGTGGCTGGGAGATGTGACCGGCGCGCTGGTCATTGCCCCCGTTATCGTGCTTTGGGCATCAAGCCCCTACCATGCTTTCAACCGCAAGGAATTCTTGGAGGCGGTCGGCGTCCTCGCAACAGCGGCGGCTGTTGGACTCATTGCTTTCAGCCCCCTGATCGAGCAAACGCCGAGCCGAAATCCACTGGGTTTTCTCGCGATCCTGCCAATGTTGTGGGCGGCGCTGCGCTGCGGTCCACGTGACACCGCAACGGTTGCGCTGGTGCTTGCGGGGATCACGATTTGGGGGACGCTCACGGGCGGCGGCCCCTTCACGACCGTGGATCTCAACGTTTCATTCCTGCTGGTATTGATGTTTTTGATCAGTATTGCCGTTCCAAGCTTGCTACTGAGCGCCGACGTCGAGGTGCGCAAGAAAGCGGAGGAAAGTCTGCGCCACGCGCAGATGGAACTCGAACGGAAGGTCGCTGAGCGTACGCAAGAGCTGGAGCTCGCCAATGCAGCAAAATCGCGCTTTCTTGCCATGGCAAGCCATGATTTGCGGCAGCCATTACATGCACTAGGCCTGTTCGTTGCACAGCTGCGCACGCCGCTCAAATCGGGGGAAAGGACAAAGACGATCGAGCGGATCGATGCAACGCGCAAAGAAATGGATGAAATGTTCAACTCGCTCCTGGATATTTCCAGGCTCGATGCTGGAATCCTTACACCCAAAATTACCGAATTCCCGATCGCGCGCCTGTTGCAAACAATTGAGACTACGTTTGATCAGGCAACGCGAGAAAAAGGCTTGCGTCTACGCGTTCGGCGAAGTGACGCCTGGGTGCGGAGCGACGCCATGCTGCTCGAACGCATACTGCTCAATCTGGTATCCAATGCTGTGCGCTATACGTCACGGGGCGGGATCATTGTCGGATGTCGTCGGCGCGGTGAAATGTTGCGTATCGAAGTATGGGATAGCGGTCCCGGCATTCCTGAGGATCAGAAGCAGAATATCTTTGGCGAGTTTTTTCAACTACCCGGCCCAGAACGGAACCGGTACGGCGGCCTGGGGCTCGGCCTGGCTATTGTCGACAGGCTTCGCGTACTTCTCAACCATCAAGTCGACTTAGCTTCGACTATGGGCCGAGGTTCGCGATTCTCAATCCTGATTCCGATGGCCGATAAATGCGTCAGGTCCACTGAGCCCGTCGACTCACCTCGCCCCGCAGCGGTCGAGGGTAAGGTAATTCTTGTTATTGCCGATGCTCCAATTGTGCGAGAGGAGACGGGCGGATTGCTTGGCAAATGGGGATACTCCGTCCTTACCGCCGGATCCGACGAAGCTGCGCTCATCCGACTGGCTGAGCGCCAACAACGCCTCGATCTTATAATCTCGGACTATCATCTTGCCAGCGGAAAGACCGGTATCCGAGCAATTGAACAAATTAGTGCGGCGTTTGGCTCGTCAATTCCAGCTATCCTCACCAGCGGCGATACGGCACCCGAACCATTACGTGACGCTAAGGACAGAGGGTACATTTTGCTGCACAAACCTGTCGACCCAATGCGGCTCCGCGCTGTCATGCACGAGTTCTTGAGGGATCAAGGCGATAGGAGAGACACCGGGGCGGCGTTATGAATCAGATTTCGGCGACAAGTCCCAGCCCATTTTTCCTACTTCTATTACTGCCTCGGTGCGACTCGTTACATTGAGTGCCTTGAGAACGACCGTGATGTGGTTCTTCACGGTCGGCACGGCCATATCGAGGGTCTTGGCAATGATCTTGTTGCTTTTTCCCTTCATCAGGAGCGCAAGCACTTCAATCTGCCGATCGGTCAACCCGAGACCCTTGGGAGAGTCCCGCGTCGCTAGCTTATTTGCAGGCCGCGGAGACGTTGGTTCCTCAAGTATCTCCGAGGGAATGTAAATGCCGCCAGAGAACACTAACTTGATGGCGTTGAGCATGACCTCACGTTCGGTAGTTTTCGGGATGAAACCCAGAGCGCCAAGTTTGAAGGCACGCTTGACTGTATCTTGATCATCCGAGGACGAGAGAATGACGATAGCAATGGTCGCATAGCGGTCACGCAGTTCGCGGAGGACAGAGAAGCCATCTCGATCAGGCAAATTGATATCAAGCAAAATGAGGCTGATGTCAGGATGTTCCTCGACTATGTGCACTGCCTCACGGCCGTTCGAAGCTTCAAAAATGACGGAGTCTCGCTTCAGTTGTTTCACGACAGCGTGCAACGCCTCGCGGATTAATGCATGGTCGTCGACAATAAGAACTTTCATAAAAGCTCTCCGTCATCCCATTGCACGGAGATCCAACTCAAAAAACATACACCCACCTTCGGGTCTTTGGCGAGGAAGAAGCTGGCGGAAGACTGGCTCTCGATACCGTCTATCCACCATCATCCTTGGCCCAACCAGCGGTTCGCCGCCGGGCACTCAAGGTAGGAGCCGAATGCCGTTGTGTGGTGTAATTGTAGTCACCGCACGGTAGGAGCGCGAGTACGGACCACGAAAGTCGTGGGACTCAGGGTCTCCTTCGCCTGTAGGCAAAGGTGATTGATGCCGAGATCTGTACGGTACCTTGATCATAGGACCTAGGAACCTCTCTCTGTGGACCTCCGGCTGATTTACGCGCTCTGCCGTTTGAACGATGATCGTCAAACGGACAGCCTCACGCGCCAGCAGGTTCTACCAAGCGCCGCCAGCCGCCATATGATCATTATCGTAATAGCTTTGGTGGCCGGGGTCGGCGTGAAGCAAATCTAGATTGCGGCGTTGTCACGATCCGGCAGCGCGGCGGTGACTTTCTGTCAAATTCGGTCCCTCTTGAAGCGTGCTCGTACGCCGGACGGGGCAATCAGATGCATGATCGAACTGCCGACCTGAAGCCATCGGTAGGCGCGTTGCCGGAGCTGAAAGGCTACGGCCGCGATTTGCGCATTGATGCCTGCCGCGGCATCGCGCTCTGGTGCATCTTTCTTGATCATGTCCCCAACAACATCGGGAGCTGGCTGACACTGCGGAACTACGGCTTCAGCGATGCCGCGGAAGTGTTCATGTTCGTGTCGGGCGTAAGCTGCACGTTGGCCTACGGCAAGGCATGGCGCTGCGGGGGGTGGACCGGCGTGATCGGCCGGACGCTGTGGCGAAGCTGGGATATTTATGTCGCATTTCTGCTGCTCACGCTCGCCTGCGCCATCATGGTTCACCTCGCAGGCGGCGGCCATCTTGCCGACGAGAGCAATACGCGCATTCTGTTGGAACAGCCGGGCGTGACGCTCGCGCACGCGGCGATCCTGCAATACTGCCCCGTCAACACCGACGTCTTGCCGCTCTTCGTGCTTTATCACCTTTTGTTCGCGCCGCTGCTGTGGCTGCTGCTGCGAGCGCCGAACGCAACGCTCGGCGCGTCGCTGTTGCTTTACGCACTGGTGCACGTCTTCGGATGGACCATCCCGGCATGGCCGAACGGCCACTGGGCCTTCAATCCGCTGGCTTGGCAGCTGCTGGTCGTGCTTGGCGTGTGGTGGATGATCGAAGACAAGAGAGCCCGGCCATGGGTGACCTCACGCACCGCGCTTGTGGCTGCCGCTCTCTATCTGGTGTTCAGCCTCATCATCGCATTGAGCTGGAGCATCAAACCGCTGGAAGCGCTGGTCCCGCAGGCGCTGCTGACGCTGCTTTACCCGATGGACAAATCTAATCTCGATCCATTGCGACTGCTGCATTTCTTGGCCCTTGCGGTTTTGGTAGTATGGTTAGTGCCTCGCAATTGGCGAGGGCTGACGACGGCGGTGATGCGCGGCGCCATTCTCTGTGGCCAGAATTCGCTGCCAATCTACTGCCTCGGCGTTCTGCTGACGTTCGCCAGCCGCCTGGCGCTGCTCGGCATCTCGGAGGGGCTGACGATGCAGATCGCGCTCAGTGTTGGCGGCGTCCTGGTGATGATCGTGGCGGCGACGCTGCTGAACTTGATCAAGATCGAGCCGAGGCAGCAGCCGGACGCGAAGCCCGTCGAGCAGACAACCAGGTTTGAGCTGGTCGTCAATCTCAAGACAGCCAAGGCGCTCGGCGTTGACATTCCGTCCACGCCGCCCGCCTCGGGCCGACGAGGTGGCCGAACAAAGATGCTGTTTGCTCCGGTGCGCGAGTCCGGCTGCGGCGCTGATCCAGCGCCAGCAATCGCGCACGCCTTCGGGCCACCAGCGAAAACTGTGGGTCAGGTCGTGAATTAGTTCACAAGGACTGTGGAGCCTGCCCTTTATTCTTCCGGCCATCGTACAGGAGCCAAGGCCATGATTTCCCACCCAAGGACCCACAAGGGAGCGGTGCTGATCGCGGCGTGCGTGATGTTTGCCAGCGTAGCGGCATTATTGTCGGTCAACGTGACGTCACCCACTAGCGCCGCGCTCGGCGCTGACTGGCAGTGCAGCCGGCTTGCGCTCGTTATCACGATCTGCACCCATGTGCGTGCACACGAGACCGTTTCAACTGGCGTGCGCAAGCGGACCTGGTACCCGGAATCATAGCTCGGTGATACGGCGGTCTTTGAAGCGGCGTTGCCGGGCCTTTTTCTTGGTCCAGACGAAGGGCTCAGATCTGACGTTATATGCTTTGCTGTAGTGACCTGCCCCTAGGAGTTTGCGGCCTATGCGGCCAACCGCACCGTAACGGGCGATCGGCTGCGCACCCCCCACCAGCTCCGCCATTCGCCCGTTGCGGCACCCGCGCCACTCGGCGTAAAGCCCAACAGGACTCTAAATGCTCCTGGATGAAACTTCGGTGGCAGGTCACTCGCAATGACGCCCGTGACGCAGGCAACATCGTTCTATGAAGCCGCGCGTTGCGCCTCGCCGTAGACGCGGGCCAGCAAGGTGCGCGCGGTGTCGCCCGGCTGCAGCGCGGCGACGGTGACCGAAGGCTCCGTGCGCGTGTCGCGTTTGCCGTGCGAGGTGTGGCGCATCACGCTGGAGAGGCGGCGGGCGATGGCGTGGGCCGAGCGCAGATCCGTCTCGGCAAACACGACGACGACGGAGCCGTTGTCCTCGTGGGTGCCGAAATCCATCCGCCGCATCAGGCGGCTGATGATGCGGGCGCCGTCATACTGGGCGCGCGGATTGACCGGATCGAAGGCGAAGCGGGCCACCGCCAGGCTGCCGCCGCTCTTCTGGGTCTGGCTGACGGCGGTGGCAAAGTCGCGCGCAAAGGCGTTCCGGGTGAGCAGGCCGGTCTGCGGGTCGAGCATGCCGCCGGCTTCGATGGCGCGCAGCGTGCGGTTGAGGCGGGCTTCGAAGGCGTGCTGGCGGATCAAGGGCAGCGCGCTGGCCGCGATGTGCGCGGGAGCGCCGGCGATGATCTCGAGATTGGCGAGTTCCTGCAGCGGCGCCGGCTGGTTGGCAGTGACGACGACGGCAAGGTTGCGGAAGCGGGTGTCCTCGGCGAGCACCGCGAGGAACGCATCGACCACGCGCGGCGAAAACCCTTCGCCGAGCACGATGCCGTCGATGTCGCGGCTCGACAGATGTTTGGCGGCGGCTTCGATGCTCAGCGCGCCGACGACCGCCATGCGTTCGCCGAGCGCGACCGACAGGCCGGGCAGGGAGCTGCCGCGGCCGAGCAGCAGCACGGTCGCGTCATCGAGCGGATCTGTTTCCGGCAATGTGGCGTCGGGTGCTTTCTTCTCATCGAGACGGCGCAGCACGGTGGTGTGCAGCGTGCGGACGCGCAACGCCGCGCGCAGCCGCGCCAGCAGCCGCTCGTGATTGTCGCTGCCATGCAAGGGAATGGCGTGGTCGGGCAGGACAGCGCCACCGGGTGCGATTGCGATCAGCGGCACGTACGGCTTGCGCGCGCCGACATGACGCGAGAACGCCGCAAGCTCGGTTGCATCAACATCCTCGACGACGGCAACGACCGCCGCCGGCTGAACCTTGGACATCATGCTGATCGCATCAGCCCAGCGCGTCTCGACGGAGGGGAGAATTTGCGCCACCGCGAGGGCCGCACTCAGCGAAGGCCGCGTGGACGAGGAGACGATGAGAAGCGGGCCTTGTGGGGACATCCAGGGAACTCAGGATACGCTGACGTTACATCGCGATCCTAGGTCCCTCCCGTTAACGCAGCGTCAACACTGTTCCAAACATGACGGTTCCGTAGCTGTCCGGACGGCAGGATCAGCCGCCCGAGCCGGCGCGGTCGCGGAAGGCCTCGACCATCAGCGGATTGAGTCCCAGCTCGGCAAGCGCTTCCCGCGCGCGCGCATTGTCCATCGCGCGGCCCGCGAGGCGGTGACCGCTGAGACGGTCGGGCAGAGCGGTCAGCAGCGCGCCCTGGCCCAGCCGCCTCGACCATTCGTGCAGATCCTGGGCGAGGAAGCGGTAGCCGCCAACGGCCATCACGCCGGCCGGCGGCGCCGTGATCGAGATCGTGTCCTGGGCGCGGTCGAGGCGCACGGCGTATTCGGTGTCGACGTAGTCGCGCGGCGCTGCCGGCATCAGCGAGTCGCTCGGCGGTTGCGGCGGCGCGTAGGCGGCCAACACGACCATGGGCCCACGCAGCCCGAGCGTGCCCTTCGGCGTCACCAGGATCTCGCCGGCGATCGACGAGCCCGGCTGTTCGCGCGGCGCGCCCTGGCGACCCGGCTTGACCGGCCCGGGACTGCCATCGGCCGCGGTGCGGCGCACGGCGAACAGTCCGGCTTCGCCGAACAGATAGACGTCGGTCATCTCGATGTCGCGTGTCTTCCACGATGCGCTCGACGCCACCTGCTCGGGCGCGCGCCACAGGCCGAGCACATAGCGCAGGTTCGGCAGCCGCGCGGCCAGATTGCCCTCGTCGAGACGCAAGGCGAGTTGAGCCGGGGCGACCAGCGTATCGCAGGCCAGCTCTGCGAGCTGCTGTTCCAGCGCGTCGGCGTCGAACGGGTGGTGCAGCGCAAGGGTGCCGCCGGACAACAGCCATGTCACGACCGAGGCGGCGAGGCCGGCGAATGACGACGGCAGGAAGGCCGACATCATGTTCACGCCCTGCGGCAGATCGCTCTCGAGCGAGACGGCGAGCCCACCGGCGATCAGGCTCAAATGGGTGCGCGGCACGGCGCGGAAGCCGTCGGCGGTCACGTCGAAGGAGACGATCGCGGCCTTGCGGCCGTCCGGCATGAGCCCGCGCGTCGAGCGCGAGGGTTTTGCGATCGACTGGTCCAGCGAATACATCCCCTCGGGCAGGTCGGAGCCGAAGCCGCAGACGTGGCGGATCGAGAACGCCTCCGCCGCCGCATTCATCGCGAGATCGGAGTGAATCACGCCGTCGATCTTCGACATCGTGACGATGGCGCGCGCGCTGGTGCGGTTCAGCGCCGCCACGAGCTCCGACTGACGCCACAGCAGCGGGAATACGGCGACCACGAGGCCGGCGCGATGCGCGGCCAGCACCGTCAGCACGAACTCGATCGTGTTGGGCAGTTGGACCGCGATCACCGAATGAGCCGGCAGGCCGGCGTCGACGAAGTGCGCGGCCAGCGCCGAGATCACGCGATCGGCTTCGGCATAGGTCAGGCGCATCGGCGGTCGCCCGGTGACGCGCTGCTTGTTGATCGGATCGACCAGCGCAACCGCATCCGGCTTGCGCGCCAGGATGCGTTGAAACAACGCGTCGAGCGTCGGCGACGTATTGGCCTGATTCACCTGTTGCCCCGTACTTTCACGGACCCGGCCACGACCAATTGCCCCGATTGGTCACTTCCGTGCCGGCTCCGGCCGCTGCCACCAGCTCTCCGGGAGCGCTCCCGTCAAAGCTGTCCTCTCTGGCCGTTCTATACGATTCCACCGCGCGATCCATTCCTCGGCGGCATTGAGCACTGGAATAGCGTAGAACCCCGCCATCAGGGTACGGTCCAATGCGCGAACCGTCGAGATAAATTCCGGCCTGTCGCGGGCGCGCAACAGCGCCGCGATCATGGCGTCGATCGCCGGGTCCTTGGCGCCCATGTAGTTGCGGGTTCCGGTGCGGTCGGCGGCCTCGCTGCCCCAATAGAACGCCTGCTCGTTGCCGGGAGACAGCGACTGGTCCCAGCGGTTCTGGATCATGTCGAACTCGAAGCTCAGGCGGCGCTGGTCGAACTGCACGGGATCGACGACCCTGACGGACGCATTGATGCCGGCCCGCTTGAGACTGCCGGCGTAAGCCAGCGCAATACGCTCCTGGTCGCGCGTCGTGACCAGGATCTCGAAGGCGAGGGGGGCCCGCGTCGTCCGATACCGCAAGACCGTCCCGTCGAAGCCATAGCCGGCCTCGCCAAGCAGATCGAGCGCCGCCTTCAGCGTTGCGCGGTCGCGGCCGGACCCGTCGGTGATCGGCAGGCGGTAGCTGCCGTCCATGATATCGGGGGGGATCTGCGCGGCGTACGGCTTCAACAGATCGAGCTCGGCCGCATCGGCTGGACGTCCATAGGCCGAAAGCTCGGATCCGGCGAAATAGCCACCGCTGCGGCGGTACAGCCCGAAGAAGTAGTTGCGGTTGATCCATTCGAAATCGAACAGCAGCGTCAGCGCACGGCGCACCTTCACGTCGGCGAACACCGGCCGCCGCGTGTTGAACACCAGGAACTGCGAGGGCTGCGGCATCCCCGAGGTGAAGCTGTCGCGGATGACCTCGCCATTGCGCGCGGCCGGGAAGTCGTAGCCGTCGTGCCAGCGCAGCGGTTCGGTCTCGACGCGGAAGTCGTACAGCCCGCGTTTGAAGGCTTCGAACTGTCCATTGGACTCGCGGTAGTAATCGAGCCGGACCTCGTCGAAGTTCCACAATCCGCGGTTGACCGGCAGGTCGCGTCCCCAATAGTCCGGATTGCGGATGAGGGTGACACTGGATCCCGGCTGCACCGCGGTGACACGATACGGGCCCGACCCGAGCGGCGCGGTCATCGTCGTGTCCTCGAAGCTCGCCAGGTCGGTCGCGTGCTTCGCCAGAATCGGCATCAGGCCGAGGATCAGCGGCAACTCGCGGTCTTCGGCGCCGCCGAAATCGAACCGGATGGTCAGCGGATCAAGCACGTCGACCCTGGCGACCTTGCCGTAGTATTGCCGGTGGTTGGGGCGGCCGTGATCACGCAGCAGCGCAAAGGAGAACGCCACGTCCTCGGCGCGCACCCGGCTGCCGTCGGAGAAGCGGGCGCGCGGGTCGAGCCGGAAGGTGATATAGGTCCTGTTCTCGTCGGTCTCGACGGTTTTCGCCAGCAGGCCATACAGCGTGAACGGCTCGTCATTGCCGCGGGTGAGCAGGCTCTCGACCACATAGCTGCGGATTTGCTGCACTGCGATGCCGCGGACGATGAACGGGTTCAGGCTATCGAAGGTGCCGAGCAGTCCCCAGACCAGACGACCGCCCTTGGGCGCGTCGGGATTCGCGTACGCCATGTGGTCGAAGTCGGCGGGCAAGGCCGGGTGACCATGCATGGCGATCGCCGCAGTTTCTGCCGCTTTCGCCATGGGAGTGTAGACCTCGGGCAACAATGCCAGGGTGACGGCGACACATCGCACGGCCGCGCTGAACATGCGCTGCAGCATCAGGATCGGGGCGCAAGCATTTGATTCGGAACAGGTCACAAGGGGCTTTTACCACACGCTCGCCAGCGCTAGACCGCGGCTTCGACATGGTCTCGCGGCATTGATTCTTCCGCGCACCGCGTTAAGAAGGCGGGCGATTGAGTTACGGCGGTAACGCCTGTCACTCAACCGCCTCATTTCCTGAGGAGACAGCCGCTTCAACGGCTTGGTGTGGCGCCTTTGGCGGTCTCGGGCGCTGCCGTTCAGAAAGGGTTTTCCGCAATGAATTTCCGTGACTTGGCCTCGTCGGTTGGGCCGCGTGGGCGGCTTGTCGCGCTGCTCGCGGTCACCGCGCTGGCCGTTTCCTTCGCTCCTTCGGTTGCGCAGGCTCAAGCGCCGAAGGCGAAGGCTCCGGCTGCCGCTCCCAAGGCTCCCGCTCCGGCCGCCCAGGCCCCTGCCACTCCTCCCGCCGGCGGCCAGCCTCAGGCCCAGGCTCAGCAGGAGATGCCGCAGCTGATCTATGCGCCGTGGACCAAGTTCTGCCTGAAGGGGCAGGATGCCAACGCCAAGCAGGTCTGCTTCATCGGCAAGGACGGCCGCATCGAATCCGGTCAGCCTGTGGTTGCAGCGGTCATCATCGAGCCCGAAGGCGAGCCGAAGAAGATCCTGCGTGTGACCCTGCCGCTCGGCATGCAGTTGCAGCCCGGCACCCGCATCGTCATCGACAACAACCAGTTCATGGAAGGCAAATACGTCATCTGCTTCCAGAACGGCTGCATGTCGGACTACGAAGCAACGCCCGAATTCGTGAACAGCCTCAAGAAGGGCCAGACCCTCTACGTCCAGGCGATCAACTCGAACGGCACCGCGCTGACGCTGCCGCTGCCGCTGCAGGAAGGCAACAGCAGCTTCGCCAAGGCCTATGATGGTCCGCCGACCGACCCGAAGCAGTTCGAAGAAACCCAGAAGAAGCTGCAGGAAGAGCTGCAGAAGCGCGCCGAGGAGCAGCGCAAGAAGCTCGAGCAGACCCAGCCGGGCCAGCCGCAGGCGAAGCAGTAACGCCGGTCGGGTCCATTCCGCAAAATCAAGGGCGCTCCATTCGGAGCGCCTTTTTCGTTCTGCGGACGGATGTGAGGGGAACTTGCGCGCCGGGACCAAAGATCAAGCCTGCGCCGGCGGCGCTGGGTTGAAACCCTCCGGTCGACAGGTCAGTTCATCAGCGGATTGCGCGGACGATAGCCGCCCGACTTGTCCTTGATGAAGATCTCCGCAACCTGGGAATGGCGGATCGGCTCGCCGGACTCGTCGGGAACCAGGTTCTGCTCGGAGACATAGGCGACGTATTCGGATTCCGCGTTCTCGGCCAGCAGGTGATAAAATGGCTGGTCCTTGTGCGGACGGACCTCCTCGGGAATCGACAACCACCATTCCTCGGTGTTGTTGAACTCCGGATCGATGTCGAAAATCACGCCCCGGAACGAGAACACCCGATGCCGGACGATCTGGCCGATCTGAAACTTGGCAGTTCGCGCTTTGATCATCCCAGTCGAATAGACCAGGATGGGGAGCGATGCTAGTGCCCCGCGGGCGGATTTGATCTAGACCGATCCGATTCGCGTCAAGCCGCGACGCCCCCGCATTCCAGGCCCTTCCCAGGCCCCCTCAGGGGGTCATCTTCCGAGCCCATGTTCGACATTCTCAATCTGGCCCTGCCTTATTTCGGCGTCGTTTTCATAGGCTTCGCCTGCGGTAAGTGGAGGAGGCTGCCCGAAGCCGGGCTCGCCTGGATGAACTTCTTCCTGCTCTACGTCTCGCTGCCCGCTTTGATGTTCAACCTCATCGCGCGCACGCCGTTCACGGAGCTGAGCAACCCTCCCTTCCTGGTTGCAACGACGCTCGCTACCATGCTCACCTTCGCCCTGGCGCTCGTGCTCGGCAAGGCCATCGGGCGGCTGTCGCTACGCGAGGCGACCATGGCCGGGCTCGCGGGCGGCTACGGCAACATCGGCTATATGGGGCCTGGGCTGGCGCTGGCCGTGCTCGGGACCAAGGCGGCGGCGCCGACCGCGCTGATCTTCTGCTGCGACAGCATCTTCCTGTTCTCGATCGTGCCGCTGCTCGTCGAGCTGACCGAGCGCGACCACGCCTCGGTGGTGCATGCGCTGCGCACGGTGCTGCGCCAGATCCTGCAGAACCCGCTGATCATGGCGACGGCAGCCGGCATGCTGGCGGCGGCGTTTCAGCTGCATCCGCCGACCGTGCTCGACCGCACCCTGCAGTTCCTGCAAAACGCCGCTGCGCCGACGGCGCTGTTCGCGCTCGGCGTGACCGTGGCGCTGCGCCCGTTCGAGCGGCTGCCCTGGGAGGTGCCGGTCCTGACCGTGGTGAAGCTCGTCGTCCACCCGCTGCTGTCGTTCGGGCTGATGCTGCTGTTCGGGCCGTTCGCGCAGCCTTGGGCGGCGACTGCGGTGCTGATGGCGGCGCTGCCGCCGGCGCTCAATGTGTTCGTGATCGCGCGCCAGAATGACAGCTGGATCGAGCCGGCCTCATCGGCGGTGCTGATCGGCACCTTCGCCTCGGTGATCACCCTGACCAGCGTGATGTGGCTGATCCAGACTGGCCGGCTGGTGTTTCCCTGACGGTGCTCAACCGGCCTTGCGCGTGGCTCTCCATGACGGCGCCAGGCCCTCGCGCATCGCGAGCCGCCGCAGCGGACCGATGCCGCTCATCAGGTGCATGCCGACGGCGCGCAGCGACTGCATCGGCAGGAGATCGCTGAGCAGCGAGCGGTTGGCGACGTCGATGGCGAAGGTGCGGCTCAGGATGTCGGCGCGGCGCGCGGCACCGTAGCGCGCGAGCACCTGCGGGGCACCGATATCCTCGCCGGCCGCATTGGCCTTGCGCACGACATCGGCGATGTCGATGCCGTCGCGCAGGCCGAGGTTCAGTCCCTGCGCACCGATCGGCGGCACCACATGCGCGGCCTCGCCGACCAGGGCGATGCGGTTTTGCGCGTAGCGCAGGGGCCGCTCGATCGCGAGCGGAAACACATGGCGGCCCGGCTCGACGCGAACGCGTCCGAAGATCGAATGCGACTGCCGCTCGGCGGCGTCGGACAGGGCGTCGTCGTCGAGCGCGAACAGCCGGTCGGCCTCCTTCGGGGCTGCGACCCAGACGACGCTGGAGCGGTCGCCCGGCAGCGGCACGAACACGCAGGGGCCCTGCGGCGTGTGGAATTCCGTCGACACGTTGTGATGCGGCCGCGCATGGGTGATGTTGAAGGTCAGCGCAGACTGCTGCAGCGTGCGCCGGCTCACGCCGATGCCGGCGGCCTCGCGGCACAGCGAATGCCGGCCATCGGCGCCGACCACGAGCCGCGCCGTCAGCACGCGGCCCGATGCGCTGGTGACGGTCACCGCATCGGCATCGCTGCGCACGCTTTCCGCATCCTCGGCGATCCGCACCAGGCCGTCGATTTCGCTGGCGCGTTGTTCCAGCGCCTCGACCAGGATGGCATTGGCGATGTTGTAGCCGAACACGTCGAGACCGATCTCGTCGGCGACGAAGCGCACCTCCGGGGCTCGGAACAGCCGGCCGGTATCGTCGACCAGCCGCATCGCCTTCAGGCCGGCGGCGCGGTCACGACACGATGACCAGACGCCGATCTCGTCGAGGAAATCGACCGAGCCGCCGAGCAGGGCGGTGGTGCGGTTGTCGGCATATGGAGCCTTGCGGGCCACGAGCGCCGTCCGCGCCCCGGTCTGCGACAATGCAATCGCGGCGGCGAGCCCGGCGGGTCCGCCGCCGACGACGATGACATCAAAGCTGGCGTCTGTGTTGCTCATGCGGGAACATTTGACGTTCCTGCAGGGCTTTTTCAAGGGTATTGCGTGAGCCTGCGCGGCGCATGGCCGCAACTGCGGATATGCAATTGGCTCCGATTCCTGATAGCACTGGCGTCGCATGGATCAGTTGAGACCAGAGAGCAGGGTGGCCGCAACGCCCGCGCATCGTGCCGCGGCGTTCTCGGTGCACGTCTTCACCGCGCTCGGTGCGGGCGTCGCGCTGCTCGCGATGCTCGAGGCCGTGCGCGAGCATTGGACTGCGATGTTCTGGTGGCTCGGCGGCGCGCTCATCATCGACGGCATCGACGGGCCGCTGGCGCGCCGGCTCGACGTCGTCCATGTGCAGCCGGACTGGTCGGGCGACGTGCTCGATCTGGTGGTGGATTTCACGACCTATGTGTTCGTGCCGGCCTACGCCATCACCGCCAGCGGGATGCTGCTGCCGCTCGCCGCGCCGGTCATCGGCGTCGGCATCGCCGTCACCGGCGCACTGTATTTCGCCGATCGCCGCATGAAGAGCGACGACAATCATTTTCGCGGGTTTCCGGGACTCTGGAACATCGCGGCATTCTACCTGTTCCTGCTGCATCCCTCGCCATCGTTGGCGACCTTGGGTCTCGCGGTCCTGATCGCGCTGACCTTCGTCCCATTCCATGTCATCCACCCGGTGCGCGTCGAGCGGCTGCGCTGGCTGACGCTGCCGCTGGTCGCGCTCTGGGGCGTCCTGGTCATCGACGCGCTGGGAAACAACTTCGCCGTGGGCCCGATTGTAACGACGCTGTTGTGCGCGATCGCCCTCTACATCGTCGCGAGCGACTCCGCGATCCGCCTGTTGAGATCCTTGAAAGCATGATCGACCTTCTGACCAGTCCCGAAGCGTGGGCCGCGCTGCTCACCCTGACCGCCCTCGAGATCGTTCTCGGCATCGACAACGTCATCTTCCTGTCGGTGATCACCTCGCGCATCCCGCAGCCGCAGGCGACACGCGCCCGCCAGATCGGGCTGGCGTTGGCCTTGATCTTCCGCATCCTGCTGCTCAGCGTGCTGGTCTGGCTGATCGGGCTGACGCAGCCGGTGTTCACGATCGGTGGCCTCGGCTTCTCCTGGCGCGACATCATCCTGATCGCCGGCGGCCTGTTCCTGATCGCCAAGGCCACGCACGAGATCCATGCCGAGGTCGAGGCGCGTGAGGGGGAGGAGGGGTCGCAGGGCGGCGGCGCCAACAAGTTCTTCTGGGTGATTCTGCAGATCATCGTCATCGATCTCGTGTTCTCGCTGGACTCGATCATCACCGCGATCGGCATGGCCCAGGATCTCGAGATCATGATCGCCGCCGTCATCATCGCGGTCGTCATCATGTACGTGTCCTCGGGACCCGTCGCGCGTTTCGTGGCAAACCATCCGACCACCAAGATGCTGGCGCTGGCCTTCCTGGTGCTGATCGGCGTCGCGCTGGTCGCCGACGGCTTCGAGTTCCACATCCCGCGCGGCTACATCTACTTCGCGATCGTCTTTGCGCTGGCAGTCGAAGCCTTCAACGTGATGGCCTCGCGCAACCGCAGGAAGCGCAACGCCTGACAGGCGCCGAGTTGACAAGGCCGTCGTGATCGCCTTCGCTTTTGCCGCCGGCAGCGCCGGATGCGCGGCCGGAGGTCGGCTCCTTCAACGGAGCCGGATGTCGATGAGAATCAGGTAAGTGTCGAAGGTTCTTTCGCCGGATTCCCGGAGGCGGCGATGGAGAGTCCGAAGGGGAGATGGCGGGATGGTCAAGGCGGTGCGCGTGCACAAGGTGGGAGGCCCCGAAGCGCTCGTCTATGAGCCGGTTGATCTCGTCGCGCCCGGCCCCGGCGAGGTCCGCATCCGCCAGCACGCGATCGGCCTCAACTTCATCGACGTGTACTATCGCACCGGACTGTACAAGGCGCCCGGCCTGCCGTTCATCGCCGGCAACGAGGCGGCAGGCGAGGTGATCGCCGTGGGGCCGGGCGTCACGCATTTCCATCCCGGCGACCGCGTCGCGTATTATGAGAACCTCGGCGGCTATGCCACCGAGCGCAACATCGGCTGGCAGCGGCTGGTCAAGCTGCCCGACCACATCACCTATGAGCAGGGCGCGGTGCTGATGCTCAAGGGGCTGACGGTCTGGTACCTGCTGCACAAGACCTTCAAGGTCGAGCCGCACCATCGCGTCCTGATCCACGCCGCCGCGGGCGGCATCGGCCTGCTGGCCTGCCAGTGGGCGCGCGCGCTCGGCGCGCACGTCATCGGCACCGTCGGCTCCACAGCGAAGGCGGATCTGGCGCTGGCCAATGGCTGCGACCACGTCATCCTCTACAACGAGGAGGACTTCGTCGCGCGGGTCAAGCAGATCAGCCGCGGCGAATTGTGCGACGTGGTCTATGACGGCGTCGGCAAGTCGACCTTCCCCGGCTCCTTGTCCTGCCTGAAGCCGCGCGGTTTGTTCGTTAGCTTCGGCAATGCCTCGGGTCCGGTGCCGCCATTCTCGATCGCCGAGCTCAACAGTCACGGCTCTCTATTCGCGACCCGGCCGAAGCTCAACGACTACATCGGCAAACGGTCCGAGCTGCTGGAGGGCGCCGACACGCTGTTCTCGGCGGTGATCAGCGGCAAGCTGCACGTGCAGATCAATCACGCCTATGCGCTGAAGGATGCGGGCCGGGCGCACGCCGATCTCGAAAGCCGCGTCACGACCGGGGCCTCGATCCTCAAGCCATAGGAGATTGGCGACCTGGCTCTGCCTCTGGAACCTCGTCCCGGATCGAAGCGTCACCCGCCGCCGAGCTCCAGAGCACCGCGTCCGTCTGCGCTGCCGTCGTCGACGCCTCGATCCGCGCCGGCGCGAGGCTGTCCTGTCCGTCGCGCCAGGCGCGCTCGCGCTCGGGGGCGTCGAGCGCCAGAACGAGACCCTGGTTGAGCTCATAGAGGCCAGAGGCGAGCCCCGCAGCACCGAGCGCGTCCCTGAGCGAATCCTGCACCAGGGCGCGCAGCGCGACGTGTGGCGCCGAGACCGGCACGTCCACCTCGCGGCCGGCCATGGCCTGCGCGCAGGCGCGCCGGTCGAACGAGGCATGGCCGCGGCAGGCGAGCGGACGCGCGGGATGGATGATGCAGCCGCCGCGCACGACGAATGGGCAAGGCTGGCGCAGCTTCATTCGCTCGGTCTCGCTCAGGCCACGCGTCGCGCGGTTGGCGAGCTTGATCCGGCGTGACAGCGAGCCGAGCGCGGTTGCCGGCATGCGCTGATCGATCTGCCGGGCGTAGCGCGCGAGCAGGAAGATCTCCGGTGCCGTCGCGGTCACGCGCAGCGCGCAACAGGAGGGGCAGCCCTTGGCGCAGGCGAGGGTGGGCAGATGCGCCGTCTGGGCATCGATGTTGGCTTCGAACAGATCGAAGGCGCGGTCGGCGAGCATGTCTGCCAGGTTCTGCGAGGCCAACCCGGACGCCAGCAGCGCGTTGAAGACCCGTCGCAGTTCGTTGAAAGCCGCTTCGCTCAATGTTGTCCTCCGACGCGCGCACGGACCAAAACGCCAGCGACCGCGGCGCACCCGGCGCACCGCGGTCGACAGGGATGAGGCAGAGAGGACGCTCGCGGCCTCATCCGGAGAGAGAGCCGACGTCAGGCAGCAACGCCCTTCAGGATCGCCTCGAAACAGGGGCGGGGGATGCGGAAGAAGCCGCGGCCGCCGGCGAAGGTCTGATAATGCGGACGCGCCATGTCGAGCAGGCGCTCATACCATTCATTGGCGGTCAGGCTGGCGGGCTTCTCGCCGATCGAGTTGATGTCCGAGTTCGGGAAGAAGCGAACGTGGATCAGCACCTCTTCGGTCGCGGCCAGGGCGATTTGGCTGCCGCTGTCTTCGACCGGCAACGCCCGAGCCAGATTGTCTCTCGCCATTCTTGCATCTCCTCTATCGTGCCGACCTCGTTGTCGGCGGATGATCATCAGCTTGGTCCCGGCAAGCCTCTTTCCTCCGAGCTGATCACATCCCGTACAACGCTATATCAGTAGAGATATAACGTAAGTCATCGGATCGCAGGTGTTTGGCGCGATCAGGATCGTTGTTCAGAGGGACGGCTGTCCTTGATCCAGGTCAAATGGCGGCGAGCCCGACCTCGATGTTTGTGCCTCATCTGTAGGCAGCGGGACGCAGGCTTCGCGTATGGCACGGAGCCTGCGTCCCGAACGGCATTCGATCAGGCGACGCAGCGCGCGGCGCCGACCTTGGTCAGGATTCCGTCCAGCGTGTCGATCATCGCCGCGATGTCATCGCGCGTCACATTGAGGGCCGGCATGAAGCGCAGCGCATCCGGACGCGGCGCGTTCAGCAGCAGGCCGAGCTCGAAGGCATGCGCGACGATCGCCGGCGCGATCGGCCTGATCACGTCGAGCGCAAGCAACAGACCACGGCCGCGCACTTCGCCCAGGCCGTGCCTTGCCGAGATGCGCTGCAACTCGCTCTCCAGATAGATCCCGTTGTCCGTGACAGCCTTCAGAAACTCCGGCTTCTCGATGACGTCGAGCACGGCGAGTCCCGCCGCACACATCAGCGGATTGCCGTTGAAGGTACCGCCCTGATCGCCATGCTCGAAGCAAGACGCCGCTTCGGTCGCCAGCAGGGCGGCGAGCGGAACGCCGCCGCCGATGCCCTTGCCCAAGGTCATGATGTCCGGGAGGACGTCGGCGTGCTCATAGCCGAACAGCTTTCCGGTGCGGCCCATGCCGGTCTGGATCTCGTCGACGATCAGCAGCAGCCCGTGCCTGGTGGTCAGCGCCCGCAACTGCTGCAGGAGACTGTCCGTCGCGGGCCACACGCCGGCCTCGCCCTGGATCGGCTCGAGCATGATCGCCACCGTCTTGTCGGAGATCAGGGCCTCGACCGAGGCGATGTCGTTCAGGCGTGCCTTTGGAAAGCCCGGGACCTTGGGCTCGAACAGCGGCTCGAACGCCTTCTTGCCAGAAGCCGACATCGTCGCCAGCGTGCGGCCGTGGAAGCCGCCCTCGAAGGTGATGATCTCATACGCGCCGTTCTTGCGCAGAGCGCCGTATTTGCGCGCGAGCTTGATGGCGCCTTCATTGGCTTCGGCGCCCGAATTGGTGAAGAACACCTGGTCGAAGCACGAGCGGTCGACGAGTGCCTTGGCGAACTGCAGGCTGGTGTCGTTGAAATACGCTGGGCTCGGCGTGATCAGGCGCGCCGCCTGGCTGGCGAGCGCGCTGGCCAGCTCCGGCGGCGCATGGCCGAGCGAGTTCACGGCCCAGCCCTGGATGAAGTCCAGATAGCGCTTGCCGTCGTCGTCCCATAGCCAGGAGCCCTTGCCCTGAACGAAGACGGTGCGCGGACGCGCCGTGATCTCCATCAGAGCGTCGTAGGGATGGGAGGCGGTCAGCATGTGCAATCTCCTGTGCTCAGGGGGGAAACGGTGGGCCAAAAAGCGAGAAGGCCGCTCCTTTGCGGGAGCGGCCTTCTCGAAAACCTGGAGCTGATGAGCTAGCTGATCAGCAACGTCTTCGGACATGGCGCGCCCCGGCATCGTCACGGCGGTGACGACGGCAAACGGCGGCGCGGCGGTTGGTCCGGTTGAAGATCATGCGGCGGCCATACAGGCAAATCGCAACCGGTGTCAAGATGCCGGCCTGCAGGGTGCAATACGGGCCGCCGCTCCGGGAAGCGGCGAGGGAAGCGCCGGCCGGCGCGAAGGCCGCACGATCCAATCTCGGGTCTCGCGCTTTAGTGACAACTTTACCAAACATTTAGCGGCTGCGTTTACTTTGCCGGCCAGCTTGAAAATGCAAGCTGCTCAGGATGAGCGATGTCGAACCCCCATCTCACGATCGCCGAAGAAGTGCAGGCGGCCATAGCCACCGGCTCAGCCGATCGCTGCTCCGGCGTGGCCGAGCGAGTCGCCTCCCTGTTCGTCGCCTCCGCCGGCAGCCTGGATATCGAGCAGCACGCGCTGTTTGCCGACGTCTTCGAGCGTCTCGTCAACACCATCGAGCTGCGCGCGCTGGCCGACGTCGGTGCCCGGATCGCACTCGCCGAACTCAGCGCCCAGCTTGCCCCGATCCCGCAGGCGCCGGCTGGCGTGATCCGGCGGCTGGCTCATCATGACGACATCGCCGTCGCGGGGCCGGTGCTTTCGGAATCGCCGCGGCTGAGCAGCGAGGATCTGATCGAGATCGCGCAGACGCGCAGCGAGAAGCACCTGGTGGCGATCGCCGGGCGCTGGTGGCTGCAGGAGATCGTCACCGATGCGCTGCTCGCGCGACGCTATCCGAGCGTGAGCCGGCAACTGATGAAGAATCCCGGTGCGCGGGTGTCTCCCGCCGGATTTGCCGCCATCGTGGCGCAAGCGGCTGGAGATGCGGAGCTCACGGTCGCGGCCGGCATCCGCGCCGATCTGCCGGCAGCCTTGCGCAGGACCCTGTTGCAGCGCGCGACGGAGGCGGTGAGGGTGCGCCTGCTCGCCTCGGCGCCGCCGCATCTCTACGAGGAAATCCGCAGCGCCATTTCGGCGGCCACGCTCGACGCCGAGCGCGAGATGTCACGAAACCGCGTCGGCGGCAGCGCCAAGGCGGCGATCGGCCAACTCAAACAGGGCGGAAAGCTCACCGAGGCCGAGTTGCTCGAATTTGCCCGCCAGCGGCGCTACGGCGAGACGATCGCGGCCATCGCGGAGCTCGCGAAATGCAGCATCGAGCTGGTGCGGCCGCTGATGCAGAGCCTGCGCAGCGACGGCATTCTCGTGCCGTGCAAGGCCGCTGGACTGAGCTGGGTCACGGTTGCCGCGATCCTCGATAGCCGGTTCGTTTCAGGTGCAACGCCTCCCGACGAGCTGACCAAGCTCAAGAACAAATATCTCGAACTGAAGCAGGACGAGGCGCTTCGCCTGCTGAAGCTCTGGTCGGTTCGCACCACGGGCTCCTCGCACTGAGGGCCGGTCCGCAGGTCCAGGACGCATCTACACGCCCGTCTGCGATTCCCCGGAGTTCCCGGCGGGTGGCCCGAGACCCGACAGAGCCGCGCTAAAACCCAGCGACCGTGCCGTGCAGGTCGTATTCGTCGGCCCGCTCGATCTTGACCGTGACGATCTCGCCGACACGCAGCGGCCGCCGGCTGGACAGATAAACGGCGCCATCGATGTCGGGCGCATCAGCCTTGGTGCGGCCCTTGGCGACGCTTGGCCCGACCTCGTCGATGATCACCTGCTGACGCGTTCCAACCTTGCGCTTGAGCCGGCGTGCCGAGATCTTCTGCTGGCGAGCCATCAGGGCGTCCCAGCGCTCCTGCTTGACCGCGTCCGGGACCTGGTCGGGTAGGGCGTTGGAGGTCGCGCCGGCCACAGGCTCGTATTTGAAGCATCCGAGCCGATCGATCTCGGCCTCATCCAGCCAGTCCAGCAGATAGGCGAAATCGGCGTCCGTCTCTCCGGGGAAGCCGACGATGAAGGTCGAGCGCAGCGCGAGGTCGGGGCAGGTGGTCCGCCACGCCTTGATCCGGTCCAGCGTCTTGTCCTGCGCCGCCGGGCGGCGCATCGCCTTCAGGACGTTCGGGCTGGCATGTTGGAACGGGATGTCGAGATAAGGCAATATTTTACCGTCAGCCATGAGGCCGATCACCTCGTCGACATGCGGGTAGGGGTAGACGTAATGCAGCCGGACCCAGGCGCCGAGCTCGCCGAGCTCGCGCGCCAGATCGAGGAAGCGAGCCCGGACGCTGCGGTCCTTCCAGGCGCTTTCGGCATATTTCAGGTCCAGCCCATAGGCCGAGGTGTCCTGCGAAATGACCAGGAGCTCCTTGACGCCGGCTGCGACCAGCCGCTCGGCCTCGCGCAGCACGTCGGCTGCGGGGCGCGACACCAGATCGCCACGCAGCTTCGGGATGATGCAGAAGGTGCAGCGGTTGTTGCAACCTTCGGAGATCTTCAGATAGGCGTAGTGCCGGGGCGTGAGCTTGATGCCCTGCGGAGGAACCAGATCGAGGTGAGGGTTGTGCGCAGGCGGCGATGCGCGGTGGACCGCGTCCAGCACACTCTCGTACTGCTGCGGGCCGGTGATCGACAGCACGCCGGGATAGGCCTGCTCGATCTGCTCCGGCTCGGCGCCCATGCAGCCGGTCACGATGACCTTGCCGTTCTCGGCCATGGCCGAGCCGATCGCCGACAGGGATTCCTGCTTGGCGCTGTCCAGGAACCCGCAGGTATTGACGATGACGACGTCGGCGCCGTCATGCTTCCGGGCAAGCTCGTAGCCCTCGGCGCGAAGGCGCGTGATGATGCGCTCGGAATCGACCAAAGCCTTGGGACATCCGAGCGAAACAAAGCTGATCTTGGGCGCCGAACCCTGCTGCATCTTGGAACTGCCTGATGAGATAGGCGTCAGCTAGTCCGAATTGCCCAGAAAGACAAGGCTTTGACGCGGCCACGTCCATGCTATGGGTGAGGGCCCGGACAACCTGGTGATCGATGAGCGCCGAGCAATCGCCTAAAATCGTGATCGTCGACGAAAGCCCGATCCGCGCGGCCATCCTCGAGGAAGGCTTGCGGGAAGCGGGCTTTACCGGCGTCGTGCATGTCAGCGAGATGCAGGGTCTCCTGGCGCGCATCTATGCCCTGGATCCGGACGTCATCGTCATCGACCTGGAGAACCCGAGCCGCGACGTGCTGGAGCAGATGTTCCAGGTCAGTCGCGCCGTCCGCCGGCCGATCGCGATGTTCGTGGACCAGAGCGACGCGGCTTCGATCCAGGCCTCGGTGGAGGCGGGCGTCTCCGCCTACATCGTCGACGGCCTGAAGAAGGAGCGGATCAAGCCGATCCTCGATCTCTGCATCTCCCGCTTCAATGCGTTCTCCAAGCTTCAGGACGAGCTCGAGCGCACCAAGTCCGCGCTCGAAGACCGCAAGGTGATCGATCGCGCCAAGGGCATTCTGATGAAGATGAAGGGCTTCACCGAAGAGGAAGCCTATGTGCTGTTGCGCTCCACGGCGATGCGCGAAAAGAAGAAGATCGGCGAGATCGCGCAATCGATCCTGACCGCCTCGGAGATGCTGAAATGACCGGCCCGCTTCGCATTGGCTTCATCCCGCTGGTCGATGCCGCCGCGCTGATCGTCGCCGTCGACAACGGATTCACCGCGGCTGAAGGTCTCGATGTCACGCTGGTCCGCGAAGTGTCATGGTCGAACGTGCGCGACAAGCTCAACATCGGCCTGTTCCACGCGGCGCATCTGCTGGCTCCCGTCGCCATTGCGTCCAGCCTGGGCATCGGCCATGTCAAGGTGCCGATCGTGGCTCCCTTCAATCTCGGAGTGAATGGCAACGCGATCACCGTGACGCCAGCGCTGCATGCGGCGATCATGGCCCACCTCGAGGGGGATCGTTTCGACCCGATGGCGACGGCGCTGGCGCTGGCGCGCGTCGTCGCTGAACGGCGCAAGGCCGGCGCCGAGCCGCTGACGTTCGGCATGACGTTTCCGTTCTCGACCCACAACTATCAGTTGCGGTTCTGGATGGCCGCAGGCGGTGTCGACCCCGATGAGGACGTCCGTCTCGTGGTGCTGCCGCCGCCCTACATGGTGGAGAGCATCGCCAACGGTCACGTCGACGCGTTCTGCGTCGGAGCACCGTGGAACTCGATCGCGGTCGATCTCGGCATCGGCCATATTCTCCACTTCGTGTCTGACGTGCTGGTGCGCGCGGCCGAAAAGGTGCTGGCGGTCAGGCAGAGCTGGGCTGACAAGAATCCCGACGCCCTCGCCGGCCTGGTCCGCGCCTGCGCCAAGGCCGCCGAATTCATCGAGCAGAACCACGCAGAAGCCGCGCGTATCCTAGCCCAGCCGGAGCGGATCGGCGTCGATGCGGAGGTGCTCCAGCGCACGCTGGACGGCCGCCTCAAAATCTCGCCGGACGGCACCTTCCGCGAAAGCTCGCGCTATCTGCTGGTGGGCCGGGAAGAGGCGGGACGGCCCGAGAAGATCCAGGCGGCCTGGCTCTATGCCCAGATGGTGCGGTGGGGCCAGACTCCCCTCAGCACTGAAGCCCTGGGCACCGCCATGGGCGTGTTCCGGCCGGACATCTACGACGCGGCGATGGGCACGGCCGCGGTCGGCACGGATGGCGCCATCGGCGCCTTCGCCGGTCCGCCTTTCGCGGCGGACGACGTGATCGGCCATCTCAAGGCCTTCAAGATCGGCCGCTGGACGGCCTGAGGTCTTCCACTCAGCACCCAATTTGGGCAACTCGCTCCGCCGATCAAATTTTGGGCGAAGTGCCCGCATTTGAGGGCTTGAGCCTGCCAGTGCGGGTTCGCCGATTTGAGCAGCCCTCTGAATTCTCTTACATTTCCTGCTTGTCCCGGCTGGCACGCAATTTGAATATTGCAGTGCGGTCAGCCGCCACAGATGCCGCTGACTGCAGTCCATTACCGGATTTCCGCAGCAACGAAGCTGGTCGGATCGCTCATTTGAACCGCCCCCCATCGGCCGTTCGACGACGCGATCCTCGTCCCATCCGCAAACGCCATTCGTCCTGGCCGCTGGAGCTTCGTCCGCCATCATGAAAATCGAACCCTTGTCAGTCGACTTCAACGACGAGCAGAAGCGCTACCTTGAGGGGTTGGCCGCCGGCCTCAAGGTCACGCTGGCCGGCCGCGGGCAGGCTGCTGCCGCGACGACGATTGCCGAGCCGACCGGGCCCGACGCCATTCACATCAAGGCGCAGGACAAGGTCATCGCATCCGGGCGCAAGCTCGCCGACCAGGAGAAGGTCAAGCGCGAGCTGCACCCGTTCGATGCCTATGAGCGGCTGAAGGAGCAGGCCCGCAGCAATGCTGCGCCGTCCGCGGCGGACAATTTCCGCTGGCGCTATTACGGCCTGTTTCATGTCGCGCCGGCGCAGGACTCCTACATGTGCCGCCTGCGCATTCCCAACGGCGTAATGAAGCATTGGCAGCTCGCGGGGCTTGCCGACCTCGCCGACCGGCTCTGCGGTCCCTATAGCCACGTCACGACGCGCGCCAATCTGCAGCTACGCGAGATCCCGCCCAAGCATGCCGTGATGCTGCTGGAAGGTCTGTCGGATCTCGGCCTGACGGCGCGCGGCTCCGGCGCCGACAACATCCGCAACGTGACGGGAACGCCGACCGCCGGCATCGATCCGCAGGAGCTGCTGGACACGCGTCCTTTCGCGCGCGAATGGCACTTCCACATCCTCAACGACCGCTCGCTCTACGGCCTGCCGCGCAAGTTCAATGTCGCCTTCGACGGCGCCGGTCGGATCGCGGCGTTGGAGGACACCAACGACATCGCGTTCTCGGCGGTCGAGGTGAAGGACGGATTCGGCGTTGCGCCGGGCGTGTGGTTCAAGCTCGGCCTCGGCGGCATCACCGGACACAAGGATTTCGCCAAGCCGACAGGAATCATCGTCGAGCCGGAGCGGGCGACCGAGGTGGCCGACGCCATCGTGCGGCTGTTCATCGAGACCGGCGACCGCACCAATCGCCTCAAGGCGCGGCTCAAATACGTGCTCGACAGCATGGGCCACGACAAGTTCATGGAAGCCGTTGAAACAAGGCTCGGCCGCAAGCTGGCGCGCGTCCCCGACGAGGCGCTCGAGCCGCGGCCCGACTCCGACCGCATGGCCCATGTCGGCGTGCACCAGCAGAAGCAGCAAGGGTTGAACTGGATCGGCGTCGTGCTGCCGCTGGGCAAGCTGACCACGGATCAGATGCGCGCGCTCGCCAAGATCGCTGCGGATCTCGGCGACGGCGAGATCCGGCTCACGGTGTGGCAGAACCTGCTGTTATCGGGCGTCCGCGACGACAAGGTCGCGCTGGCCTGCGCCGCGGTCGAGCAGATCGGACTTTCGGTCAAGGCCTCGCACATCCGCGCCGGACTGATCGCCTGCACCGGCAACGCCGGCTGCAAGTTCGCAGCATCCAACACCAAGAAACATGCGGCCGAGATCGGCGACTGGTGCGAGACGAGGGTGGATGTCGACACGCCTCTCAACATCCATCTGACCGGCTGTCATCACTCCTGCGCCCAGCACTACATCAGCGACATCGGCATGATCGGCGCGAAGGTGCCGGTCGGCGATGGCGACGACACCGTCGAGGGCTATCATTTGTTCGCCGGCGGCGGCTTCGGCCCGCAGGCCGATATCGGCCGCGAGGTCTATCGCGATCTCAAGGCCGAGGATGCGCCCCGCACCGTCGAGAAGCTGCTCAAGGCCTATCTCGCGCACCGCACCTCACCCGACGAGACCTTCCTGTCGTTCGCACGTCGTCACGACGGCGAAACGCTGCGCAATCTCGCCGAAGCCCAGATTTCGTCGTAGGTCTCAGCATGAACCAGATCACGCCCATGTCCAAGATCGAGATCATTCCTCCGACGGCGCCATTTTCCGAGGCGCAGCGCTCGTGGCTCAACGGCTTCCTGGCCGGAGCGCTCGGTCTCGACGGCGCGACGGCATTGTCGCCGGCGCAGAACGGCGCCGTGCTCGCGCCCGCGGGCGACGGTGATGACGGCGAGGCGCCATGGCACGATCAGACCATGCCGATCGGCGAGCGCATGAAGCTCGCCGAGGGCCGTCCGCTGCGCCGGCGCATGATGGCGGCCATGGCACAGCAGGACTGCGGCCAATGCGGCTACAATTGCAGCGACTATTCGGATGCGATTGCCGATCGCAGCGAGGCGCGGCTCAACCTGTGCGTCCCCGGCGGCAAGGAAACCGCGCGGATGCTCAAGGCGCTCTACGAGGAGATCGACAAGGCTCCGGCCGCGGCCAAGCCCGCTGCGGCTGCGCCGGCCACCGTCTCCGTCGTCGTCAGCGAGCCCGGTCGCTCGCGCGACAATCCGGTCGAGGCGACGTTCCTGTCGCGGCGTCTGCTCAACAAGCCGGGCTCGGAGAAGGAGACCTGGCACATCGAGTTCGATCTCGGAGAGAGCGGGCTCGACTACGTCGTCGGCGATTCCTTCGGCATCTTCGCCAAGAATGATCTCGGCCTGGTCGATCAGATCATCGCGCTGCTCGGCGCCTCGCACATGACCGAGGTGAACGGCAAGCCGCTGCGGCAGTGCCTGCTCGAGGACGTCTCGCTGGCGCCGGCGCCGGATTCGCTGTTCGAGCTGATCTCCTTCATCACCGGCGGCGCGACCCGCGAGAAGGCGCGGCAGCTGGCGCAGGGCGAGGATCCCGATGGCGACGCGGCGACGCTCGATGTGATGGCGGTGCTGCAGAAGTTCTCCGGCGTCCGGCCGCATCCCGAGGCCTTCGTCGAGGCGCTGGAGCCGCTGCAGCCGCGGCTCTACTCGATCTCGTCGTCGCACAATGCCACGCCCGGCAAGCTGTCGCTGACGGTCGACTGCGTCCGCTACGTCGTTGGCAAGCGCAAGCGGCTGGGACTTGCCTCGACCTTCCTGGCCGAGCGGATCAATCCCGGCGACAAGCTGCGCGTCTATGTGCAGAAGGCGCATGGCTTTGCGTTGCCGGCCGATCCGAAGACGCCGATCATCATGGTCGGCCCCGGCACCGGCGTTGCGCCGTTCCGCGCCTTCCTGCACGACCGCAGGGCGACCGGAGCGCCGGGCAAAAACTGGCTGTTCTTCGGCCATCAGCGCAGCGACTGCGACTTCTTCTACGCCGACGAGCTCAACGCCATGAAGACCGCCGGCCTCTTGACGCGGCTGTCGCTGGCGTGGTCGCGCGACGGCGACAAGAAATTCTACGTCCAGGACCGCATGCGCGAGGTCGGCCGCGAGGTGTGGACCTGGCTCGCCGACGGCGCCCATCTCTACATCTGCGGCGACGCCAAGCGCATGGCCAAGGACGTCGAGCGCGCCCTGGTCGACATCGTCGCCCAGTTCGGCGCGCGTTCGACGGACGAGGCGGTGAGTTTCGTCGCGGACCTCAAGAAGAAGGGCCGGTTCCAGCTCGACGTCTACTGAGCTGGAACCCGGCGGAGAATATTCTCGGTCGCAACATCGGCCGAGAATTTTTTGGTTCCAAGCGGACCCGAAACAGGGGGCTTGTCGTTATTTCGCCGGTTGCCTTGCACCCGGCCGCGGGAACGCTTTTCTCATGGCCGGAACTTCAGGAGACCGGCCATGCGCACGATATCCACGCCCCTGCGACAGATGCCCCAGGCCCGCGCCATTCGCGAACGCGGCGCAACCGTCGCGCTGGTTGCCTTCTACAGCGCGATGGCGCTGATTGCCGCGATCACCCTGGGCACGTCTTTCACGCATCCATTCTGATTCTCATCACCTCTTGAACGGCGCGACCGTGATGGCGGCCGCGTCGAGCGCCTTGCGGACCTCCCGCGCAATCTCGACCGCGCCGGCGGTGTCGCCATGGATGCAGACGGTGTCGGTCCGCATCTTCATCACCTTGCCAGTCACCGAAATCACCGCGCCGTCCTGAACCATGCGCACCACACGATCGGCGATGACCTTGGGATCGTGCAGCACGGCGCCGGGCTTGCTGCGCGACACCAGGAGTCCATCGTCGCCATAGGCGCGATCGGCAAACACCTCGTGAGCCATCCTCAGATTGGCCTTCTCGCCAGCGGTCACCAGCTTGGAGTTGGCGAGCACGACGAAGATCAGGCTCGGATCGACGGCCTTGATCGCCTTGGCGATGGCGTTCGCCGTCATGTCGTCCTCGCAGGCGACATTGGACAACGCGCCGTGTGCCTTCACATGCGTGACCTTGTGACCGGCCGCAGTGGCGATCGCCTGCAGGGCGCCGATCTGATAGGCGACGAGGTTCTCGATCTCCGATGATTTCAGCCCCGGCATCGGACGCCGACCGAAACCATGCAGATCGCGATAGCCGGGATGCGCGCCGACGCTGACGCCTTTGGCCTTCGCCATCTCGACCGTCCGCCGCATGATGTCGGCGTCACCGGCATGAAAGCCGCAGGCGACGTTGACCGATGTCGCCAGCTCGATCATGGCGGCGTCATTGCCCATTTCCCACGGGCCAAAACTCTCTCCGAGGTCGCAGTTCAGATCGACGGTGCTGGTCATGTCAGGGTCCGCTCGTTGATGGGTCCGAAGCAACGTGAGATGTGATCAAACTAATCGGGAGTGACTCCGGGCCAGGTGGTGGCGTCGGTTGCGCTGACGGCATGACCGGCCACATTGGCCGTGAACAGCGCATCGACGTTGAAGTCGCTGCTCGCAAGCTCGGTGACGCGGCCGGGCAAGCTGCGCAGCAGATCCTTGTAACGACGCAGTTCGGCCTGCGCCTCGGCCATGCTCACGGCCTTGAAGCGGAACGGCGTGCCGGCCGGCGTCTGCGCCAGGCGTCCGAAATCGGCCGTGATGACGGTCGCGATCTTCGGATAGCCGCCGCTGGTGCCGCGGTCCGACATCAGCACGATCGGCGAACCGTTGCCGGGCACCTGGATGCTGCCGTCCACGGTGCCGTCCGAGACGATGTTGTGACCGTGCAGGTGGCGCATCTGCGGCCCCTCGAGGCGATAGCCCATGCGGTCGCTGGTCGCCGAGACCATCCAGTCGCTGCCGAGGAATAGCGCTTTCATCTCGTCGCTGAACTCGTCGTCCTGCGGTCCCATGACGACGCGAATCGCGCCGCCGGCTTTCGGCAGATCGATCCGCAGTTCCGGCGCATCGCCGGCGGGGGCGACTTCGAACACGTCGCCGGCCTGAAGCGGGCGGGGGTAGGGGCTGCCGAGCCCGGCGCGCGCATTCACCGAGAGACTGTTGAACATCGGTTCGCCGGCGATGCCACCGGCGATGGCGAGATAGGTGAACGAGCCGCCGCGCGCAAAGCCGAGCGTGAGCTGCTCTCCGTCGTTCAGCGTCACCGACGTGTTGATCTCGACCTGCCGCTTGGCGACATCCGCCAGCCGTTGCGCGCCGGCGAGCGCCACGCGCACCGCGCCGCCCTTCGCCGCGAACGTCGCGCCGAATGGGCCGATCTCGATCGCAGCCGCCATCAGCGCATTGCCGACGAGGCTGTTGGCTGCCGCCAGCGCCAGCTTGTCCATCGCGCCGGACGGCGTCAGCCCGTAGCGCTGCGCGCCGAAACGCCCGCCATCCTGGACCGAGCTTGCCGGGCCGATCTGTGAGACGACGAGCGTGCTCATGTGGCGATCCGCTCGGCGATGAGCTCGCCGCCCTCGGCGGCGCGCTCCTGCTCGGCGAAGGTCTTGACGTCAACGGCATAGAAGCTGACCTCGTCGCCGGGCTCGAGCAGAAAGGTCGGCTCGCGATGCAGTTGAAATGTCCGCATCGCGGTGCGGCCAAGCAGGTGCCAGCCGCACGGGCCGGCAAGGCATTGGATGCCGGTCTGGATGCCGCCGATGGCGATGATGCCGGCCGGTGTCCAGAGCCGCGGATTCTGGCGGCGCGACATCTGCAGCGTGGGATCGAGACCGGACAAATAGGACCAGCCCGGCGTGAAGCCGATCATTGCGACGCGATAAGTGCTGGCGATATGGCGTGCGACGACTTCGTCCGGCGTGAGGCTCAACGCCTTGGCGACATCCTCGAGGTCGATGCCATTCTCTCCGCCATAGCAGACTGGAACCCGCCAGCGCCTGACCTCACTTTCCGGCGCGAGCGACCCGGCCGACAGCGCCAACAGCTTTGCTCCAAGGGTGTCGTGGTCGATCACACCTGCATCATAGTGCACGAGCAGCGAGCGATAGGTCGGCACCGTCTCCGTGATGCCCTCGATCCCGGCCGCTGCCACCGCATGGTCGAGCGCCAGGACGCGGCGGTTGGCGGTCTCGTCGATCGTCCGGCTGAACTCGACGGTGACGGCGCTGTCGCCGCTGGGCAGCAGGCGAGGAGGTGGAAAAGGATCGGCCATGAGTCCGAAGTGATCCGCGTTGGTGTTCCTCATCTAGCTGTTTTCATGCGCCAGTGGAATTGGGTCCAAGGCAAAAAGTCTCGAAAATTCAATAAATTAATCGGATGTCTTGCGATAAGGAGGCCTTATCGGGTGCACGCAAGCCCCGCATGCGCCGGACGCACCGCGCATGCCCTTGACGCCGCCTTCGTCGCTCGCAAGATGCGCCTGCTTTTTCAGCCAGCCCGTTTGGAGCGCCAGTCTCAAGATGTCCCTCACTCCCGAAGCCATCGCCACCCTGTCTCAAGTCACCACCGCGACCATCACCACGGTCCTGCTGAAGAAGGGGTTGCGCAATGTCTGGCTGCGCGGCGCCAAGCCGCTGCGCCCGGGACAGAAGCGGCTGGTCGGTCCCGCCTTCACGCTGCGCTTCGTGCCGGCGCGCGAGGATCTGGCGACCCCGGAATCCTGGTCGTCGCCGATCTCGACCCGCACCGCGATCGAGGCCATGCCCGAAGGCTGCATCGCCGTGGTCGATGCGATGGGCGTCAAGGACGCCGGCATCTTCGGCGACATTCTGTGCGCCCGCATGGTCAAGCGCGGCGTCACCGCGCTGATCACCGACGGAGTCGTGCGCGACCTCGAAGGCGTGCTCGGCACCGGCCTTCCCGTATGGTGTGATGGCTACGCCGCGCCGCCGTCGGTCGCAGGGCTCACCTTCGTCGGCTGGGGCGAGGCGATCGGCTGCGGCGGTGTTGCCGTGTTTCCGAACGACGTCATCGTCGCCGACCAGGATGGCGCCGTGCTGATCCCGCAGGCGATGCTCGATCACGTGCTCGCGGAAGGCCCCGAGCAGGAGCGCATGGAAGCCTGGATCGTCGATGAGGTGAACAAGGGCGCGGTGCTGCCGGGTCTCTATCCGATGAACGCCGAGACCAAGGCGCGCTACGCCGCGTCGAAGAAGTAGTTCACGGCACCGATTGATCAACGACACAGCTTCAGGAAAGGCAGAACAATGGTCGACGTTTATCTCGCGGGCTCGCGCCCCACGCGCCGTGCAGCCGCGGAAAGCTTTACGGGCACGGTCTGGCAGGACCCGATCATCACGCCGCAGGCTCCAGCCCGCGTCGCCTCGGCGCGCGTCGCGTTCGAGCCGGGCGCGCGCACGGCCTGGCACACCCATCCGCTCGGACAGACGCTCTATGTCATCCAGGGCGTCGGCCGGGTGCAGGCCAAGGGCGGGCCGGTGCGCGAAATCAAGGCCGGCGACGTCGTCTGGATCCCGCCGGGCGAGAAGCATTGGCATGGCGCCGCGCCGACCACCGGCATGGTCCACGTCGCGATGCATGAATCGCTCAATGGCGAGCACGTGACCTGGATGGAGCACGTCACCGACGAGGAATACGCCACCCCGGTCGGCTGATACATCACTGAGAACGGTGCGAGCGCGCGGTCGCAGGGCCGCGCGCTTTGCGTTTGGAGGCGCGTCGCGCGCCGGGCTCAGTTCACCCGCGTCCAGGTCTGGCCGCCGCAGAACATGCCGCCGAAGGCGCAGCCCTGCACGCGCAGACTGTCCGACCCCTTCAGCGCGATCGTCGAATCGTAGGTGCTGCCGCTGTTCGGATCGAAGATGCGGCCGGTCCACTTCTTCTCCTGGGCCTTGTCGCTCGGCCGCATGTTGATCAGGATCTGCTCGCCGTTCTGCTTGGTCTTCGCATCCACGGCGTAGCCGCAGAGATTGGTGCCGCAGGGCTCGATGCGAATCTGGCCCTCCTTCTCCTCGGTCAACCAGATGCCGACCGGCGAGCTGGGATCGCGACCGGCGGTCTGCGCCGCGGCGGGCGGCGCAGCTGCCGTGGTCACGGCAGGCGTCTGGGCTGGCCGCGGTGGCGGCGGCGCGGCGGCGGGAGCCGGCGCGGCAGCAGGAGCCGCAGCGGCCGTTGCAGCGGCTGGCGGCGCAACCGGTGCCGTGGCGTTGGCGGCTGGGGCCGCCGGAGGTGGCGGCAGCGGCGCCGGTGGCGCGGCCGCCTGGACGGGAGGAGGCGCCGCCGGCGGGCTCGCTGGTGCGGCTGCCGTCGGAGCGGGCGCCGCAGGGACGGGAGCAGGGGGCGCGGTCGTAGCCGGAGCCTGCGCGGGCGGGGCCGGCGTGACCGCCGCCTCGGTGGGCGCCGGAGGCGGCTTGGTCGCATTGTCCTGGTCGCGCTTGGTGCGCTTGGTCTTCTTCTGCTCGGTATTGTCGTAGACGCCGGGGATCTGCACGGTGCCGCGGTCGGGATCGATGCGGATCGTCTTGCCGCCATACTCGATGACGTATTGCGCCTCGGCGGCACTGCTGGCCAGAACCAAAGCCGCGACGGCCAACAGCCTCTTCATCCGTGTCTCCGCGATGTCGGTTGCTGATGTGAGCGAGCTCACGCGCTGGTAAGTCGCCGATGCGGCGCCACCGGTTCAATGCCCGGCCTGCTCAGAAATCGAGCGGCGCATTGTCGACCACCTCCTTCATCACGAAAAACGTGCGCGTCTGCCGCACGCCCGGCAGCGAGATCAGCTGGTCGCCATGCATCCGGTTGAAGTCGTGCATGTCGCGAACGCGGATCTTCAGGAAGAAGTCGAAATCGCCGGCGACGAGATGGCAATCGAGCACGAATTTCAGTTTGCGGATCGCCGCCTCGAAGGTGCGAAAGCTCTCCGGCGTCGAGCGATCGAGCACGACGCCGACCAGCACCAGCGCGCTGCGCTCGACCTTCTCCGGCGCGATCTGGGCGCGCACGCCCTTGATGTAGCCCTCCTCGAACAGGCGCTGGGTGCGGCGATGGCAGGTGGCTGGACTGACATGAACGGTGGCGGCAAGCTCGGCATTGCTCATCCGGCCGTCCTTCTGCAGCAGTTGCAGGATGCGCCGATCGACCCGGTCGAGATCAGCGGTGGAAGATTCTCTCATTTTTTCCGTCATGTGCGGACATATCTCTTGCCGGTATCAATTCTTGCGGACGTGAGCACAAAAACGCAGGCCAATAAAGAGAGCACCTTTCTCCGCCTTTTTCGTATGTTTCGGCCGGCCCTTTCATCCACCCACGGAGAGACCCGTGCTTCGGCTCGACAAGTTCAAGAAGTATCCGCTCACCTTCGGTGCCACCCCGATCGAGCATCTGCCGCGGCTGACCGCGGCGCTCGGCGGCAAGGTGCAGATCTATGCCAAGCGCGACGACTGCAATTCCGGTCTCGCGATGGGCGGCAACAAGCTGCGCAAGCTCGAATACATCGTGCCCGATGCGATCGAATCGAATGCCGACACCCTGGTCTCGATCGGCGGCGTGCAGTCGAACCATACCCGCATGGTGGCGGCGACCGCGGCCAAGATCGGCATGAAGTGCGTCGTCGTGCAGGAGAGCTGGGTGCCGCACGAGGACGCCGTCTATGACCGGGTCGGCAACATCCTGATGACGCGCCTGATGGGCGCCGACAGCCGCATCGTCGAGGACGGTTTCGACATCGGCATCCGCAAGAGCTGGGAAGATGCGATCCAGTCGGTCAAGGATGCCGGCGGCAAGCCCTACGGCATTCCGGCCGGCGCCTCCGTGCACAAGTTCGGCGGTCTCGGCTATGTCGGCTTCGCCGAGGAGGTGAGGGCGCAGGAAGCCGAGATGGGCATCAAGTTCGACTACATCATCGTCTGCGTCGTCACCGGCTCGACCCAGGCCGGCATGATCGTCGGCTTCGCTGCCGACGGCCGCGCCGACCGCGTCATCGGCATTGACGCCTCCGGCACGCCGCAGCAGACCCGCAGCCAGGTGCGGCAGATCGTCGACAACACCGCTGAGCTCGTCGAGCTCGGCCGCAAGGTCCGCGACGACGAGATCGTGATCCTCAACGACTACGCCTATCCGGCCTATGGCGTGCCGAGCGCCGAGACCAACGAGGCCATTCGCCTGGCCGCCCGCACCGAGGCGATGATCACCGACCCGGTCTATGAGGGCAAGTCGATGCAGGGCATGATCGACCTGGTCAAGAAGGGCTACTTCCCGGAAGGGTCGAAGGTGCTCTATGCGCATCTCGGCGGCGCCCCGGCGATCAACGGCTACAGCTACACGTATCGCAACGGGTGAGGGCGGCTCGCGCCGCACGTGCTCCTCGCAATGAGCCGGGGTGCCGCAACACATACACCGTCGTCCCGGCCTCCGAGCCGGGACCCATAACCACCGGCGGCGCTGTTCTGCTCCGCTGCATCTGACGCGCCTGCCACAAACCTTGGCCTGTGAATCTGGGTCCCGGCTCGAGGCCGGGACGACACGGAGTGTGACGCGCGAGCAATCCACACATGCCGTTGTCATTCCGGGGCGCGCGTCGCGCGAGCCCGGAATCCATAACCACAGGTGCACGGCATTGGCCACGCTGGCTGCTCCATCTCGCTCCAACAACCTCGTCACAGAGTATGGATTCCGGGCTCGCGCTCCGCGCGCCCCGGAATGACGGCGAGTCTGTCGAGAGAGCGCTCCAAACATGATCCCGCGTTCTCGCGACGCATCTACGTCCGAGTGATCCTTCATTCGAACCCTCCCTAAAACAAGAGGGCGCAGGGAATGCCGGGTGAGGGCCTCACCCATGGCCCGCCTGCGTAAAAAATGCAGGCGGCAGGTACCACAGGTGCTGCCGATCAACCGGCGGGCTCAATCGGTGGTCGCAACACCAAGTGTTTTCATTCGTGACAGCAGCTCGTCAAGCGCTTCTGCTGGAGTT
>NZ_JAUESY010000008.1:0-539016 GCF_032484415.1 Bradyrhizobium sp. SZCCHNS30572 | reverse complement strand
CTCGATCGCCTGCGACTAAGAGGGCCGAACGGCGCACGCGACGAGTTCATCCTCGCTGCAGCCGCTCAGAACCTTCGCAAAATGGCCAAGCTGATCCCGATGCCCGCACCGACGCCCGCGTGACCCCCACCAAGCCAACTCATCCGATAAACGGCAGTCGTTCACGACGAAACTACAGCCTACTTTTTCAACGGAATCGACCATAAGCGGACATTCACAGTCTCTTAAGGCCTTGAGGACCAGCGCCGATTGGGCGTATTCACAAGATAGTGCCACTTTGATACTCCTCGCGGCATTGAGCAACTCCATAGGGATTTGACTTCGATCTCTGCCTGCGGGTGCAAATGTGGTTCAGAAGAAAGTCGCCCCTCGTCTTTTTGTGATATTTGCGCGTGAAGCACATGAAGCCGTCATCTTCCGTCGGGGTCCGTCGGACTGGTTTCATATCATTCGCTGGGACACCAAGGGCGATAAGTTCTATCCGGGCGCCTGGCTGAAAGGGCGCATCTATCCAGAAAAATGTGATCTTTCGCCTGATGGCGAATTGCTGCTGTCGTTCATCCACAAAGGTCGTGGCCTGAGAACGGACTACACCGATGCATGGAGCTCGATCAGCAGGAGTCCGTGGCTTCATGCTCTTGGCCTGTGGCCCCAGGGAACAACGTATGGCGGCGGAGGACGATTTACAGATAATCGAAGCGTTGTCCTCAGATTTTACCCGGTAGCAGCACATCCAAATCATCCGGGTACCGGGATCAATGTCAGCTTTATTGCGTCTGACACGAGTTTTGCCAGAAAGACCGATCTCGCACCTTTACATCGATCGACCCAAGAAATTTCGGGAGCCGAGTGGACCGGCCGAGATCAGCGAGGCAGATTGGTTTACGCTGCTAATGGCAAGCTCATGCGCGCAGGCACAAAGACACAGCAAGCTACTTGCCTGGCCGACTTCAACAATCTCGTTCCGGACCCGCAACTGCCCCCTTTCTCCGCGACGGTGCCGCTCGGAGCGAAGAAGCTTCAGAGACGTGTCGAACGTAAACAATGATAGCAGCGCCATCTGGACCTGAGATCGTATATCAACGCGGATGGAATCTCTTTTCTCTTTTGGTGGAAGGCGCATCCCAGTAGCTCGTTCGCTATTGTCCGCTCTGGGTCAAAATGTGAAAATCCGACCTGAGCAATTCTGGTCCGTTGACCACCCCAGAGCGGACCTCAACCCGGCGGCTCGCCACTTCGCTGATGGGGAAGAAGCAGCCGTCGATGCACCCCACCCGGAAGGTCGGCTATGGGCGAATTGCGGACGTGACCGGGTCGCCGGACCGTACCCTGAATGGCCCTGGAGGCTGCCGACTTGCGGCGCTGCATCAAGTCGGCAACTATCCGAGGTACACCGGCCGTGACGCTAGCTCGTTCGGGACGGCAGCAAGTGACCCATAACGTAAGATGGTCAACGTCCTTGAGGCTTCGCCACTCGATCATACCAATACGTTCCTAGTGCCTCGACAATAGCATTATTCACGATATAGCCGTAATCTGGCCGATCTCGCAGTGCTCGCCATTCAAGATAATGAACGATCGCGACAGCCTGGCGGTGATCTAACAAGCTCCAGCGATTGCGAGCACATTCAGCCTCGAGCTTTTCGCTTTGTGGCTTGGCTCTCTTGTTGTGTGATCGGGGGGCAAAGCCGTGAGTGAGTGCAAAGATTGGGTCGACCATCCGCAGCTGGGTGGTCATATCCGCAATAATGTAGGCAGGTATGTAGAAGCAAATCGCTTCATCGGTCAGAAAGCTCAAAGCTGACCCGAGGCCGCTTGGTACCTTATCCAGCCATTCGGGCGCGAGTGTTGTCCAGTCATCCTTATCGTCAAATGCCGCGATGACCCGCAATGGCTCGTCGCCTTGGGCGCTGTTGACCAGCGGAAGGAACCGACCCTGCCGCCGTGCTGGGAAGGCCTGTCGTATTTCTTCGATTAGAGCCTCGACGGATACTGTCATGCTTTCCCTGCAAGATGCTCAGAGACGCGCCCAGTCGACGCGTCAAGCCCATGTCTCAGCTTCAACTTAACCGCCAGGCGCCCAGTGGACACATGAGGCTAAGAGACACGATTAACGCATCGTTTCTAGGGGCTATTTGTTGGCGTTCGACTTCCGGAATTGGCCCATGGCTGCCGACTTGCGGCGCTGCGGCAAGTCGCCTGTTATCTGGGGTACACCGGCCAAAGCGCCACCCCATTTCGGAGGACAGCCCATGGCCCGGCAGAGAAAGGCCGTCAGGGCCATGCCATGTCGGTTATTCGAGGTTGTGCAGAAGAGAGTCACTCGGCATAAGAATTTCAGTCTTTGACCCGAAGCTGACCTCGACACCAACTTGGAATCCCCCGACAACCCGCTCGGTTGATCTCGCTACGAGCGGCGGTGAACCTCGAACGACGCCATCAAGTCAAGGATACGCTGCTGCATCCTCTGCCAATTGGGCACGTCCTCCGGCCGATGACGGAAATAGAAGTGTCGGCCCTTGTTGATGAAGCGGTGCTGACAGGACTTCGGAACAGCCTCGGACGGCGTGCCGCAGCCTATTATCGTGGTGTTGACGCCATGACCGTCATCATAAGCAAGATAGCCATTTCCGACGTACTCCTTGCCGTCCTTGCCATGCGTGATGGTTTTGGTCTTCACGAGACCAAACTCTCTACTTTGCTCGACAATTTCTCCGCCGGGCGGATCTTTCATTAGACTTAGCATCCATTCGGGGTCCCACGTGACGAAGACCGAGTTGCTGTCAAATTCCGCCGGCATCAGACGGCGGTCGAGTGGTTGGAAGTCGGGAGCGGTCGTCGCAAGCAGCAAGCTCGGGCTTGACCCGCCGCTCCACTCTGCTTGCCAGACGGTTGGGATGAGATATGTCTCACCTCCAGAATACCTGATGTAATAGCTGTCCGGCGACACGGGGATCAGTGCCAGCCGCTTACCCACGAAGTCACGCACCTGCAGGCAGGTAATCGCCGGCCCCCGACCCTCAATATGCCCGTTTATTACGCCCGGCTCGAAGACGCGGTGGAGATACGACCAGTGATATAGGCGCACATTGGAGGGTTCGCCGACAACGAGGATCGCGTGGTGCTGCATGTAGAGCAGACCATCGTGCCTGGCCCTCATTTTAAAGATCGACAGGTCGAACCATACGCGTGCGGGCCGGTAGTCGGAGGCCCCGTCAGAAATCTGGATGCAATACGGCTCAGATCCAGCGATCTCTTCAGCGCCATGAGCTACAAGGAGCGATGTCGCCGCGCCTGCGGCGACAAAGAGCAAGGTCACAATTAGAGCCAGACCAACAAGCATTCGTAGCGAAATCAACTCAATCCCCGCCGTGCCACACATTCTATTTCGACCGGCGATATTGGAGTTTGCGCGTGGGGTCGCAGCAAGCACCGTTTATCGGAAAGTTCGGCAAATGGCCGGTGGTCGCGTACGGTATTGTACTTGTTCGTCCGCCTCCCAGAGTGAGAAACGTCAGTGTCTGGCCCAAGGCTGCCGACTTGCGGCGCTGCGGTAAGTTGCCTGTTATCTGGGCTACACCGGCCATAGCGCCACCCCATTTTGGAGAACAGCCCATGGCCCCGCAGAGAAAGGCCGTCAGGGCCATGCCATGTCGGTTATTCGAGGTTGTGCAAGAGATTTGCGCGGCATGAGAATCTCAGTGTTTGACCCATTGCTGACCTTGAGAAGTCTTGGCATCGTGTCGCGATTACTAGCGATCAGGGTGCGAATATGCGTACATTGAAGATGACAGGGCTCGGCGCGCTTTGCTTGATTGCTTGTCTTTTATTCGACCGAGCAGAGGCATGCGCGGTGGCGAGCGCACAGACTGGCGTGCTCTTCGACCATATCCCTGCGGAGCTCGATGCGCCCGTCATCGTAGAGGTGACGATCGTTGGCAGAGAGGCCGATATCAGTTCTCAGAAATACGGCCGTTTGGCTGTGATGGATGCTCGGGTCGACAGGGTTGTCAAGGGGACACCCGATCTTGACGCGTTGAAGGTTGTTACGTCCATCAGCACCTGCACCCGAATTGGCGTCGGACATGGTTTTGTTGCCGGTGCGATTGATCACGATGCCCGGATCGGCCTCGAGCTGATTGCGATACAGCGACCCTATCAAACCCTAACGCAAAGACGATGAACTCGACCGGGCTTATCAAAATGTGCTTCGTAAGGCTTCCTGTCCCGTTCACCGCGCCGACGTGAGCTTCGTTCAGCGACGTTGGCATTCATGCAATCTTTACTTGTATTCCGGACAACTCCGCTGAATGCCCCTAGAGGCCTTGGCCGATGGCGCCGGAGTTCTGACGCACCCTATGAGCCTCGTATGACATTTATTGGCCCGAGAGCCCTTTTTGGGATTTTGCTGTCTTCGTTGATAGCTGGATGCGATCTCAATCCTCAACTCCGTCCACTGCCCGTGCCAGCCGACCAGGCAGCGTTTCAGAGTGCGTGGAACGCTGGCCGCAGCTACAGTACTCTCACCAACTCGTCCAGCTACGATGGTCGTGTGGAAGAGAAAATGCCAAGGAATCTGCGTAATTGGACCGGGAAGGTGCTCATCAAGAAGACGGTGCGCGGCAAGGTCGATTTATTTGTAATACAGGTCGCCGATCAAGTTGCCGTCGTCGCCTACAACGTCGATCCGGCGCTTCGCGCTGATCTGGCAGATCGAGATAACTACGTTCAATTCAGCGGAGTTCGACCGGAACACCCGTCGCCAACATTTCCTTCGGACGAGCTACAGGTCTCCGGAATATGGGTACTTTTCGAAATGAGACTGGACAAGGTCTCAGTCCCTAATCACCGGCAGGGACAAGGCATATAAAGAATCCTTCAGAGCACGTTTCGAATGTTGGCGCGAAGGCGAATTTCACGCGCAGTCTGCGGAAGTCAGCTTTTGGCCCATCGCGACGAAATCCGCCTATGGCCTGCATGGAGGCTCTGAGGGAGTAGACCGGACCTGCCAGAGATCGGGCAAAGCCGTCGCGATCGACCCATCGCGACATATTGCGGTTCTGCACGAAGTCGGTCGCTATAGGGACAAAGCAGACATTGCTTTAGTCGCATCGCGCCGCAGGGTTTATGGGTACACGGCCTGGCCGTGAGTGAAAACCGGATATCCATTGACGTAACGAATCGGCCGTGATTCGATTCGCGGCACTGGCCGCTACAGGCCAGGCAAGCGGCCCGCACAGGTGCTGAAGACACCTGCACGAGCCTAACCCTCAACATGGAGAGTGCCATGTCTCAGGCTGATTCTGCCTATACCACGAGTCGTTCAATCTTTCCTGCCAGCCCGGCCGTTCGGCGCCGGCAGTTTGTCACCGGCGGCGGCGCCATCCTGGCCGGGGTCATCACGGCCTCACAGGCTGAAAGTGTTGGCGTTTCGACCTCGCCCGACCCGGTCCTCGATGCCATCGAGGGCCACCGCCGAGTCTTTGAGGAACTGGGGCGCCTGCTCGCCGAGCAGGATGCTGCCGAGCGCGAGCTGCGCGGTGCGCCCTGCGGCAGGCGGGCCGAGCTGGAGGCCAAGTTAAGTGGCCTCTGCGCGGCTGAAGGCGCACTCGGTCGGGCTGAGATGAAGGCCTCGCGTCAGCTCGCCGGAGTCGTGCCGGGAAGCCTCAAAGGAGCGGCCGCGGCGTTAAAGTATGTGCGCGAGTGTTATGAAGTTGGCCAGTACCCCCTTTACGAGGAGGATGGCTACCGGCTGCTGCTGCTCTCGACTGAACGCGCGATTTGTGCGGCCGTTGGTCTCGCTATTCCGCATCGTGTTGTTGATCCTCGCTAACGATTGCGCGTCTTCCTACGAGCGGGATGTGGAAACGAAGTCCTGGTCGAACCGCGACGCACCCCCAGACGAAGGCGGTGGAACGGATATCTGCGACCTACGACCATCGTGCCACATCTCGGCTCCACAAAAGGACGAAGAACAAGATCAACGTGAAGGCAATCCGGGTGCGCCTAGACATGACGCAGGAAGAGTTCGCAGCTCGCTTCGGATTCAGCGCTCAATACGCTATGCCATTCGGAGCAAGGTCGCGACAGCCGGAGGGGCCGACACGCGTGTATCTTCTCGCGATCGAGCGCGCCCCGAAGGCCGTGCAGAAGGCTTTGCAGGCTGTGTGATGCGTTCGAAATCTACGCCAAAACGGCCGTTCGTAAGTATCTGCGCGCTCCCGTACGATGGCAGGATTTTTGGTCTTCTCTTCCTGAATTCGTCGCCGCTTGATGCTCGTTTGACTTCACCAATCGGGCGAGCGACGGCATGGCAGATGACACAGAACTGGAGCTGGACGACATCAGACCGGCCAACGACAATCAAGGTCCGGAGGATGGAACGAGCAAGGCGGATAACAAGACGCGGCGACAGTTGGAGCAGGTGACGTTGACCATTTCCCGGCTGATCGGACGCCGGATTGCACGGAAACAGTTCGCGGCGCTCAGCGCCGCCAATGATAACAGGCCTCAAGCCACGAACGATGCGGAGGACGAGGCCGGCAAGGATTAGACAGAACGGAGACCGTCATGCCCCGCGTTGCGCTTTACGCCCGCTACTCGTCCGACAATCAGAGCGAAAGCTCGATCGAGGATCAGTTTCGCCTCTGCCGAGAGCACGCCAAGCGCGAGCGATGGAAGGTCACGAGCACCTATCACGACGCCGCCATTTCGGGCGCGAGCATGATCCTGCGGCCCGGTATCCAGTTGTTGTTGCAGGATGCGCAACGCGGTCTGTTCGATGTCGTGTTGGGCGAGGCGCTGGACCGGATTTCTCGTGACCAGGCGGATGTCGCCACGCTGTTCAAGCATCTGCGCTTCGCGGGCGTCTCCATCGTCACCCTGGCCGAAGGCGAGATCAGCGAGCTTCACGTTGGCCTCAAGGGCACTATGAATGCCCTGTTCCTCAAGGACCTCGCCCTGAAGACTCATCGTGGTTTGCGCGGCCGAGTGGAGAAGGGCAAGGCCGGCGGTGGCCTCTGCTACGGCTACAACGTCATGAAGGGGCTCGACGCCAACGGTGAGCCGATCCGGGGCGATCGCGAGATCATCGTGGAGGAAGCGAGGATTGTCCGACGCATCTTCCGCGCCTTTGCCGCCGGCAAGAGCCCGAAGGCCATCGCGGTCGAACTGAACAAGGACGGCATTCCCGGCCCGCTCGGCCGGGCCTGGGGCGACACCAGCATCCGAGGCCACGTCTCGCGCGGCACCGGCATCCTCAACAACGAACTCTATGCCGGGGTCCTGGTCTGGAACAGGCAGCGTTTCGTCAAGGATCCAGCGACTGGCAAGCGCGTGTCACGGCCGAATCCGGAAAGCCAGTGGATCAGGATCGAGGTGCCGCATCTCAAGATCGTGGACGATGAACTGTGGCAGGCCGCGCGGGCGCGGCAGCAGCAAATCTCGGCACTCTTTGGCCCCAACCCGGCCAATACGCGGGAGGGCAGGGCCAAGCGGCTGCACCTCGCCAACCGGCCCGTCTCCCTCCTTTCCGGCCTTCTCACCTGTGGCTGCTGCCGCGGCAAGATCGGCATCCTGACGCCGAATCGTTATGGCTGCCTCAACCATCATCGTCGCGGAACTTGCGCCAACAACCGCACCATCATGCGCGAGAAGATCGAGGCGCGGGTGTTGGCGGGACTGAAGGATCGCCTCGTCTCCTCCGAGGCGGTCGCAGAAGCGGTGCGTGCCTATGCCGAGGAGATGAACCGCCTCAACCACGACCGGCGGGCGCGGGCGGAAACAGACCACCGTGCGCTTCAGAAGATCGAGCGGGCCGTTGCCGGCATCATCGCAGCGATCGAGGACGGCCTCTACCAGCCGTCGATGAAGGCGCGGATCGACGAGCTTGAACGGCAGAAGGCGGAGATCACACAGCGCCTGTCAGAGGCTCCCGCCGACATTCCCGACATGCATCCCAACATCGCCAACGTCTATCGCAAGAACGTCGGTCGGTTCACCGAGGCGCTCGCCGATCCGGATGGCGGACGCGAGGCCGCCGAGGCGCTCCGCTCGCTCATCGGCGAGATCGTACTCACTCCCGGCAAGAAACGTGGCGAGGTCCATGCCGAGCTACGCGGCGAGTTGATGGGTATCCTTGAATTCTCTAATACCCAGGAAAATCAAAGAAGTAGTCTTGTTATGCCAGCAGTGGCTGCACCTCCCCGCAACCATCGAAACACAGGAGAGGTTGGGCGAACGAGGGATCCGAACTTCACCTTTGGGCGCCGAGCCCAAAGGGCAGGCAGTCAACTTTTCTGAAGTCTTGGCAACTTTCAGGCGATTCTGGCTTCCAGCCTACCCCTTGGATGGTGCGGGCATCGCCAGAAATTCCCTTTTGAAACCAAGAGCCCTGGAACGCTGGTGCGGGTGCCTAAATCATTGATCTTGATCCGTGTTTTCGCCCCTGTCGTGCCCACCATCGGCCGATCAGGCCGGTGACCCAGCCTCGTTCGATCTCACGATCATTGAAGATCCTCTGACGTCGAAGCCAAACATCAGCCGTGGCTCGCGTCGCGGGTCCGCCAGCCCCAGGGCAGGGCGACCATAGTCGTGAATTCATGCATCTGTCCTTCTGTCGCCGCGTCGTCCCGGCCGGGCTCGTCCCGCTTGCGCGGCCGCGGTCGCTTCGGCGCGGCAAAGGCCCGGCCATCCACATCGCGGGGCTTGCCCAGACAAGAGTGGGATGCCCGGGCGCTTCGCGGTGCCGCTCTTTCGCTTCATCGGCGGCCTGCTGATCGTCGGACGGGTGTGTCGGGTGGATGCTGCGGTCTGGATTTCAGACATGGCTTCGCTGTCTCGCGGCGCGCTTTGCGTCCGAGCTGTTCTGATCGACCTCCCTCTTCGTCGAAGAGGGCACGGGGAATGCCGGGCGCTGGCCGCACCCATGGCCCGCCTGCAGAAAAAAAGCAGGCGGCAGTCACCACAGGTTCAGCCGAGAACACCCGGCATTCCCCGCGCGATGGTTTTGACGGCTGCTTCGCGATCTCCCCGGTGCGCCGGGCTTTCTGGCCACCGTATCGCACAACGCGCTTGCGCACCTTGCGCTGGGCATCAGCGTCGGGATGCCAGGACCACGCGACTTGACCGTGCGCATCGACGTCGTTCGTCGGCGCGGCTCAGCCACGCTGCAACATCGACACGCCCACCGCATCCCGCCTCGACGTTCGTGACGACCGCGAAGCGCCCCTCTTGTGAGACGGGACGGGCAGATAGAAGCATAAATTCTGGAAAAAAGAAACAAGAATCTTCATGCTCGGGAGACTGGACAGAGACATGTGTTTGAGGCCGCAGTCAAAACGAGTTTTTCTGGCGTAGGCGATCTGGATGCGGATGAGGGGCAAAGAGACGACCGCGCACCAATGCCGACAAGACCGGCTCCCCGATCTGAACCGGACGAAAGCACTTGGCGCGCTCTATTGGAAGGTCGCCGTTGTCACTCAAGAGACCTCCAGCAAGAGGGTTAGACGGAGTGTGCCGTGGGTACGCCTTTTACGATCTCGTTTTGAGATCAAGTCCCTTCCATATTTCGAGTTCATCAGAGTCTTCATAGGCAATGCAGAGGCAGACATCGTCTCGCCCACCGGTTCTACGGGCAAATTCGATGCTGTGAATGGGGGCAGAGATAGATAGCGAAGAGTTTAGCGGCACGCTGACGATCATGCCGGCCTGAATCTGCCCACCTGCCATCTCGCCAGCCAGAACAAACAACCGGCGACTTTCAAGGGCGAAGGTCTCGTTCACACGAAAGCTGAACATCAGGAAGACCTGCATCATGATATCGTGCTTGTCTCTTCCTTGCTCGAAACAGACATTGATAGCAGTCCCCAACTTGCTTCAGAACACGTCGATCGTCGGAAACCGTGGCTCTCCGGTGATGCAATCCCAGAGGTAGACGGCGAGGCCGACGTCGCCGGTCCATAACGAATAGCGTCCGCGGCCGGCGACCATCTGGCCGCCGCGAACCTGCACGATGGCGGTCATCGCGAACTGGCGCGCGCGGTCGAGCCAAACCGGGTCGTGGGTGCGGCGATAGAGCTTGAGGAAGGCGTAGCCGTTTCCGCCGGTGCCGTGGCAGAGGTTCGAGCCCTTGGTCAGTGGTCCGGCGGCCCAGGTGAAGCGTCCGCCGTCCAGCAGCAGCGCGTCGAAGTCCGGCGTCGCGAACGGCGCGTCGGCAAAGGTCGTCACCATGCCCGGGGCACCATGACAGTGCTGACAGAGGAACAGCCGCTTCTCACGCTTGCTTCGCGGTCCCCATGTGGTTCCGATGTCATAGCGCCATGCGTTGGCCGCGAGCGCCTTCGGGACGAAGGCGGCCACGTGAGCCTGCTGTGCCGCCGTCAGCCAGTCCCATCCGAGCAACAACGGGATGACGTTGCCGGCGAAACCATGAACGGGTCCGAGGAAGCGGTCCTTGGCGCCATATAGATCCTGGGTCCAGAGCGGGCCCTGCGGTGTGTCCTCCAGCTCGGCCAACAGCCGTGCCGCCTGCACCTCGAACAGGCGGCGCCAGCGCGCTTCCCCGGTCATCCCCGCCATGTGGACCGCCGCGACCATCGACCCCGGCAGACCCCACATCAGCTCCCGGATCGGCAGTTCGTTGTTGTTCTCGGCGTGCCAATGAATGAGGTCGGCGAGGCTCGACAGTGGCGTGAGCCGCATGGCGAGCAGGGCGGCCCCCATCTCGCCACGGAGCAGCGAGCCATGTTTCTCGTAGTCGGCAGGCGAATTGGCTGCGTGGTCGATGACCGTCCGCTCCATCAGCCTGGACAGCACGGGGCGGAAATCCTTGGTCGCTCGGGTTGCGCCGACACGATGCAGGTAGTCGAGGGCCCAGATCACACCCGCGGCGCCCTTGTAGAAGCTGGGATCGCCGTCGGCGGTCCCGTCGTCGCTGGGGTGGGCCGGCCAGAAATGATCGGGATCGAATTGGGCGATCGCATCGGCCGCGATGTCTTCGATCGCGGCCAGGGCAATCGCTTCGTCCCAGGGAGTCTGGACCAGCGGCCGATGTCGTCCCAGGGTGATCATCGTGTCGGGCTCTCGGGTGCTGTCCGTCGGTCGCGTCAAGCAGGCAGGCCGCGGGGCGCATGATTGGCAACCAGCCTATCCAAAAGCCTGCCGTCGGTACACCATCGGTCCTATCGGATGATGGCTCGAGACGATGCCCAAGGTCCGCGGGGAATGAACATGCGCGAGACCCTTTCGATACGGTGCTACATCGCCGCGCCTCGGCCGGCGGTCTATCGAGCGCTGCTCGATCCGCGCGCGATCGCAAAATGGAAGGTGCCGGACGGGATGACCTGCGACGTGCATGCGTTCGACGCCCGTGAAGGCGGCGCGTTGCGGATTTCGCTTACCTATGACGTGCCGACCGGGACCGGCAAGACGACGGCGCACACGGATACGTATCGCGGTCGCTTTGTGAAGCTCGTCCCGAATGAGCAGGTTGTCGAAGTGGACGAGTTCGAGACCACGGATCCTGCGCTACGCGGCGAGATGACCATCACGATCACGCTCGCCGATGCGGATGGCGGGACCAAACTCCTTGCCACGCATGATGGACTGCCCCGTGGCGTATCGCCCGCCGACAACGAGGCCGGCTGGCGGATGGCGCTCGCGAAGCTCGCGGCGCTCGTCGAGGCGCGATAGGCCGGGCGTTCCGCTCATGCCCGCGGCAAACATGGGTATGCCGATCACCGGCCGCCGTTCACCGACGCGGAGCAAGAAAAGACCGATCAGAAAAAGCCGTGGCTCAGATCCGTCCCGTAGGTCAGCGCCATCGCCGACACCAGCAATATGGCGGCACAGAGCAGAAGGAACTGTTTGAGCAGTTCGTGTTTCGTACTGTCGGATGCTTCGGAAAATGCCTTATGAAATGCCTTGGTCAGAGCCGTCATTGCGACCTCGATCTCCTCCCGCCCTTGAGTAGGTCAAGGCAGCAGGCAGAAGGTTCATCTCGGCACAGATGCTGACCGGCATTGGACGCGAAAGTCCCGGCTGGACGAAGGCCGCCCGGTCTCCTCAGGCGCGGCGGCGGCAAGCCCGAGCAGGACGACGAAACCGCCGATCGGCGGCAAATGCTGGACATCGCAGTGGCGTAGGACGGTCGCTCCTGCCGCGGCAATGAGCGCCGTGCCAAGCGCCTGGCCGACGGTGGGACGGTCGCTCAGTGCTTGATCGCCATCCAACCGCCTTCTTGCGAGATCCGGAGCCGCACGCTTATTGAAACACCTTCACGGTGCGACGCTGTTTGGTGGAGACGGTCCAATTGACGTCGCAGGAGTCACCCGCGTTGATGCTGAGCGTCACGTTGAAGCAGACCTTGCTTTCGTCGGCGACCGCGCTCTTTCCGGTAAAGCACCCCGGACGTGTTTCGGAAAAGGAAAGAGCAGCGGTATCGGGTATCAGCTCCCAACCTGCGTCCGCCGCAGCGCATGTTTGCACCGGGCCTGCTGATTTGCCGACCGGCGCGCCTGTAGGATGATCGAGATGCATAGGTCCGCCATTGACCGATATGCTTTTTGTCTGCACGATCTCCTTCAAGACCGGTGGTGGAGGTAACGAAACGTCATTTGCAGCGAGACTGAGCGACGGCATCTGTACGACGGCGACAAATTCCGAGTTTGGTACTCGCTTGAAGACGTAGATCCGCTCTCCGGGACCGACGCTAGCCTCGACGATCTTGTCTTTCTGGTCGCCGACAACGCCAAACGACTCTCCGCCAATGACCTGAATGATGAGGGGATTGGGGTTCGGGATCGCGCTCTTAGGCTCGAAGCGGATTCGTAAGCTGACGATCTGCTGGCTGGGGCTCTTGGTCACCACAGCGGTCAGGGGCGATCTCGACTGAAGGCAGGCCGTGTAGGCGGCAAGGCCATTTTCATCGACGCCCGACGTCACCAGATGCTTCGCTTCGTCAACGCTATAGTTGAACCGCGTCTCTTGGTACATGCTGGCGCGCTTTGCCGCGAAGCTCTTGAAATCTCCAGCGAAATATTCGGGGATGATTGCGGAGGCAGACTTCTTTGCCTCTTCATAGTTCGCCTCATTGATCAACTTGAGCTGGGCGAGCATGACTGCAAGGGAAGAATCCTCGATGCGCATCGCCTTGAAAGCTTCGATATTGCAATCGCTCGCCTCACTGAAAGCCGCGCCCGAAGATCCCAACAGGGCCACGACAACAAAAATCGCAAGTCTCACGACAATTCTCCCTTTTCGAATGAGATTGAAGGGGCCAGAAAAGAATGTTTTGGTGAAATCGTGAGGCCAACGAAAAGTCGGCCATCCAGTGTCATCAGATTGCGCCTTGCCAAGAGCCAAAGCAATATCAAAACGCGTCGCAATCTCTGCCGGCAGCCCCGCCGTCAGGCGTCTCGAAGCGAGCAAGTGCAAAGGAACGAAATCATCAGCTGCCCGGATCGGCAGTTCGTCGTTCTTCTCGGCGTGCCAATGAATGAGGTCGGCGAGGCTCGACAGTGGCGTGAGCCGCATGGCGAGAAGGGCGGCCCCCACCTCGCCACGGAGCAGCGAGCCGTGTTTCTCGTAGTCGGCAGGCGAGTTGGCTGCGTGATCGATGACCGTCCGCTCCATTAGCCTCGACAGCACGGGGCGGAAGTCCTTCGCACGGCCTGTCGCACCGATACGGAGCAAGTAGTCCAGCCCCCCAGATCACCCCCGCCGCGCCCTTGTAGAAGCTGGGGTCACCGTCTGCCGTCCCGTCGTCGCTGGGATGGGCCGGCCAGAAATTGTCGGGATCGAACTGGGCGATCGTGTCGGCTGCAATGTCGTCGATCGCGACCCGAACGGCCGCTTCGTCCCAGGGGGTCTGGATCAGCGGCCGGTGGCGTCCCAAGGTGATCGTGATGTCGGGCTCCCCTGTGCTGCGCGCATCTCATCAGCTCGTGACTGCGGCCCATGCCGCCATCGCCTTGAATGGGAGAACCGATCGATCCCAGCAGCTCGGTTGTCAGGTGCTGTCAGCCGCACGACTGAAGTCGAGCGCCATGTGCGCCTCGTCGTAGTATCGGCCGCCGTCCTTCGCGGCTTTCAGCTCCAGGCCAAATTCCACGAAGCCGATGCTTTCGTAGAGCCGTCGCGCCGGCACATTGTCCTGGACGACGATCAGCTGAACGATCTCGACCTGCTCGCGCGCGACATCCAGGATGTCATTCGCCAACAGGCGCGCGAGCCCGCTCCGTCGAAAGGCTGGCTTAACGTACATGCCGAACAGCCGGCCCTTATGGGCGTGCTTCGGCCCCTGCTGGACGACGAAGCCCAGCGTGCCGACAAGCTCGCCGTCTCGAAAGGCGCCGAGGGTGTGGGTGTCCTCGAGCCGCCTGGCGAACCATTCGACGCCAAGCCCGTTCTCCAGCTCGAAGGTGCTGCCCATCGATTCCGGGCTGATCGTCAGCGCCTCCAGACGAAGGGCCTTGAAGCATGCCGCATCGTCGGCCCGCAGGCGCCGGATCGTTGCAGCAGGGCTCATGGACCGGCTTTCCATCGTCCTCGCGTGAAAAAATCTTCGCGTGAAAGCGGCGCCCTTGGGCGAGCGCTTCGCCGCATGCGCGTGCTCGACTCCTCGGCCTACGGGCCTTCACAGGCCGACATGCCAGCCGGCCTGCAAACAATGCGGCCTGCCGCAAGCGCAGGCCGCCAGACGTCACCTCACAGGAGCTGACCTCAGATGAGGCCGAGAGGTGAAGCCATCAAACTACTGGGCGCGCTTCAACCGCTTGATCTCGGCGACCTGAAACTTGCCGCCGGCCAGCAGGCTGCTGCAATGCAGCCAGACCTTGTTGCGATCCCAGCCCAGGAACGCCTTGGTCTCCGCACAGTCCGCGTAGTGCTTGTACCTGAGGGTGTCGGAGCAGGTCGTATCGAAATGCGAAAATTCCTGACCGGACAAGCTGCATCCGACCCAAGGCGCATTGCCCGACTTGAAGCTGGTCTCGCAGCCGCCGTTGCAGCTGCTGGCGGCTCTCTCCAGCTTGGCGATCCTGGCTTCCACGGAGTCCGACGCAACTGACGGCGCGCGCGCCGTCGACGACGCCGTCGACCGCGTGCGGCGCGAGATCCCGGTGTCGGCCGTGGTCTTCGACCTCTGGAGCTTTGTCGCCTGCTTCGGTGCGTCGACCGTTACGCCCGGAAGCGAGGGGGCGGAGCCTGGTGTGATTTGCGATGCGGCAGGACCGCACAGCAGGACGGTTGCCAGCACGGCGGCAGCCGAGGACGCGACGACACTCGACGACAATCTCATGACAATATCCCTTCAGGGACGAACCTGCCGTCCCAATACATTGTGACCGCACTATATTACCTATCCGAAAATGGGAAACTTGGCTACTCAGCGCCGAAAAAATTCTGCGAATGATCGTCGTTTGCATCGCGATCGGGTGATGTGCCGGCGACGCATCCAGAGATTGCCGTGTCGCGATGGGAGGCGATTTCGGATCGGCAGAATGACGCGCAGGCTGGACCGCGGGCGGTTGGCCTGACGTCACCCGTCGGGAGGCGGAGCTATCAACGCAGTGCGGCAATAGGCTTCCACGCGGCATTGAAAGCAGGCCGCGTCCCGCGCGGCAGGCTGCAAGTTCCTTGTGGAGCAGCTTCGCTGGAAACTGCTAGAAGCGATCACGCACTCACAGGGGATGACGAGCTCAATGACAGCCAAGCGCGTGGTGTTCACCGGGGGAACAGGCAAGGCGGGCAGGCATGTACTGCCGCATCTGCAGAACAAGGGCTACGCGCTCCTCAACGTCGATCTCAAGCCGTTCGATCACCCCGGGATCAACACCCTGATCGCGGATCTGACGGACAGCGGCCAGGCCTTCAACGCGCTGACCACGCATCATGGCTTCGGCGGCTTCAACGCCGGCCGGCCGCCACGGGCGCCGGATGCGGTGGTGCATTTCGCCGCGATCCCGCGGGTGCTGATCGAGCCCGACAATGAGACCTTTCGCGTGAATACGATCAGCACCTACAACGTCATCGAGGCCGCGGCGAAGCTCGGCGTGCGCAAGATCATCATCGCCTCCAGCGAGACCACCTATGGCGTATGCTTCGCGGAGGGCGACAAGGACTTCAGGAGCTTTCCGCTCGAGGAGGACTACGACACCGACCCGATGGATTCCTACGGGTTGTCCAAGGTCGTGAACGAGAAGACCGCGCGCGCCTTTGCGATGCGCTATGGCATCGACATCTACTGCTTGCGCATCGGCAACGTCATCGAGCCGCATGAATACGACATGTTCCCGCGTTTCCTCGCCGACCCGCCGTCGCGCAAGCGCAATGCCTGGTCCTATATCGACGCTCGCGACCTCGGCGAGATCGTGCATCTGGCGATCCAGAAGGACGGGCTCGGCTTCCAGGTCTTCAACGCGGTCAACGACACCGTCACCGCAACGATGCCGACGCGCGAGCTGCTGCGCCGCTATTGTCCGAATGTGCCGGTGACCCGCGAGATGGGTGACGACGAGGCGCCGCTGTCGAACCGCAAGACGCGCGAGGTGCTCGGGTTCAAGGAAGCGCACAATTGGCGCAAATACGTGAAGGCGGGGTAGGGCAGCCGTAGGGCGGATGAGCGCAGCGTAATCCGCCATTCCGGCTGTTGTGCGCATAGCGGCTGTTCGCGCACGGGGCGGCCGATTACGCTGCGCTCATCCGCCCTACGGACCGGTGCCTTCCCTCACGCCATCCGCCGCCGGAGCGCGAGCATCGCCAGCGACAGCACGATCGTCCCGACGATGAACACGGCCGCCGCCGAGACGATCGCCGGGCTGATGTTCTCGCGGATGGTGGCGAACATCTGCCGCGCCAGGGTGCGCTGATTGGGACCGGCGACGAACAGCGTCAGCACCACCTCGTCCAGCGACGTCGCGAAAGCGAACAATGCGCCGGAGATGATGCCGGGCAGCGCGATGGGAAACGTCACCGAGCGTAGCACCACGGCGGGCGAGGCGCCGAGACTCGCGGCGGCCCGCTCGAGCTGGATATCGACGCCCTGCAAGGCCGAGGAGACGTTGACCAGCACGAACGGCACGGCGACGACGGTGTGCGCGATGATGACGCCGAGATAGGTGTTGGTGAGCCCGTAGCGCGAGAACATCAGCTGCATGCCGACGCCGAGCACCACCGCCGGCACGACCATCGGCAGCAGGAACACGGTGCGAAGCGTCGCGAACAGCAGCGAGGCGGGCTTGCCGCGCAGGCCGAGCGCGGCGAGCGTGCCGAGCAACGTTGCAAGGGCTGTGGTCCCCGCGCCGATCAGCAGGCTGTTGACGATCGAGAGCCGCCAGGAGTCGGCGGTGACCAGCTCGCGAAACCAGCGCGTCGAATAGCCGGGAATGGGATAGTTCAGGAACACGCTGTCGGTCAGCGATAGCGGCAGCACCGCGATCAACGGCCCGAGCAGGAACACGATGACGGCGATCGCGAACAGCAGCTTGACGAGCGGCAGCCATTTCATGCGCGCTGCTCCTCGGTCGAGGTCAGCCGGATGTAGAGGGCGTAGAGCAGGATCGTCATCGCGAGCAGGACGAGGCCGAGCGCGCCGGCCATGCCCCAGTTCGCGGCTCCCGTGGCGTAGTAGGCGATCACCGAGCTGATCATCTGATCGTTGGCGCCGCCGATCAGCGCCGGCGTGATGTAGTAGCCGAGCGCGGCCATGAACACGAGCAGGGCGCCGGAGACGACGCCGCGCATCGACAGCGGCAGCAGGACGTGGACGAAGGCGCGCAGCGGATGCGCGCCGAGCGAGGCCGCCGCCGGCATCAGATTGCGCGGGATCGCGATCAGCACGCTGAAGATCGGCAGCACCATGAACGGCAGCAGCACATGTGTCATGGCGATGACGACGCCGAGCCGGTTGAACATCAGCGGCACCGGCGCTGACGTCAGGCCGAGCCCCTTCAAGGTGGCGTTGATCAGGCCGTTGTCCTGCAGCACGACATACCAGGCCGCGGTGCGTACCAGGAGGGAGGTCCACAGCGGCAGCAGCACCGCGCCGAGCAGGATCTGCCGGCGCCAGCCGTCGACCGAGGCGGCCACCATCGCGAACGGCAGGCCGATGAGGATGCAGGCCAGCGTCACCAGCGCCGAGGTCACGAAGGTCCGGATCATGATCAGGCGGTTGGCCGAGGCGCCCTCCGGCATCGCAGCGATATTGCCGGCGGCGTTGCGCTCGAGGTCGACGGCGGCGAGCAGGTTCTTGTCGGTCCAGGGCGAGGCGACGGCCTCGGCGATGGTCGTCCAATAGGAGGTCTCGCTCCAGCGCGAGTCGATTGCTGCGAGGTCGACCGCGTCGGTGCCGTCGAGCGCGCGGCGGGTCTTGCCGAGCAGGCTGCGGAATCCGGACTGCGCGCTGTTGAGGCGGCGAACGAGATCGCCGAACTGCTCGTCATTGGTCAGCTTGCGGATGTCGTCGATGAACGCAGCCTGTGCGGTTGCAGGAGGCACGCTCGTGCGGTCCCAGCGCGCCAGCGCCTTGTGGGTGCGGGGCAGGGACTCGGTCGCAACTGGATCGGATACAGCCGACTTCATCATCGTCACCAGCGGCACGACGAAGAACGACAGCATGAACGCCAGAAGCGGCGCCAGCAGCAGAACTGCCGTCAACCGTTGGCGGAAGTCTGGTCGCATGATCCCACCACCCAGACATCCGACGCCGTGAACGACAGCACGACCTCGCTGCCGACCTCCGCGGCCTGACCGGCACGATCGCCCTTGATGATCAGCCGCTGCGCGCCGGCCGTGGCGACCAGACGCACGTGATCGCCGAAATACACCGCGTCCAGGATGCGCGCGGTCAGGCGGTTCGCGGTCGCCGCTGCATGATCGTTGATCCGGATGGCCTCGGGACGGATCGAAACCTGCACCTTGCCACCATCGATGCGGGCGGCGCCGGCATGCGCCGACAGCGTGAGGCCCGAGTCCGTCGTCAGCCGCATCACCTCGCCCGCGTGCTCGTCGAGCTTGCACGCCAGCAGGTTGGTCTCGCCGATGAACTCGGCGACGAATGGCGTGCGCGGCAGCTCGTAGATCTCGCGCGGTGTGCCGATCTGCTCGATCCTGCCGTGGTTGAACACGGCGATGCGGTCGGACATCGTCAGCGCCTCGTCCTGGTCGTGGGTGACGAAGACGATGGTGAGGCCGAGCCGGCGGTGCAGGTCGCGGATGTCGAGTTGCATCTGCTCGCGCAGCTTCTTGTCGAGCGCACCGAGCGGCTCGTCCATCAGCACCACCTGCGGCTCGAACACCAGGGCGCGGGCGAGTGCGACGCGCTGCTGCTGGCCGCCGGAGAGCTGCGCCGGTTTGCGCTCGGCCATGGCCGACAGCTTGACCATGTCGAGCACGCGGGCGACGCGCTGCGCGATCTCGGGCTTGGACGTGCCGCGCATCCTGAGCGGAAAGGCGATGTTGTCGCGCACGCTCATATGCGGGAACAGCGCGTAGTTCTGGAACACCACGCCCATGTTGCGCTTGTGCGGCGGCAGCCCGTCGACCCTGGCGCCGCCGACCTCGATCGTGCCGCTGGTCGGCTGCTCGAAGCCTGCGAGCATCATCAGGAGCGTGGTCTTGCCGGAGCCGGAGGGCCCGAGCAGGGCGACGAACTCACCGCGCGCGATATCGAGATCGAGATCGTCGACCACGGTCAGCGCAGCGAAGCGCTTGACCACATGCCGGAACGAGATGAAGGGGGTATCCATGACGGAGGCTTTCGGCGCGGACCTCGCCGGGACTCATGCACGAGGAGGGCAGGCGCGCGTCGCGACGACGATCATCGCGCGCCCGGTTTGCTGAAGCGGCGAGCCTCAGCGCGCGAGCCAGGCGTTGAAGCGCTTCGACAGCTCTTCAGAATTGTCGGTCCAGAAGCCGACGTCGAGCGCGATCGCCTGCTTCAGATTGTCCGGCGTGGTCGGCAGCTCAGCGGCGAATTTTTCCGGCACCAGCTTGGCGGCGGCGATGTTCGGCAGGCCATAGGCGATGTATTCCGGCAGCTTGGCCTGGTTCTCGGCCTGGCTCGCAAACGCGATGAAGTTCATCGCGGCGTCCTTGTTCGGCGAGCCCTTCAGCACCACCCAGCTATCGACAGCGTAGATGCTGCCCGGAAACACGAAGCCGAAATGCTTGCCCTCGGTGCGGTTGATGGCGCTGATGCGGCCGTTATAGACCGAGGTCATCGCGACCTGGCCGGATGACAGGAGCTGCAGCGGCTGCGCGCCGGCCTCCCACCACACGATGTCGGCCTTGAGCGCGTCGAGCTTCTTGAAGGCGCGCTCGACGCCCTCCTTGGTCTTCAGCACCTTGTAGACGTCGGTCGCCGGCACGCCGTCGGCCATCAGCGCGAATTCGAGCGTGTATTTGGCGCCCTTGCGCAGGCCGCGCTTGCCCGGAAACTTCGCCGTGTCCCAGAAGTCCGCCCAGGTCTTTGGCCCATCCTTGATCTTGTCGCCGTCATAGGACATGCCCGTCGACCACACGATGGCGCCGACGCCGCAATCGCTCACGCCGGCCGGGATGAAGCCTTTCTTGTCGCCGATCTTGCTCCAGTCGATCTTCTCATAGATGCCGTCGCTGCAGCCGAGCTCGAGCTCCTCGGCCTCGACCTGCACCGCATCCCAGTTCGGCACCCCGGCCTTCACCTTGGCCTGCAGCACGCCATAGCCGCCGTCCCAGCTCTCGTCGAGCACGGTGGCGCCGAGCTTGGCGGCGAACGGCTGGAAGTAGATCTTGCGCTGCGCGTCCTGATAGTTGCCGCCCCAAGACACCACCGTGAGATCGCGCGCCTGCGCCGCCGCGGCGACGCTCAGCATGGCTGCCGCCGCCACCAGCACCGTCTTCGAGACGGGGAGGGCCGCGCGTGGCGTCCCGTTCGACACCTTCACACCCGTGGGGCTGGTCCGCCGTGAAAACATGCTGGATGATCCGTCGCGCTTTGAAAGGTTCAAAAAAGCTATCGGCTGTTCCCAGCCGTGGCAAGCGCGAGTTTTGATCGTGAGATGATGCCATTTTGGCGCTAGGCGCCGCGCCGGCCGCGTTGCGGCAGGGCGTGTTGAGATCGTCCGCTGCCGGCGCATGGTCTGGTCCGGCGGGGGTCACGCCCCCGGGGACGTGTTTGGAGCGCTGCGGTCCTACAATCCGGCGCTGCAACCTTGATCGTCAGCGCAGGCAAGCGCCGGCACCGGTTCGCTCCCCGCCGAATTGTCGACGACGAGACCGAGCGCCGGTGTGCTCGTGGCCCGTGCACGGGTCGGAGCCGGCAGCCGCCGCGATGCACCGTGTGCGCCGATGCGTTCAAAACCCTCTGCCGTCTTCATCAGTCTGGCGGCGACAAGATGATTCAAAAAATCCATGTTGCAACTCCGTGTGGTCAAATGACCCGGCGGCCTGGTGCGGGACAGGCCGCCGGGTCGGCGCAACGTGCTGGAGTTGGCGTCCTCCATCTCGCTGCGCTGGTCTGTGATCCGTTTCACAGTTCTGTAGAATTGATCGTGAAACGGATCATCCGGGGAGCGTGATCGGGACGCCGACTGCCATTTGTCTCTACGAATCAAGAGACGATCGCGTTTCCGGGCGCTCGACATCACGCGCGTTCACATTCTTGTTTACTCCGCGGGTTGAGCCGCCACCGTGCCGTGGCCGCCATGCTGGGTGAGCGGCTTCATGCCGGTCAGCGTCCGCAGCAGCACGTAGAACACGGGCGTCAGGAACAGGCCGAACACGGTGACGCCGATCATGCCGGAGAACACCGCGACGCCCATCGCGCGCCGCATCTCCGAGCCGGCGCCGGTCGAGAGCACCAGCGGCAGCACGCCCATGATGAACGCCATCGACGTCATCAGGATCGGCCGCAGCCGCAGGCGGCTGGCCTCGATCGCAGCGCGCAGCGGCGTGCGCCCGGCAAATTCGAGCTCGCGCGCGAATTCGACGATCAAGATCGCGTTCTTGGCGGAGAGGCCGACGAGCACGATCAGGCCGATCTGGGTGAAGATGTTGTTGTCGCCCTTCGAGAGGTAGACACCGAACATCGCCGCCAGCAGCGCCATCGGCACGATCATCAGGATCGCCAGCGGCAGGGTCAGGCTCTCGTACAGCGCGGCCAGCACCAGGAACACCAGCAGGATCGCGAGCGGAAACACCCACAGGCCGGAGTTGCCGGCGATGAACTCCTGGTAGGTCAGGTCGGTCCATTCGAAGGCGAAGCCGGGCGGCAGCACCTCGGCCGCGACCCGCTCGGCCGCCGCCTGCGCCTGGCCGGAGGAGAAGCCGGGCGCCGCTGCCGCGTTGATATCCGACGACAGGAAGCCGTTGTAGCGGATGGCGCGTTCGGGACCTGCGCTCTGTCGCACGTTGAGCAGCGCCGACAGCGGCACCATGTCGCCGGAGGCGGAGCGCACCTTGAGCTGGCGGATATCGTCGGCACGGGCGCGGAACGGCGCGTCGGCCTGCACGCGCACCGAATAGGTGCGGCCGAACTTGTTGAAGTCGTTCACGTAGTAGGAGCCGAGGTAGATCTGCAGGGTGTTGAACACCTCCGTCACGGGGACGCCGAGCTGCAACGCCTTGGTGCGGTCGATGTCGGCGAACAGTTGCGGGACGTTGACCTGGAAGCTCGAGAACACGCCGGCGATCTCCGGCGACTTCTGCAGGCCGGCCATGAACGCCTTGGTGACGTCGTTCAGAGCCTCGTAGCCGAGGCCGGCGCGGTCCTCGATCTGCAGCTTGAAGCCGCCGATGGTGCCCAAGCCGTTGACCGGTGGCGGCGGGAACATCGCGATGAAGGCGTCCTGGATGCCCGCATATTTCTTGTTGAGCTCCATCGCCAGCGCGCCGCCGGACAGCGATGGATCCTTACGCTCGTCGAACGGCTTCAAGGTCGAGAACACGATGCCGGCATTGGAGGAGTTGGTGAAGCCGGAGATCGACAGGCCGGGGAAGGCGACCGAGCTCTCGATCCCGGGCTGCGTCAGCGCGATGTCGCTCATCTTGCGGATCACCTCCTCGGAGCGGTCGAGCGTGGCGCCGTCCGGCAGCCGCGCGAAGCCGACCAGATACTGCTTGTCCTGGCCCGGCACGAAGCCGCCCGGCACCTGCTTGAACAGCACGGCGGTGGCGCCGACCAGCAGGACATAGAGGATCATCACCGCGGCCTTGCCGGTGATCACCTTGGACACGCTGCCGCTGTAATTGTTGGAGGCGCGGACGAAGGCGCGGTTGAAGCCGCGGAAGAACCAGCCGAGACTCTGGTCGAGGATGCGGGTGAGGCGATCCTTCGGCTCGTGGTGGCCCTTGAGCAGCAGCGCCGACAGGGCCGGCGACAAGGTCAGCGAGTTCACCGCCGAGATCACGGTGGAGATCGCGATCGTCAGCGCGAACTGCTTGTAGAACTGGCCCGTGAGGCCGGAGATGAAGGCGAGCGGCACGAACACGGCGACCAGCACCAGCGCGATCGCGATGATCGGCCCCGACACCTCGCGCATCGCCTGGTAGGTGGCGTCACGCGGCGACAGCCCGCTCTCGATGTTGCGCTCGACATTCTCGACCACGACGATGGCGTCGTCGACGACGATGCCGATCGCGAGCACCAGGCCGAACAGGCTGAGCGCGTTGATCGAGAAGCCGAACAGATGCATCACGGCGAAGGTGCCGACGATGGAGACGGGCACCGCCAGCAGCGGGATGATCGAGGCGCGCCAGGTCTGCAGGAACAGGATCACCACGATCACGACCAGCACGATCGCCTCGAACAGCGTGTGCACGACGGCCTCGATCGAGGAGCGCACGAACTGGGTCGGGTCGTAGACGATGTGATACTCGACGCCCTCCGGCATCGTCTTCGCGATCTCCGCCATGGTGGCGCGGACGTTGTCGGAGATCTGCAGCGCGTTGGAGCCCGGCGCCTGGAAGATCGGAATCGCCACCGCCTGCTTGTTGTCGAGCAGCGAGCGCAGGCCGTATTCGGAGGCGCCGAGCTCGATGCGGGCGACGTCGCGCAGCCGCGTGATCTCGCCGTGAGCGCCGGTCTTCACCACGATGTCGGCGAACTGGTCCTCGTTCGACAGCCGGCCCTCGGCATTGACCGAGAGCTGCAGGTCCAGCCCCTTCACGCTCGGCGAGGCGCCGACCACGCCGGCAGCGGCCTCGACGTTCTGCGCCTGGATCGCCTTGACGATGTCGCTAGCGGAGAGACCGTGCTCGGCCGCCTTCTGCGGATCGACCCAGACCCGCATCGAATAGTCGCCGGCGCCGAACAGCTGGACGTCGCCGACGCCGTCGATGCGCGCCAGCCGGTCCTTGACGTTGAGCACCGCGTAGTTGCGCAAATAGGTGGTGTCATAGCGGCCGTTGGGCGAGATCAGATGCACGACCATGGTGAGGTCGGGCGAGCTCTTCTTGGTGATCACCCCGAGCTGGCGCACCACGGCGGGCAGCCGCGGCTCGGCCTGCTGCACCCGGTTCTGCACCAGCTGCGTGGCCTTGTCCGGATCGGTGCCGAGCTTGAAGGTGACCGTGAGCGTCATCGCGCCGTCGGTGGTCGCCTGGCTGCTCATATAGAGCATGTTCTCGACGCCGTTGATCTGCTCCTCGATCGGCGTCGCCACCGTCTCGGCGATCACCTTCGGATTGGCGCCGGGATAGGTCGCACGCACCACCACGGAGGGCGGCACGACGTCGGGGTATTCGGAGATCGGCATGGAGAACAGCGCGATCAAGCCGCCGAGGAAGATCAGCGTCGACAGCACGCCTGCGAAGATCGGCCGATCGATGAAGAATTTGGAGAGGTTCATGGGAGGCCCCGTGGTCGGGAGAGGTCGGTCGTCGTTATCTGACTTGGTCTAAGGGCTGGCGCGGTGCCCACCCTCCCCTGGAGGGGGAGGGTCGGCTCGCATGAGCGCAGCGACATGCGAGACGGGGTGGGGTGGCGGCCCCTCCGCGCGTGCGGTGCTCGACTGAGACGAACCCGCGACGCACGGATGGCTGAGGAGGTGCGAGCAGGTTTTCACCAACTGAGACCGTCACCCCACCCCGCCGCGCGCTGTGCGCGCGTCGACCCTCCCCCTCCAGGGGAGGGTGGGCATCGCGTGTGTGGTGACCGCCATTGTCGATCATGATCAGCGCTGCGCCAGTCGCTTGTTGTCAGTGGCCGCCCCATCGCGTGCGCCCATCGCGGCCACCTGCGTCTTCAACAACGCACCTGGCCGCACCCGCTGGAGGCCATTGACCACCACGCGCTCGCCGGGCTTGAGGCCGGCGGAGATGATGCGCAGGCCGTCGACGCTGCCGCCGAGGCTGACCGGGCGATAGACAGCGCGCTCGTCGTCGCCGACCACCATCACGAATTTTTTGTCCTGGTCGGTGCCGATGGCGCGCTCGTCGAGCAGCACCAGCGATTGCTGCTGCGGCTGGCCCATGCGCACGCGCGCGAACTGGCCGGGGATCAGCCGGCCGTCCTCGTTCTTGAACACGGCGCGGACGCGGATCGTGCCGCTCTGCCCGTTGACCTGATTGTCGATCAACTGGATATGGCCGGATGCCGTGATGCCGCCCGAGGTCGTCATCTCGACCGGGATGCGGTCGAGATTGCCGCGTTTGCCCGAGCCGTCGGCAATCGCCGACAATGCGCGCAACACCAGCTCTTCGGTGGCGTCGAAGCTCGCATAGATCGGGTTGACGGACACCAGCGAGGTCAGCACCGGCGAGGCCGACCCGGCGGCGACGAGGTTGCCGACCGTGACCTCGATCCGGCCGACCCGGCCGTCGACCGGCGCGCGCACCTGCGTGTAGTCGAGATTGAGCTTGGCTGTCTGCAAGGTCGCTTCGGCGGCCTTGACGTTGGCGATGGCTTCGCGATTGCCGTTGTCGCGCTGGTCGTAATCGCGCTTGGTCACGATGGAATTGCCGACCAGCTGCGCGCCGCGCTCCAGTTCGTTGGCGGCGAAGGCGGCGCGGGCGCGCGCCGCTTCCAGTTGCGCCTGCGCCCGGTCGACCTCGGCGGCGTAGGGCGCCGGGTCGATCTTGAACAGGACGTCGCCAGCCTTGACCAGCGAGCCCTCGGTGAAATTGGTGCCGAGAATGGCACCGGCCACCCGCGGCCGGATCTCGACCCGCTCGACGGCTTCAAGCCGGCCGGAGAACTCGTCCCACAGGCTCGCCTGGCGCGGCTCGACGACGGCAACCGTAACGGGGACGGCCTGTTCGGGGGCCGCAGCGCGGGCCGCATTCGGCGCGGAACTGAAGTGGAAATATTGGGAGCCGGCGTAGGAGCCGGCGGCAATCACCAAGCCGGCGGCGGCGACGGTGCTCAGCCACCGCTTCAGGCGGCCGGAAGAACGAATTTCGGACGAAGGCATTGGCGCGCTCCAGATTTGTAGTGCTCGCTACAAATGTGGCGCTGGCAACCCGTTCGCAAGAGACTTATGTAACGGATACTACGAAAATAGTAGCCCGACTTTCGGCGGACTGCGCCAGATCAAAGAAATCGCGTTCAAGAACAACTAGATAAGAATCAGACGGGGCGGAGACGGAACAGGAGTTTTGCAGATGGGCATCGGACGGCCCCGGACTTTCGATCGCGACACCGCGCTGGACCAGGCGATGGAGGTGTTTTGGCGCCATGGCTATGAGGGCGCCACCATCGCCCAGCTCACCGATGCCATGGGCATCAACCCGCCCAGCCTCTATGCCGCGTTCGGCAGCAAGGAGGCCCTGCTCAGGGCCGCGCTCGACCGCTACACGGCGCGACGGGAGGCCTGGATGGACGAGGTGCTGAGCGCGCCGACCGCCCACGAGGTCACCGCGCGGATGCTGATGGGCGTCGCCGAGAAACAGACCGATCCCTCCAATCCGCCCGGCTGCCTGCTGGTGCAGGGCGGTCTCGCCTGCGGCTCCGGCTCTTCCAACGTGCCGTTCGAGCTCGCGGCCCGCCGCGCACAGACCGAGGAGCAGCTCCGGCACCGTTTCGAGCGCGCCAAGCGCGAAGGCGATCTGGCTGAAGCCGCCGACCCCGCTGCGCTCGCGCGCTATGTTTCCGCCGTGATCACCGGCATGAGCGTGATGGCGTCGTCAGGCGCCGACCGCGAGGCATTATCCCAGGTCGCCGTCGTCGCGATCAAGGCGATCGAGGATCAGTCGGTGAGGGCGCCGGCGGCGGCGAACTGATCGACATCATGCGCTGAGCGGCGGGTGCTCTGCCGTCGCAAAGTCTTGTGCTCGTGGGCGCAATGCGATCCCCTGCGGCCGCCTCATTGTCATCGCGCGAACCAAGAGCAATTCCTCCATGCGTGTCTTCTCCGCCGCCCTTGCCACCGAGACCAACACTTTTGCGCCGATGCCGACGGGGCTCGCGACCTTCCACGAGCGCGCATATTTCCCGGCCGGAACGCATCCGGACAAGATGCAGATGCATGGCGGGCCACTATGGGCGGCGCGGCAGGTCGGGCCATCGAAAGGTTGGACCTTGATCGAGGGGCTGGTCGCCGCAGCGGTGCCGAACGGGCTGGTCACCCGCGCGGCGTTCGAAACCCTGCGCGACCAGATCCTCGCCGACCTCGAAGCCGCGCTGCCGGTCGACATGGCGTTGATCGGCCTGCACGGCGCGATGATCGCCGACGGCTATGATGATTGCGAGGGCGAGCTGCTCGCGCTGATACGCGAGATCGTCGGACCCGATGTGGTCATCGGCGCGACGCTCGACCCCCACGTTCACATGAGCGAGCTGATGGTCAGAAGCGCCGATCTTCTGATCTGCTGGAAGGAATATCCGCACACCGACATTCTCGAGCGGGCCCAGGATCTGGTGAAACATTGCACCGAGCTCGCCGAGAAGCGGCTCAAGCTGCGCTCGGCGTTGGTCGACACCGACATGATCGTGACCCTGCACACCACGCGCGAGCCGGTGCGCAGCTTCGTCGACCGCGTCACCGCGCTGGAAGGCAAGGACGGCATCGTCTCGGTCTCGATCGTTCACGGCTTCGGCTGGGGCGACACGCCGTCCATGGGCACCAAGGTGCTGGTCTATAGCGATGCCGCCGTCGATCCCGATGGCGCCAAGGCGCAGGCGCTGGCGCGCAAGCTCGCGGACGAGCTGATCGGCATGCGCGAGGCGGTGACCGAACGCATGCCCGGCGTCGATGCTGCGCTCGACCAGGCCTTGGCGAAGGACGGCACCATCGTGCTCGGCGATGCCAGCGACAATCCCGGCGGCGGTGCGCCCGGCGATTCCACGTTCATCCTGCGCCGGCTGCTCGACCGCAACATCGGCAATGCCTGCCTCGGTCCGCTCTGGGATCCGATCGCGGTGCGCATCGCCTTCGATGCCGGCGTCGGCGCCAAGCTGCCGCTGCGGATCGGCGGCAAGATCGGGCCGCTGTCGGGTGATCCCGTCGATGCGACCTGGGAGATCAAGGCGCTGAAGGAGAATATGGTGATGACGGGCCTTGCCGGCACGCCCGCCAAGCTCGGCGATTGCGCGTTGATCGGGAGCAATGGCGTCGAGGTCGTGATCACGACGTTCCGCTGCCAGGCGTTCGGCACCGACTTCTTCACGCAGCTCGGCTGTGATCCTGCCACGCGCAAGCTCGTCGTGGTGAAATCCGCCCAGCATTTCCGTGCGGCATTTGCGCCGATCGCGGCCGACATCATCATGGTCGATGCGCCCGGCGTGGTCGCGCGCGACGTCACGACGTTGCCCTACAAGAAGATCAAGCGTCCGAAATGGCCGCTCGATGAGTTGCCGCAACCATCGCGAGCATGATGTCCCAGAATGCGACGATCATCGCACCGCCATTAACGTTCGGAACGCGGCTGGAACGAACCGCGTCCGAATCGCTTGCGAAGCACGGTTTGAAATCTGTTCACGGCTAGATGTCGTAGCTCTCGGAGATGGCGCGCAACATGCAGCGCCGGCGATTCTGATCGTGCGGCTCGGCTTTCGTCAGAAGGTTAAAGGCGCAGAGGCGCGCCGGCGTTGTTGGAGAGAACGCGACGCCCCCACATGCGGGGGCGGGCCCGCTCACGTCGTCGACGTTCCGAACCGTCGCATCCACGCCGCCCTCAGACCGATCGGTGTTGGCGAGAACGGGCCCGGCGGTGCGCGCGTGATCAGGGCGACCAGCAGGAGCGCGGCGATCGCGAGCCAGAAGCACAGCCAGAACGCATCGAGATAAGCGAGCACGTTGGCCTCGCGCTGCACCTGCGCGGCCAAGGTCCCGACGGCGCGGGCTTTGGCCTGGCCGCCGCCATGCGCGGCGAAATAGCCGGTCAGTCGTTGCAGCGCGCGCGCGACGTCGAGATCGCCGCTCTGGATGTTGAGGCCGAGATAGGCCGAATGCACCTGCTCGCGCACCCGCAGCCACGTTCCCATCAGGGCGACGCCGATTTCGGCGCCGCCGAGCCGCATCACCTGGATATAGGCCGCAAAGGACGTCGCCCGCGCCGGATCGGAATTCGACAGCGCGAGGATGATGATCGGAAGCAAGGTCAGGGCCTGTCCGATCGACTGCAGCACGACGATGACGATGAAATCCTCGCGCGCCCAGGCATGGGTGATCTGGGTGCCGAGCAGATTGGCCGCCGCGAAGGCACTGAGACCGAGCACGACGACGATGCGAGGATCGAGATGGCGAAGCAGGACGATCGACAGCGGCACCAGCACGACCATCGGCAGCGCGCCGTAGAACAACAGCAGCGAGCCGCTCTGCTCCGGCCGCAACTGCGTGATGGTGACGAGGAAGTTCGGCACCAGCGACGCATTCGAGAGGCTGGTCAGCGTGTAGAGCAGGATCACGACCAGCGACAGCCCGATGTTGCGCGAGAACAGCACGTTGAAATGCGCCCATGGCTGCGGGGCGAGCGCCTCGTTGACGAGGAATAGGACGAACAGCGCGGCGCCGCCGCACAGCAGCGCCATCACCGTGCCTGATTGCAGCCAGTCGAGTCGGTTGCCCTGGTCGAGACCGGCATAGATCATCGCCACGGCGCTGCCGAGCAGCAGCATCCCGCCCCAGTCGGCGTTCTCGAGCAGCGCGCGGTTGACGGGCTCGGCCGGGGTGCCGAGATAGACCATCAGCGCCATCAGCGGCGCCAGCACGACGCCCTGCCAGTACAGCCACTGCCAGCCGAGATGCTCGACATAGAAGCCGACCAGCGAGGTCGAGGTATCCAGCGCGAAGCCGACCCGGATCGCATAGATCGAGATCGCCGGCAGCCACCAGCGGATCGGCAGGTTGCGGAAGATGATCATGAGCGTGGCCGGCACGAAGGTGCCGAGCAGCATGCCGTGCAGGATCGCGAGCGCGATCAAGGTCGGATAGTCGCGCACGAACGGAATGATCAGGGACAGCACCGCATAGATCAGGCTGGGAATACCCAGCACACGGCGTAGACCGAACACGGTCGCGAGCCACGCAACGGCCGGCGCGATCACGATCTGCGAGCCGATCGCCGCGGTGGACAGCCAGGCGCCCTCGTCAAAACCGAGCGAGAACGCGCCGCGCAGATCGGGCAGGCCGACCGAGGTCAGCCGGCTGTCGAAATTCGCCAGGAACGAGCCGAGCAGGACGGCGCCGACGGCAAACAGCGGATGCGCCGCCTGGCCGCCGCGCGACAGCGGTCCGCGATCGGTCTCACTTGGCGCCATCGGCCTGGCCGGTGGTGCGGATGTGGGTCACGACCGACATGCCCGGCAGCAGCCGCGCGAGCAGCGGCTGGTCGCCGTCGAGGGCGATGCGGACCGGAATGCGCTGCACGACCTTGGTGAAGTTGCCGGTGGCATTGTCGGGCGGCAGCAGCGCGAATTGCGAGCCGGAGGCCGGCGCGATCCGCTCGACGCGGCCATGCAGCCTCTGGCCCGGGAACGAATCCACGGTGATCTCGACCGGCTGGCCGGGCGCGACATGGGTGAGCTGCGTTTCCTTGTAGTTGGCGATGATGAAGACATGCGGCAGCGGCACCACCGCGATCAGGCTGCTGCCGATATTGACGTAGTCGCCGACCTGCACCTGGCGCTGTCCGACGACGCCGTCGAATGGCGCGGTGATCCTGGTGTAGCCGAGCTTGAGCCGCGCGGCGGCGAGCGCGGCCTTGGCGCCGGCGAGATCGGCGCCGCGCTGCTTCTTGGTGCCGGTGAGCACCTCGAGCTGATGACGCTGCGCGGCGATCACCGCGCGGCTCGCGCGCACGTCGGCCTGCGCCTTGGCATAGGCGGCGGTGGCTTGTTCCAGCCGCTGCTTGGTACCCGCTTCGCTCTGCGACAGCGACTGCTGGCGCTCTTCCTCCTGCCTGGCCTGCACCTCGGCCGCGCCGGCCGAGACCTGCTGCGCCTCGGCCTGGGCGATGGTCGCGTATTGCAGCTCGACCTGGTTGCTGAGGTTGTCGAGCGCCGCCTGCGCCGCTTCGACATTGGCCTCGGCCTGCGACACCTGTGCCTCGTAGTCGGCCGGATCGATCTGGACCAGCAGGTCGCCGGCCTTGACCTGCTGGAAATCGCTGACCGCAACCTTCGTCACCTCGCCGGCCACGCGGCTCGAGAGCTGCGTCAGGTCGGCGCGCACATAGGCATCGTTGGTCGATTGGGTCGTTGCGTTGCCGGTCCAGGCGTTCCAGCGCGTGGTCGCGAGCGCCACGAAGGCGAGCGCTGCGATCACCGCAAGCAGCGGAATGCCGAGACGCGCCCAGAGCCCGGGCGCCGCGGCGGGCGGCGTCGATGCAGCGCGCGCCGCCGCGTCGACGTTGCTCGGTGTTTCACTCAAGGGACGCCTCCTGCATCGGCCGACGCTGATCAGTCCGACGACTCGTATCCCATTCTGCGCCGCGTGCCACCTGGACTCTGGGTCGTGAGCCATGCGTCGCGGGGCATGGACATCTGCGCGCCGAACGGAACCCGCGGGCGATCGGACCGTGATGAACCAGCTAACAGGCCAGCAGGTTGAGCACAGGCACGGCCCGCGATCGCCGCGCCGGGATCGCGCCAACGACATCGGCGCCGGATTCGCTGCCGCGACCAGCCCGCGCCTGATGTCCCAGAATGCGACGTCGCGCGCGCTCACGTTAACGTTCAGAACGTGACTTGAACGAACCGCGTCCGAATCAGCGGCGCAGCCCGGTACGAGGTCTGTTCACGGCTAGATGTCGTGCTGCCATCGCGTGACAGCAGCTATTCGGCGTCACTTGACCGCAATTTGGACGACCGGCTGGGTGCGAGCGCGTTAAGAGCACGGAGCGGCCTGCCGCCAAGCGGTTGTCGGTGACGCCGGCCGGCGCGCGCTGCCCGGTTGCAGCGGTCGCCTCGCTGGGTCACATTTCGCATCCGCGACTTGGGTCCAGCCGTTTGCTGATCAGAAGGCTTTCATGCATGGGTCACAACGGAGCGATCCTGGTTGCCGGCGGCGCCGGCTACATCGGGGCTCATTGCTGCAAGGCTGTCGCCGGGGCCGGCTACGTGCCGATCTGCTACGACAATCTGTCCACCGGCCATCGCCGCTTCGTGCGATGGGGACCGCTCGTGGTCGGCGACATCGCCGACAGCGCCAGAGTGGCTGACACCATCCGCGCCCACGCGGTCGGCGCGGTGATGCACCTGGCCGGGCCGAGCACGATCGGTGAATCCGTCGCCGATCCGCACAAATATTATCTGAACAACGTCGTCGGCACATTGGGCCTGCTGCAGGGCATGCGCGAGGCCGGCTGCGCGCGGCTGGTGTTCTCCTCGACCGGCGCGGTCTATGGCGACGCCGGGCGGGATCCGATTCCCGAGAGCGCCGCGGGATCGGCCCTGAATCCATACGGCCGCTCGAAATACATGATCGAGCAGATCCTGGCGGACTATCAGGCAGCCTACGGCCTGTCGGCCATCGTGCTGCGCTACTTCAACGCCGGCGGCGCCGACGCGTCAGGCCTGATCGGTGAGTTGCGCGATCCCGAGACGCACCTGATCCCGCGCGCGCTGATGGCGATCCTCGGCCACGTGCCGGACTTTGCGATCTTCGGCACCGACTATGACACACCCGACGGGACCGCCGTGCGCGATTACGTTCACGTCGACGATCTCGCGGCAGCCCACATCGCGGCGATGGAGCGTCTGCTGCAGACTGGTTCGGGTGGCACCTACAATCTCGGGACCGGCCGCGGCCATTCGGTGCGCGAGATCGTCGATGCAATCGGCAGGGAGACCGGCGAGCGGGTCCCGCTGGTGGTGCGCGCGCGCCGCGCCGGCGATCCACCGGTCCTGGTCGCAGATCCCCATCTTGCCCAGCAGGAGCTCGGCTTCGCGGCGCATCGGTCCGATCTCGGCACGATCATCCGCTCGGCCTGGACCTGGCACCAGACCGCGCACCCCCGGATCGCATGAGGCCGATGCCGCGTGCCGGGGGCTCGTCGGGGAAGCTGTTACGCCGCGGCCGGCGGCGTGTGGGCGAACTCGTCCACGAAGCTCATCTCCGCGCGCTCGTCGTCGACCGACCAGCAGCCGATCTCGGAAGCGCCCCGGAAGAAGTGGACACTGTGGACCGGTGAGCGGAAGTCGTCGCCGCGAATGATCCGGAGCAGGGTCTGCGCCACGCGGCGGTGATCGCCGGGGAGCCTGAGGTCGAAGAATGCGTCGCCATAGCCCGGCAGGATGGTGCCGGCCGAATCGCGAACTTCCATGCGCAACTGTGCCATGCTCGCATTCAACGACAGCAACGGTTTCCGCCCGGTAAATGCCGCCGTGCCTGCGCAGGTGGTCTCACCATGGAGCGCGTAGCGCGCTGGTCGCCATCAGCGAAGCGTGGACGAGGTGCTCTGACAAGAGGCGCCGTTCGAGCAAGCGGCCAGCCTTGTCAGCAGCGGATCGCATCGGCCGCGGTGGCCGTTGGGATGATCGCGCAAGGGATCACCGGGCCTTCTCCAGCACCGGGCGCTCTGTGGTGACGAGGGCTGCCGGGACAACCGCTTCATTGCGGGGGAGGATCGGCAGTTCGAACAGGACACGCGTGCCAGTCGGCTGGTTGGCGCTCAGGGTGAGACGGCCGCGAAGCTGCTGGACCATCCCCTTGATCATCCGGAACCCCAGGCTCGTGCGCGGTTGATCGATGTCGAAACCATCGGGCAGACCGACGCCCTGATCGGACACGCTGAGCTGCAGGCAACCGTCGATGTCGCGGGCGGAGATGTCGATCGGTCCGTCCTGGCCAGGATAGGCATGTTTCACGGCGTTGCTGACCAACTCATTGAGCAGGAGACCGAGAGGCACGGCGTGATCGGCCGACAGCCGCATCGGATGGGCATCGCAGTTCAGGATATGCGCTCCCGCGACGCGTTGCAGCCTCTTGCAGAAGTCTATGAGGAAGACGTCGACGTCGATGAAGCCGATCTGTGATGCCCGCGAGAGATGATCATGAACCTGGGCAATGGCTGCTACGCGCGATCCGGCCTCGCCGAGGGCAAGCTTGGCCTCAACGGAATCCGTCCCGAATGCCTGCACCCGGAGCATGGCCACGACGGAAGACAGGCTGTTCTTGACGCGGTGACCCATTTCGCGCGTCAGCATGGCTTGATGGTCCAAGGCGTCCCGGAGCCGCGTCTCCTCATGCAGGCGCTCGATTGCAATCCCGACGATGTCGGCGAATTCGGTGAGGAAGGCAGCGTCCGCCTCGTCGAAGCGGCGGGGGGCCGGACTGTCGACCTGGAGCACGCCGAAATAGCCGCCGCCTCGTCCGCCGCGTTCGATCCGGACGCTGATCGACGTCTTGATGCCGCGGTCTACTGGAAGCCCCGGTATCTCGAAGCGACCATCCGGGGGGGCGCGACCGGTGATGATGGCTTGACCCGTCTGGAAGGCGCGTCCGGCAGGCGAGGTACTGTCCACGACGAACGATGATTGTTCGACCGAGCTCGGCCATCCGTACCCCGCGCGGACCAGCTGTCTCTTTCCGTCCGCCACGAATTCCATCACCATCGCGAACGGTGCATTGAGGCCCTTGGCACCGAGCGCGGCGGCGCGCTGAAGAGCGACGTGGATGTCGCGGGTCTGCAATGCAGCACGACTGAATTCGGCGAGCGCAGATTGTTGGATGAGCCTGTAGCTGCGCATGTCATTCCGGACGCCCGCGCGCTCGAGAAGGATCGGAAAAGCGGTATCTTGGCTCTGATGTCCCAACACGCGGATTCTCCAAAACAGAACGCACCCCGACTACAAATTCCCCGCGGCTCTCTTCCTTACGATTTGATATTGTAGGGCTATTGTGTTGCCGTTCACCGGCCGGAGTCTGAGCAAAAGCGGACATGGTCCAGTTTGCCGCAGCGCAATTCGTCGCGAGCCGGATCGAGGCGAAAGGCGCCCCGGCTCGCGTCGAGGGGGCGCTTGGCAGTTGCACCTGACGCTTGCCGTGCCCGCGCGCTCGTCCAGAGGACCTTCCACGGAGAGCGGGCACCGGCGCCGCGGCGCGACGCGCGCTCTTGCAGCCCGTCAGAGGGTGGGCGGCACCATCCTCACGGAAACCGCCATATGCGCGATCGGCCAGCCTTGAGCCGGGCGGCAGGCCGGGTTGGCGCGCCGGCCAGATCCGCTCATTCGGCGGCCATTCTTTTGGGCCGCTCGGTGGTGTGGCCCACCGACAGCGAGCCGTGGGGCGTGTGACAGATGGATCCCGTCGAAGGGGTGTGTCCTGTCCGAATCCGTCAACGACCTCAATTTCATCCGTGAATGCCTGCGTCTGGCGGCGGATTTCACGCAACTTGCGCGCGATGCCGTCGATCCGGACCTGCAGGCGCATTGTCTGCGGATGGCCGCCTTCTGGACCGATCGGGCCGCCGGAAATCCCGGCGCGGAATCGGACGATCCGAGTCAGTGAAATCGCCGGATGCGCGATGAGCGAGCAGGGCCGTTGTTGCGGCGCGGCGGGGGAGCCTTGCGTGCGGGAGCTCGTGAGCAATTTTGCTCAGACTTGCCGGTCGAGAGCGCCCAAGAAACGGGGGCGACGGCGCGGACAGCCGCCTCTGCGCCGTGGCCTCCGTCCCTCATCGTGGCTTGTCAGTTTTGGAATGATCAAGGCGCAAACCGATCGCGATCTGCGGAGTAATCAGTTGCTCGATGCCCTGGCGCCGGACAGCCGCGGCCGGATCGAGCCGCACCTCGAGCCCGTTGATTTCAAGCTCGGCGCCGTGGTCTGCGAGGCGGGCGGCCATCTCCGGCATGCCTATTTCCCGAGAGGATCGGTGTTGTCGCTGTTGACCGTGCTGGAGAACCGCGACGCCATCGAGACGGCCAATATCGGTCGCGAGGGCGCCTTCGGCCTCTTCGCCGCCATGTACAGCCGGGCCTCCTTCAACCGTTGCATCGTTCAACTCGAAGGGCATACCGTCCGGTGTCCGATCGAGCTGCTGCAGCACGAGTTCGATTCCAGCGAACATGTGCGCAATCTTCTCGTCAGCTACTCGGAGACGCTGCTGTCCCAGGTTCAGCAGACGGTGGCCTGCAATGCGATGCATTCGACGGAAGAGCGCATCTGCCGATGGCTGCTGATGATGCACGACCGGGCCGAAGGGGCGGTGCTTCCGTATACGCACGAGTTCCTGTCGCAGATTCTCGGGGCCAATCGCAAGTCGGTGACGCTTGCCGCGCAATCCATGCAGGCGGCCGGCCTGATCAGCTATCGTCGCGGCACCATCCAGGTGCTCAACCGGCCCGGCCTCGAGAAAGCCTCGTGCGAATGCTACGCCATCGTCAAGCAGCGGTTCGATGCGTTTCTCCAGCCGCCTACGACGGCGGTGCGCAGTCAGCTGCAGTGATATGATGGTGGCAATGATGTGATGGTGGCGTGGATCGAGCCGAGCAGGGCGGCCCCAGCTCGATCTCGCGATGCCCGGTCACAAGCTCTTCAGCGGACCTTTGCCTCCGACCGACTTGTCGCCTGCGATATGCGGCTGATCGTGCAGGACGACGTTCAGCAGGGAGCTGTTGATCTCGAGGTGGCCGTTGTAGTCGATGAAGCCCAGCTTGCGGAACTTGTTCATGAAGTGACTGACGCGCGAGCGGGTGGTGCCGATCATGTCGGCCAGCATCTCCTGGCTGACCTTCGCGATGACCCGCTGCGGCTTGCCGTCATTGCCGAAATTGGCCAGCAGCAGTAGCGCCCGCGCAAGGCGCTTTTCGCTCGAATTGAACAGCTGATCGATGAGATCGGCCTCGACGCGGATCGTGCGGGCGAGAATGTGCGAAACGAAGATCTCGGAGAACGCCGGCTGCTCACGCAGGGCGCTCAGCGCGGCCGATTTGGTGATCCGCAGGATTTCGCTGTCCGTGATGGCCGACGCCGCCGACAGCCGATGAGACTGGCCGGCCAGGCAGCCTTCGCCGAAAAGTCGTCCTGCCCGAGCAGCGCGATGACCGCCTCCTTGCCCTGCTCGGAATGGACGACGATCTTGACCGTGCCGGTGATGATATAGAACAGCACATCGGCGGGGCCGCCCTGGGAAAAGATCTGCTGGTCCTTTCGGTATTTCCCGATCGTCCGGCCTGGGCCTTCGGTCTTGAGGAACACCGCCGGATCGAAAGCCTGCTTCCTTGGCGGCGGCTTTGCGGCCGTCTGCGGCTTTACGATGGGTCGCTTCGCCATGTGTTCTCCCGGGTGAAACGCGAGTGCTGGATACTTCGAAGCCGGATCTCGGCATCACGGTTGGGCAGGCGCTAACACAGCATAGCGCCTTTCGCGGACGCTTGACAGCGCGGCGTCTATTTCAACGGGACACGCACAGCCGCTTCGTGTTCCAGTAACGCAGCGGAGCGAGAATTAGTTAATTCATGTTATCAAGCATTAGCATCGCACCGCTCATGCAGCGCGAACAGGCCCAGGGCCTCGCGGACGTCACGCAAGGTCGCATCGGTGACGGTGCGCGCCAGTTGGGTGCCGCGCCTGACGATCTCGAGAACGTGGCCGGGATCACGCGCAAACGCCGCCCGCCGGTCGCGGATCGGCGCGACCACGGCCTGCAGCACGTCATCAAGTCGCTGCTTCACGACGCTGTCGCCGAGGCCGCCGCGGACGTAGCGCGCCTTCAGGTCCGCGACCGCCGCAGGATCGTCGTCGAACGCGTCGAGATAGGTGAAGACGACATTGCCTTCGACGCGGCCCGGATCGGCGGCCCTGACGTGGCCGGAATCGGTGAACATGCGGCGGACGGCATCGCGAATCTGGTCCGCGGTGGCGGAGAGCGGAATCGTGTTGCCCTGTGATTTGCTCATCTTGGCCTTGCCGTCCACGCCAGGCAGGCGTCCGACGCTCGGGATCAGTGCGCGTGCCTCGGGGAGCACTTCCGTGCCCGCCTGGCGGTTGATGCGGCGGACGATCTCGTTGGTCTGCTCGATCAGCGGCGCCTGGTCGTCTCCGACCGGCACGATGGTCGCCTTGAAGGCGGTGATGTCGGCGGCCTGCGCAACGGGATAGCACAGGAAGCCGGCCGGAATATCGCGGCCGAAGCCGCGCGCCTGGATCTCGTCCTTGATGGTCGGGTTGCGCTCGAGCCGCGCCACCGTGACGAAGTTCATGTAGAGCAGCGTGAGATCGGCCAGCGCCGGCAGGTGCGATTGCAGGCAGATGGTCGTCATCTCCGGATCGATGCCGACGGCGAGATAGTCGGTCGCGATCTCCAGGACGTTCCGGCTCACCTTGGCCGGATCGTGGGCGTGGTCCGTGAGCGCCTGGGCATCGGCCAGCAGCAGGAATTGCCGATGCGTCGATTGCAGCGCGACGCGGGTTTGCAGCGAGCCGACATAGTGGCCGAGGTGCAGCGGGCCGGTGGTTCTGTCGCCGGTCAGGATGACGGGACGTTCTGGCATTGAGAGTGGCATCGTGGTTCTCCAGGAGTGAGAACCGCCGCTCGATCGAACTCTTCGATGCTGTTGATGACAAGAACCGCGTCGCAGGCCGATGAACGGCGGCGACGGGCGAATGAATGACGAGGCCGTGCCGCTCCTAGATGGAGCGCCACCACGTGTTCGCGTGCAAGGTCTCAGTCTTGATCATGCGACCGATATGGCCGAAACCGCCGATGAATGCAACCCGCTCAGGCACGCTGCGCAGAGCGCGGCCTCAGGCCAGTTCAGCCATTCCGCCTATTCGAGATCAATCGCATGATACTGGCCGGTCTTGTCGAGCTGCGTGCCCCAGACCTTGTGCAGCGCCTGGTGGTCGGAGGGGCCGAAGCTCACCTTCGATCCGACGCCCAGCTCGTAATTCTGCATCGATTCGAGGACATCGACCAGCGTTTCCGTGTCCACCGCGGGACCGGCGCGGCGCAGCCCTTCGATCAGGATGTTGGCCGTGAGATAGGCTTCCAGGGACGAGTAATCCGCCGGCTCTCCCGGAAAATATCTGTCGAGCGCCTTCTTGTAGTTCAGGGTGACGGACGCGTAGCCGTCGACCGCCGGCGTGACCTGGGTGCAGATGACGCCGTCCGCATAGCGCGGGCCGAGCACCATCAGCTCACTGGCGAGGCCGGTGCTGCCGACGCCGGAGATCGTCGCGTGGGTCATATCCGGATAGAGATCGCGGGTCTTCTCGATGAACTTGGCCGCGGCGCGAAAGGTGGCGACCAGCACCACCGCCTTGATCGCATGCTTCTGCCGGCGCAGTTGCGCGATGGCCTCGTCGACATTGACGGTGTTGCGGCTGTAGCTCATGCGGAAGGCGTCGCCCGCGCCGCCGCGCAGCCCGTGCATCGCCCTGCTGACGCCCTCCCACCCCGCGTCGCCATAGGCATCCTGCTGGGTGAGAACTCCGATCTCCTGCGGACGCAGCTTGCGGATCTTGACGAGATAGTTCACGAGCGCATGGGCTTCCTCGGCGTAGCCGGCGCGGTAGTTGAAGACGTAGCGGTCCGGCGGATCGCGGCGAAGCGAAGGAGCCCCGGTGAAGGCGCCGAAATACAGCGCATGATGCTCGAGCGCGTACGGCACCGAGATCAGGGCCGTCGGACTGCCGTAGTTCTCGACGAATCCGAACACCTTGTGCTGCTCGTAAAGCTCCTTCATCGCGTTCAGCGTCCGCGTCGGCTCATAGGCATCGTCGGCCGTGTAGAGCTTGAGCTGCCGGCCATGCACGCCGCCTTCCTCGTTGACCTGAGCGAATGCGAGGTCGATGCCGAGCTTGAGCTGATGGCCCATCTCCCTGGCCGGCCCGGAAAACGGCGCCGCCATTCCGAAGCTGATTTCGGTATCGGTCACGCCCTGGACCGGGGCGCGCGTGCTGGTCGGCTGCGCCGACGCGGCATTGGCCACCCGCGTGTCGAACTTCGGCACACGGTCGTCCTCCCTCAGCGGCATGTTCTGGTCCGGCGCGACCGCCGGAGCGGCGCTCGCGAGCGCTCCGGTCCGGAGAGTATCCTGGACTGGCGCAACGGTCTGCGCGGCTTGGACCGGCGGCGATGGGACTGTTGCCGTCGTTGTCGCCGCCGCGCTGCTCTTGGCGGAGAGCGCAGCGGTCCACCGCGTCGGAAGTCTCGTCGCTGCAAAGCCGGCCACGCCCGCGGCAACAGCCACGAGCCCCATCACGCTCAACGCGCCGAGGAGACGCCGTTCCCGTGGCGGCGGAGGAACCTCCTGCACGCCGTAACGGGACGAGAATTCAGCAGGGGTAGGCCGATCGTGCTCGTCGCGCCACGGTTGTTCATACAGCGGACGCCGGCCGTCGTCGTAGCCGGACGGGAATGGCGGATCGCGGTCGTCATTGGGCGCACGCAGATGTCTCACGATTTTCCCCTTGGCTCGCGCGTCATGGACTCGTTGGAGTTTTTTCTGGATCGCGCGGCATACGCTGCAGGTTCTGCCGGCCGGATGAGCGTGGCCATGCGCCGAGATCTGCACATGTCACACGAACTAACACTCGTCGCCGAGCGTCAGTGGAACGGCAGTTCCAGACATGTTGTCTGGAACAAGTCCGAACGTCGGCATGATACTGCGAAGCAATGGGGCGGTTGTTTGTTCTCGCCGTCAATTCCAGCTGAACAAGGAGGGAGCCGCGCCGCCATGGCAGCAAATTGGCTCTGACAGCAAGCAGGAGAGAAGTGCCGTGAAGCAGTCGGACTTGTTGTTGGCATCAGCATCCGATGACGCTGCGCCCCCGACGCCGAGCTCCGCGTCACCGGCCGGTCGTCTCCTCCGCCACCAGTCCCGTCACCATCGCCTTCACCATGGTCGCGATCTGCGCGCGCAAGGCCGCGAGCGGCACAGCGATCAGCTTCTGCTCCAAGCCGAGCGCGACCATGCCGTGGACGGCCGAGAACAGGCTGCGCGCGGTGACGCTGATGTCGTCGAAAGAGCGCCGTGGAAACAACGCCGCCAGTGGCTGGTGGATGTGACGGAACAGGTGCATCTGGTCGGCGATCGCCCAGTCGGGCAGCGGCTTCTCGGGCGGCATGCGGTGCTCGAACAGTGCGCGCCAGAGCTCGAGATTGTGGGCGGCGAAGTCGCAATAGGCGATCGCGATGCGCACCAGCGCAGCCTCGGGGCCGGGAGGGCCCGCGCTCTCGGCTGCGGACAGGTCGGCGTCGAGCCGCGCCAAGGTGCGTGATCCGACCATCAGCACCAGTTCGTCGACGTCGGCGACGAGATTGTAGACCGCGCCATTGGCGACGCCGATCTCCTGGGCGAGATCGCGCGTCTTCAGACCCGCGAGACCCCGCGTCCGGATCATCCGCTCGGCGGCCTCGATCAAGGCTTCGCGCTGTTTCGCACGTCTTTCCAGTGTCTTGGACATTGTTAACCAAAATATTGAGCGATGCTCAAAATAATTCTTGAGCGTCGCTCATGGTTGCGCTAGAAGAAACGTCATGAGCGATGCTCATAACAGGGAGTTCACAATGTTCAAGACCGTTCTCACGCTGTTTCGGGGCACCGTGGCCGTCGCGGAGGAGGAGCTGCAGGACCGGACCGCGCTGGTGATCCTGGATCAGCAGCTGCGTGACGCCGCCGCCGCCGTCGATCGCAGCAAGCGCGCGCTGGCGCTGGCCATTGCGCAGGACCAGCAGGAGGGCAAGCGGCTCGAGGCGACCTTGGCACGGATCACCGATCTCGAGGTGCGCGCCACCGCAGCGCTCGACGGCGGCCGCGAGGATCTGGCCCGCGAGGCGGCGCAGGCGATCGCCGGCCTCGAGGCCGAGTGTGACGCGGCGCGGACGGCGCGGGCGCTGTTCGCGACCGAGATCACCAGGCTGAAGAAACATGTCGCCAACGCCGAGGCGCGCATTGCCGAGCTCGATCGCGGCCGGCGGATTGCGCGCGCCTCCGAGGCCGTGCGCAATCTGCGCCGCGGCGGCATCGAGGCGGCGCGTCCTTACGAGTGCACGCTGCCCGAGGCCGAAGCGACGCTGAAACGGCTGCGGGAGCGGCAGATCGAGGCGCAGGCCGCCGACGAGGCGCTCATGGAGCTCGATGCCGCGACGGGGCCGATCACCACGGCCGAGAAGCTCGCCGAGCAGGGCTTTGGCCCACGCATCAAGACCACTGCCGACGACGTGCTGGCGCGGCTGAAGGCCGGCCGCGCCGCACCGGCCAACTGATTTTCGTCACGACCAATCGAACGCATCAACAACCACGTCATCATAGGAGCCGACCATGAACCAGAACACCCAGCCGCACAGCAGCGCCTTCATCACCTTCTCCTACGCCTCGTTCGCCGCCTCCGCCTTCCTCGTCGCTCTCGGCGTCTTCTTCATGCCGATCGATCTCTGGATGAAGGGCTATCTGACGATGGGCATTGTCATGCTGGTGCAGACCTGCGTCACCCTGACCAAGACGCTGCGCGACCGCCACGAGAGCGGCAAGCTCGTCAATCGCATCGAAGACGCTCGCGCCGAGCGCCTGCTGATGGAGGTGTCGAAGGCAGCTTAGGGCGGCCGCAGTCGTCTCGCTCTCTTGGCCTCTCCCCGCTCTTGTCCACCGTAGCTCGACGAGCGAAGGCGGATGCGGGGAGAGGCCGGATTGCATCGAAGATGCAATCCGGGCGAGGGGAAGTTTGCGGGGCAAGCTCCGACTTCGGCGAGACAGCGCCGGCAGGCGGTGGGCGCGAAGGCGTCCGCCGCTCACGTCGTTCAACCTGCATTTACCCTCGCTCACGCTCCGTCCCGCGTCGTTATCGTGAATTAACAGCACCAGGGCATAAGGCGGCGAGGGCGGCCGCGATCCCGGCTGCGCCGCTTCTGATCACGCCGTGCTAGGTTGAGGCATGAACATCGTCGCAGCAGTGGGGCGTATCCGACGCAGCATCGGCTTCTGGCTGACCGCGCTCGGCCAGGAGGCGATGGACCTGTCGCTACGCACCCATGCGGAGTTGCGCACGCGCATCGTCGAGAGCCCGGGCACGACCCTGGACGATGCGGCGCTGGCGGCGCTCGTGGCCGATCTCCGCACCATTGCCGGCAAGACGCTGCCCGCCGGCGAGCTCACCTACGGCATCTTCTCCGGAGCGCGCGAGCCGCTCGCGCGCGCCATCATCACCGTGGTGTCGGAGGAGGCGGGCGGCCGGCCGATCGCCTTCAATGCGCTCGCGGTGATGCAGGTCGAGCGCGATGGCGACAGCCAGCAGGTGATCCATCTCGGATTGGTCATGGTCGATCCGGAAGCGCGTGGCAAAGGCCTGTCCGGCGTGCTCTACGGCCTCACGACGCTGCTGCTGTTCGTCCGCGACGGGCTGCGGCCGAAATGGATCTCCAACGTCACGCAGGTGCCGGCGGTGGCCGGCATGGTCTGCGAGACCTTTTCCGACGTCTATCCGTCGCCGCTGCCGCAGGCCCGACAGAGCTTTGCGCATCTTCAACTCGCGCGCGGCATCATGCGGGCGCATCGCGCGGTGTTCGGCGTCGGCGGCGAAGCCGGGTTCGACGAACAGCGCTTCGTCATCACCAACGCCTATACCGGCGGCTCGGATGCGCTGAAGAAGACGTATGACGATGCGCCGAAACATCGCGACGCCGTCTACAACGGCTTCTGCGCGCGCGAGCTGGACTACACCAGGGGCGACGACCTGCTGCAGCTCGGGCGCATCGATCTCGCCGCCGCCCGGCGCTATCTGCTGCGCGAGATCCCCTCCGGCTCGCTGCCGGCGCTGCTGGCGACCTCGGCCGTGCTGGCGCTGCAGCGGATGATCCTGCCGCTGGCGCATTGGCTCGACGACACCAGGACGTTCGGCACGCTGCGTCCGCGCCTGCCGACCGGCGAGCCCACGCCATGACGGCCGGCATCGTTGCCGACTCCGTCGTCAATCTCTGCGGCGCGATCGGTCTCGCGGTTGCCGCGGCGATGCTGCACCGGCGCGATTCCCATGGACCGCTGACGGCGCGGCTCGTCGCTCTGCTCGCGCTGGTCGCCTCGCTGTTCCTGTTGCGCGGCATCGCATGGTGGATGGACAGTGCTTTTCTCGACCGCATCTCGCTGATTCCGGCGGCGCTGATCCCGCTCGGCGCGCTGGTGGTGACGGAAGGTCTGCTGCGCCGACACGCGCATCGCGCGCTCAAGGCGATCGCGCTGGCCGGCGGCGTGGTGCTCGCGCTCGCCGGCGCGCTCGGTCCGGTCGAGTTCGAAAGCCACCACACGGTCGTGCTGTCAGCCTTTCAGCTCGCAGGCTTTGCGACCTGCGCCTGGCTGCTGCTTCGCCGCGACCGCGCGAGCCTGCTGGCCTGGGAGAACCGCGCCATCGATCGCGTCGCCTCCGGCGCCATCATGGTCATCCCCTTCATCATCACCGATTTCCGCGTGCTGGCGCCGAGCATGCCGGTGCGGCTCGGCGCATTGGGCGCGCTGCTGGCGGTGACCGCGATCCTGATCGCCGGCGCCAGCGCGGAGACGCAGCGTCAGGGCGGGCTGCTGACATTGTTGCGGATCCTCGGCGCCGCCCTGCTCGGCGCTGCCGCGGCCGCGCTGTCGCCGGACGTCGATGCGGCGCAACTGATGCGTTTCTGCGCGGTCGCGGTGGCCGGCGTGCTCACGATCGGGCTGATCGGCGATGCCTTGCGCGCGATGCTGCAAGCCCGCGAGCCGGGCGTGCTCGACTCGATCGGGGCGTCGATCGCGGCGACGCGCGACGAACTGATCGCCGAGCTCACGCGCCAGCCGGTCTTCGAAAGCGCACGCCGCTGTCGCGAGGTTGAGCTGACCGCCTATGATCCGCCGCTGCTGCGCGACTTTCTCGCGTCAAGCCGCGTGCTGCGCCGGGCCGATGCGCCGTGGCGGCGGGCGGCCACCGACCCCGCCGTCGAGCGCATGGTGGCGCTGATGGATGCGCGGCATGCGACGCATGTGATCGTGCTGTCGCACCAGCCGGTCGACCTCATCGTGCTCGCGGTCTCCGTGATCTCGGCCGATCCGGCCACGGAAACCGCGCTCGCGCTCGTCAGGCGCCTGCTGGTGCAGGCGCCCGAGCGACAGGTGATCACGCCCACATGTGATGATGCTGATGCTGTGACATCTCCATCATCGGCCCCTCCATCATCGGACCGTCCATGACCAGGGTTGGCGGAGCGGCGCTGGCCTGTGCTGCCGGCGCGGCGCTGGGAAGCATGATCAGGTTCGAGGCGGGCGCGCTGGTGACCGCGGCCAGCAGCGCGGCGGCGTCGGCACCGTTGCCGCCGCCGGTGGTCGCCAGCACCTGGCCGATCGTGGTGCCGTCGACATTGTAGGCGCCGCCATTGACCGGGATGTTGTTGCCGCCGACATCGGCTGCGTTCTGGTGCATCTGGTCGGCGGCCGCGGCGACCAGCGCCTTGTTGCCGGCCTGGAAACCCTCCAGGATCTTGGCGATCTCGGCGCCGAGCGTGCTCTGGTCGCCGAGCAGCTCGTTGTCGAAGCGGGCCTGGAAGATGCCGCCCTGCGCCGCGTCGAAATCGGTGACGTCCTTCTTGAAGGTCATCAGGTCGGCGCTGACCTGCGCCATCGCGGCGGCGTCGCCGGAATTGACGGCCGCGATCGCAGCCTTGCCGAGCGCGTTCGACTGGGCGATGAACATGGCCCAGAAATCGGTCTGTGCCTGGTTGTCCTGATAGGCCGGCGTCGGGTTGAGGAAGCCGCCGAAGCCGCTCCAGCCGTTCAGGCCGTTCTGCTGCGCCATGTTGGCGAGATTGGTGTCGCCGGCGACGATGTCGATGATGTCGAGGAAGTCGTCGTTCAGCGCGCGGCCGATGTCGACATTGCCGGCCGCGCCGTTGATGTGGGTGTTGACGAGCGCGAGCTGGTCGATGATGGCGAGCGCGTGCACGCCGGTCAGGCCTCCGAACTGCAGCGGATTGGCGGCGACCAGCGCATTGAGGCCGGCGATCAGCGCGTCGACATCGTCCTGGATGACGTCGACGTTGCTTTCGTTCACGCCGCCGATCAGCCGGTTGGCGGCATCGTTGAAGATCAGGCCGAGCTCGGCCAGTGTGCCCTTGGCGGCGGTTGCGGCCGTCACGCCTTCGGGCAGCAGCGCCGGCGCCTGCAGGAAGCCGGTGACGCCGTCGGCGTTGGTCGCATTGCCCGCAAGGTTCGGATCGTTGTTGACGACGTTGAGGATGTCGAGGTGCGCGTTGCGCAGCGCGGTCTCCGCGGCGGCGATGCTGCCGAATGCGCCGCCGCCGGTCACCGAAGCCATCGCGGCATCCTGCGCGACCGTGATGTCGGCGAGGATCTTGTTGATGTTGGTGAGCGTCTGCCCGGTGAACTGGCCGGCGGCAACCATCGCCTTCAGACCATCCTGAATCACGGTGAGATCGCCGGTGTAGTTGTAGACGCTGCCAAGCCCCTGGCCGCCTTCCTCGACCACGTTGCGCCACAGCCCGCCTTCGAGAAAGCGCGTCGCGTCGTTGAAGACGACGCCGAGATCGGCAAAGCCGAGCGCGGGCGTCGGCGGCGTGGGTGTGGGCGGCGTCGGAGGCATCGGAGGCATCGGCGCAGGAGCCGGCTGGCAGTGATGATCGTGATGATGATGGTGGTGGTGGTGGTCGCTGTGATGATGGTGACCGTGGTGACTGTCGTGATGGTGACGGTGATGGCGCGACATGTCCGACGTACTCCCCAAAGCTGCGCACCACTGCGGATGAGCCGAAGCAATGCGGCGCGGCTGACGCGGGTGCGGATGATGAGGGCCATCTGCTGCCTGCTTCGTGGCTGCTTCGCGCAGGGATTGTGGAATGCGTCTGCGTCAGATTGTCGTGCGGCGTACGGGTGGCGCTCCCGCAGAGCTGCGACATCTCACCGCTTGACGGTCGAGGCGCGCTTCGGGAGCCGGCTCTCAGCGACGATGTCGCGCCCGCGGCAAATCAGTGAGTTGCAAGAGCGTTCGACCGTAGCGATTCGGTCGATGGTAGACGTTCCGAGCGCACGCGGACCGCCTTGCGACGATCCGACGCGTCCGGGAACTTGTGATGAGACCGGGAGCAGCTACGCGCCGCCGCTCCGATGTGGCCGGATCATGGCGATTTCTTTACGAACGCGGCGAATGCGTCGGCGTAGTCGGCATGCCAGCGCGACAGTGGCGGCCGGTTCTCGACGATGTCGCCGGCCGCCCACAGGATGCGCCGCTCGTCCAGCGCGCGCGGCACGTCGTTGTCTGGGCACAGCACGTAGAAGTCGCCGGCCGCGACGCGCTCCAGCATGAAGTCGACCGTCTGCTCCGGCGTCCAGGCGGCGGCCGGCTTCTCGACGCGGCCATTCGCCGTCAGCGGCGTGAACACGAAGCCCGGAATGAACAGATGCGCCGTCACCTGGCAGCCGGGCGTGTTGCGCAGCTCGTGCTGCAGCGCCTCGGTGAACGCCTTCACGCCGGCCTTCGAGACGTTGTAGGCGGGATCGCCGGGCGGCGTGGTGATGCCCTGCTTGGAGCCGGTATTGATGATCAGCGCCGGCTTGCTCTGCGCGATCATGTTGGGCGCGAACACCTGCGCGCCATGGATGATGCCCCACAGATTGACCCCGAGGATGCGCTGCCAATTTTCCTCGGCAAGCATCTTGCTGCCCGGCTGGATGCCGGCATTGTTCATCAGCACGTCGATCGCGCCGAAGCGCTGCCGCACCGCCGTTTCGAGCGCGATCACGCTGTCCCGGCTGCTCACATCGACCGTGGCGGTCATGACCGCAGCCTCGCCACGCTTGGCCGCAGCCGCGAGCCTGGCGGCGGCGTCGCGCAGCCGGGCCTCGTCGACATCGGCGATGCAGACGTTCATGCCGCGCTCTGCGAAGCGCGTGGCGGCGGCGAGCCCGATGCCGGAGGCGCCTCCGGTGACGACGGCGGTGTGGTCGGCGGACAAGGCAGGGTGAGACACGGCAGGTTCTCCGGCATGACGACGAGATGCTGGTGTATGACGTCTTGGCGCGGCCGCAAGATCATCCGGCTGACGGCAAGACGGTTTTTTGCGGCTGCAACGCGAGGCGCATCAGTCCGGTCGCGGATGCATCGCGTCGGCTGGAACCGGCTTACGACGCGGCCCTGGCCCCGCGGGTCTTCCTTGGCTTCTCGATGTCGCTGCGCAGCGCGGCGAGATCCTTCCTCACGGCGTCAGCAGCGTCGCGCTCGATGCGCCGGTAACGTTCGACCAACTGCGCGCCGAACGTCGTCAGCGCCGCGCCACCGCCATTGCGGCCGCCGGTCTGCCGCGCGACCGCGGGCTGCCGGCACACCCGGTTGATCTCGTCGACGAGGTCCCAGGCCCGCTTGTAGGACATGTCCATCGCGCGCCCGGCCGCAGAGATCGAGCCGTGTCGCGCGATGTTCTCCAGCAGCGCGATCTTGCCCGGCCCGATCCGGCCGCCGTCATCGAGATCGATGCGCAGGCTGAGCGAGGGCAGGGCGTTCGCTTTCGGCATGGAGGGTCTGCTCGTACTGACGTGGGGCGGACATTGCCACCATCATGTTTTGCGAACAAGATGATCCAAATCGACAATCGCAACGACATCTGGGGACGAAATGCTGCCTGCGCTGTTTTCACCACTCACGATCGGTCCTTATCGCCTCAAGCACCGCGTCGTGATGGCGCCGTTGACCCGCATGCGCGCCGCAAGGGAGACGCTCGCGCCGCGGCCGCTCAACGTCGAGTATTATGCGCAGCGCGCGACGCCGGGCGGCCTGATCATCGCCGAGGCCTCGCCGGTGCTGCCGACCGGCACCGGCAGCCCGAACGTGCCGGGCATCTACAGCGCGGCGCAGATCGCCGGCTGGAAGCAGGTCGTCGACGCCGTGCATGCCAAGGGCGGATTCATCTTCCTGCAGCTCTGGCACGTCGGCCGCGTCTCGCATTCCTCGTTCCAGCCGGGCGGCGCGCTGCCGGTGGCGCCGTCGGCGATCGCGATCGGCGACGATCTCAAGGCGATGACGGCGGAAGGCAAAGGCGCAGCTTACGAGACGCCGCGTGCGCTCGACACCGACGAGATCCCCGCGCTTGTCGCCGCCTATGGCCAAGCCGCGCGCAATGCGATGGCCGCCGGCTTCGACGGCGTCGAGGTGCATGGCGCGAACGGCTATCTGATCGAGCAGTTCCTGCAGACCCGCAGCAACCAGCGCACCGACCGCTACGGCGGCGCAATCGCGAACCGCTGCCGCTTCCTGCTTGAGGTCACGCAGGCGGTGATCGATGCCTGCGGCGCCGACAAGGTCGGCGTGCGGCTGTCGCCCTATGGCATCGCCAACGGCTCCGGCGAAGCCGACCCGATGCCGCTCTATACCCATGCGATCGAGGCGCTCGACAAGCTCGGCATCGCCTATCTGCACCTGATCGAGCCGCGCTCCTCCGGCGCCGGCCGCGCCGACGTCAACTGGCAGAACGTGCCGTCGGCCATCGCTCTGTTCCGGCCGCTGTGGAAGGGCGTGCTGATCGGTGCCGGCGGCTTTACCGGCGAGCCGGCGGAGGCGGCGATCAAGGCCGGCCATGCCGACGCCATCGCCTTCGGCCGCACCTTCATCTCCAATCCGGACCTGCCCGCCCGGCTGCAGCACGGCTGGCCGCTGACGCCCTATCACCGTCCGACCTTCTATGGCGGCGAGGAGAAGGGCTACACGGATTATCCGGTGTATCAGGAGATGGTGAAGGTGTAGTCCGCGCTCTCTCCGCCGTCATTGCGAGGAGCGTAGCGACGAAGCAATCCAGACTCGCGTGCGCCACCCTGGATTGCTTCGCTTCGCTCGCAATGACGGTGGAGCGAGAGTTCGCGTCAACCAATAAGCCTGAGCCCGGGAGGACACCGCCCCATGAAGAACCGCACGACCGGACGTTCGGCCTTCCTCGCGCTGCTCAAGGATGAGGGCATCACGCATCTGTTCGGCAATCCCGGCACCACCGAATTGCCGATCATGCATGCCCTGAAGGACCATCCCGATCTCACCTACGTCATGGCGATGCAGGAGAGCCTGGTGGTGGCGATCGCCGACGGCTTCAGTCGCGCCTCGGGACGCCTCGTCGCCTGCAACGTCCACGTCGCGCCGGGTCTCGGCAACGCGATGGGCGCGCTCTACAATGCGCAGTTCACCGGCACGCCGATGATCCTCACCGCCGGCCAGCAGGAGCAGGGCCACGGCCTGATGGAGCCATTGCTCTACGGCCCGCTGGTGCGGATGGCCGAGCCGCTGGTGAAATGGGCGGTCGAGGTGACGAGGCTGGAGGACCTGCCGCGCATCATCAGGCGCGCCGCTAAGGTGGCGACCACGCCGCCGACCGGTCCCGTCTTCATCTCGCTGCCCGGCGATATCCTCAATGCCGAAGCCGGCATCGAGCTCGGCCGTTCCACCCGGGTCGATGCGCGCGTGTTGCCGGCCGCGGACGCTTTGCAGGGGCTGGCGCAGCGCATTCTCAAGGCGCAGCGGCCGGTGGTCATCACCGGCGACGAGGTCGTCAAGAGCGATGCGCTGCGGGAGGCGGCCGAGTTCGCGTCGGCGATCGGCGCTCCCGTGCACCAGCAGTCCGCGCCCTATGGCGCGCATTTCCTGTCCGAGCATCCCTGCTACATCGGCTCATTGTCGCGTGTGCAGCAGCAGGTCCGCGACCTGCTCGCGCCACACGATCTTCTCATCGTGCTCGGCGCCGATCCCTTGCGGATGTCCGTGCACAGCGAGATCGGGCCGCTGCCCGAGGGCTTGCCGATCGTGCAGATCGGCCTCGTCGATTGGGAGCTGGGAAAGAATTTCGGTGCCGAGATCGCGCTGAAGGCCGACGTTCGCGAGACGCTGCTTCAGCTCACGCCGCTCTTGCGCGAGCTCGGCGGCGCGGCCCTGCAGGCGCGTGCGCAGGAGCGCGTGGCCGAATTGTCCTCGAAGAACTGGAGCGCGCGGCGGCGCAAGCTGGCCGCGCAGATCGAAGCGGCGCGCGAGCGGACGCCGATCGATCCGGACTACCTGGCGCTGCAGGTCGCCGAGGCCATGCCGGAGCACGGCATCATGGTCGACGAGGGCCTGACCTCGGCGCGCTACATGACGGCGCTGTGGCCGTATCGCGACCGCTACAACTATCACGCGCTCGCCTCGGGGGGCATCGGCTGGGGCCTGCCGGCCTCGGTCGGCGTCAGCCTCGCCAATCCCGATCGCCCCGTGGTCTGCTACTCCGGCGACGGCAGCGCGATGTATTCGATCCAGGCGCTGTGGACCGCAGCGCATCACAAGCTGCCGCTGTCGGTCGTCATCGTCAACAATGGCGGCTACCGCATCATCAAGCAGCGGCTGCTGTCGTTCCACGGTGACGACAACTATATCGGCATGGATTTTGTCGATCCGCAGGTGGATTTTGCCGGGCTCGCCCGCTCGCTCGGCTGCGAGGCAATGCGCATCAGCGATCCTCGTGAATTGCAGCCGACGCTCTCGGCGGCGTTCCGCCGCCCCGGCGCCAAGCTGATCGAGGTGATGGTCAGCAACGCGGTGAACTGAGCGTTACTCCCGTCGCGCGGGGAATGCCGGACGTCCGGCCGAACCTTTGGTGACTGCCGCCTGCTTTTCTTCTGCAGGCGAGCCATGGGTGAGGCCTTCGCCGGGCATCCCCGCGCCCTCCGCCTTGCGAAGGCACCGCACCGGCAAACCTCGGACGCTCCTGGCGCCGCGAGAACGGAAGCGCGCATCCCGACACACGCCCATCATCGATCTCTGCGACAAGTTCCGAAATCCGAGACTTGCTTGATGTCAGCATTGAATTCAAACCCAGCCCCTTCCGCTCGTCGCGCGATCCCGATATGACGCCGCCTTCGTTGTGACTGGAAAAGCGCCATGACCAGGATTGATGCAATCGACCGTGCCCGTCAGAGCCTGACGAGCGGTGACTTCTTGGCCGAGCTCGGCCGCCGGGTCGCCTATCGCACCGAGAGCCTCAATCCCGAGCGCAAGGACGACCTCGCGGCGTATCTGACCAACGAGCTGACGCCGTCCTTTGCAGCGCTCGGCTTTTCCTCCGAGATCGTGCCCTCGCCGAGCGGCAAGTCGCCGTTCCTGATCGCGACCTACCACGAGAGCGACAGCGCCCCGACGATGCTCAGCTATGGCCACGGCGACACCGTCGACGGCATGGCCGGCGAATGGCGCGACGGCCGCGATCCCTGGGCGGTGACGCCAGCGGGCAATCGTCTCTATGGCCGCGGCACCGCCGACAACAAGGGCCAGCACAGCATCAACATGGCGGCGCTGCGCGCGGTGCGCGAGGCCCGCGGCGGCAAGCTCGGCTTCAATGCCAAGTTCATCATGGAGATGGGCGAGGAGATCGGCTCGCCCGATCTCGCCAGGGTGGCCGATCTGCATCGCGACGCCTTGAAGGCCGACGTTTTCATCGGCTCGGACGGCCCGCGGCTGTCGACGGCGCGCCCCACCATCTTTCTCGGCTGCCGCGGCGGCATCCGGTTGCATCTCGACGTCAACCTGCGCGAGGGCGGCAACCATTCCGGCAATTGGGGCGGCGTGCTCGCCAATCCCGCGACCATCCTTGCCAATGCCATTTCCACGCTGGTCGACGGCCATGGCCGTATCAAGCTCGATACCTTGAAGCCGCCGCGCCTCACCAATGCCATCCGCGCCATCCTCGCCGACGTGAAGGTGGAGCCGACCGCCGACGAGCCGGCGCTGTCGGACCATTGGGGCGAGGAGGGGCTGACGCCGGCGGAGCGGCTCTATGCCTGGAATACGCTCGAGGTGCTCGCGATCTCCTCCGGCAATATCGACAAGCCGGCGAATGCGATCCCCGGCCGCGCCCGCGCCGTGCTGCAGCTGCGCTTCGTGGTCGGCACCAAGGTCGACAGCATCGTGGAGGACGTGAGGAGCCATCTCGTCGCGCACGGCTTCCCGATGGTCGAGGTCAGCATGACGCAAGGCTTCGCGGCCTCGCGCGCCGACATCGACAGCCCCTGGATCAAATGGGCCGCGGAGTCCATCAAGATGAGCACCGGCAAGGCGCCCGCGGTGCTGCCGAACTTCGGCGGCTCGCTGCCCAATGACGTGTTTGCCGACGTGTTGAAGATGCCGACCATGTGGGTGCCGCATTCCTACCCGGGCTGCTCGCAGCACGCGCCGGATGAGCACATCCTGCTGGATGTCACGGACGAGGCGCTCGGCCTGATGGCCGGGCTGTTCTGGGATCTTGGTGAATTGCGGAAGCCGTTGTGAGCCGAGAAGGAGGCATGAGCACACATCGCCTGGCGTCTGGTGAGGAGCGCGCGCCGGCCAGGAAGACGGAAGGTGGGCGCGGCGCGTCTCGAACCATGAGGTCCGTGTGCCGTGCGGTTGCATTGCCGCGTGCGGGAACCCGCCTGCAACTTTCGTCTGGTCGCGGGGCCTGCGAGCCCCTCGTAGTTTACCATCCCGACGTTCGGCGCTGCCGTTTCAGCCCGGACGTCTTGTCGAAGGGGACGCGGGACAGGCAATTTGTCGCAATCGTCCGAGGACGTCCCGCCGCGGGGCGGTCTATGGTGCCCGCGCTCGTCCGGCCGGAGATCGTCCGGGGGCGGGGGCCATTTTGAGTTCGCTGTGGTTTATGCAAGCATCCGGCGATCAGCCGGATTGAGGAGATCAGTTATGAAGCAGCTTCGCCTATTCGGTCTTGCCGTCGCCGCCGCGCTCTGCGCCGGCCAGGTGCAGGCCGAGGACCTGACGGGGACCCTGAAGAACATCAAGGAGACCGGCACCATTACGCTCGGCGTCCGCGACTCCTCGATCCCGTTCTCCTATCTCGACGACAATCAGAAGCCGATCGGCTTTGCCATCGACATCTGCATGGGCATCGTCGATGCCGTGAAGAAGGAGCTCAAGCTCGACAAGCTCGATGTGAAGCTCAACCCGGTGACGTCGTCGACCCGCATCCCGCTGCTCGCCAACGGCACCATCGATCTGGAATGCGGCTCGACCACCAACAATGCCGAGCGCCAGAAGCAGATCTCCTTCACCAACACCCACTTCCTGACGGCGAGCCGCTACGTCTCGAAGAAGGCGAGCAAGATCAACTCGATCGACGATCTGAAGGGGAAATCGGTCGTGTCGACCGCCGGCACCACCAACATCAAGCAGTTGACCGAGGCCAATGCCGCGCGCAACCTCGGCATCAACATCATCCCGGCCAAGGATCATGCCGAGGCCTTCCTGATGGTGGAGACCGATCGCGCCGTCGCCTTCGTGATGGACGACATTCTTCTGGCGAGCCTCGTCGCCGGCTCCAAGGATCCGGCCGCCTATGTCGTCTCCAAGGACGCGTTCTCGAAGCCCGAGCCCTACGGCATCATGCTGCGCAAGGACGATCCGCAGTTCAAGAAGGTGGTCGATGCGGCGACCGCCAAGATCTACACCAGCGGCGAGGGCGCCAAGCTGTATGACAAATGGTTCATGCAGAAGATCCCGCCGAAGGGCCTGAACCTCAACACCCCGCTGTCGGCCGAACTGAAGGCCGAGTTCGCCAAGCCGTCGGACTCGCCGGATCCGGATTCGTACAAGCCGTAACGTGAGGCCGCAGCTCTCGCGCCGAATTCGATGTGCCCCCCTCCCCCTTGCGGGGAGGGGGCAGGGGTGGGGGTCTCAGGAAAGACTGCCCGTGTGGACCCCCGACCCCGACCCTCCCCCGCAAGGGGGGAGGGAGCGCAGCGAGTTTTTGGCAAAGACTGTGTAATGCGACTTGCGAGCTAATTCCCTCTCAGGATGTCCCCGTGAACTACACCTGGAACTGGCACATCTTCCTGGAGCCGAACCCGACCGGGGCCGGCACCTATTTCGACATGCTGCTGGCGGGGCTGAAGGTCACCATCGTGACCTCGCTGTCGGCCTGGGTGATCGCGCTGATCTGCGGCACGATCGTCGGCATCCTGCGCAGCTTGCCGTCCAAGCTGGCGACCTGGATCGCCTTCGCCTATGTCGAGTTCTTCCGCAACATGCCGCTTTTGGTGCAGCTGTTCCTGTGGTTCTTCGTGCTGCCGGAGCTGTTGCCGCCCACGATCGGCCTGTGGCTGAAGCAGATGCCCAATGCGCCATTCTATACGGCGGCCGTCGGCATCGGCCTGTTCATGTCGGCGCGTGTCGCCGTGCAATTGGCGGCCGGCATCGGCTCGCTGCCGCGCGGCCAGAAGCTGGCGGCGACCGCGCTCGGCCTCACCACCTTGCAGGCCTACCGCTACGTGCTGCTGCCGATGGCTTTCCGCATCATCCTGCCGCCGCTGACGTCCGAATTTCTCAACACGGTCAAGAACAGCGCCGTCGCAATCACGATCGGTCTGATCGAACTGACGGGCGCTGCGCGCGCCATGCAGGAATTCTCGTTCCAGGTGTTCGAGGCCTTCAGCGCCGCCACCTTGATGTATCTCGTCATCAACGTCATCGTCGTGATCGGCATGCGGCTCCTGGAGCGCGCGGTGGCGGTCCCTGGCTACATCACGGGCAAATGAGATGCTGGCCAATTTCGATTTCGACGTCATCCGCCGCTCGCTGAGCTATCTTTTCATCGACGGCATGACCTTCACGCTGACCTTGACGGCGCTGTCGGCGACGGGCGGTCTTGTGTTCGGCACCCTGATCGCGCTGATGCGGCTGTCCGGCTATCGGGTGATGGGCTTTATCGCCGGGCTCTATGTCGACTTCATGCGCTCGCTGCCGCTGGTTCTGGTGATCTTCTGGTTCTACTTCTTGGTGCCCTATATCGGGCAGTGGATCACCGGCTCGTCGCGGCCGATCAAGGTCGGCGCGTTCGCGTCCTCCCTGATCACCTTCATCCTGTTCGAGGCGGCCTATTTCTCCGAGATCATGCGCGCCGGCATCCAGTCGATCTCGCGCGGCCAGCCGGCCGCGGCCTCGGCGCTCGGCCTGACCTATGCGCAGACCATGCGCTACGTCGTGTTGCCGCAGGCGTTCCGCAACATGCTGCCGGTGCTGCTGACCCAGACCATCGTGCTGTTCCAGGACACGTCGCTGGTCTACGTGCTCTCGATTCCGGACTTCCTCGGCGCTGCTTCGAAAGTCGCCCAGCGCGACGGCCGCCTGGTCGAGATGTACCTGTTCGCGGCCCTGGTCTACTTCACCATCTCCTGTGTCGCGTCCTACGGCGTCCGCCGCCTGCAGTCGCGCATCTCCATCATCAGATAGTCGGCTCCCATGATCGAAATCAGCCACGTCAACAAATGGTACAGCCCGAGCTTCCAGGTGCTGAAGGACTGCACGACCTCGGTCGCCAAGGGCGAGGTGGTGGTGGTCTGCGGCCCCTCCGGCTCCGGCAAGTCGACCCTGATCAAATGCGTCAACGCGCTGGAGCCGTTCCAGGACGGCGTGATCACGATCGACGGCCTCAAGGTCAATGATTCCAAGACCAACCTGCCGAAGCTGCGCTCGCGGGTCGGCATGGTGTTCCAGCACTTCGAGCTGTTTCCGCATCTCAAGATCATCGACAACCTCTGCCTCGCCCAGCAGAAGGTGCTGGGTCGTGGCCATGAGGAAGCGACCGCGAAGGGCATGAAGCTCCTGGATCGCGTCGGTCTCAAGGAGCAGGCGCAGAAGTTTCCGGCGCAGCTCTCCGGCGGCCAGCAGCAGCGCGTGGCGATCGCACGTGCGCTCGCCATGGATCCGATCGCGATGCTGTTCGACGAGCCGACTTCGGCGCTCGATCCGGAGATGATCAGCGAGGTGCTCGATGTCATGGTTGATCTCGCCCGCGAGGGCATGACCATGATGGTCGTGACCCACGAGATGGGCTTCGCCAGGAAGGTCGCCCACCGCGTCATCTTCATGGACCGCGGCGAGATCGTCGAGGACGCCAAGAAGGAGGAGTTCTTCGGCCAGCCGCGCAGCGAGCGCGCGCAGCAGTTCCTGTCGAAGATCCTGTCGCATTAGTCCGGTGAGTCATTCCGGGGCGCCCGCAGGGCGAACCCGGAATCTCGAGATTCCGGGTTCGATGCTGCGCATCGCCCCCGAATGACGGCGAGAGTAACAATTGGTGTACGCAGATGGCTTTGCGTGCGCAGATGAGAATGGAGACACGTCCTTGGACCCGATCGCTTACGTCAACGGCGCCTTCGTGCCCCTGTCCGAGGCCAAGGTCTCGGTCCTCGATCGCGGCTTCCTGTTTGCCGACGGCATCTACGAAGTGGCGGCGGTGCTCGATGGCAAGCTGGTCGACAGTGCCCCGCATCTTGCCCGCCTGGAGCGCTCGGTCGGCGAGATCGGGCTGGCGCTGCCGGAGAGCGTGGCGCGGATCGAGGAGCTGCAGAAGGAGCTGGTCGCACGCAACCGGCTCGACCAGGGCATGGTCTATCTGCAGGTGACGCGCGGTGCCGACAAGGGCCGCGACTTCCCGTTTCCCAAGGGCGACGTCAAGCCGACCTTGGTGATGTTCGTCACCGCCAAGGACATCATCAATGCGCCCTCGGCGAAGACGGGAATTGGCGTCATCACCGTGCCCGACATCCGCTGGGCGCGCCGCGACATCAAGAGCGTGGCGCTGCTGGCGCAGGTGCTCGCGAAGCAGGCGGCCGCCGCGGCCGGGGCCGGCGAGGCGTGGATGGTCGAGGACGGTCATGTCACCGAGGGCGGCTCGTCCTCGGCCTTCATCCTGACCAAGGACGACGTCATCGTGACGCGGCCGAACTCGAACGCGATCCTGCCGGGCTGCACCCGCAAGGCCGTGGTGAAGCTCGCCGAGGAGCGCCAGCTCAAGGTCGAGGAGCGGCTGTTCACGGTGGAGGAGGCGCTCGCGGCGAAGGAAGCCTTCATCACCAGCGCGAGCTCGTTCGTGCAGCCGGTGGTCACGATCGACGGCAAGCCCGTCGGCGACGGCAAGCCGGGACCGGTGGCGGCGCGGCTGCGCGAGATCTATGTCGATTTTGCGCGCGCCACGGCGGTGTAGTTGGAGGAGACGATAGAGCAGGTGCAGCATCGAAACCCGTTTGCATTGTCCGGCGCTTTGCTATCGTGGCGACGAACGAAACAGAAATCAGGGAGGAGTTTCGATGCGGTATCGCTTGAGAGGGCTCGCGGCCGGACTATTGATTGCGGGCGCAGGCATGACGGGAGCGGCATTGGCCGATGACGGCTGGGTGACCCTGGTCGACTCCACGACCAAGGCCGACTTCACCGAGGTCGGCAAGGCCAATTGGGAGATGAAGGACGGCGCGCTGTCGGCCGACAAGCTCGATGGCAAGGATCCATCGTATCTGGTGACCAAGGAGAGCTACAAGGACTTCCAGATCAAGGCCGAGTTCTGGGTCGATGACGCCGCCAACAGCGGCATCTTCATCCGCTGCGACCAGTCGGCGAAGATCGACTCCAACATCTGCTACGAGGTCAACATCTTCGACAAGCGGCCCGATCCGAAATACGGCACCGGCGCGATCGTCGACGTGTCCAAGGTCGATCCGATGCCGAAGGCCGGCGGCAAGTGGAATACCTATGAGATCACCGCCAAGGGCACGCGGCTGACCGTGATCCTCAACGGCGAGAAAACCGCCGATGTCGACGACAGCAAGCACGCGGCGGGACCGATCGCCCTGCAATACGGCTCGGGCGTCGTGAAGTTCAGGAAGGTGCAGATCAAGCCGCTGTAGCGGCCGTGCATTCCGGGCAGCGGCGCTGGCCGCGGCTCGCGCGGTACAGGCTCTTGCAGTACCAGCGGCGCGCCATCATCTGCAGGGGATGGCGGGCCAACCGGGCCAGCGTCACCAGTTCGAGCATGGCGGGCATTGCAGCCTCCTTGACATCCTTCCGACTTTTGCGAGATGGGGCGGCACTTCGTTTGCGGAAGTGCCGCCGCAGTCGCATCAGCCATGCAGCTTCTTTGCGGTCTCGGCGATGACGCGGCCCTGATAGCGCGCCCCCGCCAGCTCGTTCGCGCTCGGCTGCCGGCTGCCGTCACCGCCGGTGATGGTGGTGGCGCCATAGGGCGAGCCGCCGGTGACCTCGTCGAGCTTCATCTGGCCGGCGAAGCCGTAGTTGAGGCCGACGATGGTCATGCCGAAATGCAAGAGGTTGGTGATGATCGAGAACAGCGTGACCTCCTGGCCGCCGTGCTGGGTCGCGGTCGAGGTGAAGGCGCCGCCGACCTTGCCGTGGAGCGCGCCCTTGGCCCACAGGCCGCCGGCCTGATCGAGGAAGTTGGCCATCTGCGAGGCCATGCGGCCGAAGCGGGTGCCGGTACCGACGATGATCGCGTCGTAGTCGGCGAGCTCCTCGACCTTTGCTATCGGAGCGGCCTGGTCGAGCTTGTAGTGGGAGGCCTTGGCGACGTCGGCCGGCACCAGTTCGGGCACGCGCTTGACGTCGACGGTGGCGCCGGTCTCGCGGGCGCCTTCGGCCACCGCGTTGGCCATCGCTTCGATGTGGCCGTATGCGGAGTAGTAGAGAACGAGAACCTTGGTCATGGCAGTCTCCGTGGGGACGAGGATGATCGGGGAGAGCGTCCCGGCCGGATGCCCGGCCGGGATCGCGTGAGAGGTCAGGCGGCGTCGACGAGCACCAGCTCGGAATCTTCGAGCGCGGTGATCTTGAGTGTGGCCTCGTCGCGGATGGCGGCGCCGTCACGGGCGTTGACTCGGACGCCGTTCACTTCGACGCTGCCGGCTGCGGGCACCAGATAGATGTGGCGGGCCTTGTCGGCGCTGTACTCGGCGGTCTCGCCGGCCTTCAGCGTGGTGCCGACTACGCGCGCCTTGGCACGGATCGGCAACGCGTCGCCGTCATCTGCGAAGCCGCTCGCCAGCGTGACCAGCTTGCCGGAGCGGTCGGACTTCGGGAACGGCTTGGCGCCCCAGGTCGGTTGTCCGCCATCGGTGGTCGGCTCGATCCAGATCTGGAAGATCCGCGTCGTGGTCGGCTCCAGATTGTATTCGGAGTGGCGGATGCCGCTGCCCGCACTCATCACCTGGACGTCGCCGGCCTCGGTGCGGCCCTTGTTGCCGAGGCTGTCCTGATGGGTGATCGCACCCTCGCGGACATAGGTGATGATCTCCATGTTCCGGTGCGGATGCGCCGGGAAGCCGGTGTTCGGCGCGATCTCGTCGTCGTTCCAGACGCGCAGGGCGCCGTGGCCCATGTTGCTGGGGTCGTAGTAGCTCGCGAACGAGAAATGGTGCTTAGCCTTCAGCCAGCCGTGGTCGGCGCCGCCCAGCGCCGCAAAGGGCTTCAATTCGATCATGGGTCTGCTCCTGTGGTTGAAACGGCCGGCCGGGGCCGCCGTGCTGTTGGGCATTGGAATAAGGGAGCGGCCGGGGTATAGAAATAGAAACTATTGAAACCTATTGTTTCTAAAAACGAGATTTAAGGCGATGGCGCGACTTCCGGATTTCGAGGCGATGGCGATCTTCGCGAAGGTCGTCGAGCTGCGCTCCTTCGCCGGCGCCGCGCAGGAGCTGGGCCTCTCCAAGGCCTCCGTCTCCAAGGCGGTGAGCCGGCTGGAGGAGCGTCTGGGTACGCGGCTGTTCAACCGCACCTCGCGGCGCTTGGCGCTGACAGACGCCGGCCAGCGCCTGTCCGAGCGTGCCGCGCAGCTGCTCGCCGATGGCGAGGCTGCCGAGACCGAGGCGCTCGCGCAGTCGCTGACGCCGCGCGGCCTGGTGCGCTTCGCGGTGCCGATGACGTTCGGCGTCAAGAAGATCGCGCCGCTGCTGCCGGCGTTCCTAGAGCAATATCCGGAGGTCTCGATCGACCTCCACATGAGCGACGCCACCGTCGATCTGATCGGCGAAGGGTTCGACCTCGCGCTGCGGATCGCGCGGCTTCCGGACTCGTCGCTGGTCGCGCGCCGCCTTTGCCCCATGCCGCGCTACACGGTGGCGGCGCCGTCCTATCTGAAGCGCCACGGACGGCCGACGCATCCGATGCATCTCGCCGAGCACAAATGCTTCGGCTACGCCTATCTCTCCACCGCCGGCGTCTGGCACTACACCAATGCGGCCGGCGAGCAGGCCAGCGTACGGCCGGCGGGACAGCTGCGCGTCAACAATGGCGAAGCGCTGTTGCCGGCGGTGCTCGCCGGGCTCGGCATCGCGGACCTGCCGGATTTCATCGTTGGCGACGCGATCGCGTCTGGCGAGGTCGAGGTGGTGCTGAAGGGCTGGAGCCAGCCCGAAGGCGCAATGCATCTGGTGATGCCGCCCGGCGGCCCGCGCCCCGCGCGGGTCGAGGTGCTGACGGAGTTTCTGGTGAAGGAACTCGCGAAGGGGAAGAAGCGATGATCGCGGCCGCCGATCCCAGCCGATCAGGACTGCACCTCGCACACATCGACCCATGCGGCTCCCGTCAGCTCGGCCAAGCGATCCGGCGTGATCTTCACCGCGCTGTGGGTCGAGCCCGCGGCGGGCACCACGATGTCGAAGGCCTTCAGCGAGACGTCGCAATACACCGGTAGCGGCGACTTCAAGCCGAACGGGCAGACGCCGCCGACCTCGTGTCCGGTGATGTCGGCGACCTCGTCGAGGCCGAGCATCTTCGGCTTGCCGCCGAACAGTGCCTTCACCTTCTTGTTGTCCATGCGCGCGTGGCCTGCGGCGACGATCAGGATGACGCGCTCGCCGACGCGCAACGACAGCGTCTTGGCGATGCGGGCCGGCTCCACGCCATAGGCTTCCGCCGCGAGCGCCACGGTTGCGGAGCTCTGGCTGGAGACGAGAACGTCGATGTCGGGGGCTTTTTCGGCGAAGAAGGCGCGGACGGATTCAAGGCTCATGCGTGTTGACGATCTCAGGCAATTCGGAAAGCGCAGCAATACGATGATCGGGCGCAAAACCCAACTCGTCCATCTGGGTCCGCAGCGCCTTGAACATCGTGAGCGGGGACACGAGATCGGTCTCGATGCAGGCGGCCGCCATGGCTTCGGGAGTGACGCGCTCGATCCAGGCAACGTTGAGGCCGAAGGCCTTGGCGCCGCAGACGTCCCAGGGATTGGAGGACACGAACAGCACCTCGTCGGGCGCAAGTCCGAGTGTCTCCTCGATCAGCGCATAGGCTTGCGAACTCGGCTTGAAGATCTTGTGGGCATCGACGCTGATGACGGCATCGAGCAGCGTGTCGAAGGCGCTGGCTTTCACCAGGCCGTCGAGCATCGCTGGGCTGCCGTTGGAGAGGATCGCGAGCCGGCGGTCCTTCATCGCGGCGAGCGCGGCACGTGCATCAGGGTAGGGATCGAGATCGAGATATTTGGCGATGATGCGATCGCGTGTGATCGCATCCGCCTGCAGGCCGAGAACGCGCAGCGTATAGAGCAGCGACTCGCGGGTAACGACCGAAAAATCCTCGTAGCGCTGCATCAGCGAGCGCAGCCAGGTGTATTCGAGCTGCTTGATGCGCCAGATCTGGGTGATGATGTCGCCGTGGCCGGGAAAGGCCTGCTCGGTGACCGCCGCTACCGACTGGACGTCGTACAGCGTGCCATAGGCATCGAAGACCACGGCTTTGAAGGGCACGGCGCTCACCTCATCGAGAGAGGCAGGCGCGATGGCCGATGGCCACCGCGCCCGCGGATGATAGCACGATCCTCGACGATACGAGCCGTCGGACGGCCTCAGATCCCGAGCAGCCTGCGCGCGTTGGCCTTCAACACTTTCGGCCGGATCTCCTCGCGGATGTCGAGCTTGGCGAAATCGGCGAGCCAGCGGTCGGGCGTGATCACCGGCCAGTCGGAGCCGAACAGCATCTTGTCCTGCAGGATCGAGTTGATGTAGCGCACCAGGATCGGCGGGAAGTACTTTGGCGACCAGCCGGAGAGGTCGATGTACACGTTCGGCTTGTGGGTCGCGACCGACAGCGCCTCCTCCTGCCAGGGGAAGGAGGGGTGGGCGAGAATGATCTTGAGGTCGGGGAAGTCGGCCGCGACGTCATCCATGTACATCGGGTTCGAGTACTTCAGCCGCATCCCCATGCCGCCCGGCATGCCCGAGCCGACGCCGGTCTGGCCGGTGTGGAACAGCGCGATCGCGCCGCCGTCGTTGATCGCCTCATACAGCGGATAGGCCAGCCGGTCGTTGGCGTAGAAGCCCTGCATGGTCGGGTGGAACTTGAAGCCGCGGACGCCATACTCCTCGATCAGCTTGCGCGCCTCGCGGACGCCGAGCTTGCCCTTGTGCGGATCGATGCTGACGAAGGGGATCAGCACATCGAGATGGTCGGAAGCGACCTCGAGCATCTCGTAATTGTTGTAGCGGCGGAAGCCGGTCTCGCGCTCGGCGTCGACCGGGAAGATCACGGCGGCGATGTTCTTGGAGCGGTAATAGGCCGCCGTCTCCGGCACCGTCGGCGGGTGCTTGTGCGGCGACTTGAAGTAGTCGGCCATCTGGGCCTGGAAATCGTCGTAGCCGTCATCCGCATGCATGCCGCAGGGCTCTTCGGCGTGGGTGTGGATGTCGATGGCGACGACGTCGTCGATCTTGGGCAGAGCGAGCTTGGGCATGGGCGTTCCCGGCGGTTGGTTCTTGGCTTTGGAAAATTGATTATAGGATATAACAAATTTGGCAATCGCCAAGTTGGATCGAGGGGCGCGTCGCCGGCCGGTTCTGTTGAAGCCGGGGCCCGCCATGATTGACATCCGGCGGGCTGGTGGTTAGAAACCGGCCAATCCGGGCGACTTGGTCGCTTGCGGAACTCCCTTTGTATTTGCCACTTCCGGCCTGTCCAACACGGCCTTTCAACGTATCAGGATGTCCCATGAAGGTCCGTAACTCGCTGAAGTCGCTGCGTGGCCGCCATCGCGCCAACCGTCTGGTCCGCCGCAAGGGCCGCGTCTACGTGATCAACAAGGTCCAGCGCCGCTTCAAGGCGCGCCAGGGCTGATCCCGTAGATCTCCCCTCGAGAGGAGGGGCCTCCTCACAGGTCTTTGAGGCGCGTGCTGCTTTGCAGGACGCGCCGACTGCGTTTAGACTTGGAGCATGGCCAAGCGATCCTTGCGGGCGATTCTTCTCGCCGTTGTCGTCATTTCGGTACCGCATCTTGCCTTTGCGCAGGGCGAGCCGCGCGCGACGCCCAAGCCAAAGCCGCCCGAGGCTCCGGCCAAGCTGCCCAAGGTCGGAGCCGACAAGACCAAGGGCCTCGATTTCCTGTTCGGCGCCCTGAAGGCCGCACCCGACGAGATCAGCGCCAAGCACGTCGAGGCGCGGATCTGGGCGATCTGGCTGCAGACCCCCAGTGACACCGTCGCCCTGCTGATGGCGCGGTCCAAGGCGGCGATGGACGCGAAGCAGAACGAGGTTGCGCTCAAGCTGCTCGATTCGGTCATCAAGCTCCGGCCGGACTACGTCGAGGCCTGGAACCGTCGCGCGACGATCTATTACCTCCAGAACGATTACGGTCGCTCGCTTGCCGACATCCAGCAGGTCCTGCTGCGTGAGCCGCGGCACTTCGGCGCGCTCGCCGGTCTCGGCATGATCATGCAGGACCTCGGCGAGGAGAAGCGGGCGCTGGACGCGTTCCGCAAGGCGCTCGAGGTCAATCCGCACCTGGACAAGGTGCCGGAGCTGGTCAAGACGCTGACCGAGAAGGTCGAAGGCCGCGACATCTAGCCTTGGCGGTCGATTAACCATGTCAGGACGGCCGTCCTTGCCGGCCGATCCGCGCCATCCCACCTGCCGTTGATCGGAGGACATCCGGCGAGGAGGTGGCGCAATGACGCGTGCAGTGCTGACGGCAGCGCTCATCGGAATGACGGCGACGGCCGCCTGGGCCGAGGATCCGGATATGTTCTGGGTGGTCGGCAACCGCGCCACCAATCGCTGCGAGATCGTGACCAGCAATCCGATCGTCACCCCCACCATGGGTGACATCTGGTTCGCGTCCGGGCCGTTCAAGTCGAAAGACGACGCCAAGCTGGCGCGATCGACGATCAACGCGTGCCCGAACAAGGACATCACGTCCGAGGACTGATCGGCGCAATCCGGCCCGGTCAGCCGGCTCAGTGAAATGCGGTACTGCGGCGGTCCGGCATGCCGTACTGCGCGGCTGCGGCATACAGCTGCGCGATCTCGGCCTCGAGATGCTCGTTGACCAGCAGCAGGGCCTTCAGCGCGCCGCGGAGATCGCCATTGCAACTTGCGACGATCTCGTCGATCGCAGCCTCGCTCGAACGAAAACTCATCGGTAACCCCCTCCCAAAACACCAAACAAAACACAGGGCCGGTCATCGTGTTCAAACGACGCAATGATCTGACCGCAAGTAATTCACGGGCATCAGCCGATTGCGAGGAAATGTCCCGACCATGGTTATAAAATGGCCGACGACGCCATGATGACAGGACTGGCTTGACGGGACGTGGAATTGCGCGCTTGCCCGCGCAACCGCCTTCGTTCTGCACCGTATCTGTCAGCGTGACACGTAGAAAAGTATCAATGATTTCAATCACTATTGCTGTCGTCCTGGGAGGGCTCGCGCTGGCCACGCGGGCCGGTATAGCGATCGTCGAAAAGCGCTATCCGCAGCAAGGGCAGGCGATCCCGGTCGCCGGTGCGACCATCAATCTTGTGGATATCGGGCCGCGCAACGCGTCTGGACCGCCGCTCTTGCTGCTCCATGGGGCGAGCTCGAACCTCGAAGCCATGCGCCGCCCGCTGGGTGATCTCCTGGCGCAGCGCCACCGGGTGCTCCTGGTCGACCGTCCCGGCCACGGCTGGAGCCCGCGCGCGCGGCCGGAGGATTCCACGCCCGCCGCCCAGGCCCGGATGCTGGACGAGGTGCTGGCCCGGCTCGGCGTCGGCCAGGTCGTCCTGGTGGTGCATTCCTGGAGCGGCGCGCTCGGCCTGCGCATGGCGCTCGACTTCCCCGACCGGGTTGCGGGCCTCGTGATGCTGGCGCCGGTCGCCTATCCCTGGCGGGGCGGGGTCGGGCGCTACAACGAGGCCGTCACGACGCCGGTGGTCGGGCCGTTGCTGGCGCACACGATCACGCTGCCGCTCGGCTTGGCGCTGATGGCGCCTGGCGCCCGCGGCGTGTTCGCGCCGCAGGCGATGCCGGACGATTTCGTCGACCGGACCGCGACGCCGCTGCTGCTGCGCCCGCGCGAGTTCATGGCCAATGCCCGCGATCTCGTCACCCTGAAGCAGGCGGTGATCGAGCAGGCGCCGCGCTATGGCGAGATCAAGGTCCCGGTCACGATCGTGGCGGGCGAGGCCGACCGGACGGTCTATACCGACATCCATTCCCGCCCGCTCGCGCGGGTCGTGCCGCAGAGCCGCCTGATCGTCCTGCCCGACCTCGGGCACATGGTCCAGAACGCGGTGCCGGAGCTGGTGGCCGGCGAGGTCGACCGGATCGTCGCCGCGGTGACCCTGGCCGACGCCGTGGCCCCGTGATGTGAAAAAGCCCCGGCGGTCCGCCGGGGCTCTGCAGTCGAGGTGACGTGTCGGCCGGCGGCCGCTTACTGCTTCTGCTTGCCGTCCTTGTCGAACGACGAGACATAGGCCCAGAGATTGTTGATCTCGGTCTCGTTCTTGATGCCGGCGAAGGTCATCTTGGTGCCGGGGATCTTGGCCTTCGGGTCCTTGATGTATTCCTTGAAGACCGCCTCGTTCCAGGTGATGCCCGAGTTCTTGTTGGCTTCCGAATAGTTGTAGTCCGGCGCGCTGCCCGACTTGCGGCCGTCGAGGCCGTTGAGTTCCGGGCCGACCTTGTTCTTCGCGCCCTCGCCGATCGCGTGGCAGGGCAGGCACTTGTTGAAGGACGTCTTGCCGGCGGCGGCATCCTGCGCCAGCGCGGCAGATGCCAGCGACGACGAGGCGAGGACGACGAGCGCGCTCAAAGTCATTTTCTTCATGGATCAGGCTCTGTGGGTTACGAGACGAGTTTGCGCGCAGGTTGTGGCATGGCCTCAAGCGACGCACAAGCGGGGAAGCGCTGAGGCAAATCAGCATAATGGCGGAGTTTGTTGCTCTGCCGCAACCTCCGATGCTGATCCGCTGCCTATCCAAACCGTTTCCGTTGTGATTGATATGCCAGCACAAATCGAGGGCCGGAGGAACGCGATGGCGATCATGATGCCGGAAGCTGATCGGGCGGTGCTGGCGCGCCGCGACGAGATCGTTGCTGCACTGCGTGCGATCGTGCCGGGCGAAGGCGTCATCGACAGCGCCGCCGAGATGCTGCCCTACGAGTCCGATGGGTTGATGGCCTACCGCCAGCCGCCGATGGTCGTGGTGCTGCCGGAGACCACCGCGCAGGTCTCGCAGGTCCTGAAGTATTGCCACGGGCAGGGCATCAAGGTGGTTCCGCGCGGCTCGGGCACCTCGCTGTCCGGCGGCGCGCTGCCGCTGGCCGACGGCGTGCTGCTCGGCCTCGGCAAGTTCAAGCGCATCCGCGACATCGACTTCGACAACCGCGTCGTCGTCACCGAGCCAGGGGTCACCAACCTCGCCATCAGCCAGGCGGTGGCGCATGCCGGCTTCTACTATGCGCCGGACCCGTCGTCGCAGATCGCCTGCTCGATCGGCGGCAACGTCGCGGAGAATTCCGGCGGCGTGCATTGCCTGAAATACGGCATGACCACCAACAACGTGCTCGGCTGCGAGTTCGTGCTGATGACCGGCGAGGTGCTGCGCATCGGAGGCAAGTGCACCGAGAACGCCGGCTACGACCTGATGGGCCTGATCACCGGCTCGGAGGGCCTGCTCGGCGTGGTCACCGAGGTGACGGTGCGGATCCTGCAGAAGCCGGAGACGGCGCGTGCGCTGATGGTCGGCTTCGCCGAGGTCGAGGCCGCCGGCGAATGCGTCGCGCGCATCATCGGCGCCGGCATCATTCCCGGCGGCATGGAGATGATGGACAAGCCGGCCATTCATGCCGCCGAGGCCTTCGTCCATGCCGGCTATCCGCTCGACGTCGAGGCGCTCTTGATCATCGAGCTCGACGGCCCCGGCGTCGAGGTCGACGAGCTGATCGGCCGCGTCGAGGCGATCGCGAACGGCTGCGGCTCGACCACCTGTCGCATCTCCACCTCGGAGGCCGAGCGCAACCTGTTCTGGGCCGGCCGCAAGGCGGCGTTCCCCGCCGTGGGGCGCATCTCGCCGGACTATCTCTGCATGGACGGCACCATCCCGCGCGGCGCGCTGCCGAAGGCGCTGGCGCGCATCCGCGAGCTCTCGGAGAAGTACCAGCTCGGCTGCGCCAACGTGTTCCATGCCGGCGACGGCAATCTGCATCCGCTGATCCTCTACGACGCCAACAAGCCGGGCGAGATGGAGCGTGCGGAGGCGTTCGGCGCCGACATCCTGCGGTGCTGCGTCGAGCTCGGCGGCGTGCTGACCGGCGAGCACGGCGTCGGCATCGAGAAGCGCGACCTGATGCCGGAAATGTTCACCGAGATCGACCTCAACCAGCAGCAGCGCGTGAAGTGCGCCTTCGACAGCCAGGGCCTGCTCAATCCCGGCAAGGTGTTCCCGACCCTGCACCGCTGCGCCGAGCTTGGGCGCATGCACGTGCATGGCGGCAAGCTGGCGTTTCCGGATCTGCCGAGGTTCTGAGACCGGCGCCGCAGGGCAGGGCACCGTCATGTGGCGCCCCGCTCTCTCCCCGCGTCATTCCGGGGCGCCCGCAGGGCGAACCCGGAATCCATAACCACGGGCCGATATGCGAGGCACGCGGGTAGCTCCATCCCGCTCCACCAACATCCGCCTGTGGCTATGGATTCCGGGTTCATCGCTGCGCGATGCCCCGGAATGACGGGGAGAGAGTCGTCCTCATCGCATCCACCTTTGCTCGCAGGCGCACGTCCGCGCTCCCGCGACGTGCTCCGCCCGAGTGATGCCATCGACATCGCCCTCCAAAACCATCGAGAGGGCGCAGGGAATGCCGGGTGAAGGCCTCACCCATGGCCCGCCTGCGAAAAAAATGCAGGCGGCAGGTACCACAGGTTCAGCCGAACATCCGGCATTCCCTGCGCGGCGGTCTTAACGCTTATACGTGCTCGCCCCGGGGATCGGCGTTCTTGTCCCCGTCGCTGGCCCGCCCCGCAAAGGGCACGACACGCTTGGCCTCAGCACCGGGAGGCCAGGCCCACACGATTTCACGTCCGCATCGACGTCGTTCGTCGGCATGACCGGAATCACGCTGCGACCCGACACGGCCACCGCATCCCCACCTCGCATATCGTGACGACCGCGCGTACGCCCCTCTCGGTGAGGCGGGATGGGCGGAGAATTGCATGGTTTCGGTAAAAGAGAAAGTGGAAAATTTCGTCGCCAAGAAGATGTTGGCCGTTCGACGTTGAGATCGCTCACGAAATGAGTTCTCCCGCGCGATCGATCTTGCGGCGGCCGGTCGTTCTTTCGCGGTGAGATCAGCAAAGCTGATTTGCCCGACGACCCGAACAAGCCCTGTATCTGTCGGGTTCGAAATTGTGGACGCCCCAAGGGACCGACCTTGGACCTCCCGCGTGTGAAGGCTGCGGGTCGATCTTTTGCGGTTGATTTATCAATGGCTTACCGCGCCTCGCGAAGGCCCAGCTGCCTCGTACCCGGAAAAGAGAGGATGCGAAGTCCACCATAGCTTCGTGCTGTGGGTGCAAATCCCTCCCGCCGAATTCCAATTTTGGGTTTGTATGAAACCAATTTGGCTCTCTTCAAAGAAATAGCGATCCGCTGAAGTTTGCGACTAGGCGTGGCTACAAAACTTTAGAGGAATCCAGGTACTGGTGCATCGCGGCTCTCAGCCTTGTCAGACCTTCATCAAATACTCTGATCTGAATGTCAGTTGTCTTGTTTATCTGGTCGATCATCAAGGCGGGGTCGGACTTGAAGCTGTTACTGTGCTCCCTGAATCCGATGACCTTCGCACCCTCGTCATTGAGAAATTTTAGCAACGTCTCGATGCCAGACTCCGGTGCGAACAGAAAGCCGGATTCTTGATAGGCCCTGAAAAATCGCCTTTGCGCCTCCTTCTGTTCCGGCTTCCCTTCCCACGCAATCATCGCGTCGTAGAAGTCAAAAATGCTGGTAAACACTTGGAAGCGACGGTTGTATAGGTCGAGGCGGAGCTTCTCTCTTGCTATACGTGCTTGCTCCCTTGTGATCTCTCTTTGATGGTATCCGAAAAACGCAGTTACAGCGACGGCAGCGAATGACGCTAATACGGCAGCGAAAGATGCCAAGATCGTAGCAATTGGCTGAAACATAAGATTCCTCCGCGATCGGCCAACTATATAGAGCTTGCGGCCGGCGGAGAAAATTCCTGGCGTTCGTCAGCCGGCATACACCAACAATACCACGGCGGGCTGCCGCCGCTTGGAGACTTTCCCGCTCAATGATGAGTTCAAACCATGGATCGGGTGGTCCGTATGGTGGTTGTATTTTGCCTATCGAATCTTATTTGCGGAGTCGGCGTGAAGCTGCGTGGTCAAGCGAAATCGGCGATTTGACCCTTCGTCCTCAACCGCTATGTTTCATTGGTGGATAGGGCTCTCGACCTTGCGCTTCGGCGAATTCGAGGATGATAGATGGTCTCCGTCTAAAAAACGGAGTGATTCGCATGAAACAATTGTTGAAACGCTGGTGGGAAGGCAATTATGTGCCGCCCCGCAATGACCCCAACGGCTCCGTATTCATCCTGCAAGGTGACTACGAGAAACATTGGACCTCAGAGGTCGCCCATGCCTTAGCCGACTTCTGGCTGAAGTACTGGCAATGGTGCATGGGGTTTGGCTTAGCGGTCATTGGTCTAATCTTCAGGCACTGAGGATAGAATGTCCGAAAAGGTTAGCCCCGCTATTGAAGCCATCGCTCGGGCTCTTATGCCACCGTCGCCCGGCGAAACCGAAAAGAAAGAGGTCTACGAACAGGCAGGTCGGTCCATTATCGAGCTGTCGAACGCGGAAAACCTGCTGGCTGTCATTTTTTGCATATTGGCTGTTCCGGTGCCCATCGAGGAGGCCAAGAAGATGTTCGCCTCGCAAGGCAGCCTGGATAGGAAAGCGCAACTGGTCAACTTCATGATCCTGCACGCGAACAAACCCAAAGAGGTCGCGCTGTGGTCCGAGATACACAAGGAGTTCAATACCCATAAAGGCATGCGCAACCTCATTGCGCATCAAAGGATGATGGTGACCCTAAACAGTGAGACGCCTCTCGCAGACGTTTTGTTGACGCCGCTATTCCACAGTAGCAAGGGCAAGCCCCTTCGCGTCTCCGATATCAAGTCAACGGCAGACGAACTTGAGAAGGTGAATGTCAAGCTATGGAAGCTGGTAAAGTCGTTAGGTAGCGCTCTTTGATTCGGTCTCAGGTTAAACGCGTAGAGCGGCTCACCCGCCCACGGACTGCTGCACCTATCATCTTTCCTGGTCGTCTACGATGCCGCTCGATCACTATGTTTCGCAGGTTCATCTGCGGCAGTTTTACTCGCCGGCGCTTGGCGGAAAGCAGATGTATGGCTTTCGCAAGCGCGACAGCCATGTTTTCCCATGCAGCTCGAAAGACGTCTGCCGCATTCAGAACGGCAGCACCAACGAATATCTGGTGAATGATCGAGCGATCGAAGAATTCCTTAAAACGGTTGAGCCCAAATACAACGAAGCCATCGCAGAATTGCGAACGGGCAGACCGAGCCATGCTACCGTCCATGTGATTGCGGGCTTCGCCGCCTATGTTACGAGCTGTTCGCCAGCAGCCATGCGGCTGCATGCTGATCCGTTACGGAGCACGGTCGAAGCCACCGGTAAGATCCTCGACGCCTCGGGAGAAATTCCAAAGGCACCAGAAGCGCTCGGCGGCAAAAGCTATACCGAGTTAATCGAAAGTGGGGTGCTCAAAACAACGATCGACAAAAAGTATCCGCAAGCGCTTGGTATCAACGGCATCATGGACCGGGTGAATATCTGGGGGAATTCAGCTTGGGATATACTGATAAATGAGGATGCCAAGGACAGTCCGTTCTTCACGACCGATTTCGCAAGCGGTATAGAACTCTCAGACGACCCGAGGATCGTCAACAGGCTTGTGCCGCTGGCACCCGATCTTGCGTTGCGCATTCGTCCCGACCTTGATGCGCGCGACTTGAACAAAGATTCTACCTTCAAGGCGTTTCGGTGTCGTTTGCTTACGCCTTCCCGAAAAGAAGTCCGCGCGATAAATCAAACCATTGCGCGGTGCGGAGAAGAACTCGTCTTTTTTCGTGACAATTATGATTGGGTTGAAGGATTTCTCAACAAGCATCGATCTTTTCGGATCGAGCCAGTGTCGACCGAGATAAAGACGCCCACCGGATATATGCTCGTGTCGACGATCCGGGTTAAATCCACGAAAGACAGCCGTTAGGTTAGTCCAAAATGGGAATCAGTGACTGATCGAACTCTCGAACTACGTGCAAGGAGTATTTTGTAGCGTCGCGCAACCTGTTGAAATCAATCTGAAGGTGATAAGTTCTTCTATAGATAGTCTCATGGAGTTGTGATGGCCAAGGTTACTCATCTTGTCCGTTGGATGGGCATGCTGGCAATTGGTTTTGCCGCCGGATGGCTCGTGGCCGTGCCATTACGTGGTGGATTAGTAGCTGCAATACAACCCTTGCTAGCGAATCCGGCGGCACTGATTGCGTCCGTCGTAGCTTTCTTGGTTGGCTTGCTTGGGTTTGTTGCAAGTTGGCGGCAAGCGAGCGTGGCAAGGAGATCGGCCGATGCTGCACGAATCTCAGCTGAGGCAGCAAAGACCTCAGCCGATGCTGCGATGATGAACGCCAGGAATGCTGGCACGCGAGCGCTCGCCGACGTGCGCATCGATTGGCTTAAGGACTTGCGCGATACCCTTTCAGAATATCACTCGATCTTGATGTGCGAGAACCCCGACGCCAAAGGAGAAGCCGATCCGAACGCCCGGGAAAAGGCAAACGCCGCCGACGATCGACGATTATCCTATCTCGGAACTAAGCTTGACTTACTGCTGAATCAAAAGAAGCAATATCAACAAGCGTTGTGGCAGGTGAGCGACGACATTTTGAAGCACAAGAATCCAACGGACAAAGATTACGACGAAGCCGACAAGCGGCTGGTTGAGGCAGGTCGCGAAGTTTTTGACTTCCATTGGCGAAAGATCAAGGCCGAAGTACTGGGCGAGCCGCCCTTAAAGGAGCCGCTCGCGCAAGATGCCAATGCTTGACACCGACCGATCCAATTTCTTCGGCAATCCTCGAGCTTTCTTCCTCAGTCGCTCGAAAAGTCGGCGGGTTACGCTTCGCCACCGCGTCCTCGGGCCGGCCGACGGCGAGACCCGGGGCGGAGCATGGCTGCATCGGATATGGCGGGAGCTCAGCCCGTCCACCACGGCCGATTTCAAGAAAGCGGTGTGTCTAAATCAGCCCATACTGCACCCGCTCGCGCCGTGCCAGCAGCGGCAGGGCCTGGCCGGCGATGTAGGTCTTGAAGTGGTCGCTCTCCTGGTGGGCCTTGAACGCGGCTTCGTCGCGGAACAGCTCGTAGAACAGGAACTGCGCTGGGTTGTCCTTGGCACGGGAGATCAGGAACAGTTTTGCGCCGGGCTCGCGCTGCGCCTCGGGCAGGAAGCGCGACAGGATCTCGGCGACGCGGTCGGCTTCGCCGGCCCTCGCCTCCCATTGCGCCACCACCAGCAGGCCGCCGCCGCTGACGGCCTCGTTTACGGTTTTCGTCTCGATTGCATATCCGGTCATTGTGATCGGTCCTTTCGTTGAAGTGCTGCAAGGGCAACGATACCGCAGTTCCTGCATCCGATCCTTCGATGGCGGACGAAGGATGGATGTGCACATGAGGGCGTAGGGCGGATTAGCCGAAGGCGTCATCCGCCATGTGTCTCGGAAGGTCGGCGGGTTACGCTTCGCTAACCCGCCCTACGGGCTGGGGAGTACGCGATGCCCGGGCTTGTTCCGCCTGCGGGGCCTGGCGCCTCGCGGGGCGAAGGCCCGGCATCGACGTCTTTCCTTCTCCGGATTCGACGACGTGGATGGCCGGGCCTTCGCCGCGCCGAAGCGGCTTCGGCCGCGCAGGCCGGGACAAGCCCGGCCATGACGACGTTGAAACAGCTCGGCCGGACTCTGACGGCGTCATATGCGATAGTCCCGCAGGCAGCGAGGCCTCGATGCCGCAGAGCACGACGGCGAGGCCATGCAGATCGCGCGTGAACGTTCCGTCGTGGCCGCCCTTGTGTCCGGCCCGCAACGCTTTAGAAGGGCTGCAACGCTGGTGGCCGCGCGTTGCGCTGGGCCGCCGGTCATCATCAACGAGCAAGGCGAGCAGTGGTGGACGCCCTGAAAGTACGCAACGCAGCCGACGTCGAGGAGGTGGTCCGCTCGGCCATCGCCAATGAGCAGCCGCTCGACGTGATCGGCCATGGCTCGAAGCGTGGGATCGGCCAGGTCACCGCGACCAATGCCGTGCTCGACCTGTCGGCGCTGAGCGCGGTCGTCGCCTACGAGCCGAACGAGCTGATCATCACCGCGCAGGCCGGGGCGCCGCTCGCCGACCTCTTGTCGCTGATCGATTCGAAGAGCCAGCAATTCGCGTTCGAGCCGATGGACACGGGGCCGCTGCTCGGCACGACGGGCCGGGGCACGCTGGGCGGGATGATTGCGGCGGGGCTGGCCGGTCCGCGGCGCATCCGCGCCGGCGGGGTGCGCGACCACCTGCTCGGGGCGCATGCCGTCTCCGGCTTCGGCGAGAGCTTCAAGACCGGCGGCAAGGTGGTCAAGAACGTCACCGGCTACGATCTCTGCAAGCTGCTGGCGGGCTCCTGGGGCACGCTGGCGGTCATGACCGAGGCGACCCTGAAGGTGATGCCGCGGCCGGAGTCGGAGCGCAGCCTGGTGCTGCGCGGGCTCGATGACCTCAAGGCCAACCGGGCCATGACGGCGGCGCTCGGTTCGCCGTTCGATGTATCCGGAGCCGCGCATCTGCCGGCCTCGACCTTGCGGCCGGAGGTCGAAGGCCTAAGCCCGATCGGCTCGCCGCGCGAGGCGGTCACGGTGATCAGGCTGGAGGGCATCACGGCCTCCGCCGCGCATCGGGCGGCGTCGCTTGCCCGGCAGCTCGCGACCTACGGTGCGGCCGAGATCATCGCGGACGACGCCTCCGCCGATGTCTGGAGCGCCGTGCGCGACGTGCTGCCGTTCGCCGCCAACGGCCCGCTCGGGGCCTGGACGGTGTGGCGGATCGTCTGCCCGCCGGTGTCGGGCGGCGCCATCGGGCAGGCCTTGACGCGCCAGACCGGCGGCGAGGTGATCTATGACTGGGGCGGGGGGCTGATCTGGGCCGCGCTGCCGCCGCAGCCCGATGCGTCCGCGGGGCTGGTGCGCAAGCAGGTGGAGGCCGTCGGCGGTCACGCCACCCTGCTGCGCGCGTGGGACGAGATGCGTCTGGCGGTCGACGTCTTCCACCCGCAGCCGCCGGGTGTCGCCGCGCTGGAGGAGCGGGTTCGCGTGTCCTTCGATCCCAAGACCATTCTCAACCGCGGCCGTATCCGGCGGAGCGTTGCGTCATGAAGACCGAATTCACCTTGGCGCAGCTCGCCGATCCCGACATCGCGGTCGCCGACAAGATCCTGCGCGCCTGCGTGCATTGCGGGTTCTGCACCGCGACCTGTCCGACCTATGTGCTGCTCGGCGACGAGCTCGACAGCCCGCGCGGGCGCATCTACCTGATCAAGCAGATGCTCGAGAAGGACCAGGCACCGACCGCCGACGTGGTCAAGCATATCGACCGCTGCCTGTCCTGCCTGTCCTGCATGACGACCTGCCCGTCGGGCGTCCACTACATGCATCTGGTCGATCAGGCGCGGGTGCGAATCGAGCAGCGCTACCAGCGCCCGCTGACCGACCGGTGGCTGCGCGCCGTGCTCGCCTATGTGCTGCCGCGGCCGCGCGAGTTCCGGCTGGCGATGACCCTGGCGCGGCTCGGCCGGCCGTTGAAGGCGCTGCTGCCGGCGTCCTCCGCGTCGCGAACACCTGCGCCGGGTCTGCTGCGGCGCGTCAGGGCGATGCTCGACCTGGCGCCTGCCGCGGCGCTGCCGCCGCCGGGGCCGGCGGGCGGCAGCGTGTTCGCGGCGCAGGGCGCGCGGCGCGGCCGCGTGGCGCTGCTGCAGGGCTGCGCGCAAGCGGCGCTGGCGCCACGCATCAACCAGGCCGCGATCAGCGTCCTGACGCGGCACGGCGTCGAGGTCGTGCTGGTCAGGGACGAGCAATGCTGCGGTGCGCTGACCCACCACATGGGGCAGGATGCCGACGCGCTGGCGCGGGCGCGCGCCAATGTCGACGCGTGGACCGCGGAGATGAAACGCGGCGGTCTCGACGCCATCCTGGTGACGACCTCGGGCTGCGGCACCGTCATCAAGGACTACGGACACATGCTGCGCGAAGACCCGCAATATGCGGCGGCCGCGGCCGCCGTGTCGGCGATGGCGAAGGACATCACCGAGTATCTCGCCGGTCTCGAACTGGCCTCCGCCTCTCGGCGCGACGACATCGTCGTCGCCTATCACTCGGCCTGCTCACTGCAACATGGGCAGAAAATCACGAGCATTCCGAAAGAATTGCTTTCCAAGTCCGGATTCGTGGTGAAAGATATACCGGAGAGTCATTTGTGTTGCGGTTCGGCGGGGACCTACAACATTCTCCAGCCTGACATCGCGATGAAGCTGCGCGATCGCAAGGTCGCCAACATCGCGACCGTCAAGCCGAATGTGATCGCGGCGGGCAATATCGGCTGCATGATGCAGATTGCCAGCGGCACCTCTGTCCCCGTCGTGCACACCGTTGAGCTTCTCGACTGGGCGACGGGCGGTCCGCGGCCAGGAATGATTTGACGGATGGGCGCGTGCTGACTGCCGGCCCGTCCCGCCGGACGAGCTGATCGAACGGCGGCAACTGGAGGGTTTCTGATGGCGAAGGACAAGAAGGCGAAGAAGGACAAGAAAGAAAAGAAGAAGCTGATGGCGCAGGCCAAGTCAGCGAAGAAGGCGACGAAGAAGTCCGCCAAGAAGGCTGCGAAGAAGTCTGCACCGAAGTCCGCGAAAAAGGCTGCCAAGAAGGCCGCCAAGGCGCCCGCCAAGAAGGCGAAGAAGACCGTGAAGGCCGCGGCGAAGAAGGCGGCCAAGGCGCCTGCCAAGAAGGCTGCTGCGAAGAAGGCTGCCGCCAAGAAGGCTCCCGCCAAGAAGGCCAAGACGTCGGCCGCAAAGGCTCCTGCCGCGCCGAAGAAGAAGGCCGCCAAGAAGCGGGCTCCCAAGATGGCTCCGCTGGTCGAGACCCCGGCGGTGAACGAGACCGAATCGGCTGCCGAGACCAGCTGGGCGATGCCGAGCGCGGCACCCGAGGAGCACGAAGACGGCGAGGGGACCGCCCCCGGAAACTGATCTTTCCGGTCCGGATCGTTCTCACCACCAGACGAATTCACATCGGGAGGCCGCGGCGGCAACGCTGCGGCCTTCTCGTTTGTTGCCGGCGCCTGTCGTCTGGCTTCTGGCGTCTGCGTCGGCTCCTAATTGCCGATGGATCTGTTCGTCGGAGCCGTCGCCCCCGCAGATCTACGGCCGGGCGAATCCGACCTCGCTACGCCGTGTCGTTTTGCTTGGGACACCACGATTCCAGCGCGTCGGCACAACCGAATGTGCGTCCTGGCGTGCGTTCGGACACGGAGATTTGTTGTTCAAATGCAACACGCGCTGACTACCTGCCGTAGAATTGTCAAAACGCCCAAAAAGGCGGCAGATGCCGCGCTTTTTTGCTTCACGTGCGGCGAGACCCTGGCACAAATTGCGTCTGGATGACGCAGCCGGTCTTGTTTGCGCCCTGGGGGGCCAAGGTGGGGCAGGCTTTTCGAAATAGGTAATGGGGATCGTCATGAAGAAGTGGGCTTTGCTGGCAACGGCGCTGGCAATGGTTTCGGGATCGGCTTCGGCGGCGGACATGGCGGTCAAGGCCTATAAGGCTCCGCCTCCGGTCGCGTTCGATCCCTGGGATATCGCGTTCGGCGCGGCGATCATGAACGACTACGTGTTCCGTGGCGTCACCCAGTCGAACCACAAGCCGTCGGTGGCCGCCTATTTCGAGCCGCGCTTCAACGTCAACAAGGACCTGCAGTTCTACGTCGGCGTCGCCGGCGAGAGCATTTCCTTCCCGAACCGCGCTGCTGCCGAGATCGACATCTACGGCGGTGTCCGCCCGACCTTCGGCGCCTTCGCCTTCGACATCGGCGTCTGGGGCTATCTGTATCCGGGCGGGACCTGCTACTACGGCGGTGGCGCCACGACGGACTTCGCCGGCCGCGCCCTGAGCGCCGAGTGTCAGGCCAACACCTTGACCAACCTCAACGTGATGAAGAAGGACGTCTCGTTCTTCGAAGTCTACGGCAAGATGAACTACACGGTGAACGATAACTGGACGTTCGGCATCACCGAGTTCTACTCGCCGAGCTTCCTGAACACCGGCGCCTGGGGCAACTACGCATCGGTCACCGGCAAGTGGACCGCGCCCAGCACCACCTTCGGCTCCAGCGGCGTCGGCATGTATGTGTCGGGTGAGTTCGGCCGCCAGTGGTTCGGCACCTCCGACTCGTTCTACGGCACGGCCGCCTTCCCGAATGGTATCAAGTATGCCGACTACAACACCTGGAACATCGGTGTCGGCTTCACCTACAAGGTGTTCACGCTGGACCTGCGCTACTCCGACACCAACCTCTCCAAGGGTGATTGCAACGCCTTCACCAGCGACTTCACCGGCAGCGGCACGACCAACGTGACCGCGATCAACCCGACCGGCGTCGGCTCGAAGTGGTGCGGCGCGACCGGCATCGCCAAGCTCTCGGTCGACCTGACGGCGATGACCAACCTGAAGTAATCACCGCAAGGCGGATCGAACTCATTACGAAGGGCGGCAGAGCAATCTGCCGCCCTTCTGCTTTGCTGGCGCAGCGGCGCTCGCGTCAGCTGCCTCCATCCGCGGTCGCGTCGGCCGCCTGTCCGGCCGGCCGCAGCGAGAACCGGTCGCCATCCCGAATCAGCTCGACCTTTCGATCGTGGAACTCGTGCAGGGTCGAGCGGTGGCCGATCGAGACGACGGTGGTCTGCGGCAGCCGTTCGGCGATGACCCGATAGAGCCTGGCTTCGCTCGGCTCGTCGAGCGAGGCCGTGGCCTCATCGAGGAAGAGATATTGGGGCGCATGCAGCAGCGCGCGGGCAATTCCGAGCCGCTGCTGCTCGCCGAGCGACAGCATCCGGTTCCAGTGCGAGTCCTCGTCCAGGCGGTCCGCCAGTTGCGGCAGACCGACGGCCACCAGCGCCTCCCTGACCTGCTCGACGCTGAAAGCGTCCGCCGCCGCGGGATAGACGATCGCCGCCTTGAGCGCGCCGATCGGGAAGTAGGGCCGCTGCGGCAGCATCATCAGCTTGGCATGCGAGGGCACGCTGATGGCGCCGCTGCCGAACGGCCAGACGCCGGCGATGGCGCGGAACAGCGTCGACTTGCCGGCGCCGGAGGGCCCGGTCAGCAGCGTGCGCTCGTTGTTGCCGATGCTGAACCCGTCGGCCGCGACCAGCGGCAGGCCATTGGGCAGCTTCAGCAGCAGCTGGGCGAGATCGATGCTGTCGCCGGCATGGTCGACGACATCGATCGTCTGCGGCTCGCCCGAGAGCTTGTGCGCGCTCTCGATGGACATGTCGAAGCCGTCGAGGCGGGCGACGGTCGAGCGCCAGTCGGCAAGCGTCCGGTAAGTCGTCACGAAGAACGACAGCGCGCCCTGCACCGTCGAGAACGCGGACGCCGTCTGCATGATGCCGCCCATCTGGATCGACTTGGCGAAGTAGGCCGGCGCAACGAGCACATAGGGAAAGATCACGGCCGCCTGCGAATAGCCCGCCGTGAAGGCCGTCAGCCGCTTGGTCCGGCTCATGATCTGGTACCAGTTCTGCACGACCCGGCCGAAGCGGGTTCCGAGCTGACCTTGCTCGGCGCCTTCGCCGCGCAGCAGCGCGATCTGCTCGGAGCTTTCGCGCACCCGCACCAGGTTGAAGCGGAAGTCGGCCTCGTAGCGCTGCTGCTCGAAGTTGAGATTGACGAGCGGCGAGCCGATCCAATGCGTCAGGATGGTCCCGAAGATCGCATAGATCAGCGCGATCCAGACCAGGTAGCCGGGGATCGCGATGTCGGTGCCGAACAGCTGCAGTGGGGCATCGGTCGACAGCCCCCAGAGCACCACCATGAACGATGCGAGCGAGACGATCGAGCTGAGCAGGCCGATGGTGATGTTCAGCGTCTTGTCGACGAACAGCTGCACGTCGTCGGCAATGCGCTGGTCCGGGTTGTCGGCGATGTCGCCCTTGAGCTGCATGCGATAGTGCGTGGCGTTGTCCAGCCAGCGGCGCAGGTAGACGTCGGTCATCCACCGCCGCCAGCGGATCTGCAGCCATTGATTGAGATAGAGCTGGTAGACGGCCAGGATGATGAAGATGGTCGCCAGTACGGCGAATACGCCGATTTCCCAGATGAAGCTGTTCCAATCATACTGCTGCAGCGCGTTGAAGAACCTGTTCTGCCACTGGTTCACCAGCACCTGGATCGCAACGAGCGACAGTTCGATCGCAATGACGGCGGCGAGGAGGATGCGGCCGGCGACCTTGTCCTCGGAGCGGAAGTAGGGAATGGCGATCCGCCAGACGGTGGCGACGGTCGAGCGCAGATTGTTCACAGAGGGGCTGCTCCTGAGAAAAGGTCTTAACAGGCTGGCGAAAAACGAGAAAATCGCGGTTGGCACCGCCTGCCTAGACTAAAGTCGTAATCTGGCGGGTGGCCGCCGGCTTGTCGGTCGCGTGTGACAAACCGTAGCATGGGGCAGGGGAGAGGGACTGCGACCGCCGCCAGATTTCGCGAGAATTTGAGCAGAGTTGGGCGTTGCCGGTTTTGTGATCTGCTTTTCCGACCTGTGCCAGGCTTGGGGGCCCGGGCGAGCAGACCTGATCCGTCCCGCCGGCCTCAGGTCCAACAACAAGAACGTGGGGGGAGAAGTCACGATGTGGAATCAAATCTACGACCCGTTGGGGAGCCCGGCGCTGTCGACGCTGGCCGCGGCCGTCCCGGTGGTGACGCTGCTGGTGCTGATCGCCAGTGGCAAGGTCAAGGCACACATCGCGGCGATCATCGCCGTGATCCTGACCAACCTGATCACGATCTTCGTCTTCACGATGCCGGCCAACATGTCGCTGCGCGCGACGTTTCTGGGCGTCATCACCGGGTTCTTTCCGATCGGCTGGATCGTCCTGAACGTCATCTTCCTCTACCAGGTCACGGTTTCCACCGGACGGTTCGAGCTTCTGAAGCGCGCCATCGGTGGCGTCACGGAGGACCGGCGGCTGCAACTGTTGCTGGTCGCCTTCTCCTTCGGCGCGTTCTTCGAGGGCGCGTCCGGCTTCGGCACCCCGGTGGCGATCACCGGTGCCGTGCTGATCGGTCTCGGCTTCTCGCCGCTCGCGGCCTCCGGCCTGTCGCTGATCGCCAACACCGCCCCGGTCGCCTATGGCGCGCTTGGCACGCCGATCCAGGGCCTCGCCTCGGTCACCGGTCTCGACCCTTACATCCTCGGCGCGATGGTCGGCCGGCAGCTGCCGGTGTTCTCGCTGATCGTGCCGTTCTGGGTGATCTGGGCGTTCGCGGGCTGGAAGGGCATGAAGGACATCTGGCCGGCGATCCTGGTCACCGGCGTCTCCTTCGCGGTGCCGCAATTCCTGATCTCGAACTACATCAATCCGTGGATCGTCGACATCGGCGCCTCGCTGATCTCGATGGGCGCGCTGATCCTGTTCCTCAAGGTCTGGCAGCCCAAGCAGCTGTGGCTGTCGCCAGCGTTGCGCGGGCGTGACGAATCGGCCGCCACGATGACGGCGGCGAAGCCGCTGGACCGCACGCCGCTGACGCAAGCCGAGCTCTGGGGCGCGCTGCTGCCCTGGATCATCGTCTGCGTCATCATGCTGATCTGGGGCAACGGCGCCTTCAAGGCCTGGGCGAACTCGATCTTCACCTGGAACTATCCGGTGCCCGAGCTCGACAAGCTGATCAACAAGATGCCGCCGGTGGCTGCGAAGCCGACGCCGGAAGGCGCGGTGTTCTCGTTCACCTACCTGACCTTCACCGGCACCGGCATGCTGATCGCCGCGATCATCTCCGGCTTCCTGATGGGTGTCGGACCGGGCAAGCTGATCGCGGAATACGGCCGCACCATCCGTCTCTGCGCGATCTCGCTGATCACGATCTCGGCGATGCTCGCGATCGGCACGCTGACCCGGCTGTCCGGCGTCGATGCCACGCTCGGCTTGGCCTTCGCCGCGACAGGCGTGCTCTATCCGTTCTTCGGCACCTTGCTCGGCTGGTTGGGCGTGGCGCTGACGGGATCGGATACGGCCTCGAACGTGCTGTTCGGAAACCTGCAGAAGATCACCTCCGAGCAGCTCGGCCTGTCCCCTGTCCTGATGGCGGCCGCCAACTCCTCCGGCGGTGTCATGGGCAAGATGATCGATGCGCAGTCGATCGTCGTCGCCTCGACCGCCACCAACTGGTACGGCCACGAGAGCTCGATCCTGCGCTACGTCTTCCTGCATTCGATCGTGCTGGCCTGTCTGGTCGGCCTGTTCGTCACCTTGCAGGCCTATGTCTATCCGTTCACGGCGATGGTGCTGAAGTAGCAACACCGGCAGCGACAAAAGCCCCGCGCCGTAGCTGCGGCGCGGGGCTTGCTATGTTTGGAACACATTTGTGCGGGAGCCGTGCTGGCGGTCGCCGGGCCGATCGCTTAAGAGGCGAGCCCTGCACGTGATGATGTGTCGAGAGGAACGATGCGAGTAGTGAAGCGAGCTTGCGCCAAACTGGCTGCGGCCCTGTTGATGTCGGCCGTGCCCCTTGCCGCCGCCTCGGCGGAGGAATTTCCCTTCGGCATGGAGATGACGCTGGATGCGCTGCCGCAGCCGGGCTCGAAGCGGGTGCCGGATCTCGACATCGGCGACAACGGTGATGCTGTGCTCGAGCTGTGGTGCAAGGGCGGCAAGGGGCAGTTCTCGGTCGCCGGCAACACCATCGTGTTCATCGCCGGCAAGATCGAGGACCGCAACTGCCCGGTGGCGCGCGCGCAGGCTGACGACGAACTGATCGCGGCGCTGAGCGCGGTGACGAACTGGAAGCGTCAGGGCGACCTGATCATCTTCATCGGACCGAAGACGCTGCGCTTCCGGCTCAACACCAATTGAGCCGAGACGGCCGTTTCCAAAGTCCTGGTGGGGACTGTCGAGGGCTCAAGCTCGAGCATGATGCGTTCCACTTTCCGCATCATGATTTGAGCAAACAGCCTTGCGCACGCTCGCGCTTCCGCAGTGTGCACCCTTGAGGTCTGCCCCGCGGTCACCCTCCCCTGGAGGGGGAGGGGCGCCTCTCATGAGCGCAGCGAATGGGAGGCGGGGTGGGGTGATCTCTCCACGTGCCCCGGTGCCCGCGGCGTCACCCCGCTCGCCCGCTTCGCGCGCGATCGACCCTCCCCCTCCAGGGGAGGGTGGCATCTGAGATCGCGGCGCCATGCCGTCATGGCTCGCCTTACTTCCAGACCGAGTTGTCCGCATCCCAGCGCTTGGCCTTGAAGGCCTTCGCCAGCTCGTCGATGGCGCCGCCATCATCCCGCGTGTCGCCTTCCTCGTCGCCCGAGGATTCGTCCGACAGGATCAGCTTGGCGCTCGAGGCCTCATCGATGGTGGTCGTCGTCGGGCTGCTGATCCAGAGCATCAGCGCGTCGGCGCCGCCCGGCTTGTCCGCCGAGACGAGGCCGGTGACCTCGATGACGTCGGTCAGCTCGAGCGCCGGCATCAGCTGGCTCGGCCGCTTCAACGTCAGCTTCAGCTTGCCGCTGACCGGATTCCACGCCGCACTCGTCGGCTTGGCATTGTAGGTCTTGGCCAGCACGTCGGAGATGGCGCCCGCCAGCTTGTCCTTGTTGATCTTGTCACCGTCGCGCCAGTCGGCCGCCGCAAAGCGGATGGTGCGGTCCATCTCGACCGTGCCGGCGGTCCAGCCGGCAGTGACGACGCCGTTCATGGTCCGCGCCTTCGCGATCAGCGCGCCGGCTCGTTCGGGGTCGACGGTCATGCTGATGGTCTGCTCGCCCGCGCGCAGTGCGTCGCAGCTCACGATGAGGCTCGACAGCGAAACTTCGACGTTCTCGCCCTTCAGGCTCTTGAGGAAGTCGGTCACCGCGTCTAGCTTGAGCCGGACCGAGATCGCCTCGGGCGAGACGTCAGTGAAGTCCTTCGGCTGGGCGCTGATGCCGTCGTCGCTCGACTGGCTCTCCTGGAACTCTTTCTCGCTGACGTCGGAATTGTCGGTCGACGCCACCTCGGTGACGGTCTTGCCGATCGCGATCTGTCCGCGGAACTCGAACGTGTCGCCGGTCGGCTTGCGATTCAGCTTCACCGTGACCGGCTCCTTGGCGCCGTTGCTCTGGGTCGCACCGGTCAAGGTCTGGCCATTGACGGTGAGGCTGACCACGAAGCGGTCCTTGCGATCCGAATTCTTTGCGACGGGATAGCAGACGTCGAGCGTGGCGGCGGTGACGGTCTTGCCCTGGCGCGTCTCCTTCAGGATCACGTCGGCATTGCCGTCCATCAGGCCGTCGATCGCGGTAAAATACCGAGTCTCGTTGGCGGGGGCCTTGGTCCCGCTCTTGCTCTGGGCCCAACCGAGTTCCGGCGCGGCCGCTGCAATCACGGCCAGCGCAAGCAAAATCGCGCGCATCTGAAAATCCTTGTGGGAGCAGAATCGGCTTTAAGCTGTAGCGCCGATTTGCGGTCGCTGCACCCCCGGTGCGGACACTCGGCCAAAAAGAAGGCCGCCCGGAGGCGGCCTTCCTGAATGTGAGATGTCGAAAGCAGGGCTCAGAAGCCCATGCCGCCCATGCCACCCATGCCGCCGCCGGCCGGCATCGCCGGAGCAGCATCCTTCGGCAGCTCGGCGACCATGGCCTCGGTGGTGACCAGGAGGCCTGCGACCGACGAGGCGTCCTGCAGCGCGGTGCGGACCACCTTGGCCGGGTCGATGATGCCCTTGGCGACCATATCGACATAATCCTCGGTCTGCGCGTCGAAGCCGAACGTCTCGGACTTCTCGTCCAGGATCTTGCCGACCACGATCGAACCTTCGACGCCGGCGTTCTCGGAGATCTGGCGAATCGGAGCCTCGAGCGCCTTCAGCACGATGTTGATGCCGGCCTGAACGTCCGAATTGGCGTTGGTGATGCGGCCGACGGCCTTCTTGGCGCGCAGCAGCGCCACGCCGCCACCAGGGACGATGCCTTCCTGCACCGCAGCGCGGGTCGCGTTGAGGGCGTCCTCGACGCGGTCCTTCTTCTCCTTGACCTCGATCTCGGTCGCGCCGCCGACGCGGATCACCGCGACGCCGCCGGCGAGCTTGGCCAGACGCTCCTGCAGCTTCTCACGGTCGTAGTCCGAGGTGGTCTCCTCGATCTGCGCCTTGATCTGGCCGACGCGCGACTCGATGTCGGCCTTCTTGCCGGCGCCGTTGACGATCGTGGTGTTCTCCTTGTCGATCACGACCTTCTTGGCGCGGCCGAGCATCTTGATCGTGACGTTCTCGAGCTTCATGCCGAGATCTTCCGAGATCAGCTGACCACCGGTCAGGATCGCGATGTCCTCGAGCATGGCCTTGCGGCGATCACCGAAGCCCGGCGCCTTGACGGCGGCGACCTTGAGGCCGCCGCGCAGGCGGTTGACGACCAGCGTCGCCAGCGCTTCGCCCTCGACGTCCTCGGCGATGATCAGCAGCGGGCGGCCCGACTGCACCACGGCTTCGAGCACCGGCAGCATGGCCTGCAGGCCCGACAGCTTCTTCTCGTGCAGGAGCACGTAGACGTCGTCCAGCTCGGCGGTCATCTTCTCGGCATTGGTGACGAAGTAGGGCGAGAGATAGCCCCGGTCGAACTTCATGCCTTCGACGATGTCGACCTCGGTATCGAGCGACTTGTTCTCCTCGACCGTGATGACGCCCTCGTTGCCGACCTTCTGCATCGCCTGGGCGATCATCTTGCCGATCGCGGCGTCGCCGTTGGCGGAGATGGTGCCGACCTGGGCGACCTCGGAGGACGAGGCGACCGGCTTGGCGCGCTTCTCGATGTCCTTGATCACGGCGGCCACCGCGATGTCGATGCCGCGCTTGAGGTCCATCGGGTTCATGCCGGCGGCAACCGCCTTGGCGCCCTCGCGCACGATGGCCTGGGCCAGCACGGTCGCGGTGGTGGTGCCGTCACCGGCGGTGTCGTTGGTCTTGGAGGCGACCTCGCGCAGCATCTGCGCGCCCATGTTCTCGAACTTGTCCTCCAGCTCGATCTCCTTGGCGACGGTGACGCCGTCCTTGGTGATGCGCGGAGCGCCGAAGCTCTTCTCGATGACGACATTGCGGCCCTTCGGGCCGAGCGTCACCTTGACGGCGTTGGCGAGAATGTCGACGCCGCGCAGCATGCGGTCGCGTGCGTCGCCGGCGAATTTGACGTCCTTGGCTGCCATTTCAGAATTCTCCTGGAGTAGACCTCGACGGCGAGGGGCGTGATCGCCCGTCTGTCGCCGGAACGAGGTTGCAGAGCATTTTCGCCCGGGGCGGCTGATCGCCGCCCCCGACAGGTCGGGATCAGGCGACGACGCCCATGATGTCGGACTCCTTCATGATCAGGAGTTCCTCGCCGTCCAGCTTGACCTCGGTGCCGGACCACTTGCCGAACAGCACGCGGTCGCCGACCTTGACGTCGATCGGGATCAGCTTGCCGCTCTCGTCGCGGCCGCCCGGGCCGACGGCGACGACTTCGCCCTGCGAGGGCTTTTCCTTGGCGCTGTCGGGAATGATGATGCCGCCCTTGGTCTTCTCTTCGGCGTCGATGCGCTTAACCACGACGCGGTCGTGCAGGGGACGAAACTTCGATTTGGCCATGACGGATCCCTTTTGGGGTGCTTGGATAAGTGTTGCTGTCGGAGGAAATCTGAATGCGGCCACATTGAACGCCCACTTGGCGCCAACTGGCTCGCAGCCTTAGCAATCCCGCCCTCCGAGTGCTAAAGACCGCTCGGGGAAATATGGCTTGCGGCTGTTCCTGTCAAGCAACGGCCAGCCGTTAAGCCGTTCTTGAGGCTGTTAGGGGATGTTGTCCCGGGCCAGACATGTTAGTGGAGCGGCGTCGTCATCCGACGTCATTGCTCTGACGAGCGTTTTGCGCTTGGTTGCCGGACGGGGCAGCCATGATCTTGTTCCTAAGGGGATGCCATGACGAGTTCACGGTGCGCGCGGCCGGTTGCCAATCTCGCGATCGCGTCAGCGCTCACGATGCTTCTGGGAGCGTGCACGGGCTTCAGCCTGTCGCCGTCGACCCCCATGCAGCAGACCGAGGCGCCGGTCGAGCCCGAGGTGCCGGCCACGATTCGCGCCGAGGATCTCGTGGGCAAATGGGGGCTTGCCGCCTACAACAACCCGAATGACCGCCCGCGCACCGAAAAGATGGCTTTGGCGCAGTGCAAACAGCCCTACGTCATCGGGGCAGGCACGTCCGGTGGTGTCGTGATGCACCTAGCCGACCAGGCGACTCCCCAGGAACTGCGCTTGAAGGGATCGGCCAGCGGCAAGAACTACATCGGCCCGGCCGGACCGCCCGGCGGCGAGCAGGACCGCGAGGTCGTCTCCTTCGACGGCCGTGTGCTGATCACCCGCTTCGTCGACAAGGATGCGGCGACCCGTTACCAGACGATGGTCTACGTCCGCTGCGGACCGCGCGCCTGAGATCCGGGCGAACATCCCGCAAAGGTCGAGAGTCGAACGAAAAACGCCGGCGATAGCGCCGGCGTTCCTGTATGGTGACGTTGCCTGGAGCGGTCGCTGGGACTGGCCGAGGTCAGTTGAACATCGCGTCGATGTCGTCCTGCGAAGCGTGGCCGACGTCGCCTTCCGCCTTCGGGCCGTTCAGCAGCCGGGCGTCGCCCTCGCGGTGGTCGACGATCGGCGGCGTATGCGCCTTGATGGCGTCGACGCCGCCCCAGATGTCCATCATCACCACGATGTGGTGCTCGATGAACTTCATCGTGGTCATGACCTTGTTGATGCGCTGACCGGTCAGGTCCTGGAAGTTGCAGGCCTCGAAGATCGAGACCACGCGCTCCTGGATCTCTTCGCTCAGGATCTTCTGCTGGTCGGCCGAGTCCACCTTGGACAGCGCGCTGGCGGCCTGGTCGATCGCCTCCGCGGCTTCCAGGATCTGCTGCGTCGCCTGCTCGGTGCCGCCGACGACCGCGCCGAGCTCGCCGTTGACCTTGGCCATCTCCTCGCCGTTGAAGCTCTTGGCATGGAGGGTCGCGATCTCGCCCTTGGTGCGGTTGATCGCGTCGTGGATCAGGTCGAGCTCGACCTTGAGCTTTTCGCACTGCTCGATCTGGGCGCGATAGGTCTCGAGCAGCGCGCGCGCTTCGGCGACCTCGCGTGCGGCGGACTCTTCGATGGCGGCGTTTGCCGTGTTGCTGCCGCCGCTGCGGATCGCATTGGCCATCTGGGAGCGGATCGCGCGCAGCTCGTCCATGATTTCCTTGTGGTTGGGGCCGATCTCGCCGCCCACGAATTCAGGCTCCGGCATATGGCCGACGATTGCTTCTTCGATACGGAAACGCTTGCGAACAGCCATGATAGTATCCCTGACCTTTTGCTCGGATCAGTTCTACGCAGAGGCTATTTAACATCGCGTTCACGCCAGGAACCGCCGTTGGGCAACGCTGGCGTGCATCGTGCGTCAACTATTAACCACGCTCCGCCGGCCTTCACGCAAAATAAACGCTAGCGATCAAAACCGCCGACGTATGCAGCGATGGTGAATCCCGGCGCCTCCCGCGTTTACCAAAGCGATCGGGTTTTGCTCTTTATTGACGATACGCGGCGGCGTTGCCGCCTCGCGCGACGAACAGTCTCCAGACGAAACAGTACAGAGTACGTCGATGTTCAAATCATTCTCCACAGCGCTGCTGGCCGGCGCATGCGCATTCCATTCAGGTCTGGATCGGGCTGCGGCCCAGGGATTTCAGCAGCCGACCGTGATTTACAGCGGGCCGCCGCAGCAGTCCGCGCCGGTGCGCACCGCCTATGTCGAACGCTCGCGCATGGGTGGCGGCTTCATCGAATTCCTGTTCGGGGATCCGCAAGGCGGCCGCGGCGCGCCTCCGCCGGGACAGCCGATGTACCAGCAGCAGCCGTCCTACTACGAGCCGCAGCGGCTGGCGCCGGGCATGGTCCCGCAGCAGGGAGTACCGGATGAGGAGGCCTATGAGCAGACGCAGCGGCCGCTCGATCCGAAATACGAGAAACAGATCGTTGACTACGACGGCAAAGAACGGCCGGGCACGATCGTCATCGATACGCCGAACAAGTTCCTCTATCTGGTTCAGGGCGAGGGCAGGGCGCTCCGCTATGGCATCGGCGTCGGCCGCCCCGGCTTCACCTGGTCGGGCGTGAAGACGATCTCGGCCAAGCGCGAATGGCCGGACTGGACGCCGCCGCCGGAAATGCTCGCGCGCCGGCCCGACCTGCCGCGGCACATGGAGGGCGGACCGCAGAACCCGCTCGGCGCACGCGCGATGTATCTCGGCTCGTCGCTGTATCGGATCCACGGTTCGAACGAGCCATGGACGATCGGCACCAACGTTTCGTCAGGCTGTATCCGGATGCGCAACGAGGATGTCATCGACCTCTATGGCCGCGTGAACGTCGGTGCTCGGGTCATCGTGCTCTGACGACCGCCGCTGCACGACATCCGCAACTGAAAAAGGCCGCCCGTGGGGCGGCCTTTCGCATTCTTCAGTTCGCTGCGACCTGGGAGCATCAAGCGTAGTCGCTGCCACCGTCGTCGTCGCCATAGCCGTCATCAGCGTCGAAGTCGGCCGCGTCGTTGTCATTGCCGCTGTCGTCATAGTTCGCCTGGTCGAACAGGCCGGCACGGCCACCGTCGCCGCCCGAACGGCCGATGTCGTCGAGACCGGCGTCGCGCGCCAGCGAGCCGCTGGACTGGTCGCCGCTCCACGGGCCGGCACCACCGCCGCGCTCCTCGATGATCGTGGTGTCACCGAACGCCTGATGCGACCCGCCGCCCATCATCGAGCGGATGCCGCCGAGCAGCAGCGAGCCGCCGACCATGCCCGCCGCAGCGGCCGCCGCCGTTCCGAGGAACGAGCCGCCTCCACCGCCGAACATGCCGCCACGCGGCTGGCCGAAGCCGCCCTGATCGTAAGGGCCGGGCTGACCGGGATAGCCGGGCTGGCCCTGGTAGCCCGGGGGCATCGCCTGACCGCTGTTCCAGACCGGTCGGCTCTGCGACGGCGGCGGCACGTTGGGGACCGAACCGCGGCTGCCCGAGCCGAAGATGCTGTCGCGCATCGAATCGAGGAAGCCGCCGGACTGGGCCTGCTGCGGGGCCTGGGCGTGCTGCAGCTCCTCGATGCGGGCATTGGCGCGCTTCAAGGCTTCGTCCTGCACCAGCACCGTCTGCACCAGCGCGTAGACGGCATTGGGAGCCCGCTGCAGCGCCTGGGCGATGGCGGCGGCGGCCTCCGGATCACGCGGTGCACTCTCCAACTTGGCAAGCCGGTCGAACAGATCGTCGATGAGTTGGCGTTCTTGCGGTGTCATGTCGTTCTCCTGCCGCTTGCCTTGTTCCGGCCAAGCGCGGCCAAGATTTAGGGGGACTTTGTGGCCCGGCCAGCCGGGGCGCGGATTAAATTTCCGTATGCGACACAGCGTCTCTCGGGCTTGCGCAGCGTTTTGGACCTCGATGTTGCCCGCACTACAGGAGGAACGCAGCCGGGCGGCCTTTTGTTCGTCGCAGACCCGCAAGATCCGTTCAGGCCAGCGTCATCCGCCGGCGGTCGAGCAGCGCTGGAAAATGCTCGCCGGCGAGATAGGCGTGCTCGTGCTCGCGCTGGACGGTCAAGGGATCGAGCTCGATCAGGACGTCGTCGACGAAGCCGGGGTGGCACATCACCAGCCCGTCCTCGGGCAGCTCCTCCAGGAAGCCGTCCATCAACGTGGCGAAATCCGAGGTCTTGCTGAAGTCGTAGGCGCCGGCGAAGGCAGGATTGAAGGCGATCTCGGCCCGCTTGGCATGACGGCGGAATTGGGCGCTCAGGACGTCCAGCAGCAGCGCCTTCGGTGCCGTCAGCCGCTGCATCAGCGGCACGTTCCGCCCCCCCTGACGCACCCAGGCCGCCGGCGCGGCTTCCTTGACCGCGGCGAGGAAGCCCTCGCGCACCTGCGGATAGAGCTGGGCGTGCTGATGGCCGTCGACGAAATCCGGGGCGCGGCCGAACAGCTCGCCGAACGCCGCAAGCTGCACCAGCACCTCGGCGCGGATCAGCTCGGGATCGAGCCGGCGGGACATTCCGGCGCGCAGCAGCTTGGGAAAGGGCAGGAACATGCCGCCCTCCGACGGGCGGAAGTGCATGGTGAGGGGCCGGAATGGCGCGGTCAGCGTGACGTGCAGGCCGATGGCGCAACGCGGGCTGTCCGACGCGACCTTGGTCAGCTCCGTCACCTCGTCGCGTCCGATCGCGGCGCCCACCGTCATCACCGAGGTGGCGTTCAGCCGACCGCGCGCGATCAGGTCGCGGATGGCGCTGTTGACCCCGGGGCTGATGCCATAGTCGTCGGCGCACAGCCAGATGCGCCGGTGCGGCGTCGCGCTCATTCGGCGGCGTTCCTCTCGGCGCCGTCGCTCCGTGCATCGAGCGCTGCACGCTTCTCGCTGTGCTCGGCGACGAAGTAGATCGGACGCGCCTTCAGCTCGGACAGGATCTTGCCGATATACTCGCCCATGATGCCGATCATGATCAGCTGCACGCCGCCGATCGTCATCAGGCCGACCATCAGCGAGGGATAGCCAGGCACCGATTTGCCGGTTGTGAAGGTCTCCCAGAGGATCGAGAGGCCGAACAGGAACGCGGCCGAGGCCAGCAGGATTCCGAGCAGACTGGCGAAGCGCAAGGGCGCGACCGAGAACGAGGTGAGACCTTCGATCGACAGGCCTAGCAGGCCGGTCAGGTTGAAGGTCGTGACGCCATGGGCGCGGGCCGCTGGCTCATAGTCGACGCGGATCTGACGGAAGCCGATCCAGCTCGCCAGGCCCTTGAAGAAGCGGTTGCGCTCGGGCAGCTGCCGTAGCGCGGCCACCGCGCGCGGCGAGAGCAGGCGGAAGTCGCCGGCATCCTCCGGAATCTTCTGCCGCGCCCCCCAGTTGATGAGCGCGTAGAAGCCGTGAACGGCGACCCGGCGCAGGAACGGCTCGTTGTCGCGATGCGCCTTGGCGGTATAGACGACGTCGTAGCCGTCCTTGATCCAGTGCGTGACGAGTTGCTCGACCAGGGCCGGCGGATGCTGGCCGTCGCCGTCCATGAACAGCACCGCGCCGCGCCGGGCATGATCGAGGCCGGCCATCAGCGCGGCCTCCTTGCCGAAATTGCGCGACAGCGACACGACCTGCACATCGAGCGCATCGGCCTGCAGGGTGCGGGCAATCGCGAGCGTGTTGTCGCGGCTGCCATCGTCGACATAAACGAGCTCACAGGCGAGACCGAAGCGCTGACGCAGGGTGCGTGCGAGATTATTCAGCCGCTCGTGCAGCGCCGTCAGTCCCGCGCCCTCGTTATAGACGGGGATAACGATCGACAGTCCCTGCGACGCGGCGTCGGCCGCGGTCGTGGTCAGGTCGGACACGTCAGTTCCCAGCATCGCTCAGAGTCCTCGTTCTCCTACCAACATATGGTAGTCGCGCTCACCTGTCGCTACGATGAACGGCGATTTATGATCGCAGGAAGGCCTCGAGGCGGGCAAACAGCGGATTCTCGCGGTCGAGCACGTAGTCGAGCGAGGCGACCGAGACGGTCTCGGCACCATGCGTGCGCAGAAAGCTGCCGAGCGCGTAGATCTGCGCCGGCGGGCAGTGCAGGGTGAGCATGCCGGACGAGGTCGGGCCGCCGAACGGCGCCACGACGCCGAAACGGTTGTGCGCCTCGGTCAGCATTGCTGCGTCGCACCCTTTGAAGCGGGTGCGGACCTCGCGGTATTTGCTGGCGCGGGCGCGGGCATGGATGTGGTCGAGAATGATCCGGGCGCTCTCGCGCGGACCCTCCGACCAGTCGGCGTCGCGCGAGGCGACCAGGTTGGCCTGGCTGCGCAGGATCACGCCGTCGTCCAGCACCTTCAGCCCGTTGGCGGCGAGCGTCGAGCCGGTGCTGGTGATGTCGACGATCAGCTCGGCCGTGCCGACCGCGGGCGCGCCCTCGGTGGCGCCGGCGCTCTCGACGATGCGGTAATCGACGATGCCGTGGGCGGCGAAGAAGCTGCGCGTCAGGTTGATGTACTTGGTGGCGACGCGCATCCGGCGATTGTGCTGGGCGCGAAAACCGGTGGTGACGTCGTCGAGATCGGCCATGGTCCGAACGTCGATCCAGGCCTGCGGCACCGCGACGACCACGTTGGCGCCGCCGAAGCCGAGCGTATCGATCAGCAGCACGCGCTTGTCGGCATCGGTGATGCTCTCGCGCACGAGGTCCTCGCCGGTGACGCCGAGATGCACGCTGCCGCGCGCCAGTTGCGAGGCGATCTCACTCGCAGAGAGATAGGCGATCTCGACATTGTCGAGACCTGCGATGGTGCCGCGATAGTCGCGCGCGCCGCCGGGCTTGGACAGGTTCAGCCCGGCGCGGCCGAAGAAGGCTTCGGCATTCTCCTGCAGACGTCCCTTGGAGGGAACGGCAAGGACGAGGGGGCCGCTCATGATGCTCTCCCGACCGGGGACTTGCCCACGGCGCTGCTCTGGGCCAGGCGCTCGATCCAGATCGAGAAGCCGACGGCCGGAATCGACTCGGCGGCGCCGAGCTGGCTCAGCAGGCCGTCATAACGGCCGCCCGCGACCAGCGGCTCGTCGCCATTGTCAGGATGATGCAGCTCGAACTCGAAACCGGTGTAGTAGTCGAGGCCGCGGCCGAACGACGTGGCGAAGCGCACCTTGGCGATGTCGATGCCGCGCTGGGCCATGAAGCCGGCGCGGGCCTCCAGCGCGTCGATCGCGGCCGAGATGTCGAGCTTGGCATCGGCGGCGAGGGCGCGAAGCTGCTGGACGGCTTCGGTCGGGCTGCCGCTGATGGCGAGGAAGCGCTTGATGCGGTCCAGCGCGTCACGCGGCAGCGCCCCGCTCTTGAGGGTGGACTGCTCGAGGAAGCGGTCGGCGATCTCCGCCACCGTGCGGCCGCCGACGGCGGTTGCGCCGGCAATCGACATCAGGTCGGTGACCAGAGCGAGCGCCGCCTTGCGGTCGGAGCCGGCCAGAGCAGCGAGCACGCCCTCATACTCGTTGCGCGGTGCCACCGAGGCGATTGCCAGCCGCTCGAGGTCCTGCGCCAGGGTGCGCTTGCGGTTGAAGTCCTTGATCAGCCGCCGCCGCCAGACCGGATAGAGATCGAGAGCGTCGATCAAGGCCGTGAACAGCGCGACGTCGCCGGTGCGGATATCCACCGCGGCAAGGCCGGCGGTCGCGGTCGCCTCGATCGCCAGCGCCAGCATCTCGGCATCGGCAGCGGGCCGGTCCTGGCGGCCGAACGATTCGATCCCGGCCTGCAGGAACTCGCTCGGGCGGCCCTCGCGGTAGCGAAATACTGGACCAAGGTAGCTGAAGCCGGCCGGCTGCCCGGCGCGGGCCGAGGCGAGGTAGTCACGGGCGACGGGAATGGTCAGGTCGGGGCGCAGGCACAGCTCTTCGCCAGCGGCGTCGCTGGTCAGATAGAGGCTCTTGCGGATGTCCTCCCCGGAGAGGTCGAGGAACGGCTCGGCCGGCTGCAGGATCGCCGGCTCGGCCCGCTCATAGCCGGCCTGGGCGAAGGATTGCAGCAGCGTGTCCGCCCACGCGGCGGGTCCGGTCGGAGCGGGTCCGGTCATGTCGATTCGAGTTCCAAAGTGGCTTGGGCGCCCGCTGGAAGCGGCGGCTGCCCCTTAGCATGGCCGTTTGACGGTTTCGACTGGGAATGGCCGCGGCGCGCCACAATTGGTCGGATGCCTTAACCGCGGGCTCCGGCCCAGTCTCCGAGCGTCGCCTGAATTACGGCGAGGGCGGCAACGCCGGCCGTATCCGCGCGCAGGATGCGTGGGCCCAGGGGCAACCTGATCACATGCGGCTGGCGCAGCAGCAGCGTCCGTTCATCGTCGGCGAAACCGCCCTCCGGTCCGATCAGCAGGTCGATGCCGGCCGCATTCTGGCCGCCGCGCAGGGCCTGCAGCGGATCGGCCAGTTCGGCCGCCTCGTCGCAGAACACCAGCAGCCGCTCGGGTTGCCGCTGCGCGAGGAAGCGCTCCAGCGGCACCGGGTCCTTGACGTCGGCGAGGCTGAGGATGCCGCATTGCTCGGCGGCCTCGACCACGTTGGCGCGCATGCGCTCGCCATTCACGCGCGACACCTGGGTGCGACGGGTGATCACCGGCTCCAGCCGCGCGGCGCCCATCTCGACCGCCTTCTGCACCATGTAGTCCAGCCGCGCGTGCTTGAGCGGTGCGAAGACGTAGGCGATGTCCGGCAGCTGATCCTGCGGCCGGCTCTGCTGCTGGATCGTCAGGCCATCCGGCCGCTTGCGGCCCTCGATCACGGCCCGCCATTCGCCGTCGCGGCCGTTGAAGGCCAGCACGTGATCGCCGGCGCCAAGGCGCAGGACGTTGCCGAGATAATTTCCCTGGTTGCGGTCGAGCGCGACCGAGCCTCCCTCCTGCAGGGGCGCGTCGACGAACAGGCGCGGGGCGTTGAAGTCGTATGCGGGCATGGAGCGAAGCGGAGCCGATGATGGACGTTGCTTACCGGACCCACGCGCCAGCCGCAAAGCCGGAAGAGCCGTCACGTGGTGTTGTATCGGATATCGGCGATGGCGCCTTTCGGCCGTGCTGTCGACAGATTTTACCGTTTCGATCCCGCCGGTCGTCCCCCGGGACGGACATCCGACGATTCCGTAAGCCTCGATGCGGAGAACGGCCTTGATCTTGAGACATTCGACTTCGGCGCTTGCGATCTGGGCGCTGGTCGCGATCATCGCGGTGATGGTCGCCGCGCCGTCCCGGGCCGATGACAAGGCGGTCGCCGCGCCGCCGCAACGGGCGGCCCCCGCGGTTCCGGGCGGTGCCGGCGTGGCTGGCTTCCGCCCGCCCGAGACCTGCCTGAAGGAGTTTACCCCGCTGCGGGACGAGACCGCCCGCCGGGCCAAGCTGCTCAAGGCGGCGACCGAGCGGCGCTTTGCGCCCGGCGAGGCCTGTCAGCTGGTGCATGACTACGAGCTCGCCCAGACCAAGATGATCGACTACGCCGTCGCGCATGCCTCGCTATGTGGAATCCCCGCCAAGATCACCGATCAGTTGAAGGCGAATCACGAAAACACCCTGGCCGTGATGCGCAAGGTGTGCACGGCGACGTGAACCGTCCCGCCGGCCGCTGAACTGGCGACTCCGGCTTGACCAGGTGGGCGAGGGCGCGGAGTGAACGGATTTTTGGGCTCCGACGTTCGGGAAGGGCCTCGTTTTGGGCCTCCGCGCCGGTTGGAACCCGGCTGCGTCTCTGCGCCGCGGATGTGATCAAATCCGCGGTTGTGCTGGACGGGCGAGAATCGTAAAAGCCCCGGATCGGATCGTGCTTTCATCCGGAAGTGTTGAGGATTCTTGGTCTTGCCGGAGAACCAGCCTTGATCGTCCGCCAGTCTTTCATGCCGCTCGCCATTGCCGCGCTGGTGCTCTCCACAGGGCAGGTCTTCGCGCAGAGCTCGTTTCCCGCGCCGATGCCTGGCCAGGCCCAGACCAGCAATTCGCCGTTTCCACCCATCAACGGTGCGGCGCCGACCCGGGCCGCAGCCCCGGCAAGTCCGTTCCCCAGTCCAGGCGCCTCGGCGTTCGGCGGCGGTGGCGGTGGCGGCTTCCAGCCGGCCCCGATGGGAGCCGCGCCGCAGGGTGGCCCGCCGGAGAGCTGCATGAAGGAGTTCATGCCGCTGCGCGAGGAAGCCGAGCGTCGCGGCAAGCTGATCAAGGCCGCGAGCGACCGCAAGGCCTCGCCTGACGAGGCCTGCAAGCTGATCGCCAATTTCGGCAAGGCCGAAGTGAAGATGATCAAATATGTCGAGGCGCATGCGGCGAGCTGCGGCATCCCCCAGCAGATCTCCGATCAGCTGAAGGCCGGTCACAAGAACACCGACGCGCTGGAAAAGAAGGTCTGTGCCGTGGCGGCGCAGATGCAGTCGGGGGCCGGAAGGCCCGCGGCTCCGAGCCTGAGCGACGTGCTGGGCTCGTCGGCTGCGCTGCCTGAGGCCAACACGACGAAGAAGGGCGGTTCCGCCTTCGACACCATGACTGGCAACGTTCTCACCCGATGAGCACGACCGCCGTCCGCGTTGCTGACGCGACCGGCAACTGGGTCGACACGCTGGCGCCGGTGTGGAGCCGGCCTTACCTGCGGCTCGCCCGCTTCGATCGCCCGATCGGATCCTGGCTGCTGCTGATGCCGTGCTGGTGGTCGGCCGCTCTGGCGGCCGGGATCGGCGGGGATCTGTCCATGCTGCCTGCGTGGATCGGGCTCTATTTCGTCGGCGCGTTCGTCATGCGTGGCGCCGGCTGCACCTGGAACGACATCACTGACCGCGATCTCGACGCCAAGGTGGAGCGCACCCGTTCGCGACCGATTCCGGCCGGGCAGGTCGGCGTGAAGCAGGCGCTCGCCTTCCTGGTGGCGCAGGCCCTGATCGGCTTGGTTGTGCTGCTACAGTTCAACCGGTTCGCAATCGCCACCGGCATCGCCTCGTTGCTGATCGTCGCGATCTATCCGTTCATGAAGCGTGTCACCTGGTGGCCGCAGGTCGTGCTGGGTCTCGCCTTCTCGTGGGGCGCGCTGATGGGATTTGCGGTTGCGTTCGGCCGCATCGATGCAACCGCGCTGCTGCTCTACGCCGGGTCGATCTCGTGGGTGATCGCCTATGACACGATCTACGCACATCAGGACGCCGAGGATGACGCGCTGATCGGCATCAAGTCGACCGCGCGCCTGTTTGCCGAGCGCACCCATCTGGCGCTGGTCGTCTTCTACGGTTTGGCCGTCATGCTGATAGGGGCCGCCTTCGCGACCGCCCATGTGCATGTCGCGGCGTGGCTCGGGCTCGCGGGCTTTGCCGCGCATCTCGGCTGGCAGATCTGGCGTCTGGATATCGCCGATCCGGCGCTGTGCCTGCGGGTGTTCAAGTCGAACCGCGATGCTGGGCTGCTGATGTTCGCAGGGCTGCTGGTCGATGCCGTGCTGCGCGCAACCTGATCAGTTGCGCGCGATGATCTCGCGCTCGCCGCGATGGACCGAGGCCGGATTGAGCTGGCAGCCGACACGGCGGCGCATCAGGAAGCGCGGGCGGCGCGAGCGGATCGCGTTGCGGCGGCGGCGGCGCGGCGTGGCCTCGCGGCGCGCGTCCTGCAACTGCGGCAGCGCGAACGTCTCGCTCCACATCGCCCACGCAGCAACGATCTCGTTCTGGTCGTCGCTGACGCAGAGCGGGATGGTCAGGGAGGGGTCGCGGTGGACGAGCACCAGCATCACCTGCGTGGCGTCGATTTCGCGCACGCCGATGCCGAGGAAGTCGCTGACGCGGAGGTTCAGGGCCATGCGCATGCCGCTGACGGCACGACGCAGGACCACGCGCTCCCGGTGCAATTCGATCTGCCGGATCCCGCCATCAGCACGGGTATCGTGCGCGCTGTACGAGACGGGCAGGGAAAGAGGGTCGAGCCGCAGGACGCGGCCCGACCCAGCGGAATTGCTTCCGCCTGTTGCTGTTTGACGCCTCACGGCTTGGTCTCCCCGCCGGGATTATGCTCCCGGTCGATGCGTGTGACCTTGCCACGTGGATCGCCCGTATCGGCTTAACAAGCCTGGTTAATCAGATCTCACGCATGATCCTCTCACCGTCATGATTGACAAGCGCTTGCCCCGCATGATTGACGAGACCTTGCCGATTTGCCGACAATCCGATGTGCCGTCTGCCGTCCTGCTTGAAGTCGGCGTGAACAGGCCACATTTCGTTTGGATTGAGCCGTCTTCGCCGCCCACCTGACATCGATCGGATCGTGTTCGTGACCTCTTCCCCAGCCTCATCGTCGACATCAGCCCAATCAGATCTGCTCGACCAGTCCGCCCTGCGAACGCTCGCCGAGCGGCTGGTGGAAGCCGCGAGGAAGGCCGGCGCCGATGCCGCCGATGCCATCGCGGTGCGCGGCATCTCGCAAGGCGTCGAGGTCCGTGACGGGCGAGTCGAGGAATCCGAGCGCTCGGAAGGCGACGATGTCGGCCTGCGCGTTCTCGTCGGCAAGCGCCAGGCCGTGGTGTCGACCAACGACGTCAGCGGGGACGGCGTGGCGCGGCTGGCCGAGCGGGCCGTGGCGATGGCGCGGGTGGCGCCTGACGACCAATATGTCGGCCTCGCCGATCCGGCGCTGCTGGCGCGCGATATTCCCGAGCTCGACCTGCTCGATCCGCAGATTCCCTCGACCGCAGAGCTGGAGCGCCGTGCCCAGGAGGCGGAGGCCGCCGCGCTCGGCGTGAAGGGCGTGACGAAGTCCGGTGGTGCGTCGGCCTCGACCGGCATCGGCGGCATGGTGCTGGTCACGAGCGACGGTTTTCACGGCGCCTATCTGCGTTCGAGCCAGAGCATCTCGACGACCGCCATTTCCGGCGAAGGCACCGGGATGGAGCGCGACTACGACTACACGGCGGCTCCGCACGGCGCCGACCTGCTGGCGCCCGCGGCCGTCGGGCGCAGCGCTGGCGAACGCGCGGTGGCGCGCGCCAATCCGCGCAAGGTTGCGACGTGCCAGGTGCCGGTGGTATTCGATCCCCGCGTGTCCGGCTCGCTGGTCGGACATCTGGTCGGCGCCATCAACGGCGCCTCGATTGCGCGCAAGACCAGCTTCCTCAAGGACAAGCTCGGCGCGCAGCTCTTCGCCAAGGGCATCCGCATCATCGATGATCCGCTGCGCAAGCGCGGACTGCGGTCGCAGCCGTTCGACGCCGAGGGCGTGAAGGTGAAGCAGACCGCGCTGGTCGACGATGGCGTGCTGACGACGTGGCTGCTGGACTCGGGCACCGCGCGCGAGCTCGGCATGGTGACGACCGGCCACGCCCATCGCGGCGTGTCGTCGTCGCCTTCGCCCGGTCCGTTCAATCTGCATCTCGAAGCCGGCGTCGTGACAGCCAAGGAGCTGATCTCGGACATCAAGCAGGGCTTCTACGTTACCGACCTGATCGGCTCGGGCGTCAACGGCGTCACCGGGGACTACAGTCGCGGCGCGTCCGGCTTCTGGATCGAGAATGGCGAGATCGGCTATGCCGTGAGCGAGGTGACGATCGCCGGGCATCTGTTCGAGATATTCAAGTCGATGACGCCCGCCAGCGATCTGGAATTCCGCTATGGCCTCAATGCGCCGACGGTGCGCATCGAAGGATTGACGCTTGGCGGACGATGAGATCGAGAAACCGAACGAGACCAGCCTCGCGGCAGACGCCAGGCTCCTGAAGGAGGCGGTCCGCGAAGCCGGCGAGCTCGCACGTTCGATGTTCGGAACGGAGCTGCGCAAATGGACCAAGGGGGCGTCGTCGCCCGTCTCCGAAGCCGACATGGCGGTCAATGCACTGCTCGAACGCAGGCTGCGATCCGCAACGCCGGATTACGGCTGGCTGTCCGAGGAAAGCGCGGATGATCGGGAAAGACTCGGCCGGTCGCGAGTCTGGATCGTCGATCCGATCGACGGCACGCGGTCCTATCTCGGCGGCCGCAACGACTGGTGCGTGAGCGTTGCGCTGGTCGAGCACGGTGCGCCGATACTCGCCGCCGTGCATGTCCCGGTCAGCGAGGAGTTCTTCTTCGCCGCCCGCGGTAGCGGCACCACGTTGAACGAACAGCCGGTTCGGGTGGCGCCCGGACGAGAGCTCGAATTCTCGCGCGTGGCCGGTCCAAAACCGTTGGTTGAGCGGCTGGCTCCGGATTCTGCGCGGATTGAACTCCATCCGCGAATCGGATCATTGGCGCTGCGCCTTTGCCGTGTCGCGCATGGCGGGCTCGATGCCGCTTTTGCAGGCGGGCAAAGCCGCGATTGGGATCTTGCGGCGGCTCATTTGATCGTGCAGGAAGCGGGGGGTAAAATGACCGCGTTGTCCGGCGAGGCGATCCTCTATAATCGTCCGGAGGTGGTGCACGGGGTGCTGGTGGCAGCGGGCCGCGACCGACATGCCGACATCGTCGCGCAGTATCGCAGGTTACCGCCGGACTGAACGCCCTGGATCGCACCCTCCACGTCGCCTGCAAGGCGTTGACTAGGAAACGATACCGATGACAGATAGCGCCTCGCAGCAGCTCCTTCACCTCGTGATCGGCGGCGAGCTCATCAATCTCGACAAGAACGAATTCAAGGATCTCGACAAGGTCGATATCGTCGGCGTCTATCCGAACTACGCGGCGGCCCACGCCGCCTGGCGAGCCAAGGCGCAGATGACGGTCGACAACGCCCACATGCGCTATTTCATCGTTCACCTGCACCGGCTGCTCGATCCCGGTCAGGATGCGAAGTAAGACGCAAAGCTCGCGACTTGAAACATCTGATCCGTAATACGCTGCGTAGCGGCTGGTTCCAGCGCGCCGTCGGGTTTCTCGCGGCCGAGTACCTGCGGCTGGTGTGGCTGACCAACCGCTTCACCTATGAGCCGCCGGAGGTCTACGACATCGTCGAGCCGCAGATGCCGGCGATCTTCGCGTTCTGGCACGGCCAGCATCTGCTCACCCCCTTCATCAAGAACAAGCCGAGCTATCGCGCCAAGGTGCTGATCTCCCGGCATCGCGACGGCGAGTTCAACGCGATCGCCGCCGAGCGGCTCGGCATCGGAACCATCCGCGGCTCCGGCGATCATGGCTCCTCCTTCCACCGGAAAGGCGGGGTGGGGGCGTTCAAGGAGATGGTGCGGGCGCTCGAAGACAACTATAATGTTGCATCGACCGCCGATGTGCCGAAGCGGGCGCGGATTGCGGGTCTCGGCATCATCATGCTCGCGCGCGAATCAGGACGTCCGATCATGCCGTTCGCAATGGTCACGAGCCGCTTCATCCGCCTGAAGAACTGGGACAGCACCACCATCAATTTGCCATTCGGCCGCGGCGCATTGGTGGGAATCAAGGAAATCAACGTGCCGCGCGATGCCGACGCCGCGATGATGGAAGAGGCACGTCTCGACCTCGAGGCGACGCTGAACGAATGCATGCGCCGCGCCTATGAGATCGTCGGCCGTCCCGAGGCCTGTCCTCCGCCGGTCGCGTCGGGAGCATCGAGTGCCTAGCCCCCTGCCGATGGCCCTGCGTGTCTACCGCGGGTTGTCCTCGGCGGCGGTGCCGCTTGCGCCGGCACTGATCAGACAGCGGCTCAAGCATGGCAAGGAGGATCCCGAGCGGACCGACGAGCGGCGCGGCCTGAGCCATGACACGCGCCCGCTGGGTCCGCTGGTCTGGATTCACGGTGCCAGCGTCGGCGAGGTGCTGGCGGCGGCGGCGCTGATCGAGCGGCTGCGTGAGCTCAACATCCGCATCCTCATCACGTCCGGCACCGTGACGTCGGCCGCCATCGTGGCCAAGCGCTTCCCGCCCGACGTGATCCACCAATACGTGCCCTATGACACGCCGCGCTTCGTGGAGCGGTTTCTCGATCATTGGCGTCCCTCGCTCGGGCTGTTCATCGAGTCGGACCTCTGGCCGAATCTCATCCTCGCCGGCGCCTCGCGGCGGGTGCCGATGGTGGTGATCAACGGCCGCATGTCGCCGCGCTCGTTCCCGCGCTGGCGCCGCATGTCCGGCACCATCTCCGCCTTGCTCGGACGCTTTGATCTCTTCCTGACGCAGTCGCAGGCGGATGCCGACCGGTTCGCCGCGCTCGGCGCGCGCAACGTCATCACCACCGGCAATCTCAAGCTCGACGTGCCGGCGCCGCCCGCCGATCCGGCGAAGCTCGATCGGCTCACGGCGATGACGCGCGGCCGTCCGGTCGTCGTCGCCGCCTCCACGCATCCCGGCGAGGACGAGATCCTGATTGCGGCCCACAGGGCCTTGTCGGTGTCCTATCCGTCGCTGCTCACCGTGATCGTGCCGCGCCATCCGCATCGCGGCCCGGCGGTCGCCGAGCTCGTCGCAAGTGCCGGCCTGCGGGGCGCCTTGCGGTCGCGGGAGGAACAGCCGCTCGCCGGCACCGACATCTACGTCGCCGACACGATGGGTGAGCTCGGCCTGTTCTACCGGCTGGCGCCGGTCGTGTTCATGGGCGGCTCGCTGGTCGAGCATGGCGGCCAGAATCCGATCGAGGCCGTCAAGCTGGGTGCGGCCATCGTGCACGGGCCGCACGTGTTCAACTTCACCGACGTCTATGAGTCGCTGGACAAAGCCGGGGGAGCCAGGCTCGCCCACGATCAGGAGGCGCTGATCCGCCAACTCCGGCAACTGCTCGCTGATCCCGCAGCCGGCAACAGCCTGGTTGCGGCAGGAACGCGGGTGGTCGATCAGCTCGGTGGCGCGCTGGAGCGGACGCTGTCAGCGCTCGAGCCGTATCTGTTGCAGGTCAGGCTCGAGATGGGGGCCGCCGGCGATGCGTGAGCCGGCCTTCTGGCATCGGCCGGCCTCCTGGCAATCGCGTCTGCTGTCTCCGCTCTCGACACTCTACGGCGCCGTTGCCGCACGCCGGATGGCGCAAGGCGGCGTCGATGCCGGCCTGCCGGTGATCTGCGTCGGTAATTTCCACGTCGGCGGAGCCGGCAAGACGCCGACCGTGCTGGCGCTGACGGATATTCTGCGTGACCTCGGCGAGCGGCCGGTGGTGCTGAGCCGTGGCTATGGCGGCCGGCTGGGCGGTCCCGTCGTCGTCGATCCTGCGGTCCATGAGGCTGCCGATGTCGGCGACGAGCCGCTGATGATGGCCGCGCGGGTGCCGGTCGTCGTGGCGCGCAATCGCGCCGACGGCATCGGTCTCGTCAAGGCGCAAGGCGCCACCGTCATCCTGATGGACGATGGCTTCCAGAATCCGTCGATCACGAAGGATCTCGCGCTGATCGTGATCGACGGCGCGCGCGGCCTCGGCAATGCCGAGGTGTTTCCCGCCGGACCATTGCGCGCGCCGCTGCCGCCGCAACTGGCGCGCACCGACGCATTGGTCGTGATCGGCAGCGGCCGAGCCAGCGAGGCGGTCGCCTCACATGTGTTGTCGGCCGGCAAGCCGGTGTTTTCAGCCGCGTTGCAGCCAGATCCGCAGATCGTTGCGGCGCTGCGGGGCAGGCCGTTGCTGGCGTTTGCCGGGATCGGCGACCCCGCCCGCTTCTTCCGCACCCTTCGCGGCGCTGGTCTCGACGTCAGGCGCGAGCGTACCTTTCCGGATCACCACCCGTTCACGGCGGGCGACGTCGTAGCCCTCGCCAATGAAGCCAGACGTGATGGATTTGCCCTGGTGACCACGGAAAAGGATCTCGTGCGGTTCCGCGGCCACGAGGCCGCGCCCGATGTCATGGCATTCCCGGTCACACTGCAGTTCGACGATCTCGCCGCGTTGCGCGCGCTGGTTGTGCAACGGCTGTCAGCGAAGCGCAAAGATCAGCCGTTGGCCTTCAATGCGCCAGGATAATGCCGCTGCAGCACGGCGCTCGGCAGGGCGTAGGCTTCCTGCAGATCGACACTCCAATACTTCAGCTCGTCCAGCGGAATCCGCACATCGGTGACCGCGCAGCGCACATAGCTTCCCGGTGAGATCACCCGGAAATCGCCATCCAGATACTGCACCTGCGCCTCGCCCTGGCCCGAGGGACCAAACTTGTTGAGCACGTCCGCGATCTCCAATTCCTTGACGTGAAGTCCCCCTACGCGGGCGCCGCGCGCACACGAAAGGCCGAATTTCGATGATTTCCTAGCATAGATGGGGGACGCTGTCCCCCCGCGCAAACCCACTGATTTGTGATGCTTCTGCTCGAAACTCCGTGCTAGCTAGATTGCGATATCCGCCGCTTGTCCCGCCCGGCTGGTTTGATGCGCTCCCTCGTCGCCATCGTCGTCTCACTGCTCTGCGCCACGGCGTTTCCAGCCTTGGCAGAGCCGTTGCCAGCGCCCGTCGCGGTCGAGATCCCCTCGGGAAGCTATGTGCTGCACGCCCAGCTCTACCGGCCGAAGGGGGCCGGCCCGTTTCCGGTCGTCGTCGCGCTCCACGGCTGCGGCGGGCTTTCCGGCCGCTCGGAGCCGGTGCTGCCGCGCTATCGCGACTGGGCCGAGGAACTCGTCAGGGACGGCAAGGCCGTCCTGCTGCCGGACAGCTACGGCTCGCGCGGGCTGGGCCCGCAATGCCGCGTCAAGGAGCGTCGTATCAGCGGCCGGCGCGAGCGTGTCGCCGACATCGTGATCGCGCAGAAATGGTTGGCCGAGCAAGCCTGGGCGATGCCCGACCGGGTCAGCCTGGTCGGCTGGGCGGCCGGCGCGAGCGCGCTGTTGTGGGCGGTGCGCCCGCAATTGCCCGAGCATGTCTCGCCGGATTTTCGCTCGGCGGTGGCGTTCTATCCGGATTGCCGCGCCTCGTCCGGCCTCGGCTGGAGCACGCGCGTCCCGACATTGGTGCTGATCGGCGGCCTGGACGACGTCTATTCGCCGCCCGCATGCCGGCAGATGATCGATGGCGCGCGCGGCCGCAGCGCGCTGACCCGCATCGTCATCTATCCCGGCGCCTATCACGATTTCGATCGTGTGAACCTGCCGCTGCATCAGGTCGCGGGATCCGACGCCGGGGCGCCCGAGCGCGGCCATGTCGGCTCGGATCCCGAGGCGCGCGCCGATGCGCAGAAGCTCGTGGCCGATTGGCTGGCGCGCTGAAGGCCACTCAGAAGAGGCTGCCTTGGTCGGCGGGATCGGGCGTGCGCTTCGGTGCCGAAGGCTTGGCCTCGCGCGCAGGTTTCGGCGATGACGGCGCTGCCGGCGGAAGCGGGCGGTCCGCGCCCGCCGTGGCCGCGACCTTGCCGTCCGCAAATTCGATCGAGAGCGCGGCGCCCGGACCGATGCTCGCGGCATGGTGCAGCGGGTGGCCGGTCTCGTCACGCACCAGGGCAAATCCACGGGCCAGCACGCTGCGATAGGACAGCGCGGTGAGGAGCTTCTCGTTCTGGCCGACGCGGGCCGACAGGCGCTGAAGCTGGGTCAGCAACGCGCGCCGGGCCCGCTCGGCAAGACGTTCGGTTCGGTCGCGCTCGCGACCGATGGCCTGGCGCTTGGCCTGGGCGTAGGCTTGGCGCGAGGCCTTGAAGCGGGCGTCGAGCGCCTCGAATCGCTCGCGCCGCCGGTGCAACTGGCCGCGCGACGACAGCGACAGCCGCTCGGACGACGCGATGAGACGATGGCGTGATTGCGCGATCTGCGCGTGCAGCACGCGCAGAGTGAGCTTGGCGCTCGCCGCCGCGAATTGGCGAAAGTGTACATGCGTGTTGGTCTTCAGCGCGCGTGGCAGGTTGGCGGCCGCCGAATCCAGCCGCTGCCTGGGAATGGCGAGCAGATCGCTAGGGCCGGGCAGGGCGCGCGCGGCGGCGCGCAGCTCGTTGCGCCGGCTCTCCTGGCTGCGCTGCCAGCAGACGCCGACGCGGCGCGCGAGGCTTGCGACCTCCTGCATCAGCTCGCTGCGCACCGGCACCGCCATTTCCGCGGCTGCGGTCGGCGTTGGCGCACGTTTGTCGGCGGCGAAATCGATCAAGGTCACGTCGGTCTCGTGGCCGACCGCCGAGATCAGCGGGATCATGCTCTCGGCCGCGGCGCGGACCACGATCTCCTCGTTGAACGACCACAGGTCCTCCAGCGAGCCGCCGCCGCGCGCGACGATCAGCACGTCGGGCCGCGGGATCGGGCCATCCTGCGGCAAATCGTTGAAGCCACGAATCGCGGCGGCAACCTGCTCGGCCGAGCCTTCGCCCTGCACCTTCACGGGCCAGACCAGCACGCGGCGAGGAAAGCGGTCCTCGAGCCGGTGCAGGATGTCGCGGATGACGGCCCCGGTCGGCGAGGTGACCACGCCGATCACCTCGGGCAGCCATGGCAGCAGTTGCTTGCGTGCGGGATCGAACAGTCCTTCGGCCCCGAGCTTCCGCTTGCGCTCCTCCATCAGCGCCATCAGCGCGCCGATCCCGGCCGGCTCCAGCGCCTCGATGACGATCTGGTATTTCGACGAGTTCGGATAGGTGGTGAGCTTGCCGGTGGCGATCACCTCGAGCCCCTCCTGGGGCTTGAAGCGCATGCGGCCATGCACGCCCTTCCAGATCACCGCCTCGATCTTGGCGCTCTCGTCCTTGAGCGCGAAATAGCAATGCCCCGAGGAATGCGGCCCGCGAAAGCCGGTGATTTCGCCGCGCACCCGGACATGGCCGAACTGGTCCTCGACCGTGCGCTTCAGCGCCGAGGACAGCTCGGTGACGGTGAATTCGGGCGCGTTGGGCAAGGCTTCCGCAGGCGGCATCGCTGTTTGATTCGGTTCAGGGAGCAGCAGCCAAGGTAGGGGCTTTCCGCGTCCGCCGCCAATCAAGCCATTGCCCTTTCGATAACTCTATAATACAGAGTACTCTGTAAAATGCAGAAAGCTGGAGGACAGCGTGCGACGCGGCGCGAAGTTCCTGTTTCGGGTCCTAGGATGGGGGCTCTGCCTCTTGGGCATGCTCGCTTTGGCCCTGGCTGCGATGATCGCGACGCCACTGGTGCGCCCGCCCGAGCTCAAGTCGATCTCGGAGACGGCCGGCCAGGTCGACCGCAGCACCATGCCCGGCCTGCAGCGCTTCAGTGCCCGCGATGGCACCGAGCTCGCCTATCGCCACTACCCGGCGCGCGGAACGGCTGTCGGCAAGGTCGCCATCGTGGTCCACGGCTCCTCCGGCTCCAGCGTCGCCGTGCATGCCCTTGCCGATGCGTTGGCGGCGCGCGGCATCGATACCTTCGCGCCCGACATTCGCGGCCATGGCGGTTCCGGCACCCGCGGCGACATCGGCCATCTCGGACAGCTCGAAGACGATCTCGCCGACCTCGTCGCCGAGGTCAGGAGGTCGATTCCGGCCCAACCGATCGTGTTGCTCGGCCATTCGGCTGGCGGCGGCTTCGCGCTGCGCGCGGCGAGCGCCCCGATCCAGGATCTGTTCACGCGCACCGTGCTGCTCGCGCCCTATCTGGGTTACGACGCGCCGACCAACCGGGAGAATTCGGGCGGCTGGGCCGGTCCCGACATTCCGCGCATCCTGGCGCTCGGCGTGCTCAGGCGCATCGGCATGCCGTGTTGCGAGGCACTGCCTGTGCTGGCCTTTGCTGTCAGGCCGAACTCGGAGAAATTCCTGGCGCCGACCTACAGCTACCGGCTGTTCCGCAATTTCGCGACCCGTGGCTACAAGGCCGATTTCACTGCGGCGAAGCACCCGGTGACCGTCATCGCCGGCGCCGATGACGAGCTGATGCTCGCCGACAAATATGCAGATGCGGTGCACGCCGTCGTGCCGGGCGTTGACGTGAAGCTGATCGCTGGCGTCAATCACATGGAGATCGTGTCGGCGCCGCAGGCGGTGAGCGCGATCGCCGAGGACGTGGCGACGCACTAGAGGTCCAAACCGCATGATCGACAGCCTGGAAGCCGCGCGGGCGCTCAGCGACATCGAGGATGTGACGAAGCGCGTGCGGCAGTCGCAGATCTATCGGCTGTCGAGCCTGCTGATGATCCTCTGGGGCGTTCTCGTCTTCGCCGGCAATCTCGTGACCTATCTCGCGCCCAATTACGCGGACAAGGCCTGGCTATCGGTCTATGTCCTCGGTCTGGCCGGGTCGCTGGGGTTGGGCGCGACGGAGAAGGCGCGTTCCGGCGTACGCAGCTTCGATCTCCGGGCGCTGCTCGCCTTCGTCATGTTCTTTGCGTTCGGCTTCTTCGTCGAAGCGATCGGCCATTTCGGACCGCGCGAGATGGGCGCATTCTGGCCGATCTATTTCATGCTGTTCTACGGCCTCGCCGGCTTGTGGTTCGGCGCGGCGTTCACGGTGTTCGGCCTTTGCGTCACCGCGTTGACCCTGGTCGGCTACCTCTTCATCGGCAAGGCTTTCCCGTTGTGGATGGCGTTCGTCAATGGCGGTGGCCTGGTTCTCGGCGGCTTGTGGATGCGGCGGAGCTGACGGTTTGGCGGAGCTCGACGAGATCATCCACCAACCGCTGCGGCTGAAGATCATGGCGGCGCTGAATGCCCTGCCTGCCGTGGCCGGGCTGGAATTCGTCCGGCTGAAGAAGCTGACCGGCGCCACCGACGGCAATCTCGGCGCGCATATCGACACGCTGGCGCGCGCCGGCTACGTCGCCGTGGACAAGGCCTTCGTCGGCAAGAAGCCGCAGACCACGGTCACGGCGACCGCGGCCGGCCGTGCGGCCTTCGCCCGCTATGTCGCGAACCTGCAGGGCATCATTGCCGGCGCTGCCGCGAAGCCGCCGGAGCCATGATTTGACTCCGTTGCGAGGGCCGGGCAATTGGGGCGTCCAAATTGGCCCACCCCTGCGACGGCATCGACGATGAACATTCTGCTCCTTGGTTCCGGCGGCCGTGAGCACGCGCTCGCCTGGAAGATTACCGGCTCGCCGCTGCTCACCAAGCTGTGGTGCGCACCCGGCAATGCCGGGATCGCCAAGGAGGCCGAATGTGTCGCGCTCGACGTCGCCGATCATGCGGCGGTGATCGCCTTCTGCCGGGCGAACAAGGTGGATCTGGTGGTGGTCGGCCCCGAGACGCCGCTCGCCGCCGGCATCGTCGATGATCTCGAGGCTGCCGGCATCAAGGCGTTCGGCCCATCCAGGCTCGCCGCCAAGCTCGAGGGCTCCAAGGGATACACCAAGGATCTCTGCGCCGAATACGACATCCCGACCGGCGCCTACTGCCGCTTCGACAATGCCCCCGAGGCGCTCGCTTATGTCCGCGAGCACGGCGCTCCGATCGTCGTCAAGGCAGACGGACTCGCGGCCGGCAAGGGTGTCGTCGTGGCCAAGACGGTTGCCGAGGCCGAGGACGCCATCAAGATGATGTTCGAGGGCGGCTTTGGCGTCGCTGGCGCCGAGGTCGTCATCGAGGAGTTTCTCGAAGGACGGGAGGTGTCGTTCTTCGCGCTGTGCGACGGTGAGACCGCGATACCGCTGGCCTCCGCCCAGGACCACAAGCGGGTGTTCGATCACGACCAGGGACCGAACACCGGCGGCATGGGAGCGTATTCGCCGACGCCGTTCGTGACGCAGGAGATTCATGACGAGATCATGAATCAGATCATTCAGCCGACCATTGCCGGGATGAGCGCCCGGGGCACACCCTTCAAGGGCATTCTCTATGCCGGCCTGATGCTGACGGCTCAGGGGCCGAAGCTGTTCGAATACAACGTGCGCTTCGGCGATCCGGAATGTCAGGTGCTGATGCTGCGGATGATGTCGGATCTCGTGCCCGCCATGCTGGCCGCCTGCGATGGGCAGTTGAAGAATTTCGACCTGCGCTGGTTTCCCGACGCCGCCGTCACCGTGGTCATGGCCGCGAAGGGCTATCCCGGCGACTACGCGAAGGGTGGTGTCATCGAGGGACTCGACGATGCCGCGAGGATCGAGGGCGTGGAGATCTTCCACGCCGGCACGGTGGCGAAGGACGGCGCCATTCTCGCCAATGGTGGGCGCGTCCTCAATGTCTGCGCGTCGGGAAAGAGCGTCGCCGAGGCTCAGGCGCGGGCCTATCAGGCCGTCGACCGCATCAAATGGGCTGACGGCTTCTGCCGGCGCGACATTGCCTGGCAGGCGGTGGCGCAGGAAAGCGGTCGGGGCTGAGCATCGTGATCGCCGCAGTCGGCCCCGCAAGGCTATTTTTCCCGCGAGAATTGTGGCAGTTCCATAGACTCATGCCGTGATGGGATGAATCAGTTCCGCCGTGGAACGGAGGGGCCATGGAATGCGCGCGGTGCGGCAGGCAGAATCAGCCCGGGAGAGCCTCGTGCGACCGGTGCGGCGAGCCGCTCAGCCTCAGATGTGAGGCGTGCAACCAGACCAACAGCCCGTCGAATCGCTTCTGCGGCCAATGCGGCGCGCCGTTGCCGGGCCGGCTGGCTCAGCCGGATCAGAACGCCCAGCGGGTGCTACGGACCCTGAGCAGCAAGGGCGGTGAGCGCAAGCGACTCACCATCCTGTTTGCCGACATTCGCGACTCGACCCAGCTCATCGATAGTCTCGGCGATCCCGAACTCGCGATGCAACGGCTCGATCCGGTCCTCAACCTCATGAAAGAGGCCGTCCACCGCTATGACGGCGTCGTCAACAAGACACAGGGCGACGGCGTCATGGCCCTGTTCGGCGCGCCGGTGCCGCACGAGGATCACGCCGTGCGTGGCTGCCTCGGTGCGCTCGCGATGCAGGACTCGATCGCCCGCCTGGCGGATCCGCATCTGCAGGTCCGCGTCGGACTGCACACCGGCGAGGTGATCGTCCAGGTCGTCGAGAACAGCATGTACCAGACCTACGATGCGGCCGGCGCCAACGTGCATCTGGCCAATCGTCTGGAGCACATGGCCGAGCCAGGGACCATCCTCATCAGCAAGGAGACCTACACCGGCGCCAGGCAGTTCGTCGAAGCCGAGCCGCTCGGCACCCGCACGCTGCGCGGCATTGCCTCGCCGGTGTCGATCTACAAGCTGATCGGCCGCCTGAACGCGCCGGCGAGCGACGTCTTCCGCAGCGGCCAACGCCTGTTGCCGCTGATCGGGCGCAACGCTCAGCTTGCGGTGCTCGAACGCGAGCTCGACGACGTCCTGGCGGCGCGTGGCGCTGTGGTCGGCATCGTCGGCGAGGCCGGCATCGGCAAGAGCCGGCTGTGCTTCGAGTTCGCCGAGCACTGTCGCCGCCAGGGCATTCGCGTCTACGAGGCGCGCGTGCTGGCACATGGCCGCGCCACCCCGTTCCAGCCGGTGCTCGAATTGTTGCGCGACTTCTTCGGCATCCGGGCGAAGGAGCCCGTCGAGGTGTCGCGACAGCGCGTGGTCGACAGACTCGAGGCCCTCGGCATTCCCGATACGGCGCTGGTGCTGCTGCTGGACTTCATGAGCCTTGCCGATCCGTCTCGTCCTGCGCTTCGGCTCGATCCGGGCGTGTTCAAGACGCGTCTCCTCAACGTGTTCAAGACGTTGTTCCGCTCGGCGCCGGCGGATGGCGCCGTGGTGATCATGATCGAGGACCTGCATTGGCTCGACGAGGCCAGCGAGGAGTTCGTCGAGGCGCTCGCGGAGGCCTCGATCGGCACCAAGACGCTGCTGGTCGTGAACTACAGGCCTGGTTTTGCCGCGTCCTTCATGCAGCGGGCTCCGTTTCACGAGCTGCACATCGTGCCGCTCGCATCCGCCGAGGCGCGCAAACTGCTGCGCGGCGTCTTCGGCGACGACGCATCGCTCGAGGCGCTGGTCGGCGACATCATCGAGCGCGCGCAGGGCAATCCCTTCTTCCTCGAGGAGCTGGCGAGCGCGGTCTCCGAGAGCGGCGGGTTCGAGGGTGAGCGCGGCGCCTATCGGCTGAAGGGCGGGATCGGCCCGATTCCGCTGCCGCCGACGGTGCATGCCGTGGTAGCGGCCCGCATCGACCGTCTGAGCGAGACCGCCAAGAGCGTCCTGGAAACAGCGGCTGTGATCGGCCGCTCGGTCGCGCTCGCCGTGCTCAAGCCTGTCGTGGGGCTCAGCGAGGCGGACCTGTTCGACGCGCTCGCACAACTGAGGCATGCCGATCTTCTCTATGATCTGCCGCCGTTCGACATGGGCGTGCTCGCCTTCCGCCATCCGCTGATCCAGGAGGTGGCCTATGCCATGCAGCTGCGCTCGCGCCTGAGCGGCGTGCACGTGGCCGTGGCCAAGGCGATCGAGGCGCTGGATTGGGGCACGCAGGACGAGTTCGCCGCCCTGATCGCCTCGCACTACGAATTCGCCGGCCAGACCATGCAGGCCGTCGAGCATCTGCAGCGCGCGGCGCGCTGGATCGGCCGCACCAATACGGCCGAGGCACTGCGGCTTTGGAAAAAGATCCGCTCCATGCTGCAGACGGTGCCGCCATCCGAGCACGTCGATCGCCTCAGGGCGCTTGCCAGCGGCCAGATCCTCAATTGCGGATGGCGGGAGGGCATCTCGGCCGAGGAGGTGAGGCCTTTCGCCGAGGAGGCGCTGCGCTATGCGCGCTCCTCGGACAAGATGCACGAGCCGATCCTGCTCGGCGCTTACGGCCGCGTCCTCGCCTCGACCGGCGCAGCCGACGACTACGTCAACCTCGTGCAGAATGCGGTCAAGCTGACCTCGGAGGAGGGCGATGTCGGCCGCTATGCGACCGTCAACGCCATGCTGGCGCAGGCGCTTCTGCTGTCGGGGAGAGCACGAGACGCGCTAGCAGCGGCGAACACGGCGCAGGCGACGATCGCTAACCAAGGTGGTTTTGACAGTAGTGTAACCCTGGGGCTGACGCCAAATCAGATCCTGGGATTCGATGTTGAATATTGGATCAAGTGCCTCAGGACGCGAATCCTGGTCCAGCTCGGCTGTTTCGCTGAGCTCGAAATTCAGCTTTTCGAACTGTTGAATACCCCTCCCGAACAGTTGGCTCCGGTGGTCCGTTTTATCCCGCACTTTGCCGCTGTTGAGTTTGCTCGATGGCAAGGTCGTGCTGAAGCCGCAGCTCTGCACTCTGCCGAGCTGCTTCAGATCGCTGAAGCGTCGGGCATGCCGTACATTCGGGTGCAGGCGTTGGCAGGGGCTGGTCTTGCTCGGGCGGCTGCAGGCGATTTCACTCACGCCGCGTATGATCTCAGGGAAGCGATCGAGTACTCGAGGCGCGCCAGGGCAGGTCTCGAGTTCGAAGCGCGCATGATGAGCGATCTGGCTGACGTCCTTTATCGCGCAGGAGACCTCCGTGGTGCACGCGACGTTGCTGAGGAAGCCAGCGTCATCGCCCGACGCAGGACGGATAGGATCGGTGAACTCCACGCGGTGCTGCTGCGATGTTTGATCAGTTCGTCCGACTCCGATTTTCGGAACGACGCAGAAGCTGTCGGATCGCTGCTCGACGCCGAGCGCCTACTGGAAGTCTCGGGTGCCGAGGTCTACAAACCCATGTTGATAGCGTGCCGATCCTCTCTTGAAGGTACTAGATGACCCGTGCAGTATGCCCGCTTTCCATGAAGCATTATTAGGAGGCTGGGCGCATGGGGATGATGATTAAAGACAGTACTACGCTCGATATTCTTGTGCAGTTGAACAGGCGTTTCGAGGCTGAAGCTTTGCCGGAAATGGTCGAGCTGCAGCGCGAGTTTGGAGTTTTTTCACTGCAGCATGACTTGCAGCAATCGTTCGCTTTGCTGGGGATCGTGCCGCAGGATTGGACTGAGCGTCGCCGGTGGTACCGTTTCTTGGAACACCTCAGGACCTATCCCTCCGATCTTGATGGCGTGAATGGTCACGACCGTGTCATCCGGGCGTTCAAGGACGACCTGGAATCCGAGAAGCCGCTTCCTGTTTCGATTGTCTGCCATTCGGCAGCGGACGATCCTCGGGTGACGGTTACGCAAGGCCGTCCGGTCGTGTTCTCGCTCGAAACGCATGTGATCGTTTCGATACCGACCACTCCCGGACGAGAGGCGCGTCAGAACCTGGCCGAAGTTGCTCGCACCAGGCGTGTTCAGAAGCGCGGCAAAAAATGAGCCTGACCGCAGGCGACGGCGCCGGACAAAAGGCTCCTTCTATTCAGGCCATTTGCTCCGACGTCGATGCCTACTACACCGCATGCGTCGCGCGTCATGGCGCGACGCCGCGGGGCGTCGACTGGTCATGCGAGGCGACGCAGGGCCTGCGCTTCGTGCAGCTGATGAAGCTGTGCGATGCGTCGGCGCCGTTCAGCCTCAACGACATCGGCTGTGGCTATGGCGCGCTGGTGCCCTTTCTGGCTGCGCGCTATCCGACCTGCGAGATCGACTATCTCGGCATCGATCTGTCGCGCGCCATGATCAGCCGCGCCCGTCGGCGCTTTGCTGGCCCGCAGCGGCGTTTCCTCGTTGCCGCGGAGAGCCCGCGCATCGCCGACTACTCGGTCGCGTCCGGCATCATGAACGTCAATGTCGGCTATCCGCGCCAGGCCTGGGAGAGTTACATCAAGGGCCTGTTGCGGCAGATGTTCGCCACCAGCCGCCGCGGCTTCGGCGTCAACTTCATGCGGGCCCACGGTGACGATGACGAGGCCTCCGATGCCGCGACGGCGCGGCTGTACCGGACCACGCCGGAGATCTGGGCGGCCCATTGTGAGCGCGAGTTTGCCGCGCCGGTCGAGGTCATCGGCGGTTACGGCATGAAGGAGTTCACCCTGCTGGTGCGCCGCAGACCCGAGGCGGCCGTCTCGGACGGCGATCCGTCGCACTGATGTCCGCAGCTCCGTTGCTCTCATCCAAGCCCGGTCGACACGCTGCCGCGATCGCGCGCGCGGTGGATGTGCTGATCTCCTCGAAAGGTCACGCCAGCCCCTTGCGGCTTGAACGGGCCTGCGCACTGTTGCGCCAGCATGCGCCGCTGCACTGGGTCGAGCGCCCGGGCGTGCGTCCGTTCTGGGCCGTCACGCGCTACGCCGACATCGTCGCGATCGAGACGCGGAGCAGGGATTTCGCTGCGGGACCCCGCACCTATCTTGCCAGCGAAGCCTCGGAGGCCGTGCTGCAGCGGGTCACCGGCAAGCCGCAGGCCGTCCGCAGCCTCACCGAGATGGATGCCCCGGATCACGCCGCCTATCGCGCGGTCATCCAGGGCGCCTTCGCGCCGCCGGCTCTGCGCGCGATGGAGAGCTGGCTGACGCAATGGGCTGCCGAGATCCTCGACCGGGTTGCCGTGCGCGGTGATGCTTGCGATTTCGCACGCGACGTCGCGCTGCCTTTCACCTTCCGCGTCATCGGTCGCATGCTGGGCACGCCCGAAGCCGATGACGCACGGCTTGCCCGGCTCGCCCAGGGGTTCGTGGCCGCCGAGGATCCGCAGCGGCGTTTTGCCGAGGCGCCCGGCGACACCATGCGCATGGCCATGCTGGCGCTGCGCGACTACTTCGAAGCCGTGGTCGCCGACCGCCGCGCCAGCCCGCGCGACGATCTCGCCAGCCTGATCGCAGAGAGCGCGCCGCATGGCGCCGCAATGCCGCATTACGAGCTGATCTCCTATTTCATCCTGCTGGTGACGGCCGGCCACGACACCACCTCGCTCGCTTTGGCCGGCGGGCTCGAGGCGCTGCTCGCGGACCCGGGCCAGCTCGCGCGGTTGCGCGCCGAGCCTGAGCTGCTCGATCCGGCGATCGAGGAGATGCTGCGCTGGACCACGCCGGTGCGCCATTTCATGCGGACGGCGGTCGGCGACACCGAGGTCGCCGGCCAGGTCATTCGCGAGGGCGAGGCGCTGGCCTTGTTCTTTCATTCCGGCAACCGCGACGAAGCCATGTTCGACGACGCCGGCACGTTCCGGATCGATCGCAGTCCGAATCCGCATATCGCCTTCGGCCGCGGTCCGCATGTCTGCATGGGGCTGCAGCTGGCGCGGATGCAGATGCGCGCGGTGTTCGCGGAGCTGCTCCGTCGTACGTCGCATATCGCGCTCGCCGGACGGGTGCGCCGGGTCGAGTCGCCGTTCATGAGCGGGGTCAGCAGCCTTCCCATCCACATCCGCTTTCGCGAATGATGCGGCCGGGGCGAGGCCTCGTCAGCGCCGCGCCTTGAAGAAGTCCTTCAGCATCTGCGACGCCTGTTGCTCGCCGACGGCCGAATAGACCTCCGGCGCGTGGTGGCAGGTGGGCTGGCAGAAGAACCGCACGCCGGATTCGACGGCGCCGCCCTTGGGATCGGCGGCCCCATAATACAGCCGGCGGACGCGGGCGAAGGAGATGGCGCCAGCGCACATCGTGCACGGTTCCAGCGTGACGTAGAGGTCGCAATCGACCAGCCGCTCGCTGCCGATCGCCTGCGCGGCCTGGCGCAGCGCCAGGACCTCGGCATGGGCGGTGGGGTCGCGGTCGGTCAGAGTGCGGTTGGCGGCGGTGGCGATGACCACGTTGTCCCGCACCACGACGCAGCCGATCGGCACCTCGCCGGAAATTGCGGCCGATTCGGCCGCTTTCAACGCCAGATCCATGAAAGAAGGAGCGTTCATGGCTCGTAATGCCCGGATAAGTCTGGTACTGCATCGCCCTTCAGCAAAACCGGACCTCGATTTCCCGCGTGACAGGCGCTGCTCAGAGCGCGCGTACCACGCGACGTCCCGCACCTCAAAGTGAGACCTTCATGCCCCGCGACACCGACAAAGACAACGATTCCCGCGGCCGCCGCGGCGGCGCCCCGCGAGGGCGTTCCGAAGGGACTAAGGGACGCTCGGGCGCTGCGCGCGGCCCGGAGAAGAAGTTCGCCAAACGCGGCTTCGGCGACAAGGCGGCGGGGGCCAAGGGCAAGCGCTCGTTCGACGAGGGCCGTGCACCGCGCCGCCGCGACGACGGCGATGCGCCGCGCAAATCCTTTGGCGAAAAGCCGCGCTTCAACCGCGATGAGCGTCCGCGCGGCGACCGTCCGTTTGCCGCGCGTCCGCCGCGGGGTGAGAACGGCGAGAAGCGCGCCTTCAAGCCGCGCGGCGACCGGCCGAAATTCGACCGCGACGCGGGTGGCGGCGGCAAGCGTCCCTACGCGCCGCGCACGGATCGCGACGAGGCCCGTCCGGCGGCGCGATCCTCCGAGCGCAAGTTCGGCGAACGCAAGCCCTACGCGCCGCGCGAGCGTGACGGTGAGAAGCGCCCCTATACGCCGCGCAGCGGGGGCGCCCGCGATCGCAGCGACCGTCCGCGCACCGAGCGCAGCTTCGGTGACCGGCCGCCGCGTGGCGATCGGCCGGAGCGGAAGTTCGGCGGCGAGAAGACATTTTCCCGCGGCGCTGACGGCGATCGCGGCGAGCGCAAATTCGGCGCCGGTCCGCGCGGTCCGCGCAAGGAATTCGGCGACCGTCCGGCCCGCGGCGAGTCCAAGCCGTGGCAGAAGCGTGAGGGCGGCGATCGACCGGAGCGCAGCGCCCGCCCGCCCCGCGATGGTGCGCGCAGCTTCGACCGTCCCAAGTTCGACCGTCCCAAGTCCGATCGCCCACGCGAGGATCGCCCCAAATTCGATCGTCCGAAGTTCGACCGTTCCGCCTCCGATCGGCCACGCGGGGACCGTCCCAAGTTCGACCGGCCCACATCCGACCGTCCGAAATTCGACCGGCCGCGCGATCGCGGCGACGACCGCAAGTTCGATCGCCCGCGCCAACGTCCCGAAGGTCGCAGCGAGTGGCAGGAGCATCCGCGTGGCGAAGGTCGGGGCGGTGATTTCGCCGACCGGCCGCGTCGCGACAATGAGGACGAGAGCCGGGTCTTCGCCAAGCGTCCGGCGTTCGGCGGCCGCGGTCCGTATCGCGAGCGCAAGCCCGAGACCGACAAGCGGACCAAGCGCGTCGTGTCCGACGAGGCGCCGAAGCCCGGCAAGGCTGGCGAGCGCATCGCCAAGGTGCTGGCGCGTGCCGGCCTCGCCTCGCGCCGTGATGCCGAGGAGATGGTGACGCAGGGCCGCGTCACCGTGAACGGCCGCATCATCAACTCGCCGGCGCTCGACGTCACCGAGAACGACGTGATCCAGGTCGACGGCGCGCCGTTGCCGGAGCGTGAGCGCACGCGGCTGTTTCTCTATCACAAGCCGCGCGGGCTGATGACGACGCACAGCGACCCCGAGGGGCGCCCGACGGTGTTCGACAATCTGCCCGAAGGCCTGCCGCGCCTGATCTCGATCGGCCGGCTCGATTTCAACACCGAGGGGCTGCTGCTGCTCACCAATGACGGCGGGCTGGCGCGCGTGCTCGAACTGCCGGACACCGGCTGGACACGCCGCTATCGTGTCCGCGCCCATGGCGAGATTACGCAGGCGCAGCTCGACCAGCTCGCCGCAGGCGTCGAGGTCGACGGCGTGAAATACGGCCCGATCGAAGCGACGCTGGAGCGCGACCAGGGCGCCAATGTCTGGCTGGTCGTTGCGATCCGCGAAGGGAAGAACCGCGAGGTGCGGAACGTGCTCGCCCATCTCGGCCTCGAGGTGAACCGCCTGATCCGCGTCTCCTACGGTCCGTTCCAGCTGCTGGAGCTGCCCGAGGGCGAGGTGCAGGAGGTCAAGACGCGGGTGCTGCGCGAGCAACTCGGCGAGAAGATCATCGCGCAGTCGGGCGCCGATCTCGGTCCGGCCGGCAAGGGTAGTCGCGAGCCGTTGCCCGATCCGAAGCCCAAGCCGAAGCGCGAGGTCGTTGCCGACCGCAAGGGCCGGCGCGTGCTGGTCCAGCGCACCGGCAGCGAGGAGGCGCGCGAGCGCCACGAGGCCGAGGCGCGTTTCCCCGGGCCGCCGCGGCGGCCGAAGCGCGGCTATCACGGCAAGCGCGATATCACGCCGCAGGACGAGTAGGGTGGTGCGATGCGTGTCGTCGGTGGACGGCTGAAGGGCCGCAACATCGCCTCGCCCGCCTCGCGCGACATCCGGCCGACGCAGGACCGGCTGCGCGAGGCGCTGTTCAACATCCTCGTCCACGCCTACGAGGATCCGATCGAGGGCGCACGCGTCCTCGATCTGTTTGCCGGCACCGGCGCGCTCGGCATCGAGGCTGTCTCGCGCGGCGCAGCGTTCACTCTGTTCGTCGACAACGGCGCCGAGGCAAGGGCGCTGCTGCGCAACAATGTCGAGGCGCTCGGCCTCGGCGGTGTCACCAAGGTCTACCGCCGCGATGCCACCAATCTCGGTCCGGCGCGCCCGGTCGAGCCGTTCTCGCTGGTGTTTCTCGATCCGCCCTATGGCAAGGGCCTGGCCGAGAAGGCGCTGGCCTCGTTGCGCGACGGCGGCTGGCTGGTGCCATCGGCGCTGCTCGTGGTGGAAGAGTCCAAGGCCGCCGCGTTCAAGGCGCCCGAGGGGTTCGAAGAGCTCGAGCGCCGCGCCTATGACGACACCGAATTTGTGTTCTTGCGTAGCGCCTGATCCTCGCTCGGTGTCGCCCAGGCGAGCGCAGGGGCCCATAACCACAGGATCACGTTGGGATGCGTGCTGCTCGCCACGTCGATCTTTTCCCTTACGTCTGCTGCGGCGTATGGGTCCCGGGTCTGCGCCTTCGCGGCGCTTGGCGCCGCTGCGGCTTGCCCGGGACAACAGCTCGTTTGTATCTGCCGTCGTGCCATTCCTCGTCGATCGCCAGGTCGTCTCCTACCTCCTTCCGAACAGCTTCTCGACATCGGCGAGCTTGAGCTCGACATAGGTCGGGCGGCCGTGATTGCACTGGCCGGAGTTGGGCGTGTCCTCCATCTCGCGCAACAGCGCGTTCATCTCCTCCGGCTTGAGGCGGCGGCCGGCGCGCACCGAGCCGTGGCAGGCCATGGTGGCGGCGACGTGCATCAGGCGGCGCTCCAGCGGCAGCGCCTCGCCCCATTCCTCCATGTGCTCGGCGAGATCGCGCAGCAGCCCCGCCGCATTGATCTTGCCGAGCAGCGACGGCGTCTCGCGCACCGCGACCGCGCCAGGACCGAACGATTCGATCGCGAGGCCGAATGAGGCAAGCTCATCAGTCCGCGCGAGCAGCGTCTCGACGGTGGCTTCATCGAGCTCGACGATGTCCGGGATCAGCAGGATCTGCCGCTGCACACCATGCGCCGCGAGCGAGGCCTTGAGCCGCTCATAGACGATGCGCTCATGGGCGGCGTGCTGGTCGACGATGACGAGGCCGTCGCGGGTCTGCGCCACGATGTAGGTGTCGTGGATCTGGGTGCGCGCAGCGCCGAGCGGACGGTCGAGCAGGTCGGGCGCGGCCGGCTGCTCGTGCAGACGAAGATCGGCGCGGGGCGTGCCGACGTCGAAGGCCGCTTGAGAGGATTCCGCAAGCCCGAACGACCCGAGATCTGGTGAGGGCGCCGCCGCAGGGACGGAGCCGCCGAAATGCGGCATCACCGGCGCCGACGGCGAGCGCTGCCAGTCCCAATTCATCGGACCGACGTTGGGCCGCGGTGGCGCGAAGGCCGGGCGGAACGCGGCGATGGTCGCGCCGCCGTCATTGGCCGCGGTGCGGCGGCCTTCGCGGGCGAGACCTTCCTTCAACGCGTGGATGATCAGCGCGCGCACCAGGCCGGCATTGCGAAAGCGCACCTCGGTCTTGGCCGGATGCACGTTGGCGTCGACCTCGCGCGGATCGAGTGTGACGAACAGCGCCACGACAGGATGGCGGTCGCGCGGCAGATAGTCGGCGTAGGCTGCGCGCACGGCGCCGAGGATCAGCTTGTCGCGCACCGGGCGGCCGTTGACGAACAGATACTGCCCAAGCGCATTGGCGCGCGTCAGCGCCGGGGCCGCTGCGAAGCCTTCGACCACGACATAATCGCGCTCGCTGCGCACGGCGATCGCATGGCTGCGGAAGTCGGCGCCGAGGATGTCGCCGAGCCGCGTCAGCTGGCCCGGCGCGCCGGGCAGCGCGGCGGCCCAGGTCACCGGCGCGCGCTCCTCGCCGGCGAGCGTGAAGGCGATGTCGGGCCGCGCCATCGCCAGCCGCCGCACCACCTCGCGGATCGCCTCGGCCTCGGTGCGGTCGGTCTTGAGGAACTTCAGCCGGGCCGGCGTGGCGTGGAAGAGATCGGCGACCTCGACGCGGGTGCCCTGGTTCAGCGCGGCCGGCACGATCGGCGACTTGTCGCCGCAATCGACCGCGAGCGCCCAGGCATGCGGCTCGCTCCTGTGCCGCGTCGTGATCGACAGCCGCGCCACCGAGCCGATCGAGGGCAGCGCCTCGCCGCGGAACCCGAGGGTGCGGATCTGCAGCAGGTCCTCGTCGTCGAGCTTCGATGTCGCGTGGCGCTCGACCGCGAGCGCAAGATCGGCCGCCGTCATGCCGCCACCGTCGTCGGTGATCGCGATCTTTCGCCGGCCGCCACCGTCGGTGAAGATGTCGATGCGGCTCGCGCCGGCATCGATCGCGTTCTCGACCAGCTCCTTGACGACGCTCGCCGGCCGCTCAACCACCTCGCCGGCGGCGATGCGGTTGACGATCTGTTCGGGAAGCTGGCGGACGGGCATGGTGCGAACGAACTTGAAAGCTGGCTGGCTTGGATATTGAAGGCGCGCGGCGCTGCGGCGGTCACGTTGCAAATGTGGGGTGAGAATAGCTTTTTTCATGCGCTGCGGCAGAGAAAAGCAACCTTCTCCAACGGGATTGTGAGGCGGGCGGGGCCAGTATATCGTTTCGCAAAAATAACGATCAGCCGGAGGAAGCCCATGTGCCATCTGTTCGCACACCAGCCTCAGCGCGATTATGAGTCGCAGACCCGCTCGTTGCGGATCGGCGGCCATAGCACGTCGATCCGGCTCGAAATGGCGTTCTGGGACACGCTCGAGGAGATCGCCGCCAAGGAAGGCATGAGCCTCGCCAAGTTCGTGACCACGCTGTACGCCGAGGTGCTCGACCATCACGGCGAGGTGAAGAATTTTGCGTCGCTGCTGCGCTGCTCCTGTCTGATCTATCGGGCAAAGGCGACTGCGACGCTGCCGGAATTTACCGCGGCGGCGATCATGGACGCGGCCGAGTAGCCACGGCCCCGCTGTCTTGTCTCCCTCCCCCGCTTGCGGGGGAGGGCGAGGGTGGGGGCGCCACAGCGGCAGTCCCGCCGCAGCGTTCCCCCACCCGCATCGCATCTTCGATGCGATGCGACCTCCCCCGCGAGCGGGGGAGGCGCTGACCGTCATCGTCGCAAGCCGTGTACTCAACACAGCAAGGACTTGCCCATCAGATCTCCTTCTTCTGCATCGCGCCAGCAATGTAGTCCGCCTGGCGGATCGCCAGCGCCACGATGGTGAGTGTCGGATTGCACGCAGCCCCCGTAGTGAACTGGCTGCCGTCTGAGACGAACAGGTTCTTGACGTCGTGGGTCTGGCCAAACTTGTTGACGACGCCGTCCTTGGCCTTCTCGCTCATCCGGTTGGTGCCGAGATTGTGCGTCGAGGGGTAGGGCGTGGTCGGGTAGGTCACGGTTGCGCCGACCGCCTCGTAGATCGCCGAGCCCTGCTTGTAGGCGTGGGCGCGCATCGCGACGTCGTTGGGATGATCGTCGAAATGCACTGAGGCGACCGGCATGCCGAACTTGTCCTTGGCGACAGGATCGAGCGTGATGCGGTTGGTCTCCTGCGGCATGTCCTCGCCGACCAGCCACATGCCGGCCATGCGCGGATAGGTCTCCATCGCCGCCGTGAAGCTGCGGCCCCAGGCGCCGGGATTGAGGAACGCGGCCATGAACGGCAGGCCGAGCGAGAGCGTCTCCATCTCGTAGCCGCCGACGAAGCCGCGCTTCGGATTGAACGCCGCCTCGTCGCGGACGATGCCGGCCATGGTGGTCCCGCGATACATGTGCACCGGGTTCTCGAACGTCGCATAGACGCTGCCGGTCATGTGCCGCATGTAGTTGCGCCCCACCTGGCCGGAGGAGTTGGCAAGTCCATCCGGGAACATGTTCGAGGCGCTGTTGAGCAGAAGCCGCGGGCTCTCGATCGAGTTGCCGGCGACGGCGACGATACGGGCCTTCTGCAACTGCATCTTGCCCTGACCGTCGGCATAGACCACGCCGGTGACCTTGCCCGAGGCGTCATGCTCGATCTTGATCGCCATGCTGTTGGGCCGCACCTCGAGATTGCCGGTGGCCTCGCCCTTCGGGATCTCGGTGTACAGGGTCGACCATTTCGCACCGGACTTGCAGCCCTGGAAGCAGAAGCCGATCTGCTGGCAGGCGCCGCGGCCGTCGCGCGGCTGCGAGTTGATCGCCATGTTGCCGGTGTGCACGGTCTTGTAGCCGATCTTCCGGGCGCCGGCTTCGAGCACCTTGAAATTGTTGTTGCCGGGTAGGCCCGGAATGTCGTTGGTGCGGGTGACGCCCATCTTGAACTCGGCCTTGGCGTACCACGGTTCCATTTCGGCGAGCGTCACCGGCCAGTCCAACAGGCTCGCGCCGGGCAGCGCGCCATAGGTGGTGCGGGCCTTGAACTCGTGCTCATCGAAGCGCAGCGAGGCGCCGGCCCAGTGCACGGTCGAGCCGCCGACCGCCTTGACGATCCAGGCCGGCAGGTTGGCGAAGTCCTTCGCCACGCGCCAGGTCCCGGATGTCGTGCGCATGTCGGTCCAGGCGAGCTGGGTGAAGCTCTCCCATTCGTCGTTGATGAAGTCGGGAATCTCGTAGCGATTGCCCGCCTCGAGAATGACGACCTTGATGCCCTTCTGCGCGAGCTCGTTGCCGAGCGTGCCGCCGCCGGCTCCCGAGCCGATGATGACGACGACGCTTGAATCGTTCTGGTCGAATTTTGCCATGGTGGTTTCCTCCGTGTTTTCTGTTGTTCGCCGGCGTCAGGCTTTCGGCAGCCAGTCGATGTCGGAGAAGCCACGGTTGATGTAGCCGCCATGCTCGGCGGAGGAGCCCTCGTAGCCGAACTTCGGCCAGAGCTCCTTCTGATTGTAGAGCGACACCACGAGGTCGCCGCGGAGCGTCTTGAAGAAGGTCGTCTGCTCGATGCCCTGGAGCAGCGCGACGCGGTCGGCCTCCCACGGCACCTGAGCGTAAGGCACCTTGTGGCGGTCACGCGCGTCCTGGTCGAGCCGGGCGACGCCGTCATTGATCATTGCCTTCACGGCGGCATCTTCCGCGGCCTTGCCGTCCCACGGCTTGACCGCGGTGATGTAGTAGCGGTCGGCGAGGAAGTCGTGCGGATAGATGTCGCGCGCGACCTTCACGAGTGTCTTCAGGGTGGCCGGCGTCAGCGCCTTGGCATCCTCCGCCCAGGCATCGGCAATGCCGAGGCCGGTCGCGGAAGCCACGGCTGCGGCCGGCACGGTCGAGGCCGCGCCCTTGAGAAAGACGCGGCGGTCGTATTTGTTGCGGCGATCGACTTCTCTCATGGGTATCCTCCGTTGGGTTTTTGTTTGGTGTATTTTCGTGGTCAGCGGCTCATCCGAAGCGGCCGCCGCGCTGGATGACCTCGATCTTGTAGCCGTCGGGATCTGTGACGAAGAAGAAGCGCGCGAGTGTCGCACCATTGTGCTTGAAATCGCGCAACGGGCCTGGTGCCAGGTTCTCGCGCTCGAAACGGGCATGCTCGGCATCGAGATCGTCGACCACGACAGCGAGATGGCCGTAGCCGTCACCGAGCGTATACGGCTCCTTGCGGTCGTAGTTGACGGTGAGCTCGACCTCGAAGGGCGACGACGGATGGCGCAGATAGATCAGCGCGAAGCCGTCGAAGCGCAGATTGTCTGATATCTCCAGGCCGAAGGCGCGCTTGTAGAAGTCGAGCGCCTTGGCCTCGTCGAGCACCCGGATCATGGAATGAACGGGTTTGGCCATCTCAATTGTCCTTCAGGTAGTTGATGATCGCGGCGCGCACGTCGGGCTTGGCCTGGCGATACGCCATCACGGCGCCGGGGATCAGCTCTTGCGGGTTGGTCAGCCAGGCATCGAGCTTGGTCTCGTCCCAGGTGAAATCAGCTTTCGCGAAGCCGGCCGAATAGCGGAAGCCTTCGACGGAGCCGGCGCGGCGGCCGACGACCTTCGACAGCGGCGGCCCCTGGCGCATCGGCTCGGCGCTGCTCAGCGTATGGCAGACGCCGCATTGCTGCTTGAACAAGGTCGCGCCGTCGGCAGGCTTGGGCGACGGCAAGGCCATCTGCGCCGATGCAATCGTGGTGCTCAGGACTGCGCCGCACCATCCTAGTCCAAAAACAATCAGCAGCTCTTGCGCCGTACGCCGTCCCGACATCGATCCTCTCTCATCATTTTTGATGAGACTAGGTCGCAGCGAGAGCGCCGTGGTAGTAGCGGGCTGTTTCGGCCGGAACAAAGCGTGCGCAGGACTTGTCCAGTCGCAGGATATGTCAGCGTTGCGGACTAATCGTCGAAGCGGCGCCCACCGCGTCCCGCCTTGACGTCGCTGCGGATCTTCTTGCCTTCGAGCCGGCGCTGCTTGGAGCCGAAGGTCGGCTTGGTCGGGCGCCGCACCTTCGGCCGGATCATCGCCTCCTTCAACAGCGTGACGAGACGCTCGATCGCATCGGCCTTGTTGCGCTCCTGGGTGCGGAAGCGTTCGGCCTGGATGACGATGACGCCGTTCTTGGTCATGCGCTGTCCGGCGAGCCGCGCCAGCCGTGCGGCGGCGTCCTCCGGCAGGGTGATCCGGGTCGTGTCGAAGCGCAGCTGCGCCGCGGTCGACAGCTTGTTGACGTTCTGGCCGCCGGGGCCGGAGGCGCGGACGAACGAGATCTCGATGTCGTCTTCGTTGATGGCGAGGTCGCGGGAGATCCGCAGCATGGGGCACCAGTGGAATCGAGGTTTTCGCGCCCACCATAGCGGGTTTAGGGGAGGTGTGCGCGGGGCGTCATGGCGAGGCGCGGTTGGCGGCCCGAGACCGCCGCCAGAATCTCCACTGTCATCCCGGCGAACGCCGGGATCCATAACCCCAGGGAGCAGTTTGGGGCAGGCTGGCCGCTGACACCTCCCGCCTCACGTCGGCTGCGGCGTATGGGTGCCGGATCTGCGCCGCGCTGGCGCGCGTCGCAGCTTGTCCGGGACGACAGCGGTGTGCGAGGCGGATTCACGGTTCAAACAGCGGCCGCAGGTGACGACATGTCAGCGCGTTCTCGCGGCATCTGATGCCCGAGGTCTGCGATCAGTTCGTCCCTCGCGAGCATGCAGAGGGCGCGGGGAATGCCGGGCGCTGGCCGCACCCATGGCCCGCCTGCGAAAAAAATGCAGGCGGCAGGTACCACAGGTTCAGCCGAGGCATCCCGGCATTCCCCGCGCGATGGGCTTCACGCTTATACGCAGTCTCCCTGGTGCGCCGGGCGTGTTGGCCACCATTGCGCATGATGCTTGCGCATCAGCGCGTGATACCAGCATCGGGGTATCAGGACGCTGCGACTTCACGTCCGCAAGACATCGTTCGTCCGCGTCCTCGTGAGAAGACGCTGCGATCTCTCGCGGCCACCGCTCCCCGCCTCGCGTGTCGTGACGATCGCGCGCAACGCCCCTCCGCAGTGAGACGGGATGGGCGGATCAAATCATGAATTCCGAAAAATAGCAAGAATATTATTTTTATCGGAAGTCATCGCGCGGTCCTCCCGCGCTCGTCCCGGGCAAGCCGTCAGCGACGCGAAGCCTGGCTGACGGCGCCGACTCGGGACCCATTCGCCGCAGCCGAGGTGGGGCGGCAGATGCCAATGACCAAGCTGCCTCAAACATCGCCCTGGGGGTATGGGTCCCGGCTCAAGGCCGGGACGACACTGTTTTTGTGGCGCCAGCGGTGGTTGGCCACGATCGTTCGTCATGGCCGGGCTTGTCCCGCCTGCGCGGCCGAAGCCGCTTCGGCGCAGCGAAGGCCCGGCCATCCACGTGGCCCAGCGTCCTCGGAACGACGTAGATGCCCGGGACAAGCCCGGGCATGCCGAGCAACTAACAACGTGCTCGTAGGAGAGAAGCTCCGCGCCCCGCTCAGTTCGTCTTGGTCACCGGGGCCGTGGCCGGCGCCTGGGACGGTTCGGCGGCGGCCTGCGGGGTGCGGCCGACGACGGCCGTGAGCAGGCCCTGGCTCCAGAGCTGCTTCGCCGCCTTCTTCGCGTCGTCCAGGGTGACGGCGTTGACGATCTCGCTGCGCTTCTCGATGTAGTCGATCGGCATCTTGTCGAGCTGATATTGCAGCATCGCCTGCGCCAGCTTGGAGGAGGTGTCGAGCGCCAGCATCTGCGAGCCGTTGATGTAGGACTTGGCCTCGTCGAGCTCCTGCTGGGTCGGGCCTTCCTCGGCCATGCGGCGGATCTCCTGCTCGACGGCCGCGATGGTCTCGCCGGCGCGGTCGAAGCGGGTGGCGGTGTTGCCGATGAACAGCGCCGAATGATCCATCCACAGCAGCGCGTCGTAGACGGAGTAGGCGAGGCCGCGCTTCTCGCGCACCTCCTTGTAGAGCCGCGACGACAGGCCGCCGCCGCCGAGGATGTGGTTGACCACATAGGCCGCCATGAAGTTCGGGTCGTGGCGGCGGATGCCGGGACCGCCGAAGGTGATCACGGTCTGCGGCACGTCGAGCGGCACGAGCGCGCGCTGCGGCGGCATGGTGGCGACGACGTCGGGCACCGGCGTCAAGGTGGCCTTGGCCGGCAGGCTGCCGAAGGTCTGATCGAGGAGCTTGCCGAGCGTGGCCGGGTCGACGTCGCCGACAACCGCGACCTTCAGCGTGTCCTTGGCGAGCACGCGGCCGACATAGGCCTTGAGATCGTCGACGGTGATGGTCGGCACGCTGTCCAGCGTGCCGTTCGCCGGACGGCCGTAGGGGTGGTTGGGGAAGGCAAGCTCGAGGAACTTGCGGCCCGCCAGCGAGCTCGGATTGGTGGTCTCGCGGCGCAGGCCGGAGATCACCTGCGAGCGGATGCGCTCGACGTCGGCGCTGTCGAAATGCGGCGAGGTCAGCGCGGTGCGCAGCAGCTCGAACGCCTCGTCCTTGTTGTCGCGCAGCATGCGCAGCGAGCCGCGGAATTGATCGCGCGAGATCTGGAAGCTCAGCTCGATGGCGCGGCGGTCGAGCCGCTCGTGGAAGGTCTTGGAGTCGAGATCGCCGGAGCCTTCGTCGAGCAGGTCGGCCACGAGATTGCCGACGCCGGGCTTGCCGACGGGGTCCTGCGAGGCGCCGCCCTGGAACGCATATTCCATCGCGATCAGCGGCACGGTGGCGTCCTGCACGAACCAGGCTTCGATGCCGCCGGGCGACACCAGGTGCTGGATCTTGGTCGCCGCATGGGCGGCAGGAACGATTGTGAGCGCGGCGGCGCCGACGGCGACAACGCAGGCGAAGCGGCGGGCGAAGGTCATTGTGTTCATCACGACCGCTTCTCCTCGCGCTTGGCCGCATTGTCCTTGATCAGATAGCCGGTGACCGAGCGCTTCTTCTGCAGCCAGGTCTGCGCGGCGGCGCGCACCTGCTCGGCGGTCACGGCACGGATGCGGTCGGGCCAGCTCCGGATGTCCTCGATGCTCAATCCGGTGGTGAGGCCGCCACCATACCAGCGTGCCATGGTGGCCTGGTTGTCATTGGCGTAGATCGCCTCGGCGATGAGCTGCGTCTTGACGCGTTCGAGATCCTCGGCGCGGACCGGGTTTTGCGCGATCTCGGCGATGACGCTGTCGACGACAGCCTCGACCTGGGCGAAATCGACGCCCGGACGCGGCGCGACCGCGATCGAGAACTGGCTCGGATCGAGCGACGTGCCCTGATAGGACGCGCTGGCATTGACCGCGAGCGGCTTGTCGACGACGAGCGCACGGTAGAGATAGGAGTTGCTGCCGCTACCCATCAGTTGCGCCAACACATCCAGCGCGGCCGACTGCCCGGGGGCCGCGGTGGTGGCCGAGGGCACCAGATAGAAGCGGCGCATCGAGGGCTGCTCGACATGCGGGTCGGCCAGCGTGACCGTGCGCGGCGCCACCGGCTCGGGCTCCTGCGGCCGCAACCGGCGCGCGGGGATGTCGGGTTGCGCGGGAATCTTGGCGAAGGTCTGCTCCACGAGCGGGCGCACTTCCTTGGCGTCGGTGTCGCCGGCGATCACCAGGATAGCATTGTTGGGCGCGTAGAAGCGGCGATAGAACGCCAGCGCATCCTCACGGCCGAGCTTCTCGATCTCCGGCCGCCAGCCGATCACCGGGCGGCCATAGGGGTGGTTGACGTACAGCGCCGCCATGATCTGCTCGTTGAGACGGGCTTCCGGCGAGTTGGCGACGCGCATGTTGTACTCTTCGAGCACCACGTCGCGCTCGGGCAGCACGTTCTCGTCCTTCAGCACGAGGCCGGTCATGCGGTCGGCCTCGAACTCCATCATCTTCGGCAATTGATCGCGCGGCACGCGCTGGAAATAGCCGGTGTAGTCGACCGAGGTGAAGGCGTTCTCATTGCCGCCGATCTTCAGCACCGTCTTGGAGAACTCGCCGGCGGGATGCTTCTCGGTGCCCTTGAACATCAGATGTTCGAGGAAGTGCGCCAGGCCCGACTTGCCGGGCGTCTCGTCGGCGGAGCCGACCTTGTACCAGATCATCTGCGTCACCACCGGCGTGCGGTGATCCTGGATCACGACGACCTGCAGGCCGTTGGGGAGGGTGAAGCTGGCGGGGGGCTCGGAGGCGAACGTCGTTTGCGCCGAAGCGCCCGCCGTGAACGCGATGAGGGAGACGAGCGCGGCGGCGACGGGAATGAACCGGTGCGAGGACATCATGATCCTTCTGAAGGCCCGCGGGGCGGGGCGATCGGGTTTGAGCGCAGCATGCTACACCGCGCCGGACGGGGCCCGGCGTCACAAAACGGCGACATCGTGCCGCCGCGAGACATTAAATTTCGCTAACGCCAGCGAAGCCGGCATCTCCGGGCGAACGGCTGCCGCCGTCACCGTTCCTTGCCGGTCATGATGTCCAGCTGCTTGCCGCCGATCGGCTCCTGCTTGCCGGTGCCATAGGCATAGCTCGGCGACGGCGTCTGATAGCCGGGCGGCGGCTGGGTCAGGCTCTCGCGCTGCGGCTCGCTGGTGAACGGCTTGGTTTCGCTGTCGCTGCCCTTGAACATGCCGAACAGGCCGCCTTTGAAGCCGAGCTGCGACGGGCTCATCATCGGGTTGTTGGCCACGCCGGGCTGAATCGGCTCAGTCGGCTTGGCGGCGGCCGTCCGCCCCATCTTCATCTCGGCCGGGGTCAGCGGACGGGCCGCATTGACCGGATCCCTGTTTTCCTTCTTGCGCGCGGCGGCCGCGGCCCGGCGTTGCTGCTCGTCGGGGTCCTTCGGCCAGTTTGGCGCGGTCGCCTGCGCCGCGGCGGCGGGGGGCGGCAGATCGAGCTTGGGCGGTACCACCAAAGGCGACCGCTCGCGGTATTCGATGGAGGGCGTCTCCATGTTGGTGCCGCCGAGACCGCGCATCAGATTGTCGATGATCTTCTCTTCGAAGGTCTTGTCGTCTTCCTCGTCGTCCTGGGCACGGGCGGCGCCGGCGGCCATGACGAGGCCAATGCCGAGCGCAACGGCGGACAGCCGCAGGACGCGAATGGCCGCGTGGGTCATGATCCGGCCGCTGACTTCGGTCTTGCGCATGGCTTTCCCTGTCCTCGCTTGTCCAGTGCTCGTGCTCCGACGAACCGGCCGCGACCCACCGATTGCGATCCTCGATTCGACGGGGGGCCGTCCAGGCATCGCGCCGATCTCGAAAACGTGAAGATCATCAGGCTCTTGACCCAGGATCGGCACCGGCCGGTATCGACCCGGATCAGGGCGCTTTTGCGGCGGGGGCCCCGAAGAAGGAGTCATATAGCAGGCCCGCCACCCCGGCAACGATCGCCACGTCGGCCATGTTGAAGATGTACCAGTTGTAAACCGTGCCGCCGATCTGGATGTGGAACAACGCGAAATCGACCACCGCGCCATAGGCCAGCCGGTCGATGCCGTTGCCGATGGCGCCGCCGATGATCAGGCCGAGCGACGCCGTCGCCAGCTTGCTTTCCGCACGCGCCATCCAGATGGCGAGGGCGATCACCGCGACGGCCTTCACCGCCATCAGTCCATATTGCGCCAGCGTGCTCTCACTCTGCAGCCAGCCGAAGCTGATGCCGATGTTCCAGGCGAGGTAGAGGTCGAAGAACGGGGTGATCTTGACGGTGCCGCGGTTGGGCAGGTCGAACACGTACAGCAGCCACAGCTTGGAGGCCTGGTCGATGACCAGGGTGGCGAAGCCGGCGATGAGGCCGAGGCGGAGGCGGGGGGTCATGGGGTGAGCGCGATCATGCCAAGCAACTCGCGGCAAATACCGCTGTCGTCCCGGCGAACGCCGGGACCCATACCGCGTGATGTGTGTTGGCGGAGAAAGTCTGGGTCATCGTCCTTCGTCAACATGAACGCCGGTGGTTATGGGTCCCGGCGTTCGCCGGGACGACAGTTGTGGGTGTCGCGCGATCACGCGTCACATACCGACCCCGAGCGCCTTCCACTCGCGCAGCGCTTGCGCGTCGCGCGGGGAAACGTCCGGGTACTCAGGGTCGTCGCCGACGCTCTCCAGGATCTTCCAGGAGCGGGCGCACTTCTTGCCCACGGCCTTCTCGACGACGACCGCCACGCCCGGCACCGCATCGAGCCGGAACGCATCGGCCGGGGCGTCACCCTCGCGGACCTCGTAGTTCGAGGTGATGCAGACCTCGGCGAGATCGGTGTCGAACAAGGTGCCGAGCAGCGCGCGGTCGGCGACGTAGATGACCGGCGAGGCTTCGAGCGAGGAGCCGATGGTCTTGGCGGCGCGGGCGAGCTCCAACGCGCCGGTGACGACGCGCCTGACGTTGCGGATCGTCTCCCACTTCGCGGCAAGCGCATCGTCGCGGTATTGGTCCATCGCCTCCGGGAACAGCGTCAGATGCACCGACGGCTCTGCGTCGGGCCTGTACATCCGCCACGCCTCGTCGGTGGTGAAGGAGAGCACCGGCGCCAGCCATTTCAGGACGGCATCGCAGATCAGGTCGATCGCGGTCAGCGCCGCCTTGCGCGCCACCGACGACGGCGGGTCGCAATACAGCGTGTCCTTGCGGATGTCGAAATAGAACGCCGACAGCTCCGTGTTCATGAACGCAGCCAGGCTCGCGATCACGGTCTTGTAGTCGAACGCGGCGTAGGCGCGGCTGATGACCTCGGCCTGCTGCGAGAGCTGATGCAGCATCAAGCGCTCCAGCTCCGGCATGTCGGCAAACGCCACGGCGTCGCTGCGCTTGTAGTGATGCAGGGTGCCGAGCATCCAGCGGATGCTGTTGCGCAGCTTGCGGTAGGTCTCGATGGTGTTCTTGAGGATCTCCGGGCCGATGCGCTGGTCGTCGGCATAGTCGGTGGCGCAGACCCAGAGGCGCAGGATGTCGGCGCCGGACTCCTTGATCACCTTCTGCGGCTCGACGGTGTTGCCGAGCGACTTCGACATCTTGCGGCCGTTCTCGTCGAGCGTGAAGCCGTGCGTCAGCACGACGTCGTAAGGCGCGCGGCCGCGGGTGCCGCAGCTCTCCAGCAGCGACGAGTGGAACCAGCCGCGGTGCTGGTCACTGCCTTCGAGATACATCACCGTGTCCTGGCCGCCATCGACCTTGCGCCTGATGCCGGCGAGGCCGGGGAAGTGCACGGGGTCTTCGAGCACGAAGGCGTGGGTCGAGCCGGAATCGAACCAGACGTCGCAGATGTCGTCGACCTTGTTCCAGTCCTCGTTGGCGCGGGACCCGAGGAAGCGCTCGCGTGCGCCGTCGGCGTACCAGGCGTCGGCGCCTTCCTTGGCAAAGGCCTCAGTGATGCGGGTGTTGACGGTCTCGTCCTGCAGGATCTCGGCGGAGCCGTCGCCGGTCTCGCGCACGAACACCGCGATCGGTACGCCCCAGGCGCGCTGGCGCGAGATCACCCAATCCGGACGGTTGGCGATCATGCCGGTGATGCGGTTCTGGCCGGCGGCCGGCACCCATTGCGTGACCGAGATCGCGCGCAGCGCGCGGGCACGCAGCGTATCCCCGGACTTCGCCTGACCTTGGTCCGCGATGTCCTTGTCCATCGCGATGAACCATTGCGGCGTGTTGCGAAAGATCACCGGCTTCTTGGAGCGCCAGGAATGCGGGTACTGGTGCTTGAGCCGGCCGCGCGCGAGCAGCATGCCGGCATCCGTCAGCGCCTTGATGACGGCCTCGTTGGCGTCGCCCTTCTCGCCCTTGTCGTTGATGACGCGTTTTCCTGTGAAGCCCGGCGCGTGGTCGGTCAGCGCGCCGTTCTCGTCGACGGTGTAGGGGATGGTGGTTGCGATGCCCCGGCCGTCGAGCTCGCGCGCATGCGCCATCCAGACGTCGAAGTCCTCGCGGCCGTGGCCGGGCGCGGTGTGCACGAAGCCGGTGCCGGTGTCGTCGGTGACGTGGTCGCCGGGCAGCAGCGGGACGACGAAATTATAGCCGCCGGCGAGACCTTTCAGCGGATGGGCGCATTCGACGGCGTCGAGCGTGTCGCCGGGGATGTCGCGCAGCTTGTTGTAGCTCGTGACGCGCGCCTGCTTGAACACGCTGTCGGCCAGCGCGTCGGCCAGGATCAGCTTGTCACCGGTCTTGGCCCAATTGTCTGCCGGCGCGTCCGTGACCTCATAGAGGCCGTAGGCGATCTTCGGCGAGAACGAGATGGCGCGGTTGCCGGGCAGGGTCCAGGGCGTGGTGGTCCAGATCACCACCGAGGCGCCCGCGAGCGCGCCATGCGCCGGCGATGTCACCGGAAACTTCACCCACACCGTGTCGGACTGATAGTCCTCGTACTCGACCTCGGCCTCGGCGAGCGCGGTCTTCTCGACCACGCTCCACATCACCGGCTTCGAGCCGCGATACAGCGTGCCGTTGGCGGCGAACTTCATCAGCTCGCGGGCGATCTGCGCCTCGGCCGGATAGGTCATGGTGGCGTAGGGATGATCCCAGTCGCCGATCACGCCGAGACGCTTGAACTCCTCGCGCTGCACGTTGAGCCAGTGCTCGGCATAGGCGCGGCATTCCTTGCGGAACGCGACCATGGCGGCGGAGTCGCGGAAGTCGGGCTTGGTCTTGCCCTTCTTGCGGTAGTTCTCCTCCTCGATCTTCCACTCGATGGGCAGGCCGTGGCAGTCCCAGCCGGGCACGTAGTTGGAATCGTGGCCGAGCATCTGCTGGCTCTTGGTCACGACGTCCTTGAGGATCTTGTTCAGCGCGTGCCCGATGTGGATGTTGCCGTTGGCATAGGGCGGGCCGTCGTGCAGGACGAATTTCGGCCTGTTCTTGGCGGTGTCGCGCAGCTTGCCGTAGAGGTCGATGTCGCTCCAATATTTCAGGATCTCCGGCTCGCGCTGCGGCAGGCCGGCGCGCATCGGGAATTCCGTCTGCGGCAGGTAGAGGGTTTTGGAATAGTCCTTGGCGTCGGATTTTTGGGCGTCGGGCTTTTGCGGCTTTTCGGACATCGTGATCTGGCTGGCTGAGAGATGAGGCGCTGAGACGCGATTTCGATCGCGGGCGGCGGAACGAGCAGAGACATCCCGGTCTTGCGCCGAGCTCAAAGCTCAGGCGGAAGCCGGGCCGCTAATGCCGATGATGCGCCGTATCAACATGGGGCCTCCTCATAGCAGCCGGACTGCGGAATCGCAAAGCGATCCTGCGGCAGCAACGCTACGGGATCGTCGTTCAGCGTCATTCCGGGGCGATGCGCTAGCATCGAACCCGGAATCTCGAGATTCCGGGTTCAGCCCTGGCGGGCTGCCCGGAATGACGTCACCGATGGAGCAGGAGGATCAGCCGATCTCGCCGAGCCGGGGGAAAAGGCCGGGATCGGCCGCCAGCAAAGCGCGGGCCCTGGCGCTGTCGTCGTCCATCTGCCGGATCAGGGCCTCGATTGAGCTGAATTTGGCCTCCTCGCGGATGAAGCCGATGAAGGCGACGTCCAGGACCTCGCCATAGAGGCTGTCCTTGAAGTCGAACAGGAAGGTCTCGAGCAGCGGCGCGCCGTTGTCGAAGGTCGGCCGGCGGCCGAAATTGGCGACGCCGTCGATCAGCACCCGCCCAGCGCCGCGGCCGCGACCGACCCGGACGGCATAGATGCCGTGGCGCAGCCCGCAATCGCGATCGAGCCGCATGTTGGCGGTGGGGTAGCCGAGATCGCGGCCGCGCTTCTCGCCGTGGATGACCTCGGAGCTCACGAACCAGGGGCCGCCGAGCATCGCGGTCGCCTCGCTGACCTGGCCCTCCGCCAGCGCTTCGCGGATCGCGGTGGAGGACACCGGCCGCTCGTCGATGTCGACATGGGCCTGGATGTCGACCTCGATGCCGAGCTTGGGGGCCTCGTTGGCGAGCAGGCTGGGCGAGCCGACGCGGCCCTTGCCGAAATGAAAGTCGTAGCCGACCGCGATTCCGGTGATCCCGAGCCGCCCGATCAGGTCATGGTGAATGAAATCCTGCGCCGAGGTCTGGGCGCGGGCCTTGTCGAAGGCCATGACCACGGCGCCGGCAAGGCCGGTTCCGGCCAGGAGTCGCAGCTTGGCGGTCTCGTCGGTCAGGCGGAACTGCGGGGTATTGGGGCTGAAGAAGCGCCGCGGATGCGGCTCGAAGGTCAGCGCCAGCGCCGGGCGCCCCTTGGCCTTGCCCATCTCGATCGCCGCCTCGATCACGGCCCGGTGGCCGAGATGAACGCCGTCGAAATTGCCCATCGCCACCACCGCGCCCTTGAGGATGTCCGACGGCGGGGTGGAATCGCGGATGATCTTGAAATCGGGCATGTGACGGAAATATCTCGCGGATTTCGGTGGGCTACCGGCGGACGGTGGTTGCCGTGACGGTGGGCGGCCGGCCCCGCGAAGTCAAGCCGAAGGGGTTCCTCCGCTCATGCAGCGCAGCAATAGCGACATGCAGCCGCAGCGCAGTTAACGCGCTGTTTAACGGCTGATGCTACTGCTGAAAGCGGATGGCGGGGTCGGTTACGACCCGTGCCGCATGAGCTTTTTTGTAACAGTCTGCGCGTTGTGTTCGCGTCTGGGGGAGTCAAGATGGCGGTTGATTTGACGATGCCGGTGCTCGTCGTCGACGATTACAGCACCATGATCCGTATCATCAGGAATCTTCTCAAGCAGATCGGTTTCGAGGACATCGACGATGCCAGCGACGGCTCGATGGCCCTCAACAAGATGCGCGCCAAGAAATACGGCCTCGTGATCTCCGACTGGAACATGGAGCCGATGACCGGCTACGACCTGCTCCGCGAGGTCCGCGCCGATCCGAACCTGGCGACCACGCCGTTCATCATGATCACGGCGGAATCCAAGACCGAGAACGTGATCGCGGCCAAGAAGGCCGGCGTGAACAACTACATCGTCAAGCCGTTCAATGCCGCGACCTTGAAGACCAAGATCGACGCGGTGTTCCCGGACATGGCGACGGCCTGACGCCCGCCTGATCCACTCCAACGAAAGACGCCCGGCACTCGGCCGGGCGTTTTGCGTTTCAGGATCCGTTCACCACTTCAATTCGCGCATCAGGGCGCGCGGCGGATGGCCGAACAGCTCCTTGATAGAGGCCGGGTCGAGCTGCTCGACGCCGGCGAACTCCTCGGAATGGATGCCGCGGGTCACGAACAGGCAGTCGATGCCGAAGCCGTGCGCGCCGGCGAGATCGGTTCGGACGGAATCGCCGATCGCCAGCACCTCCTCGCGCGCGACCGGCCGGCCGGCGTGCTGCTCGGCCAGCATCATGGCCCGCTCGTAGATTGGCCGGTGCGGCTTACCGTAGAAGATCACCTCGCCGCCGAGCTCGCGGTAGAGCTCGGCGATGGCGCCGGCGCAGTAGATCAGCCGGTCGCCGCGCTCGACCACGATGTCCGGATTGGCGCAGATCAGCGGCAGCTTGCGCTCGCGGGCGCGCAGCAGCATCGGCCGGTAGTCCTCGGCGGTCTCGGTCTCGTCGTCGTAGAGGCCGGTGCAGATGATGTAGGACGCTTCTTCGAGCGGCGACAGCGCCAGGTCGAGACCGCGATGAATGGAATTGTCGCGCTCGGGGCCGAGCCAGAACACCTTGCCGCCGGGATGATCGGCCACGTAGTGGCGGGTCAGGTCGCCGGAGGAGACGATGGCGCTGTAGACCTCGTCGGCGACGCCGAGCTTGCGCAACTGGCGCTGGACCGAATCGGCCGGCCGGGGTGCGTTGGTGATCAGGATCACCGTACCGCCCTGGCGGCGAAAGTGGTGCAGCGCGTCGCAGGCGTCGGGGAAGGACTCCAGCCCGTTATGGACCACGCCCCAGATGTCGCTCAGCAGCACCTGCTTGCGGCCGACCAGATCGCGCAGCCGCTCTTCGAAGCGGAGAACGGTCATGGCAGCCGGCTGATCTCAGAGGGTCCCGGCGGCACGGCGGGCGAGGGCGGCATTGCCGCTGCGCGTCGGAGCATTGGTGTGTGACGCGTCGAGAGAGGTGGTGCCGGCGGCATTGGGGTCCTGAATCTTGATGTCCTGCCCGCCCGATGGGCCGGCGGCGGCCTCGCCGGTAGCAGATGCGCCCTCGGGTCGCAATGGGCGGGGCGGCGCGAACAGGAAGCCCTGGCCGAAGCGGACGTCGTAGTCGAGCAGGTCGACGACGCTGTTCTCACCTTCGATCCGCTCGGCGATCAGGTCGATGCCGAAGCGGCCCAGCAGATCGGAGAGATCGGTCGGGTGAATGTCGGAGGCCGAGCTCTGCTTCGGGTCGAGCAGCAGCGCGGCCGGGACCTTGATGAAGCGGACTCCGCGATCGGCGAGCTCGCGCGGCTCGAACCGGAGGTCGGTGACATGGTCGATCGAGAAGCGGTAGCCGCGCTGTGCCAGGGCCGCGAGATGCTCGGTCCCGGTCGGACCGAGGCTGCGAAGGGTCGACTGCTTGAATTCGAGCACGAAGGACGGCGCCAGGGCGCGATTCGCTTCGAGGAAATCGAGGCATTGCGAAAAGTTTGCAGGGCTGCTGAGCGTCGCCGAGGAGATGTTGCAGAAGATGCCGACGTCCTTGTTGCGAACCATCAGGCGGCGCAGCACCTGGACGCAGCGAAGCAGAACCATGTGGTCGATGCGCCCGACCAGGCCGGCGGCTTCCGCGATGCCGATGAAGTCCTCGGCCGCGACCACCTGGTCGCGCTCGTCGCGAAGCCTGGTCACCGCCTCGTAGAAGCGCACCTTGCGCTGTGGCAGCGTCACCAGCGGCTGCAGATAGATGTCGAGGCGGTTGTCCTCGATCGCGCCTTTGACGGCGGCGAGGATCTGCGGCTGGCTGCGCGGCACGGCCGTGACCGCCGGGGCCTGCGGTTTGGGCGGCAGGGGGGCGGCAGCCGGTGCCGCGCTGAACGTGCCGGAGGTCTCGGCCACCTTCTGCTCGACGCCGCGCGGCGGCAGCGCGTTCATCTCGAGCGCGCCGCTGGAGGAAGCGGTCGCCGGGAGCGGGCGATCGGCGTCGCGAACCGTGCCGGCCCCAGCTCCCGGCGGTGTTGCCGGCGGGATGGCCGCGATCAGGTCCTCGTGCTGGGCCACGGTGACGGCGAGCTGCTTCATCAGTCCGCCGAGCTCGTTGATCTCGCCGATGACCCCTTGCAGGCGATCGGCGCTGACCGAGCTCGACGACACGATGCGTCCCTCCACCGCCGACAGGCGGCGGCCGAACTCGGCGACCTGACGCGCGAGGTCGGCGGTGCCGCGCGACAGATCGGCTATCTGGCTGCCGATGTCGGTGCGGTCGCGCAGTCGCATCGATACGGCATTGTAGAGAATCAGGAACGTCAGTGCGGCAAGCGCTACGATCGCGGATTCCGAGCCACTGATACCGGCCACCGAATACAGGATCAGGCCGAGCGAGGCCGCGACCAGAACCATACAAATGGCAACGAAAATCGTGGAGATACGGATCATGCTTGGCGACGCTCCCAACCGAACGCAACCTTAGCACTTCTGTTGATTCGCGAGGATAGTGGGCGGGATTCAAATACCGGGAGACGCCGATGATTTCTCGTCTGCGTGTCATTTACGCAAGTTCACGTGGGAAAGCGGAGTGCCATCGTAGTGTTGCCGATCCGTAGAACACCGGGGGAAGCGCTTCGCGGATTCCAGACATGTTTAGACATGCGCGCGGTGCCATGAGCTGATCAACGCGTGTTGCTTAGCAGCTCAATTGAGCCGGTGATTCTTCGATGTCCGTCGAACCGCGCCTGCCGCTGTCCGGGCGGGCTCACGTGCTGCGGTGACGCCGGCGCAGGGCGGCCACGCCGAGCAGCAGTGCCGCAACGGCGACACCGACGGGTACGTTGATCCGTCCGAGTGCGCCCGCAACTCCGCTCGCGTGGTTCGTGGAGGTCGATGACGGTGCCAAGGGGATGGTGTCGGGATCGATCTCGTCCGCGTCGGGTTCCCGGGCCACGGGCGCTGCGATCGCCACGCGCAGCCGGCTGGAGAGCGACGGATAGTGCGGCGAAGGGCTGCGGAGCTTCACTGCCGCGACGATCGCGCAGATCGCCGCCAGCGCGATCAGGATGCCGCCGACAACCGCGAACGCGGTGAACAGGCCGTAGGTCATTTCCACCCAGCGGAACAGCGCGGTCAATCCGACGATGCAGGCGGCGATCAGGAAGATGCCCGCGGTGGCGAACAGCCCGGCGGCGACGGCGTAGGACGTCACCGTTCCGGTGGCCTGCCGGGCGCGATCCCGAATGTAGGATTGGGTGGCGCGCTTGACGCGGTTGAGCCTCTGTTCGAGCCCCAATCGCAGCAGCTCTCCTGGCGGTGCAAGCATGCGCGTCCTCCGACAATCCGCTCGCCGCGCGCAAACCGCCGGCTCGCGACATGAACGTGGAGGATTTGCGAAGGTTCCCGGCAATCAGGCGTGCCGTTCTGCGGCAATCCTTGCAGGGCAAGCTATTTGCGATCGGGGATGCTCTCCCACACGCCGGGTAGGAGCGGACTTCATAAGGTGATGGCGGCGCATGACCGATGCGGAGCCAGAGCGAGACCGTATGAATAGCTATGCCAACCAACGTTATTCCGGGGCAAGGCCGCAGGCCTTGAACCCGGAATCCCGATATTGTCTCGCGTCCCTTCCCAACAAGTACGAGATTCCGGGTTCAATCGCCAACGCGTGGCCGCGTTGACGATTGCCCCGGAATGACCGCTGCTGGGAAGCAGTCCAGATAAGGAAATGGCGGCCACCGGGGCCGCCATTGTTGTTGGCTGACGATGTCCGCGCGCGGCTTACGCCACGGCCTTGATGACCTTGCCGACCTTCTCGATGATTTCGCCGACCTGATCCTCGCTGACGATCAGCGGCGGGGTCAGCGCCAGCGTGTCACCGGCGATGCGCAGCATCAGGTCGTTGTTGTGGAAGGCGGTCTCCATCGCGGAGTAGCCGCGCTTGCCAGCCGCGTCGGGCAGCGGCGCGAGGTCGATGCCGGCGGTGAGACCAACCGTGCGGATGTCCAGCACGTTGGGCAGGCCCTTGAGCGACATCACGGCGTCGGCGAATTTCGGCTCGATCGCGCGGGCGTGCTCGAACAGCTTGTCGTCGCGATAGATGTCGAGCGTGGCGAGGCCGGCCGCGCAGGCGATCGGATGCGCCGAATAGGTGTAGCCGTGGGTGAACTCCACCATGTGCTCGGGGCCGCTCATGAAGGCGTCGTGGATGGTGTCGCGCACCAGCACGCCGCCCATCGGTGCCGCGCCATTGGTGACGCCCTTGGCGAAGGTGAGAAGGTCAGGCGTCACGCCGTAGCGCTCGGCGGCGAAGGCGTAGCCGAGGCGGCCGAAGCCGGTGATGACCTCGTCGAAGATCAGCAGGATGCCGTGCTTCTGGGTGATCTCGCGCAGCCGCTTGAGATAGCCCTTCGGCGCCGGGATCACGCCGGTCGAGCCAGCCATCGGCTCGACGATCACGGCGGCGATGGTGTTGGCGCCGTGCAGGTTGACGAGGTTCTCGAGCTCGTCGGCGAAGTGCGCGCCATATTCCGGCTCGCCCTTGGTGAAGGCCTGCTTCTCGCGGTCATAGGTCGCCGGGATGTGGTCGACGCCGGTCAGCAAGGTGCCGAACAGCTTGCGGTTGTTGACGATGCCGCCGACCGAGGTGCCGCCGAAGCCGACGCCGTGATAGCCGCGGACGCGGCCGATCAGGCGGGTCCGGCTGCCCTGGCCGTTGATCTGGTGATAGGCGAGCGCCATCTTCAGCGCGGTGTCGGCTGCCTCCGAGCCGGAGTTGCAGAAGAACACGTGGTCGAGGCCGGCGGGCGCGAGATCAGCGATGCGGTTGGCCAGCTCGAACGCCTGGGGAATGCCGAACTGGAACGGCGGCGCGTAGTCGAGCGCCGCGGCCTGCTGGCCGATCGCCTCGGCGATCTGGCTGCGGCCGTGACCGGCGTTGCAGCACCACATGCCGGCGGCGGCGTCGATGATCTTGCGGCCATCGACGGTGATGTAGTGCATGTCCTTGGCACCGGCGAGCAGGCGCGGGTTCTTCTTGAAGGCGCGGTTCGCGGTGAACGGCATCCAATGCGCGGCAAGATCATTCGGAACGGTGACGGCGGGGCGGGGGCTCTTGTCCAGCATGGGGACCTCTCGGACGGTTGTGCGACGGCGGCAGCATGATCCGGAAAGGTGGCGAACCGGTGCCAGAAAAGCTTGCCGAAACGGATCGTGCTTGATGGGCCTGAATGCGTGCGCCGACGTTGTCAGCCGCTGATCCGGGCCGCCGCCAAGCTATCAGCTTCGCGGACGGACGGAAATGTCAAAGGTCCAGCGTTCCCGCTGCCCTGGTGAGCGGATTCTGCACGGCAGCAGCAGATTGTGCCGCATATTGGAAGTCGCTGCGTCATTTCGCGCCAACCGCGCCGGTGTGCCTCGGGCAGCCGCGTCTCAGACGAGATCGCGCGCGGTGATCCAGAACACCTCGCCCTCGGAGTCCTCGGTGTCGAGCCAGAGCAGCGGCAGGTCGGGATAGGCCGCCTCGATCTGCGGACGGTCGCGCCCGACCTCGCACAACAACCCTCCCTCCGCAGTCAGGTGGTCGCGCGCCTGGCTGAGGATGCGATGGATGATGTCGAGCCCGTCGGTGCCGCCGTCGAAGGCCAGCGTCGGCTCGGCGCGGCATTCCCGAGGCAGGCCGGCCATGCCCTCGGCGTCGACATAGGGCGGGTTGGTGATGATGAGATCGTAACGGCGCTGGCTGAGCGGTGCGAACAGGTCACCGCGGTGCAGCGAGATGCGCTCGCCGAGGTCGTAGTCGGCGACGTTCTTCGCCGCAACGGCGAGCGCATCCTTGGAGATGTCGACGGCGTCGATCACCGCATTGGGGAAGTGGCGGCTGGCCAGGATCGCCAGGCACCCAGAGCCGGTGCAGAGGTCCAGCACGCTGTCCACGGCCAGCGGATCGTCGATCAGCGAGGTGCCGTCGGCTTCGGCGCCGCCGAAATGCGTCTCCAGCAGCTCGCCGATGAACGAGCGCGGCACGATGACGCGCTCGTCGACGTAGAACGGCAGGCCGCGCATATAGACCTTGTTGACCAGATAGGCCGCCGGCTTCCTCGTGGTGATTCGCGCCGTGATCAGGTCGAGGATCGTCTTGCCTTCGGCCGCGGTGACCCGGGCCGTGACGAAGCTCTCGAACTGATCGGGGCGCAGATGCAGCGCCTCGCCGATCAGGAAGGCGGCCTCCGACACCGGATCGGTGGTGCCGTGCGCAAACACCAGATCGGCGTTCTGGAAGCAGCTCACCGCGTAGCGCAGGTAGTCGAGCAGGCTCGCCAGCTCGCCCGCATTGACCTTCGGGAGCTTCGGCGCCGCCGCCTTGCGCGGTGCTGCCGTCTTGACCTTCTTCGCCATCACGACTTCCAGCGCGCCGCGGCGGCATCGTCGTGGCTCTTGGCCTCGACCCAGCTGCCGCCGTTCTCGGTTTCCTCGCGCTTCCAGAACGGCGCGTTGGTCTTGAGATAATCCATCAGGAACTCAGCCGCCTCGAACGCCGCCTGACGGTGGCTGGATGCGGTCACCACCAGCACGATGTTCTCGCCCGGCCGTATCCGGCCGAAGCGGTGAATCACGGTCATGCCCTGCAGCGGCCAGCGCGCCATCGCCTGCTCGGCATGGCGCATGATCTCGGCTTCCGCCATCCCTGGATAGTGCTCGAGCGTCAGTGCGCTGATCGGCGTGTCATGGTCGTTGCCGCGGCACAGGCCGGAGAAGCTGACGACGGCGCCGATGTCGGTGCGGCCATGGCTGAGGGCTGCGATCTCGGCCGCGGTGTCGAAATCCTCTTGCTGCACGCGGACGGTGACGATCGCGGTCATGGACAGATATTCCGTTACGTCAGCCGCCGGTCATCGGCGGGAAGAACGCGATCTCGCGGGCGCCGGCGATGGCCGCATCCGGCTGCACATGGGTCTGGTCGATCGCGGTGCGGATCACCTTCGGCCTCTCGAACGCATAGGCGTAGCCCTCGCCGCGCGTGGTGAGCCAGGCGATCAGCTCGCTGACCGTGCGCACGTCCGCCGGCGGCTCGATCGTCTCCTCGGCCTTGCCGACGCGCTCGCGCACCCAGGCGAAATACTTCACCTTCATCGCGAGTCCGCCTCGATGAGGTGGTGGATGCCGGCGCGGAAATAGTCGTAGCCGGTGTAGATGGTGAAGACCGCCGACAAGCCGAGCAGCCAAATTCCGATCCCGCTCACGATCGGGCCAACGGCCGTCGAGATCTGGGCGACCGCCGCATCGCCGGCCTCGCCCGCGAGCAGGAAGCCGATTGCCACCAGTTGCATCGTGGTCTTCCATTTGGCGACCTTGGTCACCGGCACCGAGACGCGCAGCGCGGCGAGATATTCGCGCAGGCCCGACACCAGGATCTCGCGGCACAGGATCACGATGGCCGCCCACAGCGACCAGTTCTGGATGGTGCTGTCGGCGGCCAGCATCAGCAGGCAGGAGGCGACCAGAAGCTTGTCGGCGATCGGATCGAGCATACGGCCGAATGCCGATTGCTGGTTCCAGATCCGCGCGAAATGACCGTCGAGATAGTCGGTGATCCCAGCCGCAATGAACACCGCGACGGCGACCCAGCGGAGCCACAAAGGATACATCCAGACCGACTGCGCGTAGATGCAGCCGACCACGACCGGTATCGCGGCGATGCGCGTATAGGTCAGGATGTTCGGCAGGGACGTCGACGTCTTGCTGGGCACGCGTGTGGTCGCAATATTCATCCGGTGTACCAATACTGCCGCCGTTCGGACGTCAACCTCCGAGCCGAGCCGCTTCGGCAGGATGACGCAGATATGACGCGAATCGCAACGAAGTCTTGCGGAGATAGGAACTCTTGCGCATGCGGCAACGCGACCCGCAACGCTTCATTAAGCAACCGGACGCGGTCGCGCCAGTGCGCAGATCGGCGGGCGCGACGCACGGCTGGGACCTTGTTGCGGTGCAGTGACGGCTGCGCGAAGGCTTGAGCGAAAGCCTCAGATCGCCTCCGCGCCATGCACCGCGCACCAATGCGCCTGGCGTTCCGCGAACACGCGGTCGCGCACAAAGGTCAGCGTTTCGTCGTCGAAGGTCTCGATCACCTCCAGGCTGAACGACCCTTCGCCATGGGCGGCCCAGGCCGCCTGCAACCCGCCGCGGCGGTGGCCGCCCTGGCGCAGGGTGAACCACAGCCGGTTCTGGATTTTGTCGAGATCCGGCGCGCAGCCGACCCAGCGCTGGCCGGTGGCGGCGCAGGTCACGGCGAAGATGCCGGCAGGTGTCTTGCGTTCCTTATAGGCGGCGACGGCCGCCTTGCGCTGGTCGGGGGTCATGGTGGGGCTCCACTTTAACCCGGGTAATTAGCGTATATTTTTATCCGGGTAAATTGTTTTTGCCGACAGCCTGCCAACTCGTCGTTTTTTTGCTGTCCCGGCTTTCACATGGTGAGCACGACGCGGCGGGTGGCATCATCCCTGGCCCAATTGCGTTCGATCGCGTTCAGCGGGATCGGATCGGCCGCGATCTCGAGCCGGGCAGGGATGGCCGCCTGCAACAACTCACCGGTGAGCGCGATCAGACGCTCGAGCGGAATGCTGCCGATGCCGCTGCCCATCAATTCGATGGCTGATGCGCGCAGCACCGCGCTCGGCAGGGTGATGTCGCCGCTGCTGATGGAGCCGATCTGGACGAATCGGATCGGTCTCGCCTCCGCGCCCGCCTTGGCCGCTGCCATCAGCAGCCGCTCGGCGCTGGCGCCCCAGAGATAGTCGAGCACGACGTCGACACCCCCGGCGAAATGGGGCTTGAAACGTTCCTCCAGCGCGTCGCCATCGCCGACCAGGGGAATGACCGCGTCGGCGCCGAGCGCGGTCAGGGATTGCAGCGTCGCGGCGTTGCGCCCGGTCGCGATCACCTTGGCCGCACCGAGATGCTTGGCGATCTGAACCGCGAGCCGACCGGACGTTCCAGTGGCGCCATTGATCAGCACGGTGTCGCCGGCGCGGAGGTGTGCGCGCTCGCGCAGCGCCGCCCAGGACGACAGGCCAGGATTGGCGATTGCCGCCGCGGTGACGTCATCGAGATCATCGGGCAAGGCGAGGCATCGCGCCTTCGGCACCACCGTCTTTTCGGCCATGCCGCCATGGGGGGCCCTGGGAAGCACGAAGTAGACCCGGCTGCCGTCCTCACAGCGGCCGACGCCATCGATCCCAGCCACAAAGGGAAACGCGCCGGTTGAGCTGTAGTGCGTGCCGGAGGCGCGGGCCTTGGTGATCTGGCTGATCGCTGCGGCGGTCACGGTGATCAGATGCTCGTCAGGAGCAGCGATCGGGTTGGCGAAATCGGCGTAGACCGGCGGCTGCCCGGCTTTCTGGACAATAGCGGCTTTCATGGTGGAGCTCCGGATTATATGTGTATAATGCACATATATCCGGAGGGACTGATGTCGCCAAGGAATAATGTGCAAAATACACATATAAGTGAGCAGCTCCGCGTCCTGCACGGGGCGCTGCTCGACATTGTGGCCGTGATGAACCGGCCGCAGCGCGACGAGGCGCTGATCAGGGAAGCCGGCATCGCGCTCGACCGCGCGCTGTTTCCGCTGCTGGTCGGAATCGAGCGATTTGGCCCGATCGGTGTGGTCGAGATGGCGGATCGGGTCGGGCGCGACTACACCACCGTCAGCCGCCAGGTCGCCAAGCTCGAGAGCCTCGGGCTGGTGGCACGCCAGGCCAGCGCCGCGGACCGGCGGGTGCGCGAGGCGGTGATCACGCCGAAGGGCAAGGCCATGACCGACCTCGTCGACGCTGCGCGCGAGCGGATCGGCCGCGCCATCTTCGAAAGCTGGGAGATCCGCGATGTGGATGAGCTGGTGCGGCTGATGCGGAAGTTCGCCGATGCGGTGAAGCAGGAGCCGCCGGCTGCGGCTTGAGCCGCGATCGGCTCAGCTCGCGTTGCTGTGAAAATACTCGAAAATCTTCCGCGCGCTTTCGGCGCTCACGCCCGGCACCTTGCCGAGATCGGCGATCGAGGCGCGTTCGATCTCCTTCAGGGTGCCGAAATGGTGCAGCAGCGCGCGCTTGCGCGACGGGCCGATGCCGGGGATCTCCTGCAGGCCGGCCTCGCGGATGTCCTTCTTGCGCAGCTTGCGGTGCGAGCCGATGACGAAGCGATGTGCCTCGTCGCGCAGCCGCTGGATGAAATACAGCACGGGGTCGCGCGGCTCGAGCTTGATCGCCTCCCGCTCCGGGATGAACAGCGTCTCGCGGCCGGCGTCGCGATCGGGGCCCTTGGCGACCGACATCAGCGCGACATTGGTGACGCCGAGCTCGGTGAAGATCTCGCGAACGGCATTGAGCTGGCCGCGGCCGCCGTCGATGATGACGAGGTCCGGCCATTGCGGCACGTCGTCCTCCTTGGCCGCGCGGGCGACATCCTTCTCCGACGGTGACACCAGCCGCTTGAAGCGGCGCTGCAGCACCTCCTTCATCATCGCGTAGTCGTCGCCGGGCGTCAGCCCTTCCGACTTGATGTTGAACTTGCGGTACTGGTTCTTCATGAAGCCGTCGGGGCCGGCGACGATCATCGCGCCGACCGCGTTGGTGCCCTGGATGTGGCTGTTGTCGTAGACCTCGATGCGCTTCGGGACCTGCGGCAGACCGAGCGTCGTCGTCATCGCCTCCAAGAGGCGGCTCTGCGTTGCGGTGTCCGCGAGCTTGCGGCCCAGCGCCTCGCGCGCATTGGTCAGCGCATGGATGACGAGGTCCTTCTTCTCGCCGCGCTTCGGGCAGGACACCTCGACCTTGTGGCCGGCCTTGACGCACAGCGCCTCGGCGAGCAACTCGGCTTCCTCGATCTCGTGCGACAGCAGGATCAGCTTCGGCGGCGGCTTTTCGTCGTAGAACTGCGTGATGAACGCCGACAGCACCTCCTCCGGCAGATAGCTCTTCTCCGCGCGCGGGAAGTAGGCGCGGTTGCCCCAGTTCTGCCCGGTGCGGAAGAAGAACACCTCGACGCAGGAATAGCCGCCCTCCTGGTGGATGGCGAACACGTCGGCTTCCTCGACCGTGCGCGGATTGATGCCCTGCTGCGAGGAGATCGCCGACAGCGCCGCGAGGCGGTCGCGATAGACGGCGGCAGTCTCGAATTCGAGCTCGCCCGACGCCTTCTCCATTTCGGCCGCCAGCAGCGCCTTCACCGCCTGGCTGCGTCCGGACAGGAAGTCGGTCGCCTCGCGCACCAGCTCGGTGTAGCCGGGGAAGTCGATCTCCTGGGTGCAGGGCCCGGCGCAGCGGCGGATCTGGTGCAGCAGGCAGGGGCGGGTGCGGCTCTCGAAGAACGAGTCGGTGCAGGAGCGGATCAGGAAGGCGCGCTGCAGCGCCGTGATGGTGCGGTTGACGGCACCGGCCGAGGCGAACGGACCGAAATAGCGCCCCGGCCTGGACTGCGCGCCGCGGTGCTTGAGGATCTGCGGCGCCCAATGGTCGCCGGTGATGAGAATATAGGGAAACGACTTGTCGTCGCGCAGCTGCACGTTAAAGCGCGGCTTGAGCTGCTTGATGAGGTTCGCTTCGAGCAGCAGCGCCTCGGTCTCCGTGGTGGTGGAGACGATCTCGACCGTCACGGTGGCTGCGATCATGCGCAGGATGCGCGCCGGCAGCGGCGCGTTGGCACGCGCATAGGACGACAAGCGCTTTTTGACGTTCTTGGCCTTGCCGACATAGAGCACGTCGTGCGCCGCGTTGAGCATGCGGTAGACGCCCGGCGAGGTCGGCGCCAGCCGCACCGCGTTCTCGATCGCCGCGTGGCCGATCGCAAGCGGACCTTCGCCGACCGCCTCCAGGCTCTCCTCGGCCAGCTCCGGCAGCCGGCCGTCATCGTCCTCGTCCGCAGCCGATGCGGCGGGATCGAGGTCGGGCGTGTCGATGGTCTCGGGCGGCAGGTCGGCCGCGCCACGCCGGCTCGGGGGCGTCGGCGCCTTGGGTGGATCGGAGCTGTGGGTGGTCATGTCCGCAAACTAAGCGCTGCCGCGCCGTCTCGCCAGCTTGCGATGGCGCCATGCACAGGGCAGGGCGGTAACGCTTCGTTAAGCACGTTAATGGCCGGGTAACCCGGCTTAACAACGGCTTAACCTAAAACTCTCGATAAATGCTCACGAAAGAAGCGAGAGTTCCGTAACCACGCCGGCCCGCGCACCACAGTCGCGCGGCGCAGGCTCCGGCGGGTGACGGCGAGTGGCGTGGAGTGAGCGATGAACAGGTTCTTGGTCGGTGCTGCCGCCGCGGCGGGCTTGGGCGCGGCGGCTCTCGGATCGGTCTCGGCCCAGGCGGCGGATCTCGGCTACGGGCGCGGCGCGCCCTATACCGTGAACCAGCCCCTCAACGCCTACAGCTGGGCCGGGCCCTACCTCGGCGGCACGCTGGGCTATGAATGGGGCACCGTCGGCAACAACCCGACCAAGCCGTCCGGTCTCACCGGCGGCCTGACCGCGGGTTACAATTGGCAGAACGGCCCGTGGGTGTTCGGCGCCGAGGGCGACATCAACCTGACCGGCGCCAATGACACCTTCGCCCCGTGGAAGTTCTCGAACCCGTGGTTCGGCACATTGCGCGGCCGCGCCGGCTACGCCTTCAACAACATCCTGTTCTACGGCACCGGCGGCCTCGCCTTTGGCGGCCTGCGCGCCGAGACCTTCGGTCTTTCGGAATCGCACACCACGGTGGGCTGGACGCTCGGTGCCGGCACCGAGTTCGGTCTGGCACAGAACTGGACCGCCAAGATCGAGTATCTCTACGTCGATCTCGACAGCAGCAATTTCGTGATCACGGGGGCGAAGAACGACTATCGGTTTGGAATTGTGCGCGCAGGCATCAACTTCCACTTCTGATGGCAACGAGGGAATAGGAAGAAGAAACGTCCAACGACAACCTCCCGGCCGCTCGCGTGGCCGGGATTTTTTTGTCGGAGCGCTCTGTGCAATCTGGCAGGCGCGCATCACTGCGCGCGGCCTGCACGTACGAGCCGGCAATGCTGTGCACGCGAGCAGGCGCTGCCGACAGCTTCCAAACCAGCGAAGAGGTGGCGTCGAGGCGCGCCCGGCTGCAATCATGCCGGCGCGTGAACCACCGCCAGGCGGGCTCGCCCTAAGACGACAGCACCAGGTTCACCGCTTTCGGGCCCTTGCCCTTCTTGTCCGGCTCGACCTCGAAGCTGATCCGCTGTCCTTCGGTCAGGTCCTTCAGGCCCGCGCGCTCCACCGCCGTGATGTGCACGAACACGTCGCGTCCACCGTCGTCCGGCTTGATGAAGCCGTAGCCGCGTTCGCCGTTGAAGAACTTGACCGTCCCAGTCATGGCCATCGGGAAACTCCTCCCCCGCAATGCTTCCTCCACTGCGCGCCCTGCGCAGCGTCCGACCGGACATCACTTTGATCGGAAAGCGTTGGCCACCTTAACGCCCAGCGCTCGCCGCGCCGGATCGCCGGATCTTGTTAGGCCTTGATCACCCCGCCGCAACCATTCGCGGAAGCGGAACGTAAAGCCAGTCTTACAATCTGACACAATAATACGGTTCCGCGCCGATTGACTACGGCTTTTCGACCAGTCGCCGTTTCAAGCTTTGGGGAATTCGAGTCGGAAGCGCGCCGCGCCGCCTTGGCCGAGGGGCTTCTGCAGTTCCTGCAGGATGAGCTTCAGCTCGTCATGTAATGTCCAGGGCGGGTTGACGATCAGCAGCCCGGTCGAGGTGAGCGCCTCGCCTTCGATCTGCGGCGCAACACTGAACTCGATCCGCAGCACCTTGCCCGGCGGCTTGGCCGCGGCTGCGAGCGCCGCGACACGATCGCTCAGCTCTTCCGTCGCACGCCGGCTCTTGGCGGGATACCACAGCACGTAGATACCGGTGGTCCACTTCGCGAAGGCCGCGGCGAAGCGATCGGCGAGCCGCTCGAACTCATCCTTCGCCTCGAACGCCGGATCGATCAGCACCACGCCCCGGCGCTCGTTCGGCGGCACGAAGGCGGGCAGGGCGACCCAGCCGTCGAGATCGACGACACGGGCCTGGGTGTCGCGGCGCAACTGATCGATCAACTGCTTGCGGGGGATCGGCGCGAGCTCGCACAGGGTCATGCGGTCCTGCGGCCGCAGCAGCGCGCGCGCGATCAGCGGCGAGCCGGGATAGGCGACCAGCTCGGCCTTGGGATTGAACGATCGGACGATATCCAGATAGGGCTGGACCAGCGCATAGGCCTGGTCGGACAGCCGCGCCTGCAGCACGCGGGCGATGCCGGTGAGGTACTCGCCGCTGCGCGTCGCCTCGTCGCCGGTGAGGTCATACAGGCCGGCGCCGGCATGGGTGTCGATCACCCGGAACGCGGCGGGCTTCTCCTGGAGGTAGACCAGGATGCGCGTCAGCACGATGTGCTTGATGACGTCGGCGAAGCCGCCGGCGTGGAAGGCATGTCGGTAGTTCATGCCATCCGGTTACGCCGTTCCGCGTCAAAAGGGTACCCCGTCGATGCGCCGGATGCCCTCCGGAGAGCCGCGGATGAGCGCCGCCGCAGGAGGCGCCGCAGGCCGACGCGCTGCGTCGCCCCGATTCGCAGCCGCTAGCCGCCGCGGACCGGCGGCATGTTGACCTCGTCGCGCCGGCAGGCCTGCCGGTCGATCTCGTCGCAGTTGCGAAACTCCAGATCCTTCGACAGACAGATCCGGACCTCGCTCAGCCTGGTGCGATTGCAGGTGACGGCAATGCCCGATGTCGTGAGCTTGGGGTTGGCCTTGATGAAGGCCTCCTCGATCGCCGCTGGCGCCACCGTCTTGGCCTCCGCGAGATCGAGGAATTCCGGGGGGATCTTGATGGCGGCGCGGGCCTTGCGGATGGCTTCGAAATAGGCCTTCGCCGACACGCCGGCGCAGGTGCCGTGCTTGTCCCACTCGTTGTAGATCAGGCCCGGCGCCGGCATCAGGTCGAGCATCGAGGTCATGATGTTGCGCGGCAGGCGCGGCGCCGGCTGCTCGCAATATTCGGGGTAGCCGTTCTCGTATTGCGGCCACAGCCCGTGCACGACGAACGATTACGGTCGGCCGCTGCATTGCTGGGACCGGCTGCCGCGACCGCCGCGCTCCTCGGCTTCGGCGCAGTACGAGGGCGACCACGACAACGAGAGAACGTAGAAGTCGAACGCGCCCGGCGCATTCTGGCGGCGGTCCTGCGCCTCGGCGGCGCCAGCCGTGAGCACGCCGAGCAAGAGGGCAAAGCAGGCGATCGTTCTGGACAACAGGACGGCAGGTCGGCACAGGCAATCGAACATGGCGTACTCCCCGGACAATGCCAGGAGCCTACCAGTGCGCTGGAACATTTCAAGAACAAAAATGGCTGCCCCGAGGCAGCCATTCGTCAGCCGGCCGCCCGCGCGAGCGGCCGATACGCCGGGAAAGGCGAATCAGGGCTTGGCGGCGCGGCAGGCCGGATTGAAGGCCCAGTTGCGATCGAGGCCGACGACGCAGAACTCGACGCCCTGGTCATAGCCGGCGAAGCCGCCATCCTCGATGATCGAGAAGTTGACGGTGCGCGCCTTGCCGTCGCTGATCATCACGCTGCCGGTGCAGAAGCGACGCGGAATGTTGTCGGACTGCCAGGGCCGGAAGGCGATCTCATGGACATTGGCGACGCCGGTGATCGTCAGCGAGGAATTCCAGAAGGTGCTCTCCTTGTCCTGGAATCGCGAGACGATGGTCGGAATGGCCGCCTCGCAAGGCGCGACCCGGCCTTCATATTTCGGACCGGACAACCAGAAGTTCATCTCGAGCGGGTTGGCGGCCTGAGCCGGGGCGGTGGCGACGATGGCGGCAAGCAGCGCGCCACAGGCGGCGCCGAACATCTTGAAAGGTGAGCTGAAGTCGCGCATGGGCCGTCCGCAAGGCTGATCCGGGAGCGTGGACCGTGCCGCGGCGGCCACAGGAGGTCAAGTGCAACGCGGCAACACTCCACGATTAGTCCTGTTAACGCGAGGCCGGTGTTCTTTTCTTGACCGGACAGGACCTTTAGAATGGCGGGCCAGATCGAGGAGAATGCAATGCGGACGCTGATGGCCGGATTCGTGAAGACTGCAGGCCTCGTGGCCACTGGGATGGTGCTGGTTGCGGCATCCGCCCAGGCCGACGTGGTGCCGCCCTTCAAGGGCAACGACACCGGCGGCATCATCGCCTTCCAGCTGGCCCAGACCACGGATGCGCGCCAGCTCGCGGTCGATCATTGCGCCTCCTACGGCAAGGTCGCGAAGTTCCGCGCCGTCGATGCGCGCTACGGTGGCTACGTTTCGTTCGCCTGCCGCTGGGTGCCCTATGGCTCGGCGCAGCGGCCGCTGCGGACGCTGTACTGACCTTCCATCAACTGCCGTTCTCCCAATTGCCATTTTTCTGCGGCATTCGCTCCGGCATCGATCAACGAGCCGGAACGGGGCATATGACCTGCACACGCATCGCAATTGGGCTGTTGGCCTGCTGCCTCCTGGGCGTGACCGCGAGCCATGAGGCACGGGCCGTCGACCTACCGGTGCGCAAGGCCGGCCTGTGGGAGCTGAAGATGATCAGATCCGGCGGTCAGCTGCCGGAGGCGACGATGCAGCACTGCACCGACGCGGCCACCGACAAGGAGATGAACAACTTCGCCTCGCCGATGGCGCAGCAGGTCTGCTCCAAGCAGGACATCCAGAAGACCGCGACCGGCTACGTCTCCGATTCGGTCTGCAATTTCGGCGGCATCAATACGACGTCGCATGCCGACATCACCGGCGACTTCAACTCGGCCTATACGGTGAAGACGATGTCGCGCGTCACGGGCGGCGCCGCCGGCACCGGGGTGAAGGACACCGCGATGACGATCGAGGCCAGATGGCTCGGCGCCTGCAAGCCCGACCAGAAGCCCGGGGACATCGTGATGCCCGGCGGCATGAAGATGAACGTCAAGGACATGGCCAAGCTGAAGGCCCTGATCCCGGGCGTGAAGCAGTAGGCGGGCGCTCGTTGCGCGTGGCGGGCGCAGCGACGTGGATCGTCGCTCATTCGCGGACGTTGAGCATGATCTTCCCGATGTGCCGGCCCGTCTCCATGCGTTCGTGCGCATCGGCTGCCTCGGACAGGCGATAGGTGCTGTCGATGTGCGGCCGAATGGCCGTTCCGAGCAGGGACGAGATGCGCTGCCGCAGCTCGCTTGCGAGGCGGCGTTTGATATCGAGTGACGTCGACCGCAGGAATGCGCCGGTGATGCTGGCCCGGCGCGCCATCAGGCTGCGCAGCGGCACCGCCAGCTCCTTGCCATGTCCGGCCGAGAGCAGGGCGATCCGTCCGCCCATCGCGAGCGCCGCAAGGTCCTGCGCAATGTGAGCGCCGGCGGAGGTGTCGAGGATGCAGTCGACCCCGCGCTTCCCCGTCGCCGCGCGGATCTGCTCGGCGAGATCGGGATCGGCATAGTCGAACACGGCGCTGCAGCCGAGCCCGAGTGCCAGGGCGCGCTTCTCTGCGGTGCCGGCGGTGGCCATGACGGGATGACCCAGCGCGCGCAGGAGCTGGATCGCGATCGTGCCGACGCCGCTGCTTCCGCCATGAATCAGGGCGGTCTCGCCGGGCATCATGCGCATCAGCTCGAAGAAATTGAACCAGGTCGTGAACAGCGCTTCGGGTAGGCCGGCGCCTTGGATCAAGTCGAGGCCGCTCGGCAAGTCCAGTGCAAGATGCTGATCGGTGGCGACGTATTGCGCGTATGAACCGCCGTCGGTCAGTGCGATCACCGCTCTACCCAGCCGTTCCGGGGAAACGTTGGCGCCGCAGGCCACGATGCGCCCCGAGGCTTCCAATCCCGGTATGGGATTGGGCTCCCGCGACGGCCCGGCAGCGCGCTGGTTGCAGTCATGACGGTTGATGCCGGCGGCTGCGACCTCGATCAGCACATCGTCTGGTCCGAGGCGCGGGACCGGCCAGTCCTGTCGCTCCGACAGGACCTCCGGGCCGCCCGCGGCGGTGATGATGACGGCGCGCTGATCGTCCGGAATCATGCTTGGTCGCTCATGTGCTCACTTGCCGACCAGGCTGCACTTGCTGCGGTCGAGCGGGCGAAACGCCTGATCGGGGGCGATCTTCGTCACCAGCTTGACGAAGTCCCAGGGGCGCTTCGATTCGGCGGGGGTCTTGACCTGGACCAGATACAGGTCGTGCACCATGCGCTGGTCGTCGCGGATCTGGCCGTGGTCCGCATAGGCATCCGAGACCGGCGTGGCCTTCATCCGGACCATCACCGTTGCGCCGTCGTCGCTGTCGGCATCCTTCACCGCCTGCAGATAGTGCCGCACGGCCGAATAGACCCCGGCCTGGATCTGTGACGGCATCGCCTTCCGGCGCGCGTAGAACGCGTCGGAGAAGCGGCGCGCGGCGGGGGAGGCATCCTCGAAGAAGCTGGTGACGATGAGATCGCCCTGCGTCGCCTTGAGGCCGATGGCTTCGATGTCGACGTTCTGGAACGACATCGGCACGATCTTCATGCCCTGGGCCGCAAGCCCGAATTCCTCGGCCTGCTTGATGGCCGTGGCATTGTCGCCGGCGACGTTGAGCGCCAGGATCTTGGCGCCGGAGGCCTGGGCCTGCAGCAGGAACGAGCCGTAATCCGGCGTGCCGAGCTGCGCCTTGACGCTGCCGGCGACCGTGCCGCCGAGCTCGGCGATGCGGGCGCGCGCGGTCGCCTCGACCGAATGGCCGAACGCGTAGTCGCCGGTGATGAAGAACCACGGCTCCTTGCTGGTCTGCATGATGCCCGAGACGACGGCTGTCGCGGTCGAATAGGCGTCGTGCGTCCATTGCACCGAGGTCGGGGCGCAGGCCTCGTCGGTGAGCTGATTGGCGCCGGCCCCGGAGATGAGAAAGATCTTGCCGTTGCTGCGCACCAGTTCCTGGACGCCAAGGGCCGCGCCGGAGCTGCCGCCGTCGGCGATCGCCTGCACACCGTCCTGCTCGAACCAGCGCCGGGCGATCGCGACCGCGATATCCGGCTTGTTCTGATGGTCGGCCTGAAGGATTTCGATCGGCCTGCCGTTGATCTTACCGCCAAATTCCTCAGCGGCCATCCGGGCCGCTTCCACCGAGCCGGGCCCCATCGCGGTCGCGAAGATGCCGGTCATGTCGGTGAGCACACCGATACGGATGGCACCCCCCTTGATTTCGGCCTGCGCGGATGAGCTTGCAAGCAGTAGCAGGCCAGCGATGCTGGATCTGAGACAGCGCGACATGATGATCCTCCCCGGATTTGAAGATTTGGCTTTTTGTCGTGTTTGATTGGTGCGCCTCGCGGTTCTCCGCGAGGCGGAAACGTCAGGCTTCCAGTTCGGCAGTCACGGGATTGCGCAGCACGCCGATGCCCGAGATCTCGACCTCGACCGTATCGCCGGGCTTCATGAACAGAGGCGGGGTGCGCTTGAAGCCGACGCCTCCCGGCGTGCCGGTGACGATCACGTCCCCCGGCAGCAAGGTCATGATCGTCGAGCAATAGACGATCAGATCGGGCACGTCGGTGATGAGGAGATCCGTGGTGGTCCGCTGCACGGTCTCGCCATTGAGGCGGGTCTGCAGCGTCAGCTTGGACGGGTCGGGAATTTCGTCGGCGGTGACCAGCCAGGGGCCGAATGCGCCGGACCGGTCGAAGCTCTTGCCCGACAGGAATTGCGACGTGTGGCGTTGCCAGTCGCGGATGCTGCCTTCATTGTAGCAGGAATAGCCGGCGATGTGCGTGAGCGCGTCCTCGCGCCGGACATGCCGGCCGGCTTTCCCGATCACGAGCGCGAGTTCGCCCTCATAGTCGAAATGATCGGAGACACCAGGGCGAATGACCGGTTGCAGATGTCCGACCTGGCTGGTCGGAAAGCGCGCGAACAGCGCGGGCTTCTCGGTGACCGTTCGTCCGGTCTCGGCGACGTGGTCGCGATAGTTCAGGCCGACGCAGATGATCTTGCCGGGATCGGGGATGACGGGCGCGAAGGTGATCGCATCGAGCGGATAGTCGGGCTGTTCGGAGGTGAGCAGCGCGGCGGCGTCGCGAAGCGCATCCGCCTCGAGCAGCGCGCGCAGGCTCTTCGCCGGCAGCCGCCGGCCGAGGTCGACGACACCGTCTCCCTTCACGGCGCCGTATCCGGGACGCCCGTCGATCACAAAGGAAACCAGCTTCATACGTGAACCCTCTCAAAAAGAACGGAAACGCTCAGGCCGCGCTCGGCGGCGGTGCGAGGAAGGCGAGGCCTGACAACAGCGCCGCGGGATCTTGGCCCGTGCGGACAGCACCCAGGATGTAGCGGTCGGGGCGCATCAGCACGGCGTCGAAGCCGTGCTGATCGAGCCAGCCGTCGAGGCCGCCAGCTTCCTCGCCGCAAATGACGGCGACGTCGGCGGCCGTCAGGCGGGCATGATGCTGCTCGATCATTGCGGTCCCGAGACCGGACCGGCATAGCAGCGCGAAGCGATAGCCGACGCGGTCGTCGCTGCGGCCGTGATCACGGCTGCGGAATTGCGGCGCCAGCTTTCCCGTCATGCTGCGTTCGCCGCAGGCAAGGCCCGGGCCGAGCACTGGCTTCTGCACGTCGAGCTTGAGCTGGCCGTCGCCCTGTGCCGTGCCGGTCGCAAGCGCCGCCTCGACCGCCTTGGTGTTGATCAGCCCACCCAGCCGGATCGCGAGCTCGATGAATTCGCGCACATGCGGCGCGCGCTCACTCTGATAGGTGTCGAGAAGATCAGGCGTCGCCTTCCCGGCAATCACAAGCGCCAGCTTCCATGCGAGGTTGGCTGCGTCGCGAATGCCGGCACACATGCCCTGACCGAGGAAAGGCGGGGTCTGATGCGCGGAATCGCCTGCGAGCAGGAACCGTCCGGCACGCCATTGCTGGGCGACCGCGGAGTGGAATGTGTAGACGGCGGCGCGTTCGATCTCGGCCTCTGCGGGCCGGAGCCAGGGCGAGAGCAGCTCCCACACGCGCGCCGGTTGGGTGATCTCGACCGCGTCCTCGTCGGGATGAACCGTGATCTCCCACCGGCGCCGGTTGCCGGTGCCGCGAATATAGGTTGCGGGACGCTGCGGGTTGCAGTGCTGGACGCTGAAATCGCCGAGATCGGGCCGCTCCTCCCTCAGCAGCACGTCGCAGACGAGCCAGCGCTCGTGAAAGCCGAGATCGTCCAGCGCCGAGCCGATGAAGCGGCGCACCAGCGAACGTGCACCGTCGCAGCCGATGACATAGGCGCAGGAGATGTCGACGAGCCGGCCGGTGCCGAGGTCCTCATAGCGAACGCGCGCCCCCTCGCGGTCCTGCTCGAGCGCGAAGACATCACAGCGCGTGCGCAGCTCGACATGAGGCCAGCGCTCCAGGCCGGTGTTGAGCACGGCTTCGAGATCGGGCTGGTGAAAGCGGTAGCTCAGATTCCAGCCCATCGCGGTCGACTCGCTGGGGCGCGGCCAGTCGAGCAGCAATCGTCCCCCCGCATCGACGAAGCGCATGCCGGGACTCAATGTAAGGTGGGGCAGGATGGCGTCGGCAAGGCCGATGGTCTGGAACACGCGCATGCATTCGTCGTCGAAATGCACCGCGCGAGGCAAATGATAGGCCTTGGCTTCGCGCTCCAGGATCAGCGTGCGGATGCCGCACAGGCCGAGCAGGTTGGCGAGCGTCGAGCCCACGGGCCCGCGACCGACGATGACGACGTCGAAGCTTCCGGAATGTGCGACCATGTTGCTCATGGCCGCATCTGTTCCGCAACCGCCTCGCACCTTCAAGGCGCGGTCACGAACTGTCCGCGCAGCGGACGCTCAGGCCTGGACGGGGATCGCGGCCGCGGCGTCGCGCAATGGGGCCGCGTACTGAGCGACAGCCTCCTCGAGGGTCATGGCGGAGCGGATCCAGATGATCGAAATGCAGCCGAACACGACGTCGCCCCGCACGATCGGCACCGCGATCGACGACGTCTTCGGATTGAATTCGCCCTCGTTGCGGATCGCATAGCCGCGCTGGGACGTTTCCGTTATCATGCGCTGCAGCCGCTCGGGCGCCAGGAAGAAGAGGTCCTCGGCATCCTCGATGCGTCGCAGATGGTTGATGATGAGGTCCCGCTCTGCGGGCGGGCAGGCGGCCAGATAGGCCCGGCCGGCCGAGGTGTGCAGCATCGGCAGCCGCTTGCCGATCATGCTGCGGTCGATCGAGAGCGGGCTGCGCGCATGCGTGGTCTCCTGGATGACCATCGCGCCGTTCTCATAAGTCGACAGATCGACCGGCCAGATCAGGCTGCGGCTGAGCTCGGCGAGATAGGGCGCGGCGACCTGGCAGATGAAGATGCCGGGATCATAGCCGTCGCCGAGGCTCAACGCGTGGCGCGTGACCCGGAAGCGGTCGTCGCTGGCGCTGCGCGCGACATAGCCGAGTTCCTCGAGTGTTTCGAGCAACCGATAGACCGTGGGCCGCGGCAGATCGAGCTGGCGCGCCACGTCGCCGGCGCGAATGCCCCCGGACCGATTGACCGCGCGCAGCACGTCGAGCCCCCGCTTGAAGGCGCGGACACCCTCCGCAGGACGGGCCTGCGGAGATCGCGTCCGTTGCTTGGACACTTGGAAAATCCTCCCTGTTCTTCGTTTCCGTCCGCCGATACCGTCTTGAGAACGCGAGCCGGATGCAGGGGCGGCAGTCTACTGCAGGACCGCGCGGAGCTGATACGAAATTCCGCCCGCGCCTTTCGGGAGAAAACAAGATGGAAATAACGGCGCTCGGTTACATCGGCATCAAGTCGTCCCAAGCGGAGCAGTGGGGACGCATGGCGACCAAGCTCCTCGGGATGCAGCGCGTGGATCGCGCGGCCAGCGTGCAGGCCTATCGGATGGATGATCGCAAGCAGCGGCTGATCGTCGATGGCAGCGGCGATGGCGGGCTCGCCGTCATGGGCTGGGAGGTCGGCGACGCTGCCGCGCTCGCGCGGCTCGCGAGCCGTCTCGACGACAACGGCGTGAAGGTGGCCCGCGGTTCGCAGGCACTGGCCGACGAGCGTCATGTCAGCGAGCTGATCTGCTTTCAGGATCCCGCCGGCAACACGATCGAGGTGTTCTGGGGGGCCGCCGTCGCCTCGGATCCCTTCAGGCCGGGACGTCCGATCTCCGGCTTTCGCACCGGGCCGCTCGGCATGGGGCACGTCGTGCTCAACGTCGAGGACGTCGAGCCGCTGCTGCGGTTCTATCGCGACCTGCTCGGCTTCAAGGTGTCCGACTTCGGCCTGACGCCGTACAAGCTCTATTTCTTCCACGTCAACGGCCGTCACCACAGCTTCGCGATGGTCGGCTCCGGTCGCCGCACACTGCATCACTTCATGGTGGAACTAGGTAGTCTCGACGACGTCGGCCAGGGCTACGACCTGGCACAGCTCGACGACGGGCGCGTGGCCTACACGCTGGGCCGTCACACCAACGACCACATGACCTCGTTCTACGTCAACACCCCCTCCGGCTTCTTCATCGAATATGGCTGGGGCGGCCGGGTGATCGATCCCGCGACGTGGCAGCCGCATGAGACCTTCGACGGCCCGTCGCTGTGGGGGCACGAGCGATTGTACCTGCCGGACGAGCAGCGCAAGCGCATGCGTGACATGCGGCTGTCCGCCGCCGCACGCGGCGTCCGTGTGCCGGACCCACGCGTTCCGCCGCTGAACTGCGCCTGGCTCGACGCGGTGATCGCGCAGGAATGAGCTATGCGGCGCGCTACACCGGAATGCGCACGCTCGCCCGCAACCCGCCCATCGGGCTGTCGCCAAGGGTGATGTCGCCGCCATGGGAGCGGGCGATGTCGCGGGCGATGGCGAGGCCGAGGCCGGTGCCGCCCTCGTCCTGGTTGCGCGCGTCGTCGAGGCGCAGGAATGGCTTGAACACCTCCTCGCGCATGTCGGCCGGGATGCCCGGGCCGTCATCGTCGACGGTGATGGTGAGGTAGCGGTGGTCGCGATGGCCGGTGATGGCGATCGCGTCGGCATGGCGGGCGGCATTCGAGACGAGGTTGCCGAGGCAGCGCTTCAGCGCCTGCGGCTTCACGGTCACCACCGGCAGGCCGTGGAACGATACCGTGGCGGAATGGCCGTTGCGCTCGGCGTCGCTCCGCAGCTCTTCCAGCGCATTGGAGATGTCGGTCGGCTGCGCGATCTCGCCATTGTCGCCACGCGCGAAGGCGAGATAATCCTCGAGCATGTGCGACATCTCGTCGACGTCCTTGCGCATGGCGTCGATCTCGGGACTGTCGCCGAGCAGCGCCAGCTCCAGCTTGAAGCGCGTCAGGATGGTGCGCAGATCGTGGCTGACGCCGGCCAGCATCGCCGTGCGCTGCTCCAGGGTGCGCTCGATGCGCGCCTTCATCTCCAGGAAGGCGTGCGCCGCACGCCGCACCTCGCGCGCGCCGCGCGGCCGGAAGTTCGGCACCTCGCGGCCTTTGCCGAAGCTCTCGGCGGCGTCGGCGAGCCGCAGGATCGGCTTGATCTGGTTGCGCAGGAACAGCACCGAGACGATCAGCAGGATCGACGACGTCCCGACCATCCAGAACAGGAAGATGTCGGTGTTCGACGCATAGGCCGCGCCGCGCTGCGCGAACACGCGCATCACGGCATCATCGAGCGCGATGCGGATCTCGACCAGGTTGGAGCGGCCGACGGTGTCGATCCAGAACGGACGGCTGATCTGGCGGCCGATCTGGCTCGACAGCGACTGATCGAGCAGGTTGAAGAACGGTTTTGGCCCCGGCGGCGGCATGTCGCCGGCCGGCAGGAAGTCGACCACAAGGTTGAGCCGCTGCTGCGCGATCCGGCGCAGCATGGTGCGGTCCTTGTCCTGCGGATAGCCCTTGTAGATGTCGATCAGCGCGGCGACGTCCTGCACCACTGCGGCGGAGAGGCGTCGTGTCACCGTGTTCCAGTGCCGCTCCATGAACACGCCCGCGACCACCGTCTGCAGGATCACCATCGGCACGATCATGATCAGCAGCGCGCGCGCATAGAGGCCGGTCGGCATCCAGCCCTTGAACGCGTTGCCGACGATGCTGTTGGCGCGCGAGACGCGGCGGGATGCGGTGCGGATGAGGGTGAGGCCGGTGTCGAGCGTGCTCATGCTGGGACGCCCTCGCTGCTTCCGTCATTGCGAGGAGCGAAGCGACGAAGCAATCCAGAGTCATCGCGGGCCTCTGGATTGCTTCGTCGCGCTCGCAATGACGTCGAGACCTTCACCTGCACCGCCTCAGCCCGTCACCATCAGCCGATAGCCGATGCCGCGCACGGCTTGCAGGAACAGCGGGTTGGCCGGATCGCTCTCCAGCTTGCGGCGCAGGCGGTTGATCTGGACGTCGACGGCGCGCTCGTTGACGGTGCCGTTGCCGGTCAGCGCGCCGCGCGGCACGGTCTCGCCGCGGGCATTGGCGAGGATGCGCAGCATCTCGCGCTCGCGGTCGGTGAGGTGGACGATCTCCTCGCCCTGCTTCAGCTCGCCGCGCGCCAGATGATAGACGAACGGGCCGAACGCGATCTGCTCGACGACTTCCTCCGCCGGCGGCGGCGCGGCGCGCTTGAGGATGTTGCCGATGCGCAGCGCGAGCTCTCTCGGTTCGAAAGGCTTTGCCACGTAGTCGTCGGCGCCGAGCTGCAGGCCCTCGATGCGGCTGTCGGGCTCAGCGCGCGCGGTCAGCATCACGATCGGCACCGACGATTGCGTGCGGATGAAGCGGGCGAGGTCGAAGCCGCTTTCGCCGGGCATCATCACGTCGAGGATCAGGAGATCGAAATGCAGCCCGGTGAGCTTGGCGCGAGCATCGCTTGCGCTCGCCGCCGTGGTGACGCGATAGCCTTCGCCGCGCAGGAAGCGCGACAACAGATCGCGGATACGGCGGTCGTCGTCGACGAGCAGGAGATGCGGTGCATCGTCGGCCGGCGTCTGCGGCGGATGCGGTGCGATGGCGGCGATCGTCACGGTCACTCCTTGGCGGCGGCGACAGGCGTCTTGAAGATGGCTTCCAGCACCTTGTCCGGATCGTCGCGATCGATCATCGCGCGCAGGAACTGCCGGACCTTTTCGGCGCCGGCCGGCCCGATCTGCTCCAGCGCATGATCGATGCGCCGCGTCTGCAGCCCAGCCAGCTTGGCGACCAGCGCCTCGCCCTTCGGCGTGGCGAAAAGAAGGCGCTGGCGGCGGTCGTTGTTGCCCGTCTTCTGCACGATGTAGCCCTCGTCCAGCAGCTGCTTGAGCACGCGGCCGAGCGACTGCTTGGTGATGCGCAGAACGTCGAGCAGATCGGCGACCTTCAGGCCGGGATAGCGTGTGACGAAATGCATCACGCGGTGATGCGCGCGGCCGAATCCGAACGCCTCCAGCTCGTGGTCGGCATCGCCCACGAAGTCGCGATAGGCGAAGAACAAGAGCTCGATGATGTCCCAGCGCAGCGGCTCGCCGGCCGTCGCGGAGGGCTCAGCCGCGCGCAGCTCGGGGCTCAACGTCGGAGACGAGAAATTTATGTCAGCCATATTGACGTTTCTGCGGTTCAATGTTACAAAACAATCGCCCGCTGCGAAATTTTAGATCGTTTCATCGGCGGGCAATGGTCTCCAGGCGTGTCTCAACGGGCCGTAGGCAACCCCGACGGGCATCCTTGGGCGACGTATCGAACAACCGTGTGATGTCGAGCGGCATTTCGGCAAACCATACTGGACTTCCGCCGGGCGCAAAAGCATGTCCTGTGGTGGCATGCTTGCCCGGTGACCGGCTCAAAGCCGGTCGCGGCAGGTCCGAAATTCAGAAAGCCGACTGGCCCGATCGGACGGGGCGGCGCCAGAACTCGCGAATGGCGATCAGAGCGGGGGAAGCAAGGACATGACTTTGACATTCGACATCAAGCCGACGACGAACCCGACCTCCGACCAGGAGCGCGCGGCCAAGCTCGCCAACCCGGGCTTCGGCCGGGTGTTCACCGATCACATGGCCGTGGTCCAGTACAGCCAGGACAAGGGCTGGCACAGCGCGCGGGTCGAATCCCGCGCCAACTTCCCGCTCGATCCGGCCGCAGCCGTCCTGCATTATGCGCAGGAGATCTTCGAGGGCCTGAAGGCCTATAAGCGCGACGATGGCGGCGTGAACCTGTTCCGCCCCGATGCCAATGCCAAGCGGTTCTGGAATTCGGCCGAGCGCATGGCGATGGCGCAACTGCCCCAGGCGGTCTTCATCGAGGCGGTGGAGCAACTCGTCCGCATCGACCGCGCCTGGATCCCGGGCGGCGAGGGCAGCCTGTATCTGCGCCCGTTCATGATCGCCAACGAGGTGTTCCTCGGCGTGAAGCCGTCGGCGGAATACATCTTCGCGGTGATCGCCTCGCCGGTCGGCTCCTATTTCAAGGGCGGCGCGGCGCCGGTCTCGATCTGGGTCTCGGAGAACTACACCCGCGCCGCGGTCGGCGGCACGGGCGGCGTCAAATGCGGCGGCAATTATGCCGCGAGCCTCAAGGCGCAGGCCGAGGCGATCGCGCATGGCTGCGACCAGGTCGTGTTCCTGGACGCGATCGAGCGCCGCTATGTCGAGGAGCTTGGCGGCATGAACGTGTTCTTCGTGTTCGACGACGGCTCGCTGTCGACGCCGCCGCTCGGCACCATCCTGCCCGGCATCACCCGCGATTCCATCATCAAGCTGGCGCGCGACGCCGGCCGCGAGGTGCGCGAGGAGGCGTACTCGATCGACCAGTGGCGGGCGGACGCCAAGAGCGGCAAGCTGAAGGAGGCGTTCGCCTGCGGCACCGCCGCGGTGATCTCGCCGATCGGCAAGGTGTGCTCGGCGAGCGGCGAGGTCCTGATCAACGGCGGCGAGGCCGGCCCGGTCGCCATGGGCCTGCGCAAGCAGCTCGTCGACATCCAGTACGGCCGCAGCCCCGATCCGCATCATTGGATCCGGGATGTGAAGTAGGGGCTGGGCGCCCCACGGACGGTCGACTCCCCTCCCCCTTGCGGGGAGGGGTCGGGGGTGGGGGTCCCAGCAAAGACTGCCCGTGTGGACCCCCACCCCCAACCCCTCCCCGCAAGGGGGAGGGGGCGCACCGCAATCGGAGCGAATGCTCGGCTCAAATTCACAGGCCGCAGCCGAGCCAGCGCGCCCCGGGCCCAACCCTGCTTCGGGTTGCCGCACCCCGCCCTGACTGCTACCAACCGAGCCAACGCATTCCATCCCGTAGGGTGGGCAAAGGACCGCGACAGCGGGCCGTGCCTACCGTTCCGGTCTTTGTCAGCCGTGGGCACGCTGCGCTTTGCCCGCCCTACGTTCCGGTCCCAGATGTCCGACAAACCCAAGAAACCCCAGAAGCTGAAGGCGCGGCTGCCGCGCGGGCTGGAGGATCGCGGCCCCGCGGCGATCGCCGCCACGCGCGAGATGGTCGAGAAGATCCGCGCCGTCTACGAGCGCTACGGCTTCGAGCCGGTGGAGACGCCGGCGTTCGAATACACCGACGCGCTCGGCAAGTTCCTGCCCGACCAGGATCGTCCGAACGAGGGCGTGTTCTCGTTCCAGGACGATGACGAGCAGTGGATCTCGCTGCGCTACGACCTGACCGCGCCGCTCGCGCGCTACGTGGCCGAGAATTTCGACGCGCTGCCAAAGCCGTATCGCAGCTATCGCGCCGGCTACGTTTTCCGCAACGAGAAGCCCGGCCCTGGCCGCTTCCGCCAGTTCATGCAGTTCGACGCCGACACGGTCGGCTCCGGCTCGCCGGCGGCGGACGCCGAGATGTGCATGATGGCGGCGGATGCGATGGAGGCGCTGGGGATTCCGCGCGGCTCGTATGTCGTGAAGGTGAACAACCGCAAGGTGCTCGATGGCGTGATGGATGCGATCGGCATCGGCGGTGATGAGCACGTGGGCCGTCGGCTGACGGTGCTCAGGGCAATCGACAAGGCCGACAAGTTTCCGATTTCAGAGATCAAGAAGCTGCTCGGCGAGGGCCGCTGGGACGGCGGCGAGGTCGGCAAGGGTGATTTCACCAAGGGCGCGGGCCTGACTGAAAGTCAGATCGACGCCCTGTTGGCCTTCTTCGAGATGAAGGTCGCGGAGCCGCAAATCCAAGGTGAGGAGCAGGATCTGCAGTTCAACGCCCAGGTCTTGGCGAGCGTTGCTCAGCAGAAATTGTTCATGTCCTCGCCGGCCTATGTGGAAGGCGTCAACGAGCTGACCGAGATCGCCAGGCTGTGCAGCGCGGCCGGTTACGGTTACAGCCGCGTCCGCGTCGAACCCTCCGTCGTCCGTGGTCTCGAATACTACACCGGCCCTGTCTACGAAGTCGAACTCCTGCTCGAGACCAAGGACGAGAAGGGCCGTCCGGTGCGCTTCGGCTCGGTCGGCGGCGGCGGGCGCTATGATGGTCTCGTCTCGCGCTTCCGCGGCGAGCCGGTGCCGGCGACCGGATTCTCCATCGGCGTGTCGCGCCTGCAGGCGGCGCTGACCTTGCTCGGCAAGCTCGACACGCGCCCCGCCTTCGGGCCCGTGGTCGTCACCGTGTTCGACCGCGACCGCGTCGCCGACTATCAGAAGATGGTGTCGACCCTGCGCAATCACGGCATCCGCGCCGAGCTCTATCTCGGCAATCCGAAGAACATGGGCAACCAGCTCAAATATGCCGACCGCCGCAACGCGCCCTGCGTCATCATCCAGGGCTCGGACGAGAAGGCGCGTGGCGAGGTGCAGATCAAGGACCTGATCGAGGGCGCCAAGGCGGCCGCCGCGATCGCCTCCAACCAGGAATGGCGCGAGAGCCGCCCGGCGCAATTCTCAGCCAAGGAGGACGAACTGGTCGCCGGCGTCCGCGAGGTGCTCGCGCGCCACGACGTGAGCTGGGGATAACAAGACTCGTCATACGCGGGCTAGACCCGCGTATCCATCTCTTCAAACGACGCCATCGATTTCAGAAGATGGATCGCCGGGGCAAGCCCGGCGATGACGCAGCAGAGACAACAACAGGGAGCAACGAATGCCCGAGATCACCGTGAGCATGGCCGCCGGCCGCACCGACGAGCAGAAGGCCAACATGATGCGCGATATCACCAAGGCGCTGGTGACGCATCTCGGCGTCGATCCGGAAGCGGTGGTGATCCAGATCAACGAGGCGCCGCTGACGCACAAGATGAAGGGCGGCAAGACCTTCGTCGAGCGCCTGGCCGAGCAGAAGAAGTAGTTGGCCGTCGTCCTGGCGAAAGCGAGGCTATGACATCTGTCTCGACGATCACCGCGGTCGTCCCGGCGAACGCCGGGACCCATACCCCCAAGGGAGCGGCTCGAGGCACGCTGGTCATTGGCCCTTCGCCCATCACGACCGCCACGGCGTATGGATCCCGGATCGGCGCGCGCGTGCCGCGCGCTTGTCCGGGACGACAGCACAGTTCGGAGCAGCCATGGACGCACGTGAGATCATCAAGCCGGGCATGCGCGCCGAGCGTCTGCTGGTGGTGCCGCCGGAGCGCACCGTCGGGCATTTCGTGCCGCACATGCCGATGGTCTATGCGACGCCGATGATGATCCTGGAGATGGAGATGACGTCGGGCGACGCCATCAACCCGGCGCTGCCGCCGGGCTGGGTTACGGTCGGCACCGAGGTCAACGTCCGCCATCTCGCGGCCTCGCCGGTCGGCGCGACCATCCGCACGGTCGCCGAGGTGATCGAGGTCGAGCGCCGCGTCATCCGCTTCTCGGTCGAGGCCTATCATGGCGACGTGAAGATCGGCGACGGCCGCCACGGCCGCGGCCTCATCAATGTCGAGCAGTTCAAGAAGCGCTTCGGCGTGACGTAGCCGCTCAGCGCTAGACCGACTGGCCCGTCTTCAACAGCGAACAGCCGGTGATCCTGAGGCTGCCGTCGGGCTGGGTCCGCAACGTGTACAGAGCCTCCCACGCCTCGCCTTCGGCATCGACGATGTGCACGCGCTGCGCGATGCTGCCGTCCTCGACCTGCGCGGCGCCGAATTCGAAGCTGCGATGGCGATAGACCGGCGGATAGCCGCTTTTGACCATGCTCATGAAGATCTCGACGCTCGGAAACAGCGCCTGGATCTCCGGCGCGGCTTGGGCATAGGCGGTCGCTCCGTCGTCGCGCGCCAAAGCCTGTTCCTGGGCGCGAATGACGCTCTGCGCCGCGCTGGCGTCGGCAGCCTCGGCAGGGTGCATCAGCAGCGCCATCAGCAGGACGAGCGGCACCAGAATGCGCATGTTGGGCTCCATCGGCAGTTCAGATCGATCTATCATGCGCCACGCGCCGCCCGTGACAAGCCTGCCGTGGCGCGTCAATGTCACCGGCCGGCGGCGATCGACCGGCTGGATTGTGTCGCCATCGTCACGTCTTCGCGAGCCATGCGGCCCGCGCGGTGCCGGTCGCGATGGGACCGGCTTGATCTGGCCCGACCCGGCGCGAATCATGCATTCAGGCCGTGAACGAAGCAGGAGCCGCATGACCGATTTTTCCAGGACCCGATCGCTCTTCACGATACCTGAAGGGGTCATCTATCTCGATGGCAATTCGCTCGGCGCGCTGCCGTCGGCCGTGCCCGCCCGCGTTGGCCGCATGATCGAAGCGGAGTGGGGACAGGAGCTGATCCGCGGCTGGAACACCGCCGGATGGATGGTGCAGCCGCGCCGGGTCGGCGATCGCATCGCCCGGCTGATCGGGGCCGCGCCCGGCACGGTCGTGATGGGCGATACGCTCTCGATCAAGGTGTATCAGGCGCTCGCCGCGGCGCTGTCGCTCAATCCGGGCCGCCGCGTGATCCTGTCCGACAGCGGCAACTTCCCGTCCGATCTCTATATGGCGCAGGGCCTGGTCCGCATGCTCGGCGACCGCGCCACCTTGAAGGTGGTCGAGCCCGAGCAGGTGGAGGCGGCGATCGACGACAGCGTCGCAGTGCTGATGCTGACCGAGGTGGATTACCGCACCGGCCGCATGCACGACATGGCCGCGCTGACGAAGAAGGCGCACGCGGCCGGCGCGCTCACGGTGTGGGACCTCGCGCATTCCGCCGGCGCTGTGCCGGTGGATCTCGCGGGCGCGGATGCCGACTTCGCGGTCGGCTGCACCTACAAATATCTCAATGGCGGTCCCGGCGCGCCGGCCTTCATCTATGTCGCGCCGCGTTACGCAGACATCGCGCCGCCGGCGTTGTCCGGCTGGATGGGGCACGAGGCGCCGTTCGCCTTCGATCTCGACTACCGCCCCGGCGGCGGCATCGAGCGCATGCGCATCGGCACGCCGCCGATCATTGCGCTCGCCGCGCTCGATGCCGCGCTCGACGCCTGGGACGGCGTGTCGATGCCGGACGTGCGCGCGGCTTCGATCGCGCTGTCGGAATTGTTCATCGCCGAGGTCGAGAAGCGCTGTCCGTCGCTGACCTTGGCGTCACCGCGTGATGCGACGCAGCGCGGTAGCCAGGTGTCGTTCCGCCACCCGGACGGCTATGCGATCATGCGCGCGCTGATCGCGCGCGGCGTGATCGGCGACTTCCGCGCGCCGGACGCGCTGCGCTTCGGCTTCACGCCGCTCTATATCGGCGAGGCCGAGGTGCGCGGCGCCGTGGGCATCCTCGCGGAGGTCCTCGACAACAGTCTGTGGGACAGGCCCGACTATCGCCAGAAGGAGCTCGTGACGTGAGCAGCGCGCCCTACGATCCCGCCACCGAGGGTGCGCGGATGAACTTCAAGGGTCGGATGTCCTATGGCGACTATCTGATGCTGGATCGCCTGCTCGATGCGCAGGCGCCGCTCTCGACCGCGCATGACGAGCTGCTGTTCATCATCCAGCACCAGACCTCCGAATTGTGGATGAAGCTCGCGATCCACGAGATCAAGGCGGCGATGGCCGCGATCGCCAAAGACGACGTGCAGCCGGCGTTCAAGATGCTGACGCGGGTGTCACGCATCTTCGAGCAGCTCAACGGCGCCTGGGACGTGCTGCGCACGATGACGCCGAGCGAGTACACGCTGTTCCGCGACAAGCTCGGCGAGTCCTCCGGCTTCCAATCGTTCCAGTATCGTTCGATCGAATTCCTGCTCGGCAACCGCAATCTCGCGATGCTGCGCCCGCATGCCCATCATCCGGAGCTGACCGCCGAGCTGGAAGCGATCCTGGCGAAGCCCAGCCTGTACGACGAAGCGCTGCGTCTGCTGGCGCGGCGCGGCTTCTTCATCGGCGCCGACGGCCAGCGCACCGACTGGCGCGGCACGCGCGCTGAGAGCGCGGAGGTCGCGGCCGCCTGGACCAGCGTCTATCGCGAGCCGCAGCGGCATTGGGAGCTGTATGAGCTCGCCGAGAAGCTGGTCGATTTCGAGGATTATTTCCGCCGCTGGCGCTTCAACCACGTCACCACGGTGGAGCGTATCATCGGCTTCAAGACCGGCACCGGGGGCACCAGCGGCGTCAACTATCTGCGCAAGATGCTGGAGATCGTGCTGTTCCCCGAACTCTGGAAGCTGCGCACCGGGCTGTGAGCCCGCGCGCACATCAATCGATCAGGAGATCCTCATGCTCTATGCCGTCAAGGACTGGGACAACGCTTACGCCAACGGCCCGAACATCGCCGGCGGCGAGCGCTGGCCCGGGCTGTGGGTGGCGCCGGCGGAGAGCTATCGCGCCGACATGGTGGGGCAGGGCCGTGCCAAGCTCGACATCGCGTATGGCGCGCATGAGCGGCAGCGCCTCGATCTGTTCCTGCCCGAGGGCAAGCCGAAGGGCCTCGTCGTGTTCGTGCATGGCGGTTACTGGATGCGGCTGGACAAGAGCTTCTGGTCGCACCTCGCGCAAGGCGCGATCGCGCGCGGCCATGCCGTGGCGATGCCGTCCTACCGGCTGTGCCCCGAGGTCGGCCTCGCCAACATTTCGACCGATGTCGCGCAGGCGATCGCGCGGGCGATGGACGAGGTCGGCGGGCCGGTGGCACTGACCGGGCATTCCGCCGGCGGCCATCTCGTCAGCCGCATGATCTGCCGCGGCGCGCCGCTGTCGCCGGAGCGACAGGGGCGCATCACCAGCGTGGTCTCGCTCTCCGGCCTGCACGATCTGCGCCCGCTGCAACGGACCGCGATGAACGACACGCTGCATATCGACGACGCCACGGCTGCGAAGGAGAGCCCCGCGCTGCTGGTGCCGATCGATCACGTCAAGGTCACTGCCTGGGTTGGCGGCGCCGAGCGCAACGAATTCCGCCGCCAGGCTCAGCTGCTCGCCAATATCTGGATGGGGCTTGGCGCATCCACGGCTTATGTCGAGGCGCCGGACCGGCACCATTTCGACGTGATCGACGATCTGGCGGATGCGGACAGCGCGTTGATGACGGCACTGGTCGGATAGGATGTCGGTGCCGCCGTTCGCAATTGCAGAGACTGCTGGTCGAGAGTGAGCCTGAAGCGATGACGCCTGATCAGTTCGTGAAGGTCTTCGATGTCCTCGACGCGGGTTTCATGGCCTCGTGGATTCCCGCGACCGGCCTGCTCTTCATCGTTCTGACCGGACTTCTCGCGGCGCTTCCCCGCGGGCTGCAAGCTCTAGGAATTCCGTATCTCCCGAAGTCGAATGTCGTGCGCTATGGCCCGGTCGTGTTCGCGACGATTTGGACCGTTGGGGCCTTTGCGTTGACCTTCGTCCCCTATCACCGTCATCACAGGCTGGCCGCGAGCGGCGAATGCCGGATGGTCGAGGGGCCCGTCGAGCAGTTCACGCCGGGGCCGCTCGCGCGGCGTCCGAGCGAGTCGTTCACGGTGTCGGGCGTGCCGTTCCAATATTCGGACATGGATCTCATTGAGGGCTTCCACGCGACGGCGGCCCGCGGCGGCCCGCTCACGCCCGGTGCTTACGTCCGGATTTGCTACGACCCGTCTGACAGCGTGATCCTGCGCCTGGAGATCCGCGGCTTTGCCGGACCCGTGCCGAACCAGGTCGGACGTCCATCTCTTCAGCCTCACGATCCTCCGTCTGCGGCTCCCACCCCGGTCGATCTGCCGTCCTGGCTCGCGCCTTTGCTGTTTGGCACTGTGATTTTCGACCTGATCGCAATCATGGCCCTCTACCGGCCCTATCTCGGAGCCTTCCTGCGGATCGGATGGGAGCGGGATCGATTTGTTCTTCAATCCGAACTGGCGGCGGGCAGGAGAGTCAAGCTCAGCACCTGCACCGTCTACTGGGACGAGAGGCATCGTGTGATCTGGCTGCGGCCGCGCGGATTGATTCTGATTCAGATTCCCCTCGTCGTCGGCAGGCTGCATGTCGACGCAACCGAGCGTTCCGTCATCGGGTGGGACATCTGTCTGGCGCCGGCGAGCTGCATTGCTGTCGTGGTGGTCGCAGCCGGCTTGTTCGGTCCGGCGCTCGCCGCAGTGGGGGGCCAGACCTGGTCCTTGCCGACGTTGCTCGTCGGCGGCTTGATCGGGCTTGCGCTCGTTGGCTTGAACGTGGCCGCGTTCCGCTCCCGTATGCGGGCCTTCTTGCGGGCAAGCTTTCCGCAAATCGCCGTGCCGTCACCGCCGACCGTATGACAGTGCTAGCGCGGCTGCCGAGCGTCCGCCCAATGAGAGCGTTCGTCACGCCTCTCGCCAGGTCTAGAGTGCGGCGGTGAGCAGCCGTCGCGCTGTCTTGAGGCCTTGTTCGTCGCGCTTGTAGAAGGTCCAGCCCTTGGCGCGCTTGGCCTTCACGAGCCCTGCGGCCGTCAGCACGCGCATGTGCTCGCTAAGCGTCGGTGCCGATACGCTGAGCTTGTCGGCGATGAAGAGCCCGCAGACGCCATCCTTGACCAAGTCACCGTCGCGCTGCGGCGGGAAATGCCGCGCGGGATCACGCAGCCATTCCAGGATCTGCAGCCGCTTGTCGTTGGCCAGGGCGCGAAACACGAGGTCGGGAGCCATTTTGTAACTTTGCCAATTAGCTAAGCTGTGTCAAGATGCGCAGGAGAGGTGCGGCATGTCGGAAACGTCCACGGCGTTTACGCGGGAGCGGATCGCCGCGACCCACGAACTCATCAGGCCCCATGTCCGGCACACACCGCTGATCACGATCGCGGGCGGCGACGTCGGTCTCTCGGCTCGCCCGTTGCGGCTCAAGCTCGAATTCATGCAGCATGGCGGCTCGTTCAAGGCGCGCGGCGCATTCGCCAATCTCCTGATGCGCGAGGTGCCCGAAGCGGGCGTGGCCGCGGCGTCGGGCGGCAATCACGGCGTCGCGGTGGCGCTGGCAGCCCAGCGTCTCGGCCGCAAGGCGGCGATCTTCGTGCCGAGCATCGCCTCGCCGTCGAAGATCGATCTCATCCGGCGTTGCGGCGCGGATATTCATGTCGGCGGCGATCGCTACGCCGATGCGCTTGCTTCGAGCGAACGGCATGTTGCGGCCACGGGTGCGATGCCGATCCACGCCTTCGACCAGCCCGAGACCATGCTGGGGCAGGGGACGGTCGGCTTGGAGATCGAGCGCGACGCGCCCGAGATCGACACGCTGCTGGTTGCTGTCGGCGGCGGCGGGCTGATTGCCGGCATCGCCGCTTGGTATGAGGGGCGCGTCAAGGTTGTGGCGGTGGAACCCGAGGGCGCGCCGACGTTGCGCGACGCGCTGGCGGCAGGGCATCCGGTCGATGCGCCGGCCGGTGGCATCGCCGCTGACAGCCTCGCACCACGCCGGATCGGCGCGCGGGTGTTTCCCATTGTCCAACGCTTTGCCGCGCCGGATGTCGCGGTCGTCAGCGACGACGCCATCCGCGCCGCGCAGCAAGCGCTCTGGACGGCGTTGCGCATCGTCACCGAGCCCGGCGGAGCCGCGGCCTTTGCCGCGTTGCTGTCCGGCGTTTATCGTCCTGCACCAGCCGAACGCGTCGCGATCTTGATCTGCGGCGCGAACACCACCGCCGTGAATTTCGAGAATTGAGGAAAGGGTCGACGAACTTGCCGTGGTAGGAGCGCGCGACGCGTCGGGCCCCCGGACCTCCTCACCGCTCCGCCACCGCATCGCCCCAGGCGTGGAAGATTTCCGTCGCGCCGCTGTTCACGTCGCCCTGGCGCAGCACGATGCTGGGGCAGGCGAATTTCATCGGCATGGTTTGCAGCGGCGCCGGCACGGTCTCGAACTTCGCTGTCAGCACGTCCATCACCTCCGCCGGCAGCCGGGTGTCGGCGCCGACCACGTCACCTTCGCTGGCGTCGATGCGCGGCTGGTGGATCGCCGTATCGAGATCCATGCCAAAGTCCATCACGAAGGACAGCATCTGTGCCACGGCGGGCAGGATGCGGCGGCCGCCGGAGGCGCCGAGGGCGAGGCGACGGCCATCGGCGGCCTGCGCCACCACCGGCGTGTAGTTGGTGAGGCAGCGCTTGCCCGGAGCCAGCGAGTTCGTCGTGCCGGGCGTCGGGTCGAACCACATGATGCCGTTGTTCATCATGATGCCGCTCTGCGGCGCCTGGAATTTCGAGCCGAAGCCCGACAGCAGCGTCTGCGTCACCGCCGCCATGTTGCCGTCGCGGTCCACCACCGAATAGTGCGTGGTGCAGGCCGGCGCGAGATATTCGGCGCCGAGCGCGCGCTTGCCAGGCGCATCGCCCATGTCGTTCAGCCGTTCGCGGTACGCCGACTGCACCGCCTCGGCATAGGCGATGAACGTGCTTGCATCCGGCGCCTTGCCCGATGCCGTCACGCGCGCCTGCATCAGCCGCAGCGCGTGAGCCAGCGTCGGGCCGGCCGTCAGCTCCGGCGTCGCGAACACCGTGCCGCCGCGATAGGGGATGCGCAGGGGATCGCGGACATGCGCCTCGAACGCGGCGAGGTCATCCACCGAGAGCGCGCCGCCGGCGGCCTGGATGTCGCGAGTCAGCGAGCGGGCGATGTCGCCGCGGTAGAAGTCGCGCGCGCCGGCGCTGGCAAGATGTGCCAGCGTCGCCTTCAGCTGCTCCTGCGGCAGCCGCGTCACCGCCTTGGCGCCCCATTGCGGATTCGGCGGCAAGCCATCCTTCAGATAGGCCGCGGCGCTGCCGGGATAGCGGCGCAGGTCGGCGGCGCAGCTCGAGATCATCACGGTGGTCCACCAGTCCACCAGCAAGCCCTCGGCGGCGAGCTTCACGCTCGGCGTGACGAGATCCTGCCACGGCAGCCGCGCGTAGCGGCGATGCGCCGCCTCCATGCCCGCGACGACGCCGGGCACTGCGATCGCGCCGGGGCCGTGCAGATTGCGGTCGTCCTTGACGCGGGGCCAGGGAAAGATGTCGGCCGCGACGCTGCCGTCATTGGCCAGCGGATAGTCCGCGGCATCAAGGCTGTCGGGCGCGCGCATGCCGTAGTCGATCACCTCGACGTGGTTGTCCCTGGCGCGGTACAGCAGCATGGCGCCGCCGCCGCCGAGGCCGCTCATCCACGGCTCGAGCACGCCGAGCGCAAAGCCGGTCGCCACCACGGCATCGACGCAGTCGCCTCCCGCGGCCAGCACCTCGGCCCCGACCTCGGCGGCGCGCCGTGACTGCGCCGCGACAATGCCGCCCTTGCTGGTCACCGCCGGCTTGCGGATCTGCTGACGATTGGAAAACTGATACGGCATGGCACTCCCCGATCCCGCCTGATGGTCCGGCGAATTGACACCGCCGGGCCTCGGCACACAATCGGCAACAGCGGGACGCTCCCCAGCCCGGATCGAATGACGGGGCCTCGCGTTGAGGAGATGTTTACCAATGGGTACTATGGTCTTCGGCAGACCAGATCGATCTCGATCAGCGCGTCATAGGCAAGACCGGTGACGCCGACACAGGTGCGGGCCGGCAGCCGGTCCGGCGGGAAGAATGAACGATAGGTTTCATTCATCGCCGCGTAATCCCGCTTGAACTCGGTCAGGTAAATCCGAGACATCACAATATGTTCGAGGCCAAGGTTGAGACCTTGGAGGATGTACTTCAAGTTCTGCATCACCGCCTTCGTCTGATGCACGATCCCCTCCGGCAGCACGCCCGGCGCCTCCGGCGAGTCCGGCATCTGGCCGGTGACGAACACGAAGCCGTCGGTTTCGACCGCGTGGCTGAACGGCGCCACCGGCCTGGTCGCACCGGAGATCATGTGGAACTGCATAGGGATGGTCCTTTGTTCGGGGCTTCGCTCGAAACACAACATTAGTCGTCATTGCGAGGAGCGAAGCGACGAAGCAATCCAGGGCCGAGCGTGACGCCCTGGATTGCTTCCGCCTTCGCTCTTCGAGCTTCGGCGGACAAGTCGCTTCGCTCGCAATGACGGAATTCCGGGACGCAGCGATTGGATCGAGAGTCAGCCCGCATCCTCGAACAGCCGCTTGCTCAGGATCGCGTGCACGCCCCAATTGCCGTCGACGACCTGCGTGACGCCGAAGTCCACCGCCGCCGACATCAGCGCGACCGCCTCGTCCTCGCTGAGGCCTTTGATGTGCATCAGGAAGCGGCGCATCTTGCGGAAGGCATCCTTCATCGCGAGGTCGAGCGAGGAGGTCGCGTAGACCTCGCTTTGGCCTTGCGCGCCGAACTCGGCGAGATAGTTCGGGTGGCTGAAGCCGGTCAGCACCCAGTCGGTCGCGGTCTCGATCAGCGGGTAAGAGAGATCGGCGAACGGCTTCCCCGCGAGCTGCGCCTTCTTGTGCAGGATGACCTGGAACGTGCCAGTCATCGAGCATTCGATCGCCGTGCCGCCGAGCTCGCCGTCGCCTTGCGTGGCGTGGGGGTCGCCGACCGACAGCAGCGCGCCGGGAACCGCGACGGGGAGATACACGGTCGCGCCCTTGCCCAGCCGCCAATTGTCAAGATTGCCGCCGAAATAGGACGGCGGAATCGAATCGACGAAGTCGACCTCGCGCGGCGCCACCGCGATCACGCCGAAATGCGGCCGCAGCGGAATGCGGATGTTGTCGAGCACGCCGTGGCGGCGCTTGATGCTGCCGGGCGCCACCGGCACACCGGGATAGTCGTAGGTCGCGTGGACGACTCCGGCCGGATCGGTCTGCGGCTCCCAGCGGTAGGAATAGAGCGCGCGCGCATGCGGCTCGGGATCGCCGGCAAAGATCTCGTAGATCGTCACCGCCTCGCGCGGCGCCGGTGCTGCAATCAGTTCGTTGTAGTGATAGCCCCACCACGCCGCGACGCTGGAGCCGAACACACGGCCTTCATGCGTCCTGCTCTTGCTTGGCCGCGGCACGATGTCGAGGATGCGAACTTCGAGCACGTCGCCGGGCTGCGCGTCCTTGATCGCGACCGGGCCGGTGCAGATGTGGACGCCAAAGCCTTCGCCGGCGCCGCGGCCGAACACGCTGGCGTCCATCGGACCGGCGCCGCGGCGGTCGACGTTCTTCTTGGCCTTGGTCCAGCCGAACACGCTGAGCGCAGCGGCATCGCCTGCGATCATCAGCTCGGGATCATCGGAGGCATGCTGGGTCAGCGTCTCCACCGTGATCGTGTCGCCGGATGCGATTTCGATCTGCGGCGGCAGCGAGCGGCTGAAATAGCCCCAATGCACCCGTTCGGCCGACACCGCGAGATGATGGTGATGCCGCCGCGCATCCTGGTCGTTGGCCGGCGCGGGTAGGGCGATGTCGCTCCTGGTTGACGCCGGCCTCTCGCAGACGCGCTGCTGCGCCAGCGCATCCTGCGGCCAGCCGCGCTGGCCGCGCGGAGTCGCCGACGTGATCGCCTGCTCGGCCTTCTGCTGCCGGAACTCGCGCGGCGACAGGCCGAAGCGGGCGCGGAAGCTGCGGCTGAAATGTGCCGAATCGGCGAAGCCGTAGCGATAGGCGATCTCCGAGATCGAATGGTTGGCTTCGGCCGGATTGGACAGGTCGGTCCAGGCCCGCTGCAGCCGCCGTTCCCTCACGTAGTGACTGAAATTATCACCAGCGCCTTCGAACAATTTCTGCAGATAGCGCTCTGAGATGCCTTCGGCCTGGGCCACCCGCGCCGGCGTCAGTTCGGCATCGTCGAGCCGCCGCTCGATGGTCTGGCAGATCCGGTGAAGGATCGCGGCCTGCGTCGCGCTGCTGCCGGCCTCCGTTGCCGGCACCGCTTGTTGATGGGCGAGCGTCAGCAGCAGATCGACCAGGCTCTGTGCGACCGTGCTCCATTCGGCATCGCTGAGGGTTTCGAGCGCCCGCGCGGTGGCCTCGATGGTGCGGCAGACCACGTCGGCAAGACCGCTCGGCGCGATCACCTGGGGCCTGGCCAATTTCAGCTTGCCGCTGATGCGGCCATGCAGGGCGTCCGCCGTCACCGACAGCACGATCGCGCGCAGGTCGCGCTGGAAGGCGATCCCCCAGTCTCCCGTGCGCGGCAGCAGCATCAGATGCCCCGCGGGCACGATGCGGTGGCTGTCGCCGCTCCGGAGCACGGCGCCGTCCTCGATCGCCAGCAGCACGATCGGCAGGTCTTCGTGGGGCTGCGGAACCGCAGTGACCACCTGCGCGCCGGCCGACAGCCGCGAGAGCGCGATGCCCGGCGCATGGCGATGCGAGGCGGTGGCATGGCCATCATAGAATGGCGTCTTCGCCGCGGGCTGCAGCCCGACCGCATTCAGCACGTCGCGCCACGCTTCAGGGCGTTCGTCCCTTGCATAGGATTCGCTGGTGAACGGACGAAAACTCATGGCACGCCCCGGGTCCGGGAACGCGAAGCAACCCCCGTGCCAGATGAGCTTGACCGTTTGTCGTTTTGGCATCGGCGTTTCGGTGCGCGTCAGTCGTCGGCTCCTGGTGTCGTTGTCGCTGGGGCTGTCGCCGCGCGCGCGGTCTGTTCCCCTCCCCCTTGCGGGGAGGGGTGGGGGTCCACAGCGGCGGTGTCGCTTGGGGCGCCCCCACCCCGACCCTCCCCCGCAAGCGGGGGAGGGAGCGCACCTTGCGCTGGGCGAGAGGGTGCCCGACGTCGACCTCACTCACACCGGAACACGTTCTTGCGGATCGTGCCATGCACGCCCCAATTGGCGTCCACCACCTGGGTGACGCCGAAATCGGCGCCGACCGACAACAGCGAGATCGCCTCGTCCTCGCTGAGATGATGCACCGTCATCAGGAAGCGGCGCAGCTTGCGGAAGGCGTCGCGCATGGCGCGGTCGAGGCTGGAATGGTTGGCGATCTCGGTCTGCGCATTGGCGCCGAGTTCGGCGAGGTAGTTCGGATAGGTGAAGCCGTAGACCGACCACGCCTGATCGGTCTCCAGCAGCGGATGGGTCAGGCCCTCGAGCTGGGTGCCGCCGAGATCGTTCTTCTTGTGCAGGATGAACTCGAAGTCGCCGGTGAGCGAGGTCTCGATCGCGGTGCCGCCGAGCTCGCTGTCACCTTGCGCGGCATGAGGATCGCCGACCGAGAAATAGGCGCCGGGCACGGCGACCGGATAGTACATCCTCGCGCCCTTGCCGATGCGCCAGTCGTCGATGTTGCCGCCGGTGTAGCTCGGCGGGATGGAGGAGACGTAGTCGGCCTCGGAGGGCGCGAGGCCCATGGTGCCGAAATGCAGCCGCGCCGGCACCTTTATATTCGGCAGGATGTTCTCCCGCTTCCTGATCGTCGAGTGATCGACCGGCACGCCGGGATAGTCGATGGTCGGATGCACGATGCCGTCGGGGTCGGTCTGCGGCGTCCAGACGTAGTTGTAGACCGCCCTGGCGAACGGCTCCCCCGCGGTGTCCAGCTCGAAGATGGTGACGACCTCGCGCGGCTTCGGCTCCTCGATCAGGTCGTGATAGTGAAAGCCCCAATTGGCGGCGGCGTTGGAGCCGAAGCATCTGCCGGCATGGCAGCCGCATTGGCTCGGCCGCGGCCTGATGTCGAGGATCCGCACCTCCAGCACGTCGCCGGGCTCGGCGCCTTCGATCGCGACCGGTCCGGTCAGCAGATGCACGCCGATGCCTTCGCCGGAGCCGCGGATGAACGGGCCCTCGGTCGGACCGGAGCCGCGCCGCGCCACGGCCTTGTGCTCCTTCGTCCACTCGAACACGCTCTCGGCGCCGGGATCGTCCTTGATCATGCGCTCGTAGTCATCGTTGGCGTGATGCGTCAGCGTCTCGATCGTGGCGCGGTCGCCGGAGCGCAAGGTAAGCGCGGGTGTCACCACCTTGGAGAAATAACCCCAGTGAACGGTCTTGTTGGACACCGGCAGCAGATGGTGCTTCATGCGAGGGCCTCTTTGCTCAGAGATCGAGGATGTTGAGAATTCGGTGGAGCGGGCTCATGCCACCGCGTCCTTCGGCCGCTCGGCGTCCATCACCGAGAGGAAGCGCGCGGTCAGCGGATGGCGCGGGTTGGTCAGCACATCGTGCGCCGGTCCCTCTTCGAGGATCACGCCGCCGTTGAGGAAGGCGACGCGGTCGGCGACCTCGTCGGCGAAGCGGATCTGATGCGTGGAAATGATCATGGTGAGCCCATCGTCGATGGCGAGCCGGCGGATCACCTCCAACACCTCGCCCACGAGCTCGGGATCGAGCGCTGAGGTCGGCTCGTCCAGCAGCAGCACGCTCGGGTTCGGCGCCAGCGCGCGGGCAATCGCCACGCGCTGCTGCTGGCCTCCGGACAGATGGCGCGGCAGCGCATCGGCGCGATGCGACAGGCCGACGCGGTCGAGCAGCTCCGCCGCGCGGCGCTCGGCCTCGAAGCGGCCCAGGCCGTGCACCCAGCGCAAGGGACCTGCGACATTCTCCTTCGCGGTGAGATGGCCGAACAGGTTGAACTGCTGGAACACCATGCCGACGCCGACGTTGGCGCGCTCATTGGCGATCGCGCGCGGCGACAGCTTGCGGCCGGCCTCGTCAAAGCCGAGCTGGCGGCCGCCGACGCGGATCTCACCGGAATCCCAGTTCTCCAGGTGATTGATGCAGCGGAGCAGCGTGCTCTTGCCGGAGCCTGAGGGGCCGAGCAGCGCGATCACCTCGCCGATGCGCACGGTGAGATCGAGCCCGTCGAGCACGGTGTGGCCGTCATAGGCCTTGCGCAGCCCGGTGACCTCGACGGCGACATTGTTGCGGGCGACCGTCGCCGCGCGCCTGGCGCGATCCTCGATCGACAGCGCTAGCGGCGGCGTTTCTTTCAGTTCGGCGGGCTCCGGCGGCGCGGCCTCGATGGCAGGGGCTGTTTTCTCGGCGAGTCCCAGCTTCGTCGCGTGGCCGATGCGGCGCCAAGGTAGCAATAGCGCAAGGTAGTCCGCCAGCTTGCGCTGCTTCGCCGTGCGGTCGAGATCGAGCAGCCATTCCAGCGCGAGCTGGATGACGCTGATCGCGCCGGTCAGCACGAGATAGATGAGACCCGAGGCGAAGAAGATCGAGAAGAAGTCGAAGGTGGACGACGCGAGCTGCGTCGAACGCAAGGTCAATTCCTGCACCGCGATGACGGAGGCGAGCGAGGAGTTCTTCAGCGCGCTCACCGCCTCGTTGCCGAAGGCGGGGATCATGGTGCGGATCGCCTGCGGCGCGATGATGCGGCGCATCAGCACTGATGGCGTCATGCCGAGCGCCTGGCCGGCCAGGAGCTGGCCGCGATCGACGCCGAGCACGCCGGAGCGCAGCATCTCGGCGATGAACGGCGCCTCGTTGCAGGCGAGTGCGAGGCCCGCCGCCAGCACCGCCGGCAGCTTGATGCCGATATGCGGCAGCGCGTCGTAGGCGAACACCATCTGCAGGATCAGGGGTGTGCCGCGGAAGATCACGGTGTAGCCGCGTGCGATCGCCGCCAGCAGCCAGAACCGGCTTAGCTGCATGGCCGCGAGGACGAGGCCGAGGATTAGTCCGCCGATCAGGCCGAGCGCGGTGACCTGAAGGGTCAGCTCGATGCCCTGCAGCAGATACGGCATGCTGAGATAATGCAGGAAGAGGGACATCAGTCGGCCTGGCTATGTAGGGTGGGCAAAGGCGCGGAGCGCCGTGCCCACCGCGGTGTTCGGGAAGAAAGACGGTGGGCACGCTTCGCTTTGCCCACCCTACGAAGATGGTGCTCTCAGCGGTGCTGAGATCGTCAGCTACGAAGGTGGCTCACGCATGTGTCGCCGCGGAACTGGTGCGCTCCCTCCCCCCTTGTGGGGGAGGGCTGGGGAGGGGGGTACCCAGCAAAGAGTCTTCGTGTGGACCCCCACCCCCGACCCCTCCCCGCCTAGCGAAGCTCCGCTTCGCGTGGGGGGAGGGGAGCGCACTGTCTCTGCGGCGACAGATCCGCCTTCGAACGGAGCGCCTGTTAGTCCGCCGTGAGAATATCCGGCTCCTTGAAGTTCGCCGGATCGAGCTGCCACTTCTTCAGCAGCTCCTGATGGATGCCTTCCTTCTGCACCTCGATCAGCGCGGCCATGACGGCGTCGCGGAACTTCGGCTTGTCCTTGGGAACGGCGATGCCGACCGAATAGGGGATGGTGACCGCGATCGCCTTTTCCAGCTTGTCCGGATAAGCCTTCACCGCCTGGTCGACGGTGTTGACGTCGTTGACATAGGTGTCGGCGCGCCCCGCCAGGATGGCTTGGATACAGTTGGCGTTGTTGTCGTAGAGCTGGATCGTCGGCTCAGGCTTTCCGGCTTCCTTGCATTTCGGCGCGAGATCCTGGATCAGCGGCACCTCGACGTAGCCGGTGTTCTCGGCCGCGGCCGCGCCGCACATCGACAGGTTGATGCCGTTGATGCCCTTCGGGTTGCCCTTGGCGACCAGCACGCCGTCGAACACCTTGGAGTAGGTGATGAAGTCGGCGGCCTTGGCGCGCTCCTTGGTGGCGTAGATGTCGGAGATGACGATGTCGGCCTGGCCGCTCGCCAAGGTCGTCAGCAGCGCGGCGAAGGTCACCGGCTTGTAGGTCAGCTTGAAGCCGAGACAGTCGCCGATGGCCTCGCCGAGATCGATGTCGAAGCCGACATATTTGCTCGGGTCTTTCGGGTCGATCGACTCATAGCCCGGCGTGTGCGGATTGATCGCGTTGACCAGCGTCTTGCCCTTCCAGTCCGGATATTTCTCCTTCAGCGCCGCGCAGCCCCCGGGCGTCGCCGCCTGCGCGTCGATGGGGGCGAGAAGTCCCGCCGCGATGATGACACCGAGCGCGGCAAGCCACGCCCGCCGCGCTCCGGTGAATAGCCTCGTCTGCATGTTGCCAGCTCCTTCGAACGATGATGTCGCGCTGGTCCGGCGGTGCATTGGTGCCGTCGCCCCGGTCCAAGCTCGAAGGCAAGCTTAGGTGCGGGCCTGCGCGGATGGCTTGTCCGTGGGCGCACAAAATATTGGATCGTGCCGGTGCAAGAATTGAGCACGCATTGCTCAAATCCGCGCCGTTGCGACGGACCGTCGCGCAGGCGTCAAGTCCGCCTGCTCGGTCCTCGAAGATTCCGAAAGTCGGAAATCGAGCGCGCCGGCGACGGTTTCACGTGCGCACGGGGCTAGCGCCAAGATGGCGCTGCCGCCGCATCACGCGTCAGGATCGCCGCGTCGCTGCGCCCATGCGAATGTGCATTGCGATAACTCGTGGCACAGGCTTGGCGGCAGCGGAGCTCCCGACTACGATGCCGCCGCACAAGTTGCTGATCTGTTTGTTGAGGTGTCTGCAATGCCGTTCCGTTTTACGGGACAAATATCACTCGGCCATTTCGCAGTGCGGACACTGATCGTCACAGCCTATGCCGTCATCTTCGCGCCCGTCGTCATGATCGTCGTGACCAGCTTCTTCGCGCAGGAGATCGTGAGCTTTCCGCCGCCGGGCCTGTCGCTGAAATGGTACTCGAACGCGCTGAGCAAGCCGGAATTTCTGCGTGGCCTCGTGACCAGCTTCCAGGTCGCGCTGCTCGCGACCGCGATCGGCGTGCCCATTGGCACTGCGGCGGCGCTTGCCATCGTGCGGGGCGAGTTCCGTGGCCGCCAGGCGCTGTCGTCGTTCCTGCTGGCGCCGCTGGCCGTGCCCGGCGTCGTCGCCGGCTCCGGCCTCTACATGTTCTATGTGCTCGCCGAGGACCTGCTCGACCGCGACATCAAGGCAACTACGGAAGGCCTCGTCGCCGCGCATACGCTGCTGGCGATTCCGTGGACGGTGCGGCTCGTGGTCGCCAGCCTGCAGGGGCTCGACCGTGCCGCCGAGGAGGCCGCCGCCAATCTCGGCGCCAGCCCGTTCACGGTGTTCCGCCGTATCACCCTGCCGATGATGCGCTCCGGCATCGTCGCGGCGGCGATGTTCTCGTTCATCCAGAGCTTCGAGAATCTCGATCTGTCGATGCTGCTGGTCGGTCCCGGCCGGATCACCTTGCCGGTTGCGATGCTGAACTACCTCGAATTCCGTATCGATCCGACGCTCGCCGCGGTCGCCACGGTGCAGATCGCGCTGGTTGGAATTCTGATGGTGGTGACCGACCGCTTCGTCAAGCTGTCGCGGGTGGTGTGATGGCGCAGCTCACCCTGGAGAAGCTGACCAAGCGCTTCGGGACGTCGATCGGCGTGGAGGGGCTCGATCTCGCCGTCGGCGAGGGCGAGCTGGTCGCGCTGCTCGGACCCTCCGGCTGCGGTAAGACGACCACCTTGCGCATGGTCGCGGGCTTCCTGCCGCCCACGAGCGGCCGCGTGCTGTTCGACCGCGAGGACGTGACGCATCTGCCGGCCTACAAGCGTGCGACCGGCATGGTGTTCCAGTCCTACGCGCTGTTTCCGCACATGAGCGCGGCCGACAATGTCGGCTTTGGCCTGGAGATGCGCGGCATCAGTGCGGCCGAGCGCAAGACGAAGATCGAGGAGGCGCTCAGGCTGGTGCGGCTGTCGCATCTCGCCGACCGGCTGCCGCGGCAATTGTCGGGCGGCCAGCAGCAGCGCGTCGCGCTGGCACGGGCGCTGGTGGTCAATCCGCGCATCTTCCTGCTCGACGAGCCGTTGTCCAACCTCGATGCCAAGCTGCGCGCCGAGGTGCGGCTCGAGATCCGCGCGCTGCAGCAACGGCTCGGCCTGACCACCTTGATGGTGACCCATGACCGCGAGGAGGCGCTGACCATGGCCGACCGCCTCGTGGTCATGGAGGGCGGCCGCGTCCGCCAGATCGGCACGCCGCAGGAGCTGTACGATTCCCCGAAGGATGCGTTCGTCGCCGACTTCGTCGGTCGCTGCAACATCGTGGCGGGTCGGCGTGCGGACGCCAATAACTTCCGTACCAGCGGCGGCCTGCTGTTGCCGGTCGATGTCGCCAGCGGCGAGCGCGACGATGCCGATGCTTTCGCGCTGCGGCCTGAACGCATTGCAGTGGTGGCCGGTGAGTCCGGCGAGGTGCGCGGCCGCGTGCTGGCGATCACCTATATGGGCGCGCAGAGCGAATATGTGGTGGCGATCGGCGACGAGACGCTGGTGGCCGTCAGGCCAACGCCCGACGCGAGCGAGCCGCTGGCAACACTCAAACCGAACGATCCCGTGTCCCTGCAGTGGGACCGCAAGGTCCCGCGTCTCGTGCCGCAGACATCTTCGTAACGCATCCATCCACAGCGAGAGGTTCTCCCATGATTTCGCGACGACATTTTCTCTCCGCCAGCGCCGGCGTCGCCGCGCTGGCCTCCGGCATGCCCACTGCCCGCGCCGAAGGCGGACAGGTCGTGGTCGGCACCTGGGGCGGCGACTACGGCCAGTTGCTCTCCGACATCATCGATAAGCCGATCATGACGCCGAAGGGGTTCGAGATCGTGCAGGACGTCGCCAACGCCGATCCGCGCAAGACCAAGCTGCTGGCCGAGCGACAGAGTCGCCGCGGCTCGATGGACGTGTCGTGCCTGTCCGACAACGATACCTACATCGTGTCGCAGTCGGACGTGTTCGAAAAGGTCGATGCAGCCCAGGTGAAGCGGCTCGACAAGGTGTTCCCGGAGCTCAAGAGCGACATCGCGATCCCGCACATCTATTCGGCGCAGGTCATCCTCTACAACACCAACCAGGTGAAGACGCCGCCGCAATCCTTCGCCGATCTGTGGGATCCGAAATGGCGCGGCCGCATCGGTCTCGCCGACATCCTCTATCCCAACAACACGCTGGCCGCGGCGCTCGCCGGCGGCGGCGGCGTCAGCAATCTCGATCCGGCCGAGAAGAAGCTGATGGAATGGCGCTCGCTCGACGTGAAGATCTATCCTTCGAACGAGGCGCTGGCGGCGGCGCTGAAGTCGGAGGAGGTCTGGATCACCACGATGTGGCTTGCCCGCGGCTTCATGTGGAAGAAGTCCGGCATTCCGCTCGCCCATGTCGTGCCGAAGGAAGGCACGCCGGCGATCGTGTTCCAGGCCGCGGTGCCGAAGAACGCCAAGAACAAGGCCGGCGGTTTCGCCTATCTCGACGCGATGCTGGACGCCAAGGCGCAAGGCGGCTTCGCCGACAAGATGGGCTATGTCCCGACGGTCACCGATGCGCCGCTGCCGGAGGATCTCGCCAAGCAGGTCAGCCTGACCGAGGCCGAGCGCGCGCGGCTGCTGAAGCCGGATTATGCCTACGCCGCCGGGCGTGCGCAGCGCACGCTCGACTTCTGGAACAAGGAGTTCAAGGCCTGAGCCTCAAAACCTCGCTCCTGCGGCACCGGCCGCAGGAGCACGCGGCCGATGCGCCGCTTATCTGCAATCGGAGCTCGCGCGATGGCGCTGCTGGTCGTTCCTGCCTGTCTGCTGGTCCTGGCGCTGCTGGTCGGGCCGATGATCCTGATGTTCCGGATCTCGCTCAACCAGTTCAGCCCGACCCAGCTGATGGTGCAGGCGCTGTCGCCGGACAACTACGTCAAGGCCGCGACCGATCCGTACTACCAGCAGATCATCCTGGCCACGCTGGGCATCGCGCTGCTGTGTACTTTGCTCACGCTGATTCTCGCCTTTCCGGCGGCCTATTGGCTCGGCCGCATGGAGAGCCGCTGGAAGAGCCTGGTCGTCATCGCGACCCTGTTTCCGCTGCTGGTCGGCAATGTCGTGCGCTCGGCCGGCTGGATGGCGCTGTTCGCGCGCGACGGGCTCGTCAACACGGTTCTGATGAAGCTCGGCCTGATCTCCGCGCCGCTGGAGATCATGTACACGACCAAGGCGGTCATCATCGGCATCATCGCCGTCGTGCTGCCCTACATGATCCTGACGCTGTCCGCGGTCATCGAGAGCATCCCCCGCGACCTCGAATATGCCGCCGCCAATCTCGGCGCCTCCGGCGCGCGCGTGTTCTGGCGGGTGATCCTGCCGCTGTCGGGTCCCGGCGTCGCCGCCGGCTCGATCCTGGTGTTCGTTTTGTGCATGAACACCTATGCAACGGCGGTGCTTCTCGGCGGCCCGCGATTCAAGATGATGGCGCCTGCCGTGTACGACCAGTTCGTGCGCGGCAACAACTGGCCGATGGGCGCCGCCCTCGCCTTCATGCTGCTGGCGGTGACCATGGCCTTCACGGTGTTCGGCAGCGTCGCGTTCGCGCGGAAGTACAGGGCGGGGTGACGGTAGACGGCGTCATTGCGAGAAGCGCAGCGACGAAGCAATCCAGACTTGCTTCCTGGCCCTGGATTGCTTCGCTCCGCTCGCAATGACGGGAAGACGATGCGTAGGGTGGGCAAAGGCGCGCAGCGCTGTGCCCACCATCTTGGAAGAAAGCAGACGCATGGTGGGCACGCTGCGCTTTGCCCACCCTACGGTCTCAAATGGAGGACACGCCGTCGTGACGGAACAGATGCTCCCTGGCGATGAGCTCGCCTTCATCCGGAACAAGGGCGCGGCGCCGATCGTGCCGAAGGCGACGACGCGGGATCGCGGGATCGGGCCGTTCAAGCGGCTGGCGCTGCGCAGCGCGACCGTGATCGACGGCACCGGCGCGCCGCCGATCGGGCCCGTCGACATCATCGTCGAGAACGGGCGTATCGTCAGCATCAAGAAGGTCGTCGGCTATGGCTATGCCGGCAACGCTGGCGAACCGGCCGATCACGAGATCGACTGTCGCGGAAAATGGGTGACGCCGGGCTTCGTCGACTGCCACGCCCATGCCGGCGTTGCCTATCACTCCGCCAATGGCTGGGTGCCGCCGGTCGACTACGTCTACAAGCTCTGGCTGGCGCATGGCGTCACCACGGTGCGCGAGATGGGCTCGATGAACGGGCTGTCCTGGATGCTCGACCAGAAAGAGCGCGCCGAGAACAACACGATCGCCGCGCCGCGGCTGCTCGCCTATGCCTATTTCCCGGCCGTCAACGACATGGTCAAGACGATCTACACGCCGGAGCAGGGGCGCACCTGGCTGCGTCAGGTCAAGGAGCGCGGCGCCGACGGCATCAAGTTCTTCGGCGCGCCGCCCGCGATCATGGAAGCCGCGCTCGACGAGTGCAAACAGATCGGCCTGCGCACCGGCTGCCATCACGCCCAGATGGCGGTGTCGCGCATGAATGCGCTGACCACGGCGAAGTGGGGCCTGACGAGCGCGGAGCATTATTACGGCCTGCCGGAGGCGCTGTTCGAAGACCGCGTGATCCAGAACTTCCCGCTCGACTACAACTACACCGATGAATATTTCCGCTTCTCGGTCTCGGGGCAGATGTTCAAGCAGGGCGCCGAGCCCGGCTCGGCCAAGTGGAACGAGGTGCTGGAGCAGTTCCTGGAGATCGGTTTCACCTTCGTGCCGACCTTCACGATCTACGACGCCAACCGCGACCTGATGCGGGCGCGCCAGGCCTATTGGCACAAGGAGTACACTTGGAGGTCGATGTGGGACTACTTCACGCCGCAGCGCGGCGGCCACGGCTCGTACTGGTATCGCTGGTCGACCCAGAACGAGATCGAGTGGAAGGAGAACTACCGGCTCTGGATGGCGTTCATCAACGAGTACAAGAACCGCGGCGGCCGGGTCTGCACCGGCTCGGATTCCGGCTTCATCTACCAGATCTTCGGCTTCGGCTATGTCCGTGAGCTGGAGCTGCTGCAGGAGGCGGGCTTCCATCCGCTGGAGGTGATCCGCTCGGCGACATCGCAGGGCGCAGCACTCTGCGGGCTGCAGGACGAGATCGGCACCATCGACATCGGCATGCGCGCCGACATGCTGGTCCACGACCACAATCCGCTGACCGATTTCAAGCTGCTCTACGGCACCGGCGCGATGCGCTTCAACGATGCGACCAATGCAGTCGAGTGGCATCGCGGCCTGAAATTCACGATCAAGGACGGCATCATCTACGACACCGAGGAGCTGCTCGCCGACGTCCGTGAGCTCGTCAAGGCGAGCTGGGAGAGCGACGTGCCGGAGAAATACGCGACCAAGGACAAAGACAAGGATGCCGCGGCGCCATGAGCGTCGGCATCATCGACTTCTTCGTCCTCACCGGCTTCCTCGGATCGGGCAAGACGTCGCTGCTGCGCGACGTGCTGAGCGCGGAGACGGCGTCCGACACGGCCGTGATCGTCAACGAGGCCGGCGAGGTCGGGCTCGATGGCGTGCTGCTGCGCGAGAGCGGCGATGACGTGCCGCTGGCGATGCTGTCGAACGGCTGCGTCTGCTGCCAGGTCGGCAGCGATCTCGCCTTCACCATCGACCGCCTGATCATGGCGCCGCGGCCCGCCGGCCTGCCGCCGTTGCGCCGGATCATCCTGGAGACCTCGGGCCTGTCGATGCCAGGACCGGTGCTGCGCCAGCTCGCGACCTTGGCCGAGCACCGCATGCGCGTCGCCGTCGTCGCGACCTACGATCTCACGCGCGGCCTGGACGTCGCGACGTTCGAGGAGGCCGCGGCCCAATGGGCCGCGGCACATCGGATCATTGCAACCAAGGCGGATCTTGCGCCGGAGGGGCTGACCGATGCGCCGGTGGTGATCGCGCAGCTCAATCCAGTCGCGAAGGCCGTCGCCAACGCGGATCGCGCCGCTGTGGTGTCGGCGGCCTTTGCGCCGCTTACGGCGTCCCCGCCGCTGCGCGACGTCGCGCCTGATCTCGCCGCCGCGCATCCGCGCCTCGCGCTCTGCCTGGTCCGGCCGCGCCATGAGATCGGCTATGCCGATCTCGCCAGTTGGCTGGACAACGTCGCGGGCCGGCTCGGCGAGCGCCTGCTGCGGATCAAGGGCCTGGTGAAGATCCACGAGGCGCCGCGGCCGCTGCTGGTCGAAAGTGTCGGCACGGTGTTCTCGCCGCCGCGGCAATTGACGGCCGAGAAACCGCCGGCGCCCTTCATCGTCGTGATCGCGCGCGACATTGCCCGCGATGAGCTCGAACAGGTCGAGCCGATGGGGTTGTTCACGTTCTCCTGGCGGGAGCCCGAGCGCGGAGCAGCGAGGGGCGGCATCCGCGCGGAGTGGGTGACCTAGGCGGTTGTCTCGGTTGGACAGCACAAGAGGACTTGGCGTCATTCCGGGGCAATCGTGCACACGCGACGGCGTGTGCGCGATTGAGCTCGGAATCTCGAGATTGTTGGAAACGAACGCAAGGCAACGTCGGGATTCCGGGTTCAAGGCCTGCGGCCTTGCCCCGGAATGACGGTGGTTGCGATAGAGAAGAATCAGCTTCCCCCGATCGTGCTCAAGCTCCGTGATGGATAGCGCAAAGCCACGTCGAACGGGTTGAGCTTGCCGTCCAGCACCTGCGCCTCGCCCTGCAGGATCTTCACCACATGCGGCAGCCGGTCCGCGTTCAGCCGCTCCGCCAGCGTGCCCACGCTGAGCGCCGCCACCGCGCGGCCCTGCGCGTCGAGCACGGGCACGCCGACGCCGGCCATGCCGGGAATGAGGCCGGTGCTGGTGTTGACCCAGCCTTGCGCGCGTACCTGCGCCAGCGCACTGCGCAGCGAGGCCTCGTCGAGGAAGCCGCGATCGAGCAGGCGCGGGATGTTGAAGCGGATCACGGCCTCCTGCTCGTCCTCGGGCAGGTTGGCGAGAATCGCGAGGCTGCCCTGGCCAAGCCCGAGCGGCACCTTGCCGCCGATGTCGCCGGTGAAGGAGCGGATCGGAAACGGTCCTTCGACGCGGTCGAGGCAGACCGCATCGAAGCCGTTGCGCACCAAAAGGAAGATCGTGTCGCTCAAGGTCGCCGACAGCCGCAGCAGCGCCGGCCGCGCCGCCTCGCGCAGGCCGCTGGCTTGGCCGGCGCGTGCGGCGAGCACGTAGAAGTCGAGCGCCAGGCGATAGCGCTTGCCGGCGGCCTGCTCGGCAAAGCCCTCCGCCACGAGGTCCTGCAGCATGCGGTGCGCGGTCGGCTGGCTGCAGCCCGCGGTCTCCGCGATGTCCTTCAGCCGCAGCCCGTCGGGGTCGCCCTCGGCGAGGATGCGGAGCAGCTTCAGGGCCCGGCGAAGGCTGGAGGACGAATCGGTGTCGGCTGTCGTCATCTGATCGGTGAATGTTGGCGTCGAATTCGTCACATGGATTTCATATAGCAGAATATCAGATAGATAAATTCAGGATATCGGAATTCATGATTGACCGTCTGCGTGGCCCGCCGGCATGAAAGAGCCCCAGGGCGGCAATCCCGGGCGATGACAGGAAGCCTCCCGCGCGAGGACGCATGGGTTTCCTGACGCTGGACGGTTTGACGAAGCTCTACGGCGATGTCGCTGCGGTCAGCGACGTCAATCTCAGCGTCGCCAAGGGCGAGTTCATCTCGCTGCTCGGCCCCTCCGGCTGCGGCAAGACCACGACGCTGCAGATGATCGCCGGCCTGGTCGAGCCGACGTCGGGGCGCATCACGCTCGACGGTCGCGACATCACCCACGAGAAGCCCGATCGCCGCGGCCTCGGCATCGTGTTCCAGAGCTACGCGCTGTTTCCTCACATGACGGTGGCGCAGAACGTCGCCTTCGGACTCGAAATGCGCAAGGTGATCAGGGCCGAGCGCGAGGCGCGCGTCAAACAGGCGCTGGCGCTGGTGCAACTCGCCGCGCTCGCCGACCGCTATCCACGCCAGCTCTCCGGCGGGCAGCGTCAGCGCGTCGCGGTGGCGCGCGCGCTCGTCATCGATCCGCCGGTGCTGCTGCTCGACGAGCCCTTGTCCAATCTCGACGCCAAGCTGCGCGAGGAGATGCAGTTCGAGCTGCGCGGCATCCAGCAGCGCGTCGGCACCACCACGATCATGGTGACGCACGACCAGAGCGAGGCGCTGTCGATGAGCGATCGCGTGGTGGTGATGGAGCAGGGCCGCATCATGCAGATCGACGCGCCCTATCGGCTCTACGAAAATCCGGTGACGCCGTTCATCTCCTCCTTCGTCGGCAAGATGAACCGGCTGTCCGGCGTGCGGCGCAACGGGGGCGTCGAGATCGGCGGGCGCCTGCTGCCGTGCGAGGGGGCTGACCTCACCGACGGCACGGCCGCCGTGCTCGCGATCCGGCCGGAGAAGATCGGCCTGACAACTCCCGGCGCCGGCGTGCTCGACGGCCGCATCAGAGCGCGCTTTTTCCTCGGCAGCACCTGGTTCTTCACCGTGGAGACGCCCGCCGGATTGATCGGCGTCGCCCTGCCCAATGCGGGCGAGGAGCCGGCGTGCGAGGGCGATCAGGTCGGTCTCGCCTGGAGCAGCGCCAGCGCACGCGCGTCGAAGCCCGACGGAGCGCAGTCGGCATGAGCGGCACGCGCGCGACGACACCATGGCTGCTGGCGGCGCCGGGCGCGCTGCTGTTCACCGCATTGGTGGTCGTGCCGCTCGGGCTCACCCTGGCGCTGTCGTTCCACGTCTATGACGCCGCGACCGGCGTCAAGGACGAGACCACGCTGGCGCACTACATCGGCATCCTCTCCGACGGCTACTTTCTCAATATCTTCTGGCGCACGCTGCGGCTCGCCGCGCTGACCACGCTGATCTGCGCCGTGATCGGCGCGCCCGAGGCCTACATCCTGGCGCGCATGCGCGAGCCCTGGCGCTCGGCGTTCCTGCTCGCGATCATCGGCCCGCTGCTGGTTTCGGTCGTGGTGCGCGCCTTTGGCTGGAGCATGCTGCTCGGCCCCACGGGCCTCGTCAACGAGGCCTTCCGTGCGCTCGGGCTCGGCACGGTCAGGATCCTCTACACCGAGACGGCCATCGTCATCGCGCTCGTCCATGTGATGCTGCCGTTCATGGTCATCCCGGTCTGGACCTCGCTGCAGAAGCTCGATCCGATGGTCGAGGCCGCCGCCTGGACGCTCGGCGCCTCGCGCTTCACGGCGCTGCGCCGCGTAGTGCTGCCGCAGGTGACGATGGGGCTGCTGTCGGGCAGCCTGGTGGTGTTCGGACTTTCGGCCTCGGCCTTCGCGATCCCCGCGCTGCTCGGCGGCCGGCGGCTGAAGATGGCGGCGACGCTGGTCTATGACGAATACATGCACGAGCTGAACTGGCCGCTGGGGGCCGCCATCGCGATTCTCGTGCTGGTGATCAATCTCGTCATCATGCTGGCCTATCAGCGCGTCGTCGAGGCGCGCGCCAGGCGGATGTTGGGGTGAGCGGCATGCGCCACAACGGTCCGATCGCCCTGGTCTTTCATGCGCTCGTCACTGGCTTCGTGCTGGCGCCGCTCATCGTGATCTGCCTCGTCGCGTTCACGCCGGCCAACACGTTGACATTGCCGACCACGCAGGTCTCGCTGCGCTGGTTCACGGCCGTGTTCGCGCATCCGGATTTCGTCGCCTCCTTCCTCAACAGCCTGTGGGTTGCCGCAACAGCCGCGACGATTGCGGTCGTGCTCGCGGTCGCCGCCGGCCTCGCGCTCGATCGCTACGACTTCCGCGGCCGCGCGGCGCTGAACGCGCTGTTCCTGTCGCCCCTGATGATCCCGCATCTCGTGCTCGGCGTTGCGCTGCTGCGGCTGTTCGCGCTGCTCGGCGCCACCGGCAGCCTGCCGTGGCTGACCGCAGGTCACATTGTCGTCGTCACGCCTTATGTGCTCCGCTTGGTTCTGGCCGCCCTGTCCGGCCTCGACCTCAGCGCCGAGCAGGCGGCGGTGACCCTGGGCGCTTCCGGCTGGATCGTGTTCCGCCGCATCACCGTGCCGATGATTTTGCCCGGCATCACCGGCGGCTGGCTGCTTGCCTTCATCAACTCCTTCGACGAACTCACGATGTCGATCTTCATCACCTCGCCCGCCACGATCACCCTGCCGGTGCGCATGTACATGTACGCGACCGAATCGATTGATCCGATGATGGCCGCCGTATCGGCGCTGATGATCGCGGTGACGGCGGCGGCGATGCTGCTGCTCGACCGCATCTTCGGCCTCGACAAGATCCTCGTGGGGCAGGGCTGACACCATGCCGCTGTTGCATCGTCTCGTCCGCAACGACAGCGCCGTCATCTCCTTCGCGATCGATGGCGTGCCCTGCGTCGGCCGCGCCGGCGACACCGTGCTGACGGCCATGCTCTGCCAGGTCGACCGGCTTCGCTACAGCGAGTTTTCCGCCGCGCCACGGGCCGGCTTCTGCCAGATGGGCGCGTGCCAGGACTGCTGGGTGCAGCTCGCGAGCGGTGAGCGGCTGCGCGCCTGCACGACGCCGCTTACCGAAGGCATGGACATCATCACACGACGAGGGCGCGGCCATGGCTGAGCGCGCATCGCCCCTGATCGTCGGCGCCGGCCCGGCCGGCATCCGCGCCGCGATGACATTGGTCGCGGCCGGCCTGCGGCCGATCGTGGTCGATGAAGGCCACGCCTGCGGCGGCCAGATCTATCGCCAGCCGCTGAGTCCCGACGGCCGCGATGCCACGGCGCGCTACGGCTCGGAGGCTTCGAAGGCCACGCGGCTGCATCACGACTTTGCGGCGCTCGGCTCCGCAATCGACTATCAGTCAAACACGCTGCTGTGGAATCTGCGCGACGGCGCGGCCGACATCTTGCGTGGGGGTATCAGCCGGCGGGTCAGCTATGACGGGCTGATCCTCGCGACCGGGGCGACCGATCGCGTGCTGCCGATCCCCGGCTGGACCCTGCCGGGCGTGTTCACGCTCGGCGGCGCGCAGATCGCGCTGAAGGCGCAGGGCTGTGCGATCGGCCGGCGCGTGGTGTTCGCTGGCTCCGGCCCGCTGCTCTATCTGGTCGCCTGGCAATACATGAAGGCCGGCGTCGACGTTGCCGCCGTGCTCGACGCGGCGCCCTTGTCTGCGAAGCTCAATCTGCTGCGCGCGTTGCCGCTCGCGCCGGGCATCGTGCTGCGTGGGTTGCGCATGGCGGTGGAGTTGACGCTGCGCGGCACGCGCGTGCGGTTCGGCGTCTCCCGGCTCCGGATCGAGGGCAAGGGCAGGGTGGCGCGCATCGTCTATCGGGCTGGCGGGCGCGAACACGCGATCGCCTGCGACGGCGTCGGCTACGGCCTCGGTCTGCGCTCGGAGACTCAGGTTGCTGATCTCGCCGGCTGCGCCTTTGGCTTCGATGCGCGCGACCGCGCGCATCGTCCGGTTCGCGACGCCAGTGGCCGCAGCAGCATCGCGGGCGTGTACCTCGCCGGCGACGGCGCCCGCATCGCCGGCGCCGATGCCGCGGAAGCCGCCGGCGAGCGGGCCGCGCTGGCATTGTTGGAGGATCGGGGCCTGCCGCATGATTCGGTGCGCGCCGCCACCCTCGAACATGCGCTGGCGCGGATCGATCGCCTGCGCGATGGGCTCGAAGCCGCCTTTCCCTATCCATCGCATTGGGCGGGCGACATCGCCGATGACACGCTGCTGTGCCGCTGCGAGGAGATCGATGCCGGCGAGGCGCGGCGCGCGATCAGGGATTTCTCGCTCACCGAGATCAATCGCCTGAAGGCGGTGACGCGCATCGGCATGGGCCGCTGCCAGGGCCGCATGTGCGGCGCGGCCGCCGCGGAGCTCTTGGCTGCGCAGACGCGCCGCGACATCGGCGCTGTCGGCCGGCTGCGCGCGCAGGCGCCGATCAAGCCGATCCCGCTGGCTGCCAGCCTGTCGCTCGACGAGAGGCGGCATGACCCGGCGCATTGACTGCGATGTCGCGATCGTCGGCGGCGGGCTGGTCGGCAGCTCCGCCGCGCTGGTGCTGCGCGGCATGGGCTTCTCCGTCACGCTGCTCGACAAGGGCTTCTGCGGCGCTCAGGCGAGCGGCGTGAACTATGGCGGCGTGCGCCGCCAGGGCCGCCCGCCCGAGCAACTGCCGCTGTCGCAGCGGGCGCATGCGATCTGGCCGCGGCTCGCGCAGCTCATCGGCATCGACGGCGAGTTCCTGCGCTCCGGCCATCTCAAGCTCGCGCGGACGCCTGCGGACATGGCGAGCCTGGAGCGCTACGCCGCCGAGGTCGCGCCGTTCGGGCTCGCTCTCGAGCTGATCGGCCACAATCAACTGCACGAGCGCTTCGGCATCGCGGGCGGCGTCGTGGGCGGCTCATTCTGTCCTGGCGACGGCCACGCCAATCCACGGCTGGTCGCCACCGCCTTCGCCGCAGCGGCGCGTCGCGCCGGCGCCGAGGTGCTGGAGAACACGGAGGTTACGGGCGCCACCAGGACGTTCGAGGGTTTTGCGCTGGAAGCCGGTGACGTCGCCATCAGGACGCGTACCGTGATCAACAGCGCCGGCGCCTGGGCCGACGGCTTGGCGCGCGCGTTCGACGAGCCCGTGCCGCTGGAGCGCACCTATCCGTCGATGATCGTGACCGAGCCGCTCGATCTATTTCTCGGCGTCAACATCGGCATCGAGGGCGGCGGCATCTACGCGCGGCAGGTTACGCGCGGCAACGTCGTCGTCGGCGGCGAGCGCGCCGCGCCGCTCGCCGATCCCGACTATTCGCGCCCGCGCAGCGACGGCGTGCTTGCCATCATGCAGCGCGCCAGCGAGCTGTTCGGCCCGCTGCGCCATGCCCAGGCGATCCGGTTCTGGAGCGGCACCGAGGCGACGATGCCCGACCGCAATCCGGTGATCGGGCCGAGCGCGACGACGCCGGGACTCGTCCACGCCTTCGGCTTCTCTGGCGCCGGCTTCCAGATCGCGCCGGGGGTCGGCGAGGTGCTGGCCGAGCTGGTGCGCGACGGCGAGACCTCGACGCCGATCGCGGCCTTCGCCATCACTCGTTTCTCACCCGCATCGCAGCCGGGCGATGCCTCTCAAGCAGCAATGACGACAGGATCGAAGGAGACCTCGCCATGATCGATGCTCGCGCCACGCTCGGCCCAGCCTTTGCACTCATGCTCGCTGCATCGGCCGCGCATGCGGAAACCAAGACGCTCTATGTCGGCATGAACGGCGGCAATTTCGAGCGCACCTATACGCAGGCGGTGTTTCCGGACTTCGAGAAGGCCAACGACGTCAAGATCGTCGTCGTGCCCGGCACCTCGTCGGAGATCCTCGCCAAGGCGATCGCGGCCAAAGACAAGCCGCAGATGCACGTGATGTTTCTCGACGACGGCGTGATGATCCGCGCCGCCGGCCTTGGTCTGTGCGAGAAGCTGAAGCCGAGCGAGGCGCTCGGCCAGCTCGAGCCGTTCGCGCGACTCAAGGACGACATCGCCGCCGGCATCGACATCGGCATGACCGGCCTTGCCTACAACAAGAAGCTGTTCGACGAGAAGGGCTGGGCGGTGCCGACCTCCTGGCTCGATCTCGCCGATCCCAAGTTCAAGGACAAGGTCGTGTTCCAGTCGGCCTCGGTCTCGACCTTCGGCCTGCACGCCTTCCTGATGATCAACCGTATCAACGGCGGCAGCGAGGCCAATGTCGGGCCGGGCTTCAAGGCGTTTCCCGACACGATCGGCAAGAACGTGCTCGAATACATTCCGAACTCGGCCAAGATCTCCGAGATGGTGCAGACCGGCGAGGCCGCGATCTTCCCGCTGACGCCGACCGCGGTGTCGACCTTGAAGGAGAAGGGCATCCCGGTCGAGTATGCGCAGCCGAAGGAAGGCTCGGTCGTGCTGATGGTCGCCGAATGCGTCATCGCCAACAACTCGGAAGCGGAGCTATCGCAGAAGCTCGCCGCCTATCTGCTGTCGCCGGAAGCGCAGGCCAAGGCGCTGGCCGCCGGCAACATCGTGCCGTCCAACACCACCGCGAAAGCCACGACGCCGGCGGCCGAGCAGAAGCTCGCGACCTTCCACGGCTACATGAAGAGCGCGATCACGCTCGACTGGGACGTCATCAACGCCAGGCGCCCCGAATGGAATACGCGCTGGAACAGGATGATCGAGCGGTAGGCAGGCTTCGTTCCGTCGTCATTGCGAGCGAAGCGATTCAGACCTTTCATGCGGCCCTGGATCGCTTCGCTGGCGCTCGCGATGACGGCCGGGGAGCCAGCGCGTTTGCAGTTCCATCGTCATACCCCGCCAAAGCGGGATATCCAGTCCGCCGCTGCTCTCGATGCCATCACGGCCGTCTCGGCGTACCGGATCGCCCGGTCGAGCCGGGCGATGACGGAAAGTGGCGCTACGCCTGCTCCGATCGTCATTGCGAGGAGTGTAGCGACGAGGCGATCCAGGGTTGCGCAAGGCACCCTCGGATCGCGTGGTAGCTACGCGCATTACCCCGCCGGATAGCTCGTCGCATACGCCTCCGTCAGCGCCTCATCGAGCCGCCGTCCGGCGCTGAAACCTGACAGCGTCGCGGGACGGGTGACGCCCGGCGGCAATCGGCCATCGGGCTCCGGCGACCCGATCAGGGTCTGCACCGGAATGCGCTCGCTATAGATCGGCAGCGCGTAGTCCTCCTCATCGTCGATGACGCCCGCGGCGCGGATCTTCGCCGATGCCTTTTCGATCTCCATGGTCACGACCGACGTGGCCTTGAGCTCCTGCTCGGTGGTCGGGCGCAGACTCGCAGTGCGGCCGGGAAACAGCCGATCGACCATCATCACCAGCGCGCGCTCCTTCTCCGCCTGATCCTCGATCAGCCGGGCATGGCCGAACGCCATCACCGAGCGATAGTCAGCCGAGTGATGGAAGGCGCTGCGCGCCAGCACCAGGCCGTCGAGATGGGTGACGGTGAGACAGGCCGGCTGTCCCTCGGACAGGCTGCGCAACATGCGGCTGGCGCTCGAGCCGTGCCAATACAGCGTCGTTGCCTCGCGCCAATACAGCGTCGGCGTGCAATAGGGCTGGCCGTCGATGACATAGGAGACGTGGCACAGCGTTGCGGAGTCGAGCAGGGCATGGACGGTCGCATGATCGTAATGGGCGCGCTGATGCCGCCGCTTGACCCGGTTGGTGTCGTCGACGGGATAGCTCGGCATCTGTTGCTCGGACATCGTCAGTCTCCTGTTTCCGTCGACGTCATGCCATGGCAAAGTGGTTGCCGGGAGTTCCACTTCGATGCGAAAGCAGACAACCACTTCGCGGCGCCGCGACGACGTGCTGGCGCTGCCGATCCGGCTCGACCGCACCATCCGCAGCCAGTCGCGGCAGGTGCACGGCGCGCTGCGCACCGGCATCGTCGACGGCCTGCTCGCGCCCGGCCTTCGTCTGCCTTCGACGCGCGGGCTCGCCGAGCAGCTCGGTGTTCGCCGCAACGCGATCGTCGCAGCCTATGAGGCGCTGCTGTCGGATGGCCTGGTCGAGGCGCGCCACGGCGCCGGCACCTATGTCGCGGCACGGCTGCCCGCACCGCAGGTCGCCGCACCAGTTGCCGAGCTGGACATCCGCATTCCGCCGCGCCGGCCGTTCGCGCTCGGCTGCACGCTGGTCGATCCCGTGCTCTTGCGGCGACTCGCCGCGGCCAGCCGTCGCCGCATCGCCCGCGCCGCGCCGGATGAGCTCGGCTATGGCGATCCGCGCGGCAGCCTGCATCTGCGCAGCCAGGTCGCGCACTACCTTGCCGCCAGTCGGGGCGTACGCTGCGACCCAAGCTGCATTCTCATCGTGAGCGGCACCCAGCATGGCTTGCGGCTGTGCATCGACGCGTTGCTTGCGCCGGGCGATCCCGTCTGGTTCGAGGATCCGGGCTATGTCGCCTCGCGCCATACGTTGAGGACGACCGGCGCGAAGCTGGTCCCGGTGCCCGTCGATGATGAAGGAATCATAGTGAGCTCGGGCGAGGCGGCGTACATGGCGGCCAAGGCCGCCTACGTGACGCCATCGCATCAGTTTCCGACCGGCGTTGCGATGAGCATGGCGCGGCGCATCGCGCTGCTCGACTGGGCGCGCAGGGCGGACGCCTACATCTTCGAGGACGACTACGACAGCGAGTACCGCTTTGCCGGCCCGCCGCTGACGGCGCTGGCCGGAATCGGCGGCGAGCGCGTCATCTATCTCGGCACCTTCGGCAAGACGCTGTTCGCGGGACTGCGGCTCGGCTACCTCGTGGTGCCGCCGGCGCTGGTCGCGCGGGTCGTCGCTGCGCGCGCGGCGCAGGACCGGTTTCCTCCGGCCTTCATGCAGGACGCTCTGGCCGACCTGATGGCCGACGGCGTGCTCGCAGCCCACATGCGGCGGCTGCGCCCGCGCTATCGCCAGGCGCGCGACGTCGTCGCCGAGGCGCTCGCCAAGCACGGCAAAGGCAGCCTGCAACTGGCCGCGCCGTCGCAAGGACTGCATCTGCTGGCGACCTTGCCGCCGGCAGCGCCGAAGGGCACGGCGAAACTGATCCGCGACCGCGCCGGCATCGAATGCCGGCTGCTGTCGGATGCGCGGATCGTGCAGCGCGGGCCCGACGGTTTCATCCTGGGCTATTCGGGCTTTGCGGCGAAGGATCTCGCCGATGCCGCCAGGCGGCTCGGGCGCGCCACCCAGGACATCCTGGGCGCGGCGGCGCGCCCGCGCTGAGCATCATCGATGCCGCGAGTGTGGCCGAGCCGGCACGTCGGGCAAATCAGCAGGGCCATGAGCTTCCGGGAATCTACACAGAGGCTCCGCTTGCGTGTCGCGCGCAACGCGCCGGTCTGGATTTTGTTCAGTTCGTTCAACGCGCTCTTGACGACCGATCGCGCGCCTGCATTTTCTTCTTTCGTTTTTTCGAAAATCGTGCTTTGGTAGCGCATCCCGCCTCACCGCAGAGGGGCGTAGCGCGCGATCGTCACGACACGCGAGGTGGGGATGCGATGGCCGCGCTGTTGCCGCAGCATGCTGTCAGGCGTGCGGACGAACGGCGATGCGCGGACGTGAAGTCGCAGCGTCCTGATACCCCGATGCTGGTATCACGCGCAATGCGCGCGAGTGCATTGTCGCAATGGTGGCCAACAAGCCCGGCGCACCAGGGAGACTGCGTATAAGCGTGAAGACCATCGCGCAGGGAATGCCGGGTTGAACCGGCTTTGCCTGTGGTACCTGCCGCCTGCATTTCTTTCCGCAGGCGGGCCATGGGTGAGGCCTTCACCCGGCATTCCCTGCGCCCTTTGCACTTCCGAGGGCGAGACGGATCGTAAGCCTCGGGCATCATCTGCCGCGAGAACGCGCCCTCATGTTCATGGCTGTTCGAGATGCGGATTGGAGCAGATGCGCGTCAGGCGACGCGGATGCGCGCGGTCGCCGCAATCGCGACGCGCTCATTCATAGGGATTGTGCTCGGCGTTCGTCATCGTCTGGCGCACCCGGCGCAAGGTGATGGGCGTGCCGTCGGAGACGAACTGCAGCTCATAGGCGCGGCCGCTGTCGTCCTTGGCGGAGCAGGTCACGCTCGTGACCTTGAGCATCGCGAAGTTGCCGACCTGACGGCACATGCCGGCCGAGCTCTTCGTCACCGGCACCGGAATGCCATCGACCTTCGGGCGATGCTTGGAATTCAGCAGCATCCTGTCGATCGGCAGTTCGTAGACGTTCTGGATCGACCTGCGGCCATTGATGCCGGAGAACGCGATGATGTGGCTCTCGTCAGCGGGATCGTCGAGCGCGACGGTGAAATGGGCGCGCCCCTTCTCGCTGTGAAAGAACGCCACCGTCTTGCAGGAAAATTCGCGGCCGTCGACCTTCGCGGTCCGGCAGGTGCCGGACATCAGCGCGTAGAGATCGATGTCGGGCCGCTCCTCCGGCGAGCTCGTCACCGGCATCGGCTGCTGAGCCAGGCAGGGCGTACCCAGGAAGAGACCGAGCGCAAAGGCAGCAAGACGAGGAAAATGCAGGGGCATCCGCGGGGTGAGCCTGTAGGAATCATGACGGCGCGAGAGGTTAAGCGATGTGTCAGCTTTGCGGCAAAAAGAGGTCGGACGCCGTTGCGGCAGGGTACATCGCGCCAGCGCAAGCCCGGCGCTGTACGGCACGGGTGGTCGGTCGATACCGCAAAAGGAATGGAAAGTTCCGTGCGCACGCCGCGCACTCGCTCGCGCTCCATGTCGAGACGGAAGGCGCGGTGCAGCGGGCTCGGCGCGTCACAGGAATCCGGGGCGGCGCTGCCCCGGAATGATCTCCAATCTCCGGGACTATTTCGCCGACTGCGCCTTCTGCTTCCACAGCGCCCAGGCGCGGTCCATGATCACCATGTTGACTGCGTCGGCCTTGGCGGCCTCCTCGGCGCTGAGATAGGTGACGTCGCTGCCGAGCCCGATCGCCTGCGCCTGCAGCTTCGCATTGACGTCGGTGTAGTAGGCGCGGAACACGGCGGCCTTGACCGACGGTCCAACCGCGACGTCGCCGTGGCCGCGCATCAGCACCACCGATTTGTCGCCAAGCGTGGCCGCCAGCGATTTGCCGATCACATTGTTGCTGACCAGCATGTTGGTGGCGCCGAACTCCTTGCCGATGTCCCATACCGGCGCGCCGGTGCCGAGGAAGGCGGCGTTGTGATACAGCGGCTTCAAGGGTGTATGGCTGACGCTGAACGGCACGACGCCGGGCGAATGCGTGTGTACCACGGCGTTGACGTCCGGACGGGCCTTGTAGATCTCGGCATGGATGAAGCGTTCGAGGAAGACCGCACGGTTCCTCGCATCGACCGGCTCGCCGTTCTCGTCGAACTCCATGATGTCATTGGCTGTGACCTGCGCCGGCGCGATCGAGCGTGCCATCAGGAAGTGGTGCGGATTGGTGGGATGCCGCGCGCTGACATGGCCGAAGGCGTCGACGACGCCGAGATCGGCGAGGATGCGGCTGCCGGTCGCGATGTCCTCGAGCAACTCGCGGGGAACACCAGGGATGGCGTCTTGGGCGCGGGAAGGGCCGGCGGAGAGGAGGAAGGCTGCTACGGCAATCGCGGCGAAGCGGCTGAAGCTGGACATCTGGCTCTTCCTCCCGGCCTTCGTTGTCTAGGCTCGTTGCTTCAACATACGCGTCGTTGCGAGCGAAGCGAAGCAATCCAGGATGGTGGGCGGGACCCTGGATTGCTTCGCTTCGCTCGCAATGACGGGGAGAGGTTTGAGCGAGGCAATTGGCATGGCAGGGTGAGCGCTCCCTCAGGTCACCGGAGCCGGATTGAACAAGGTCAGATCGTTGTGGATGCCCCAGCGATCCGACCACGGCTTGATGCGGCCGCTCGCGACCTCGAGGATCAGCTTGAACAACTCCCAGCCGGTTTCCTCGATCGTCATCTCGCCGGTGGCGATGCGGCCAGCGTCGAAGTCGATCAGATCCTTCCAGCGGCGCGCCAACTCGCTGCGGGTCGCGACCTTGATGACGGGCGCCGCCGCAAGGCCGTAGGGCGTACCGCGGCCCGTGGTGAACACCTGCAAGGTCATGCCGGATGCGAGCTGCAAGGTGCCACAGATGAAGTCGGAGGCCGGCGTTGCCGCGAACAGCATGCCCTTTTGCCTGGCCTTCTCGCCCGGCGCCAGCACGCCGTGGATCGGACCGGAGCCCGACTTCACGATCGAGCCCAGCGACTTCTCGACGATGTTGGCGAGGCCGCCCTTCTTGTTGCCGGGCGTCGTGTTGGCGCTGCGATCGGCGCCGCCGCGCGCGAGATAGGAATCGTACCAGTCCATCTCACGGATCAGCGCGCGGCCGACGTCCTCGTTGATGGCGCGCCGGGTCAGCAATTGGATCGCGTCGCGAACCTCGGTCACCTCCGAGAACATCACGGTGGCGCCGGCACGGACCAGCAGGTCGGCGGCGAAGCCCACTGCAGGGTTGGCGGTGACGCCAGAGAACGCATCGCTGCCGCCGCATTGCAGGCCGATGACGAGATCGGACGCCGGGCAGGTCTCGCGCTTGCGCTTGTTGAGGTCGGCGAGGCGACGGTCGGCCTGGGTCATGATGGCGTCGACGATGGCGCCGAAGCCGTCGAACGCTTCGTCCTGCATGCGGACGATCGAGTCTTCAGTGCCCTCCGGCAGCAGCCGCTCCGGCGCGAGCTTCTCGCAGCCGAGGCCGACGACCAGGATCTCGCCGCCGAAATTCGGGTTCAGTGCGAGGTTCTGCAGGGTTCGGATCGGCACCACGGCATCTGGCGCCGTGATCGCGACGCCGCAGCCATAGGCGTGGGTGAGCGCGACGACGTCATCGACGTTCGGGTACTTCGGCAGCAGCTCGCTCTTGATGCGCTTGATCGCGAATTCCAGTGTGCCCTTGACGCATTGGACCGAGGTCGAGATGCCCAGCACGTTGCGGGTGCCGACCGAGCCGTCGCGATTGCGATAGCCTTCGAAGGTGTAGCCTTCGAGCGGCGGCAGCGGCCCCGGCACCGCGGTGGAGATTTCGAGCTGATCGAGGGCAGGAGCCTCAGGCATGTCGATGCGAGCCTCGTCCACCCATTCGCCGGATGCGATCGGCGACTTCGCATAGCCGATGATCTCGCCGTAGCGGACGATCGGCGCGCCCTCGGCGATGTCGACCAGTGCGGTCTTGTGGCCCTGCGGGACGAAGCTCCTCAGCGTCAGGCCATCGGGAAATTTGGTGCCGGCAGGCAGGCCGAAATCGTTCACCACGATCGCGACGTTGTCGCGCGCGTTGAGCTTGATGATGCGGGGCTCCTGGTTGGCGACGACCTGCTGGTTCATGCTGGCTCCGTTCCGCTCCGGTGGGTGGGCAAAGGCGCGGAGCGCCGTGCCCGCCTACTTCCTTCTTTCATCCCCTCTCCCCGTAAGAACGGGGAGAGGGAGTGGACCGTCGATGCGGCCCGTCTGTTAGCTCACGGCGGACGAGGCTCACACCGGGAAGGTGTAGGCCGTCTTCACCGTCGTGTAGAATTCCCGCGCGTAGGAGCCCTGCTCGCGGGCGCCGTAGCTCGAGCCTTTGCGGCCGCCGAACGGGACGTGATAGTCGACGCCGGCGGTCGGCAAATTGACCATCACCATGCCGGCCTCGCTGTTGCGCTTGAAGTGCGAGGCGTATTTCAGGCTGGTGGTGCAGACGCCGGCCGCGAGGCCGAACTCGGTGTCGTTGGCGATCGCCAGCGCCTCGTCGTAGTTCTTGGCGCGGATGACGCAGGCGACCGGTCCGAAGATCTCCTCGCGGGCAATGCGCATCGCGTTGGTGGCCTCGGTGAACAGCGCTGGCTGCATGTAGAAGCCGGGCGTCTCGCGGTTGAGCAGCTCGCCGCCCCAGGTGAGCTTGGCGCCTTCGTCCTGGCCGATCTTGAGATAGCGCTGATCCTGCTCGAGCTGGTTGGCGTCGACCACCGGGCCGATATGGGTGCCCTGCTTGACGGCGTCATCGACCACAAGGCCCTTGAGCCGCTCGGTCATCGCCGCGACGAACTTGTCGTGGATGCCCTCGGTGACGATCAGGCGCGAGGACGCCGTGCAGCGTTGGCCGGTCGAGAAATAGGAGCCGTTGACACAGGCTTCGACCGCGACCTTGACGTCGGCATCGTCGAGCACGACCATCGGATTCTTGCCGCCCATCTCCAGCTGGAACTTCTTCATCGGGTTCGACAGCACGCAGGCCTGCGCGATCTTGCGCCCCGTGCCGACCGAGCCGGTGAAGGAGATCGCGTGAACATCCGGATGCTCGAGCAGGGTCTGGCCGACCACCGAGCCGGAGCCGACGACGAGGTTGAAGACGCCGGCGGGAAGGCCGGAGCGCGCGATGATCTCGGACAGCGCATGCGCCGAGCCGGGCACCAGCTCCGCCGGCTTGAACACGACCGTGTTGCCGTAGCAGAGCGCGGGCGCGATCTTCCAGGCGGGGATCGCGATCGGGAAATTCCAGGGCGTGATCATGCCGACGACGCCGACGGCCTCGCGGGTGATCTCGACGTCGAGGCCCGGACGGACCGAGGCGCCCTTCTCGCCGGTGAGGCGCAGCGCCTCGCCGGCAAAGAACGCAAAGATCTGGCCGGCACGGGCGACCTCGCCGATGCCCTCCGGCAGCGTCTTGCCCTCCTCGCGCGCCAGCAGGCGGCCGAGCTCTTCCTTGCGCGACAGGATCTCCGCCGAGATCTTGTTGAGCGCGTCATAGCGCTCCTGCGGCGTCGAGCGCGACCAGGCCGGGAAGGCGGCCTTGGCGGCGGCGATCGCCTTCTCGGTCTGCGCCTTGTCGGCCTTGGCGTATTCGCCGACGACGTCGTTGGTGTTGGACGGGTTGATGTTGCGGGTCACCCCGCTGCCGTCGACCCACTCGCCGGCGATGAAATTCTTGAGGATCGCGTTCATGTTGTTCTCCAGACTTTGCGCGATTGCTCGGACAATCTAACCGATCGCCCCCGTCATCGCACGAGACAGGGGCGCTTGTCGTCGAAGGTCCAGCCGGGGATCAGATACTGCATTGCGACGGCGTCGTCGCGTGCACCGAGCCCGTGGCTCTTGTACAGCGCATGGGCCTTTTCGATGGCGCCGCGGTCAACCTCGACACCGAGCCCAGGTTGCTCGGGCACGGCGATCCTGCCGCCCTTGATCTGCAGCGGCGCCTTGGTCAGCGCCTGGCCGTCCTGCCAGATCCAGTGGGTGTCGATGGCGGTGACCTTGCCCGGCGCAGCGGCGGCCACGTGGGTGAACATCGCCAGCGAAATGTCGAAATGGTTGTTGGAGTGCGAACCCCAGGTCAGACCATTGTCGCGGCAGGTCTGGGCGACGCGCACCGAGCCCTGCATGGTCCAGAAATGGGGGTCGGCCAAGGGAATGTCGACCGCCCCGAGCCGCAGCGCATGGCTGAGCTGCCGCCAGTCGGTGGCGATCATGTTGGTCGCGGTCGGCAGGCCCGTGGCGCGGCGGAACTCGGCCATGATCTCGCGGCCGGAGAAGCCGGCCTCGGCGCCGCAGGGGTCCTCGGCATAGGCCAGGATGCCGTGCATGTCCTTGCACAGCCGGATCGCTTCATCGAGCGACCAGGCGCCGTTGGGGTCGAGCGTAACGCGCGCCTGCGGGAAGCGTTTTGCGATGGCGGTCACCGCCTCGATCTCGGCTTCGCCCTTGAGCACGCCGCCCTTCAGCTTGAAGTCGGCGAAGCCATAGGCGTCGTGCGTCGCCTCGGCGAGCCGCACCACAGCTTCGGGCGTCATCGCCTCCTGATGTCGCAGCGTATACCAGCCGTCCTTCTCGCGCTCGCCGGTGGCGTAGGGCAGGTCGGTCTTTTTGCGGTCGCCGATGAAGAACAGATAGCCGAGCGCCTCGACGGAGGCGCGCTGCTGGCCTTCGCCGAGCAGGGCCGCCACCGGCAGGCCGAGATGCTGGCCGAGCAGGTCGAGCAGCGCGGATTCGACTGCGGTCACCGCATGGATCATGACGCGCAGATCGAAGGTCTGCTTGCCGCGGCCACCGGCGTCACGATCGGCGAAGGCGGTACGCATCGTGGCGAGGATGGTGTTACAGGCGCCGATGCTCCTGCCCACGATCAGGCTCTTCGCATCCTCCAGCGTCTGCCGGATCTTCTCTCCGCCGGGCACCTCGCCGACGCCAGTGTGGCCGGCATTGTCGGTGAGGATGACGAGGTTGCGGGTGAAGAACGGCCCATGCGCGCCGCTGAGATTGAGCAGCATGCTGTCACGGCCGGCCACCGGAATGACCTCCATGCCGGTGACGATCGGCGCGCCGGAGATTCCGGTGCTGGTGGCTGCGTGACTCATGTGCTCCTCCCGGTCTTCTTCCTATCTCCGTCATTCCGGGGCAGCCCGTCAGGGCTGAACCCGGAATCCAGAGATTGGCTTGCGTCTCTTCTTATCCATCAACTCGGAGATTCCGGGTTCAAGGCCTTGCGGCCTTGCCCCGGAATGACAGCAAGATCACTCCGCCGCCTGCTGTGCCGAGACGGCGCCCGGCAGCGCCTTCACCAGCGCCGTCAGCTCCGCCATCTCCTCCGCGGTCAGATCGGTCAGCGGCAGGCGGACAGGGCCGGAATCGCGGCCGATCACCTTCATGCCGGCCTTGATGATCGAGACCGCGTAGCCCTTCTTGCGGTTGCGTATCGCGATCAGCGGCAAAATGAAATCCTTCAATCCGGCCTGGATGGTGGCGTGGTCGCGCTTGCGCACTGCGGCATAGAAGTTCGTCGCGAACTCCGGCACGAAGTTGAACACGGCCGAGGAGTAGGTCGTCACGCCCATGTCGAGATAGGGCAGGGCGAAGGTCTCGGCGGTCGGCAGGCCGCCGATATAGGTCAGGCGGTCGCCCATCCTGGTGTAGACACGGGTCATCAGCTCGATGTCGCCGATGCCGTCCTTGTAGCCGACCAGGTTCGGGCAGCGCTCGCACAGCCGTGCCAGGGTGTCCGGCTGCAGGATGGCGTTGTCGCGATTGTAGACGATGACGCCGATCTTGACCGATTTGCAGACCGCCTCGACATGGGCGGCGAGGCCGTCCTGCTCGGCATGCATCAGATAGGGCGGCAGCAGCAGGAGGCCGTCGGCGCCGGCCTTCTCGGCGCCAATCGCGATCTCGCGCGCGATCGCGGTGCCGTAGCCGGTGCCAGCGAGCACGGGCACGCGGCCCTTGGTCTCGTCGACCGCGACCTTGACCACCTCCGGCACCTCGGCCGCGGTCAGCGAGAAGAACTCGCCGGTGCCGCCGGCAGCGAACAGGCCCGCGACGTCATAGCCGCACAGCCAGTCCATGTTGGCGCGATAGGTGGCCTCGTCGAACGAATAGTCGGCCTTGAACGGCGTCACGGGGAAGGAGAGCAGGCCGCTGCCGATCTTCGCAGCCATTTCCGTCGGGGTCATCTTGCTCATCGCGCGGGTCCTTCACGAATGTCCTTGGGAACGGGCGCGGCCGGCGCCGGCGCGCATTCCCCCGGGCGATGTCGTAGGACCAAGTTCGATGCCGGTCCAAGCCAATGACGGTATCGATTGATGCGGATCAGATATCAATCTTCCGCGTGCTGCACGGCGAGATTGCCGGCCAGCTCGACCAGTGCCGGCAGCAGCGGATTGTCGTGATCGCGCCGCCAGACCAGGAACAGCTCGGCCGGCGTCGGGTTGCGCAGCTTCAGCGGCCGCAGCCGGACATCGGCGATCTTCAGGCTGGAGGCAGCTTCGGGCACGATCGCAAGCCCGAGGCCGGCGCGCACCATCGCCAGGATCGAGTGGATCTGGCTCAGATGCTGCACGTAGCGGGGCAGCACCTCTGCACGCATGAACTGCGACACCAGGAGATCGTGGAAATAGCGCGCCTCGGTCTGCGAATACATGATGAAGTTCTGGCCGTCGAAATCACGGATCGACACGGCCTCGGCGGAGGCGAGACGATGGCGGCGCGGCAGCGCGGCGCAGAGCGGCTCGGCGACGACGCGGCGGGTGGCGAATTCGGGGCGCGCGATCGGCGGCCGCAGCAGGCCGGCGTCGATCTGGCCGGAGGCCAGCGCCTCGATCTGGTCGCCGGAGACCATTTCCTTCAGCGACAGATCGGCTTCTGGAAGCTCGCTGCGGCAGGCGGCGACCAGATCGGGCAGGAAGCTGTAAGCCGCGGCCGCGGTGAAGCCGATCTTGAGCGAGCCGCTCTTGCCGCTGGCAATGCGCTGCGCCACCTGGGCGGCGCTCTCGGCCATTTTCAGGATGCGCCGCGCCTCGGGCAAAAAGCTGCGCCCGGCCGGCGTCAGCTTGACCGAGCGGCTGGTGCGCTCCAGCAGCACCGCATCGATGATGTGCTCCAGCACCTGGATCTGCCGCGACAGCGGCGGCTGCGTCATGTTGAGCCGGATCGCGGCGCGGCCGAAATGCAGCTCCTCGGCCACGGTGACGAAGCAGCGCAGCTGGTTGAGGTCGAACATCGATGCGTCCTCGGCATGGATACGGCGGATTGTGCGGGCTTGGTAGCATCGATTGGGTGCCGTGGGAATGTTGGCGGGATCATCGGCCGCGGCTTGGCAGACGCGCCCAGCTCGGCGGTTCGCATCAGGCGGGGCCACTGCCTGCCGCGGCCGTCATGCGCGGAGCGAAGCGATGATGCAATCCCGAGTCGCCGGCCGCCGTGGTGCCCGCGCACATGTTGACATCTGCAATGCAATACGCCCGCGGCGTGCGCCGCGCATCGCCGGCCATGCCGCGGCCGACGACCCCGGCTGCCACCTCGCCAATGCCGAGATCGGCCTGACCGTGCCGGCCAACCGCATCACGACCTCACTCTATCCTATCGCGGAAGTGAATCAGGAAGCTCCGCTGTCCCAAACGTCCGGAACGAGATCTCCTTCTCCGTTGTGGCCAGCTACTGAGCCGCACGTTGCGGGCGCGGCGCTGCGGCTGTCCATGGCGAGCGTCAGGTGCCTGCTCACTTGGCGGATGCAGCAGCGCGGGCATCCGCAATGGCCTGCTTGAAAGCCTGTGCATTGGGGACGCCGGGGATGCGGAAATGGCCGATGATGAAGGCCGGCGTGCCGCGGAAGCCGAGGCCCGTGGCCTGCTCGTGATTGCGCGCGAGCACGGCGTCGATGTCGGCGTGCTTGGCCGCGAGGTCGGCCTTGGCGCGGGCGAGGTCGATTCCGGCACCGCTGAGCGCCGCATCGACCTTGGCCTCGGACAGCTTCTCATTGAGCGAGATCAGCGCCTCATGGGCCTCGGCGAACTTGTCCTGATATCTCGCCGCCAGGGTGAGGCGTGCCGCGTAGATCGAGGCGCCGCCGAAGATCGGCCAATCCTTGAAGACGAGACGGACGTGACCGTCGTCGCGAACCACCTTGGCGAGCTCCGGGCTGATCTTGCGGCAATACGGACACTGATAGTCGAAATACTCGACGATCGTGATGTCGCCCTCGGCGTTTCCGACAGCAGGGATGGCGGGATCGTGCAGGATGCGCGCTTCGCTCAGAATGTCGGTGTCGTCGTCCTCGGCGCGAGACTGGATCGGCAGGATGGCCGCAGTCAACAGCAGCAGCATGGCGATCGATGCGGCAAAGGTCTTCGTGGTCATGACTTGTCGTTCTCCTGATGAGGGATGGTCGAGGCGGTGTCGATGGCGTCCAGCACGGTCTGCGGCGTCAGCAGTTCGGGGAGCAGGATGCCGTTAGGAGCTCCGGGGCCGAACACGACGTTGAACGGCAGGCCGTAGCGGCCAAAGGATCGGAGATAGGTCGCGATCGCGTCGCTGGGTGAGGTCCAGTCCGCCTTGACGGCAACGACGCCCGACGCCAGTCGGCTGCGCACGGCCGTGCTGTCGAGCACGAGCTTCTCGTTGACCTTGCAGGTGACGCACCAGCTGGCGCCGATGTCGACGAAGACCGTGTGACCGGCCCGCACCTGCGCCGTGATCTCGGCGGGCACCAGCGGCTGCCAGGCGATTCCGGCCGGCCGGCTTGCGCCGTCCGGCTGCTTGACGGAGGTGGCGGCGATCAGCGCCAGTCCGATCGTGCCGGCGAGGCCGGCTCCGGCGATCGTTCGCCGCAACGGGAAACGGAGCGACGCCATGATCAGAGCGGGGACGAGCAGCGCAGCGGCAAGGACGGCCGCAGTCGAGGGTCCACTGATGTCGGCGAGCACGATCAGCAGCCATAGCGCGGTCGCCGCCATCGCGAGCGCTGCAAGCACGCGCAGCTTCAGCATCCAGCGGCCGGGCCGCGGGAAGAGTGCGGCAAGGCCTGGCGCCGCGGCCAGAGACAGATATGGCGCAGCCATGCCGAGCCCGAGCGTGGTGAACACCAGCAGGATTTGCGGTGCGGCCTGCGACAGCGCAAAAGCGACGGCGGTCCCGACGAACGGCGCGGAGCACGGCGTGGCCAGCAGCGTCATGACGAAGCCGTTGATGGCATGACCTGCCATCGTCCTGTGGCTTGCGGCGTTGCCAAGGCGGCCGGCGATCCACCACGGCAGGCTGATCTCGAACAGGCCGAGCAGGTTGGCACCGAATGCCGCGAGCACGATGATCATCGCGATGAGGAAAGCGGGCTGCTGAAACTGCAAGCCCCAGCCGACCTCGGCGCCCGCGGCCTTGAGTGCGGAGAGGACGGTGGCAAGTGTCACGAACGAGGCGACGATGCCGGCCGCCGTCGCCAGGAATGCCCGGCGCGGCGAGGGCGCGTGTGCGGGATCGTGATCGACCAGCGAAACGAGCTTCAGCGACAACACCGGAAACACGCAGGGCATGAAGTTGAGGATGAAGCCGCCGAGCAGGGCCACGCCGAGCATGGTCCAGATCGATGCCGCCGAAGGACGCGGTGCCGGTGTGGCTGCTTTGGCCGCAGAAGCGCGAGCAGCTTGATCGGCATCCACCGGAAGCATGGCCTCGATCGATCGGTCGCCATCGACCAGGGTGACCCGCAGGCGTTGTCCCGGACCGGCCTGATCGAAGCCTTGCACCGGCACGGTGATCCGTACGCCGCCGTCCGACATCGGGCTCACCTGGGGACGGCCGCCGGACACGGCATCGTTCCCATCAAGGAAGACGTCGGGCGCGTGCAGTGGCGGCGTCGCATGCGCCTCGAGCTGCAGATGCGGCTTTGGTTGCCGATCGATGCGCAACGCCGTGATGGAGAGCCCCGGCGAGCTCGCGCGGGGGACGCTCTGCCGCCATTCGTCGATCAGCGCCTGATCGTTCGGCCGGTGCGAGACGGCGGGGATGTCGGCCTCGAGATGGGCCTCCTGCTGGGTGCAGATGACCGAGCAGACGAACAGCACCGTTTTCAGTGTGAGATGTGCGGGCGCCGCTCCATCCTCGAGCCGCACGCGCAACGGAAACAGCACGTGCTCAGCGTAGCCGAACGTGTCGATATCCTGCTCGCTGAAGCGGCTCGGCGCCGGCCATTCGACGGTGACATCGGCGACGTTGCGTGAGCCGCTCCAGTCGAATTCGGGTGGCGCGCCGGCATCGCCGGGTGAGCGCCAATAGGTGTGCCAGCCTGCATCCAGCCTGACATCCAGTCCGGCCCATGCCGCGGCCGGGCCGCCGTCTGCTCGCGTGACGTCGCCGACCAGCAGGCGCGTGTCGACGTTCGCCTGCGGGCGCAGCTCGCCCGCGACAGCGGTCGTCGCCGCAAGATGGAGCAGGCCGAGCAGCCATGCGAGCCGGCCAAGATGACGGATGGACATGATGATCTCCCGCGCGCTGATCGTGCATTGCGTGGCAGTTGCGCTGCGCGACCCGGCGCAAGGCGCGCCTGGCAATGGGCACCTTAAGCCGACCTGCACGACGCACGATCGATGGTGGATATTCGTCCGCTCAAGTCGCGACGTTACGCGGCCCGTAAGCCGATGACGACGGAAGGATCAGGCGTGGCGACAGGGGGGACGGTAGGGCGAGGACGCGTCGCATTGCGTTGTCAGCGCCTCGTCATAGGGGCGCCAGGACAGCGTCCGGGAGGCGGCAACCGGCTGCGCCGCCGCACTGTCGCTCGCCGGGACGGCGGTCAGACCAGCCGCGGCAAACGGACACGTGTTGATCATGCCCGGGATGACGGCCTTCCTGCAGGGCTTGGGCGCGCTCGTGGTCGTTCGGGACCATTGGCGCGCACCGGCGCCGGCGTCTGCCGTTGCAACCTCGAACGTTCCGAGCAGAGGCGCCAGACTCAAGACGAGCGCGACTAGCGCCGCTATCAGGCGGCGTGTCATCGCTGGCATCTCGAAATCAGCACGCCTCATCTTGGATCAACTTCTCCAGCTCGGACTGGTCGCGCAGACCGGCCGCTCTTGGCAACTGACATCTTCGTGACACCGCGAACTCGCGGCCAAGCCGGCATCGCGTGAGCAAAGCGAGTGGTTCTCAAAGTACGTTGATCGGTACCTTCAGGAATGTCTTTCCCGTCGCGTCCGCGGGAGGCAGATGTCCGGCGCGGATGTTGACCTGAAGTGATGGAATGATCAGGCGCGGCATGCCGAGCGTCTTGTCGCGCGCCTCGCGGAGCGCGACGAACTCGTTCTCGGTCATCCCGTCTCGCGCGTGGATGTTGTGGAGCCGCTCCTCGCCGACGGTCGTTTCCCAGCGCACCGCGCGGTCGTTGGGGGCATAGTCATGACACATGAACAGCCGGGTCTCGCGCGGCAGCGTTTCAAGGATCTTCCGGATCGAGCGAAACAGCGTGCGCGCATTGCCGCCTGGAAAGTCGGCCCGCGCCGTTCCCCCGTCGGGCATGAACAGGGTGTCGCCGACGAAAGCGGCATCGCCCATCACATGTGTGGCACAGGCCGGCGTATGGCCGGGCGTGTGCATCACGAAGGCCGTCATCTGTCCAACCTGATAGGTGTCGCCATCCTTGAACAGCCGGTCGAACTGGCTGCCGTCGCGGCGAAACTCCGTGCCCTCGTTGAAGACCTTGCCGAAGGTCTCCTGCACGGTCAGGATATGTTCGCCGATGCCGATCTTGCCGTCGAGCTTGTCCTGGATATAGGGCGCAGCGGAGAGATGATCCGCATGCGCATGCGTTTCGATCAGCCACTCTGGCCTGAGGCCGTTGATCTTCACGTAGTCGATCAGCATGTCGGCGGAACGGGTGCTGATGCGGCCGGCCGCGTAGTCGATGTCGAGGACGGGATCGACGATCGCGCAGGACGGCGATGACGGGTCCTTCACCACGTAGCTGATCGTGCTGGTGTCAGGATCGAAGAATCCGGCCACCTTCGGCTGCACGCCGAGATCGATTGGATAGGACATGGCTGCTGCTCCACGATTTGGCTCTGGGGCGGCATCGCCGCCCACGCCCCGTTTTGTCGTCCAGAACGGTCTAAGACGTCGGATTGGACTTCGTTCCGCAGGTATTGATGCCGAGCATCGCGTAGGGCGGGCACCAGCCGGTCAGTGCGGTGCCGAGCGGGATCAGGCCCAGAAGGCCCCACAAGGTGTGCGGCCCTACGACCGTGAGACTGAGGATGGCGAGTCCGACGATGATCCTGAGCAGCCGGTCGATCTTGCCAATGTTCTGTGTCATGTCGCGCTCCCTTTGGCTTGCGATGATGCAGACGATAGAGCGGGACATTGCGCGGGTATGTAACTAAGTCACCAAGAGACGCCGGTTCCTAGCCATGCTGGGCCAGCTGGACGAGCGCCGGTCTGTCGGTGATCTCGACGATTCCGCGAGCCATTCGCAACCAGCCGCGCCTTGCGAATTCATTGAGCTGCCGGCTGATGACCTCGCGCGCGCTGCCGAGCTCGTTGGCGAGCTCCTGATGCGTCGCAGCGATCTGCTGCTTCGCCCCGGCGAGATCCAGAAGCTTCTGCGCGAGCCGCACATCGATCCGCTCGAACGCGACTTCCTCGATGATGCGGAAGAGATTGGTGACACGGCGGCTGAACGCGGTGAAGACGAACTGGCGGAATTCGCGCGAGCTGGCGATCAGCCGGTCGAACAGCGCGCGCGGGATCGCCACGGCACGGATCCGGGTTTCCGCGATGCCCTCGGCCTGGTATTCCTCGTAACCCATCAGGCAGGCCGTGGTCAGCGCGCAGCTCTCGCCTGCCTGGACGCGGTAGAGCACGATCTCGCGGCCGGACTCGGACGTCTGCTGCACGCGGATGGTCCCGTCCAGCAGCAGCAGGAAGGAGTCCGGCGCCTGGCCGGGGCCGAAGATCCGGCTGCCTTCCGGAAGCTCGACAATGAGGCTGGCCTCGCGCAACTGCGCGAAGATCTCCTCCGGCAATTGCCGCAACGGCGGGAAAGCGAGCGTCCAGTCCTGCTTCGACGACATCACGACATCCGGCTGCGCCACATCGGCGTCGTCCAGACTTGCCATAGGATCGCGCGTGGGTCGAGGGACGGGATCTGCCCCCCGTCCCCAATCTTCGGCACCACGAGAGAGCTCGCATGGACTCCGGCAGCGCGTTGCCTTGCAACCGATCGGCGTCTCACGCATGCGAAGTTGCAGGTGGGCCAGACCAAAAGGTTGTCGCACCTGCCAACAGAGCAAGGCCCGCACACTCTCGGACCGCGCCTTTCCTGGCTCTTTGCTCTTAGCTCTTGGTGCTTGCCGTTTTGTCGAGCGCCGCCCGCAAACCCTTGGCGAGCTTGATCGCATCATCGTTCGCCCAGAAGTGCATGAAGAAGAGGCGGGGGTGTTCGTCCAGCATGTGACTATGCAGCGCCGTGACCTCGATGCCGTGGGCACGGAGCGTCCGGATCACGGGGTTCACCTCCTCCCCGCTCAGCACGAAGTCACCGGTGACGGCGGCCTTGCCTGCGCCGGTAGGCTGGAAGTTGATGCCCGTCGCGACGCCCATCGCCGCGACGGGAGACAAGGATAGTCCGCCCTCGACGATGGGATCGCGTCGCGGCACGCTGAACTGATAGACTCCGCCATTGGCCTGTCCTTTGACCGCCAGGATCTGATCGAGCTGTGCCGTGTCGAGATCGATGGCCGGCGGCGGCGTGGTCGGCGACGCCGCAACCGTCAACGGTGTCTTGCTGTCGGCGAGGGCGTCGCGGATGGCGGACGCGAGTTTGACCGGATCTCCGTGACCGACGACATGCATGTAGGACGTTGCTGGGCTCGCGCGGAGCAGATGGTTGTGCACGGCGCTGATTTCGAGCCCGCCGGCGATCATCTTCGCCATCACCGGGTTGATCTCTGATTCTAGCAGGACGAGATCGCCCATGATCATGGTGGCGCCATGCGCCGGCTTGAACGCGACCCAGCCGCCGAGCGCGAGCGCCGGCCTGATGGTTACGCCGTCCAGGGTCACCGAGAGATCGGTGCGCGGGAAGCCGTACCGGCGGACGTCTCCCGCCACGGACGGCTTCCGGCCCAATGTCTCGTCGACCTTCTGCCAATCGATGTCCTGTGCGCGCGCCGTCGAGACAATCGGTCCGGCGCCGTGTGCGAGGAGGCAGGCGCCGAGGCCCAACAGACTCCAGATCGTGCTTCTCATCGTTCGCTCCTTTTGGTCTGGCACTGCCCCGTGTTCCGTCGCAGCGTGCTCTCAGATGACGCCCGCAAAGCGCATCAGGATGCCCGCGATGCACGAGGCGGCGAGCACGACGAGCATTCCCACGTTGAAGCGGAAAATGGCCGTGGCGGCCGCAACCGACAGGACAACGGCCGGCAGGTCGATGCTCATCGGCCGGGGCGCGTCGAATGACAGTCCGAATCCCTGGATCGGAAAGGTCTCGCGGAAGAGGGTGTGCAGCGCGAACCAGATCGAGAGATTGAGAATCACGCCGACGACGGCGGCGGTGATGGCCGAGAGCGCGCCGCCGAGCGCCTTGTTTCCCCGCAACGCCTCGATGTAGGGCGCGCCGACGAAGATCCAGAGAAAGCAGGGCGCGAACGTCACCCACGTCGCCAGCAGTCCGCCCAGCGTGCCGGCGAGCATGGGAGACAGCCCGCTCGCGCCGCGGAACGCGGCCATGAAGCCCACGAACTGGACGACCATGATCAGGGGACCGGGAGTCGTCTCAGCCATGCCGAGGCCGTCGAGCATCTCGCGCGGAGCAACCCAGTGATAGTACTCCGCGGCCTGTTGCGCGACGTAGGCGAGCACGGCGTAGGCGCCGCCGAACGTCACCATCGCCATCTTGCTGAAGAAGATAGCGATCTGACCGAAGACGTCGTTCGGCCCGAGCAGGATCAGCAGTGCGAAGACGGGGGCGAGCCAGATCGCGAGCCAGACGGCCGCCACGCGCAGCGCGCGCGAAGCGTTCGGACGGACGTGATCCGGCACGGCCTCGCCGAGCATGCTGTCGATCGCGCCGGCGTTCTTGCCGCCGTGTTCGAGGGCTGCGAATTCCGGCCGGCCGAGGCGGGCTCCGACGAAGCCGATGACTCCGGCAGCAATGATGATGATCGGAAACGGCGCGCGGAAGAAGAAGATCGCGACGAAGGCTGCGGCCGCCAGTCCGATCATGATCCGATTGCGTAGCGCGCGCTTGCCGACGCGGACGACGGCCTGGATCACGATCGCCAGCACGGCCGCCTTGAGGCCGAAGAACAAGGCTTCGACGACGCCGACATTGCCATAGGCCGCATAGATGTAGCTGAGGCCCATGATGGCGAAAATGCCGGGCAGAATGAAAAGTGTGCCCGCAACGATGCCGCCGGTGGTCCGGTGCAGCAGCCAGCCGATATAGGTCGCAAGCTGCTGCGCCTCGGGTCCCGGCAGCAGCATGCAGTAGTTCAGGGCGTGCAGGAAGCGGCTCTCCGAGATCCAGTTCTTCTCCTCGACGAGGATGCGATGCATGACCGCGATCTGGCCGGCGGGGCCGCCGAAACTCAGACAGGCCACCCGGATCCACACGAGAAGCGCGTCGTTGAAGGAGATGCCATGGGCGTGCTCGGCCGCAACCGGCTTCCGCGATGCTACGAGGTCCGTCATGACTTCACCTTGCTGGACGGCCAGTTGTGCGCCTCCTTCGTGGCGTCCCGGCACCAGCGGTAGAAGGCATCATAGAGCAGCAGCCCCGCGCTCAACTGCTCCAGATCGTCGTCGTACATTCGCGACAGACCGAGTGAAGCGGCAAGGAGGCCAGGAGCCTCGGGCGAGAGATCAAGTCGCGCCGTATCCGCGGCCCGCACCAGCGTGGCGAGTCGTTCCAAGGGTGGTGTCCGCAGACCGAGCTCCTCGACCATGACGTCGAAGGTGCAAAGCTCGCCGCGGTGGCTCCAGAAGACATTCTCGATGTCGAAGGGAGTGGCTTGGAAACGCTCGGCGACCGCTTCGACTTCGGCCGGCGTCACGAACAGGAAGACTGCGGCGGGATCGACGAAGCGACGGATCAGCCATGGACAGGCGATGCGGTCGATCTTGGGACGTGATCGCGTGACCCAGACAGTGCGGCCGCGGTCGTCCCTGCTCGGAATTCTGTCGGCCGGCACGGTCGGGAGTTGGGACTCCGTCCAGCCGACGTGGCCGCCCTCGAGGACCTCGGCTGCGACGTTGCTGCACCGGAGCCAGGCCGCGGTGCCTTCGCTCAGCTTCTTGCCTTTCTGGCAGATCACGACAACCGATTGGCCGGTGAAGCTCGGTGCCCATTGCTGGACGTCGAGATGGGAGCGCCTGACGGCGCCGGGGATGAGGCGTGGGTCGGCGGCGAAATCCTCGTCGACACGCACGTCGACGAGCCGTGGCGAGGTCGCCGTGCCGATCAGTCGAGACAATTTTTCGGGTGAGATCGAGGTGTATGATGATGACATGCTGCGCCCTTGGTGACTAGGACGCGATTCTTGGGCATGTCGCCTCGCGGGGAGATCGCACATCCCCGTGCCGCAGAATAAAGCGCTCGATTGTTCGGCTGTCAACCCATCCCTGTGCTGGAACGATCGGGGACCGCCGCGGTCGCCATTGGGGTCGACCCGCCTCAGATCAGCAGGGGCAGCTGGGCTTCCACTGCGATTGCGATGTCTTGCTGCTGCAAGGATGACAGCGAGACGCCGAGGAGCCGCACCGGCTTGGCCAGGGGCATCTCGCTCTGAAGGAGCGCGACGGACAAGCGTGCCAGATCCTCCCGGCTCGCGACCAGGTTGGCGATGGACCTGCTGCGTGTGATGATTTCGAAGTCCGCGAACTTGACCTTCAGCGTGACCGTCCGGCCCCTGTTGCCGCTGGTTTCGCAATGCTGCCAGACCTTGTCGATCAGCGGCTGCAGCTCCGCCAGCATCGGCTCGAAGTCGGTCAGGTCGGTCGAGAAGGTGTTTTCGGCGCCGACTGATTTGCGGATGCGATTGGCTCGGACCGGGCGATTGTCGATGCCGCGCGAGATCCAATAGTAGTGGTGGCCGGCCTTGCCGAAGTGCTGCTGGAGGAAGGGCAGGGTCTGGTTGCGGATGTCGAGCCCGGTATGAATTCCGAGCGCGTTGAATTTCGCTGCGGTCGCCGGGCCGATGCCGTGAAACCTGCCGACCGGCAGCCCCTCCACAAAGGCCGGACCCATCTCCGGCGAAATGACGTATTGCCCATTGGGCTTGCGATGGTCCGAGGCCAGCTTGGCGAGGAACTTGTTGTAGGAGACTCCCGCGGAGGCATTGAGCCCGGTCTCGGCCTTGATCTTGGCCCGGATCTGCAAGGCGATGTCGCGTGCCAGCGGGATGCCTTGCAGGTTTTCGGTGACGTCCAGATAGGCCTCGTCCAGCGACAGAGGTTCGATGATCGGCGTGTGCTCGGCGAAGATGGCGCGGATCTGCTGGCTGATGGCCTTGTAGACCTCGAAGCGCGGCTTGACGAAGATCAGGTGCGGGCACTGGCGCTTTGCCGTCACCGACGGCATGGCCGAGCGCACGCCGAACGCCCGAGCCTCGTAGCTTGCGGCTGCCACCACGCCGCGCTCGCGCGATCCCCCGACGGCCACGGGCTTGCCGCGCAGCTCGGGATTGTCCCGCTGCTCGACCGACGCGTAGAATGCATCCATGTCGATGTGGATGATCTTGCGAATGGCCGTCGGCGCGCCATCCTGTTCCGGGCCGGAGCTTGGCATGGCCAAGCTCTATCAGAGCGCGGCGATGAAGTCTGCACAGCCAAGTGCTGGCTGCCAACAACGTCCCTTACAAAGACGTTGCGACGTCGGTCTCCCTCAGCCTTCAATCGGCGACGACGGAAGCACGCTCATGAGAAGGGATCGCCGACCGTGATCGAGACGAAGCAACGCAGCCGGGACCTGCCGTCAAAGCCGCTCACGACGTTGCGACCATGGGCCTGAAGCAGCTGTGATGTTCGAGCTCACTTTCCTGGGGACCTCGTCGAGCGTTCCGTCGGCGGACCGCAATCATCCCGGCCTTCTCGTTCGAGCAGGCCGGCATCGCATTCTCGTCGATTGCGGCGAGGGGACCCAGCGTCAGCTGCTCCGCAGTGGGGCAGGCTTTCGCCGGCTCGATCGGATCCTGCTCACCCACGGCCATTTCGACCATGTCCTCGGCATTCCCGGGCTGTTTTCCACCCTGCGGCTGCGCAGGAGCGCTGACATCATGCGCGTCCACGGCGGCCCCGAGACGCTCGATGTGGTGGTCCGAATGCTCGCGGGGCTGTGGGGCGAGGGCCGCGCGCCGATCTCGCTCGAGCTCGTTCCGCTCAGGCGCGGGGAGGTTCTCGACGCCGGCGAGTTTACGATCAACTGCTTTCCCGTCCGGCACCGCGACACCGACAGCTTCGGCTTCGCATTTGTGAGTCGAGCGCGCCGTCATCTGAAGCCAGATCGTCTGGCAGCGCTCGCGGTGCCTGATGGGCCCGTGCGGAAGGCATTGGCGGAGGGCCGGCCGGTCACGCTGGAGGACGGCCGAACCATCGATCCCGAGGATGTTCTGGGGCCTCCGCAGGGGGCGAAGAAGCTCGTCATCGCCGGCGATGCGGAAACGACCGAGGGTCTGCACGAGCACGTCCGCGACGCGGACATGCTCGTGATCGAGGCGACCTTCCTCCGGCGCGATTCGGCCATGGCTCGCGACTACGGCCACCTGACGGCCGCGGAGGCCGCCGGGCTGGCGGCGTCCAGCAACGTCAGGCAGCTCGTCCTGAACCACATCTCCGGCCGCTATCCCGACGAGGAGATCCTCGCCGAGGCGCGGGAGATCTTTCCTGAAAGCCGTGTCGCGATCGATTTCGACCGGCTGGTGGTCTAGCGGCTCGCTCGGGTACGTCTGCTACGTCGCCCCCGAGCCGCTCTGCAAACGGCTCTGGGCGAACGTGATGTACCAGTCGAGGCAATCGGGATTGGCCATCGCATCGCGGTTGATGACCTTGTCGAGCGGCTGCCCGAGCAGGAGCTTCTTGATCGGGAGCTCCTGCTTCTTGCCGGACAGCGTGCGCGGAATCTCGGCAACCGCGAAGATGTCGTCAGGCACGAAGCGTCGCGACAGGCTGGCTTCCACCGCCATGTTGATCTTCCGCTTCATCGCCGCATCGAGCGCGACGCCGTCGCGCAGCACCACGAACAGCGGCATGTAGCTGTCTCGGCCGAGATATTCGAGATCGACGACCAGCGAATCCAGGATCTCCGGCAGCGCTTCGATGGCCGAGTACAATTCGCTCGTCCCCATGCGCAGCCCGTGGCGATTGATGGTCGCGTCGCTGCGGCCATAGATCACGCAGGAGCCGTCCGGATCGACCTTGAGCCAGTCGCCGTGCCGCCAGACCGGCCCGCCCTCGCGCGTCTCGAAGGCGTCGAAATAGCTCGCGAGATAGCGGACATTCCCCGCGTCGTTCCAGAACCGCAGCGGCATCGACGGCATCGGCGCGGTGCAGACGAGCTCTCCGACCTCGCCGATGACAGGCTTGCCCTGGTCGTTGAAGGCCTCGACCGCTGCTCCGAGCACGCGGCACTGCATCGTTCCGGGCACCTGCGGCAATTCGCGGTTGCCGCCGATGAAGGCGCCGGCGAAATCGGTGCCGCCCGAGATGTTGGCCCACCACATTTGCGCCTGCGCCCGGCTGCCATTGACCTGCGACAGCGCCGCGAACCGCAGATCGAACCAGGCCTGCGTGTCGGCGCTGAGCGGCGAGCCGGTGGACCCGAGGCAACGCAGACGGGACAGATCGCCCGCGTCGGTCAGGTTGATCTCCGCCTTGACGCAGCTCGCGAAGAACGCCGCGCCCGCACCGAAGAAGGTGGATTTCGAATTCGCCACGAATCGCCACAGCGTGGTCCAGTCCGGACGATCCTTCGGCCCGGCGGGGCTGCCGTCGAAGACGCAGCACGTGGTGCCGTTCAGGAGCGCGCCGACCTGGTTGTTCCACATGATCCAGCCGGTCGAGCTGTACCAGTGATAGCGCTCGCCGAACGAATTGGGCTGATAGGAGCAGCCGATGTCGTTGTGCAGCCCGAGCAGGGCCAGAGTGACGATGATGATGCCGCCGTGACCATGCACGATCGGCTTCGGCAGCCCGGTGGTGCCGCTCGAGTAGACGATCCAGAGCGGATGATCGAACGGAAGCCACTCCGGTTCGAAGGCATCGACGCCAGGGCTCGTTATTGCCAGAACGTCCGAGAGACGAACCCCGCCGCTCACCGGCGCGCCGGCATCGTCACTGTGCAGGATGACGTGGCCGAGTGTCGGCAACGACCGGCGCAGCTCCTCGATGACACCGCGGCGATCGTGCCGGCGGCCGGCATAGGTGACCGCATCGCAGGCGATCAGCACCTTGGGTTCGATCTGCTTGAACCGGTCGATCACGGCGGGCGCGGCCATGTCGGGCGCGCAGACGCTCCAGATCGCGCCAATGCTCGCCGAAGCGAGAAACGCGATGATGGCTTCGGGTATATTGGGCAGATAGGCGGCGACCCGGTCGCCGGGCGCTATGCCTTGCTCGCGCAGATGCAGCGCCAGGGCGGCTGCCTTTCGCCGGAGCTCGGGCCAGGTCGTCTCCGTGAGCCTGCCGTCCTCGTGACTGCTGATGATCGCAGGCAGGCCCGCCGCATCGGCGGCTCCGACGTGACGAAAGACTTGCTGGGCGTAGTTGACCGAAGCGCCCGGAAACCAGACCGCTCCCGGCATCGTGCGCTTGCCCAGGACGGTCGAAAACGCGGTCGGCGACTGCAGTTCATAGTAGTCCCAGATGCTGCGCCAGAATCCGTCGAGGTCGCGGATGGACCATTGCCGCATCTGCTCGAAGTTCTCGAAGTGGAGGCCGCGATTGTCCCTCAGCCATTGCCGATAGAGAGCCATTTGCGGGACGTAGGGAGCTATCATCATTCGTTCCGGCTTGTTTGCATGGTACGGCCAGGAGACGCCAAGAGGCGCTCATTTCGACTTCTGCTTCCGCCGCTTGTAGAGCGCGTTGAAGCCCCCGGCCATGAAGGTCACGAACCGCTCGCGGACCGCGGCGAAATCGTCGGACTTGCACAGGCCGCCGGACAGGCGGTCGATCCGGCCGGTCCGTGACAGGATCAGCGAGTAGGCGCCGGAGGTGAACTGGAAGCTCCAGAACAGGTCCTCAGGCGTGGCGTCGGGCAACGCCTTCTGCAGCAGCCCGATGAGACGCAGCACCATGGGATCGAGATAGGTGTCCATCATCTCCACGCCATAGCCCGGCGCGTTGGCGACCTGCGCGAAGATGCGGCCGAAGTGTCGCCAGTTGTCCTCTTCGTTGACGTAGACGTCGAACGCGCCGTCATAATAGGCACGCAGCGCGCCTTCAACGGTCGGACGATCTCCGACCTTGGCCTCGTAGGCATCCAGCCCGGCCGTGCGCACCGTGACAGCATATTCCATGCGGCGTTCGAACACGGCATCGAACAACGCCCTCTTGCCCTCGAAGTAGTAATGGATCAGCGCAGGATGGATGCCCATCCTGTCGGCCACATCCTTGATCGTCACGCCGAAATAGCCGAGCTGCGCGAACAGCTCCTCGCTGGTGTCGAGGATCAGCTTCACCGTCGTCGCGCGCTGTTCCGCGCGCGTGCGGCGTCCCTCGGATTTCGGCTGTGCTGGCATGCTCTCCGTGGTCCCTGATCGGCGCAGACAGGAACGGCGCCGTTGGTGTTTGACGATGAGGGGGTGGGCGCGCCCGGTCAAGCAGGACTTCGGGCTTCCAACATTTTCATTTAGCGCTAAATGAATGAACTTGACCGTCGGCCGGCCGGACGGTAGGTCTCGGAGACCTGATGGAGAACGGTCGACGATCGGGCGGCGGGCAACGCGCTGCCAGTCTCGTCGTGCGCGGACATCATCAAAGACAATCGGCTGGCCATGGATCAGCCGCTCACGGGAGGACACATGACACGGATCGAGTCGACGGGGGCTGCCCTGCTGATGCTCGGCGTGGCCCTTTCCGCCCCGGCGTTCGCGCAGAAGAAATACGACGTCGGCGCCACCGACACCGAGATCAAGATCGGCCAGACGAACCCGCTCAGCGGGCCGGCTTCCGCTTTCGGAGCCATCGGCAAGGCGGAAGCGGCCTATATCCGCATGATCAACGAGCAGGGCGGCGTCAACGGGCGCAAGATCAACCTCATCCAGTATGACGACGCCTACAGCCCGCCGAAGACCGTCGAGCAGGTGCGCAAGCTGGTCGAAAGCGACGAGGTGCTGACCACGTTCCAGATCATCGGCACGCCACCGAACGCTGCGGTCCAGAAATATCTGAACGGCAAGGGCGTTCCGCAGCTTCTGGCGGGAAGCGGAGCGTCCCGCTTCACCGATCCCAAGAACTTTCCGTGGACGATCTCCGCCAACCCGAACTACCAGTCGGAAGCGCACATCTACGCCAGATACATTCTGGAGAACCACCCGAACGCGAAGATCGGCATCCTGTATCAGAACGACGACCTCGGCAAAGACTACGTCAAGGGGCTGAAGGACGGGCTCGGCGCCAAGGCCGGCATGATCGTGAAAGAGATGTCCTACGAGCTGTCCGATCCGACGATCGATTCCCAGCTGGTGACGCTCAAGGCCTCAGGTGCCGATCTGTTCTACAACATGTCGACGCCGAAATTCGCGGCGCAATCGATCAGGAAGGCCGCCGAGCTTGGCTGGAAGCCCGTCCACATCCTGGAGGTCAACGCGACGGCGGTCGGTCAGGTGCTCGTGCCCGCAGGGCTCGAGAATGCCAAGGGCATCATCTCGGTCGCCTACGGCAAGGATCCGCTCGATCCGCAATGGGCCGATGACGAGGGCATGAAGCGCTACAAGGCGTTCATGGCGAAATACGCACCCGGCGAGGACGCCAACAGCGGCTTTGCGACCTATGGCTACTCGACGGCGGCCCTGCTCGTCCACATTCTCAGGCAATGCGGCGACGAGCTGACGCGCGCCAACATCATGAAGCAGGCGACCAGCATCAAGGGCCTCGTTCCCGATCTCGGGCTGCCGGGGATGTCGGTGACGACAACTCCCGATGACTACCGTATCAGCAAGCAATTCCAGATGATGAAATTCGACGGTCAGCGCTGGATCATATCGGGTCCGATTCTGACCGACGACGTCAAGGCGGACTAATCCTCTCGTCGGCCATGGCCTGACCGAGCGTCGCTTGCACGCCAGGATACCCTGCTGTCTCTCCGTCATCCGCGCCGGCCGGCGCCGAGAACTGAACTCTGTCCGTCGGAGCGCCGCTCATGACCAGTGAAGCCGTCCGCCGCCGTCGGGGCTTCGATCCTGCGGCGCTTGCAGCGATCGGCCCGGCACTCGCCGAATTCGTCGATCGCGGCGAGCTCGCAGGCATCGTGTCTCTCACCTCGCGCGGCGGCGAGATCGTTCATGCCGAGACGATCGGCTGGCGCGATGTCGAAACCAGGAGCCCGATGCGCCCGGATACGTTGTTCCGGATCGCGTCGATGACCAAGCCGATCACCTCGGTGGCGGCGATGATGCTGGTCGAGGAAGGCAGGATCGCCTTGGCCGACCCGATCTCCCGCTGGATTCCGGAGCTCGCCGATCTGCGGGTCCTGCGCGACGCCGCCGGCCCGCTCGACGAGACCGTGCCCGCCCGGCGCGCGATCAACATCGAGGATCTGCTCACGCACCGCTCGGGCATCGCCTACGCGTTCTTCTCGGAAGGCCCGTTGAAGGTCGCCTATGAGCGCGCGCTCGGCGATCCCGCGATGAACCGGTCGACGCCCGACGAATGGCTCGCGGCGCTCGGCACGCTGCCGCTGGCGTATCAGCCCGGCGACTGCTTCCACTACGGTCATTCGACCGACGTGCTCGGCTTCCTGATCGGCCGGGTCGCAGGCAGGCCGCTTCGGCAGGTGCTACAGGAGCGCATCTTCGCGCCGCTCGGCATGGTCGACAGCGATTTCTGGTTGCCGCACGCCAAGCGAGATCGTCTGGCGAGCCTGTACGGACATGACGAGACGGCGGGGCGGCTCGCGAAGGTCGAGCCGGTCATGTATGACGAGCCGCCGTCCTATACGCCGGGCGGCGGCGGGCTGATCTCGTCCGCGCCCGATTATCATCGGTTCGCGCGCATGCTGCTCGGACGCGGCGAGCTGGACGGCGTCAGGCTGTTGCGGCCCGAAACCGTCAACCTGATGCGCACCAACCGGCTGATTGACGCGCAGCGCCAGATTCCCTTCGCCGGCATGCCGCTGTGGCAGACCTGCGGATTTGGGCTAGGGCTTGCGATCGTCGAGGATGCCGCCGGCAATCCCTATGCCTGTGGCGCACCGGGCACGATCACCTGGCCGGGCATCTTCGGCACCTGGTGGCAGGCCGATCCCGTCAATGACCTGATCATGATCTATCTGATGCAGCATCACGTGCCGGTCTCGGCGGGAACAGGGGCCACGATTGCCACTGGGCGCGGTGCTGCCGGCCGCCGTGCTCTTCCTGTCTATCAGCGTGGAACCTACGCCGCGCTGTCCCAGCTTGCGGAACAAGCGACATGAACGGGGCAGCGCTTGTCACCCCCCGGGTGCCCGGCGGGTTCGTCCAAGATGTGGACGCCAACATTCCGCCGAATGAAACGTCCGATCGGCGGCGGGCGGCCTGTCCTCCACATTGCCGGAGCTGCAACTGGCGTTCACGTCATGCCGAGCTTGTCATCCGGCCGTTATTCTGCTCAGTGCTTCTTCAAATTGCGCGATCATGCGTATCGATCGACTGAAGTCGACAGCCAGCGAGGAAACAAGACTATGCGCAAGTTAACTTTAGCCATTGCCCTGATCGTCCCGATGCTCGGTCATGCCGCGCAGGCCGAAGACACCGTCAAGATCGGCTATATCGATCCGCTGTCCGGCGGCGGCGCCAGCATCGGCGAGGGTGGCCTGAAGACGTTCCAATACCTGGCCGACGAGCTCAACGCCAAGGGCGGCATTCTCGGCCACAAGGTCGAGATCGTGCCGTTCGACAATAAGACCAATCCTCAAGAGAGCCTGATCCAGGCCCAGAAGGCGATCGACGCCGGCGTCCGCTACATCACGCAAGGCAACGGATCATCCGTCGGGCTCGCGCTGGAGGATTTCGTCAACAAGCACAACACGCGCAACCCCGGCAAGGAAGTGCTGTACTTCAACTATGCCGCCGTCGATCCGAGCATGACCAACGAGAAATGCAGCTACTGGCATTTCCGCTGGGACGCCAGCTCGGACATCAAGATGGAGGCGCTCACCAACTACATGAAGGACATCCCTTCCATCAAGAAGGTGTATCTGATCAATCAGGACTATTCGTTCGGCCAGTCGGTCCGCAGCGATGCGCGCAAGATGCTGGCGGCGAAGCGACCCGACGTCCAGATCGTCGGCGACGAGCTGCATCCGCTGCTGAAGATCACGGACTTCTCGCCCTACATTGCGAAGATCAAGGCGTCCGGCGCCGACAGCGTCATCACCGGCAATTGGGGCCAGGACATCGCGCTGCTGCTCAAGGCCGCCGCGGATGCCGGCCTGAAGGTCAACTGGTACACCTACTATGCGGGCGGCGCCGGCGGCCCGACCGCCATCAAGCAGACGGACCTGGATCATCAGGTCTTCCAGCTGACCGAAGGCTTCGCCAATTCGGGCCATCAGGCTGCGATGGACTACGAGAAGGCGTTCCGCGCCAAGGTCAACATGTCGCTGTGGTATCCGCGGGCGGTCAACGAGATGCGCATGTTCAAGGCGGCGGCCGAGAAGGCCAACTCCATCGATCCGGTGAAGGTCGCGGCCGCGCTGGAGGACCTCAAGCTCGAGGTGCTGGATGGCGGCACCGGCTTCATGCGCAAGGATGATCACCAGTTCTTGCAGCCGATCTACGTCTCGTCCTTCGGCAAGCTCGCGGCGAACGAGCCGTTCGACGAGGAGAACACCGGCTGGGGATGGCACCTGGTCTCCAGGGTCGATACGCCCCAGGCCATGGTGTCGACGACGTGCAAGATGGCGCGCCCGTAACGATCCGCGCCGGCTTCCCGCACGAGGTCAGCGTGCGGGAAGTGGCGCCGGCCGTGCGTCGGTCCGTCAGAAAATGAGCGGCAGGGCATTGAAGCCCGGGACATTCGCGAGTGCGCCGTGCTTGAACTCATCGTCATTTCGACCCTCAACGGCGTGCTGTTCGGCATGCTGCTGTTCCTGCTGTCGAGCGGGCTGACCGTCATCTTCAGCATGATGGGGGTGCTCAATTTTGCTCACGCCAGCTTCTACATGCTCGGCGCCTTCTTCGGCTTCCAGCTCACGAAATGGGTCGGCTTCTGGCCGGCCCTGCTGCTGGCGCCGCTCCTCGTCGGGGCCATCGGCATGGCCGTCGAGCGCTACGGGCTCCGCAACACGCACAAGCATGGCCACGTCGCCGAGCTGCTGCTGACCTTCGGCCTTGCATTCGCGATCGAGGAAGTCGTCTCGATGATCTGGGGCAAGACGCCGCTCGACTATCGCGTCCCGGCGCTGCTGGACTTTCCCGCGTTCACGATCTTCTCGACCAACTATCCGGCCTACAAGCTGTTCATGCTGGCGGTGTCGGTGACGATCTTCGTGGCGCTGCTGATCGTGCTCAAGCGCACCAGGGTCGGCCTGATCGTTCAGGCGGCGCTGACCCATCCCCACATGGTGGGCCATCTCGGCCACAATGTCGGACGCGTGTTCATGGTGGTGTTCGGGGTCGGCAGCGCGCTGGCCGGTCTCGCCGGCGTCATCGCCGGTCCCGCTCTGGTGACGCAATCCGACATGGCCGCGGCGCTCGGGCCGATCCTGTTCGTGGTGATCGTGTTCGGCGGCCTGGGCTCGCTGCCGGGCGCCTTCATCGCTTCGCTGGTGATCGGCCTGGTGCAGACCTTCGCCGTCGCGCTGAACGGCTCGCTGGCAAGCGCCTTCGGCCCGCTCGATCCATCCGCCGGGCCATCGGTGCTCACCGACATCTGGAACGTGACGATCGCGCAGGTCGCGCCGATCGTTCCCTACCTGCTGCTGGTGCTCGTCCTGATCGTGCGCCCCGTGGGCCTGATGGGGACTCGCGAATCATGACCGCAGCAGTGACCTCCGCGTCTCGTCTCGCGGCAAAGCCCGCCGGATCCCGTCTCCGCTTCTATGCCGTCTGGGTGATCGGCGTGGCGGCGCTGATCGTGCTGCCGCTGCTCTTCAATTCGGGCGGATCGCTGACCTCGTTCAGCCTCATCGGGATCGCGATCGTCTTCGTGCTCTCCTACAACATCCTCCTCGGTCAGACCGGATTGCTGTCGTTCGGTCACGCGGTTCACTACGGCCTGGGCGGCTTCGCGGCCTGTCACATGATGAATGCGGTGGTGGCGCATGGCTGGCCGATTCCGCTGCCCTTCATTCCGCTGTTCGGCGGGCTGGGCGGCCTCGCCTTCGCGATCATCCTCGGCTGGGTCATGACCAAGCGCGCCGGCACGGTGTTTGCGATGATCTCGCTCGGCATCGGCGAGCTCGTGGCGTCGTCGTCGCTGATCCTGCGCTCGGTGTTTGGCGGCGAAGCCGGCATCACCACGGACCGCACCGCTCTGCCGCGCATGTTTGGCTGGACCTTCGGGCCGCAGCTGCAGGTCTATTACCTGATCGCGTTCTGGCTGGTGCTGTCGGCAATCGCGATGTATGCGCTGACCCGGACGCCCCTGGGGCGGATCAGCAATGCGGTGCGCGACAATCCCGAACGGGTCCAGTTCATCGGCTACGACCCGCACGTCGTCCGCTATCTCGCCTATTGTTTTGCCGGATTCTTCGCCGGCGTCGCGGGCGGCCTCGCGGCGATCAGCTTCGAGATCGCGAATTCCGCCTATCTCGGTGCAATCCAGTCGGGCCTGGTGCTGTTCGCGACCTTCATCGGCGGGACGGCCTACTTCTTCGGTCCGATCCTCGGCGCGATCCTGGTGACCTATCTCCAGCTCGGGCTGACGAGCCTCACCAGCGTATGGCAGCTCTACTTTGGCATCATCTTCATCGGCATCGTCATGTTCTCACCCGGTGGCATTGCCGGTCTGCTGATGATGCACCGGCCGCTGGTCCGTGCCGGAACGCTCGGAATGGTGATCCCGTCCTATCTCGTTGCGGTCGTGCCGACCGCGGCGCTCGCCTACGGCGTCATCCTGACCATCGAGACGGTCGCGCGCTATTCGGGTGGTGACGCCATCAACCTGTTCGGCGTGGCCTTCAATCCGCAATCGCCGGCGACATGGGGCGTCGCCGCGATTCTGGTGGTCGCCGGCTTCTTTGTCGCGCGGTCGACGTGGCAGCGGATCGCCGGAGCCTGGGACAGGGCCGCCACCGTGGCGCGTGATCGGGGGTATCTGGCATGACCGCAGCGATCGAAGTTCGCGCCGTCGAAAAGCGCTTCGGCAATGTCGGCGTCATCCGCGACCTCAATCTCAGCGTCACCAAGGGCGAGCGCCACGCCATCATCGGCCCGAACGGCGCCGGCAAGTCCACGACGTTCAACCTGATCAGCGGACACATCAGGCCGACCTCCGGCGAGGTGAGGCTGAACGGCACGCTCATCTCCGGCCTGCGGCCGTTCGAGATCAATCGGCGCGGCTTGTCGCGCTCGTTCCAGGTCACCAACGTGTTCGCTCGCATGACCGTGTGGGAGAACGTCCGATGCGCCGTGCTGTGGGCGACCGGACATCGCTACGCGTTCTGGAAGAACGTCGACAGCCTGCCGGAGGTGCGCGAGCGGACCGCCCAGATCCTCGATGACATCCATCTCACGCATCGGCGTGACATTCCCGCGGGGTTGTTGACCTATGCCGAGCAGCGCGAGCTGGAGATCGGCGTCACCATCGCGAGCGGCGCGACGGTCGTCATGCTCGACGAGCCGACCGCCGGGATGAGTCACGCGGAGACCGAGCGCGCGGTCTCGTTGATCCGGCGGCTCACCGAGGGGCGGACGCTGGTGATCGTCGAGCACGACATGAGCGTGGTATTCGGTCTCGCCGATCGCATCTCGGTGCTGGTCTATGGCCACATCATCGCGTCGGGCACGCCGGAGGAGATCCGTCGCGACCCGAAGGTGAGGGAAGCCTATCTCGGCGAGGAGGCCCACTGATGCTCGAGGTCAGGAACCTCCACGCCTACTACGGCAAGAGCCATATTCTGCAGGGCGTCGACCTCGACGTCGCCGCCGGCGAAGTGGTGAGCCTGCTCGGCCGCAACGGCGTCGGCCGCTCGACCACCGTGAAGGCGATCATGGGCGAGGTCAGTCCGCAGGGGACGATCCGCTTCAAGGGCCGGGACATTGCCGGCTTGCCGAGCTACAAGATCGCGCGCCTTGGGCTCGGCTATGTGCCTGAACACCGTGACATCTTCCCGAGCCTCACCGTTCGGCAAAACCTCGTGCTCGGCATCAAGGACACGCGGCGGCCGGGGAAGTGGCGCCTTCAGGACATGCTCGACATGTTTCCCAATCTCGCCGCGCGCGCCGATACGCCTGCGGGTGTGCTGTCGGGCGGCGAGAAGCAGATGCTGACCACCTGCCGCACGCTGATGGGCGACCCTGACCTGATCATGATCGACGAGCCCACCGAAGGTCTGGCGCCGCTGATCGTGCAGCAGGTCGGCGATCTGATTGCCCGGATCGCAGCGGCGGGCGTCGCGATCCTGCTCGTCGAGCAGAAGCTCTCGATCGCGATGCGCATTTCGAAACGCGTCTATGTCATGGGCCACGGCCGCGTCGTGTTCGAAGGGACACCGGATCAGCTCAAGGCCAACACCGCGGTCCGGCAGGAGTGGCTCGAAGTATGAGAGGAGCCGCCGGCACGTTTTCGCCGATGCAGCTCTGGCGGATGTGCCACAGACACCCGCCTTGTCCAAATCCTTCAGGTCTGAGGCAATGGATGTCGCAGCATGCGGCGCGGAAACGTGGCGTGGCGTTCGCGTAGCCTCAGGGCAACAAGGCGCGCGATGCAGATCGACGCCGTCGCGATCGCGATGCCGGCGATCATGTCGACGAGGAAATGTCCGCCGCCGATTGGGGTCGAGAGCAGCATCGCGCCGTGGATCAGGACATTGAACGGTCGCAACCAGCGCAATGACCACAATGCCCAGCCGTCGAGGACCGCGGCTGCCGCGTGAAAGCTCGGAAAGGTCACGATCCCCGCGAGATGGCTGGTATCCAACAGGCGCAGCGTCCCATCGCGAACCAGGGGCACCTCGCGCGCCGTGTCGAAATAGGCCTGCGGGATGAGGTTTGCGTAGGCGGACGGCGGCAGCTCCAACGCGTGATACACGCCGAGTGCAGGGACAAACAAGGTGATGATGCAGGTCAGCGCCAGCGTCAGGCTGATCGCGAGGTTGAACTCCGCGAACCGGCGATAGTGGCCCAGCAAGGGAAGGGCCACGACGATGATGCAGATCGTCCAGGAAATGGATCGATAGCCGAACGCGAGGCTCAGGACGGCCCAGGGGCGGTCATTGACGAACGACAAGTAGTCGCGAAAGTCGAAGCCAAGGGCGCGATCGAGGGCGAGCAGGTTGGCGTCCTGAAGCGGCAGGTTGGCGGCCGTCGCAATGTAGGACAGTGATGCCAGCACGGTGGATGCCAGTGTGGTCTGGGCCATTCCCGTCAGGAATGAGAACATCCAGGGTTTGGCACGCCGCGCCGACCGTGCGTTGGCGTAGCCGATGACACCATAGATGGCCGATGTCGATAGCACGATGATGTAGCCGACGGGTTCGATGCGAAAATCCGTGAAGATCAGGCACAGTCCGAACAGCACCCAAAGAGCTGTCATGACAGCCCAGTTGAACCGGAACACGGCCCAGGCCGTCGCGGCATCCTCGCTGTCATGCGCCCGTTGCAAGACGCTCTTTGTCCAGGGGAGCCAGCGGCGGCTGAGATCAGGCAATAGACCACCGGCTGCGGTGTCCGACATTGTCGTCCGCTCTCACATTTCAAATGGATTTCGATTTGTTTCCCGTCGGTGTCTTGTTACGGCCGGTCGGGCCAATAAATCAACCTCGGCGGGTAAAATACGCAGATACCGTGCAACGATGCTTAATCAAGCGTAGCCTGGAACCCTGTTTCGGTTGTGCCGGACAGGAAAGCACATTCGGCGATGAGGCCGCCTTCGCGCCCATAGAAAGCGGGTGAATCGGTGAGAAGAGACCGAGAGCGAATCCGAGGCAGCTTTGGTTTGAAGGGCTTCGCCAGTCGTTGCGGGCGAGCTACTTGTGGTGGTGCTGTGGGGTCAGCGGCCGATCGCTCGCGGGCTTGCGCGAGAGGTGGTCGCCGTCAGCAAAGTCCGTCGCGACGTCGCATGCATCACAGCTTCTGGCGGCCGTAGATCAGGAGCATCAGGATGATCACCGCGCCGTAGATCAGTTGGCGACCGGCCTCGCTGATCTGCATCACCGACAGAATGGATTGCAGCAGGGTGATCAGCACGACGCCGGCGACGGTGCCGAGATAGCTGCCGCGGCCGCCGAGGATGTGCGTGCCGCCGAGCACGACGGCCGCGATCGAGGGCAGCAGATAAGCGTCGCCCATCGACTGCGCCGCCTTCGAGGCGTAGCCCGCGAGCAGAACGCCGCCGCAGGCGGAGAGGGCGCCGGACAGCGCGAACGCCAGCATGGTGATGCGGCGTGTATCGATCCCTGAGAGATAGGCCGCGCGCTCGCGATTGCCGATGGCATAGATGGCGCGGCCAAACGTGGTCCGCGACAGCAGCCAGATCGCGGCGCCGCCGATGATCGCCCACACCAGCACCGCGTTGGGAAGGCCGGGCACGATATTGCCGGTGGCGAGATAGCGCATCGCCTTGGAGGCGGAATCCTGCGGCGCGAAGCCTCCGGTGTAGGCGACCATCAGCCCTTGCGCGACCGCGTTGGTCGCCAGGGTGATGATCATCGAGGGAATGCGCAGATAGGCGACGCCGATGCCGTTCAGGAGACCGATGGCGGCTCCGCAGAGAATGCCGCAGGGAATCGCGATGATGGCGCCGGTCGTGCCATGGGCGGCCGCCGCGCAGGCCATCATCGCGCCCGTCGTGACAACCCAGGGCACCGAGAGATCGATCTGGCCGAGCAGGATCACCAGCATCATGCCGGTGGCGATCACGCCCAGGAAGCTCGCGACCTTCAACTGCTGCAGCAGATAATCCGGCGACAGGAAGCTGCGCGAATAGAGGCTGCCCACCAGCAGCAGCAGCAGGATGCAGCCGAACGAGGCCGCCACCGCCGGATCGATCCGACGCAGCATGGCGATCCCGCGATGGGTCGGTCGTGGTGCCGTTGCGTCGCTCATCCGAACCACTCCAGCCGATTGCGCACCCGCACCAGACCGAACGCGCCGATCGAGACCGCGAGCATCAGCACGAGACCCTGGAACAGCGGCTGCCACAGCGGATCGAAATCGAACACGAACAGCAGATCGCCGATGGTGCGGAAGGCGAGCGCGCCGAAGATCGCCCCGATCGCGCTGCCGCGTCCGCCCATCAGCGATACGCCGCCGAGCACCACGGCCGCGATCGAGAACAGCGTGTAGGCATTGCCGCTCGCATAGGCGGCTTCGCCCGTGTAGGAGAAGAACGTCAGGAACAGGCCGCCGATCGCCGACAACAGGCCAGCCAAGGTGTAGGCGACAAACTTGGCCGCGCGGATCGGCGCGCCGGACATGTAGGCTGCGACCTCGGAGGAGCCGGTCGCGAACGCGGCGCGGCCGATGACCGAGCGGCTATAGGGTACCCAGATCAGCAGCGCCGCCGCAGCCAGTGCCACGAGGCTCGTGGGCAGCACGCCGAACAATCTTCCCGTCAAGGCATCCGCCAGCGTCTCGTTGACGGATCCGCCGGGATTGGGCCGCAGGAACAGCGCGATGCCGTAGTACATCGCCCCGGTGGCGATCGTCGTCACGATCGGCTGCAGGCGCCCGAAGATCACGATCGCGCCGTTTATCATGCCGCAGACGATGCCGGTGCCGAGCACGCCGGCCACGCCGAGCGCGGTCTCGGTGGCGGTGCCGACCACGATCCAGGATGCGAGGCAGTTGGTCAGGGTCAGGATCATGCCGACGGACAGATCGATGCCGGCGGTGATCACCACGATCGCCTGCGCCATCGCGACAAAGGCCAGCAGCGTCGCCTTGTTGGCCGCGGTCTGCACCATGTTGGCGCTGAAGCCGGCCGGATGATTGGTCGCATAGAGCAGGAACATCGCGACGAAGATCCCGATCGCGAGCAGGGTGCCGCGCTGTTCGGAGAGCCAGTACCGCCACTCGGTCATGCCAGACTCGCTTCCGCTCGCTCGCCTTCGTCGACATTGAGCGCACTGCTGACCAGCGCGCGCTCGGTGATCTCGGCGCCCGCGAGCTCGCGCCTGATCGCGCCATCGTACATCACCAGCACGCGGTCGCAGCAGCCGATCAGCTCGTCATAGTCGGTCGAATAGAGCAGGATCGCGGCGCCCTCGTCGGCAAGCCGGCGCAGCAGCCGGTAGATCTCCTGCTTGGTGCCGACATCGATGCCGCGCGTCGGATCATTGAGCAGGATGATGCGCGGCTTGTTCATCAGCCATTTCGCGATCACGACCTTCTGCTGGTTGCCGCCGGAGAGCGCGCTGACGGCGAGATCGGGGGAGGCGGTCTTGATCTCGATCAGGCGGATCATCTCCTCGATCAGCATCGATTGCCGCTGCCGGTCGATGATGCCGAATGTCGCGAACCGGTCGAAGGCGGCGGCCGAGAGATTGTCGCGCACCGACATCGGCAGCATCAGTCCTTCGGTCTTGCGGTCCTCCGGAATGAGCGCGAGGCCGATGCGCTCCGACTTGGCGGTGACGGGGCTGTCGATCGTCACCTTGTTGCCGTCGATCAGAATGTCGCCGCGACAGTCGCGCAGCACGCCGAACAGCGCCAGCAGCAGCTCGCGCTGGCCCTGGCCGTCGAGCCCGCCGAGACCGATGATCTCGCCGGCCTGCAGCGAGAACGAGATGTCCTTCAGCCGGTCGCCCCAACTGATGCTCCTGCATTGCAGCGCGGGCGGCCGCCCATCGGTCTTGCGCGGCGGCTTTTCCGGGAAGGCATGCTTGTACTCGCGGCCGATCATCAGCTCGATCACTTCGGCATCCGTCTTGGTGCCGGCCGGGAAGGTCGAGATGCGGCGGCCGTTGCGGAACACGCTGCAATCGTCGGCGAGCTCCGCGATCTCGTGCATGCGATGGGAGATGTAGAGCAGCGCCAGCCCCTCGCTGCGCAGGCGCTTCAGCACCTTGAACACCTTGGTCACGTCGGAAGCGGTCAGCGCCGAGGTTGCCTCGTCGAGGATCAGGATCTTCGGCTGCCGCGACAGCGCTTTCGCGATCTCGACCATCTGGCGGCGCGACAGCGGCAGGTCCTTCACCAGCGCGCGCGGATGAATGTCGCTGGCGCCGGCGCGGTGCAGCGCCTCCTCGGCAAGTCGGCGCTGGGCGCGCCGGTCGATCATGCCGAACCGCGTCGGCGGATGCGAGATCATGATGTTGTCGGCGACCGACAGGTCGGGGATCAGCGACAGCTCCTGGAAGATGCAGACGACGCCGGCATCGTTCGCGGCGGAGGGACCGCTGAAGGCGACCGCGCGTCCTTCAAGCGTCATCCGGCCTTCGTCCGGCGCGACCACGCCGACCATCAGCTTGATCAGCGTCGACTTGCCGGCGCCGTTCTCGCCGAGAATGGCGTGGATGCGGCCGGGATGGACCTCCAGGTCCGCACCGTCGAGAGCGATCACGCCGCCGTAGCGCTTGGACAGTCCTTCGGCGCGAAACAGCGGCTCGGCCGCGATCATGCTTGCTCCCTCAGTCGTTTGGTCAATAGGGACGGGCTGGCCGCGAGAGAACTCGCGGACCAGCGATCACACCGGCCTATTGATTTTCCTTCGACTGACCCATGATCTCCTGCGCCGTGAAGTTGATGCCGCAGGTCGGGAAGGAGTTGCCGACGAAGAAGTTGTCGGACTGGGCCGGGAAGTAGTCCTGATCCTTCTTGAAGTTCGGATCTTCGACGACGGCGAGCGGCAGCTTGACCGATTGCGGCACCACCTTGCCTTCCAACGCGGCGAGCGCGACCTTGATCGCGACCGCGACCTGCGCAGGTCCGGTACCGGCGGAAGAGCATTTCAGGCCTTCGGACGCCTTGGCGGCGCAGAACTTGCGGAAGCCGTTTTCGGTCTCGCCGCCGAACGGCACCATCTTGTGCTTGGCGTCGAGCATGGCCTGCACGATGCCGGTGTCGCCGCCCTGGCCGGAGATCGCATCGAACGGGCCATTGGTCGCGATCGCATCCGCCGTGGCCTTCTGGGCGACGCCGTCGTCCCATTTGCCGACGACCTCGGTGACCTGCCACTTCTTGCCGGAGGCATCGAGAACGGAGTGGAAGCCGTTGTGCCGATCGGTGTCGACCGAGGTGCCGGCGACGCCGCGCACCTCGAGCACCTTGCCGCCGCCGGGCACGTTCTTGACCAGCCACTTCGCCCAGAGTTCGCCGAGACCCTTCTGGTCGACATTGACGTTGATCGCATCTTCCGTCGCGAGGATGTTGTCGAAGGCGACGAGGATCACGCCGGCCTGCTTGGCGCGCTTGATCACCGGCCCGAACGCGGTCGGGTTCTGCGCGTTGACGACGATGGCGTCATAGCCGGAATCGATGAAGTTGTTGATTGCCGATATCTGGGCCGGTACGTCCTCGCCGGTCGAGACGACCTTGAATTCCTTCAGCTTGGCCTTGACCTCCGGCTGCGCCGCATAGGCCTTCGCGGTCTGGATCATCTGGATGCGCCAGGTATTGGCGATGTAGCCGTTCGCCAGTGCGATGCGGTACGGGCCCTTCTTGGCCGGAAACTTGAAGAACTTGGTGTCCGTGGTCCACGGCACCATGCATTCAGGCTCGGTCGCCGGTCCCTTGACCATCTCCGGCTCCGCCAGCGCCTTGCCGGCAAACGCCGTGACCAACACCAGCGATGCACAAGTGGCAAGGCATCGCGCCCTCATCGACTTGGACGACATTCGTGACCTCCCCTGTTGTTGTGGCGCCAAATCAATGACGCATGTGCGAGACGCCTCTTTGTTTCCGGAGGTTGTGCGAGCATTGCTCGTCGTCTCGACCCGCCAAGCGTTACTGATCAATGACAGCGCTGTCAATTACCGTCGCGCGGCTTTTGCCAAGCGGCCGGCCGCATGTCATGAATATGGTTCGGACAAATCCGCGTGAATCAATGTTGCAAGGATCATGTCTCAGAAGCGTCGCACCACGCTGGAGGACGTCGCGCGCATCGCCCATGTCAGCGCTGTCACTGTGTCGCGGGCGCTGCGGCGGCCCGATATGGTGTCGCCGGAGTTGCGCAAGCGGATCGATGCCGCGGTCGACAGGCTGGCCTATGTGCCGAACTTCGCGGCGAGCCGGCTCGCCTCGACCCGCACGCATTCGATCGGCATCGTCGTGTCGTCGCTCTCCAACGGCATCTTCGCGGACTACCTGCAGGCGATCTACGACACCCTGCTGCCGCTCGGCTTTCGCCCCGTCGTCGTCAGCAGCCGCTACTCGGCGGAGGAGGAAGAGGGCGCGATCAGGACCTTGCTGGGCCAGAACATCGAGGCGCTGATCCTGGTCGGAGTGAACCAGACGCGGGCCGCGCGGCGCGTTCTCGAACGTTCGCGGATTCCGGTGGTGCAGACATTCGAGCTGACCGACGATCCGATCGATCTGAATGTCGGACTTTCGCAGCGCCAGGGCGGCTACGCCGCGACCCGCTTCCTGATCGAGCTGGGACATCGGCGGATCGCCTATCTCTCGGGACAGCGCGACGACCGGGCCCGCGCCCGGCTCGAGGGGTATCGTGCGGCGCTGGCCGAAGCGGGGCTGGATGGCACGTCGCTGGTGGCCTGGCTGCCGGCGCAGGCGACGATCTCGCTGGGGCGGAAGCTGACCGAGGAGATGCTCGCGAGCGAAGCTCCCGATGCGATCTTCTGCTGCGATGACAACATCGCGCTTGGTGCGCTATTCGCCTGCCAGCAGGCGGGGCTGGAGGTCCCGCGCCGGATCTCGCTGATCGGCTTCAACGACCTGGAATTCGCGGCGGCCTCCAATCCGCCGCTGTCGACCGTGCTGACGCCGCGCGCCGACATGGGGCGCGTGGCGTCCGAACTGGTGCTTCAGGTGATCGCCACCGGCAAGCGGCCGAGAACGCGGCGGATCGACCTCGGCTTCGAGATCGTCGCACGCGGCAGCACCGGACCGCACCTCGTGGCTTCGTGATGATGGTCGAGCCTCAGGCCCAGCCGCCGTCGACGATGTAGTTCTGGTTGGTGCAGGCGCCGCTGTCGTCGGCGGCGAAGAACAGCACCACGCGGGCGATGTCGTCCGGCACGAGCTTGCGCTTGAGGCATTGGCGGCGCATGAGCTCGGCCTCGCCCTCGGGCGTCAGCCAGAGTCTCTGCTGCCGCTCGGTCATGATCCAGCCCGGAAGAATGGAATTGACCCGCACGTTGCTGGGTCCGAGATCGCGGGCGAGGGCGCGGGTCAGTCCCTGGATCGCCGACTTCGCCGTGGTGTAGCAGGGCATGTTGCCCTGGCCGAGCACCCAGCTCACCGAACCGAGATTGACGATCGCGCCGCCTCCGGCCTGGATCATGTCCGGCGCGACCGCCTGGGCCGCGAAGAACTGATGTTTGAGGTTCACGGCGATGCGCTCGTCCCAATAGTCCGGCGTGACGTCCTCGATCGCGTGGCGGTCGTCACGCGCGGCGTTGTTCACCAGAATGGTGATCGGCCCCAGCGCCGCACGGGCGCCGTCGACCGCGGCCCTCAGCGCACCGATGTCGCGAAGGTCGGCATGCTCGAAGTGCACCTTGGCCTCCGCAGGCAGGCTCGCCAGCAGCTGCTGCGACGCCTCCAGATCGATGTCGATGAATCCGACACGCGCGCCTTGGCCGAGGAAATTGCGCACGATCGCTTCCCCGATGCCGGAGCCGCCGCCGGTCACGAGGACGGCCCGATCCTTGAGGCTTGGAAAGATGGTGCCCTGCATTGGCTTCCTCTCAGTTGCGCCTGGAGAGCAGCCGCGCCCGACGGCGACACTGGCAGGATCTCGAACGTCGTCCGTGCCGTGCGATGCACAGCCGGTGCGCGTTCGCCTGGACCCCTTCGTGTGCGCCTGCGAGCAACTCTCGCGCCCGATGTCGATGCCGACGGATCCGGGCGCTCCCCCTGCGATGTCCTTGTTTGGCTTTCCGGCATTCTGCGTCAGGACCGGCAGGGACGCCAGCACTGATGCGCTGCCCGGGTGCGACCATCGGGCGCTTTCGGGCGTAGCTGGAGCGGACGTCGCGGGTCGAGCGCCTCAGAGGATTTCAGCGATCGACTGACCCTGCAGCTCGATACTCAGTCCCTGCATGCCGAGATCGGTGATCTCGCCGCCCATCGCCTTCAGGCTTTCCTCGCGGATCAGCGACATCAGCCCGCGCCGCAGCGCCAGGAATTCCGACGACATCATCATCGCTTGCTGGCGTGGGCGCTCGAGCGGGATCTGGATTTCGGCCTTGATCGAGCCCGGGCGCGCGGTCATGCAGTAGACGCGGTCGGACAGGAAGATCGCCTCGTCGATGTCGTGGGTGACGAACAGCACCGAGATCTTCAGCCGCTGCCACATGTTGGTGAGGATCTGCTGCATGATGATGCGGGTCTGCGCGTCGAGCGCGCCGAACGGCTCGTCGAGCAGCAGCACCTTGGGACCGGTGGCGAGCGCGCGCACGATGCCGACGCGCTGCTTCATGCCGCCGGAGAGGCGCTCGGGATAATGGTTCTCGAACGCCTCGAGGCCGGCGAGCCCGAGCAGAGTGCGCGCCGCGCGTGCGCGCTCGAACTTCGGCATGCCGCGCATCTTCAGCCCGAACTCGACGTTCTCGCGCACCGTCTTCCAGGGAAACAGCGAATATTGCTGGAACACCATGCCGCGCTCGGCGCTCGGACCCGTCACGGCATGGCCGTCGACCGTGACGACGCCGCTGGTGGGTTTGAGGAAACCCGCGACGGCGTTGAGCAGTGTCGACTTGCCGCAACCCGACGGTCCGACGATCGAGACGAACTCACCAGGCTCGACGTGGATCTGGGTGTCGGTGACGGCCTCGACGGCGCCGTCGATGGTCTCGTAGCTCAGGGCGAAGTTGCAGACCTCGATATGGCCCTGTCTCGTATCCGCTGTGGCTTGGCTCATCGCGACCTCCAGGGCATCACCAACTGTCCGGCTGCGCGGATCACGAGGCTCGAGCCGAGCCCGAGCACGCCGATCGCGATCATCCCGAGCGCGATGTCGGCATACTGGACCAGCGAATACGCTTCCCAGGTGAAGTAGCCGATGCCGAACTGCCCCGAGATCATCTCGGCCGCGATCAGCGACACCCATGCGACGCCCATGCCGACGGTGAGGCCGGTAAAGATGTGCGGCAGCGACGCCGGGAAATAGACCTCGCGGAAGATCGCGGTCTCCCGCGCGCCGAGGCACTTGGCGGCCCGCACCAGCACGGGGTCGACCAGTGTCATGCCGTGCAGCGTGTTGACCAGGATCGGAAAGAACGAGCCGAGAAAGGTGATGAAGACGATGCTCTGCTCGTTGGTCGGCCACAGCATGATCGCCATCGGGACCCAGGCGATCGCCGGGATCGGACGCAGCACCTCGGCGACCGGAAACACGATCTCGTGCACCAGCCTGAAGCGGCCCATGATCAGGCCGAGCGGCACGCCGACCAGTGCGGCCAGCGAGAACCCGATGAAGATCCGGCGGCAACTGAGCAGGATGTGCATCAGGAATTTCGGATCGTGGATCGCCTTGGTGAAGCTCGCATAGACGGCCAGCGGCGCCGGCACGTTGGTGAACTTCACGAAGAAGACGACGCGGTAGGTCGTCAGCAGGTGCCAGCCGATCAGGAACAGGATCAGCGACGCGGTGCCGATCAGCACCGACTGCAGCCTGTCCTGGTTCAGCCGGAACCAGCGTGCCGCGCGGGCGGAGACGTCCGGACGGCTCGGCGGGATCGCGGTGCCAGGCGCGGCGGTCACCGCGGCCTGGTCGGGGGATGTCATCAAAGCGGGGCTGCTCAAGTCTTGCCTCCCGCGACCGCCAGCTTCACGGCGTCATCAAGTCCCATCACCTTGCCGCCGATCTTGGCGGCATAGGCCTCGGCATCCTTCTTCAGCAGGAACGGCGCGATCTCGCCATTGGCCGCGGCGAAGAACGCCTGGTCGGCGAACAGCTTGATGCCGCGCGCGGTGTCGAAGACGTAGGCGACGTTGATCTTCTTGCCCTTGGCCTTGTAGTCGGCATAGGCGCCGAGCGTGCAGGTCGCGCTGCTGAAGGCTATGATGCCCTCGCCGTCGACCCAGACCTCGCCGGCCTTGCGCGGCTCGGTGATCGGCCTGTTGCAGAACTTGTCCTCGCCGGAGATTTCGTAGTTCGCGGTGCTTGCGAGATCCTTGTCGTAGTCCAGCTTCAGCTCGGCATAGGCCTTGCGGATGTAGCTGTCGTCGACCCATGTCTTCGGATCGAACTCTTTCATGCGGCCGAGGCTCTGCAACACCTTGACGTCGGTTGCGGCGGCATCCACCAGCGCCGGCTTGATCGTCGGATCCGTGGTCATGTTGCCGCCGGGGCCGAGGAAGATGTAGACGACCTCCTTGTTGATCCCGGTCCATTCCTGGATCTTTTCGGCCGCCGCTTTCGGATCCTGGCGCAGCCACTGGTTGGCGGCGATCACCGCCTTGACATAGGCGATGACGACCTCGGGATATTTTTCCGCGAAGTCGGTGCGGACGACGACGCCATGGAATGTCGGCAGGTTGGTCTGGACGCCGTCGAAGATCTTGCGCGCAAAGCCGCGGAACGGCAGCAGTTCCGCGAACGGCACGAAATCGGCGTGCGCGTCGATCTTCTTTTCCTGCAGGTTGGTCGAGCCGACCTCCGGCGTCTGGCTCACCAGCTGGAAGAAATCCGCCGGATAGCCGCCGTCCTGAAGCGCCTTCAGCACCATGCCGTGTGCGGCCGAGCCGAACGGCACGCTGACCAGCTTGCCCTTGAGGTCGGAGAGTTCGTAGTAGGGCGAGTCCTTGTGAACGACGATGCCGTTGCCGGAGCCGGCGAGGCTGTAGGCGGCGACGGCGATCAGCCGGCTCTTGCTCTCGGGATTGTTCTCGAAGGTGAAGCCGTTCACGATCAGCGGGTAGTCGCCCATCATGCCGAACTGCAGCTTGTTCGCCATCATCCCGTTGGTGACGGGCGGACCGGAGGTGAAGTTCTGCCACTCGATCTCGAACTTGATGTTGGCGTATTTGCCGTCCTTGGGCAGATACTTCTCCAGCAGGTGAAGCTGCCGCACGATGGTGCCGGCCGTCACCGTGTTGGTCGTGGTGTCCTGGGTGCCTATGCCGATCGTGACTGTCTCTGCTGCGACGGGCTGCGCCGCGATCAGGGACAGACAGGTGACGGATAGCAAGAGCGCGTGACGGCAGCGGACCATTCTCATCCCCGTTCGGTTGGATGGCTGATGGCGCCATGATGAAGGCCGCGTCCACGAGCGCAAATCCGGAGTTCGGCAGCGGGTGGATTAGTTGCCGTCAAAATCCGGTTGCGTACTCCTTGGGCAATTTCGCTCATGACAGCCGCTTGCATGAGCAGGCCGGCTAATCCGCGGCCTGGCCGCGCATCTCGTCCAGGACGTCGGGCCGGCAGACCACGATCTGCGAACGCCTGGTGCGGACGATATTCTTTTCCTGCATCCGCTTGAGGCTGATCGTCACCCACTGCCGCGTCGCCCCGACCATGTGGGCGATGTCGGCATGGGTGAAGGCCGCGGCAATGACCTTGCCGTCGGGATCATCCACGCCATAGAGGTCGACGAGATGCAGCAGCAGATGAGCGAGCCGCTCGGTGATCGAACGCGTCCCCAGCATTTGGGCCAGGGCGGAGTAGCATTTTCCCTTGAAGCTCAACCCTTCGATCAGTCCGATCGCGAGATTGGGGATCTCCGCCACCAGCGTTCGCAGCTCCTTGCCGGGAAGCTGGATCACGCTGGCATTGCTGGCGGCGATGCCGGACCATTGATGCACGCCGGTGTCGAACACCTCGGGACCGCCGACGAAATTGCCGACATGCCAATAGGCCAGCGTGATCTCGCGCCCCTGCGGCGACGTATAGAACACGCGGATGCGGCCGCTCTCGACCAGGAAGATGCCGTCGTGCCTGGCGCCCTGGCTGAACAGCGTCTGGCCGCGGTTCAGCACCTTGCGGCGGCCCTGCTTGAGCACCTGCTCACGCTCGCGCAGGCTGAGCCTTTCGATCAGCGACGGCGGGCCGCCGATGGATTGCTGGCTTTCGGTGAGCAGGAGCGACGAACTGGTCACCGCGCGCGCTGACGTCATGGGAGAGGGCACGGCGTCCGCAGCTGATTTGGCTGCCTGCAGCAACATGTCTTGCCTCCGCATTGATCATACTGATCAGAAGCGGAGCAATGTTCGTGCCATCCGTCACCGCGCGACGCACCTCAGGCGGCAACGAGTTCCCAAAGGTATGATTTCGGATAGATGCCGCGATTGTGGCCGTCGGAAAACGCGATGTTCAAGCCGTAACCGAGATCTCCGACCCCGACGATGCCGATCCCGGGAAACTGCGCCGGGAAGCGGCCGTCGAGGCGGGCCCGCCTGCAATGCGCGCACATGCAGGACAGCCGCAGCCGTTCGGCGGACAGCTCCGCGGGAGCGCCGCCGGCATTCCGCAGCCGTAACGACGCCAGGTCGGGACTGACTTCGCTGTTGAGGGTATCGGCTGGAATCATGGCGCCTCCTGGTTGTGCCGAAGCCGGCGTCGTCACGCTAGGGGAGACGGACCGGGGCCCCCAGCAACTAATTGCCTTGTTCGACGGAATGTGGAGCGCGAGGTGCTTCGTTGCCGCGCGCTCGCCTTCCCGCGGAACAATCTTTGCAACTAATCCACCGCCGCGGCGCGTTCGAAATTGCCGAACCGCGCCGTTTCCGCGACATCGTCGTCAGCAACCGCCACACGGCGCGCCCCGCGCCTCAGGAGACGACGATGAGCGCTTTTCAGACCGAGACGGTGTTGTCGGTCCGGCACTGGACCGATTCGCTGTTCAGCTTCACCGCCACGCGGGATCCCGGCTTCCGCTTCCAGAACGGCCAGTTCGCGATGATCGGGCTCGAGGTCGACGGCCGGCCGCTGATGCGCGCCTACAGCATGGCGAGCGCCAATCACGAGGAGGAGCTGGAATTCTTCAGCATCAAGGTGGCGGACGGGCCGCTGACCTCCCGGCTGCAGAAGATCAAAGAGGGCGATCGCATCCTGGTGGGGCGCAAGGCGACGGGAACGCTGATCGCGGGCAACCTGATTCCGGGCAGGCGTCTGCTGCTGCTGTCGACCGGCACCGGGCTGGCGCCGTTCGCCAGCCTGGTCAAGGATCCCGACATCTACGAGACCTACGAGACCATCGTGCTGGCCCATGGCTGCCGCCAGGTCTCGGAGCTCGCCTATGGCGAGCAGCTCGTCGATGGCCTGCGCGGCCACGAATTCTTTGGACCGCTGGTCCGGAACCGGCTGCTTCATTATCCCACGGTGACCCGCGAGCCGTTCCGCAACCGGGGCCGCATCACCGACCTGATCGCATCGGGGCAGATGTTCGCCGACATCGGCGGGCCCGACCTCGATGTCGAGACCGACCGCATCATGCTCTGCGGCAGCCCGGCGATGTTGGCCGAGCTCCAGGTCATGCTGGAGGGGCGCGGCTTCGTCGAAGGCAACCACAGCACGCCCGGCCATTTCGTGGTCGAGAAGGCGTTCGTCGAGCGCTGACTGGCCGGCGCGAAGAAATGCGCTCAGGCGACAACTAATTGCTATCGCCGGGTGCCCCGCTGAACAAGTCTGATCCGGACCGGTGTGACCCCGGCCAAGCAGGAGCTTAGAATGGCAATGGATGAGATCGTCGACGGCCTCTCGGAGGTGTCCTGCGACGTGCTGGTGATCGGCGGCGGCACCGCCGGTCCGATGGCTGCCCTGAAGGCCAAGTTGAAGAATCCCAAGGCGAACGTCGTTCTGCTGGAGAAGGCGAACGTCAAGCGCTCCGGCGCGATCTCGATGGGCATGGACGGCCTGAACAACGCCGTCATCCCCGGCTATGCAACGCCGGAGCAATACACCAAGGAGATCACGATCGCCAATGACGGCATCGTCGATCAGAAGGCGGTCTACAAATACGCCCAGAGCTGCTACGGGATCATCGAGGAGCTCGACAGCTTCGGTATCCGCTTCCTCAAGAACGAGAACGGCGACTATGCCGTCAAGAAGGTGCACCACATCGGCACCTACGTGCTGCCGATGCCGAACGGCGAGACCGTCAAGAAGGCGCTGTACCGGCAACTGCGCCGCGCACGCATCCTGATCTCCAACCGCTACATGGCGACGCGGCTCTTGAAGTCGAGCGATGGCCGCATCGCCGGCGCCGTCAGCGTCAACACCCGCACCGCCGAAATGCTGGTGATCAAGGCCAAGGCCGTCATCCTGTGCATGGGCGCGGCGGGACGGCTCGGCCTGCCGACCTCGGGCTACATGTTCGGCACCTATGAGAATGCGGCCAATTCCGGCGATGGCTATGCGATGGCCTATCACGCGGGCGCGGCGCTCGCCAATCTCGAATGCTTCCAGATCAATCCGCTGATCAAGGACTACAACGGTCCGGCCTGCGCCTATGTCGCCGGTCCCTTCGGCGCCTATACCGCCAACAACGAGGATCGCCGCTTCATCGAATGCGACTATTGGTCGGGCCAGATGATGCTGGAATTCTACAACGAGCTGCTGTCCGGCAAGGGGCCGGTGTTCCTGCAGCTCAAGCACCTGCACGACAAGACCATCGAGGAGATCGAGCACACCCTGCACAAGGTCGAGCGGCCCACGCGGGGGCTGTTTCAGGAGGGCCGCGGCGTCGACTACCGCAAGGAATCGATCGAGATGCACATCTCGGAGATCGGCTTCTGCTCCGGCCACAGCGCGTCGGGCGTGTTCGTCGACGACAATGCCCGCACGACCGTCCCCGGGCTCTATGCGGCCGGCGACATGGCCAGCGTTCCGCACAACTATATGTTGGGCGCATTCACCAACGGTTCGTTCGCCGGGCTCGACGCGATGGAGTTCGCCGACAATCATGATTTCGGCGACATCGATGCCGCCGAGATCGCGCTGGAGCGCGAGCGCGTGCTTGCGCCGACCAAGCGCGAGGATGGCATTCCGCCGAACCAGATCGAGTACAAGACGCGGCGCCTGGTCAACGACTATCTGCAGCCGCCGAAGGTGACGCGGAAGTACGAGCTCGGGATGCGCCGGCTCGCCGAGGTCCGCGAGGACATGCAGGAGCGCATGATCGCACGCAACGCGCATGAACTGCTGCGCGCACTGGAGGTACAGTCGATCATGGATTGCGCGGACATGGCCGCCCATGCCTCGCTGTTCCGCGAGGAGAGCCGTTGGGGGCTCTATCACTGGCGCACCGATTTTCCGGAGAAGGACAACGAGAACTGGTTCTGTCACACGCTGCTGAGCAAGCTGGACGGCCGCATGACCAGCGAGAAGCGGGCGGTGCAGCCCTATGTCGTGCCGATCGCGGACGATGAGAAGGACCTCTACGACAAGCAGCGCATCCGCGCCAGCGCCTGACGATCAGAAGGAGAACGAGACATGCCTCTTGCGACCTATCAGACGTCGGTCCCGGTCGTCGTTGACGACGCCAAATGCATCGCCGACAAGGGCTGCACGGTCTGCGTCGACGTCTGCCCGCTCGATGTGCTCCGGATCAGCGACATGACCGGCAAGGCCTTCATGGCCTATGATGAATGCTGGTACTGCATGCCCTGCGAGGCGGATTGCCCGACCGGTGCCGTCACCGTCAACATTCCCTATCTGTTGAGGTGATCATGTCGAGCCCGTTCGAATCCTACGACGATCTCGACGACGCCGACGAGCGGCTCGGCGCCGCCGATCCGGCGGAGCGGCGGGTCGCGATCATCGCGTTGGGACATTCCGGCGATCCCGCCGCGGTCGCGCATCTGGCGAAGATGGTCGCCGATCCCGACGCCGGCGTGCGCCAGCAGGTCGCCATGGCGCTCGGCGAGTTCGACGGGCCGGAGGCGGCGGAGGCGCTGGTCCAATTGCTCGTTGATCCCGAGCGGATCGTTGCATCGGCAGCCGCCGACAGTCTCGCCGAGTTCAAGGATCCCGCTTCGGCCGACGCCATCCTGCCGCTGGTGAAGCATGCCCACGCCTTCGTCCGGATGGGCGCGTTGCGCGCGCTGAAGGAGCTGCGGCGCAAGGACACGCTCAAGCCGGCGCTGGAGGCGCTGCAGGATCCGGATGCCGCGGTCCGCGTGCAGGCGATCGGCGTCATCGGCTTCCTCAAGCTCGAGGAGTCGATTCCGGCGCTGACGGCGCTGATCAGTGATCCCGATGCGCATGTCCGGCGCGCGGCGGTCAGCGCGCTCGCCTTCTCGCACATGAAGATCGCCGCGGAGACCATCACACGCGCGCTCAAGGATTCCGACTGGATGGTGCGGGAGATGGCGGCCGAGACGCTCGGGCTCAACGTCAATGGTGCAGTCGCCGCCGATCCGTTGATCGCCTGCCTGGCGGATGAGTTCTGGCAGGTGCGCCTGAAGGCGATCCGCAGCCTCGGACGCATGAAGGTGCCGCATGCGGTGCGGCCGATCGGCCAATGCATCACCCACGAGCAGGCCAATCTGCGCAAGGAGGCGGCGGCTGCGCTCGGCGAGATCGCTGCGCCCGACGGCGAGCCGTACCTCGCGCTGGTCGCCGACGATCTCGATCCCGACGTGCGCAAGAATGCGAGATGGGCGCTGCACCAGATCGCGGCGAGCAAGGCGAGAACCGGCGCGTAATCGCGCGCCGGCCACGAGCGTTCCCGACCGCATGGCGGACCGGGCGGTCAGCCAGATGACGAGCCTTGCGACGATCATGTCGCGGCCGATCGCGCGCGAGCCCCGCAGGGCCGCGCGCCGCACGTTCTCGTGCGCCCCACGTCCCGTTCTGGACGGCTCCCGGATTGTCTGACAGAAACGTCGGACGCATCCATCGGGCATCATGACCGCTGCAGCGCAAACGGAGAGAGGGGCCGGTCAGTCCGGCCCTGGTGACACGCCTCCATTGCCGACCGGCTGTCGCGCGGCCGCGAGGGGATGCGCCGTGCCGAGGTCTGATATGACCCGCGGACGAGCTGCAAAGGAAGTCGGAGAGCTGCCATGAACGCCAATGTCAAACTGCCTGCCGCCAAGGGCGTCTTCATCGAGAACAAGTGGCAGCCCGCGCAGTCGGGCCGCACCATTGCGATGCTGGCGCCGGCGACCGGACAGGTGATCGCCTCGATTGCCGCCGGTGACGCGGCCGACATCGATCTTGCCGTGGCGGCGGCGCGCCGCGCGCTGGAAGGCCCGTGGGGCCGGCTCGCCGCGGTGGACCGCGGGCGCCTGTTGTCGAAGCTCGGCCGCCTCGTCGAGGACAATGCCGAGGAGCTCGCGAAGCTCGAAGCGGCCGATACCGGCAAGCCGATGAAGCAGGCCAAGGCGGACGTCGTCGCCGTCGCGCGCTATTTCGAATATTACGGCGGCGCCGCCGACAAGGTGCATGGCGACACCATCCCGTTCCTCGACGGCTTCTTCGTCACCACGGTGTACGAGCCGCTCGGCGTCACCGGCCACATCATTCCCTGGAACTATCCGGGCCAGATGTTCGGTCGCACCGTCGCGCCGGCGCTGGCGATGGGCAACGCGACCGTGATCAAGCCGGCCGAGGAGGCCTGTCTGGTGCCGCTGCGTCTTGCCGAGCTCGCGGCGGAAGCCGGCTTCCCGGCCGGTGCGATCAATGTCGTGCCGGGTCTTGGCGAGGAGGCGGGTGCGGCGCTGTCGGCGCATGACGGCATCGATTTCATCTCCTTCACCGGCAGCCCGGAGGTCGGCACGCTCGTGCAGACGGCGGCCGCGAGGAACCACATCGGCTGCACGCTCGAACTCGGCGGCAAGTCGCCGCAGATCGTGTTCGCCGACGCCGATCTCGATGCCGCGCTGACCTCGGTGGCCGCGGCGATCGTGCAGAACGCTGGCCAGACCTGCTCGGCCGGCTCGCGCGTGCTGGTGGAGCGCTCGATCTGGGACCGCTTCCTGGCCGACCTCACGCTCCGCTTCGAGAAGATCACGGCCGGCACGCCGGAGATGGATCTCGATCTTGGTCCGGTCATCAGCGCGGTCCAGAAGACGCGGATCGAAAACATGCTGGCGCGTGCCGAAAGCGGCGGCGCCAGGCGCGTGGCGACCGGCAGGATCGCCGAGGGCGTGCCGAGCGAGGGCTTCTATGTGGCGCCGGCGCTGTATCAGCACGTCGCGCGCGACTCCGAGCTGGCGCGCGAGGAGGTGTTCGGTCCGGTGCTGGCGGCGATGCCGTTCGACGACGAGGCCGACGCCGTCAGGCTCGCCAACGCCACCGATTTCGGCCTGGTCGCCGGCGTCTGGTCGGGCGACGGCTCGCGAGCGATGCGCGTCGCGCGCAAGGTCAAGGTCGGCCAGATGTTCGTCAATGGCTACGGCGCCGGCGGCGGCATCGAGCTGCCGTTCGGCGGCATGAAGAAATCGGGACACGGCCGCGAGAAGGGTTTCGAGGCGCTGTACGAGCTTGCCGCGATGAAGACCCTGATCGTCAAGCACGGCTAGCGGATTCGCATCTCCGATCAATTCCGCCGTGCGGACGTCACTGACAACGCCGCCCGGCGTTGTTGTTGTCAGTCCGCGCGGCGAGGCGCCAGAGCATGATCCGGAAAAGTGGAAGCCGGTTTTCCCTCGCGACAAACGCCGAAGGCGTTTGCGCGGAGATCATGCTCAAACAACGAGATGACATCAGGGTTTGCAGAAGGAGACGAGCGGATGAGCGACGAAAAAGAACTGTTCGAGAAGGGCCTGAAGGTGCGCCGCGAGGTGCTCGGCGCGGCCTATGTCGATGGCAGCCTCGCCAAGGCCGACGACTTCATGATGGCCTTCCAGCACATCACCACCGAAATGTGCTGGGGCTATGCCTGGACCCGGCCAGGGCTGGATCGCCGCACCCGCAGCATCATCAATCTCGCGATGCTGACCGCGCTCAGCAAGCCGAGCGAGCTGAAGCTGCACGTCAAGGGCGCGCTCACCAACGGCGTCACGGTCGACGAGATCAAGGAGATCCTGCTGCACGCGACCGTCTATTGCGGCATTCCCGCGGGCCTCGAGGCGTTCAAGGCCGCGCATGAGGTGCTGGTCGCGGAGGGTGCCATCGCCAAGAAGGACGGCGCATGAGCGCGCCGCAAAAGGTCCTGTTCGTCGGCATCGGCAACATGGGCTGGCCGATGGCCGCGCGCCTGCTCGGCGCCGGCTTTGCGGTCGCCGTCAATGACGCCGTGCCCGGGCGGGCTGCGGAATTTGTCGCCAAGGTTGGCGGTGTCGAGGCCGGCGACCTCGCGGCCGCGGCGGGGCAGGCGGATGTCATCATCACGATGCTGCCGACCAGCAAACATGTCGCGGAGGCCGTCGGCGCACTGCGCGCCGGCCTGACGCGCGATCACATCGTCATCGACATGAGCTCCGGCGCGCCGTCGGCGACGCAGGCGATCGCCGCCGATCTCGCCCCGCTCGGCGTCACCATGCTCGACGCGCCCGTCAGCGGCGGCGTGCCGCGCGCCGTGACCGGCGAGCTCGCGATCATGGCCGGCGGCGAGCCGGGCGCGCTCGACCGCGTCGAGCCGCTGCTGCGCGCCATGGGCACCACGATCCACCGCATCGGCGGCCTCGGCTCGGGCCAGGCGATGAAGGCGCTCAACAACCTCGTCTCGGCCGGCGGCTTCCTGATCGGCGTCGAGGCGCTGCTGATCGGCCAGCAGTTCGGCATCGACCCCGGCCTGATGACCGACGTGCTCAACGCCTCGACCGGCATGAACAACTCGACGCAGAAGAAGTTCAAGCAGTTCGTGCTGTCGCGCCAATTCAACAGCGGCTTCGGGCTCGACCTGATGGTGAAGGACCTGTCGATCGCGCTCGAGGTCGCGCGTGCCGCCGGCGTCGCCGCGCCGTTCTCCAACCTCTGCCGCGAGCTCAGCGCCAGCGCGCAGGGGATGCTCGGACCCGGGCAGGATCACACCGCGCTGGCGAAGCTGAGCGAGGCGCTGGCCGGCGTCGAGCTGAAGGGGTGACTGGTGCTACTGCGTCGCAACCACCGTCATTCCGGGGCAAGGCCGCGGGCCTTGAACCCGGAATCTCGAGATTGTTTTGCGTCCACACCTGACAATTTCCAGATTCCGGGTGACGGCGGAAACTGCAACTGCTGAGATCCGCGTGACGCAGTCGGATTAACCCTGGCGCCGCAGGAACCCGGTGATCGTCACCTTCTCCCAGATCCCGGCCGCGGCAAACGGGTCGGCGCGGTTGAACGCTTCGACCTCGGCGCGGCCGGGAGCCTCGACCAGGAACAGGCTTCCGATCATCGTCGAACCATCGTCGGAGACGAGCGGGCCGGACATCACGATGGTGACGGGCAGGCGGGCGCTGTCGCCGAGATAGGCCTTGTGCGCGTCGTAGTTGGCAAGCCGGACCGGCAGCGCGTCCCGCTTGTCGAGCGCGTGAATCGCAAACAGCATGAATTCTCTCCGCAAAGTGAAGCAGGACGGCTGCGTGCCGGCCTGCTTCCCGACTGATGGCTGATCCTATTTCGCGCTGAGCTTGCCTGCATCCTCGAAGCTCGGGCAGGTGCGCTGCTCCAGCGTCACGTCGAACGGCTGATAGTTGTCCTTGGTGATGACGGTCGGCTTCAGCACGATCTCGTTGATGACGGGCTGGCCGCGCAATGCGCGGACGGCCATCATGGTGCCGAGGCAGCCTTGGGCGAAGCCGTTGTAGTCGCCGCTGGCGAGCAGCTTGCCGGACTTGATGGCGTCGATCGCCTCCTTGGTGCCGTTGATGCCGATCACCTGCGCCTTGCGGTCGGCGCCGTCCAGCGCCTCGATCGCGCCGACCGCCATGGCGTCGTTGGCGGCGAGCACGCCGTCGATCTGCGCATTGGACTGCATCAGGTTCTCCATCACCTGCAGGGCCTGCAGGCGCTGATAGTTGCCGGGCTGCGACGCCAGCAGCTTGGCGCCGGGGTTCTCCTTGAGCGCGTCGTTGAAGCCGCGGACGCGGTCGACATTGGTCAGCGAGCCCTTGACGCCTTCGATGATGACGATGTTGCCCTTGCCGCCGAGCGTCTTGAGCAGGAAACGTCCGGTCTCAAGGCCCAGGCTGTAGTCGTCGGCGCCGACGAAGGCGACGAACTTGCCGCCGGCGGAGCGGTCGGTGATGTTGACGACGGGGATCTTGGCGTCGTTGATCTTCTCGACCCCGGGCACCATCGCCTTGTAGTCGACCGGCGTGAACACGATCGCGCTCGGCTTCTTCACCACGACGTCCTCGATCTGGCTGAGCTGCTCGGGGATCGAGTCCGGCTTGGTCGGGATGTAGTGCAGGATCTTGGCGTTGAGGACCTTCGCCATGTTGTCGGCGCCGACGCGCACCGTCTGGAAGAACGGATTGGTCTGGTTCTTGGTGAAGACGGCGATGGTCTCGCCGTCGGCGCGGGCCTGCGTCGCGCCTGCGGCGATCAGAAGTGACAGAGCGAGACAGCGCGTGATCCTTTGTTGCATGTCGTTTCCTTCCCTCGTTTTTTGGTTGTCTTCCAGGTTCATTGCGCCCGGCGCCGGGTCTTCATGTCGAGCCAGACGGCGACGATCACGATGATTCCGGTGACGAGCGGCTGCCAGTTGGCGCTGATCGCGAGCAGGTTCATGCCGTTCAGCACCAGCGTCAGGATCAGGGCGCCGATGAAGGTGCCGAACACCGTGCCGACGCCGCCGAACAGCGAGGTGCCGCCGATCAGCACCGCGGCAATGGCCGGCAAGGTCAGGCTCTCGCCGATGTCGGCTTCGGCGGAGTTGAGCCGCGACAGGAAGATGATGGAGGCGAGCCCGGCCATGGTGCCGGAGACGGTGTAGACGAGCAGCAGCCGGCGCGCGACCGGAATGCCGGACAACCGGGCCGCGACCGGATTGGCGCCGATCGCGTAGATCTCCTGGCCCCAGATCGTGCGTTGCGCGAAGAACGTTCCGATCGCGAGGAACACCAGCAGCAGATAGACCGGGATCGGCAGCCCGAGCAGATAGCCGCTGCCGATCTGGCGGAAGCCCGCGGGAAAGCCGTGGATCGTCTCGCCCGCCATGTACCAGTAGGTGACGCCGTTCAGCACCCAGAGCATGCCGTAGGTGGCGATGAAGGAGGGGATGCGCAGCGCCGTGACCATGAAGCCATTGAGGAAGCCGACGCTGCCGCCGGCGAGCAGCCCGGTCAGGATCCCGAGTGCGGGCGAGCCGGTCTGATGGATCACGGTGCCGGCGAGACACGCCGACAAGGCAACGTTGGCGCCGACCGACAGATCGAGGCCGGCGGTCAGCACCACCAGGGTGAGGCCGGAGGCGATGAAGAAGGTCAGGCTCGCCTGCCTGAGCACGTTGAGGATGTTGCCCAGGCTGAGGAAGGAGTCGCTCAGCACGGTCAGCGCCGCGCAGATCAGCAGCGCGGCGAGCATCCGATAGAACACCTGCGCGGCGTTCTGCGACAGGAGCGAGCGCGGCGGCGGCAGCGTGTCCTTGGCGATGTCGGTCATGACCGGCTCCGCAGGCCGTCGAGGAACATCGCGATGATGACCAGCGCGCCGACGCTGGCAACCTGCACCGAGGACGGCAGCGACACCAAATTGAGCCCGTTGCGCAGCACGCCGACGGCGACGACGCCGAGCACGGTGCCGAGCAGCCAGCCATTGCCGCGCTCGAACGAGGTGCCGCCGACCGCGACCGCCGCGATGGCGTCGAACTCCATTCCGAGCCCTGCGGTCGGATGTCCCGAATTCATCCGCGCGGTCATCAGCAGACCGGCGATGCCCGCCATCGTGCCGCCGATCGCGTAGACCGCGATCAGGAGTCGTGTCGGCGACAGGCCGGCATAGCGCAGCGCTTCGCGATTGCCGCCGAGCGCGAAGATGTAGGTGCCGAACCTGGTGTGATAGAGCAGGCCGTGAAACGCAGCGTAGGTCAAAAGCCCCATCACGATCGGCACGGGGATGCCGAGCAGCGTCGCCGAATAGATGTCGCGCACGCCGTGGGGAATGCCGACCACGCTCTGGCCGTCGCTCACGATCAGCGACAGGCCCTGCGCCATGCCGAGCGTGGCGAGCGTCGCCACGAACGGCGGAATCCCGACGATCGCGACCAGCCAGCCATTGACGGTGCCGAACGCCGTGCCGACCAGCACCGCGGCGCCGAGGCCCAGCAGCACGGACTTGGTCGCGAGCGAGACGATGGCGACGCAGAGCGAGGTCAGCGTCAGCACCGCGCCCATCGACAGGTCGAGCCCTTCGGTCATGATGATCAGGGTCATCGGCAGCGCGAGCATGGTCAGGATCGTCGACTGCACCAGCACGTTGGACAGGTTCGCGGCCGACAGGAAGCCCGGCGCGATCGCGCCGAACAGCGCGATCAACAGCACCAGCACGATCGCCACGCCCGGGATGCGCTGCAGCGTTCGGAGCGGCGCGACGATGGTGGCGTCACTCATCATGCATCCCCAGTCGCACGATATTCTCCTCGGTCAGCTCGCTGCGCGCCAGGTGCCCGGCGATGCGGCCTTCGCGCATGACATAGGCGCGGTCGCAGACGTGGCAGATCTCGATCTGCTCGGACGAGATCATCAGCGCGGCCGCGCCATCGGCGACCAGCCGGTCGATCAGCGCGAAGATCTCGGACTTGGCGCCGACGTCGATGCCGCGCGTCGGCTCGTCGAAGATGAACAGCCTGGCGCCTGCCGCCAGCCACTTGCCGATCACGACCTTCTGCTGGTTGCCGCCGGAGAGCAGGCCGACCGTCTGCCGCGCATTCGGTGTTGCGATGCGCAATTGCCGGATCAGCCCGTCCGCCGTGCGCTGTGCGCCGCGGGGATCGTAGAGCCCGCTGGGAAACAGCTTCTTCAGCGCCGAGACCACGAGGTTGTCGCCGACCGAGCGCAGCAGCGCCAGGCCCTCGCTCTTGCGGCTCTCGGGGATCAGCGCGATGCCGCGGCGGGCCGCGATGTCGGGCTCGCCCGCGATCGGCTTGCCGTCGAAGATGATCTCGCCTTCGCTGACGGGATCGGCGCCGAAGATCGCGCGCGCCACCTCGGTGCGGCCGGAGCCGACGAGACCGCACAGGCCGACGATCTCGCCCCGCCGCACCTCGATGTTGATGTCGGCAATGCCGGTCGGCGCGCTCAGTCCCCTGACCTCGAGCACGAGCTCGCCGGGCGTTGCCGCGAAATGGCGTGGATAGCTCATGTCGATAGTGCGCCCGACCATCATGCGCACGAGCTGGTCGGGGGTGACGTCGGCGGGCCTGATATCGTCGATGCGGCGGCCGTCGCGCAGCACGGTGATGCGGTCGCCGAGCGCGAACACCTCGGCCATGCGGTGCGAGATGTAGACGATGGCGACGCCGTCCGCCTTCAGCCGCCTGATCAGTGCGAACAGCAGCTCCGCCTCGCGGTCGGACAGCGCCGCGGTCGGTTCGTCCATCACAAGGATCCGCGCGTTCTGGCTGATCGCCTTGGCGATCTCGACCATCTGCTGCTGCGCGACGCCGAGCGTGTCGACGATGACAGAGGGATCGATGTCGAAACCGATGCTGTCGAGCACGCGCTTGGCGTCGGCCAGGATCTTGCGGCGATCGATGGTGCCGGGGAGCCGGCCTCTGGGTTCGCGGCCGAGATAGATGTTCTGCGCGATGTCGAGGAACGGCACCAGCGAGAATTCCTGGAAGATGACGGCGATGCCGAGCTTCTGCGCGTCGGCCGTCGATGATATCTCGACCTTCTCGCCCTTGTAGGTGATCTCGCCCGCATCGGCGCTGTAGGCGCCGCACAGCACCTTCATCAGGCTGGACTTGCCGGCGCCGTTCTCGCCGAGCAGCATGTGGACCTCGCCCGGGTAGATGGCGAACGAGACGTCGTCCAGCGCCTTGACGCCGGGAAACGACTTGCTGATGCCGCGTAGCTCCAGCAGCGGCGCGGGCGATGGAGCTGCGGTGGCGGCTGCCGCGCTCATGGCTGCGCTCCGCCGGCAAAGATCTTGCCCGGATTCATCAGGCCCTCGGGATCGAGCGCGGCCTTGATGGCGCGCATCACCGCGACGGCCTCGCCGAGCTCGTCCCGGAGATAGTCGACCTTGCCGAGGCCGATGCCGTGCTCGCCGGTGCAGGTGCCGTCCATCGCGATCGCGCGCGCCACCATGCGCGCCTGCAGCGCCTTGGCGCCGGCGAGCTCGTTCTCATCGTTGGGATCGACCAGGATCAGCATGTGGAAGTTGCCGTCGCCGACATGGCCGACGATCGGCGCAAGGAAACCGTTGACGTCGGCGTCCCGGTGCGTCTCGGTCAGGCATTCGGCCAGCCGCGAGATCGGCACGCAGACATCGGTGATGACGGCGCGCGCGCCGGGCCGCAGGCCCAGTCCGGCATACAGCGTGTTGTCGCGCGCGTGCCACAGCCGGCTGCGGTCCTCGGCCGCCTTCGCCCAGGCGAAGCCGCGGCCGCCATGCTCGGTCGCGATCGCTTCGGCGGTCTGCGCCTGCTCGGCGACGGCGGCCTCGGAGCCGTGGAATTCCAGGAACAGGGTCGGCGTCTCCCGGTAGCCGAGCTTGGAATAGGCGTTGATGCCGCGCATCATGACGTCGTCGACGAGCTCGATGCGGGCGGCGGGGACGGCCGACTGGATCAGCGTGATCGCGGTGTCGACCGCGTCATGCAGGGTGGGGAAGCTGCAGGTCGCGGCCGAGATCGCCTGCGGCACGGGATGCAGCTTCAGCGTGATCTCGGTGATCACGCCGAGCGTCCCCTCCGCGCCGACGAACAGCCGGGTCAGGTCGTAGCCGGCGGCGGATTTGCGCGCACGCTTCGCGGTGCGGATCACCCTGCCGTCGGCCAGAACCACCTCCAATGCGAGGACGTTGTCCTTCATGGTGCCGTAGCGCACCGCCATGGTGCCGGAGGCGCGGGTCGAACTCATGCCGCCGATCGAGGCGTCCGCGCCGGGATCGATCGGAAAGAACAGGCCGGTCGTGCGCAGCTCCGCATTGAGCTGCTTGCGCGTGATGCCGGGCTGCACCACGACGTCCATGTCGGCGTCGTGCACGGCCAGCACCTCGTTCATGCGGGCGAAGTCGAAACAGACCCCACCCGCGACAGCCGCAGCGTTGCCTTCGAGCGACGTGCCGGCGCCGAACGGCACGATCGGCATGCCGGCCTCGGCGCACAGCCTGACGATGTCGGCGACCTCCTGCGTCGTCTCGGGAAACACGACGATGTCGGGCGGCATCGCCGGATAGTACGACTCGCTCCGGCCGTGCTGATCCAGCACGCCGCGCGCAAGACTCGCGCGTGGCCCGATCAGGCTCGAAAGCCGCTCGGCCAATGCACCGGTGCCGACCCGCAACTCCATCATTCCTCCCGTCCGCTTCCTCGACGATACCGGACTCTTGACGGTCCTTGTCGTCCGCTCAGCTCAAACCCGATTGGCGCGCTCCGCAAGCCGTTTCAGGCCGAAATCATAGTTGAGATGGAAATATCCCTGCGCCACCATGCGGCCATCTGGCGCACGACCCGGCGGGCAGCGCGCGAAGTCGCGGATCAGGCTGTCCTTGACGCCGAACACGACGTCGGAATCGAGATACTGATCACCGGCGACGAACACATGCGTCACCAGCCGTTCGAAGCCCGGCGCCGAGATCATGAAATGCACATGTGCCGGCCGCCACGGATGCCGTCCCTGCGCTGCCAGCATGTCGCCGACCGGCCCGTCATTGGGGATCGGATAGGCGGCGGGCTTGATCGACCAGAAATGGAAGCGGCCGTCGCCGTCGGTGTGGAAGCGCGCGCGCATGGCGAGATCGCCGATCTGCTCGAGTCGTTGAACGTCGTAATAGCCGTCGTCGTCGGAGTGCCAGACGTCGACCACGGCGCCTGCGAGCGGCGCGCCGTCCGCGCTCGACACCGAGCCGGTCACCAGCAGCGGATCGCCCTTCATCGGGCCCGAGATGTCGTCGCCGTTGGCGCGTTCCGGCGCCGCCTGGACGAAGAAGGGGCCGAGCACCGTGGTCTCGGTGGCGCCTTCCGGCACCGGATGATTGATGGCGTCGACCAGCATCGAAACGCCGAGCGTGTCCGACAACAGGATGAACTCCTGGCGCTTGTCGTCGCACATCCGGCCGGTGCGGGTCAGGAAGTCGATCCCGTATTCCCATTCCTGCTGGGTCGGACGGACCTCGCGCACGAAGGCATGGAGATGGCGCACCAGCGCCGCGCTGACCTGTTTGATCCGCGCATCACGCGCGCCCGCCAGGCGTTCGAGCACGGCATCTGTGATCGTGGTCTCGTTGAAGTTGCGCAAGAGGCGGCTCCTTTCAGAGGGGCTCGCCGAGCCCGGACAGCCGTTCGACATGCCGGACGGTGGCGAGGAAGTCGGTTGCGGCATCGCCCTGTGCGATCAGCGCGGCATAGGTCTCGCGCACCTGCGCCGCGAGCTGCAGCGGCACGCCGACGGCGTGGCCGGCGCCGAGAATGAGATCGAGATCCTTGGCCATCTGCGCGCAGGAGAACGTGGCGGCAAAGTCGCGTGCCAGCAGCGGCGCGGTCTTGTACTTCACCATCGGCGAGGCGACCGCGCTGTCGTGCAGCACCTGCAAGATGTCCGGCCAGGCGATGCCGCCCTTGCGTGCCAATGCGAGGCTCTCGGCCATCATCGCCGCGGTCGTCGCGATCATCAGGTTGACGGCGAGCTTGGCGTAGCGTGCCTCTTCCGCCGCACCCAGATAGGTCTGCGCGCGTGTGAAGCTTGCCAGCAGCGGCGTGATCCGCGCGAAGGCCGCTTTCGGTCCGGATACGAAGCAGGTCAGCTCGCCGGTGTGGGCGATGCTGGCATTGCCGGAGATCGGCGTGCGCAGATAAGCGACGTCGCGGGCGGCCGTGGCGGCATCGACCTCGCTCGACGCATCGACGCCCACGGTGCTGGTCTCGATCAGGATCGCGCCGGTCGCCATGGCTGCGATCAGTCCGTTGCTGCCGAGCATCGCCGCGCGCAGTGCGGCGTCGTCGGGCAGCGACGAGATGACCACGGCATGGTCGCGCACCGCCTCCGTCGCGGACGACGCGGCGGCCATGCCGAGCGCACGTGCCTCATCGAGCCGGGCGGCGTTGGGATCGAACGCGGTGACGTCATAGCCGGCCTTGGCAAGCCGCGCCGCGATCGGCAGGCCGATCTTGCCGATGCCGATGAAGGCGAGGCGCTTATCAGGAAATGACATCGATGCCGTCCGTTGCTTGCTTCACGTGCCGGGCCCGCGGCCGGGCAGGCCGTCGAAGGTGAACGCCTCCGTCACGCGCGGGGCGCTGCAGCGATGGGATAATCGACCTGGAAGCGGCCGATCCTGAGGTCGCCGAGCTCCTCGCGCACGCGCAGGTGCTCGGGATGCGAGGCATAGGCCCGCAGCGCGGCGCTGCTGGCAAATTCGGAGAACAGGACGACGTCGCAGGCATAGTCGACGTCGCTGACATCGAGACCGACCTCGATGTGGGTCAGGCCGTCGATGCGGCCCTTGAGGCCCTCGAACAGGGTTTTGACCTTGAGCCGGGCCGCCGCGCGCTCGGCGGCCGTCTCGGCGCGCAGCCGCCACATCACGATGTGCCTGATCGGCCCCGTCATTCCAGCGTCCTCACCTGAGCTTTGTTCTTGGGCTTTGTTCTTGTCGGACGATTTTGCCTTGCAGGAAATGGAAATAAAGGCCAAAAATTGTAACTCTGTTTTCCGCTCAGCGTAACAATGGACCGTCTGCTCCAGCTCGAGGTGTTTTCCCGGACGGCCGAGCTGGGCAGCCTGTCCAAGGCCGCCGAGTCCTTACGGATGTCCAACGCCGCGGCGAGCCGGCATCTCAGCGCGCTGGAGGAACGGCTCGCGGTGCGCCTGATCGAGCGCAACACGCGCCGTCTCTGGCTGACCGAAGCCGGGCAGGAGCTGCTGCAGCGCTGCGGCCCGCTGCTCAACGAGCTGGCCGAGGCCGAGGATGCCGTCAGCGATCGCGCGCTGTCGCCGCAGGGCATGCTGCGCGTCACCAGCTCGCTGTCGTTCGCGACGATCTATCTCGCGCCGATGCTGCCGGCGTTCCGCGCGATGTATCCGAAGCTGAACCTGCAGATCATCGCCGCCAACCGCTATCCGGATTTCATTGAGGCGGGCATCGACGTGGCGATCCGCACCCGCGAGCATGAGCCGGACTCGGGCATCGTCGTCCGTCGCATCGGGCAGATGCGGCGCGTGCTGGCGGCGGCGCCGTCCTATCTCGCGAGCCGTGGCTGTCCCGTCGTTCCCGGTGATCTCGTGCGCCACGACATGCTGATCTACAATCTTGCCAATGATCCGTATTCCCTGTCCCTGCGCAACGGCGCGACAGCCCAGAGCATTCGGATCGCGCCGACGCTCGACAGCAATGACGGCCAGGTGATCAAGGGGGCGGCGCTTGCCGGGCTCGGCATCCTGATCCAGCCGCTCTACATCGTGCAGAGCGACATTCTGGCCGGCAGGCTGGTGCCGGTCCTGCTCGACTGGGAGCTGCCGCTCTTGACGATGAACATCGCCTACCAGAACCGCGTCAGGCTTCCGGCCAAGATCAGGGTGTTCGCCGATTTCCTCGTCGACCACATCCGCGCCCATTCCGACCCGGGGATCTGGATCGAGCCGCCCAAGCCGGATTGAGCCGATGCCCGCGTGCGGGGGGAGGGCGGATCATGTTCTGAGAAAAATAATTATCTTGCTATTTTTCGGAAATCGTGGTCTCTTGCGTGCAACCCGCCTCGAGCAGAGGGACGTACGCGTCGTCACGAACGTGGAGGCGGGCTGCGATGGACGTGACGGCTGTGCCAGACGAGCGCAGGCGGCACGGACGGCGAAGTCGTGTGGTCCTGGCCTCTCGATGCTGAGGTCAAGTCCGTGGTCGTTGCTTGACGGCACGCGCGGGCGATGGGGGCAAGAAAGCCGATCCCCAGGGAGAGCACGAAGGACACCGTTAACACCGTCGCGCGGGGAAGGCCGGGTCTGTCCGGCTGTACCTGTGGTACCTGCCGCCTGCATTCTTTTGAGCAGGCGGGCCACGGGCCTCAGCCGAGGTCCGGCCTTCCTCGCGCCCTCTTGTTGTTCAGAGGGACACGACGAATGCATCACTCGGGTCTCACCAGCCGCGAGACGGCGAGATCGTGTCTCGTTGGCCAACGGCGCCAACCCAATCCTCATGGCGTCGTCCCGGACAAGCGCGCACCGCGTGCGCCGATCCGGGACCGAAAACTCCAGGGAGGCGTGCGAGGCACGATGGTCGACCGATCCCGCCCGGCCACATCCGCCGGTGGCTATGGGTCCCTGCGCAAGGCCGGGACGACACCGAAAGGTGCGGCGGGCGACACGGGCAAAGGAGGCCCATCTTGATTGAGCGATGCTTGCGAAAGGCCAGGGGCGATGCCTCCCCGAACGACCGCCCTCGATCCGTAAAAACTCGGATAAAAATCTAAATACCTAGAATTATCAACGGCTTGTGACTGTCATCCGACTGTCATCGAACCTTTATAAAAGCCACACTGAGGCCCCGTAAAGCGGCCGGGGAAGCGCAATCGGGCGCAGATGGCGCTTCGCTTCCCAAGCATGGAGACCAGCTATGAATTTCATCAAAGCTATCGTCGCTGCCGGCTTGGTCGCCGCATCGACGTCGGCGTTCGCTGCCGACATCACCGGTGCGGGCGCGACGTTCCCGTTCCCGATCTATTCCAAGTGGGCCGACGCCTACAAGAAGGAGACCGGCAACGGTCTGAACTATCAGTCGATCGGCTCCGGCGGCGGCATCAAGCAGATCCAGGCCAAGACCGTCACCTTCGGCGCCACCGATGCGCCGCTCAAGGCCGAGCAGCTCGAGAAGGACGGCCTGGTGCAGTGGCCGATGGTGATGGGCGGCATCGTGCCGGTCGTCAACCTCGAGGGCGTGAAGCCGGGCGAGATGGTGCTGGACGGCGAGACGCTCGCCAACATCTATCTTGGCAAGATCACCAAGTGGGATGACGCCGCGATCAAGAAGCTGAACCCCAACGTCAAGCTGCCGTCCGACGCGATTGCCGTGGTGCGCCGCTCCGACGGTTCGGGCACGACCTTCAACTTCACCTACTACCTCTCCGAGGTGAGCGCCGACTGGAAGAGCAAGATCGGCTTCAACACCGCCGTCGAGTGGCCGGTCGGTGTCGGCGCCAAGGGCAACGAGGGTGTGTCCGGCAACATCGGCCAGACCAAGAACTCGATCGGCTATGTCGAGTACGCCTATGCCAAGCAGAACAAGCTCACCTACACCGGCATGATCAACAAGGCCGGCAAGACCGTGCAGCCGACCGTCGAGGCCTTCCAGGCCGCGGCCGCGAATGCCGACTGGGCCAAGGCCCCGGGCTACTACGTGATCCTCGCCAACCAGCCCGGCGACAAGTCCTGGCCGATGACGGCGGCGACCTTCATCCTGATGCACAAGGAGCCGGCCGACAAGGCGGCGTCCGGCGAAGCCATCAAGTTCTTCAAGTGGTCGTTCGAGAAGGGCGCCAAGATGGCTGAGGAGCTCGACTACATCCCGATGCCCGACAGCGTCGTGAAGCTGATCGAGAAGACCTGGTCGGCCGACATCAAGAGCTGATCCGGACGTATCGAAAATCCCCCTCTCCCGGCCTCCGGGGGAGGGGCGCTACCGGGGTTGAGGCGTGTCCAAGGAACAGGGGGCAGAATTGGCAGAGATGGCGGTTCAGACCGAAGTCAGCGATATCGCGGCTGCTGCCGGACCCTATGACCGGGCACGCGCGCTCAGCGCCTTCAAGCTCGGCGACGTGACCTTCTATTGGATCACGCGGCTGTCCGCGATCTCCGTCCTGTTGATCCTGGGCGGCATCATCCTGTCGCTCATCGTCGGCGCATGGCCGGCCATGAGAGAATATGGCTTCGAATTCCTGTGGACGCGGCGCTGGGCGCCGTCGGCCGATCCGCCGGTGCTCGGGGCGCTCGGCCCGATCTACGGCACCTTGGTCACGTCCTTCATCGCGATGCTGATCGCCATTCCGGTCGGTCTGGGCATTGCGATCTTCCTCACCGAGCTGTGCCCGCAATGGCTGCGCCGTCCGATCGGACTTGCCATCGAGCTGCTCGCCGGCATTCCTTCGATCATCTACGGCATGTGGGGCTTCTTCGTGCTGGGGCCGTTCCTGGCCTATACGTTCCAGCCGTTCATGATCAATCTCTGCGCCGGCATCCCCGTGCTGCAGGACATCTTCGCCGGTCCGCCGTCCTATCTCAGCCTGTTCAACGCCTCGCTGATCCTGGCGATCATGGTGCTGCCGTTCATCACCTCGATCTCGGTCGACGTGTTCAAGACGGTCCCGCCGGTGCTGAAGGAAGCCGCCTACGGGGTCGGCTGCACCACCTGGGAGGTCGTGCGCAGCGTCGTCATTCCCTACACCCGTGTCGGCGTGATCGGCGGCGTCATGCTGGCGCTGGGACGTGCGCTCGGCGAAACGATGGCGGTGACCTTCATCATCGGCAACTCGTTCCGGATCTCATCCTCGATCTTCGCACCGGGCACCACGATCTCGGCCGCCATCGCCTCCGAATTCCAGGAGAGCGACGGGCTGCACCAGTCGAGCCTGATCCTGCTCGGCCTGCTGCTGTTCGTGCTCACCTTCTTCGTGCTGGCGAGCGCGCGGCTGATGCTCATGCGGCTCGAAGCCAAGGCGGGAAAATAAGCCATGTCCAGCGCTGACACGCTTACACTCGATGCGCCGGTCAATCCGATCTATGCGCGCCGGCGCCGCAGAGACATCGTGATCCGCGGCCTCTGCGTTGCCGCCGCGATGTTCGGCGTCACCTGGCTGGCGCTGATCCTGTTCACGCTGTTCTATAACGGACTCGCCGGCCTCAGCCTGCAGGTTTTTGCCGCCGACACGCCACCGCCCGGCTCCAGCGAAGGCGGCCTGCGCAACGCCATCGTCGGCTCCTTGATCATGACGATCATCGGCGTCGGCATCGGCGCGCCGCTCGGCCTGTTTGCCGGCACCTATCTCGCCGAATACGGCCGCAACGACCGCCTGACCTCGGTGATCCGCTTCATCAACGACATCCTGCTGTCGGCGCCCTCGATCATCATCGGCCTGTTCATCTATGGTGCGGTCGTGGTGCCGATGGGCGGCTTCTCGGCACTCGCGGGTTCCCTTGCATTGGCGGTCATCGTGATCCCGGTGGTGCTGCGCACCACCGAGGACATGCTGCTGCTCGTGCCCAACCCGCTGCGCGAGGCGGCGTCTGCGCTCGGCCTGCCGCGCTCGCTGGTGATCCGCCGCATCGCCTATCGGGCGGCGCGCTCGGGCCTCATCACCGGCGTGCTGCTGGCGACCGCCCGCGTCGCCGGCGAGACCGCGCCTCTGCTGTTCACCGCGCTGTCGAACCAGTTCTGGAGCCTCAACCTTTCCAAGACGATGGCGAACCTGCCCGTCACCATCAACAATTTCGTCCAGAGCCCTTATGCCTACTGGAAACAACTGGCCTGGAGCGGAGCCCTTCTCATCACTCTGGCCGTGCTCGCCCTGAACATCGGTGCACGCATTCTCGGCGCCGAGAGGAACACCAAATGACCGAACTGTCCGTCTCCGTCAGTCAGCCCAATCACGCTCTTCACGGCAAGGCGCTTCCGGATGCGCCGGCCAAGGTGACTGCGCGCAACCTCAACTTCTACTACGGCGACCATCACGCGCTGAAGAACATCAACCTGTCGCTGGGCACCAACCGCGTCACCGCGTTCATCGGCCCGTCCGGCTGCGGCAAGTCCACGCTGCTGCGCATCTTCAACCGGATGTACGATCTCTATCCGGGCCAGCGCGCGACCGGGCAGCTGATGCTCGACAACACCAACATCCTCGATCCCAAGCTCGATCTGAATCTGCTGCGCGCCCGGGTCGGCATGGTGTTCCAGAAGCCGACGCCGTTCCCGATGACGATCTACGAGAACATCGCCTTCGGCATCCGCCTCTATGAGAAGATCTCCAAGTCGGAGATGGACGACCGGGTCGAGAAGGCGCTGCGCGGCGGCGCGCTGTGGAACGAGGTCAAGGACAAGCTCAACGCCTCGGGCCTGTCGCTGTCCGGCGGCCAGCAGCAGCGACTGTGCATCGCGCGCACCGTGGCGGTCCGGCCGGAGGTGATCTTGTTCGACGAGCCGTGCTCGGCGCTCGATCCGATCTCGACCGCCAAGGTCGAGGAGCTGATCCAGGAGCTCGCCGAAAACTATACGATCGCCATCGTGACGCATAACATGCAGCAGGCGGCGCGCGTCTCCGACAAGACCGCCTTCATGTATCTCGGCGAGCTGATCGAGTTCGACGACACCAGCAAGATCTTCACCTCGCCGAGTGATCGGCGGACCCAGGATTACATCACCGGCCGGTTCGGCTGACGCCGACGACATTGTCTTCAGGAGATCATCATGGCCAGTGAACATACCGCCAAGGCGTTCGACAGCGATCTGCAGGACCTCACCCGTCTGGTATCGGAGATGGGCGGCCTCGCGGAGCGGCTGATCGTCGATTCCGTCGATGCGCTGGTGCGGCGCGACATCGCGCTCGGCCAGAAGGTGGTCGCCACCGACGCCGAGGTCGACAAGCTGCAGCGCATCATCGAGGAGCGCGCCGTGCTCACGATCGCCCGTCGCCAGCCGATGGCGGTCGACCTGCGCGAGATCGTCGGCGCGATGCGCGTGGCGACCGATCTGGAGCGCATCGGCGACCTCGCCAAGAACATCGGCAAGCGCGTCGCGGCGCTGGAAAGCGACTTCCATCCGCTGAAGCTGATCCGCGGCCTCGAGCACATGACCGATCTGGTGCAGTCGCAGGTCAAGACGGTGCTGGACGCCTATGCCGCGCATGACCTGCCGGCGGCGATGACGGTGTGGAAGGGCGACGAGGAGGTCGACGCGATCTGCACGTCGCTGTTCCGCGAGCTCCTGACCTACATGATGGAGGATCCGCGCAACATCTCGTTCTGCATCCACCTGATGTTCTGCGCCAAGAACATCGAGCGGATCGGCGATCACGCGACCAACATCGCCGAGACGGTGTTCTATATGATCGAAGGCCAGCAGATCATGGACAAGCGCCCGAAGGGCGACATGACGAGCTTCGCATCGACGATTCCCGGTAACTAAGAGAGACGGTTCAGACATGGGCGCCCGAATTCTGGTGGTGGAGGACGAGGAGGCGCTGACGACGCTGCTGCGCTACAACCTCGAGGCCGAAGGCTACGAGGTCGAGACCGTGGCGCGCGGCGACGAGGCCGACACGCGGCTCAAGGAGCGCGTTCCGGATCTCGTCGTGCTCGACTGGATGCTGCCGGGCCTCTCCGGCATCGAACTGTGCCGCCGCCTGCGCGCCCGCTCCGAGACCCGGCAACTGCCGATCATCATGCTGACGGCGCGCGGCGAGGAGAGCGAGCGCGTGCGCGGACTCGCCACTGGCGCCGACGACTACATCGTCAAGCCGTTCTCGGTGCCGGAGCTCCTGGCGCGCGTGAAAGGCCTACTGCGGCGGGCGAGCCCGGAGCGGCTGGCGACCGTGCTGTCCTATGGCGACATCGAGCTCGACCGCGAGAAGCGCCGCGTGGCGCGCTCGGGGCGGCCGATCGATCTCGGCCCGACCGAATACCGCCTGCTCGAATTCTTCCTCGAGCACCCCGGCCGCGTGTTCAGCCGCGAACAGCTGCTCGACAGCGTCTGGGGCCGCGACATCTACATCGACGAGCGCACCGTCGACGTCCATATCGGCCGCCTGCGCAAGCTGCTCAATCCCGGCCGCGAGCAGGACCCGATCCGCACGGTGCGCGGCGCCGGTTATGCGCTCGATGACCGCTTCGCCAAGAGCGAGCAGGTGTAAGGGGCGATCCGGCGTGAGCACGAAGCAGGTGTGAGGCGCGAGGCGGCCCGATTGAGGAGATCGCGGTCCGCTTTCCGCCACGCCGCCGCCGTCTTGATCGTGTCTGCTTCGTGGCCCGTCACGATGTTTCGGTCCCAGCGGACGCCCTTGATCAAGACCATCATCATATCTCTTGCCGTGCTGCTCGGCGGCGCGGCGGGCGCCCCGGCCGCCGAGCTCGAAGACGCGGTCGCGGCGGCAGGCAACGGGCAGCATGCGGCGGCGATGCGACGGCTGCTGCCGCTGGCCGCCAAGGGCGATGCGCGGGCGCAGTTCGACGTCGGCTTCATGCAGGCGTTCGGCTGGGGCGTGCCGCGTAATCCGAGCGAGGCGCTGGCCTGGTACCGCAAGGCCGCCGATCAGGGGCTCGCCGTCGCGCAACATTATCTCGGCATCGCCTACGTCAATGGCGAGGGTGTTGCCTCGAACTACGGCGAAGCCAGTCGCTGGTTCAGCCGCGCGGCGGCGCAGGGCTTTGCGCAGTCGCAATACATGCTCGGCCTGATGCTGCTCGACGGCCGTGGCGCGAAGCAGGACGTCGTGCAGGGTTATGCCTGGCTGGTGATGGCCGGCCGCAACGGCGTGCGATCGGCCGGCCGCGACGTGCAGCGGGTCAAGTTGACCGAGCCGCAGCGCGTCCAGGCCCAGAGCGCCATTGCGTCCTGGCAGCCGAAACCGGAATCGGCGGATGCGGGCATTGCCACTCCGCGTCCGGAGCAACTGCTCGGGCTCGATCGCCACATCGGCGAGGTCGTCGATCCCACCTCCTGGCCGGCGTCGTCGATCGGCGTCGTCACCGTCGCGCAATACTCGAGCGGCGGCTGGTGCACCGGCACGCTGGTCGCGCCGCGCGTCGTGCTCACCGCGGCGCATTGCGTGTTCAACGGCGTGGCGCAGGTCAGCCCCGGCAACGTCCGCTTCCTGGCCGGCATGAACCGGGGCACGCCGGCGGCATCGTCGGTCGCCGACAAGCTGATCGTGGCGCCGGACTTTGTCCCGATCCAGCACGACAGGTGGTCGCTCGACCGCTCGCCCGCCGATTGGGCGTTGATCGTGCTGAAGGACGCGCTGCCGTCGAAGCCGGTCGCGGTCAAGGCGCTGACGCGCGAGGAATTGCAGGCTGCGACATCGGCCGGCACCATCTCCGAGATCGGCTATGGTCAGGAGCGGCGCTATTCGCCGACCGGCCAGCGCAATTGCAGCGCCGGCATGACCAGGGACGGGACGCTGCTGACAGTGCATTGCCTGGCCAATTTCGGCTATTCGGGCTCGCCGATCCTCGCCGAGGTCGGTGGGCAGCCTGCCGTGGTCGGCATCTTCTCGGCGTTCCACGAGGAGACCCGGCTGATGTTCGCCGCCCCCGCGAGCCAGTTCGAGACGGTCGTGCGGCGCGAGATCGCGGCACAGAGTGCCTCGGCGCGGTGAGCGAAGGAGGGGCGAGAGAAGAAGATGTCCCGCCGCTGGTCATGATCTGTGCGTGACTGGATAGCGGGTTGCCAAGCGAGAGGGCAATCCGGGAAGGGCCGCCCACGTTTTCCTGCAGCTTTTGCCTGCAGCGGGGGGCTTTACCGAACTGGCCTGGCTCTTGCTATAGTCCGAGTATGACGATTGTTCAAATTGATCATCCTCGTGCCCCTCGGCTGCTGTGGTGGCGATCGCAGCCCGGCCGCAACGTTGCGCTCGTCGGCGGGCTGGTCGCCGCCAACGCGCTCGCCTGGGCCTGGGCGTTCGCGCTCTACGCCGACCGGCCCGCCATCGTCGGCACCGCGATGCTGGCCTGGCTGCTCGGACTGCGCCATGCGGTCGATGCGGATCACATCGCGGCGATCGACAACGTCGTGCGGAAGCTGGTGCAGGACGGTAGCGCCCCGCGCGCCGCCGGCCTGTATTTTGCGCTCGGCCATTCCAGCGTCGTCGTCATCGCCACCATCGTCGTGAGCCTCATCGCCGGCGCCGACCTCCTGGATGAAGAGAGCGCGATCAGGGCGATCGGCGGCGTCATCGGCACGTCGGTGTCGGCCGGCTTCCTGCTGCTGATCGCGTTGGCGAACCTCATTCTGTTCGTGAACCTCTGGCGCCGCGCCGCACAGCCGCAGTCCGAGATGGAAACCGCCGGAAGCCCCGGACGGGGCATCCTCATCCGCCTGCTGCGCCCCGTGCTCCGCCTGGTGGGACGCGCCTGGCACATGTATCCGCTCGGTTTCCTGTTCGGTCTCGGCTTCGACACTGCGAGCGAGATCGGGCTTCTCAGCCTGTCGGCGACCGAGGCCGCGCGCGGCGCGAGTCTTGCGCACGTGCTGGTGTTTCCGGCGCTGTTCGCGGCGGCGATGGCCACCGTCGACACCGCCGACAGCATGCTGATGGTCGGCGCCTATCGCTGGGCGCTGACCGATCCCGCACGCAAGCTGCGCTATAACCTCGTGATCACCGGCGCCTCTGTCGCGATCGCGCTGGTGATCGGCGGCTTCGAGGCGATCACGCTGTTGGCGCCGCGGCTTGGCCTGACCGGGGGATGGACGAGGGTCGCCACCGCGCTGGGCGACGATGTCGCCAATCTCGGGATCGTCGCGATTGGCCTGTTCGGACTGATCTGGGCGATCGCCATGCTGCTCGGTCGCAGCCAGCGCGGTTCCGAGGCTATGCCCGGGGAAGCGCTTGCCAGTGTTCATGCGGGGGCGCTAAACCCGCCGGTGATACGAAGCGGAACGCTTAAGACGGGCTAGGAGCGGGGCCTTATGATGGTCGGCTCTGAGGGAACGATCAGGATGCTATGGCTGCAGGGTGCGAGCTGCGGCGGCTGCACCATGTCGATCCTGGAAAGCGGCGCGTCCGGCTGGTTCGACGAATTGCGCCAATCCGGCATCGATCTGGTGTGGCATCCCTCCGTCAGCGAGCAGACAGGGGACGAGGTCCTGGAGCTGTTGGAGGCGATCCGCGACGGTCGCGAGCGGCTCGATCTGCTGGTGCTCGAAGGCTCGGTGGCGCGCGGACCTGGCCTGACCGGCCGCTTCAACATGCTCGCCGGCACCAACCGCTCGATCTATCACTGGCTGCTCGATCTGGCGCCGCTGGCCGACTACGTCGTTGCCGTCGGCAGTTGCGCCGCCTATGGCGGCATTCCTGCTGCCGGCATCAACCCGACCGATGCGGTCGGATTGCAGTTCGAGGGCAGCGACATCGGCGGCGCGCTCGGCGCGGGCTTCCGCTCGAAACGCGGGCTGCCGGTGATCAACGTCGCAGGCTGTGCGCCGCATCCGGGTTGGATGATGGAAAGCCTGCTGGCGCTCACCTCGGGCGATCTGTCGGCAGACGGCCTCGACGCAGTCGGCCGTCCGACCTTCATCGCCAATCACCTGGCGCATCACGGCTGCTCGCGCAACGAGTTCTACGAGTTCAAGGCGAGCGCGGAGACGATGTCGGAGCGCGGCTGCCTGATGGAGCATCTCGGCTGCCGCGCGACGCAAGCGGTCGGCGACTGCAATCAGCGCTCGTGGAACGGCGGCGGCTCCTGCACCAAGGGCGGCTACGCCTGCATCGCCTGCACCTCGCCGGGCTTCGAGAGCGCGCAGAACTATCTGCAGACGGCCAAGCTCGCCGGCATTCCCGTGGGGCTTCCGACCGACATGCCCAAGGCCTGGTTCGTCGCGCTCGCAGCGCTGTCGAAATCGGCCACGCCGCGTCGCGTCCGAGTCAATGCGACGGCGGATCATGTCGTGGTGCCGCCGGGCCGTGCCGGCGACAAGCGCCGTCCATGACGCGGATCACGGTCGGACCGTTCAATCGTGTCGAAGGCGATCTCGAGGTCAGGCTCGATATCGAGAGCGGTCGCGTCACGAGGGCGGAGGTGACGGCGCCGCTCTATCGCGGCTTCGAGCAGATCCTGGAGGGGCGGCCGTCGCTGGACGCCCTGGTGATCGCACCGCGAATCTGCGGCATCTGCTCGGTGTCGCAATCGATCGCCGCCGCCGCGGCGTTGCGCCAGGCCATGGGTATTGCGGCAGCGCCAAACGGCGTCCTCGCGGCCAACATCGCGCACGCGGCCGAGAACGCAGCCGACCATCTGACGCATTTCTACATCTTCTTCATGCCGGACTTCGCCCGCGACGTCTACGCCTCGCATGCCTGGCATTCGGCTACGGCCGAGCGCTTCGCGGCCACGAAGGGCAGCGCGGCCCGCGATGCGTTGCCTGCCCGCGCGCGGCTGCTCGAGATCATGGGCCTGATCGCCGGCAAATGGCCGCACAGTCTCGCCTTCCAGCCAGGCGGGACGACGCGCGCGATCGAGCTCGGCGAGCGCGTGCGGCTCAACGCGATCGCGGCGTCGTTTCGCGGTTTCCTTGAACGCGTCGTGTTTGCCGACAAGCTGGAGAACGTGCTCGCCTTGTCGACATCGGACGAGCTCGACCGTTGGCGGGAGGGCCGCGCCGGCGACTTCGCGCATTTCCTTCGGCTGGCCGATGCGCTCGCGCTGGCCGACCTCGGCAGCGGACCCGGTCTCTTGATGAGCTTCGGCGCGTATCACGATTTCAATGGGGCTCGTTTTCGCGCTGGTGTCCGCACGAGCAGCGGCGAGGTCCACGCTTTGCCGTCGGACGGCATCACCGAGGACGTCTCGCACGCCTGGATGCACGATACGTCGCTCGATCCGGCCGAGAGCCGCACCGTGCCCGATGCCGACAAAGCCGACGCCTATAGCTGGTGCAAGGCGCCGCGTCTTGCGGGAGAACCGGTCGAGGTCGGCGCTCTCGCAAGGCAGGCCATCGACGGTCAGCCGTTGATCACCGCGCTGCTCGCGAGCGGTCGCAGCAATGTCCGCAATCGTGTCATCGCCCGGCTGATCGAAACTGCGCGGCTCGCGCTGTCGATCGAGCACTGGATCAAGGGGCTGCGTCTCAACGAGCCGTTCTGCGACAGCAGCGCCAGCGCGGCCGACGGCAATTTCGTCGGGCTCGTGGAAGCTGCGCGCGGCAGCCTCGGCCACTGGCTCGCGGTGCGCTCCGGCCGGATCGAGCGTTATCAGATCATCGCGCCGACGAGCTGGAATTTCTCTCCGCGCGACGCGGATGGGGTAGCGGGCCCGCTCGAACAGGCGCTGGTCGGCACCGAGGTCGGCACTGCCGGCGCGCGTGCGGTCGGCATTCAGCACGTCGTGCGGTCGTTCGATCCCTGCATGGTCTGCACGGCCCATTGAGCGCGCTGCACACAGGCAGGCAGCAAGCGGAAACAAGCTTGTCGGTGCAAAGCGCGTGATTTCCGATTATCGCGCGCGATCCACCACCGAAGGCTCCGTCGCTGCGATCGCACCGCCTCAAGCATCTGAAATCATTATGATTCAAATCCAGCCGTGATGCTGGCCCGCATCTTGCTGTCCTTCTCGCCAGAACGCGATCAGATGATCGCCAACGCGATGTCAGGGGAGGACTCATGGGCGCGGCAACGGAAACTTTTTACAGCGTCATCAGGCGTCAGGGCATCACGCGGCGCAGCTTTCACAAGTTCTGCAGCCTCACCGCAACGAGCCTCGGCCTCGGGCCGCTCGCGGCCAGCCGCATCGCCAATGCGCTGGAGACCAAGCCGCGCACGCCCGTCATCTGGATGCACGGGCTCGAATGCACGTGTTGCTCGGAGAGCTTCATCCGCTCGGCGCATCCGCTGGTGAAGGATGCCGTGCTGTCGATGATCTCGCTCGACTATGACGACACCATCATGGCGGCGGCCGGCCACCAGGCGGAGGCCATCCTCGAAGAGACGCGTGCGAAGTACAAGGGACAGTACATTCTTGCGGTCGAGGGCAATCCGCCGCTGAACGAGGGCGGCATGTTCTGCATCGATGGCGGCAAGCCGTTCGTCGAGAAGCTCAAGATGATGGCCGAGGACGCCATGGCGATCATCGCCTGGGGCGCCTGCGCGTCCTGGGGCTGCGTGCAGGCGGCGAAGCCGAATCCGACGCAGGCGACGCCGATCGACAAGGTCATCACCAACAAGCCGATCATCAAGGTGCCGGGCTGCCCGCCGATCGCCGAGGTCATGACCGGCGTCGTCACCTTCATCACCACGTTCGGCAAGCTGCCCGAGCTCGACCGCCAGGGCCGGCCGAAGATGTTCTACTCACAGCGTATCCACGACAAGTGCTATCGCCGACCGCATTTCGACGCCGGCCAGTTCGTCGAGGAGTGGGACGACGAGGCCGCGCGCAAGGGCTACTGCCTCTACAAGATGGGCTGCAAGGGCCCGACCACCTACAACGCCTGCTCGACGGTGCGCTGGAACGGCGGCGTGTCGTTCCCGATCCAGTCCGGTCACGGCTGCATCGGCTGCTCGGAGGACGGCTTCTGGGACAAGGGCTCGTTCTACGACCGCCTCACCAACATCAAGCAGTTCGGCATCGAGCACAACGCCGACCAGGTCGGCATGGTGGCCGCGGGCACGGTGGGCGCAGCGGTTGCGGCGCACGCGGCGGTGACGGCCGTGAAGCGGCTCGCCGGCAAGCGCGACGACGCCAAGCAAGATCATTAATCGAATTCAGGGCAGGCAACGATGGGCATCCAGACTCCCAACGGCTTCAATCTCGACAATTCCGGCAAGCGTGTCGTCGTCGATCCGCTGACGCGCATCGAGGGCCATCTGCGCGTCGAGGTGAATGTCGATTCCAATAACGTGATCCGCAACGCGGTCTCGACCGGCACCATGTGGCGCGGCATCGAGACCATCCTGCGGAACCGCGATCCGCGCGACGCCTGGGCCTTCACCGAGCGGATCTGCGGCGTCTGCACCGGCACGCACGCGCTGACCTCGGTCCGCGCGGTCGAGAACGCGCTGGGGATCATGATCCCCGATAATGCCAACTCGATCCGCAACATCATGCAGCTCTGCCTGCAGGTGCACGATCACCTCGTGCACTTCTATCATCTGCATGCGCTCGACTGGGTCGACGTGGTCTCGGCGCTCAAGGCCGATCCAAAGGCGACCTCGGCGCTGGCGCAGTCGGTCTCGGACTGGCCGCTGTCCTCGCCGGGCTATTTCAAGGACCTGCAGATCCGGCTGACCAAGTTCGTCGAGTCCGGTCAGCTCGGTCCGTTCAAGAACGCCTATTGGGGTCATGCGGCCTACAAGCTGCCGCCGGAGGCGAACCTGATGGCGGTGGCGCACTATCTGGAAGCGCTCGACTTCCAGAAGGAGATCGTCAAGATCCACACCATCTACGGCGGTAAGAACCCGCATCCGAACTGGCTGGTCGGCGGCGTGCCGTGTGCGATCAATGTCGACGGCACCGGCGCGGTCGGTGCGATCAACATGGAGCGGCTGAACCTCGTCTCCTCGATCATCGATCGCTCGATCGAGTTCGTGCAGAAGGTCTATCTGCCCGACGTGGCGGCGATCGGCTCCTTCTACAAGGACTGGCTCTATGGCGGCGGTCTCTCCGGCAAGAACGTGATGTCCTACGGCGACATTCCGGAGAATGCGAACGATTATTCAGGGAAGAATCTCAAGCTGCCGCGTGGCGTGATCCTCAACGGGAATCTGAACGAGATCCTGCCGATCGATCACGGCGACCCCGAGCAGATCCAGGAGTTCGTCACCCACTCCTGGTACAAATATCCCGACGAGAGCAAGGGGCTGCATCCCTGGGACGGCGTCACTGAGCCGAACTACCAGCTCGGCCCCAACGCCAAGGGCACCAAGACGGACATCAAGGAGCTCGACGAGGGCGGAAAATATTCCTGGATCAAGGCGCCGCGCTGGCGCGGCAACGCGGTCGAGGTCGGACCGCTGGCGCGCTACATCATTGGTTATGCGCAAGGGCGACCGGAGTTCAAGGAGCCGACCGACAGGCTTCTGAAGACGCTGAACCTGCCGGTCACAGCGCTGTTCTCCACGCTTGGCCGCACCGCGGCACGGGCGCTCGAATGCGAATGGGCGGCGAACCAGATGCGCTACTTCCAGGACAAGTTGGTGGCACGCATCAAGGCCGGCGATTCCTCGACCGCGAACATCGAGAAGTGGAAGCCGGAGAGCTGGCCGAAGGAGGCCAAGGGCTACGGCTTCACCGAGGCGCCGCGCGGCGCGCTGGCGCACTGGATCAAGATCAAGGACACCAAGATCGACAACTACCAGTGTGTCGTGCCGACGACCTGGAACGGCTCGCCGCGCGATCCCAAGGGCAATATCGGCGCCTTCGAGGCCTCCCTGATGGATACGCCGATGGCGGATCCGGAGAAGCCGCTGGAGATCCTGCGCACGATCCATTCGTTCGATCCGTGCCTCGCGTGCTCGACCCACGTGATGAGCCCGGACGGCCAGCAAATGGCGACGGTCACGGTCAGGTAGTGGGAGACGCACCATGATGGATGCCATTGCACGTCCCGCCGAGGCAGAGCCCAACCTTGCGGCGATCGCGGCCGACGCCGCCGGTGAACACGTGGTCGGCCGGCCCACGGTCTATGTGTACGAAGCACCGGTGCGCATCTGCCATTGGGTGAATGCGTTCGCGATCGTCGTGCTGATGATCACCGGCTATCTGATCGGGACTCCGCTCCCCAGCGTCGAAGGCGAGGCGTCGGCGAATTTCGTGATGGGCTACATCCGCTTTGCCCATTTCGCGGCCGGACAGGTGCTGGCGGTGTTCTTCCTTGCCCGCATCTTCTGGGCCTTCGTCGGCAACCACCACTCCCGGCAGATCTTCTACATTCCGGTGCACCGCAAGCAGTTCTGGAAGGAGGTGCTGCACGAGATCCGCTGGTACGCTTTCCTCGAGCGTGAGCCGAAGATGTATGTCGGCCATAATCCCCTGGCGCAGACAGCCATGTTTACCGGCTTCACGCTGTTCGTGACCTTCATGATCATCACCGGCTTTGCGCTCTATTCGGAAGGCACCGGCATCGACAGCTGGCAGCACAAATTGTTCGGTTGGGTGTTCGCGATCTGGCCGAACAGCCAGGACGTCCACACCTGGCATCATCTCGGGATGTGGGCGCTGGTCACCTTCGTGATGGTGCACGTCTATGCCGCCATTCGCGAAGACATCATGTCACGTCAGAGCATCATCTCCTCGATGATCTCGGGCGAGCGGCAGTTCCGCGAGTAGCAGGGGGGGCCGGCATGGTCGATGAGCGCGGGCGCGATCGCATTCTGGTGCTCGGGATCGGCAACATTCTCTGGGCGGACGAAGGCTTTGGCGTGCGGGTGGTGGAGGAATTCCACCGCCGCTTCACCGTGCCCGACAATGTCACGATCCTCGATGGCGGCACGCAGGGACTTTACCTCGTCAACTATGTCGAGGAAGCCGACGGCCTGATCGTGTTCGACGCCATCGACTATGGCCTGGTGCCGGGCGAGCTCAAGCTCGTCCGCGACGACGAGGTGCCGCGCTTCACCGGCGCCAAGAAGATGAGCCTCCACCAGACGGGCTTCCAGGAAGTACTGAGCGCGGCCGACCTGCTCGGCCGCTATCCGCAGCGGCTTGCGCTGATCGGCTGCCAGCCGCTCGACCTCGAGGATTGGGGCGGTCCGCTGACGGCGCCGGTTCGTGCGCAGATCGCGCCGGCGATCGAGCTGGCCTGCGCCCTGCTGGCGGAATGGGGCTCGCCGGCCGTGTCGCGGCGTGCACCGCTCGCCGGCGACGAACGCCTGCTCGCGAACGACATCGACCATCACAGCTACGAACTGGGGGCGCGCACGGCCGATTGACCGCGCCGCGAGGGAATCCGCCATGTGTCTTGGCCTGCCGATGACAATCCTGGAGACCGATGGCGTCTCGGCGCTGTGCAGCTTCGACGGCGAGGAGCGCCGCGTCTCGGTGCTGTTGCTGTCGAATCCGCCGGTCGGAGCCAGGGTGCTCGTCTATATCGACAATGCCGTTCGCCTGCTCGATGATGAGGAAGCGCGGCTGATCGGCGAGGCGCTGCGCGGCCTGCAGGCGGCCGTGAACGGCGAGAATTGCGATGACTTCTTCGCGGATCTGATCGGGCGCGAGCCGGAGCTTCCGGAGCATCTGCGGTAGCGGCGTCATGCCCTCGGGCGGCGCCAAATTACTGATAACAAGATTTCCATATACGAAGTAAGTTTGCAGGCCTTGCCTGGAAAGCACCTTTCCAATTTCTCGCGCAATCCTTTAGTTGCAATAAAAACTTAATATATTTCAATGCCTTGAGCATTCCTGGCCCCGCGTGGGCGTCTGGCACGTCGATTGCTGATCATGGGGAATATGGCAACGATAACTGGTCAGGGAGAAACACCGATGGAAATGCAGCAGCGTGACCCCGCGCGCGCGCGAGGCGGGTTGCCGGAGGTCGATACGGGCACCGTCGATGCCTTTCTCTCCGAGGCTGATTGCGCCGGGCTTGTCGCCGTGCTGCTGTCGGCCGGGGATCCCGCGCGGTTTCCAGAGGCACTGGACGTGGCCATCGTGCTGCCGGAGCTGATCACGGCGTTTCAGGGCCGGCTGCGCGGCGCGGTCGTCGCGCGCGAAGCGGAGGCCGAGATCGGGGCGCGATTCGGCGTGCGTGTGCAGCCGAGCCTGATCCTGTGCCGCGGGGGAGAGACGCTCGGCCTGATCGCCAAGATCCAGGACTGGTCGGTTTATGTCGATCGCATCTCGCGGCTGATCGACCGGCCGCAGGGCGCGACGGCGGCGGTCGTTGCCAGCATCGTCCCAGTCCATCAGCCTGCGGGAGTGGAGCGATGAAGCCGGGATTCTGGATCGCGCCTGAAGGAGCCGAGGAGCCGGTCAACATCTTTCCGATCGGCGAAGAGGCGCTCGATACCTCCCACAAGGGGCTGACCGCCTCCGGAGCGCTGGCCAAGCTGGCCTCGCTCGACTCGGAAGCGCTGGCGCGGAGCTGTCCGCGCGCGGTCGAACTGCTGTCGACGATTGCATCCGCCACCGCGGCGCAGACGGCCGGCGCACCGACGCAATTATTCCGTCTCGAAGGCCTCAACGATCTCGAGCGGCGGCTGATCGACGACGTGCTGGGCGAGGGCGAGGTTGCGGGCGTCGTGGCTCTTCCCGACGGGACGCTGGCCCAGATCCAGGAATCGGTGCTCGCCGGCATCTGGCGGGTGCGGCTGGAAGCGGATGAGCGCCACGACTACATCGAAGTCGGCGCCGTGCCGGAGATCGTGTCGCGCGCGGCCGCCGACCTGACCGCAAATGACATCGCGATCGGACCGGTGCCCGAGGGCACGATGAACGCGCTGCCGGTGCTCGCCGAGATCCGCGAGCGCGCGCTGTCCTGGCGACCGGGCCAGCGCTCGCAGACCATCAACTTCACGCTGCTGCCGATGAGCCCGGCCGACATGAGCTTCATGCAGCAGACGCTCGGCAACGGCCCGATCCAGTTGATGTCGCGCGGCTACGGCACCTGCCGCGTGCTTGCGACCGGCATCCGCCATGTCTGGTCGGTGCAATTCTTCAACGCCATGGATACGATCATTCTCGACACCCTCGAAGTCGGCGGCGTGCCGGTGGTCGCGCTCGCTGCAGCCGAGGATTTCGAGGATTCGGCCGAGCGCCTGACCCAGATCATCGAGGCCTATTTCACATGAACGGCGGCTTCGAGAATTACGGTGTCCGCAGCGATCTCGCTGATGACGCGCTGTTGGAGTGCGGCATCTGCTGGACGCGCTACGATCCGGCCGACGGTGACGGCGTCGCCCAGATTGCGCCGGGCACGCCATTCGCGGCGCTGCCGGACGACTGGCATTGCCCGAACTGCGACGCGCCGAAGACCAAGTTCATGGTGGTCGAGCAATGAGCGCGGACGCGCAGGGCACGTCTGACGTCACGCCGGTCGCGTGGGGCGAGCGTCTCGCCGGCGTCTATCGTGGGATCGGCGCGCGTGCGATGCGCGAGCTGCCGATCTATCACGACGCGCTCGACGTCGAGGCGATCGGATTTTCGGTGGTTGAGGGCCGCATCCTCGGCATCGTCGTCACGCCCTGGTTCATGAACGTGGTCACTCCGGCCGCCCAGGACTCCGCGGGATCCGTCGTCAAGATCGTGCTTCCGGCCGGCTCGTTCGAGTTCACGATCGGCGATATCGCCGGGATCGGGCGGATCGCGAGCTGCTCGCTGTTCTCGCCGATGTTCGAGTTCGCGGACATGGCCGCGGCGCGTGCGGCGGCGGAGGCCGCGCTCGCCGCGCTGACGGCGGCACCTGAGGACGAGGCGTTGTCCAAGCGCGCCGCGAAGGCGTCGAGCACGATCGATCGCCGCGCGTTCCTGCGCGGCACCCTCTCCGAGGGCCGCGCATGACCCTCGGCTTTCGCAACCGCATCGACGTGACGCTGTCGGTCGCCGATCGGCGGATCACAGGCGTCGACATTCAGCCGCGCACGCGGCCGCCGCTGGGACGGCTGTTCGCCGGCAAGCCGGCCGAGATGCTGCTTGCGGCCCTGCCGCGGCTGTTCTCGCTGTGCGCCGGTGCGCATCAGGTCGCGCTGCTCTCGGCGCTGGAAGCGGCGCGCGGCGAGCAGGCGAAGCCGTCGACGCATCATCGTCGGATCCAGGCGGTGCTGACGGAACGCTTCGCAGAACTCATGCGCGGTCTGCTGATTGCTTCAATGGCGGACAATCGCAATGCGGCCCCGCTGACACAACGGTTGTTGCAAGCGGTTGCGTCGCTGCAGATGCATTCCGGCGCTGATGCCCCGCAGCAATCTCGCGCTGCAACCTTGTCTCAGATCAAGACGGGCATGGTGGCTCTGGGCATAGGCTTGCCAGCGGAGCCGGTTCTGCCGGGAACTCCGCTTGCATCGATGATGGACGCGGCCCGGAAGGCCGCCGATGATGGAGGATGGAGGCACATGCCGGCCGAGCATGACATCCTGTCGGCCGCCGATGATGGCGCCATCGTCACGCAATTGATCGACGTGGGATCTGCCTTTGCTGAGGCTCCCGAGCTCGACGGCCGCGTTCCGGAGACCGGAGTCTGGGCCCGCTATGCGGAGCGCCATCAATTGGCATCGGCTGGTCCCGTCGAACGCCTCTCAGCCAAGATCGCTGAGATTGCCGAGCTGTTCCGCTGGATCGAGACCGGCGAGGCGGAGGACCAGGCGGCCGATCCGCATGCCGTCGCAAGCTACGCGCTCGGGTCGCGGCGCGGCGGCGCCGCAGTCGAATGCGCGCGCGGCCGGCTGCATCACGCGATCGAGCTGGATGCGCACGGCGCGGTCTCGCGTTTCGAGTATCTGGCGCCGACGGAATGGAATTTTCACCCGCGCGGTCCTGTCGTGAGGAGCCTCACGGGGGTTGCGCTGCGCGGCACCGTCGATCGCCAGGCCATCCATACGATGGTCGGATCGTTCGATCCCTGCGTCGGCTATCACCTGGCGTTCCGGGGGATGGCCGATGCATGAGATGGCGTTGTGCGAAGGCATCGTCGAGATCGTCGAGCAGGAGGCACGTAAGGGCGCTTTCTCCACGGTGAAGACCGTGTGGTTGGAGATCGGTGCGCTCAGCCATGTCGCGCCGGAGGCGCTGCGATTCTGTTTCGAGGCGGTGACCGCGAAGACCCTGTTGCACGGGGCAGCGCTCGAGATCATCGAACAGCCGGGCACGGCATGGTGCCTGGGCTGCTCGCACGGCGTCGAGATCAGTCAACGCTATCAGTCTTGTCCGGCCTGCGGCAGTCATCAGCTGCAGGTCACGGGCGGTGAGGACATGCGGGTCAAGGAGCTGGAGGTCGAGTAATGTGCACGGTGTGTGGCTGCAGCGACGGCAAGCCCTCCGTCGAATCCGGTGATCATCATCACGATCACGGTAAGCATCATCAGGCTCATGGACACGATCACAGCCATGATCAGTCCGGACATCATCACCATCACGGCCATCATCATCATGATCATGTTCACGAGCATGCTCACCATCACGATGATGACCCGCATGATCACGGTCGCGCGCATGATCATCAACATGATCATGCTGCCGACCACGTCGACTGTTCGGTCAATCCGGCCGGGCAGGAGGTTGCCGGCCTCTCCAGCGGGCGCATCATCCAGATCGAACGCGACATTCTCGGCAAGAACAACCGGCTCGCGGCAGAAAACCGCGCGCGCTTCGCCGCGCATGACGTGCTGGCATTCAACTTCGTTTCCAGCCCGGGCGCCGGCAAGACCTCGCTGCTGGTCCGCGCCGTCTCCGATCTCAAGCAGAGTCGGCCCGTCGCGGTGATCGAGGGCGACCAGCAGACCTCCAACGATGCCGAGCGCATCCGCGCCACCGGCGTGCCGGCGATCCAGATCAACACCGGCAAGGGCTGTCATCTCGACGCGGCCATGGTCGGCGAAGCCTTTGGCCGGCTGCCGTCACTGCGCGGCGGGCTGCTGTTCATCGAGAATGTCGGCAACCTCGTATGTCCGGCCGCCTTCGATCTCGGCGAGGCCTGCAAGATCGTCGTGTTCTCGACCACCGAGGGCGAGGACAAACCGCTCAAATATCCCGACATGTTTGCAGCGTCATCGCTGATGCTCATCAACAAGATCGATCTGGCGCCGGTGCTCGATTTCGATCTTGCGCAGACGATCGAATATGCCCGCCGAGTCAATCCGAAGATCGAGGTACTGACGATCTCCGCGAAGACAGGCGAGGGCCTTTCGGCGTTCTACGCCTGGATCAGGAAGCAGTCTGAGCGGATGCGGGCGGGCGCAGCGAACGCGGTGCGGGGATGAGCACGCCCGGCCGGACATCGGCGGCGAACCATACGTGCCTCCGGCTCCGCGTCCGCGGGGCCGTGCAGGGCGTCGGCTTTCGTCCCTATGTCTATGGTCTGGCAACCCGCCATCGGCTCGGCGGCTTCGTCGCCAACGATGCTGATGGCGTGCTGATCGAGGTCGAGGGCGACGAGGTCGCCGAATTCGTCGAGTCCCTGCCGCGGCAGACGCCGCCGCTGGCGCGCATCGACGACATCGCCGTCGAGCCGATCGCGGCCGGTATCGGCACGGGCTTCCGGATCGCCGGGAGCGTGGGCGGGCGCGTCACGACGCGGATCGTGCCGGACGCCGCCACCTGTGCCGCATGCCTGGCCGAGCTGTTCGATCCCGGCAGCCGCTTCCATCTCTATCCTTTTGTCAACTGCACCCATTGCGGCCCCCGCTTCACCATCGCCGAGCGCCTGCCTTACGATCGCGTGTCCACGGCGATGAAGCACTTTCCGATGTGTGAGGCGTGTCGGTCCGACTACGAAGATCCTGCAGGGCGCCGCTTTCATGCCGAGGCGATCTCGTGTCCGCGCTGCGGTCCGCGGCTCAGCCATGGCATCGATGATATTGCCGCCGCGCTCGCGAATGGCAGGATCGTCGCCATCAAGGGTCTCGGCGGCTATCAGCTGCTCTGTGACGCCCAGGATGAGCAGGCGGTCCGGCGGCTGCGCGCGCGTAAGCAGCGCGACGGCAAGCCGTTTGCCGTGATGTTGGCCACGGCCGACGCCGCAACTGAGATTGCCGAGATCGATGCGCCTGAGCGCGCGCTGCTGGAGCGGGGGGCGCGGCCGATCGTGCTGTTGCGCTCACGCCAGCGTGTTGCGTCCTCGGTCGCACCAGGGCTCGCAAAGATCGGGGTGATGCTGCCGGTCGCTCCGCTGCATCATCTGATCTTCCATGTGCTGGAGGCGGGCCGCCGCGTGGCTGCCGACGGACCATGGGCGCTGGTCTGCACCAGCGCCAATCCGAGCGGGGAGCCGCTGCTGACCGACAACGCCGAGGCGCTCGCGGATCTTGCCGGCATTGCGGATCTGATCGTCACCCACGACCGGGACATCGTCATCCGAGCCGACGATTCCGTGCTTGCCGTCGTGGCCGGCGTTCCCCGCTTCGTCAGGCGTGCGCGCGGCTATGTTCCGGAGCCGATCCGGCTCGCGCGCACCATGCCGCCGGTGCTCGCGGTCGGCGCTCAGCTGAAGGCGACGGTGACGGTGACGCGCGGCGACGAGGCGTTCGTGTCGCAGCATCTCGGAGATCTCGACACGGCGGCGGCGATCCGCTTCTTCGAGGAGACGATTGCGCATCTCACCGCCATCCTCGATGTCCAGCCGGTCGCGATCGCTCATGACCTGCATCCGGACATGGCGTCGACGCGGTTCGCGCAGGCACACGGTCTGCCGACGCTGCCGGTGCAGCATCACCAGGCGCATGCGGCCTCCGTCATGGCCGAGCATGGCGTGACCAGCCCCGCCCTCGCGCTGGTGCTGGATGGCTACGGCTATGGCAGCGATGGCGGCGCCTGGGGCGGTGAGCTGCTGTCCTGCGACGGCGCGGGCTTCCGGCGCGTCGGCCATCTCGCACCGTTGAAGATGCCGGGCGGCGACCGGGCCGCACGGGAGCCGTGGCGGATGGCGGCGTCCGTGCTGCACGACATCGGTCGCGGTGACGAGATCGGGCGGCGTTTCGCGGCCCAGACACAGTCGCGCAACATCTCCATGCTGCTGGATCGTGCCGATGCTCCGGTCACCACCAGCGCCGGCCGGCTGTTCGATGCCGTGGCCGGACTGCTCGGTGTCACCACGGTGCAGAGCTACGAAGGCGAGGCGGCCATGAAGCTGGAGGCGCTGGTGCGCGAACCGGCAGCGCTGGAGCGCGGCTGGACCATTGCCGATGGCGTGCTGTCGCTGCGGCCGCTGCTCGCGCATCTGATCGCGCGTGATCTCGACGCCGTCGAAGCCGCGGGGCTGTTTCACGGCACGTTGGCCGCGGCCTGCGTCGACTGGATCGTGAGAGCCTCGCGTGCGACCGGCATCGGTACGATCGTGCTGAGCGGCGGCTGTTTTCTCAATGCGCATCTGGCCGAACAGATCGTGCGCGGCTGCCGGTCCGCAGGCCTCGATCCGCTGCTGCCGCGCCGTCTGCCGCCCAATGACGGCGGCCTCAGCCTCGGGCAGGCCTGGGTGGCCGGTCTGCATCTCACACAAAACAACATGATGTCTGGAGGGACCGTCTGATGTGCCTGGCCATTCCTGCCGAGGTGATCAAGCTTCTACCTGACGACATGGCGATCGTCTCGATCGACGGTGTCAGCAAGGAGGTCTCGGTCGCGCTGATCGAGGAGATCGCCGTCGGCGACTACGTCATTCTTCATGTCGGCCACGCGCTGGCCAAGATCGATCCGGAGGAGGCGCGCGAGACGCTCGACCTGCTCCGGCAGATGGGCGAGGCTGTGGCGGAGGTCAGACCATGAAATATGCCGACGAGTTTCGCGACAAGGAGCTGGCGACGGGTCTTGCGCGCGCCATCCGCGCCAAGGCCGAGCCGGCGCGCGCCTATCGCTTCATGGAGTTCTGCGGCGGCCATACCCATGCGATCGCGCGCTATGGCCTCGAGGACATGCTGCCCGACAATGTGCGCATGATCCATGGCCCCGGCTGTCCGGTCTGCGTGCTGCCGGCCGGGCGCATCGATATGGCGACCGCGCTGGCCGAACGGCCCGAGGTCATCCTCTGCGTTTATGGCGACCTGATGCGCGTGCCGGGCTCGCGCGGGTCCTCGCTGCTCAAGGCGAAAGCGCGCGGCGCCGACATCCGCATGGTGTATTCGACGCTGGATGCGATCGCGCTGGCCGAGCAGAATCCTGGTCGCGAGGTGGTGTTCTTCGCCATCGGCTTCGAGACCACGACGCCCCCGACCGCCGTGATGATCCGGGCCGCCGAGAAGAAGCAGCTGTCGAACTTCACCGTGTTCTGCAACCACGTGCTGACACCGCCGGCGATGCGCGCGATCCTCGACAGCGACGACACGGTCGAGATCGACGGCTTCGTCGGGCCGGCGCATGTCTCGACCGTGATCGGCACCGAGCCCTACGCGCCGTTCGCGCGCGATGATGGCAAGCCCGTCGTGATCGCGGGCTTCGAGCCGCTCGACATGATGCAGGCGATCCTGATGCTGATCGAGCAGGTCAATGACGGCCGCCACGAGGTGGAGAACCAGTACCGTCGCGCCGTCACCGCCAGCGGCAACCAGCGCGCCATCCGCGAGGTCGCCGAGATCTTCGAACTGCGCGACCAGTTCGAATGGCGCGGCCTCGGCAGCATTCCGGCGAGCGCATTGAAACTGCGGCCCGCCTTCGCGCATCTCGACGCCGAGCTGCGCTTTGCCATGTCCGAGCTGGTTGTGGCCGACAATCCGGCCTGCGAATGTCCGGCCATTCTGCGCGGCCTGAAGAAGCCGGTGGACTGCCGGCTGTTCGGCACCGCCTGCACGCCGGAGACGCCGATCGGCTCCTGCATGGTGTCGTCGGAAGGTGCCTGCGCGGCGCATTGGACCTATGGCCGCTTCCGCGACCATCAGCGGAGGCTTGCATCATGAGCATGCATCAGCGCCGGCTCGACATGAAGAACGGCTGCGTCGATCTCTCGCATGGCGCCGGCGGTCGCGCGATGGCGCAACTGATTGCCGGCCTGTTCCACGAGGCGTTCGGCAATGAATGGCTGGCGCGTGGCAACGACCAGTCGGCGTTCGACGTCGCCGCCGGCCGCATGGTGATGACGACCGACGGCTATGTGGTCTCGCCGCTGTTCTTCCCCGGCGGCAATATCGGCTCGCTGGCGGTGCACGGCACGGTCAACGACATCGCCATGGCCGGCGCCAGGCCGCTGTATCTGTCGGCGAGCTTCATCATCGAGGAGGGGTTTGCGTTTTCCGACCTGAAACGGATCGCCGATGCGATGGGCGAGGCGGCGCGCGAGGCGGGCATTGCGATCATCACCGGCGACACCAAGGTGGTCGAGCGCGGCAAGGCGGATGGCGTGTTCATTTCCACCGCCGGCGTCGGCGTGCTGCCGGACGGCCTCGATCTCTCGGCCGACAAGGCCAGGCCCGGCGACCGCGTGCTGTTGTCCGGCAGCCTCGGTGATCACGGCGTGGCGATCATGTCGCGGCGGCAGAACCTCACCTTCGACACCGAGATCATCTCCGACTCGGCCTCGCTGCACGGGCTCGTCGCCGACATGGTTGCAGCCGGCGGCGCCGGCATCCGGCTGATGCGCGATCCCACGCGCGGCGGGGTTGCGGCCACGATGAACGAGATCGCGCAGCAGTCCAATCTCGGCTTCCGTCTGCAGGAGGAAGCGATTCCGGTGAAGCCTGCGGTCGCTGCCGCCTGCGAGCTGCTCGGGCTCGATCCGCTCCACGTCGCCAATGAGGGCAAGCTCGTCGCGGTGGTCGCGCCGGAGCTGGCCGGCGCCGTGCTCGCCGCCATGAGGGCGCATCCGCTCGGCCGCGATGCGGCTGACATCGGCGAAGCGGTGGCCGATGATCACCGCTTCGTCCAGATGGCGACGAGCTTCGGCGGCGGCCGTATCGTCGACTGGCTGTCCGGCGAGCAGTTGCCGCGGATCTGCTGAGACGCGCGATGGGGATCCAGGGAACGATACTGGTCGTGGATGACGAGGTCCGGTCGCAGGAGGCGCTGCGCCGCGTCCTCAACCAGGACTTCGAGGTCTTGTGTGCCGGCAACACGAACGACGCGGAGAAGCTGCTCGAAGGCGAGATCGTGCACGCCGTGATCTGCGACCAGCGCATGCCGCAGGAATCCGGCGTCAGCTTCCTGAAGCGCGTGCGCGAGATGTGGCCCGACCCTGTCAGGATGATCATCTCCGGCTATTCGGACTCCGAGGACATCATCGCCGGCCTCAACGAGGCCGGCATCTATCAGTACATCACAAAGCCCTGGCAGCCGGATCGCCTGATCGAGATCGTCCGCGAGGCCGTGCAGTTGTACCGGCTGCAGAAGGAGACGGAGACCGCCGGCGTCGACGTGAAGGCCACGCCGGCCCACATCAAGAAGGTGGTGTCGGTCAAGCGCGGCGCCGCCAAGCAGCTCTATGATTTCGACCGCATCGTGCATTCGGCGGCGAGCCCGATGCGCAACGTGATCGAGCTCGGCCGGCGCGCCGCCGACTACGACATCTCGGTCTTGATCACCGGCGAATCCGGCACCGGCAAGGAGCTCCTGGCGCGTGCGATTCACTATGGCTCTGCGCGCGCCACCAAGGCCTTCGTGGTCGAGAATTGCGGCGCGCTGCCCGATGAGCTGCTCGAGAGCGAGCTGTTCGGCTGCAAGAAGGGCGCGTTCACCGGCGCCTATCAGGACCGCATCGGCCTGTTCGAGGTCGCCGACGGCGGCACCATCTTTCTCGACGAGATCGGCGAGACATCCCCCGCCTTTCAGGTCAAGTTGCTGCGCGTGCTGCAGGAGAGCGAGATCCGGCCGCTCGGCGCGCAGCGCGTGCGCCAGGTCGACGTGCGCGTGGTCGCGGCCACCAACCGGGATCTCGAGGCCGAAGTCGAAGCCGGCCGCTTCCGCCGCGATCTGTACTACCGGCTCGCCGCGTTTCCGGTGCACATGCCGTCCTTGCGCGAGCGTCCGATGGATATTCCGCTGATCGCCGAGGGCGTGCTGTCGGCGGTGAAGACATCGTTCAACCGGCCGCATCTGCGGTTCGCACCGGCGGCGCTGGAGGAATTCTCCCGCTATCACTGGCCCGGCAATGTTCGCGAGTTGCAGAACGAGATCCAGCGCATGGCCGTGCTGGCCGATGCCGACGAACTGCGCTGTCCGCCGTTCGCCGGCCGGCGCAACGGCCGCCGCGCCGCGCCCGCGATCGCCAATGGCAAGCTCAACGGTTCCGGGAGCCTGAAGGACAGGGTCGAGGATCTTGAAAAGACCATCATCGTTCACTGTCTGGAGAAATATGATGGTAACATCAGTCGCGTCGCCAGCGAGCTCGGCCTGTCAAGGGTGGGGCTCCGGAACAAATTGTCGAGATACGATCTGAAGAAACATGGCAAAGGCCACTCACTCTCCTGAGTCCGGGGCTGACACGCTGCTCAAGCTGATCGCGAGCAGCAGTACGCTCGAACTCGACAGCGAGCGCGAAGGCGTGTGGATCGAAGTGATCCGCAAGATGGACGAGGTCTATTCCGACCTGCTGCGCTACGAGGTCGATCTCGAGCACAAGAACGCCGAGCTCGAGGAAGCCCAGGCCTTCGTCACCAACGTCATCGAGTCCGTCTCCGACATCCTGGTCGTCTGCGACGCCGGGGGCACGGTACAGCAGGCCAACTCCGCATTCCTGCAGACATCGGGACGGGCCTTGGCCGACATCGCCGGTCGCGATATCGCCGAGATGATCGATCCCGATCATCGGCCCAAGCTCGCCTCGCTGCTGAAGCCGCGCAGCAGCGCCGATGTGGTCGACGGTGAATTGCGCTTTGCCGCGGCAGCCGGCGTCAGCTCCGATCTGTTCGCGATCAACAGCTCGCCGCGGCATGACCATCGCGGCCGCTTCATCGGCGTCGTGCTGACGGGCCGTCCGATCGGCGAGCTGCGCCGCGCCTATGAGGCCCTGCACAAGGCGCATCAGGAGTTGCAGCGGGCGCAGCGGCAATTGGTCGAGCAGGAGAAGATGGCGAGCCTCGGCCGGCTCGTCGCCGGCGTGGCCCACGAGCTGAACAATCCGATCAGCTTCGTCTATGGCAACATCCACACCCTGATGCGCTACCGCACCTCGCTGGTCGGCTATCTCGATGCCATCCATGAGCAGCCGGTCAGCGAGGACATCGCCGCGCTTCGCTCGGATCTGAGGATCGACGCCATCCTCGAGGATTTCGGGCCGCTGATCGACGGCACGGTGGAAGGCGCGGTGCGCATCAGCGAGATCGTCAAGAACCTGCGCCGCCTGTCGTTCTCGAAGCTCGGCGAGGTCGAGCGCGTCAACATCGAGCGACTGATCAATACGGCCGTGCTGTGGGCAGGGCGCACCAAGCAGCATCGTGTCGACATCCAGATCGAGGTCGAGCCGGATCTGTGGATCTTGGGCAACGAAGGCCAGCTGCATCAGGTGATCGTCAACCTCGTGGAGAACGCGATCGACGCGATGCGATCGACCGACCTGCCGCGCCTTCTGGTCGCGGTGGCGCGCCAGGGCAGCGAGATCGCCTTTCGCATCACCGATAACGGCCCGGGCATCGACAAGGATCATCTGACCCACATCTTCGAGCCGTTCTTCACGACCAAGCGCGTCGGGGAGGGGACGGGGCTCGGGCTGTGGATCAGCTACGGCATCGTCCGCGAGCACGGCGGCGAGCTGTTGGCCAGCAACGAGCCGCAGGGCGGCGCCACGTTCTCTTTCAGCTTGCCGGCGGCTTGACCATAGCGGCGGCGCTGCTGCCGACGCTGAAGTGGGATGCTGGGTATCCCTTCGAAACGATGCTGGGGTTCCTGACGGCGGTGCCGTCGGATGTTGCGGGCAGAAGCCAAGCCCGAGGTGATCAGGACGCCGTTGCGACCGGCACGCGCTCGCGCTGATTGGTCAACCGCGCCAGCAGCACGGTTGCGGTTCGCGTGATGTGCTGCCTGGCAAGATCCTCGGCTGTCTGCGCATCGCCCGCGATCACCGCCCGCAGGATGTCCTCATGCTGATCCCAGATCCGCCGCGGCGTCTCGTCGCGCATCAGCACCTCGCCCATCAGCCGGCGCAGATGCAGCCAATGCGGCAGGGTGGTGTCCTGGATGACGGAGTTGCCGGAGATCTCGTAGAGGAATTCATGAAACCTGACGTCGGCCTCGATCAGCTTCTCGACCGAATGCTCGCGCTCGGCGCGCCGGCCCTGCTCGATCAAATTCGGGCCTTCCTCGGCCGCTCGCTTGGCGCCGCGGGTCGCCGCGAGCCGGCAGGCGAGGCCCTCGGCGACCGCGCGTATTTCATAGAGGTTGCGGATGAAGTCGGTGTCGATCGGCGCGACTTCCAGGCCGCGGCCCGGCGCCTCGCGCACAAAGCCCTGATTGCGCAGCAGCAGCAGGGCCTGCTGCACCGGCTGGCGCGAGACGCCGAGGTCGCGGGCCAGATCGTCCTGGATGAGGCGGGCAGATTCCGGCAACTCCCCGCCGACGATGTCGGAGAGAATGCGCTCGTAGACGCGTTCGGTCAGGCTCGGCTGGGTCTTCAGCGGCGGCACACGGCCTCCACGGGATCAGGTGTGATGTCCGGTCGCGAATGCGAGGCTGCCGTGCCGGAGCCCAGCGCTCGCATTGCGGCCGCTGTCGGTTTGAACGGAGTCATAGCGGGAATTTCCGCGCAGTGAGCGTCCGCCGCTGCTTGGACTTGCTGTCCTGCTGGATTTCGAGGTGATGGATGAACACGCTGGCCGCGCGCGAAATGTGCTCCCGGCTCAGCCGTTCGGCCTCGGCGCTGCGGCCCTCGATGACGGCTGCAAGAATGTCCTCATGCTCGTCCCAGACCATCCGTGACATGCTCTGCTCCTTCTGCAGCACGTCGAACATCACCCGCTTCAGGCACGGCCAATGCGGTGCCATCGTCTCGCCGATCAGCGCGTTGCCGGAGAGGTCGCCGAGGAAGCGATGGAAGGCGATGTCGGTCTCGATCTTGCGGTTGACGAGCCCGCTCTTCACCGCCTCGTAGCCGGCCGCGATGTAGGCCGGACCTTCGCGCGCAGCGCGATCGCTCGCCCGCTCGGCGGCCAGTCGCGCCGCGAGGCCTTCGAGCACTGCCCGCATCTCATAGAGGTCCCGGACGAAGCCGGGGTCGAGCGGCGCCACGATCAACCCGCGGCCCGGCGCGCTCTGCACCAGCCCGCAGCCGCGCAGCAGGATCAGCGCCTGCTGAACCGGCTGGCGCGACACTCCGTAAGCCTGGGCCAGATCGTCCTGGATCAGCCGCGAGCCCGGCGCGAGAACGCCGCTGACGATCTCGTCAGTGATGGCTTCGACGACCTGGTCGACCAGAGAGGGAGCGGCGGGCACGATTCGCATGGGTCATCACATTTTGCCGGACATTAGCATGTCAAGACAGAAAATCCATTTGCGACGTATTCGAATTCAGAGTACGAATTCAAAAAAGGGCGCCGCCCTAGGGCAAGTTAAAGAGGCGGCCATATAGGGGAGGGACTCCGTTGTCGGAAGATCCGACCAGTCTGGAGCGCGATCAGGTTTGGTCCGCGCGCTCGGAGGGCAGCGTGCGCGCCGGCGTGATGCCGGCGGTCTCGCGCGCATTGCTGGCGGCCTCTGTGGCGTCGGTTGCAGCGATGGCGCCTGCGCTCGGGGTGGCCGGAGAAGGCCTGACCCTGTCGGATGCGTGGGTGCCGGCGGCGCCCGAGGTGGGACGCGACATCCCGTTGCTGATCACGATCAAGAATGACACGAGCGCGCCGGAAGCGTTGATGCGCGTGCGTTGTCCGATCGCCAATTTTTCGGAGCGGCACACCGTCGACCGCGGCGAAGGCGCGCCGGCGATGCGCTCCATTCCCAACATTCCAATTGCCGCGGGCAGCACGCTGGTGCTGCTGCCGACCGCCTATCACGTGATGCTGCTGCAGACGCGGGAGCCGCTCGAGCCAGGCCAGCGCTTCACCTGCACGATCGTGTTCCAGAAAGCAGGATCCATCGAAACGGAGGTCGAGGTTCGCAAGTCCCCTTGAAGCGTGTTTGTCGCCTGCTGCCCTCCGCCGTCGCGCTTGGCGGAGCGGTATTCGCTCGAACTCATAATCAATATAATGGGAGAAGGAAACGATGAGGACTAACGTCAGGTCGACCCTGCGGGCGGTGCTGCTGGCCAGCGCAGCCTTCGCTTGTTTCCAGCTTGCATCGCCGGCGCAGGCCGCCGACGAGATGACCCCCGAACGGCTTCTCAACGCCGACAACGAAGCCGGCAACTGGCTGCACCATCATAAGAACTACTCGGGCACACGGTTCTCGGCGCTGAAGGAGATCAACAAGGATAACGTCAAGAACCTGAAGGTCGCCTGGACGATGCATCTCGGCGGCGTCGAGGGCGGCGGCATCTGGAGCCACGGCGGTCTCGAAGGCACGCCGATCGTCGAGAACGGCATGATCTACGTCACCGACGGCTGGGGCTCGGTCTACAAGATCGACGCGCGCGGTGGCAAAGGCCAACTGGTCTGGAAGATGGATCCGAAGACGGATCACGACTGGGCCGGTGCGATCGCCTGCTGCGGCGTCGACAATCGCGGCGTCGCGCTGTGGGGCAATCTCGTCATTTCGCACACGCTCGACGGCCGCCTGATCGCGACCAACAAGGAGACCGGACAGGTCGCCTGGCAGCGCCAGGTCGCCGATCCCGACAAGGGCGAGGTGATCACCGGTGCGCCGCTGATCGTGAAGAACATGGCGATCTCGGGCGTGGCCGGCGCCGAATACGGCATCCGCGGCTGGATCGCGGCGACCGATCTCGGCACGCAGAAGGAGGTCTGGCGCACTCACACCATTCCGGGGAAGGGCGAGCCGGGCAGCGAGACCTGGAAGGACAGCAACGACGCGGCCGCGGCCGGCGGCGGCTCGACCTGGGTGACCGGGACCTACGACCCGGCGACCGACACCATCATCTGGGGCGTCGGCAATCCCGGTCCGGACTGGGACAACGCCTATCGTCCGGGCGACAACCTCTACACCGACAGTTCGCTGGCGCTCGATGCCAACACCGGCAAGATCAAGTGGCACTATCAGCACACGCCGAACGATCCCTTCGACTATGACAGCGTCGCCGAGAATGTCCTGGTCGATGTGCCCGCGCCGAACGGCTCCACCCTGAAGCTCGCGCTCGAGGCCGACCGCAACGGCTTTGCCTATGCGATCGACCGCACCAGCGGCAAGTTCATCTGGGGCCTTCCCTTCGTCAAGAAGGTGACCTGGACCAAGGGGCTCGATGCCGAGACCGGCAAGCCGATCGAGTATGATCCGAAGAACCCGGTGCAGCGCTACAATGCGTCGGTGTCGCCGCATCGTGAGAACAAGGTCGCGGACATCTGCCCAGGCAACATGGGCGGCAAGAACTGGCCGCCGACCTCGTACAATCCGGACCTGAAGCTCTGGTACATCCCTGTCATCGAGAGCTGCAACCGGATCACCGTGGAAGAAGCGACCAAGGACAAGCTGAAGCCGCGCGAGTTCTGGACCGGCGGCGGACCGAGCCAGCCGTTCAAGATCACGGGCAGCGTGACCGCGATCGACGTCACCACCGGCAAGATCGCCGGCAAGATGGAGACGCCGTTCCCGAATCTCGGCGGCATGCTGTCGACGCCTGACCTCGTCTTCACCGGCCAGCCCTCGGGCGAGGTGATGGCGCTCGATGCCAAGACCCTGCAGAAGCTGTGGGAGTTCAACACCGGTGGCGGCGTCAATGCGCCTCCCGTGACGTTCTCGGTCGACGGCAAGCAGTATGTCGCGATCCTGGTCGGTCTCGGCGGCGCCTGGGACAAGTGGTTCATCGAATCCACGCCCGAGCTGAAGAAGATCCAGCCCGGCTCGATGCTCTACGTCTTCTCGCTGTGAAGTCGGCTGCGGAGCGGAGGCATGGCCTCCGCTCCGCCTCCTATCCCCTGTTCGACAAGAAGATCAGATGAAACTCAGTGCGATCACGTTCGCCGTGACGTCGGCTCTCGTCCTCGGCTCCGCTTCGCTCGCGTTGGCGCAGTCCGCGGCGCCGGCGGATCCGACCGAGGCCGGCAAGGCCGTGTTCAAGCGCGCGAACTGCGTCGGCTGCCACAAATGGCACGGCAATGGCGGTGGTGGCTATGGCGGCGACGCGCTGTCGCTGCGCAGGACGCAGCTCACTCGTGACCAGATCATCGAGACCGTGACCTGCGGCCGGCCCGGGACGGGCATGCCGTACTTCGCGCGCGGCTCCTATGACACGGCGAAGTGCTACGGCATGAGCCGCCAGGATGTCGGCGAGCGCATGCCGCCGGAAGGCGGCGTGTTCCTGCGGCCGAACGACATCGAGGCGGTCGCAGACTACGTGCTCGCGCACATCAAGGGGCGCGGCGAGCCGACCTACGACGAGTGCACCGCCTTCTTCGGCAACACGTCGCGGGTCTGCGATATCTACAAGGCGAATGCCACCAAGCCTGCAAGCGAGCCATCGAAATGAAGCGGTCGACCTGCGCTGCGATCTTCGCCACGTTCGTGCTGTCGTTCGTGATGCACGCGGCCTCCGCGCAGGCGGTGCCGAACTACGATCTGCGTGACATCACCGTCGGCATGCCGGTCGGCGACCTGCCCGATCAGGGCTATGTCAATCTGACTTGCGCCAAGGATCCGAATCGCAAGCTCAATGCGTGGTCGGCATGGCGCGACTGTCCCGCGGACGAGCAGGCGCGGCACGCGGTGCGCTTCGATTTCGATCCGGAGACCAGCCAGGACGGCACAAAGGTGGCCGGTCATCCCGTGCTGCTGACGGTCCTGGTCGACGACAAGGGCACCGTCACCGGCCTGACGATCGAGACCGATCCGAAGGCGCGGCTCTATATTCGCAAGAAGGCGTTCCTGCTCGGCAACCAGGTGAAGTCGCGCTATGGCGCCGAGGGCTGGGAGTGCAAGGAGCAGCAGCCGACCGCAGGCGAGCAGCCCGTCGGGGGCGTGTTCCTGCGCGAGGTCTGCAAGAAGACGGTGCCCGGCCGGACCCTGACGGTCGAGCGCGAGCTGTTCCGCAAGCCGGATCAGGACGCCAAGAGCTTCGTCGATCAGACGCTGGTGCGGATCACCAAGGATATCAACTAATCCGCCGCCGACCTTCATCGCGCTCCGCTGGAGGCGCGCGCCAGTCGGCGTCGTGAACCCGGTTGCCGGGAGGAAACGACGATGAGGGATCTCTTGAATTTCGGGCAGATGCTGTCGGCCCATGCGCGCATGTCGCCGGAGCGCACAGGTGCCCGAGATCTCGAACGTGCGATGAGCTTTGCGCTGTGGAACGAGCGCGCGTGCCGGCTCGCAAACGCGCTGCTCGGGCTCGGCCTTGCCAAGGGCGATCGGGTTGCGATCCTTGCCTACAATTGTGTCGAATGGTGCGAGATCTATGCGGCCACGGCCAAGGCCGGCCTGGTGGCGCTGCCGATCAATTTCCGCCTCACCGCGCCCGAGATGCAGTTCATCGTGCAGAATGCCGAAGCGGCCGCTGTCATCGTGCAGGACGAACTCGTGGGCCTGGTCGAGGAGACGCGCAAGGATCTCGGCATCGCCGACGACCGCTTCATCCACTTTGGCACCAGGCCGCGTCCGGCAGGCTATCGCGGCTACGAGGACGTCATCGCCGCGGCTGCGGACCGCGAGCCGGACCAGCAGGTCGCGCTGTCCGATCCCTGGACGTTGATGTACACCTCCGGCACCACCGGCAAGCCCAAGGGCGTGCTGCGCAGCCATCGCAGCGCCGTCCTCTTGTCGATGGTCACCGAGATCGAACTGAAGCTGAGCCGCAACGACGGCGCGCTGCTGGTGATGCCGATGTGCCATGCCAACTCGCTGAACTTCTTCGGCGCGTTCGGCTATATCGGCGGCGTCAACTCGATCTATTCGCGCAAGAGTTTCGATCCCGAACACGCCGTGACGACGCTTGCCGACGGCGGCTCGACCTTCACCTCGCTGGTGCCGACGCACTACATCATGATGCTCGACCTGCCACGCGGGGTGCGTGCGCAGCACGATTTCAGCGCGGTCACCAAGCTGATGATCTCCTCGGCGCCGGCCCGCCCGGAGACCAAGCGCGAGGTGATGGAGATGTTTCCGAAGTCCGGGCTCTACGAGCTCTATGGCGCGACCGAGACCGGCTGGGTCACCATGCTGCATCCGCATGAGCAGTTCACCAAGCCCGGCTCGGTCGGGCGCGAGTGTGTCGGCGCCGCACCGATCCGCATCCTCGACGAGGCCGGCCACGAGGTGCCGGACGGCGAGGCGGGCGAGCTCTATTCGTCGAACGCGCACACCTTCGACTGCTATTGGCGCCTGCCGGAGAAGACCGCGGAGGCGTTCCGCGGTGACTACTGCTCGGTCGGCGACATGGCGCGCCGCGATGCCGACGGCTACATCCATCTCGCCGACCGCAAGAGCAACATGATCATCTCGGGCGGCGAGAACATCTATCCCTCCGAGGTCGAAGCGCAGGTCGGGGCCCATCCGGCCGTCAAGGACATCGCCGTGATCGGCCTGCCCGACGACAAATGGGGCGAGCGGGTCCATGCCGTGATCGTGGCGCGCGACGGCATGGCGGTGAAGGAGAGCGACCTGGTCGAATGGGCGAAAGAACGACTCGCCGGCTTCAAGCGGCCGCGCTCCTACGCCTTCATCACCGACGCCGAGATGCCGCGCAACGCGACGGGCAAGATCCTGCATCGCGAGCTGAAGAAGAGATTCTCGCAGTGAGTCGCTGCAATGGCTTACGGTCTGATATGTAGTTGCGATGCAGGCCGTCCTCAATTCCGCCCTTCCGATCTTCGCGCTGATCCTGACCGGATTCCTGTGTGGCTGGTTCGGCGTGTTCGATCGCACCGCGACCGACAATCTCAAACCGTTTTGCCGTCTATCTGGCGCTGCCGGCCCTGATCTTCACCGCGATGTCCAAGATCGGCGTCGAGCAGGTCAGCCAGTTCGGCTTCATCGGCGCGTTCTGCGGCGGCATCGCCGCGACGTTCGCGACCGGCTTCGTGATCAGCCGTCTGCGCGGCCGGCGCATTGCGAACGCCAGCATCGAGGGGCTGGACGCCGGCTACAGCAATGTCGGCTTCATGGGCATTCCGATGTGCCTCCTGGTGTTCGGTCCGGACAGCGCGCCGGCCTCGATCATCGCCACCCTGTTCACGGCCTGCGTGCTGTTCCTGTTCGCGATCGTGGTCGTCGAGATGGATCTGCAGAAGGGCGCCACGCTGGGCGCGACGGTCGCCAAGGTGGCCCGTTCGCTGCTGACCAGCCCGTTGTTCATCGCGCCCGTCGCCGGGCTCGCGGTCGGCCTCAGCGGATTCTCACTGCCGGCGCCGTTCCTCAGCTTCACGACCTTGCTCGGCGGCGCAGCCTCGCCGGCCGCGCTGGTCTGCATCGGGCTGTTCCTGGCACAGGAGCGCGTCGCGACGCGCGATGCGACCTCGATCGTCATCCTCGTCTCGCTGAAGCTCGTGATGCAGCCGGCGGTGACCGCGCTGCTCGCCTTTCACGTGTTCTCGATGCCGCCGCTGTGGTCGCATTCGGCCGTGATCCTGAGCGCGCTGCCGATCGGCTCGGGACCATTCACGATCGCCAAGCTCTACGGCCTGGAGGCCGGCGTCACCTCCGGCTCGATTCTCGTTTCACACATCTTCGCCGTCCTCACTGTCTCGCTGCTCGTGGCCTGGCTCGCGCCGGGCTGATCACGTCACCATCCGCAGGAGTCGTCAGATGAAGATCTCTCCCGACAGTGCCGCCGATCTGATCGCCCGCCTGCTCAAGCGCCGCGGCGTCAGCCGCGTGTTCGCGCTGTGCGGCGGCCACATCATGCCGATTTGGATGCGGCTGGACGCGGAAGGCATCCGCATCATCGACGTGCGCGACGAGCGCGCCGCCGTGCACATGGCGCAGGCGCATGCGGAGCTCACCGGCGAGCTCGGCGTCGCGCTGGTCACCGCCGGGCCGGGCATGACCAACGCGATCACCGGCATCGCCAATGCCCATGTCTCGCGCGCGCCGGTGCTGGTGATCTCGGGCGGCAATCCGCGGCCGCAGGAGAACCGCGGCGGCCTGCAGGACATGGATCACAGCCAGCTCGTGCGCTCGATTACGCGCTATGCGCGCACCGTGCGCGAGCCGTCGCTGGTGCTGCAGGAGCTCGACGAGGCGATCTCCAGCGCCTTCGGCGACGGCGGCGAGCCCGGGCCCGTCTTCATCGATTTCCCGGTGGATACTTTGCGCGGCATCGTTCCGAAGGCGCTGCAACTCGAGGAGCATCTCGCGCCGAAGCCGCGCGCGGCGACACGGCCTGATCCGGCCGAGGTCGAGAAGGCGGTCGAGCTGTTGTGGTCGGCGCGCCGCGTGCTCGTCATCTCCGGTCGCGGCGCGCGCGGCGCCGGGCCTGAGCTGATCGCGCTGCTCGACCGGCTCGGCGCCGTCTATCTCGACACCGGCGAGAGCAGGGGGCTCGTGCCCGACGATCACCCCTCGGTGGTCGGCGCCATGCGCGGCGCCGTGATGGGCGATGCCGATGTCGTGCTGACGGTCGGCCGCCGGCTCGACTTCCAGCTCGCCTACGGCTCCCCGGCTGTGTTCAAGGACGCCAAATTCGTCCGCATCAGCGACACCGCCAGCGAGCTGCGCGACAACCGTCGCGGTGCGGCCGAGATCCTGGCGACACCAGCGGAGACCTTGCACGCGATGGTGTCGCTGGCGGGCAATCGCGAGTCGGCCGTCGATCGGCAATGGGCTGCAAGACTGCGGGCGGCGCATCAGGAGCGCGCGACCAAGCTGAAGCAGAGCATGGCGACGGCGCTGGCCGGCTCCGACGGCCGGTTGCATCCGAATCGCGTGCTCTCGGCCATTCAGGACGCGATCGGCAATGACGCCGTGGTCATCACCGACGGCGGTGATTTCCTGTCCTTCGCCCGCGTCGGCCTGAGCGCGCCCCTGATGCTCGATCCCGGCCCGTTCGGCTGTATCGGCATCGGCGTGCCCTATGGCATTGCCGCGAGCCTGGCCTATCCAGACAAGCCGGTGGTGGTCGCGACCGGCGACGGCGCGTTCGGCTTCAACGCGATCGAGGTCGACACCGCGGTGCGCCACAAGGCGCCGGTGCTGATCGTCGTCGCCAACAACGGCGCCTGGCAGATCGAGGTCCACGACCAGACCGTCACCCATGGCAAGGTGGTCGGCACCAGGCTACAATTTGCCGATCACGCGGCGATGGCGCGCGCCTTCGGCATGCATGCCGAGCGCGTCGAGACCGCGGAGCAGCTCGGCCCCGCGATCCAGCGCGCGCTGGCCAACCGCCCGGCGCTGCTCGACATGGTCGTCACGCCGGAAGCGGTGTCGTCGGATGCCAAGACAGGACTCGCCTGGGTGCCGGACCTGCAGCCGCTCGCGGCGTGGGACGAGGCGGAACGGAAGTGGCGGGGCTCGTAGCGCCCTACACCTGCTGGATCTGCCGCGGCGCGCTGAGCCAAAGCGCGAGCAGGGTGCAGACGGCGCCGGACAAGAGATAACCGCCGGCCGAAATCAGGCCGAGATTGGCGGCCAGCACCAATGCCGCCAGCGGCGCGAAGCCGGCGCCGAACAGCCAGGCGAGGTCGGCGGTCAGGGCCGAGGCCGTGTAGCGATAGGTGCGCGCGAAGTTGGCGGCGATCGCGCCCGAGGACTGGCCGAACGACAGGCCGAGCAGGATGAAGCCGAGCACCATGTAGATGGTCTCGCCGACCGGGCCGGCGTCGAGCAGTTGCGGCGCGAAGCCGGAGAACACCGCGATCGCGATCGCCGAGCTGATCAGGAGCGACTTGCGCCCGATGCGGTCGGCCAGCATGCCGGACACCACGATCGCGACGACGCCGAACACGGCGCCGCCGGCCTCGATAAGCAGGAAGCGCGCCGGGGTCTCCTTGGTGAAGAGGAACACCCAGGACAGCGGAAACACCGTCACCATGTGGAACAGCGCAAAGCTCGCGAGCGGCGCGAAGGCGCCGATCACGATGTTGCGACCCTCGTGCCGAATCGTGGTGGCGACGCGTGCCGGCTGCAATTCACGCGACTGGAACAGCTCGTCATATTCCGGCGTCACGACCATGCGCAGCCGCGCGAACAGCGCCACGACGTTGATGGCAAACGCCACGAAAAACGGGTAGCGCCAGCCCCAGTCGAAGAAGTCGGCCGCGGAGAGATAACCGACGAAGAACGCGAACAGGACGCTGGCGACGATCAGCCCGAGCGGCGCGCCGAGCTGCGGGATCATCGCATACCAGCCGCGCTGGTGCTCCGGCGCATTCATGGCGAGCAGCGAGGCGAGGCCGTCCCAGGCGCCGCCCCAGGCGAGGCCCTGGCCGATTCGCGCCAGCGCCAGCAGCCAGATCGCCGCGGCGCCGACGGTGTGGTAGCTCGGCAGGAACGCGATCGCGACGGTCGAGGTGCCGAGCAGGAACAATGCGGTGATCAGCTTGGCGCTCTTGCCGTAGCGGCGGTCGATCGCCATGAAGATCACGCTGCCGAACGGGCGTGCGATGAAGGCGAGCGCGAACAGCGCGAACGAATACAGGGTCTGCGTCAGCTCGTCGGCGAACGGAAACACGAGGCGCGGAAACACGATCACCGAGGCGATGGCATAGACGAAGAAGTCGAAGAATTCCGACGTGCGCCCGATGATCACGCCGATCGCGATCTCGCCCGGATGCGCCTCATGCGTGCGGGAGAGATGGGTTTCGCCGTCGGCGGTCGCCGCTGCCTGTGTCATCGCGCTGCCTGCAGTCCTCTCATACTCTATTGTCGCCCCGTAATTGTCGTCCTCGGCGCCGCTCCGGTATTGGACAAATTGTCCAATGTCGGCCGTGTCGTCCGGTCGCTACGTGAGGCCTCGTTCAGAGATCCGCCGTGCGACGAGGTTGAGCGTGCGTTACTGGAAATTCTTGGCACTGCTGCCGCTGGGGCTCGCGCTCGGAGGCTGCAATCTGGTCGTGCTCTCGCCCTCCGGTGACGTGGCCGCCCAGCAACGCGATCTCGTGATCATCGCAACCGTGCTGATGCTGCTGATCGTGGTGCCGGTGATGGCGGCAACCGCCATCGTGGCCTGGCGCTACCGCCAGTCGAACCAGGCGGCGGCCTACACGCCGGATTGGGATCACTCCACCCAGCTCGAGCTTCTGATCTGGGCGGCGCCGCTGCTCATCATCATCTGCCTGGGCGCGGTGACGTGGATGGGCACGCATCTGCTCGATCCCTATCGCACGCTCGGGCGCATCTCCGCCGAGCGCGCGGTGACGCCGCAGGACAAGTCGCTCGAGGTCGACGTCGTCGCGCTCGATTGGAAGTGGCTGTTCATCTATCCCGAATATGGCATCGCCAGCCTCAACGAGCTTGCGGCGCCGGTGAACCGGCCGCTCGATTTCAGGATCACCTCGTCGTCGGTGATGAACTCGTTCTACATCCCCGCGCTCGCCGGCCAGATCTATGCGATGCCGGGCATGCAGAGCCGGCTGCACGCCGTCATCAACAAGCCCGGCGTCTATCGCGGCTTCTCGGCGAACTACAGCGGCGCCGGCTTCTCCGGCATGCGCTTTGCCTTTCATGGCCTGTCTGATGTCGAATTCGCCGGTTGGATCGAGAAGGCCAAGGCCAGCGGTGCCGGGCTTGGCAAGCCGGACTATCTCAAGCTGGAGCGTCCCAGCGCGAACGAGCCAGTCCGCTACTACGCATCGGTGGATAGCGACCTGTTTCGCGCCATCCTCAACATGTGCGTCGAGCCCGGCAAGATGTGCATGAGCGAGATGATGGCGATCGACGCGAGAGGCGGCATGGGCATGGCCGGCGTCCGCAACACGCTGCCGCTCGCCTACGACAAGTTCGCCGGCCGCGGCGCCGTGTTCGGTGCCGAGCCGAGCTTCGTTGTGGGCGGCGTCTGCCTGCCTGGCGATCAGGTCACGCGGATGGCCGACGATTCCTCGCCGACGGTCCTGGCGCCGCTCGACTGGGCGCCGCTGCAGGGCCGTGGATTGGAGCGGCCCGGCCTGCTGCGGCCGTCCAAGGCAACCTTCATCACGGGAACAACCTCCAAATCGGATTCGTGACGTCGGATTCGTGAGGGTCACATCATGTTCGACACTGCCAATCTCACCAGGTTCATCTTCGGCCGGTTGACGCTGGAGTCGCTGCCGTTGCACGAGCCGATCATCGTCGGCACCTTCGCGATGGTCGCGCTCGGCGGCCTCACGCTGTTCGGCGCCATCACCTATTTCCGGCTGTGGGGCTATCTCTGGAAGGAGTGGTTCACGACCGTCGACCACAAGCGCATCGGAATCATGTACATGGTGCTCGGCATCGTCATGCTGCTGCGCGGCTTCGCCGATGCGCTGATGATGCGGCTGCAGCAGGCGATCGCCTTCAACGGCTCCGAAGGTTATCTCAACTCGCACCATTATGATCAGGTGTTCACGGCGCACGGCGTGATCATGATCTTCTTCGTGGCGATGCCGCTGGTCACCGGCCTGATGAACTATGTCGTGCCGCTGCAGATCGGCGCACGCGACGTGTCGTTCCCGTTCCTCAACAATTTCAGCTTCTGGATGACCACGTCGGGCGCCGTTCTGGTGATGTGCTCGCTGTTCGTCGGCGAGTTCGCGCGCACCGGCTGGCTGGCCTATCCGCCGCTGTCGAACCTCTCCTACAGTCCGGATGTCGGCGTCGACTATTACATCTGGGCCCTGCAGGTCGCCGGCGTCGGTACGCTGTTGTCCGGCGTCAACCTGATCTGCACCATCGTCAAGATGCGCGCGCCCGGCATGACCATGATGAAGATGCCAGTCTTCACCTGGACCTCGCTGTGCACCAACGTGCTGATCGTCGCCTCCTTCCCGGTGCTGACGGCGGTGCTGGCGCTGCTATCGCTCGATCGCTACGTCGGAACCAACTTCTTCACCAATGATTTCGGCGGCGATCCGATGATGTATGTCAACCTCATCTGGATCTGGGGCCATCCGGAGGTCTACATCCTCATCCTGCCGGCCTTCGGCATCTTCTCCGAGGTGACCTCGACCTTCTCGGGCAAGAGGCTGTTCGGCTACGCCTCGATGGTCTACGCCACCGTCGTCATCACCATCCTGTCCTACCTGGTCTGGCTGCACCACTTCTTCACGATGGGCTCCGGCGCCAGCGTGAACTCGTTCTTCGGCATCACCACGATGATCATCTCGATCCCGACCGGCGCGAAGATGTTCAACTGGCTGTTCACGATGTATCGCGGCCGCATCCGCTTCGAGCTGCCGATGATGTGGACGGTCGCCTTCATGCTGACCTTCGTGATCGGCGGCATGACCGGCGTGCTGCTCGCCGTGCCGCCGGCCGACTTCGTCTTGCACAACAGCCTGTTCCTGGTCGCGCATTTCCACAACGTGATCATCGGCGGCGTGCTGTTCGGCCTGTTCGCCGGCATCGCCTACTGGTTCCCCAAGGCGTTCGGCTTCAGGCTCGATCCGTTCTGGGGCAAGATGTCGTTCTGGTTCTGGACGGTGGGCTTCTACTTCGCCTTCATGCCGCTCTACGTGCTCGGCCTGATGGGCGTGACCCGTCGGCTGCGCACCTTCGACGATCCGAGCCTGCAGATATGGTTCATCATCGCCGGCATCGGCGCGTTCCTGATCCTGCTGGGCATCGCGAGCTTCCTGATCCAGATCGCGGTCAGCATCCTCCGCCGCGAGCAGCTCGCCGACGTCTCCGGCGATCCCTGGAATGCGCGCACCCTGGAATGGGCGACGTCGTCGCCGCCGCCGGCCTACAACTTCGCCTTCACGCCCGTCGTCCACGACAACGATGCCTGGTGGGACATGAAGCGCCGCGGTTACGCGCGTCCGCTCGCCGGCTTCAAGGCGATCCACATGCCGAGCAACACCGGTACCGGCGTGATTCTGGCGGGCCTCAGCACCACCATGGCATTCGGACTGATCTGGTACATGTGGTGGATGGCGGCAGGCAGCTTCGTCGCGCTGCTCGCGGTCGCGATCGGCCACACCTTCAACTATCACCGCAGCTTCCACATCCCGGCCGATGAGGTCGTAAGCGTCGAGCGCGCGCGCACCAAGCTGCTCGTGGCAGGAGCCAAGTCATGACCGTTGCGATGGGCACGATGAAGGCCGGGGAGCCGGTCTTCTATGTCGTCGATGAGCACGAGCATCCCGAAGGCAGCAGCACGATGCTCGGCTTCTGGATCTATCTGATGAGCGACTGTCTCATCTTTGCGATCCTGTTTGCCGTCTATGGCGTGCTCGGCGCCAGGTACGCCGCCGGGCCGGCGCCGAAGGATCTGTTCGACCTGTCGCTGGTCGCGGTCAACACCTCGTTCCTGCTGCTGTCGTCGCTCACCTATGGCTTCGCGATGCTGTCGATGCAGCGGAACCGCGTTGGCGCGATGCAGGCATGGCTCGTGGTGACCGGGCTGTTCGGCCTCGCCTTCCTCGGTATCGAGCTGACCGAGTTCGCGCACATGATCCACGAGGGCGCGACGCCGCAGCGCAGCGCCTTCCTGTCGTCGTTCTTCACGCTGGTTGGAACCCACGGCCTGCATGTGACGTTCGGTCTGGTCTGGCTGGTCACCCTGATGGTGCAGGTCGGGACCCACGGCCTGATCGAGGCCAACCGCCGCCGGCTGGTCTGCCTCAGCATGTTCTGGCACTTCCTCGACGTGATCTGGATTGGTGTCTTCACCTTCGTCTATCTGATGGGGATGCTTCGATGAGCTCTGATGCACATGCGCACGGTTCGGCGGACGACCATGCCGGCACGCGCTCGGGCCAACTGATCGGCTTCGGCGCCTCCGTCGTCCTGACGGCGATTCCGTTTCTGCTGGTCATGAACGGCTCGCTCGACAAGCAGGCCACGGCGCTGATCATCATGGCATTCGCGGCCGTGCAGGTCGTCGTCCACATGATCTTCTTCCTGCACATGAACACCAAGGCCGAGGGCGGCTGGACCATGATGGCGCTGATCTTCACCATCATCATGGTGGTGATCGCGCTCAGCGGCTCGCTCTGGGTCATGCATCACCTGACCACCAACATGATGCCGGTGCACGAGATGGGCCAGACGCCGTGATGTCAGCTCCTGCCGACGGGGCAGGGGAACGCGACGAGGCCAGCCGCGGGCGATCCGGCGCGCTGCGGCTCGCGATCGGTGCGGCGTGGGTTGCCTGCGTCGCGATGTTGCTGGCGCTGGGCGTCTGGCAGATCGAGCGGCGGGCCTGGAAGCTCGACCTGATCGATCGCGTCGAGCACCGCGTTCATGCCGCGCCCGTGCCGGCGCCGAGCCCGGCGGATTGGCCGGCCATCGATCGCAACGACGACGAGTACAAGCTGATAACGTTGAGCGGCCGCTTCCTCAACGACCGCGAGACGCTGGTCCAGGCGCTGACGGTCGAGGGCTCCGGCTATTGGGTGGTGACGCCGCTGCAGACCGCCGGCGGCGCCGTGCTCGTCAATCGTGGCTTCGTGCCCGCGGATCGCCGCGACCCCGCAAGCCGCAGCGCCGGGAACCCGAATGGCACGGTCAGCGTGACCGGACTGCTGCGGATCTCCGAGCCTGGCGGCGGCTTCCTGCGCCACAACGATCCCGCGGGGAATCGCTGGTATTCACGTGACGTCGCGGCGATCGCGGCGGCGCGCGGTCTGTCCGACGTCGCACCATTCTTCGTCGATGCCGATGCGACCCCGAATCCTGGCGGACTTCCAATCGGCGGACTCACCGTGATCTCGTTTCCGAACAACCATCTGGTTTACGCGCTGACCTGGTTTACATTGGCCCTCATGCTGGCCGGCGCCGGGCTGCAGCGGCTCCGCCGCGCGCAGCGTGAGCCCGGCGCGCCGGCAGCGCAGGATGTGGAATGGGATCAGCAGCGGCAGGACATGGGTGGATGCGGGACGGCGTCTTGAGCGATCGACGCCTGCCGTTCTGCCGGCGGAGATCGGACGGGCCCTCATGAGCAGCGAGGCCCCCAATTTGCCGTTCGGAGTCGTGGCCGCGATCGCCACACCCGAGATCAACGCGCCGCTGCCGACCAAGGACGCGACCAACCGCAAGAACATGGTGCTGCTGATCCAGCTGCGCTGGATCGCCGTGGTCGGCCAGATCGTCACCATCGGCTTCGTGACCACCTGGTTCGGCATTGCGCTGCCGGTGCTGCCGATGGCGGCGATCATCTGCGCGCTGGTGGCGCTCAACATCGCCAGCCATATCTGGCTGCGCAGGCGCGACGACGTCGGCAATCGCCATTTGCTGATCGCGCTGATGCTCGACGTGGTGGCGTTGACATCGGAGCTCTATCTCACCGGCGGCGCGTCGAACCCGTTCACGTGTCTCTATCTGCTGCAGGTGACGCTGGGGGCCGTGCTGCTCGACGCGCGTTCGTCCTGGTCGCTGGTCGCGCTGACGGTGCTCAGCTTCATCTGGCTCACCATCGAGTACCGCCCGCTGCAACTGCCGCAGCATCATGTCAGCGATGCCTTCACCCTGCACATCACCGGCATGTTCGTCGGCTTCATGCTCGACGCCGTGCTGCTCGTCGTCTTCGTCACCCGCATCAACCGGAACCTGCGCGAGCGCGACGCCAAACTCGCCGATCTGCGCCAGCACGCCGTCGAGCAGGATCACATCATCCGCATGGGCCTGCTCGCCTCAGGCGCCGCGCATGAGCTTGGTACGCCGCTGGCGTCGATCTCGGTCATCCTGAACGATTGGCGCCGCATGACCGTGATCTCTGCCGATCCGACGCTCGCGGAGGATTTCACCGAAATGGAAGCGGCGGTGCAGCGCTGCAAGTCGATCGTGACTGACATCCTGGTCTCGGCCGGTCAGGCGCGCGGCGAAGGCTCGGCGCCGACGACGTTGAAGGCGTTCCTGACGACGTTGGTCGCCGAATGGAGCGCGGCGCGCTCGGCGCGCAATCTGATGTTCCGCAACGAGTTCGGCTCGGATCCGGCGATCGTCTCCGACGTCGCCCTGAAGCAGGCGATCGTCAACGTGCTCGACAACGCGTTCGAAGTCTCGCGCGAGTGGGTGGAGTTCGTGGTCGAACGAGATGGTGATCAGCTGCTGCTCAGCGTCAGCGATCGCGGGCCGGGTTTTGATCCGGCGATGCTGGGGCAACTCGGACGTCCCTATCAGTCGAGCAAGGGCCGTCCGGGCCGCGGCCTGGGCCTTTTCCTGGTGGTCAACGTGATCCGCAAGCTGGGCGGCAGCGTTTCCGCCTGGAACCACCGGGGACGTGGAGCGACCGTCCGGCTGTCACTGCCGTTGTCGACGCTTGTCATTGGAGAGCGCGATGGCGAATGACCTGTCCCTCCTGATCGTCGAGGACGATGACGGTTTTGCACGCACCCTGAAGCGCTCGTTCGAACGGCGCGGCTACGAGGCCGTCGTCGCCGGCTCGCTCGAGGACGTCGACGAGATCCTCAAGGAGAAGACGTTCGGTTATGCCGTCGTCGATCTCAAGCTCGGCGGGGCTTCCGGCCTCGTCTGCGTCGAGAAGCTGCATGCGCACGATCCGGAGATGCTGATCGTGGTGCTGACCGGCTTTGCCAGCATCGCCACTGCTGTCGAGGCGATCAAGCTCGGCGCCTGCCACTATCTGGCCAAGCCGTCGAACACCGACGACATCGAGGAGGCGTTCCGCAAGGCGCAGGGCAACGCGCAAGTGGCCCTGGCGGAGCGCTCCACCTCGATCAAGACGCTGGAATGGGAGCGCATCCACCAGACCCTGATCGAGACCGACTTCAACATCTCCGAAGCTGCGAGGAGGCTCGGCATGCATCGCCGGACGCTCGCGCGCAAGCTGGAGAAGCGCCCGGTGAAGTAGATCGATCCGGTTGTTGTCCGGAGGAGTGGAGCTCATTCTTTCCGACCTACTCCCTTGCCAGAGCCGTTGCCGGATCGAGCCGCGAGGCGCTGCGGGCGGGCATGTAGCCGAAGCCGATGCCGATCGCCATCGACGTGACGGCGGCGCCGACCATGGCGAGCGGCGAATAGATCAGCTGGAAGCCGACGTCGAGCGCGTTGAAGACCGTGCCGAAGCCGACCGCGAGCGCAAGGCCCAGCGCACCGCCCAGCAGGCAGACCAGCACCGCCTCGATCAGGAACTGCATCAGGATGTCGCTGCGGCGGGCGCCGACCGCCATGCGCACCCCGATCTCGCCGACGCGCTCCGACACCGACACCAGCATGATGTTCATGACGCCGATGCCGCCGACCAAGAGCGAGATCACGGCGATGGCCGCCACCAGCAGGGTCAGCACCTGCGTCGTGCTTTCGACGGTCTTGCGGATGTCATCGGTGTTGAGGACGAAGAAATCCTTGGCATTGTGCCGCGCCGTCAGCAGCGCCGTTGCGGCACGCTCGGCCGCCGCCATCGGCGTCGCCTCGTCGACGCGGACGCTGATGCTGCGCAGCACCTGGTTGCCGAGGAAGCGCGCCTGCACGGTCGTGTAGGGCAGGTACACGATCGGCGTGGAGCTGGAGCCGAAGCCGGCCTGCTGCTGCTTGGTGATGCCGACGACGCGGCAGGGCACCTTGCCGATCAGGACCACGCTGCCGAGCGGACTGACGTCGGGATCGGGAAACAGCGCCTTGCGCGCATTGTCGTCGATCACGGCGTCCTGGGCGTAGGAGCGCACGGTATCGGCATCGAGATAGCTGCCTTCGGCAAGCTCGGTGTTCTTGACCCGGAAATACTGCTCGCCGACGCCGGAGATCTGGGCGCTGACCTCGATCGCGCCGAACCGCAGCGTGCTGGTGGTCGAGACCGTCGGCGAGATCGCATCGACATAAGGCTGCTGCGCCATGACCTTGGCATCGGCGAGCACCAGCGTCCTGATCTTGCTGGAGCGCGTATCGCCGAAATCCTTGCCGGGAAAGAATTCCAGCGTGTTGGTGCCGAGCCGGTTGATGTCCTTCAGCACCTTGGCCTGCGAGCCCTTGCCGAGCGCCAGCACCAGCACGACCGAGGCGACGCCGATGATGATGCCGAGCATGGTGAGGAATGCGCGCATCCGGTGCGCATTCATGGCGAGCAGCGCCATCCGCGCGGCCTCGCGGAAACGGTCGAGCTGGCTGCGCCACCACGACGCCGCCGGGGCGGAGTGGTCTTCGGTCGCTGCGGCTGGCGCGGGTTCCGAAGTCCGCGGATTGAGCCGGTCTGAAATGACGCGGCCGTCCTCGATCTCGATGATGCGCCGGGCGCGCTGCGCGACGCTCGGATCGTGCGTGACGATGATGACGGTGCGCCCGGAGGCGCTGATCTCGTCGAGGATGCGCAGCACCTCCTCGCCGCTGGCGCGGTCGAGCGCGCCGGTCGGCTCGTCGGCCAGGATCACGTCGGGATCGTTGACCAGCGCGCGGGCGATCGAGACCCGCTGCTGCTGGCCGCCCGAGAGCTGACCCGGCTTGTGGTCGGTACGGCTGCCCATGCCGAGCCGCTGCAGCAGCGCCTCGGCCTTGCGGTGGCGTGCCGCCGGGCCGAGCCCGGCATAGACCGCAGGCACCTCGGCATTGTCGGCGGCGCTGAGTTCGCCCAGCAGATGGTAGCGCTGGAAGATGAAGCCGAAATGCTCGCGCCGCAACGCCGCCAGTTCGTCCGGATCGAGCGAGCCCATCTCGCGGCCGGCGATCCGGTAGCTGCCGGATGTCGGGCGGTCGAGGCAGCCCAGAATGTTCATCAGCGTCGACTTGCCGGAGCCCGACTGGCCGATGATCGCCACCATCTCCCCGCGCGCGATCTGGAGGTCGACGCCACGCAAAGCATGGACCGTGCCTTCGCCGGACGCGTAGCGCCTCCCGACATTCTGCAGGTCGATCAGGACCTCCGTCATCACGCGCCTCCGGGCGGGGGCATCACGGTTCGCTTCGTGCCCTCCTCGGGCGCCGAGATCACGACCCGCTCGCCCTCGCGCAGGCCGGACTGCACCTCGGCCCGGATCTTGTTGTTGAGGCCGACGCGAATGGTGCGCTTCTCCAGCGTTCCTGCGCCGGTCAGCACGCGCACCGTGTAGCTGCCATCGGGATTGGCGTTGCCAAGCGCGGACGACGGAATGGTCGGGACCTTGCGGGCCTCGCCGAGCAGGATGTGGACCTCGGCCGTCATGTAGGTCATCAGCCGCCCGTCCGGATTGGCGATATCGAACACGCCATTGTAGTAGATCGCGGAGGACGTGGTGGACGAGGAGGAGCTGCTGCTCGACGTGGTCGTCGTGCTCGACGAGAAGCTCGAATCGCTCTTGATCGATTCGGGCGCCGGCTCGATCGACCCGAGCGTGCCTTCGTAGCGATGATCGGGCTCGCCCAGCACGGTGAAGTAGACGTTCTGTCCGGGCCTGACCTTGACGACATCGGCCTCGGAAATCTCCACCCGCACGGTCATCGTCTCGACCTGGCCGAGCACGACGATGGTCGGCGCCGACTGCACCGCATTCACGGTCTGGCCCTGCTGGGTGACGATCGACAGCACGGTGCCGTCGATCGGGGCCGTGATCTTGGTGTAGCCGAGGTTGACGCGCGCGGTCTCGATCGCGACCTCGGCCTCGACGATTTGCGCGTCGAGTTGCGCGATCTGGGCCTGGGTCTGTTTGACGGTCGCCTCGGCACTGTCGTAGTCGGCGCGCGACGAGGCCTTCTGCGCCAGCGTGACCTGCTGCCGCGCCAGGTTCGCCTCGGCCAGCGCCAGGGTGGCGACCTTCTCGTCACGCTGTGCCCGCACGCTCCGCAGGCTCGCCTCGTTGGTGCGCAGCGTGTTCTGCTGCGTCAGCGAGTCGATCTCGGCGATCAGATCGCCGGCCCTGACCTTCTGTCCCAGCTTGACGTTGAGCGCGACCAGCCGTCCCGACGCCTGGGCGCCGACCGCCACAAGCTTGACCGGCTTCAGCGTGCCGGTGGCGAGCACGGTCTGCTCGATGTCGCCGGTCGTGACGGGCGCGGTGACGAGATTGGCGTTGGGATTGCTGGTCAGCCTCATGACCAGCACGATCGCGGCGGCCAGAACGACGAGCGCTCCGGCGATCAGCAGCGGCCAGCGGCGTGGCCGCTTCGGCTTCGGCGCCGGCGCGAGGCCGCCATCGACCGCGACCGGTCGGGGCATGTGGGATAAGGGTGCGTTCATCGGATCACTTCGGAGGCACTTTTTGAAGTTCAGATCGTAGATTATTTGGGCGCGACGGCCTGTGCGAGATGCGGGCCGGTGCCGCTGTCGACGACCTCGGGCAGCGAGCTGTCGATCGCTGCGGTCCAACCGCCGCCCAGCGCCTTGGCCAGCGCCACGTAGTTCTTCGCGAGCGTAGCGCGGCTCGCGAGCAGGCTGTCCTCGGCGGTGAATTGCGAGCGCTCGGCATCGAGCACGTCGAGGAACGTGCTGGAGCCGGTCTGGTAGAGCGAGCGCGACAGCCGCGCGGCCTCGCCGTAGCGCTGCGCCGACTCGCTCAGGCTGCGGATGCGAATGCGCTCCTGGCCGAGGCTCACGATGGCGTTCTCGACGTCTTCGAGCGCGCTCAGCACCGCGCTGCGCCAGGCGACGTGGTATTCGTCGCGCTGCGCTTCCGCGACCTCGACGGCGGCCTGCAGCTTGCCGCCGTTGAAGATCGGCACCGAGACGCTCGGGCCGATCGACCAGCCGATCGTCGAGCTCTTGCCGAGATCGCCGAGCTTCAGCGCCGTGGTCGAGACCGTGCCGGTCAGGCTGACATCCGGGTACAGCGCGGCGGTGGCTTGGCCGATCTTCGCGGTGAACTGCGCGAGCTGCCGTTCGGCCTTGCGCACGTCGGGCCGCATGACCAGCACGTCGGCCGGGATGCCCTTCGGCAGCGGCAGGCGCGGCGATGGGATCGGCGTCGCACGCGACAGGCGGAGATTCAGGGCCGTCGGGTCGCGGCCGAGCAGGACGCCGAGCCGATGCACGGCCTGCTGATAGCTGCTCTCATAGGTCGGGATGGTTGCTTCGGTGCTGGCGGCCAGCGCGCTCGCCTTGGCGGTGTCGACGGCCGAGGCAGAGCCGGCATTCTGCTTGCGCTCGGTCAGCGCCGCGGTCTCGCGCTGCGAGGCGGCAGTGCGCCGCGCCAGCGCCGCTCGCGCCTGGTAGGCGCGGGCATCGATGTAGTTGGAGGCGACGTCGCCGAGCAGCGTCAGCAAGGTCGCGCGCAGATCGTCCTCGGCGGCATCGACGCCGTAGGTCGCCGCCTCGACCGCACGGCGGTTGGCGCCGAACAGATCCAGCTCCCAGCTCGAATCGAAGCCGGCCTGGTACTGGCTGTAGGTGGTCGGAGCGATCGCGATGCCGCTCGTCGAGCTGCCGGCGCTGCGGGTCTCCGTTGCCGTGCCGGTGCCGCTCACTGTGGGAAACAGCGCGCCGATGGCCTGGCGCTGCGTCGCCCGCGCCTCGCGGATGCGCGCCTTGGCGGCGGCGACGTCGAGATTGCCGGCAACCGCCTCGCTGATCAGTTGATCGAGCAGGTCATCATTGAGGTTGCGCCACCAATGCGCGAGCTTCAGCGTCTGCGCCGGCCGATTGCGGTCGCTGCTCCAGCGCTTCGGCACGCCGAACTCAGGCGTCACGTAATCGGGGCCGACGGCGCAGCCGGCGAGCAGCGGCGTGGCGAGGCAGAGTGCGAGCAGGACGGGCTTCACGGCGGCTGATACTATCGCGGTTCGAAAGGAGGCCGCGCCGGCTGGTCGGCCACGCCGCAGGACTTCCCCGTGTTTGTTTGATGCGCGGAGCCTAGGCAGGTTAACGATTGCGCAGGATTAAGTCGCGTGAAGAAATGTTTCCGCCTTAACAATACAGCTTACTTTCGCCACGATCGGACCTCGCTTCGGGCTGTTCTTTTGGACTCAAATCGACCATGTTCCGCGCATGATGTCGTCACACGATACCGCCGTGTCCGCAGACGCGAACATACCGGCAGCCGCGCGCATTCTCTGCGTCGAAGATGACCGGGAGATTGCGGCGCTGCTCACCGAGCTGTTGCAGGAGCACGGCTTCGCGCCGCGCTTCGTGTCCTCCGCGGCCGCGATGAACGACCTCTTGCAGCGCGAGCAGGTCGACCTCATCATGCTCGACGTGATGCTGCCGGACGACGACGGCATGAGCATCTGCCGCCGCCTGCGCCAGATCTCGACCGTGCCGATCATCATGGTGACCGCAAAAGGCGAGGACATCGACCGCATCCTCGGCCTCGAGCTCGGCGCCGACGACTATGTCGTCAAGCCGTTCAATCCGCGCGAGCTGGTGGCGCGTATCCGCGCGCTGCTGCGCCGGTCGCAATTGCATCCCGCCGTGATCGCGGCGCGGCAGGCGCCGATGACGTTCGACGGCTGGCGCATCGAGCCGGCGACGCGCACGCTGTTCGATCCCGACCGCGTCAAGATCACGCTGACCAGCGCCGAGTTCGACATCCTGCTGGCGTTCTGCCGCAATGCCGGCCGCGTGCTGTCGCGCGAGCAACTGATCGAGCTTGCGCACGGCGGGCAGGCCGGGCCGGTCGAGCGCAGCATCGACGTCCATATCAGCCGTATCCGGCAGAAGATCGAGCCGGGCGCGCGCAGTTGGTCCCTGATCAAGACCGTGCGCCTCGGCGGCTATGTGTTCACGCCAAGAGTCGAGACCATCGATGACGCCAGATAGCAAGCCGTGCCCGCGCCTCGGCCTCACCACGCAGATCGTGACCTTGGCGTCGCTGTCGGTGCTGTTCGGCATGGTGCTGATGATCGCGGCCGCGCTGCTGTTTCTCGATCCGCCCGACGAGCAGGAATCGCCGGCCTACGGCATCGCGCGCGTCGCCGAGGCGGTGCACTTCGTCCGCGCCGCGAACGACCCCGTGGCCGTCGAGAGCAGCCTGTCGAGCCTGCGCAGCTCCGGCATCCAGGTCGAGCTGGTGCCGCTGACCTCGCTGACGCTGCTCGCCAAGCCGGTCAGGGACGTGCCATGGACCTCGCGGCTGGCCCGCCGTCAGCTCAGCGTGCTGCGTGACGTCACCTTGCTCCACGGCGTCGGCTATGGTGCGGCGCCGCCGACCCAGATCATCGTCCAGGTCGACGGCGAGCGTGCGCTGGTGTTCGACGACGTGCCGCGCCTCGAATTCTGGTCGATGGTGCTGAAGCCGACGGCGGTGTTCCTGTTTCTCATCCTGATCCTGGGCGTGCTGCTGTCGATCTACGCGGCGCGGGCGATCATCCGGCCGCTGTCGGAGATGGCGCGCGCCGCGGCCGCATTCGGCCGCTCGCCGGGCGCGCAGGAGCCGCTGAGCCGGCGCGGGCCAAGGGAGATCGCCCAGGTCGCCGAGGCGCTGAACGAGATGCAGGCGCGCATCCGCGCGCTGCTCGACGACCGCACGCGCATGCTGGCGGCGATAAGCCACGACCTGCGCACGCCGCTGACGCGGCTCCGGCTGCGCTCGGAGCGCATCGCTCAGGGCGAGATGCGCAGCGCGATGCTGCGCGACATCGACCAGGTCAGCCGCATGCTCGACGAGACGCTCGATTACCTGCGCGACGACACCAAGGCGGAGCAGCCGGCGCGGATCGAGCTGGCGAGCCTGCTCGAGACGATCTGCTGCGACTTCGCCGATGTCGGCCACGCCGTCAGCTTCGATGGACCGTCGCGGCTGGTCTGCGAGGGCCGGGCGCGGGCGCTGTCGCGCGCCGTCACCAACGTGGTCGAGAACGCGGTCAAGCACGGCAGCGAGGTCGTGGTCAGCCTGTCGACCCTGGCCGACGGCATGATCGCGATCGAGGTCGCCGATGACGGTCCGGGCATTCCGCAGGCGCTGCAGGCGCGCGCGCTGGAGCCGTTCGTCAAGCTCGACCAGGCGCGCTCGGCCGGCGGCTTCGGCCTCGGGCTGTCGATCGCGCAGGAGATCATGAAGAAGCATGACGGCGGCATCGCGCTGATGCCCAACGCCCCGCGCGGCCTGCGGGTACGGCTGTCGCTGCCGCTGCGCCTCGCGATGCCCGCGGCGATCCCCGCCAAGGTGGCGTAGCAGACGCCACGAGGAGGAAACCCCGCCGGTGCTGATCCCGGCGGGGCCTTTGCGTTCGCCGATGTCGAGGGACGGCAATCAGCTCACGCGCTTCCAGGTCTGTCCGCCGCAGAACAGGCCGCCGAAGGCGCAGCCCTGGACCCGCAGCGTGTTCGGATTCTTGAGCACCACGGTGGAGTCGTAGTTGCCGCCGCCGTCCGGATCGTGGATGCGGCCGACCCATTTGCTGTCCTTCGGCTTCATGTTGATCAGGATCTTCTCCCGCGTCTTCTCGGCAAAGCCGCAGATGTTGGCGCCGCACGGCTCGATCACGACATTGCCCTTGCCGCCCTCGGTGGCCCACAGCCCGAGCGGCGAGTTCGGATCGGCTGCCGGCGCCGGCTGAACTGCGGCAGGCGCCGCGGCAACCGTGACCGGCGCGGGTGCCGGGGCTGGCTGTGGAGCAGGCGCGGTCGCCGCGACCGGCGCCGGCGGCACCGGCATCTGCACGGTCGTGGATGGCGCAGCGGCAGTGGGCGATGCAGGGGCTGGCGCGGTGGCGGCGGGCGCCGGCGCGTTGACGACCGGCGGAGCCGCCACGGGCGCCGCGACAGCGGGGGCCGGAGCGCCGGCCGCAGGCGCGCTGCCCGCCGGCGCATCGTCATCGTCGAGCTTGGATGATTTCAGCCCGCTGAGGTCGATGCCGGACACCTGCAGGCAGGACAGCGACTGGCAGTTGCGCGGCACGGTGACGCGGATCTTGTGTCCGTCGAAATTGAACGCGATCGAGCTGCCGGCCTGCGCGGCGCTGCTCGCGATCAGAACGGCTGCTGCGGCCAGATACACGGTCTTCATGAATGAGCTCCCTCGGACGGCGTCGTGAACCTGGAGGGAACTCTTAGACGCGGGTGACGGCGCGATCTGTGACAAGGGTCACAGCCGAAAAGGCAATGCGGCTGGGGCCGCACGCGGCCCACCGCGGCCCGTCAATCGATCGAGGTCGGATCGCAGCGATCAGATCATCCCGACGATGATCGCGCCGACGAATGCAAACACGACATACGTGACCACCATGCTCAGCCGATCGGCAAGGCTCATGGGACCGCTCCCGTTTCGCATCTCGCGCACCTGGCGTGCGCTCGCGCTTGACGCCTGCTCCGCAAAGCGCGCGCCACACATATCCGATCGGCATCGGCAAAAAAGACAGCGCGGTTGTCGCTTCCCCGTAAATGGACTGCCTTTCACGTCACGATGGTTTGCGCGCCGTAAATGGACGGCATTGACAGGTCCTTAAGCAAATTGCCGCAAACCTCTGCATATGACGCGCGGAGTTCGTTTGTATCTCGTCGGCTCCATCGTCCTTGTCTCGCTTGCGGGTTGCGGCCGTGGATTCTTCCAGGAGCGCGAGCCGTGGCGGGCCGAGGCCGAGATCGCCTGCCTGAAATCGGGCGCGGTGAAGGAGAGCGCGGATATCGTCCGCATCAATCCGATCTCCGGCCCCGGCATGTGCGGCGCCGACTATCCGCTGAAGGTGGCGGCGCTCGGCGAAGCGACCACGAGCTATGGCTTCGCCGATGAAAGCCTGCGTCCACCGGCCGCGATCGGCGGCCAGCCGCGCTGGCCGATCAACCAGCCGCCGCAACGCTACGCCCCGCCCGCGACCTATCAGCCGCAGGCCGCGCCGCAGCCGGCCTATCCCGCGTCGAGCGCGGCCTATCCGAATTCGGCATCGCCGTCCCATGGCGCCCCTCCCGGCGCGCCACTGCAGCTCGAGCCGCCGGTCGGCGAGGACGACGTCGATCAGCCGGCCGACGCGGCCTATTCGCCCTATCGCGGTCAGCCGGCCGCTCGCACCGCCTATCCGCAGCAGGAACCGCCGCCGCGGCTCGGACCGTCGCGCGATCCGGTCGGCACCGTCGGCCCGGTCGCGGTGAAGCCGACCGCGACGCTCGCCTGTCCGATCGTCTCGGCACTCGACCGCTGGATCGCGGAGTCGGTGCAGCCGGCAGCCCAGCGCTGGTTCGGCACCAAGGTCGTCGAGATCAAGCAGATCTCGGCCTATTCCTGCCGCGGCATGAACGGCAATCCGAGCGCGCACATTTCCGAGCATGCCTTCGGCAACGCGCTCGACATCGCCGCCTTCACGCTCGCCGACGGCCGCCGCATCAGCGTCAAGGACGGCTGGATCGGCCTGCCGGAGGAGCAGGGCTTTCTGCGCGACATCCAGGGCGGGGCGTGCCAGCAGTTCACCACCGTGCTGGCGCCCGGCTCCAACGTCTATCACTACGACCACATCCATGTGGACCTGATGCGCCGCGCCAGCCGCCGCATGATCTGCCAGCCAGCCGCGCAATCCGGCGAGGCGGTGGCGGCACGTGCGCAGCAGCGGCGCTATGGCTACGGCCAGCGCGAGCCCGACGTGACCAGCTCGATCCCGTCGCGCAAGCAGCCGCGCAGCATCGGCCAGCTGATCAACGAGGAAGACGAATTCCGGGACTATTGAGAGGGCGAATAGGGAACAGCGAGTAGCGAATCGGGATCGGGACGATCACCTGCTCGCCATTCGCCATTCCTGTGCGCGGCTGTGGATTTCTTTCGCCGTCAGCCGCGCCTGACCGCGCTCTGTCCCGCCCCGAAACGGAAACCCCGACGTCACGCGCTGCGGATTAGGAGTCCGTTGACCAGTTTTGCCGTCCGCCTTTGGCCGACACTAGACCTGCCACAGTCGCCAGGAACAAGGCGCGCGGGGTTCTGGTTGCTGCCGGATTGGGAGAGGCGGAGATGGCATCGTATCGCATCAAGGCGATTGGGGCGGGCTTCGAGGTCGGCACCGCCGAGCAGGCCGTGCTGGTCTGCCGCTCGCTGAAGACGGCACGCCGCGCCGTCGCCGATGCACAGCGTCTGGAGCGGATGCCGCCGAAGCCGATTCCCTGGCGCACGCCGCCGGAGAGCGAGACGTCGGCTGGTGGAGCGGAGGATGCCGCGCGCAGCGAGGATGCCGACACCGAGGTTCTCGTCGTGTCGGATGGCCCGCCTCTGTGCTGCTGACTAGATCATGATGCGATTCCACGGAATCGCATCATGATCTCATCTCCTTGTTTGAGCATGATCTTTTCGGAAAACCGGTTTCCACTTTTCCGGATCATGCTCTAACCGGCGCGGAAGCGGCAGAACTGGAACTGCTGCGTCGAGTCCCATGGCGTGCGATGCACCTCGGTGCAACTGTCCTCCAGCGTGAAAGCAGGACCCAGCGCAGCGGCCAGTCCGTGGGCGTCGTAGCGGACGACCGGCAGTCCGCTGCACCTCTCCGGACCATCGGGCGCGAACGTGCCGATGATGACGGCCCCGCCGGTCACCACGGCCGCGCGCAGGCGGTCGACATAGGCGGCGCGGTCTTCGGGCGCGGTGAGGAAATGGAAGGCGGCCCGGTCGTGCCAGACATCGTAGCGCGCGTCCGGCGTCCAGGTGGTGACGTCGGAGGCGATCCACGTCACCCCGGCCGCCGCCGCGCCAAGCCTGCGGCGCGCCGTCGCCAGTGCCGCGTCGGAGATGTCGAGCACGGCGAGCGCGCCGTAGCCGGCCGCGAGCAGCGCATCGACCAGCCGCGAGGCGCCGCCACCGATGTCGATGATCCGCGATGTCGGTGTCGCACCGGCCTCGCGGATCATCCGCAGCGACGTCGCCGGGTCGTCCTGGTACCAGCTCACCTCGGTCTCGGCCTTGGTGGTGTAGACGTTCTGCCAATGGGTGGTGCGGTCGGACATGGTTTCGGTCCCGAGAAGAGGCACACATTATAGCACGCGACGGCTCGAACTCTTGCCCAGCCGGCGGTGAGTCCCCTCCCCCTTGCGGGGAGGGGTCGGGGGTGGGGGTCCCCACGCGCTGAACGTTCCATGGGGCACACTTCACGCGTGAACGATTTCACGCGTTCGACTGCGGTCGTTCGACGCGCGCGATGATTCTCCAGTGTTCTTGATAGATCGACTCTCCATCACGAACAGCGGGACTCGTGGTCCCCCACCCCCAACCCCTCCCCGCAAGGGGGAGGGGAGTTCACCGTCCGCGAGGAGAGGGCGTGAGACCTAGCAAGCTCCGCCTCAAAACGTCCCCGCCACCGTCACCCGAAACGTCAGCGGCTCGATCGGGTGCAGCACGCGGTCCATCACGCCGGTCTGGCAGACCTGGGCCGGCGGCACCGGCGGGGGCGGCAACGGGGAGGCCGATGAGCCGTAGCACGCCTGGTAGAGCTGGTCGGTCGGCAGCAGCGAGCCGTAGCCGTAGGAGATCTGGCTGGCCTTGGTGTTGAGCAGGTTCAGCACGTCGAGCTGGATGCGCCAGCCATTGGTGTCGCGGAAGCCGATGCGGCCGTTGAACACGCTGGTGGCGGTCGAGCGGAAGTAGTTGTCCTCGGTCAGCGGCGTGGAGCCGAGATAGCGCCAGCGCAGACCGCCGAACCAGCCGGTCTTCTCGCCGAGCGTGATGCCGGCCGACGCGATCATCGCCGGCGCGTTGGGGATGTAGTTGCCTGGCGCATTGCCGCGCAGCACCTCGGCCGGCGCGTTGGCCAGGACGAGCTGGTTATAGGCGTCGGCTTGGCCGTCGTCGGTGCCGACGAAGCGGGCATGCGTCATCGCGAGGTCGGCGTCGATGTCGATCCACGACGCCGGGCGATAGTGGTTGGTGAACTCGAAGCCGTAGCGCCGGCTCGGCCGGCTCGCCTCGGTGTTGCCGGCATCGCCCGAGAACAGGATCTCGGAATCCTGGTTGAGCATGAACACGCTCAGCGACGAGTCGAGTCCGGGGACGATGCGCGTGCGCACGCCGACCTCGGCGCCCTTGGTGCGCACCAGAAGGGGCGAGGAGTCGATCCTGGTGCCCGGCGCAGCCGGATCGTCCGTGGTGGTGGCGCCGCGGGCGTCGTTGCTGTGCATGCCGTAGCCGGCGCCGACGAAGAACTCGGTCTTGTCGAACGGCCCGATCACCATCCGGAATTTCGGACTGCCGAGGCTGGCTGCGGCGTCGCCGGTGTTGTTGCCGTTGGTCAGCGAATAGACGTGGGTCTGGTAATAATCGCCGCGATAGCCGACCGTGGTGCGCAGCCAGTCGGTCCAGCGCACGGTGTTCTCGACGTAGATCCCGACGCTGCCTTCGCCGACCTTGTCGGCGCGAACGACGCCGGTGCTCAATGGATCGATGTCGGAGAGCAACACGCGCTGACGGGTGTTGGTCAGCGCCAGCGCGATGTCGTCGTAGCGCGTCTGGACGCCGAACGTCGTCTCCATCGGTCGGCCGGCAAAGCTGCCGTTCAAGGTGCGCGACGCATTGGCCCCGAGCATCAGCCGATCGTCGTGCTGGTGGAACTGGTCGCCATAGGTGGGGTTGCTGAGTGCGTAGGTGAAGTTGTTGTAGAGATCGAGCTGGCTCTTCACCACATAGGCGTTGGCCTTCCACGAGCCGGCCACGTCGGTGCCGGCGATGCGGCCCGACAGCGCGAAGCGGTTGGTCTTACCGCCGTCCGTCGGATCGTATGCGTCGTAGCGGCCGAGATCGCCCGAGGTGATGGCGCGTTCCGGCACCTGGTCGGTCGAGGTCCAGCTGTTCGCATAGGCCATGCCGGTGATCGAGAAGCCGTCGGTCGCGGTGCCCTGCGAGTAGCGCATCAGCCCGTTGAGCTTCTTGGCATCATCGGGCGTGGTCCATGGCCCGTCATAGCGGCCGGCCTCGCCCGCGATCAGCAGATGACCGTCGCCGACATGCACAGAGTCCATGCCGAAGAAGCGGCGATAGCCGAAGCTGCCCGCCGTCATCTGCGCGATCGCCTTCGGCACGCTGTCGATCAGGCCGATATGGACGCTGCCGACCGAGGCGAAGTCGCCTTCGTCGGCGAAGTAGGGCCCCTTGCGCACGTCGACACGGCCGATCGTCTCCGGCATCAGCCAGTTGAGATCGGCATAGCCCTGGCCGTGGGCATGGGTGCGCATGTTGACCGGCACGTCGTCGACATGGAGCGCGAGGTCGGTGCCGTGGTCGAGATTATAGCCCCGCAGAAAATACTGGTTGGCTTTGCCTTCGCCGGAATGCTGCGTGACGATCAGGCCGGGCACCGCTTCCAGCACCTCGCCGGGCCGCGTGGCCGGGCGGGCGTTGATCTCCTCGCCGGATATCACGACCTCGCTCGCCATGTCCTGCGGCCGCGCCGGGCCGGAGCCGACATTGGGCGCGCCGGACGGTGCAGCCGCGGCCGTGGCGGCCGGCATCACATGCACGGTCGCACCGGCCGTGCCCGGCTTCGGCCGCTGCGCCGCGCGCCGGACCTGCAGCTTCGGCTTGGCCGTGCGTCGGGGGGCGTCCACGTCGACCGTCGGCAACTCGGCAGGGGCCCGTTCCGGATGGGCGTTTGCCTGCTGCGCCAATGCCGCCATCAGCACGCCAACACTCGCCCCACGCCACCGCATCGTCACGCCCCTAGAGCTCGCCACAGGGCATGCATCGTCAACTGCCGCGCGCCTTCGTTGGCCCGCGGCATGCTCGCTTGGATCGCCCCACTGTCGAGTGTTAAAGAACGCTAAGGTGACACCGGTATGATGTCAACGTGAATACATCATACTCATCTGGTGGATAGGCGCTTGCCGCGCAGCTCAGGGAGACGGGACATGCAGCGCCTGACGATCACGATCGACGACGATCTGCTCGCCGAGGTCGACGCCTTCATGGCCCGGCGCGGCTACGACAACCGCTCGGAGGCGTTTCGCGATCTGCTGCGCAGCGGCCTCGAAACGGTTGACGCCGGCGCCAGCGACAGCCGCCATTGCATCGCGACGCTGAGCTACGTCTACGATCACGCTGCGCGCGAACTGCCGAAGCGCCTGACGCAGGAGGCGCACGACCATTCCGGTCTCGCCCAGGCGACCCTGCACGTCCACATCGACCAGGAGAGCTGCCTCGAGGTCACCGTGCTCAAGGGCGAGCGCCGCGAGGTCAAGGCCTTCGCCGACCACGTCATCGCCGAACGCGGCGTCCGCCACGGCCACGTCGCGATGATGCCGGTCGAGGCGGCGCAAGGCCATGGGCACGCGCATAGCCATAGTCACAGCCACAGCCATTCGCATTCCCACAGCACGAAGAGCGGGAAGAGGTAACACGGAAGACGATAGGGCACGCCGCCTGCCAAATCCTCCGTCCTCATAACCCGCGCAGCGGGATATCCAGTACGTCGCGGCCTCTCTATGGGATCATCGCCGTCTCGGCGTACTGGATCGCCCGGTCGAGGCCGGGCGATGACAGCAAGTGTGTGGCGCGATAGCTGCCCCGATCGTCATTGCGAGGAGCGCAGCGACGAAGCAATCCAGACCTTTCGTGCCGCCCCTGTGTCGCTTCGCTGACGCTCGCAATGACGACAGGGTAGGGTGGGCAAAGGCGCGCCCGCGATGTCAATGATCAGACGCGATGCGCCGCGCGCCGTGCCCACCATTCCGCAATCTCCTGCGCGGAGCGATGGCGGGCACGCGACCGTCCTGCAGGCGGCTGCTCTGCCTGCCCTACAACTCCTGCATTCGCGCCCGCGCCCGTTGACCCGGTCGAGCCTCAGAAGGGAAGCAGATCTTTTCCGAATCTGGCTATGAAATCCCGCACATCGCTGCGAGCTGAATGCCGATCGAGACCGGGAAAGCCTGCCCAACGGAATGCAAGGCGCAAATAGTCGAGGAACGGCAATCCATGTCGCTCGTCAGAGAACAACGGGTCGGCACCGAGAAATGGCACCAGGACGCAATATGGACTGCCTCCGCTGATGTTTGCCTTGTGCAGATAGTCCGGTGCCAAGACGATACTCAGCTGATGCTCGTGATCTCGTTCCGTGTCTGCCTTCTGATAAATCCATTCATCGAACAGATCCGTAACGATGGAGGGCGCATCTATGCATAGGGCGTCGTGTTCCTCAGACGGCAAATCAAACCCAAGATCCGGCGGACGATCCTCGGATCTGTAGTCCCACACCCAGTTGATTCCACCAACGACACGCCAGAATGCCAGAAGGGTTGGTGGAATCGGTGCTCCGGACATCTCGACAATGCGAGAGAAAACCGCCTCGTCGCTCGATTTCGGTGGTGTCCGAAGACCCTGATCTTGAGATGATAGGACCTGCCAGCCAATGGCCTGCAATCGCGAGGCGACGAGGTCGGCGTTTTGGACGACCCGTTGCATGGTCGCATCGGCGATCTCCATCACTTCCTCGCGGAACTCACCTTCAATACTTGGGTAGGTGCGAATTTCTCGCCAAACCTGATCGAACTCACCCGCCCGATATCGCTTCAACAGAGTCCCGTCGCGTCGCATGTTCCGGTAGCTCCTGCAAACTCTCACCCAAGTCAATCGTCACCGCATGATATGACACGTCGGCTGATTGTTGCACGGCTTGTCTTCCGCCTTTGGCCCATCTCGGGCTCGAGGCTCCGGCCGCAGATACGGCGCCGTTGCATCATCACCCGCGGCTGCGGCCGGTGATGACAATGGTACGAGCTGCCGCAGGTACTTTGGCAGCGGCGGGGAAGGTTTAATCCTGAAGCGCGTCAACTGGTGCATTCACGACAGAAGATATTCCGCCGCTGTTGCGACCAGAATCCCATTTTGTCCCGAAGCGGACATTGTTCATCGCGGCCTTATCGAACGAAACGCAATCCATCTCGCCGCCGACGATCTTTCGAGCCAAACCTTCATACGCTCGCTTACCCAATGGAGCGTATGCTCACGAGCGATGTCCGTGCCCGGATGTCGATCTGCGCGGAAGGAATGTGTGCCCTGGACCTGCAATTCGGGCGTAGGCCGGACGGCGAGAGCCCACAACCGAGGCATCTGCGCCAGAAGAGTGGGGTCGTGGGGGCATCCCAAAATGTAGTCCTCTGGTTCGCCTGTCTCGGGATACGACATCGGCTCATTGGTGTCCGTGCTCCAAGTCTGCCAATCGAGGCGGACGACTTTCCCATACTGAGTCTGCTCGAAGTCAAAGCCAGTCAACTGGCTGCGTTCAAGGTCACGTCGAAATTCGTCGGTGACGATGATGAAGCCGAATGGCTGGGTCATCGGCGGCACATATGGGCCAGTGCGCAAGATGCGGATGATCGGCGGCCCGACGCACTCGGTCGCTTCAACGAGGCCGTTCAAAAGAATATCGCCGTAGTCACCCCAGGGAGATCCGACGGATTCCATAGCGAAGAACTTTGACATGGTAGGCCCAGGATGCGCGGCTGCCGAGCTTCGATTGCCCCAATCCGCAACCGCTTGCAAGGTCGGCTCGCGACCCTTCTCGGACGCTAGGCTCCTTCCGCGGATACGGCGCCGAGGTATCGTCGCCCGCTGCTGCTGCGGTCGCGCGCGGTTAAAGCCGGCTGCGCGCAGAATTCGATTTCGTTTGCCCGATCAAACTGATTTGCCCTGTCCAGTCCCTCGCGCAAAAATTTTGATCTTCCATTTTTCCGAATTTCATGGTTGTCTACCGCCATCCCGCCTCGATCGAAGAGGGACGTTTCGCGGTCGTCACGAGCGTTGGAGGCGGGGAGCGGTGGCCTGTCGGCGCGCAGCGCGCTGAAATCGCGAGCGGACGAACGCGACCGGCAGGACGGTGAAGTCGTATGGTCCTGGCGCCCCGATGCTGGCGTCAAGTTGGCGACGATGCCCGGCGCATCGCGCTGATGACGGTGGCTAACAAGCCCGGACACCGGGGAGACTACGTATAAATCGTAAGCCCATCGCGCAGGGAGGGCCGGGTGATCTCGGCTGAACCTGTGGTACCTGCCGCCTGCATTTTTTTGAGCAGGCGGGCCACGGGCGCGGCCAGCGCCCGGCCTTCCCTGCACCCTCCGATCGATTCGAGGGTGATCCGGACGCCAAGCTCGGACGTCATCCGTCGCGAGAAGGAAAGCGCATGCCCGATGCTGGTGAGAACAGAGCCGCAGATGCCGCCATCCGCGGCCCGTCCTCAGTTCTTGACGCCATAGTGGGCGAGGAACATGCCTACGGCGCTGGCGATGACCTTGTGAACGCGGTCGGGCGAGGGGGCCGGCTCGGCCTGGAAGATGAAGGGCAGGAACAGCGTGGCCTGGCACATCTGCTGGAATTGCGAGGCCGCCAGATGGCAGTCGTCGATGGCGAGCTCGCCGGCGTCGACACGGGCCTGCAGATAGGCCGCCAGCCGGCTGATCGTGCCGTTGAGCACGCACTCGTAGTAGCGGCGGCCGACGTCCGGCATCCGCTCGGCGATCGCCATTACGGTACGGATCGCCGATCCGCCGCCCGGCCGGCAGACCACCGCGATCCAGGCCTTGCCGAACTCGCTGAGCACGGTCGCGGCATCGCGATCCGGGTCGAAGCTGAAATTCGAGGCGCCCCGATGCACGCTCTCCTCTTCGACGATCGCCTCGAACAGGCGGAATTTGTCGGCGAAGTAGACGTACAGCGTGCCCTTGGAGACGCCGGCGACGCGCGCGATCTCGCCCATGCTGGCGCCGTCGAAGCCCATGTCCATGAACACCTTGCGGGCGCCCTCGAGGATTTGCCGACGCTTCGAGGAATCGTCGTCCGTCGTCGCCTGGGTGGTGTTTTGGTACGGCTCAATCATTGGTTTAGGCTGTTCCCGAAGATTTGGCCGGTGCCAACGTCACAAAAGCATCTGCGCGGATATGTTGCGGTAGCGAAGATATAGATTGACCGAACGGTTCGGTCAATGATAGATGTGGATTGACCGAACGGTTCGGTCGGGATTTTCGATTTTCGGGGCCTGAGCGGCCCCGCTGTCATGGGTGGGAGTCTCTGATGGCCGCTGCGAGAGATCAGGCTGTGCGGGCGCGCCGTCCGGACGCTGAGGAAACGCTGGAACAGACGAGGTCTGAGCCGGTCCGGCCGCAGGCCAGCGACGCGGCACAGCGCAAGCCGGTTGATGCCAAGCCGGCTGACCCGAAGGCCGACGTCAGCACCGAGGCGCCGCTTGAACGGCCGGCGCCGGCCGGCGCTCCCACGGGCGCGAAGCCGCAAGCCGCGCCCGCCGCCGCTCCGAAATCCGGCAAACGCAAGCGCGTGCTGGCGGGCATCGGCGTACTGCTCGCGCTCGCCGCCGCCGGCTATGCCACGCACTATTATCTGGTCGGCCGCTTCATGGTCTCGACCGACGATTCCTACGTCCGCGCCAACAACACCATGCTGGGCGCGCGCGTCTCCGGGCACATCCAGGAGATCGTGCCGCGGGACAATTCGGTGGTTCGCAAGGGCGACGTGATCTTCCGCATCGACGACGGCGACTACAAGATCGCGGTCGACGCCGCCCGCACCAAGATCGCCACGCAGGAGGCGACGATCGCGCGCATCGGTCGCCAGGTCGCCGCACAGCAGAGTGCCGCCGAGCAGGCGCAGGCCAATCTCACCTCATCCGAAGCCGCGATGAAGCGCGCCGGGCTCGACTATGAGCGCCAGCAGGCGCTGAGCAGCAAGGGTTTTGCCTCGCATGCGACCTTCGAGCAGTCGGAAGCCGCGCGCGACCAGGGCATGGCGGCGGTCCGCGCCGCCCGTGCCGCGTACGACGCCGCGCGCGACAATGTCGAGGTGACGAAGGCGCAGCAGGTCGAGGCCCAGGCGCAGCTCGCCGAGCTGAAGACATCGCTTGCAAAGGCCGAGCGCGATCTCGAATTCGCCACCGTGCGCGCGCCGGTCGACGGCACCTTCTCCAACCGTCTCGTCAACACCGGCGACTTCGTCGCGGTCGGCCAGCGGCTCGGCAACGTCGTGCCGCTCGACGACGTCTTCATCGACGCGAACTTCAAGGAAACCCAGCTCAGGCGCATCCGTCCGGGCCAGCTGGTCACGATCAAGGTCGACGCCTATGGCGCACGCGGCTTCAAGGGCGTGGTCGACAGCATCTCGCCGGCCGCGGGCTCGGTGTTCACCCTGCTGCCGCCGGACAACGCCACCGGGAACTTCACCAAGATCGTGCAGCGCCTGCCCGTGCGCATCCGCGTGCCGAAGGAGGTGGCGCGGCAAAACCTGCTGCGCGCCGGCATGTCGGTCTACGTCACCGTCGACACCACCGACGCCAAGGATGCCGACACCGAAGCCGACATTGACGCATCGGCGACGGTGCAGGGGAAGTAGTTAGTGAATGATGCGATCGCGTTGGCTTTCGCGTCATCGGCAGTGAACTCCCTCCCCCCTTGTGGGGGAGGGTTGGGGTGGGGGGTCTCCGCGCGAGACCGCCGTTGGGGACCCCCACCCCCGACCCCTCCCTGCAAGGGGGAGGGGAGTGCACCGAAGATGCCGCGGCGGTCGTGCTCTCTCGACAGCGAACAACACCATGGCCACCGCAACGACAGCCAATCCCAGCATGAGCGCGCCGGCGGCGCCGGCCGATCGCATCGCGCCGCGGCGGCTGTTTGCTTTCCTGATCATGGTGTTCGGCATGTTCATGGCGATCCTGGACATCCAGATCGTCTCGGCGTCGCTGAGCGAGATCCAGGCCGGACTGTCGGCGAGCTCCAGCGAAGTGTCGTGGGTGCAGACGGCCTATCTGATCGCCGAGGTGATCGCGATTCCCTTGTCCGGCTTCCTGTCGCGCGCGCTCGGCACGCGGCTGTTGTTCGCGATTTCGGCGGCCGGCTTCACCATCTCGAGCTTCCTGTGCGGCTTCGCCTCGTCGATCGAGCAGATGATCGTGTGGCGCGCGCTGCAGGGCTTCCTCGGCGCCGGCATGATTCCGACCGTGTTCGCCTCGGCCTACACGGTGTTCCCGCGCACCAAATTCCACATCGTCGGTCCGATCATCGGCCTGGTCGCGACGCTGGCGCCGACGGTGGGTCCCACGGTCGGCGGCTACATCACCGACGCGATGTCGTGGCACTGGCTGTTCTTCGTCAACATCGTGCCGGGCATCGTCATCACGACAGGCGTGCTGGCGCTGGTGGATTTCGACGAGCCGCATTTCGAGCTGCTCGACCGCTTCGACTGGTGGGGCCTGCTGTTCATGGCCGGCTTCCTCGGCTCGCTGGAATATGTGCTGGAGGAGGGGCCGCAATATGAGTGGCTGCAGGACACGTCGGTCGCGATCTTCGCCGCGATCTGCGCGGTGTCGGCGGTCGCCTTCTTCTGGCGGGTGCTGACGGCCGACGAGCCGATCGTCGACCTCTTCGCTTTCGGCAACCGCAACTTCGCGGTCGGCTGCCTCCTGCAGTTCTGCATCGGCATCGGCCTCTACGGCCTGACCTACATCTATCCGCGCTATCTCGCTGAAGTTCGCGGCTACAGCGCCCTGATGATCGGCGAGACGATGTTCGTCTCCGGCGTCACCATGTTCCTGATGGCGCCGGTGGTCGGCCGCCTGATGCTGAAGATCGACATGCGCCTGATGATCGCGTTCGGCCTCGTGATCTTCGCGATCGGCTCCTACCAGATGACCGGCATCACCCGCGACTACGACTTCTGGGAGCTTTTCCTGCCGCAAGTGCTGCGCGGCGTCGGCATGATGTTCGCGATGGTGCCGACCAACAACATCGCGCTCGGCACCCTAGCGCCGGACCGGGTCAAGAATGCATCCGGCCTGTTCAACCTGATGCGCAATCTCGGCGGCGCCGTCGGCCTCGCCGTCATCAACCAGGTGCTGAACGACCGCACCGACCTGCACATTTCCCGCCTCCACGAGCGCGTCAACTGGGGCAATGCCACCGCGGTCGAGACCCTCAACATGCTGCAGCAGAAGCTGCAGGGCATGGGCGACTCGGCGCTGATGGCGATGAAGCAGCTGTCGCAGATCGTGCATCGCCAGGCCGTCGTGATGGGCTATGGCGATGCGTTCTTCATGCTGACCTGCTTCTACATCGCGCTCAGCTTCATGGTGATGCTGCTCAACAAGCCGAGCTCGCCGATGGCGGGCGGCGGCGACGCACATTGACGTGAGCGGCTCCTGCGCGTGCCGCGGGTTGCCAAATCATACCGTCGATGGTATGGAACAAGAATTGTTGCTCGAACCGGGGAGATTTGCATGACCACATCGCATCTGCAGATCGCATGCACCCGCTCGATGCCTGTTCTGGTGTTCGGCCGCTCGCTTTGAGCACCATCGCTTAACTTCCCAACGCCTGAGTTACTCATCCGCAGACCGCGCGCCGCGTCGCGTCTGCACTATTTGGAGCCGGCTGGCGCTGCGAGCGCGGCCGGATGATGCCATGACCGTCGACGTCTCCGGCCTGAAGGCCGACAAGCGTCCCGCCGCGATCCGCGTCGTGATCCCGTTCGTGACCCGCCACTGGCTGAAGCAGCCACGCATGACGCTCGGCATTGCGTGCGCGCTGCTGGGCGCCACCGCTGCCGATCTGTTCATGCCGCTGTTCTCCGGCCGGCTGGTCGATGCGCTCACCCTGGGCCCAGGCAATGCCGATGCACGGCACAGCGCGCTGGTGGCGTTCGCCGCCATCGTAGCCCTTGGCTTCGCCTCGATCGTGCTGCGATTGTCGGGCCTGCAACTGATCGTGCCGTTCACCCTGCGTATCATGTCCGACGTGGCGCGCGACGCATTCGTACGCGTGCAGCGCTTCTCGACCGACTGGCACGCCAACAGCTTCGCCGGCTCCACGGTGCGCAAGATCACCCGGGGCATGTGGGCGCTCGACCTCTACAACGACACCATCCTGCTGGCGCTGCTGCCGTCGCTCTCGGTGTTGCTGGGCTCGATGGTGCTGCTCGGCCTGCACTGGGGCGCGCTGGGCGGCGTGATCGCCGTCGGGGCGGCGCTCTATGTCGCGATGACGGTCGTGTTCTCGACCCGCTACATCGCCCCGGCCGCACGGATCTCCAACGCCTGGGATACCAAGGTCGGCGGCACGCTGGCGGACGCGCTGAGCTGCAATGCGGTGGTCAAGTCGTTCGGGGCGGAAGCCCGCGAGGACGGCCGGCTGATGCGCGTCGTCAGCCGTTGGAGCCGTCGCGTCAACCGAACCTGGCTGCGCTACAACACGACGGCGGCCGTGCAGCTCGGCGTGCTGCTGTGCCTGCGCTCCTCGGTGATCGGCGGCGCCGTGCTGCTGTGGATGGCGGGCAAGGCCTCGCCAGGCGACGTCACCTATGTGCTGACGAGCTACTACGTCATCCATGCGTATCTGCGTGACGTCGGCATGCATATCAACAACCTGCAGCGCGCGGTCAACGACATGGACGAGCTGGTGGCGATCCACAGCGAGCCGATCGGCATCATCGATGCCAAGGACGCCAGGCCGATCGCGGTGACCGGTGGGCACATCGTGTTCGATGCGGTGACGTTTCATTATGGCGGCCATCGCACCCCGCTGTATGACCGGCTCTCGGTGGACATCCGGCCGGGCGAGCGGATCGGCCTCGTCGGGCGCTCCGGCTCCGGCAAGACGACCTTCGTCAAGCTGGTGCAGCGGCTCTACGACGTTGGCGGCGGCCGCATCCTCATCGACGGGCAGGACATCGCGCATGCCACGCAGGACTCGCTGCGCAGCCAGATCGCGATCGTGCAGCAGGAGCCGATCCTGTTCCACCGCTCGCTGGCCGAGAACATCGCCTATGGCCGTCCTGGCGCCAGCCAGGCCGAGATCGAGCAGGCGGCGCGGCTCGCCAACGCGCATGAGTTCATCACGCGCCTGCCCAAGGGCTACGGCACGCTGGTCGGCGAGCGCGGCGTCAAGCTGTCGGGCGGCGAGCGGCAGCGGGTCGCGCTGGCGCGGGCGTTCCTGGCGGACGCGCGGGTGCTGATCCTGGACGAGGCGACCTCGAGCCTCGATTCGGAATCCGAGGCGCTGATCCAGGAGGCGATGGAGCGGCTGATGAAGGGCAGGACGGCGATCGTGATCGCGCATCGGCTGGCGACCGTCCGCAGCCTCGATCGCATCCTGGTGTTCGACCGCGGCCGTATCGTCGAGCAGGGCAGCCACGCCACGCTGGTTGGCAGACCCGGCGGACTCTATCGCAGCCTGTTCGAGCGCCAGGCCACCGAGTTCGGCCAGCTCTCGGCCGCCGGTTGACAAAAATGGTGAGGGGCCCGGCGCTGCTGCGCCGAGCCCCTCATGAACATATCAGCCGGCCTGTAAGCCGGGTTCTGTAGGGCACCGTGATGCTTGCGCATGACGATACGTGACGGCCATTCCTCTGGGATCGCGCTTGCGCGCGACCTCGGGCAACCTACCCGGACGGCGAGCCTGACATCGCTCCCGCGGACGTCATCGCCTTGGCATCATCTGCCTTGGCGATTGTCTCCGCGTGGCCGTCCCTATTCGGTTTTGCTCCCGGTGGGGTTTACCATGCCGGTTCCGTTGCCGGCCCCGCGGTGCGCTCTTACCGCACCTTTTCACCCTTACTCGCCTCCCTCGCGGGAGGAAGCGGTTCGTTCTCTGTGGCACTATCCCTGGGGTCGCCCCCGCCGGACGTTATCCGGCACCGCATGTCGATGGAGCCCGGACTTTCCTCCCCGGCGGCCTTTCGGCGCCTGCCGGAGCGGCCGTCCGGCCGACTGACGCAGCTTGAATGGGGCTTCCCGGCCATCAGGTCAAGCCATCGCTGCGCCTGCAAAAATATTATCCTGGGCGTGTCGTTACGTGAGCGCGCCATTCGACTGGATGTCGGCGATCCGGCCGAAACAAGGGAGCAAGTTCGATGCAATATCTGTTGATGATCTACCAGAACGAAGTCGACTACGCGAAGATGGAGAAGGAGGCCGAGGGCAAGATGCTGGCGGAGTACCAGACCTTCACCCAGTCGATCATCTCGAGCGGCAATTACAAGGGCGGCGACCGGCTGCAGCCGACGACGACGTCGACGACCGTGCGGGTGCGCGACGGCAAGATCCTCACTACCGACGGTCCGTTCGCCGAGACCCGCGAGCAGCTCGGCGGCTACTACATGATCGAGGCCAAGAATCTCGACGAGGCGATCGGGATTGCCGCGCGGATTCCCGGCGCCCGTTTTGGCTCGATCGAGGTGCGGCCGGTCTGGCAATATAATCATTGAGACCGGTGCGGCTCGCGGCCGAGAAGGGTCACCGATGACGCCTGATGCGATCGACAAGGTGTTCCGCGATGAGGCCGGCCGCGCACTCGCGACCTTGATCCGGCTCGTCGGTGACTTCGATCTGGCCGAGGACGTGCTGCAGGATGCGTTCGCTGCGGCGCTGCTCAAATGGCGGGGGTCCGACGCCCCCGCCAACCCGCGGGCGTGGCTGGTCAATGTCGCCCGCAACAAGGCGATCGACCGGATCCGGCGGCGGAGCAATTTTCGCGACAAGGAGGCGGAGATCGTTCACGCCATCGAGCGTGATGCCGCCAACGACGACGCCGACGCGCCGGCCGATCTCGACGACGACATGCTGCGGCTGATCTTCACCTGCTGCCATCCGTCGTTCGCGCCGGAGGTCCAGGTGGCGCTGACGCTGCGCACGGTCTGCGGCCTCACCACCGCCGAGGTCGCCCGCGCACTTGTCACCGGCGAGGAGGCGATGGCGCAGCGCCTGGTGCGCGCCAAGCAGAAGATCCGCCTCGCCGGCATTCCCTACGAGGTGCCGGGACGCGATGCGCTCGAGGAGCGGCTGCGCGGCGTCCTGACCGTGATCTATCTGGTGTTCACCGAGGGCTATCTCGCGACCTCAGGCACCGAGCTGATTCGCGAGGATCTCGCGCGCGAGGCGATCCGGCTGGGTCGCCTGCTGCTTGGCTTGATGCCGGAGGCGCGCGACATCAAGGGCCTGCTCGCGTTGATGCTGCTGCACGATGCGCGGCGCGCCGGCCGTACCAATGCGGCGGGCGACATCGTCCTGCTGGAGGAGCAGGACCGCTCGCTGTGGAATCGTGAGCAGATCGCCGAAGGGCTTGGGCTGGTCGAACAGGCCCTGGGCATGAAGGGGCTCCCGCAGCCCTATACGGTCCAGGCCGCGATTGCCGCGCTTCATGCTCAGGCCGCCAGCTACGCTGAAACGGATTGGCGGCAGATCGTGGGGCTCTACGAGGTTCTGCTGCGGATCGCGCCATCGCCTGTGATCGAGCTCAATCATGCGGCCGCTGTCTCGATGGTCGACGGCCCGGCGCGGGCGCTGGCACTGGTCGATGCGCTGGCCGCGCGCGGCGGATTGAAGCAGTACGATCTGCTGCCGGCGGTGCGGGCAGACCTTCTGCGGCGGCTCGGTCGGCGCGATGAGGCGCGCGCCGCCTACCGCGAGGCGAGCGCAGCCACGCAGCTCGCGCCGCTCAAGCGTCTCTATGCACGGCGGCTCGGTGAGCTCGATGTGGAGCCCTGACGTGTCAGACGCGCGGCGCCTGATCCTCGGCCGGCAGGCTCGTCAGCAGCGCATGCAACGTCCACAAGGTCGAGCGGTCGGCGATACCGTCGATCTTTTCGGGGCGGAAGTGCCGCTGGAACGCGGTGACGACGTCCATGGTGATGCCGTCGAATTTACCCGTGATCGGCACGCCATAGCCGTATTTGGCGAGCGCCTTCTGCAAGCCCTTGACGTCGTCGCCGATGCTGCCGAGCTTCAGCGTCTCGCCCTTGGTGATCGCCGCCGGCTGCACCCAGTGGCCCACCCCCGAATTCGCCAGCGAATGCCATGGGAATTTCTCACCCGGATCCTTCTTGCGCGCGGGTGCCACGTCGGAATGCCCGAGCACGCGATGCGCCGGGACATTGCGGCGGAGCATGATGCCCCGGCACAGCGCGATGACCGCCGCGATCTGCCGCGGTGGGAAATCCGGATAGCCCCAATCGTGGCCGCGATTGACGATCTCTATGCCGATCGAGCAGGAATTGATGTCCTCCTCGCCGTCCCATGACGAGAGACCCGCGTGCCAAGCGCGCAAGGCCTCCGGCACGCACTGGACGATGCGTCCGTCCTCGAGCACGACGTAATGCGCGGAGACCTCGCTGCCGGCGGTGCACAGCTTGGTGATCGCCCCTTCGACATCCGGCATGCCGGTGTAATGAAGAATGATCATGTCCGGCTGGCGCCCACCCTTGCGCTCGCCGAAATTGGCCGACGGGATCACGTCGGAGGCAACCGACGAGTCCGGCGTGAAGACCGGCAGGTTGGAAACGCCTTTGGGGATCTGCAGCGCACGAGGACGCTTCGATTCCGGCTTGTCGGAGGGACTTGGCATGAACGACTCGAAGCGGACGGCGGCGGCGGTGGCTCAAACCGGATATGGGCAGGCACTACTCTTTTACATGACCCAGCCGCAATCGAAATCGCATGCGAGCCCTCGCTATTGAGCGGACCGTTGTATCGCGATCGCCGGTCCGCCGAACGGCACGGCGGCGAGCAGGACGAAAGGTCTACCGGGCAGCTCCGCCTCGCGGTCCAAGTGCCCAACATCCGCCACAGACCATCAACGGTTTGTTAACGCTAAACGCCGTTACTGAGTGGTGAAGAGCCAAGCCGGCTTTCGGGACGGCAAGCCGCCACGATGCAAGGTCCTGCACGGCAGATCACGATCGAAAGCGGTTCCGGGGCGCTCCGGCGCCGCGCGATCGCTGTCGGATCGAGGATCTCGACATGGCCGGATCGTGCTGCTGATGTCGTGACGGCGCGACGGATGACGGAGCGTCCCGGGAGATGGCTTGGCGAATTGACGGGGCGCGAGGATCGAGGGCGCGATGGGCTCGCTGCCAACCAAAGTCAGTCTGAAGCAACGGCGCGCGTGCGGAGCGGCCGGGTGAGCACGGCTGACCAGCGACACATCCCGGTGCTCGGCCCCGAAGCGGTCGAGATGCTGGCGCCACGCGGCGGCGGAACCTACGTCGATGCGACCTTTGGCGCCGGTGGCTATACGCGCCTGATCCTGGCAACGGCGGGAACACACGTCATCGGGATCGATCGCGACAGCACCGCAATCGCCGGCGGCGCAGGTCTCCTCACTGAGGCGGGCGGTCGCCTGACGCTGGTCGAGAACCGTTTCTCGGCATTGGCCGACATCTGTGCATCGCGAGGCCTTGCGCATGTCGATGGCATCGTGATGGATGTCGGCGTTTCCTCGATGCAGCTCGACTCCGCCGCGCGCGGCTTCTCGTTCAGGTTCGACGGCCCGCTCGACATGCGGATGGGCGGCACGGGACCGACGGCCGCCGATGTCGTCGCCAACGCTGCCGAGCGCGCTTTGGCCGACGTCATCTACATCTTTGGCGAAGAGCGGCACTCCCGCGCCGTGGCGCGGGCCATCGTCGCCGCGCGCAAGGAACAGCCGATCACGACGACGCGGCAACTCGCCGACATCGTCGCGCGCGTGGTGAGATCCAAGCCTGGCGACATCCATCCGGCGACGCGCACGTTCCAGGCGCTGCGGATTCTCGTCAATGAGGAGCTGGACGAGCTCGAACAGGCGCTGTCGGCAGCGGAGCGCGTGCTGGCGCCGGGCGGCCGGCTGGCGGTCGTCTCGTTCCATTCGCTCGAGGACCGCATCGTCAAGACGTTCCTCGCCGAGCGCAGCAGGACCGGCGGCGGCTCGCGCCATCTGCCCGAGATCGCGCAGGAGGCACCGAGCTTCCAGTTGCTCAACCGCAAGCCGGTCGTGGCCGCGGAGGCTGAGACCGAAGCCAATCCGCGGGCGCGGTCCGCCAAGCTGCGCGGTGCCGAGCGCACGGCGGCGCCGGCGCACGCTTCGGCATCCTCGTCGCCCTGGCCGCGGCTGGCCGATGTCCTGCGAGGAGGGTGACCGATGCGCCTCCTGCATCTCGTCGTGATCTGCTCGCTGATCTTCGCGGCGGCCTATGTCTATCGCATCAAGATGGACTCCACGGCGCGGGTCGAGCGCGTGCTGCAATTGCGCGCCGAGATCCGCGAGCAGCGCGAGGCCATCGCAGTGTTGCGCGCGGAATGGGCCAAGCTCGACGCGCCGCTGCGGCTGCAAGGGCTGGTCGAGCGGCATCTGCCGCTGAAGCCGCTCAACGCCACACAATACGACAGCCTGAAGAATCTGCCGGAGCGGCCGCCGCGATTTGCGCGACCGGACAATCCGGATCCGATCGGATCGATGATCGATGCGATCGACGCGATCAACGAAGAGCCCCCCGTGACCGGGTCGGTGCGTCGCCCGGAGGATCAGCAATGACCGATCAGCTTCGGCCCGACGTCAAGCCGCAGGAACCCTGGCGGCAACGTCTGGTGCGCACGCTGCTGTATGGGCGCGATGTCGATCGGACTGCCAAGGCGCGCGCGCGAGTCGGCCTCGCGATCATTGCCTTTGCTGCCGTCTACGCGGTCATCGGCGGCCGCCTCGTGATGTTCGCGATCGGCTCGGATGGTCCGAGCGCGCGGCGCGCCGCGCAGCAGGACGCCATCGCCACCGCGCGCCCCGATATCGTCGACCGCAACGGCGCCGTTCTCGCCACCGACGTGAAGACGCCGAGCCTGTTCGCCGAGCCGCGTCGCCTCATCGACAAGGACGAGGCAATCGAGCTTCTGACGGCGACATTGCCGGATCTCGATACGGGCGAGGTCCGCGACCGACTGCTGTCACGCAAGGGTTTCGTCTGGTTGAAGCGCGAGATGACGCCGAAGCAGCAGCAGGACATTCATCGCCTCGGCCTGCCGGGCATCGGCTTCCTGCGCGAGAACAAGCGCGTCTATCCGACCGGCAACGAGGTGGCCCATCTGATCGGCCTGGTGAACATCGACAACCAGGGCATCGCCGGCATGGAGAAGTGGCTCGACAATCAGGGCCTTGCCGACCTGCATCGCGCCGGCTTCGCCACCGATCGCCTGCAGCGCCCAATCGAGCTCTCGGTCGATCTGCGCGTCGAGCACGCGCTGCGCGACGAACTGCTCAAGGCCAAGGACAAGTTCAAGGCCAAGGCAGCTTCCGGTCTCGTCGTCAATGTCAGGACAGGCGAGATCATCGCCATGGTGTCGCTGCCGGATTTTGATCCCAACAACCCGAAGGAAGCGCACGATCCCGACCGGATCAACCGCCTGACCACGGGCGTGTACGAGATGGGCTCGACCTTCAAGGCGTTCACCCTGGCAATGGCGCTCGACACCGGCAAATATGATCTCAATTCGCTGTGGGATGCACGCGGGCCGCTGCACTACGGCAAGTTCGCGATTCATGACGACGAGCCGAAGGGCCGCTTCCTCAACATGAAGGAAGTGTTCTACTTCTCGTCCAACGTCGGCGCCGCCAGGATCGCGTTGACGCAGGGCGTGGAAGCGCACAAGGCGTTCCTGCGCAAGATGGGCCAGTTCGACCGGTTGCGCACCGAGCTGCCTGAGAGCGCCTCGCCGATCCTGCCCAAGCGCTGGGGCGAATTGAACACGGTCACGATCGCGTTCGGTCACGGCATGGCGGTGGCGCCGCTGCAGGGTGTGATGGGCGTCAGTGCGCTAGTCAATGGCGGCTATCTGATCCCGCCGACTTTCATGAAGCGCACCGAGGCAGAGGCGATGCAGGTCGCCAAGCGCGTGATCAAGCCGGAGACCTCGGAGAAGATGCGGTATCTGATGCGTCTGAACGCCGAGGTCGGCACCGCGCGCAAGGCCGACGTGAAGGGCTACTACATCGGCGGCAAGACCGGCACCGCCGAGAAGGTGATCAACGGCCGCTACGCCAAGAAGAAGGTGCTGACCCTCTTCACCGCCGTGATCCCGGCGGACAAGCCAAAATACCAGCTCCTGATCATGCTGGACGAGCCGCAGCCGCTGAAGGAAACCTATGGCTTCATCACCTCGGGCTGGAACGCGGTGCCGACCGCTGGCAACGTGATCTCCCGGATCGGGCCGCTGCTGGGAATTGAGCCCCGTTTCGACCTCCCGCCGTCCGACCGCCAAATTCTTGCGGCATCGCGGCTGACACAGTAAGCCGTCGTCGAATCGCAGGCTTTGGAGCTGCCGCCATCCCGGGCGGGGCCAGGACTGGCACGGAACCAGGATGAAACTTCACGACCTCCTGGGCGATCAGGCGACGCTCGACGCTCCCATCGCCGCAGTCGAGATATCCGGCCTCGCCGTCGACAGCCGAGCCGTGCGGCCCGGCGACCTGTTTTTTGCACTCTCCGGCACCAAGACCGATGGCTCCCGCTTTATTGCGGCGGCAATCGCGGCCGGTGCGGTCGCCGTGGCCGGTGCGGCGGGCCCTGGAACAGGGCTGGCCGTTCCATTCATCGCGCTGCCGAACCCGCGGCGGGCACTCGCGCTCGCTTCGTCCCGGTTCTATCCGCGCCAGCCGGCGACGATTGCCGCCGTCACCGGCACCAGCGGCAAGACGTCGGTCGCGGCCTTCACGCGCCAGATCTGGCAGCGCCTCGGCCACAGCTCGGCCAGCATCGGCACCGTCGGGCTGGTGTCGGACAAGCGCACCGTCTACGGCTCGCTGACGACGCCAGATCCGATCGCGCTGCATCGGCAGATCGACGAGATCACGCAGGATGGCGTCACCCATCTAGCGTTCGAGGCTTCGTCGCACGGGCTCGATCAGTTCAGGCTCGACGGTGTCAGGGTCTCGGCCGGCGGGTTCACGAACCTGTCGCGCGACCACATGGACTATCATCCGGACATCGCGCACTACCTCAACGCCAAGCTGAGGCTGTTCCGCGATCTCGTGCCGCCGGGCGGGCCTGCGGTGATCTCGGCCGATCATGAGTGCTCGCCGGAAGTCATCGCTGCGGCGCAGACGCGCGGTCTTCGCCTGATGACGGTGGGGACGCATGGCGACGGTGCAGGCGAGGGCATTCGCCTCGTGGCCGTTGCAATCGACGGCTTTGCGCAGCAGCTCCAGATCCAGCATTGCGGCCGCATGCATGCGGTCCGCCTGCCGCTGGTCGGCGCGTTTCAGATCGAGAACGCGCTGGTCGCGGCGGGCCTCGCGATCGGCACCGGCAGCGATCCGCAAGCGGTGTTCGAATCGCTCGAGCAGCTCGAGGGCGCCAAGGGCCGGCTCGAGCTGGTCGGCGAGCACAATGGCGCACCCATTTTCATCGACTACGCGCACAAGCCGGATGCGCTCGCCAAGGCGCTGCATGCGCTGCGGCCCTATGCTCCGCGAAAGCTCGTCGTCGTGTTCGGCGCCGGCGGCGACCGTGACACCGGCAAGCGCCCCTTGATGGGCGCGATCGCCGCCGAAGAGGCCGACAGTGTCATCATCACCGATGACAATCCGCGCAGCGAGGATCCGGCTGCGATCCGCGCTGCAATCCTGGCCGCCGTACCCGGTGCGCGTGAGATCGGCGACCGAACGGAGGCAATCCGCGTCGCGATCGGCGAGCTGCAGCCCGGCGATGCGCTCGTGATCGCCGGCAAGGGCCATGAGACCGGACAGATCATCGGCAGCACTATTCTGCATTTCAGCGATCATGAAGCGGTCGCGGACGCGTTGGCAGCGAGGACATCATGACGAAGGCGCTGTGGACCGTGGCAGAGGCGGCGCGCGCGCTCGGCCTCGCCGGCGACTACCCGGAGACCCCGATCGACTTCGTCACGCAGGACAGTCGCGCGGTGAAGCCCGGCAGCCTGTTCGTGGCACTGAGTGGCACGCCGAGTGGCGGCTTCGTATCGAGCTTCGCCTCCAGCCGCGACGGCTGGGAGTTCGCGGCGAATGCCGAAGCGGCCGGCGCGGTGGCGATGATCGTTCCCCACAGGATCGATGGGATCACGGTGCCGCAGCTCGTGGTGCCGGACACGCTGATCGATGGGCTGTGGGCGCTGGCGCGCTCCGCGCGGGCGCGCTTCCATGGCCCGGTGATCGGGTTGACCGGCAGCGCCGGCAAGACCTCGACCAAGGAGTTCATCGCCGCCTATCCCGGTGCCTCTGCGAGTCCGTCGAGCTTCAACAATTTCTGGGGCGTACCGCTGACGCTGTGCAACGCCGATCCCTCCGCTTCGGTGTGGGTCGTCGAGATGGGCATGAATCAAAAAGGCGAGATCGCGCGGCTGACGGAGCTGTCGCAGCCGACGGTGGCGCTGGTCGTGAATGTGCAGCCGGTGCATCTGGAGAAGCTCGGCAGCCTGGAAGCGATCAGGAAAGAGAAGGTCTCGATCGCGCTTGGGCTGCCGGCCGACGGCGTCCTCGTATTGCCGGCCGATCTCGCAGCACCGGAATGGACCGGCAAGGTGATCCGCTTCGGTGGCGGCGCTGACGTCCGCGAGCTCTCGCACGACTCGCGCGGCGAGACCTGGGATGTGAGCGCCGACATCGCCGGTCGCCGCGTCGCCTTCACGCTGACGCCGGGTGCGCCGCATCGCCTGCACAATGCGCTGGCGGCGCTCGCCTCCATCGCAGCGGCCGGGCTCAATCCAGCGCTGCTCGCGCCGACGCTCGGCGATGTCGGCATCATGACCGGCCGTGGCGTCGAGCAGACCGTCGGCGACATTGTTCTGATCGACGACAGCTTCAATGGCAACCCGGCCAGCATGGCGGCGGCGCTCGACAGTCTGCAGGCGCGACCGGTGCGGGGACGGCGGATCGCCATCATCGGCGACATGCTCGAACTCGGCGACGAGGCGCCGGCCTATCATCAGGGGATGGTCGCTCATCTCGCGGGGGTCGACGGCGTCTATTGCGTCGGTCCGCTGATGCGTCACCTGTTCGACAGCCTGCCTCACGCGAAGCGGCTCGGCTGGCATGAGGATCCGGTGACTCTGGATCCCGGTCGGGTCGCGGCGCTGCTTGCGCCGGGCGACGTCGTCGTCATCAAGGGCAGCAAGAAGATCTTCTGGGTCAACAAGTTCGTGTCGAAGCTCGCCGCGGCGCTGCAGCGGCCCACTTGAAAATCGGGCGATATCGCGGCGCGGCAGAAGGATATTTTCCACTGGTGGTCGAAGCGGTCATGCCGGATGGGTCATTCCGCCGGGCTATGATTCGCACCCGGCCCCGATCATGGTTAAAAGAGGCTGGACCGGATTCGCGACCGAATTCGTGTTCGCGGTCTCGGTGAGGCGGCATAGGCGGGTTGGATGTTCTACTGGTTGATCGAGCTGACGAATACGTTTCCGAGCCTGTCCGTCTTTCGCGGATTGCTGAACGTGTTCCGCTACATCACGTTCCGTACGGGCGGCGCCGTCGTCACCGGGGCGCTGTTCGTGTTCCTGTTCGGGCCCTGGATCATCGATCATCTTCGCCTGCGCCAGGGCAAGGGCCAGCCGATCCGCACCGACGGCCCGCAATCGCACATCATCAGCAAGAAGGGCACGCCTACGATGGGCGGCTTGATGATCCTGTCGGGCCTCGTCGTCTCCACCGTGCTGTGGGCCAATCCGCTCAACCCCTATGTTTGGATCGTGCTCGCGGTGACGCTCGGCTTCGGCTTCGTCGGCTTCTATGACGATTATCTGAAGGTGACCAAGCAGTCGCATTCCGGCTTTGCCGGCAGACTGCGGCTGCTGATCGAGGCTGCGATCGCTCTGGTCGCCTGTTACGCGCTGGTGCGGCTCGGGCGCGATCCGTCCTCGACCGGGCTTGCCATTCCGTTCTTCAAGGATCTGGTGATCAAGTTCGGCTGGCTCTATGTCATCTTCGGAGCGTTCGTCATCGTCGGCGCCGGCAATGCCGTGAACCTGACCGACGGGCTCGACGGCCTGGCAATCGTGCCGGTGATGATCGCCTCCGCCAGCTTCGGCCTGATCGCCTATCTCGCCGGCAATGCGGTGTTCTCGGACTACCTGCAGATCCACTATGTCGCGGGCACTGGTGAGCTTGCCGTGCTGTGCGGCGCGGTGCTCGGCGCGGGCCTTGGCTTTCTCTGGTTCAACGCCCCGCCGGCGTCGATCTTCATGGGCGACACCGGCTCGCTGGCGCTCGGCGGCATGCTCGGATCGATCGCGGTCGCGGTGAAGCACGAGATCGTGCTGGCTGTCATCGGCGGCCTGTTCGTGCTGGAGGCCGTGTCGGTGATCGTGCAGGTCGCCTCGTTCAAGCTGACCGGCAAGCGCATATTCAAGATGGCGCCGATCCACCACCATTTCGAGCAGCTCGGCTGGACCGAGCCGCAGATCGTGATCCGGTTCTGGATCATCTCGGTGATGCTGGCGCTGGTCGGTCTCTCGACGCTGAAGCTGCGCTGACATGATCCCCGTCACCGCATTTGCTGGAAAGACCGTCGCCGTGTTCGGGCTCGGCGGCTCGGGGCTGGCCTCGTGTCGTGCCCTGCGGGCCGGCGGCGCCGAAGTGATCGCGGCCGACGACGGCGCCGATCGGATGACGGAAGCGGCGAAGGCGGGTTTCATCACCGCCGATTTGCGCACCGTCTCCTGGGCGAACTTCGCCGCGCTGGTGCTGGCGCCGGGCGTGCCGCTGACCCATCCCGTGCCGCATTGGAGCGTGTTGAAGGCGCGCGAGGCCGGGGTCGAGGTGATCGGCGACATCGAGCTGTTCTGCCGCGAGCGCAGGGGGCACGCGCCGGATGCGCTGTTCGTCGCGATCACCGGCACCAACGGCAAATCGACCACGACGGCGTTGATCGCGCATCTGATGCGCGTCGCCGGCTACGACACCCAGATGGGCGGCAATATCGGCACCGCGATCCTGTCCCTCGAGCCGCCGCGCATGGGCCGCGTCCACGTCATCGAGATGTCGTCCTACCAGATCGACCTGACACCATCGCTCGATCCGAGCGTCGGCATCCTGCTCAATGTCAGCGAGGACCACATCGACCGGCATGGCACGATCGAGAACTACGCGGCCGTAAAGGAGCGCTTGGTGGCGAATGTCCAGTCCAAGGGCTCCGCGATCGTCGGCGTCGACGACGGTTTTTCGCGCGCGATCGCCGACCGGCTCGACCGGGCCGGCAAGCGCGTCGTGCGCATCTCGGTGAAGAACCCGCTGGCGGACGGGCTGTATGTCGAGCACGAGACGATTGTGTGCAGTGCAGGCGGGGCCCGCAGCGAGGTCGCCCGGCTTGGCGGCATCGGCTCGCTGCGCGGCCAGCACAATGCTCAGAATGCGGCCTGCGCCGCCGCCGCGGCGCTCGCGATCGGTGTGAAGGAGGACGTGCTGCAGCAGGGGCTGCGCAGCTTCCCGGGCCTGGCGCATCGCATGGAGCAGGTCGGCCGTCGCGGCAACGTGCTGTTCGTGAACGACTCCAAGGGCACCAACGCAGACGCGACCGCGCACGCATTGTCGTCCTTCGCCGACATCTTCTGGATCGCCGGCGGCAAACCGAAGGCCGGCGGCATCACCAGCCTCGCGGGTTTCTTCCCGCGCATCCGCAAGGCCTATCTGATCGGCGAGGCGGCCGCGGAGTTCGCTGGCACGCTGGGCGACAAGGTGCCGCACGACATGTCCGGCACGCTGGAGGTCGCGGTCTCCCAGGCGGCCGCCGATGCGGAGGCCTCGGGATTGAAGGATGTCGTGGTGCTGCTGTCGCCGGCCTGCGCCTCCTTCGACCAGTTCCGCAACTTCGAAATCCGCGGCACGCATTTCCGCGACCTGGTGCAAGCGCTACCGGGCGTGGAGCGGGTGGCCTGAGGCAGCGTTGCCAGCGATTTTCTTAACCCTTCGATAACCATCCTGGGTGCCAATGGGCTGACACTCGGCTCAGGTGGACGCCCGATGCTCTCCCGTGAAGAACGCAATCCGCTGTCCGACTGGTGGTGGACGGTCGACAAGCCGCTGCTCGGCTCCATCCTCGCGCTGATGCTGTGCGGGGTGATCCTGTCGCTCGCGGCCAGCCCGCCGGTGGCGACTCGGATCGGGCTCGATCCGTTCCACTTCTTCAACCGCCACGTCCTGTTCCTGCTGCCGTCGTTCATCGTGCTGATCGGCGTTTCCTTCCTGTCGCCGCGCCAGATCCGGCGCAGCGCGCTGGTGGTGTTCACGATCGCCATCGTGCTGATCGTGCTGACGCTCGCGATCGGCCCGGAGGTGAAGGGCTCGCGGCGCTGGATCACGCTGATCGGCGTCAACATCCAGGCGTCCGAGGCGGCGAAGCCGGCCTTCGTCGTCGTTTCCGCCTGGCTGTTCTCGGAATCCGCGCGGCGGCCCGACATGCCGGCGACCACGATGGCGTTGGTGCTGCTGCTGATGCTGGTGTCGCTCCTGGTGATGGAGCCGGATTTCGGCCAGACCATGCTGATCCTGATGGTCTGGGGCTCGCTGTTCTTCATCGCCGGCATGCGCATGATCTGGGTTGCGGGCCTCGCGGGCGCCGCCGCCACCGGCCTGTTCGGCGCCTATCTCTTGGTCCCGCACGTCGCCGGCCGCATCAAGCGCTTCATGAACCCGGCCTCCGGCGACACCTTCCAGGTCGACACCGCGATGGAGGCGTTCTCCAACGGCGGCTGGTTCGGGCTGGGGCCGGGCGAGGGCATCGCCAAGCGCAGCCTGCCGGACAGCCACACCGATTTCGTGTTCGCGGTCGCTGCCGAGGAGTTCGGCATCATCCTGTGCCTGGCGCTGGTCGCGCTGTTTGCGTTCATCGTGATCCGCACGCTGTCGCGCGCCTATGCGACCGAGGATAGCTTTGCGCGCTTCGCGGCCTCGGGCCTCGCGATCCTGTTCGGTATCCAGGCGGCCATCAACATCTCGGTCAATCTGCAGTTGATCCCGGCCAAGGGCATGACCTTGCCCTTCATCTCCTACGGTGGCTCCTCGATCGTGTCGCTGGCCTATGGCGTCGGCATGATGCTGGCGCTGACCCGACAGCGGCCGCGGATGGAGCTCGAGGCCGGCGACGCAGCCGGCGCGCTGCGCAATTACGCTTAGGCTGCTGGCTCGCAATGACGAGACATTGCCTGTAAACAAGCGCGCATGACCTCAACCGCGCCTCTCATTCTGCTCGCGGCCGGCGGCACCGGCGGCCATCTGTTTCCGGCTGAAGCGCTCGGCGTCGAGCTGATCAGGCGCGGCTATCGCGTCCGTCTCGTCACCGACGCGCGCGCGCTGCGCTACAGCGGCCTGTTCACCAAGGACATGATCGACGTGGTGCCGAGCGAGACGGTGCGCAGCCGCTCGCCGGTCGCGCTCGCGCGCACCGCGCTGCTGCTCGGCACCGGCACCATCGCGGCCTTCAACCTGATGCGGCGGCTCAAGCCCGCGGCCGTGATCGGCTTCGGCGGCTATCCGACCGTGCCGCCGCTGCTGGCGGCGCGCCTCGCCGGCGTGCCCAGCCTGATCCACGACGCCAATGCCGTGCTCGGCCGCGCCAATCGTTTCCTGTCCGCGCATGTGAAGGCGATTGCAACCTCGTTGCCGGGCGTGCTCGACCGCGATCCCGCGCTGGCCGGCAAGACGACCACGGTCGGCACCCCGATGCGACCTGCAATCCTCGAAGCCGCGGACGTGCCCTATGTCCCGCCGGAGACCGCCGGGCCGCTGCGGTTGCTCGTCGTCGGCGGCAGCCAGGGCGCGCGCATCATGAGCGACATCGTGCCCGGCGCGATCGAGCGGCTGGAGCCGGCGCTGTGGGGCCGTCTGGTGCTGACCCAGCAGGTGCGCCAGGAGGACATGGCGCGGGTGCGCGCGGTCTATGACCGGCTCAAGATCAATGCCGATCTGCAACCCTTCTTCACCGACCTGCCGGCGCGGCTCGCCGCCAATCACCTCGTGATCTCGCGTTCCGGCGCCGGCACCGTGGCCGAGCTCGCCGCGATCGGCCGGCCCTCGATCCTGGTGCCGCTACCGGGCGCCATCGACCAGGACCAGTTCGCGAATGCCGGCGTGCTGTCGGACGCGAGCGCCGCGATCCGGATCGTGCAGAGCGAATTCACCTCCGACAGGCTGGCCTCCGAGATCTCGGCGCTCGCCGCCGAGCCGACGCGTCTCGCTGCGATGGCCCAGGCTGCGCGCACAGCCGGGCGGCTCGATGCCGCGGAACGGCTGGCCGATCTCGTGATCAGGACGGCGGCGCTCTAGTCGCGCAAGCGCACGGTGATCCCATGATGAACCGGAGCTCCGACGATGGCGCTGTCCTGCTTGACGATCATCCGATGCACTTGCGGCGCCATCCGTCCTTTGTGCCTGTGCTCGTCGGATTTTGCGACCAGCTGATTGCGCCGCTGCGCGGTCAACGCCTGATGATCAAGCTGTTCGGTCAGCGCGCTCCGACGGAAATCGCTGCGCACATCGTGATGATGCACATGTCGGCGCGCAAGCCGGTCGAGCGGCCGACCCTGACACGCCTGCAGAGGCGGCTGCCGGGTCCGCGGCAGACGGCGGCGTTCGTCGCGGTGTTGCGCGGTCTGTCGCTGGTGACCGTCGAGCGCGATCCCGAGGATGCTCGTATCCGCTACCTGGTGCCCGGCCCCGTCATCCTCGAGGGGCTGCGAGGCTGGCTTGCCATGCATCTGGATTGCCACGCCCGATTGACGCATGCCGGCGGACTGAGCCTTCGTCTGCAGGATGACGCCGCGTTCTATGCGGAGACGATCCGGCAATGTGCGAGCTGGCTGTGCCGCGACAATCGGCCCCTGACGGGATTTCCCGATCTCGCCTGGACCGACGAGCACGACAGCGGCATCCATCTGGCGCTGACGCTCGTCGCCCGGTCCGCCGTTGGGCGCGAGGCCGTCGCGATTTCGACGGCGGAGCTTGCGACCTCGCTCGGCGTCTCGCGCTCCCATATCCGCAACCTGCTGACGACCATGGAGGGGCGCGGTCTGCTGCGCTTCGCCGACGGGCGCCGGCATCTGATACTGACGCCGGGTTTCGTGGCCTCCGTGGAGGCCTGGTTCTGCCACCAAGTGTGTTGGCTCGCGGCCGCAGCCGCGCGTGCGGATCGCGTGCTGCGGCCAGCTTGAGGCGTCAGATCATCGTGACCCGGCCGGTGCCGATGTCATAGATGCCGCCCACAATCTTCACCTTTCCTTCGGCGACCATGCGGCCGACAATCGGCTTGGCGGTCGACAGGCGCCGGACGTTGCTGCGCACGTTCTCCGCAGTGGCTTCGGCCAGCAGATCCTGCGGCTTCTTCGCGATCGCAGCCTCGACGCCGGGTTTGAGCGCATTGATCAGTGCGGGCAAGTGGCCTGGCAGCTTGGTGCCGTCCTTGAGTACCTTGATCGTCGCATCGATGGCGCCGCAGCCGCTGTGACCGAGCACCAGCACGAGAGGCGTGCCGAGGAACTTGACGCCATATTCGAGGCTGGCGAGACCGTCGTCGTTGACGAAATTGCCGGCGACCCGGACCACGAACAGCTCACCGGGCGCTTGATCGAACACCAGCTCGGGGGCGACCCGGGCATCGGCGCAGCTCACGATCGCGGCGATCGGGTATTGGGCCGCGGCGCGCGCTGCCCGGCCGGCCGAGAAATCCTTGTTGTCGAGGTTGCCGGCGACGTAGCGCGCGTTGCCATCGACGATGCGCTTCATCGCGTCGTCCGGAGAGATGGCGTTGGGGGGCATCGCGCTGTCGCTCGCCTGCTTGGCTTCTTTGGCAAACGCCGGAAGTGCGCCGACCGCCGCGGCAGCCAGCACTGCGCCGCCGCCGAGCAGCCGGCGCCGGGACAATACGGGAGGGTGCGTTTCACACAGCGAGCACATCGGCGAGGGTTCTCCATCAAAGATTGAAATATGCGTGCCCGGCACGCCGGCCGCCCGCTACTCATGCCACGCGAACTGACGCGGTGAGCGCGCAAAAATTGCAGGTATCCTGTTGGGAGGGGGCAGCGTGGGATCGCGCTTAACAATTTGTGAAAGGTGGGATCGAGCGGGAACTCATGGCCGATCGCGCCGGCTGGGCTGCCAAAATCGGCCAAAATCGGGCGAACGGCTGCGAATTTGGCAGTTCTTACGGCCTGGCCGGACTTGTCCAGGTCGGTCATGTCTTGCAAGAAGAGCTGATGATTCGCGGCCGCTCCCTCCCGCCGGGCGCCCGGAACCCTTGAGACGAGATGCCCCCATGAGACTGCCGCGCGAGATCGGACCCATCCACTTCGTCGGGATCGGCGGCATCGGCATGAGCGGCATCGCCGAGGTGCTGTGCAATCTCGGCTATACGGTGCAGGGCTCGGACGCCTCGGACAATGCGAACGTCGCACGCCTGCGCGAGAAGGGCATCACCGTCAGCGTCGGCCACAAGGCCGAGAACGTCGCGGGTGCCGACGTCGTCGTCGTCTCGACCGCCATCAAGCGCGACAATCCCGAGCTGATGGCGGCGCGCGCCCAGCGCATTCCCGTCGTCCGGCGTGCCGAGATGCTGGCCGAGCTGATGCGGCTGAAGAGCTGCGTCGCCATCGCCGGCACCCATGGCAAGACCACGACGACATCGATGGTCGCGGCGCTGCTCGATGCCGGCGGTCTCGATCCGACCGTCATCAATGGCGGCATCATCAATGCCTATGGCACCAACGCGCGGCTTGGCGCCGGCGAATGGATGGTGGTCGAGGCCGACGAGAGCGACGGCACCTTCCTGAAGCTGCCGGCGGATGTCGCGATCGTCACCAATGTCGATCCCGAGCATCTCGATCACTTCAAGACCTTCGAGGCCGTGCAGGACGCCTTCCGCGCCTTCGTCGAGAACGTGCCGTTCTACGGCTTCGCCGTGATGTGCATCGATCATCCGGTGGTGCAAACGCTGGTCGGAAAGATCGAGGACCGCCGCATCATCACCTACGGTGTGAACCCGCAAGCCGATGTCCGCCTTGTCGACCTCGCGCCGATGGGCGGCGGCTCGTCGTTCAAGGTCGTGTTCCGCGACCGCAAGAGCGGTGAGACGCACGAGATTGCCGACATCGCGCTGCCGATGCCAGGCCGGCACAATGCCTCGAACGCAACGGCGGCGATCGCGGTCGCGCGCGAGCTCGGCCTGTCCGACGAGGCCATCCGCAAGGCGATTGCCGGCTTCGGCGGCGTCAAGCGCCGCTTCACCCGCACCGGCGAGTGGAATGGCGTCACCGTGATCGATGACTACGGTCACCATCCGGTCGAGATCGCGGCGGTACTGAAGGCGGCGCGCGAATCCACCAATGGCAAGGTCTTCGCCGTGGTGCAGCCGCATCGCTACACCCGGCTGCAATCGCTGTTCGAGGAGTTCTGCACCTGCTTCAACGACGCCGATGCGGTCGTCGTTGCCGACGTCTATCCGGCCGGCGAGGCGCCGATCGAGGGCATCGATCGCGATCACTTCGTTCTGGGCCTGCGCGCCCACGGCCATCGCGACGTGGTGCCGCTGCCGAAGGCCGCCGATCTCGCCGGCATCGTCAAGGGTCTCGCCAAGCCCGGTGACCTGGTCGTGTGCCTCGGTGCCGGCAACATCACGCAATGGGCCTACGCGCTGCCCGGTGAGTTGAAGGCGCTGGGATGAGGGCTGTGTCGTTGGGCGAGCTGGCAGCTACGCGGCATACTCTGCTCTCTCCCCCCTTGTGGGGGAGAGGTGGAGAGGGGGGGACCACGAGCGCCGGCGCCTGGGGCTCACCCCCCTCCCTGACCCTCCCCCACAAGGGGGGAGGGAACGGAGAGTGCGTGCCGACCCTGACGATGTCGGCGCACGATGTGAGAGCAGCCGCGTGAGTTTCCCCGACATTACGCCCGAGCTCAAAGCCGCAATGCCGGAGCTGCGCGGGCGGCTCCTCGCCAACGAGAGTCTCGCGCCTCTCACCTGGTTTCGCGTCGGCGGACCGGCGCAGGTGCTGTTCACGCCGGCGGATGCTGACGACCTCGCCTACTTCCTCAAGAACCTGTCCAGTGATCTGCCGCTCTACGTCATCGGCGTCGGCTCCAACCTGATCGTGCGCGACGGCGGCGTGCCGGGCGTCGTGATCCGGCTGGCGCCGCGCGCGTTCGGCGAGGTCAAGGCGGAGGGCGACATCGTGACCGCCGGCACCGCCGCGCTCGACAAGCGCGTCGCCGAGATCGCGGCGTCGGCCAATCTCGCGGGCCTGGAATTCCTGTTCGGTATTCCTGGCACGATCGGCGGCGCGCTGCGGATGAATGCCGGCGCCAATGGCGGCGAGACAAAGGACATCCTGGTCGAGGCGATCGCGATTGACCGCCATGGCAAGACGCACCGCTTCGACAATGCCGAGATGAAGTTCACCTATCGCGCGAGCGGCGTCGATCCGTCGCTGATCTTCACGGTAGCGCGCTTCCGCGGCACGCCGTCGGCGCCTGAGGCGATCCGGGCGCGCATGGCCGAGGTGCAGGCGCATCGTGAGACGGCGCAGCCGATCCGCGAGAAGACCGGCGGCTCGACCTTCAAGAATCCGCCGGGACATTCCGCCTGGAAGCTGGTCGATGCCGCAGGCTGCCGCGGTCTCAAGGTCGGCGGCGCCCAGGTTTCAGAAATGCACTGCAACTTCCTCATCAACACCGGCAACGCCACCGCTGACGACATCGAGACTCTTGGCGAGACCGTGCGCGAGCGGGTCAAGGCGAGTTCGGGCATCGAGTTGCAGTGGGAAATCAAGCGGATCGGAGTCAAGGCGAGCTGATCGCCCCGCCTGCTCAAGTGACGTCAGCGCAATCGCGACTGCGGTTGTGAGATCAACCGAGAAGACATTGATGCGCACCACGATTTTGTTCGGCGGCTCCAACAAGGAGCGCCTCGTCTCGGTCGCCAGCGCCAAAGCGCTGCATGCCGCGCTGCCCGAGGCTGACCTCTGGTTCTGGGAGGCCGACGACACGGTGCATCAGGCGAGCGGCCCGGCGCTCACGGCTCATGCCAAGCCGTTCGAGGAGCCGTTCACCGCCGATGGTGAGAGTATCGGCACGCTCGCCGAGGCGCTCGATCGCGCCAGGGCCGAGGATCGGGTTCTGGTGCTCGGTCTCCACGGCGGCCGGGCGGAGAATGGCGAGCTTCAACTGATGTGCGAGCTTCGCGGCGTGCCGTTCACCGGCTCGAGCTCGGCCGCCTCGCACCTCGCCTTCGACAAGGTTGCCGCCAAGCGCTTCGCCGTGCTCGGCGGGGTCACAGCGGCCGAGGGCGTCGCGTTCGATGACGCCGAAGCGGCGCTGGCGCGCTACGGCCGGCTGATCGCCAAGCCGGTGAAGGACGGATCGAGTTTTGGGCTGATCTTCGTCAACGCCAGCCAGGACCTCGTTGCCGTCAAAGCGGCGGCCGCGACCGAGGAGTATCTGATCGAGCCGTTCGTCACCGGAACGGAAGCCACCTGCGGCGTGCTCGAACAGGTAGACGGCTCGCTGATCGCGCTGCCGCCGATCGAGATCCTCCCCGCCGACGGCGCCTTCAACTATTTCGCGAAGTACCTCGCCGCGGCGACGAAGGAGATCTGTCCCGGCCGCTTCAGTCCGGAGGTGACGGCCGCGCTGCAGACGGAGGCGATCAAGGCGCATCGCGCGCTGTCCTGCGGCGGCTATTCGCGGACCGACTTCATCGTCTCGGCCAATGGTCCCGTTTATCTCGAGACCAATACGCTGCCCGGGCTGACCGCGGCCTCGCTGTATCCCAAGGCGCTCGCGGCGCAGGGGATCGCTTTTGTCGATTTCCTCAATCAGCAGATCGCCTTGGCGGAGGGGCGCAGCCGTCGATCCGGCGTTCGGTAGACGCCCCGCAGGAACCCGGCCCGGCGTCTCCCGGTGGTTCCTGTAACCCGTAAAATGCTTAAGAATTCCGGGCAAGGTCCTCATAAATCGGAGAAAAAATTCGTCTCTCCGGACCGATTTTACTTTTTGTTTACCAGGACGTCCGAAGGTTAACGCTGGCGCCTCAGTGGTGCTCGGCTGCCGGGTCGTGACGTCACGCATCGCGACGTCACCAGCCTCCGGCCGGCCGGGAGCGCAGGCGTGGGTCCGCGAGTATCTGCGGGCGCAACAGTTTGATGAGCTCGTGCAATGGATGGTGCAGGACGCCTCGCTCGATCGCAGAGGCCTCAAGCGAACCTGAAAGCCGCTGCCCTTGGCGCGGCAATCCTGCTGCGCGAGTATGTCTCGGCCCGCCTTCCGCGTATCCGCTTCGCGCACGGCGGCACGAAGCAAGGCAGGCGGTCGAGCCGAAGAGATCTGGCGTCGATGCAGGCCGCGCGCGCGCCGATGGTCGAGCGCGAGGCGCCGCCGCGCGTGGTCGAACTCGTCGAGCGCTATTTGCCGCGCCGGCTCGGCACCGTGGCGACCGTGGTGCTCTTGTTCGGCAGCGTCTGGCTCGGCATCGTCAAGGGCGGCCACGCCCAGGACGTCAGCGCGGCCCTGTCCGACACCCGCAATGCCCTGGCCAATGCGGCCGGCTTCCGCATCACGGCCGTGGCGATCAATGGCCGTAAGCAGCTCACCCAGGACGAGATCCTCGCCGTCGGCGGCGTCACCGGCCGCTCCTCGTTGCTGTTCCTCGATGCCGCCGCCGTGCGCGACAGGCTCAAGGCCAACCCCTGGATCGCCGACGCCACGGTGCAGAAGTTCTTTCCGAACCAGCTCCAGATCGACGTCGTCGAGCGCAAGGCGTTCGCGCTCTGGCAGCAGGAGGGCCGCCTCTCGGTCATCGCCGAGGACGGCGCCGTGCTCGAGCAATATGTCTCGCGCCGTTTCCTGACCCTGCCGCTCGTGGTCGGCAAGGGAGCCGAAAGCCGGGCGCGTGATTTCCTGGCGCTGCTCGCCCGCTACCCGCAGGTGCGCGCGGTCACCAAGGCCGCCGTGTTCGTCGGCGAGCGTCGCTGGAACCTGCGGACCAAGGACGGCCTCGATATTCGCCTGCCCGAGCACGATGTCGGTAATGCGCTCGCGACCCTGACCCAGCTCGACCAGGACGACAAGCTGTTCTCGCGCGACATCGTCGCCATCGACTTGCGGCTGTCGGACCGGCTGACGGTGCAACTGTCCGAGGACGCAGCGAAGGCGCACGACGAGCTGTTCAAGGACAAGAAGTCCAAGAAGAAGGCCGGTGACGCATGACCGGCTTCGATCGCCAGACTCCGAAGACGCGCCCGATGGGCCAGAAGCGCACCGCGCTTGTGGCCTCTCTCGATGTCGGCACCAGCAAGATCGCCTGCATGATCGCGCGGCTGAAGCCGGCGCCGCCCAGCGACGCGCTGCGCGGCCGCACCCACACGGTCGAGCTGATCGGCTACAGCCAGATCCAGTCGCGCGGCGTCAAGGCGGGCGCCGTCGTCGATCCCGTCGAATGCGAGCAGGCCGTGCGGCAGGCGGTCGCGCTTGCCGAGCGCATGGCCAAGGTGCGGGTCGAGTCCGTGCTGCTGCCGGTCGCCGGCGGCCGCGTCATGGGCCATCTGATCGAGGCCACTTCGGACATTCGCGGCGGCGCCGTGACCCAGGCCGATGTCAGCCGCGTGACCTCAACCGGCATGCACCACGCCACCGGCGACGGGCGCGCGGTGCTGCATGCCTTGCCCGTCGGCTACACGCTCGATGGCGTGAAGGGCATCCGCGACCCCCGCGGCATGCTGGCGCGGCAGTTCGGCGTCGACATGAACGTGGTCACGACCGACGCCACCGTGGCCAAGAACCTGATGCTCGTGGTGGAGCGTTGCCATCTCAACGTCGAGGCCATGGCGGCAAGCCCGTATGTTGCCGGGTTGTCGGTGCTGACCGACGACGAGGCCGATCTCGGCGCGGCGGTGGTCGAAATGGGGGCCGGCACCACGACGATCGCGATCTATTCCGGCGGCCGCTTCGTCCATGCCTCCGGTTTTGCGCTCGGCGGGCATCACGTGACCATGGATCTTGCGCGCGGACTATCAGCGTGCATTGCAGATGCCGAGCGAATCAAGACGTTATATGGCACGGTGCTGACTGGCGGGTCCGACGCGCGTGAGTTGATGTCTGTTCCGACGGCCGGTGACAACGAGCGGGATGTTCCGCAGATCGTGTCCCGCGCCACCATCGCGAACATCGTCAGGCACCGCGCAGAGGAGATTTTTGAAATGGTCCGCGACCGGCTGAAGGATTCGCCCTTTGCGGCAGAACCCAAGGCGCGCGTCGTCCTTAGCGGAGGCGCCTCCCAGCTGACGGGGCTGGTCGAGCTTGCGACCCGGATCCTCGACCGCCCGGTGCGCGTCGGCCGTCCGCTCGGTTTCGGCCGTCTCCCCAACGAGGCCAAGAACGCCGCCTTCGCGGTGCCCACCGGGCTTCTGGTCTATCCGCAATACGCGCACCTGGAACACGTCGAACCGCGGCATACGCGGCAGGTCGGGACAGGAACCGACGGCTACTTCGGAAAGGTCGGACGATGGCTACGCGAGGGCTTCTGATGACCGGTTTCCACCCCATGCGATTTTCAACAACACCAACCGCGGCCGGCGGCCGGGGCGAACCCACCCGCGCGTGATCGAGAGGCAATCATGGCACTCACTATTACCCCTCCTGATATCCACGAGCTGAAGCCCCGGATCACCGTGTTCGGTGTCGGCGGCGCGGGCGGCAACGCCGTCAACAACATGATCACGGCCGGCCTGCAGGGGGTGGACTTCGTGGTCGCCAATACCGACGCGCAGGCGCTGACCATGTCCAAGGCTCAGCGCATCATCCAGATGGGCACGCAGGTGACCCAAGGCCTCGGCGCCGGCTCGCAGCCGGACGTCGGCGCCGCCGCCGCGCAGGAGGTGATCGACGAGATCCGCGATCATCTCTCGGGCGCCAACATGGTGTTCGTGACCGCCGGCATGGGTGGCGGAACGGGCACCGGTGCAGCTCCGGTCATTGCCAAGACCGCGCGCGAGATGAACATTCTCACCGTGGGCGTCGTCACCAAGCCGTTCCACTTCGAGGGCGCGCGCCGCATGCGCACCGCGGAGTCGGGCATCTCCGAGCTGCACAAGGTCGTCGACACGCTGCTGATCATCCCGAACCAGAACCTGTTCCGGGTCGCCAACGAGAAGACCACCTTCGCCGACGCCTTCGCGATGGCCGACCAGGTGCTCTATTCCGGCGTCGCCTGCATCACCGACCTGATGGTCAAGGAAGGCCTGATCAACCTCGACTTCGCCGACGTCCGCGCTGTTATGCGTGAGATGGGCAAGGCGATGATGGGCACCGGCGAAGCCTCCGGCGACAAGCGCGCGCTCACTGCCGCCGAAGCCGCCATCGCCAACCCGCTGATCGACGATTCGTCGATGAAGGGCGCGCGCGGCCTCCTGATCTCGATCACCGGCGGCAAGGATCTCACGCTGTTCGAGGTCGACGAAGCTGCGACCCGTATCCGCGAGGAGGTCGACCAGGACGCCAACATCATCGTCGGCGCCACCTTCGACGAATCGCTCGACGGGCTGATTCGGGTCTCGGTGGTCGCGACCGGCATCGAGCAGGCGCAGTTCAACCGGAACGTCACGACCTCACAGCCGGCGGCGGCTGTCGCTCCGATTGCCGCCGCCCCGACCGCTGCCGCGGGTCTCCCTGAAAGCCGCCTCGCCGATCTGACTGCGCGCCTGCGCGCCGACAATCAGCGCCTGGCTGAACGCGCCGCCAAGCTCGAGCAGCAGGCGTCGCAGGCTCCGGCCGTCGCCGCCGCGGCGCCCGCGCCGATGGCGCCTGCGCCGCGTCCGGCGCCGAATCTCGAGCGCGACACGCTGGCCGCCGTTGCAGCCGCAATGGCAAGCGAGCCCGCGCCCTCGGCTGCCCCGGCGCCGGCAGCCTCTTATGGCGACGTGACGGTCCGCCCGATTGCGCAGAAGCCGTCCCTGTTCCCGGAGCCCGAGGTGCAGCGCGCGGCTCCGATCGAGCCGGCGGCCCCGCCCGAGACCTTCATTCCCCAGGCCGCTGAGCGGGTTCCGGTCCGCGCGCCGCGCATGCCCAAGTTCGAGGACCTGCCGATGCCGGCCCAGGCCGAGATCCGTCAGGCGAGGGGCGACGAGGGCGACGAGCATCCGCAGAAGACCCGAATGTCGCTGCTGCAGCGTCTCGCCAATGTCGGTCTCGGCCGCCGGGACGAGGACGCCGAGCCGCCGCTGCCGGTGCGGACCGCGGGTCCTGCCATGCCGCAGATGCCGCCCCTGCCGGAACGTAAGCCGCAGCGGAACGTTGCTCAGCAGGTTGCGAGCCACGAATCGCCTGTCTCGGAATATGCCCGCCGTCCCGCGCCGCAGGGTCTGGACGTCCATGGCCGTCCTGCGCCTGTGTCCCCGGCGCCACAGGGAGACGACCATTTGGATATCCCGGCCTTCCTCCGCCGGCAGGCAACCTGAGAATTGTTACAGCCCTGATGGTGCTGAACAGGCCCGGCTCGCGAGAGCCGGGCCTTTTCCATGGGCCGCCGGGGCTCCGTGATTGCCGTTCAACTAACTGATTTTAAATGATTAATTATTCTTTCGGTGTTTAGATCGGGAACCGGGAGGGTTAAGGCCTCGTTCCAGTTTGGTTAAGGGTTGGCGCGAATACGGCAGAGATGGGGTAACAATCCGTAAAGAAGCGTGAGTTGGCGCTCTTTGGGGCTCTCGTTAAGTTCTGCCGTGACTTGGGGATGCCTGAAAGTGAGTCGGTTCGCGAGGGGCGGGCTGACGAGGGATCAGGCGGGGTCTTGGGCGATCGTCGATGAAATTCAGCCGGCAAACAACGCTTCGTTCGCAAGCCACCGTCACCGGTGTAGGCGTCCACTCTGGCGCGCCTGTCAGCCTGACGATCGGGCCTGCGCCGATCGATGCGGGGATCGTGTTCCTCCGCACCGGCCTCGATGGCGCCGACCGCGAGGTCCAGGCGTCCTTCGGCTCGGTGATCGCCACCGAGTTGGCGACGGTGCTCGGTGACCGCAACGGTCCGCTGGTGTCCACCGCCGAGCATGTTCTCGCCGCGCTGCGCGGCATGGGTGTCGACAATGCGCTGATCGAGGTCGATGGTCCCGAGGTTCCGATCATGGATGGCAGTGCGGCACCGTTCGTCGCTGCCATCGACCAGGCCGGGATCGTCAATCAGTCGGCTCCGCGGCGCTACATTCAGGTGCTCAAGCCGGTCCAGGTGACCATCGGCGCCTCCACGGGCGAGCTGCGTCCCAACAGCTCCGGCTTCTGGGTCGAAGCCGAAATCGATTTCACCAACCCCGTGATCGGCCGCCAAGCCTATCATTTCGAGCTCAGCCCCGAGCGCTTCCGCCGCGAGATCGCCCGCGCCCGCACCTTCGGCTGCATGAGCGACGTGTCGCGGCTGTGGAGCGCCGGCTTCGCGCTCGGTTCGTCCTTCGACAACACGCTTGTGTTCGACGAGGACCGGCTGCTCAATCCCGAAGGTCTGCGCTACGCCGACGAATGCGCCCGCCACAAGGTGCTGGATGCAATCGGCGATCTGGCGCTGGCCGGCTTGCCGATGCTCGGAACCTATCGGTCGGTCCGTGGCGGTCACAAGCTCAACCATGCGGTGCTGACTGCTCTGATGGCGGATCGCACGGCTTGGCGGATCGTCGAAGGCGAGACCGTGCGGCGTCCCCGCGTGGCCGCGGAGGTCGTTGGCGGCATGGTCGGTGGCATGGTCGCGCCGGCCTACGGCCCGGACGTGTCCTGAGCGCCGTCCTGCCGCTCGGCTGATCCGTCGACGGGGTTGCGCGACGCGCGACATTGCCGGGAGCTTTGCTTTCGACTTCGTTTGGTTTTTTCCGGCTGCTTTTTTGTCAATGTTTGTTACTGGCCACGTCTTCTCCGTGGCTGGATCATCGGCATTTCGATGTTTTCCAACGGCTTCTTCAGCGGTAACCATGATGCGTGGCGGCAGCCTCGGTGTTGCCTTAATCCGGGCGGATTGGCTTCCTATGCGGTTGGTTGATGAAGTGTTTTCGGCTAGAGAGGCCGGGGCCGCGTGATGCGTGCCACTGGCGGGGCTCTTCCTTCGCGGTCATGAAGCGACCTTCATGGTGCACGGCGTAGATCAGATCACAGGCATCGGGTTCCAAAGAAGCATGTCGATACAGCGTCTCACGCGCGACCTCCGTCATCCCGCAGCAAGCATCGGCCGGCTCCGGCTCGCCGCGTCGCTGATCCTGCTGGCGCTGCCGTTGAGCGGCTGCGGCACCGGCGGACTCTGGGACAAGTTCCTCGCCAAGGACGATACCTTCGTCGATGAGCCCGCGGACAAGCTCTACAATGAGGGCTTGTACCTGATGAACGAGAAGAAGGACGTCAAAGGCGCGACCAAGAAGTTCGAGGAGGTCGACCGCCAGCATCCTTATTCCGACTGGGCCCGCAAATCGCTGCTGATGTCGGCCTACGCCTCCTATCAGGCCGGCGACTACGATGGCTGCATCGGCGCCGCCACCCGCTACGTGACCCTGCACCCGGGCAGCCCGGACGCGGCCTATGCGCAATACCTGATTGCTGCCTCGCATTACGACCAGATCCCGGACATCAGCCGCGACCAGGGCCGGACCGAGAAGGCCATCGCCTCCCTCGAAGAGGTGGTGCGTAAATATCCGACCTCCGAATACGCCACCAATGCCAAGGCCAAGATGGAGGGCGCCCGCGACCAGCTCGCCGGCAAGGAAATGGATGTCGGCCGCTATTACATGCAGAAGCGCGACTACACGGCCGCCATCAACCGCTTCAAGGCGGTGGTGACGCAGTATCAGACCACGCGGCACGTCGAGGAAGCGCTGTATCGCCTGACCGAGGCCTACATGACGATCGGCATCGTCGGCGAGGCCCAGACCGCGGCGGCCGTGCTCGGGCACAATTTCCCCGACAGCAAGTGGTACAAGGACGCCTACAATCTCGTGAAGTCGGGCGGCGTCGAGCCCGAGGAGAACAAGGGCTCCTACATCTCGCGCGCCTTCAAGAAGCTCGGCCTGGGCTGAGCAATCGGCCGGATCGCTCGTTTGATCTGGCTTTGTTCTATATTCTTGTTTTGTTCTCTATTTGCTGCTAGCATCGAGTCGTTCGCTCAGGGGCGTTCCGCCCCGTTACGAAGGACTTCGGTTCCATGCTGGCGCGACTGTCGATCCGTGACATCGTCCTGATCGAACGACTCGATCTCGAATTCTCCCATGGACTTGCGGTGCTGACCGGCGAGACCGGTGCCGGCAAGTCGATCCTGCTGGACGCCTTCGCTCTCGCGCTCGGCGGTCGCGGCGACGCCAGCCTGGTGCGCCACGGGGCCGACCAGGGGCAGGTCACGGCCGTGTTCGAGATCGGCAAGGATCATCCCGCGGCCAGGATCCTCGCCGCCAACGGCCTGGATGCCAATGGCGAGATGATCCTGCGCCGCGTCCAGTTCGGCGACGGCCGCACCCGCGCCTTCATCAACGACCAGTCGGTCAGCGTGCAGACGCTGAAAGCGATCGGCGCCACCCTGGTCGAGATCCATGGCCAGCATGATGAACGTGCGCTGGTCGATGCCGCCACCCACCGCCGGCTGCTGGATGCCTTTGCGGGCCTGGAGAAGGACGTCGCCGCGGTCGAGGCCCTCTGGGCGGCCCGCCGGACCGCGGTCACGGCGCTCGACGAGCACCGGGCGGGCATGGAGCGCGCGGCCCGCGAGGCCGACTATCTGCGGCATGCCTCGGACGAGCTGAAGAAGCTGGCGCCGAAGGAGGGCGAGGAGACGCAGCTCGCCGCCCGCCGCACGGCCATGATGCAGGGCGAGAAGATCGCAGGCGATCTGCGCGACGCGCAGGATGCGGTCAGCGGCAACCAGTCGCCGATCGCCGCGCTGGCCGCGGCCGTTCGCCGGCTGGAGCGACGCGCGGTCAGCTCGCCCGCGCTGGTCGATCCGGCGGTGAAGGCGATCGATTCGGCGATCAACGCCCTGGAGGAGGCCGATCAGCATCTGACGGTGGCGCTCGCGGCCACCGATTTCGATCCGCTGGAGCTGGAGCGCATCGAGGAGCGGCTGTTCGCGCTGCGCGCGGCTGCACGCAAATATTCGACGCCGGTGGATGGGCTGGCGGCCTTGGCTGCCAAATATGCCGCGGATGTCGTCCTGATCGATGCCGGCGCCGAGCAGTTGAAGAAGCTGGAGGCGGCGGCGGCAACAGCCGATGCGCGCTATGCCGCGGCGGCGGCCAAGCTGTCGGCGGCGCGGACCAAGTCAGCGGAGAAGCTGAACCGGGCCGTCCATGCCGAACTCGCCCCGCTCAAGCTGGAGCGCGCCAAGTTCATGACCCAGGTCGACAGCGACGCCGAGGCGCCGGGGCCGGAGGGCATCGACCGTGTCGAGTTCTGGGTCCAGACCAATCCGGGCACGCGGCCGGGCCCGATGATGAAGGTCGCCTCGGGCGGCGAGCTGTCGCGGTTCCTGCTGGCGCTCAAGGTCGTGCTGTCCGACCGCGGCTCGGCGCCGACCTTGGTGTTCGACGAGATCGACACGGGCGTTGGCGGCGCGGTCGCGGATGCCATCGGCGCCCGGCTGGCGCGGCTCGCGCACGGGGTTCAGGTGATGGCCGTGACCCATGCGCCGCAGGTCGCGGCCAGGGCGGACCAGCATCTCCTGATTTCCAAGGATGCGCTGGATCGCGGCAAGCGTGTCGTCACCCGGGTCAACACGCTCGCCACCCTGCACCGCCGCGAGGAGATCGCCCGCATGCTGGCCGGCGCCGAGGTCACCGCCGAAGCCCGCGCCGCCGCCGACCGGCTGCTGGAGGCTGCGGCGGCGTAGCTGGAAACGGAGCGGGCCGAACGCTTTGGCTCCGGCGTGCGCATTGTGTACACCGTCGTTTCGGAACGGCCTCCGGGCCGTCCCGCAACGACGAGCAGATCATACGCATGCCCAAGACAGCAAAACCGAAGCAGCCCGTCGACGTTGCCGATCTCACCAAGGCCCAGGCCAAGGTGGAATGGAAACGGCTGGCGCTGGAGCTCGAGACCCACGACAGGCTCTATTATCAGGATGACGCGCCGAAGATCTCGGACGCCGCCTATGACGAGCTGCGTCGCCGCTTCAATGCGATCGAGAAGCGTTTCCCCGAGCTCGTCAGCAGCGAGTCTCCGTCGCAGAAGGTCGGTGCCGCGCCCTCCGGCCGGTTCAAGAAAGTGCGGCACGCGGTGCCGATGCTGTCGCTCGACAACGCCTTCGCCGAGGAGGACGTGCGCGACTTCGTCGGCCGCATTGCGCGCTTCCTCAAGCTTGCCGACGATCGCATCGATTTTTCGGCCGAGCCGAAGATCGACGGGCTGTCGATGTCGCTGCGCTACGAGGGCGGCGAGCTGGTCACCGCCGCGACGCGTGGCGACGGCGCCGAGGGGGAGGACGTCACCGCCAACATCCGCACCCTGAAGGACGTGCCGCACAAGCTGCACGGCCGCAACCTGCCCGACATCTGCGAAGTGCGCGGCGAGGTCTACATGACCAAGCAGGCCTTCCTCGCGCTCAACGAGCGCCAGAAGGAAGCGGGCGACACCATCTTCGCCAACCCGCGCAACTCCGCCGCAGGCTCGCTGCGGCAGAAGGATCCGGCCATCACCGCCTCGCGTCCCCTCGGCTTCTTCGCCTATGCCTGGGGCGAAATGAGCGCGATGCCGGCGGAGACGCAGAGCGGCATGATCAAATGGTTCGAACGCTGCGGCTTCACGACCAATCCGCTCACCAGGCTCTGCCACTCGGTGGAGGAACTGATCGCGTTCCATCGCCACATCGAGGAACAGCGTGCCGAGCTCGACTACGACATCGACGGCGTCGTCTACAAGGTCGACCGCATCGACTGGCAGGAGCGGCTCGGCTTCGTGTCACGCACGCCGCGTTGGGGCATCGCGCACAAGTTTCCGGCCGAGCGCGCCATGACCGTGCTCAAGGACATCGAGATCCAGGTCGGCCGCACCGGCTCGTTCACGCCGGTCGGCAAGCTTGAGCCGGTCGGAGTCGGCGGCGTCATCGTGCAGAACGTGACGCTGCACAATGAGGACTACATCAAGGGGATCGGCAACAAGGGCGAGGTTCTGCGCGAGGGCCGCGACATCCGGATCGGCGACACCGTCGTGATCCAGCGCGCTGGCGACGTCATCCCACAGGTGGTCGACGTCCTGATCGACAAGCGGCCGAAGAACGCCAAGGAATTCCATTTCCCCAAGACGTGCCCGTGCCCGCTGCATACCGACGTCGTGCGGGAGGAGATTGCGACCGGCGAGGAGGGCTCGCGCGCCCGCTGCACCGGCGAGTTCGCCTGTCCGTTCCAGAAGATCGAGCACCTCAAGCTGTTCGCCTCGCGCCGCGCTTTCGACATCGACGGCCTGGGCGAGAAGCAGATCCAATTCTTCTTCGACCAGGGCTGGGTCAAGGAGCCCGCCGACATCTTCACGCTGGCCGCGCGCAACGCCAAGCTGAAGCTCGAGGAGATTGAGGGCTATGGCGAGACCTCGGTGCGCAATCTCTTCAATGCCATCGACGCCCGGCGCGAGATCGCGCTGGAGCGCTTCATCTTTGCGCTCGGCATGCGCCATGTCGGCGAGACCACGGCGCTGGCGTTGGCGCGGGGCTACGGCTCCTGGGATGCGTTCCACGAAGCCTGTCTCAAGGTCGCCAACGGCGACGAGGAGGCGATCGCGGAGATGGATGCGCTCGACCAGATCGGCGACACCGTGATCAAGAGCGTCGCCGCCTATTTCGGCGAGGACCATAATCGCGGCATCGTCGAGCGGCTGACGAAAGAGGTGAAGATCCTCGACGCGGAGAAGCCGAAGCGCAATTCGCCGATCGCGACCAAGACCGTGGTGTTCACCGGCACGCTGGAAAAGATGACGCGCGATGAAGCCAAGGCGACCGCCGAGCGGCTCGGCGCGAAAGTCTCGGGCTCGGTGTCGAAGAAGACGGACTACGTCGTCGCCGGTCCCGGCGCGGGATCAAAGCTGAAGGACGCGCAGAAGCACGGCGTGCAGGTGCTCACCGAGGACGAGTGGCTGCAGCTGATCGGGGAGTAGCTGCTCCGCGGTGTTGGTTGCGACAGACGCTGGATGCGACACCAACAGTTGTCATCATCCGCGAAAGCGGATGATCCAGTATTCCAGAGGCATTTGTCATGGAGCCGGGACGCCTCGGCCTGCTGGATACCCGCCTGCGCGGGTATGACGCCGACAGTGACGCGCGGTCGTGCAGTCGCTCACGCACCTCCCTCACATTACCCCGGCTTCGTCCTCTTCCGCCGTCTCGATCAGCTCCTTCGTCACCTTCATCTGCGTGCGCGGAACCAGGAAGATCATGCTGCAGGCGCAGGCGAGGGACAGGGTGAGCATCGCTGACGTCAGCGGCAGCGTGCTGCTGAAATGGCCGCCGAGCCAGGCGCCGAGCTGCGACGTCAGCGCGCCCACGCCCATCTGCAGGAAGCCCATCGCGCCGGAGGCGGTGCCCGCCGCGCCCGGCCGGACGCTGATGGCGCCGGCGGCGGAGTTCGCCATCACGGCGGCATTGGCGAACATCAGCAGCATCTGCGTGCCGAACAGCACCGAAGGCACCTGGTTGACGCCGAACAGGCTCCAGGTGAAGTTCAGCGCGGCGCTGGTGAGCTGCAGTCCCAATCCGAACCAGATCAGCCGATCGAGCGAATGGCGCGGCGCGTAGCGCACGCAGAACAGGTTGCCGACGAAATAGGCGAAGCCCGTGGTCGCAAACCACGCGCCATACTCCGCCGAGGAGCGGCCCATCTGCACCTCGACGATATACGGCCCGCCGCCGGCGAAGGCGAAGATGATCTGCGAGGCCAGCACCTGGCACAGCATGTAGCCGAGGAAGGCGCGGCTCTTCACCAGCATGGCGACGTCGCGGCTGAAGCTCGCGTCTTCGACGCGGGCAGGGCGGGTCTCCGGCAGCGCCATGGTCACGGCGATCGCGATCACGATCGACAGCGCGGCGACGACGTAGAAGATGGCGTGCCAGCCGAACGCGATCTCGATCAGGCCGCCGGTCAGCGGCGACAGCATCTGCGCGATCATCATGACCGCGACGACGAGGCTGATCATCGCCCCGATGCGCTCGCGCGGATAGAGATCGCGGATGATGGCGCGGCTGATCACCATGCCGCTGGCGCCGCCGAGCGCCTGGAAGAAGCGCGCCGCGATCAGCTGGGGCAGGGTGTCGGCGAAGATGCAGCTGACGCTCGCGACGATCGACAGCACGAGCCCTGCGAGCATCACGGGGCGGCGGCCGAAGCGGTCCGACAGCGGCCCGAGCAGCAGCTGCGAGATCGCGATGCCGGCCATGTAGAACGACACCGTCATCTGCACCACGGAGGCGTCGCGCCCGAACGTGGTCGCGAGCAGCGGCAGGGCCGGCACCAGCAGGTATAGCGAGATCGGCGCCAGCCCGGTCATCACGACCAGGAGGACCAGCACGGTGCGCGAGGGGACGGCGCGCGGTGGCGCCGCCCCGGGCGGTCTGCTGATCATTCCATGCATGGTGCCGCTCAAATCGGGTGAACGCCCTGACTGTAGCGGCCTTCCGCTTCGCGGAAATGCCTGTTTCGGCATGCGCCCATGCGGGCAGCGGGACAGTTCGTAGCTGGACAGTCCGGATGACTACAGTGGCGCAGTCGCCTGATCGAGCCAGCGCTGGTCGCTGTCGTCGAGCGCTGCACGGACGGTTTCCCTGACCCGGGCATGATAGGCGTCGAGCCATGCCCGTTCCTCGGCGGTCAGCATGACGACATCGATCAGGCGGCGGTCGATCGGCGCCAGGGTCAGCGCCTCGAAGCCGTTCATCGGCTTCTCCGCGCCCGCGACGTCCTTCGCCACAACGAGCTCAAGGTTCTCGATGCGGATGCCGAAGGCGTCGGTCTTGTAGTAGCCGGGCTCGTTGGACAGGATCATGCCGCGCTTCAGTGGCGCCGTGCCGAGCTTCGAGATGCGCGCGGGCCCCTCGTGCACGGACAGATAGCTGCCGACGCCGTGGCCGGTGCCGTGCTCGAAATCGATGCCCGCCTGCCACAGGAACTGCCGCGCCAGGGTGTCGAGCTGCGCACCGGTGGTGCCGTCGGGGAAGATCGCGCGTGCGATCGCGAGGTGGCCGCGCAGCACGCGGGTGAAGCGGTCGCGCATCTCCTCGGTCGGCGCGCCCACGGCGATCGTGCGGGTGACGTCAGTGGTGCCGTCCTGATATTGCGCGCCGGAATCGATCAGCAGCAGATCACCCGGCATGATGCGGCGGTTGCTCTTGCGGGTGACGCGATAATGCACGATGGCGCCGTTGGGACCGGTGCCCGAGATGGTCGGGAACGAGACGTCCCTGAGTGCGCCGGTGTCGCGGCGAAAGCTCTCCAGCGCCTCGACCGCATCGATCTCGGTCAACGTGCCCTTCGGCGCCTCGCGATCGATGAAGGCGAGAAAGCGCGCCAGCGCCACCGCATCGCGCTGATGGGCGCGCCGCGTGCCGTCGATCTCCACCGCGTTCTTGGCGGCCTTGAGCAGGCTGACCGGATCGGCGCCGCGCACCGCCTTGCCGCCGGCGCCCTGGATCAGCCGCGTCAGGGCATCGGCGGCCGTGGCGCTGTCGAGCGCGACGGCTGCGCCGGATTGTGCGAGCTCGCTCAGGCGCAGTGTCAGCGTGTCCGGCTCCGCCACATCAGCGCTCTGCTCGAGATGATCGCGCGTCAGGTTCGAGAGCTTGCGGGAATCGATGAAGATCGTCGGACGTCCGGCCTTGGGCACCAGCGCATAGGACAGCGGCAGCGGCGTGTGCGAGACGTCGGCGCCGCGGATGTTGAAGGTCCAGGCGACGTTGTGGGAATCGGACAGCACCAGCGCCTCGACCCCGAGGCGCTCGATCTCCTGGCGGATCCGGCCGAGCTTGTCCGCCTCGCTCTCGCCGGACAATTCCGCGCCGTGGATGGAGACGGCGCCGAGCGGCGGCAGCGGCCGTTCGGTCCAGATGCTGTCGACCGGGTTGCGCTCGACCGGCACCAGCTCCGCGCCCGCCTTGGCGCAAGCGGCGGCCAGGCGTTCGGCCGCGGCCGTCGTATGCAGCCACGGATCGAAGCCGACGCGGTCACCGCTCTGCAGGTGTCGCGTCAGCCAACTCTCGGGCGGCGGCTCGATCAGCGATTCCACCATCCAGGCCTTGCCGTCGACCTGCTTGCCGGCCTGCAGCGTATAGCGGCCGTCGACGAATATCGCGGCTGCCTGCGGCAGCACGATCGCGAGGCCGGCCGAGCCGGTGAAGCCGGTCAGCCATGCCAGCCTTTCCTCCGATGGCGGCACATATTCGTTCTGCTGCTGGTCGGCCCGAGGCACGATGAATCCGGTGAGCTTGCGCCTGGCCAGCTCTTCGCGGAGCGCGGCCAGCCGCGCGGTCAGCGCCACTCCGGTTTCGGGTTCTTCGAACGTCTGGAACAGAGCTTCGAACATCGGTCTCATACTTTAGAAGTGGATCCTGCCGCGTCGGCGACGAATACTCCTTCAGCCGACAGTGCAGTGCACGAAGAATCTCCTTGCATTCGCCTGTGCAAAAAGATTTGCTGTCGCATGCCAGTCATCCGAAAGAGGTGCGGCGAGGAAACGTATGGACGTGACGACCGCGATCGTAAAGATCATCCACGGTCGGTCGCATGATCCGGGGAGTGCCTCAACTCAACGGCGAGGGGATGCACGATGCCTGCTTTTACCTTCGAAAAACTATCGGCGCCCGCGCCAAGCGGACCGGCGTCCGCACCGGCCGAGAAGCCGCGCAGCGCGCTGGCCGATCTCGTCAATCGTCTCGTTGCGCCGCGCGGTCGACGTGCCTCGCGTAATCAGTCCGACTCCACCTCCCAGCAGAGCCAGCCGAAGACGTAGTCGCGAGCTTGCCGCACCAGCGTGCAGGTTCGATCCACGCCGCGAGCTGATCCGCCTTACTGCTGCTTCTGCAGCAACAGGCTGCTCCACCCCTCGATTCTCAAATGCCGGATCGGAACCAGGCCGCGAGCACGATAGGCGGCGCGGACGGCGCGTGCCTGCGGGGTCAACAGGCCCGACAGGATCACGAAGGCTCCAGGCGCGAGGTGGCGCAGCATCGGCGCGGCCAGCTGGCGCAGCGGGTTGGCCAGGATATTCGCCAGCACCAGGTCGAACGGGCCGCACCGGGCAAAGTCCGGGGCGGCGAAGCCGGTGGCGCGGATGACCCGGACCAGGGGGCCTGCGCCGTTGAGCTGGGCGTTCTCCCGCGCCACCATGACCGAGGGCGCATCGATGTCGCTCGCCAGCACGGACCGGTGCGTCGCCTTGGCGGCGGCGATGGCGAGCACGCCGGTTCCGGTGCCGAGGTCGAGCACCCGTCGCGGCGCGCGCGCCTTGAGCACGTGATCGAGCAGCAGCAGGCAGCCGCGGGTGGTGCCGTGGTGGCCGGTGCCGAAGGCGAGCGCCGCCTCGATCTCGATCCCGAGCTTGTTGCCGGGCACCCGCTGCCGGTCATGGCTGCCATGGACCATGAAGCGGCCGGCCGGCACCGGAACGAGGTCGTCCAGGCTGGCCTTGACCCAGTCCTTGGCCTCGACGACCTCGAACGCCAGGGTCTGGGCCACGTCGGAGCCTGCCGCCCCGCCGACCAACTCGCGCACCAGCGCCTGGTCGGGCGGGTCGGCAAAATGAACCGTGACGTCCCAGCGCCCGTCCGGACGCTCGAACGCCGCCACCGCCGCGTCGCCCTCGAAGAACACCTCGGTCAGGACGTCGACCGCCGGGCGGGCGGTCGCTTCATCGGCAACCGTGAAGCTGGCCTTGTGGGTGGCGGGCGTGGTCGTTGAGGTCATCAAGGTGGATCCTGGCGAGATTTGACGGCGTGGTTAAGGGAATTGCCTGCCAACGCAAGCGATAGGACCGCAATCTGGCCGGATCTGCGCATCCGGCGGTTGTATAATGCCTTTCCTGATCCGAATAAAAGTTGAGGTTCAATTGCAGCGAAGAATCTCTGCAACTTGAACTGGGGGCATTATCCCGACTTTAGGGTCCTGGCCCCTAATTTTCCCGTCATGGGAACCGGATGATCCTCGGTTCCTGGGTTGGGAAACGAGGTTCAGATGAAGTCCATTCTGTCGAAGTTCTTGCGTGATGAATCCGGCGCCACAGCCATCGAATACGGCCTGATTGCAGCGGGCATCTCGCTGGCGATCATTGCCGCCGTCAACGGCCTGGGCAGCTCGCTCAGCAGCAAGTTCGAATCGATCAACACGTCGCTGAAGTAATCCGCCCGCCGCGGCGTCCTCGAAGAACCGGGTCTCAGCGCCCGGTTTTTCTGCTCTTGAGAGGGCGTATCGAACGCCGGGTCCACAGCATATCCACAGGGCCGTGCACTGCTTCTTTGGCGGTTGATCCACCGCTTGTCCACACGGGTGTGCCGCGCCTTTCCACCCCTTATCCTCAGCCGAACAAAGCGCGATGGTCCGCCAGGATCGCCTGGGCCGCATTGTGGCCGGGGGCGCCGGTGACGCCGCCACCGGGGTGGCTGCCCGAGCCGCAATGGTAGAGCCCCTTCAGCGGCGAGCGATAGTCGGCGTGACCGAGCATGGGGCGGGCCGAGAACAACTGGTTCAAGGTCAGCGCACCGTGGAAGATGTCGCCACCGATCAGCCCGAACTGGCGTTCGAGGTCGAGCGGTGACAGCACCTGCCGGCCGAGCACGCTGGCCGCAAAGCCCGGCGCATAGCGGTCGACGGTCGCGATCATGAGGTCGGCGACCTCGTCGCGATGATTGTCCCAGGAGCGGCCGTCCGGCAGCTCGGGCGCGACATGCTGGCAGAACAGGCTGGCGACGTGCCGGCCCGCGGGAGCCAGCGTCGGGTCGAGCGTGGAGGGGATCAGCAGTTCGACCACGGGATCGCGGCTCCAGCCATGCGCCCGCGCGTCGAGATAGGCCTGGTCCATGTAGCCGAGGCTCGGGCCAAGGATGATTCCCGCGGACAGATGGTCGCCTTCGCCCGGCAGCGCGCTGAACGAGGGCAGCCGGTCGAGCGCCACGTTCATGCGGAACGTGCCCGAACCGCAGCGCCAGTTCCGGATGCGGCTCAGGAACGGCTCGGGCACGGCACCGGCCGGCACCAGGCGCGTATACAGCAGCTTCGGGTTCACGTTGGCGACGACATGGCGGGCGCGGATGGTGCGGCCATCCTCGAGCACGATGCCGACCGCGCGGTCGCGCTCGACGATCACCTCGCGCACGCCGGCCTCGACCTCGACCAGCGTTCCCAGCTCTTTCAGGCACCCGGCCATCGCCTGCGTGATCGCGCCCATCCCGCCGATCGCATGGCCCCAGACGCCCTTCTTGCCGTTCACCTCGCCGAAGGCGTGATGCAGCATCACATAGGCCGAGCCGGCAGCGTAGGGGCTGGCATAGTTGCCGACGATGGCATCGAAGCCGAACAGCGCCTTCACCAGGTCGGTCTCGAAGATCTCGTCGAGCATCTCGCCGGCCGAGCGCGTGAAAAGGTCGAGCAGGTCGCGCTGCTGCTCCAGCGACAGTGCGCGCAGGGTGTTGGCGGTGCCGAGCGCGTTGAACGCCTCGCGGATCGCCGACAGCCCGAACTGGGCGACCAGATTCGGTGGCGCCCGCAGCACGAGGCTGCGCAGCACATCCGCGATCGCCTCGAGCCGGGCCGAGAACGGGCCGATCGCGTCGGCGTCGCGCTGGCTCAGCCGCGCAACCGAAGCCAGCGTGCGGCCCTCGCCCGTCAGCAGATGGCGACCGTCCGGCGAGGGCAGGAAGTTCTGTGCCCGGCGCTCGACGATCTCGAGCCCGTGCTCGTGCAGCTTCAGGTCGGAGATGACGCGCGGATTGAGCAGGCTCACCGTGTAGGACGCGACGGAGTTGCGGAAGCCCGGATGAAACTCCTCGGTCACCGCAGCGCCGCCGACCACCTTGCGACGCTCGACCACATGCACGCGCAGGCCCGCCATGGCGAGATAGGCCGCACAGGTCAGGCCGTTGTGGCCCGCGCCGATGATGATGACGTCGGTTTCATTCATGTCAGCTTCAAGAAGTCCTGTTTAATGGCCCGCACCGGGAACCTCGGCTGGTGCTGTCGCGCCGGAAGGCTGCGACGTCAAGGAAAACTCCATTTTGCCTCAGCTGCTCGCCATACCGCCCTGCGATCCGCTATGTCTCGTCTGCTCATCGCGGTCCGGCCTCGGCATCTGATGCCGGCCGCGCTGCTGCCGGAGTTGTCATGACCTCAATCGCCTCGCCCGCCGCCGTCGCTCAGCCCTCCGCCGCACGCAACCGGCTGGTGCTCGTCGTCTATACCGCCGCCATTTTCGTCAGCGCGCTGCTGTTGTTCTCGGTGCAGCCGCTGTTCACCAAGATGGTGCTGCCGCGACTCGGCGGCTCGCCGGCGGTGTGGTCGGTGGCGATGGTGTTCTTCCAGACCCTGCTGCTGGCGGGCTACGCCTATGCGCATTTTCTCACCCAGCTCCGCAGCCGGGTGCTGCCGATCGCGATTCATCTGCTGCTGCTCGGTTTCGCCATCCTGGGCTTGCCGCTGTCGATCGCGAGTAGCTGGGGCGATCCGCCGACCTCGGGCTACGGGCTGTGGCTGCTTGGCCTGTTCACCGTGTCGATCGGCCTGCCGTTTTTCGCGCTCGCCGCCAACAATCCGCTGCTGCAGGCGTGGTTCGTGCGCACGGGTCATCCGGCCGCGCCCGACCCGTATTTCCTCTATGCGTCGTCGAACATCGGCAGCTTTCTGGCGCTGCTGTCCTATCCTCTGCTGATCGAGCCGATCTTCAGCCTGCGCATGCAGAACCTGATCTGGACCGTCGGCTATGGCCTCCTGATCGCGCTGATCGCCGGCTGCGGCGTCCTGCTGTTGCGGTCGCCCGTGATCGTGACGAGCCTGCTGCACACCGGCGACAGCCATGCGCCGGCGCCACGCTGGCTGCTGCGCCTGCGCTGGATTTTCCTGGCCGCGGTGCCCTCCGGCCTGCTGATCGCGGTGACCGCGCACATCTCCACCGACGTCGCGGCCGCCCCCTTGCTGTGGGTGCTGCCGCTGTCGCTCTATCTGCTGACTTGGGTGCTGGTGTTCCAGTCGCGGCCGCTGCTGCCGCACAAATGGATGCTGGCGCTGCAGCCGCTGGCGATCGCCGGCGTCGTCGTGCTGCTCGCCTTCGGCGGCGAGCAGAATCTCGCGCTCACGCTCGGCGGTCACCAGCTCTGCTTCTTCATCATCGCCATGGCCTGCCATGGCGAGCTCGCGCGCACGCGCCCGCCGGCCAAATATCTCACCGGCTTCTATGTCGCGCTGTCGTTCGGTGGCATGGTCGGCGGCCTGTTCGCCGGCTTGATCGCCCCCTTCACCTTCTCATGGGTTGCCGAATATCCGATCCTGCTGGCGCTGGCGGCGCTGTGCCGGCCCGCGGCCAACGAGCGCTTGCCCGGGATCACGCGCTGGTACTGGCTCCCGCTCGCGGTCATCGCCGTCGCGCTGCTGGTGCCCGCCGGCATGACCGGTAAGGTCACGACCTATCTCGAGGACCACCGCGTCTATGTCGCGGGCGCCGTGGGTGTGCTCGCAGCGCTGCTCGCTCTGCTGCTGAACGGTGGCCGCTGGAAGGTGTTCGCGACGGCCGCGCTCGCGCTCGTCCTGATCCGCGCCTATCCGGCCGATGACGGCCGCGTCGAGACGGTGCGCAGCTTCTTCGGCGTGCACAAGATCGTGGTGACATCGGACGGGCACTACCACGTGCTGATGCACGGCACGACCATTCACGGCGCGCAGAAATATCTCAACGCCGATGGCTCCAAGGTGACGGGGCGGCCCGAGCCGATCACCTACTATCACAAGGACGGCGGCATCGGCCGCGCCATCACCGCGATCCGGAAGCGCAAGGGCGCGCCGCTCAAGGTCGCCGTCATCGGCGTCGGCGCCGGCACGCTCACATGCGCAGCCGAGCCTGGCGAGAGCTGGAAATTCTTCGAGATCGATCAGACCATGGTCGACACCGCCAGCGACACGAAATATTTCAGCTACATCAGGAACTGCGCGCCGGACATCAAGCCCGTCATCGGCGATGCCCGGCTGACCTTTGCCAAGGAACCGGACGGCGCCTACGATCTGATCATCGTCGACGCCTATTCCTCGGATGCGATTCCGATCCATCTGGCGACGGAGGAGGCGATGGCGATCTACAAGGCGAAGCTGGCGCCGCAGGGCGCCGTCGTGATGCACGTCTCCAATCGCCATCTGGAGCTGGAGAGCGTCGTCGTCGGCATCGCCGACGCCAACGACCTGAAGAGCTGGGTCTACAACGAGGACTCCGGTCGCGACGACGAGTACATCTTCTCCACCGACGTCGTCATCAGCGCGCGCGAGGACGCCGACGTCGGCAAGCTGGCCTCCTCGGACAAGTGGACCGAAACCGAGCCGACCGACGGCGAACGGGTCTGGACCGACGATTATTCGAACATTCTCGGCGCGGTGTATCGGCGGCTGCGCGACGGCGAGTAACAGGGCACTGCCGCCGTTCGACGTCGCCGGGCCCGGATCGCCGTGATGATGGCGTCTGCGCCCAAAGAGGTGCGCGCCTCGTCAGCGGCGGGCCTCGGTTGCATTGCCGCATCGATTTCTCGAGCGTCTGATCACCGACTTTGCTGTACCGCATCGCAAAACGCAGTGGTTTCGCGCTTTCTGTGCGGGCCTCTGTTGCGTGCCCGTCATGACCATGCTACCTTGAGGTGCGCCCCTCATTTGAAGCCGGTACTTTGCGCGTCTTCGAATGGGTGGGTTGGGGCACGCACGCGCAGTCGAGCTCGATCGCAAACTGAGCGGTGAGGGACCGGTCTGGTCGTCTTGCCCTGAGCGAACGATCGCGCGGACGCTGTCCAGATCGAGGTGCTGTTCGTCCGGGCGGAGCCAGCGGTTCGGACGAGAGACGACTGTTCGCGACTAGATATCGTTCGACTACAAAATGCCGGCCGCATCAAAGCAGGCCGGCTTCACATGGGAGGGGTTCAATGAAGCGTCTTTGGATTGCCGGTGCGTCTGCCTTGTTGTCGATGGCGCTCGGTCTCGGCTCCGCGGGAGCCGCGGACAAGAAGGTCCTCGCCTTCGTCGTCAATGGTGCCTCCGACTTCTGGAAGATCGCCGAGGCCGGCGTGAAGAAGGCGCAGGGCGAGCTGCCCAATTACAACCTGCAGCTCAAATATCCCGAGCAGGCGGCAGCCGCCGTGCAGCAGCGGATGCTGGATGACCTCGTCGCGGCCGGGGCCGCCGGAATCATGGTGAGTGCCGTCGATCCGAAGAACCAGACTGAGCACCTCAACAAGATTGCCGCACAGACGGTGCTCTTCACCACCGACAGCGACGCCCCGCAATCCAAACGCATCGCCTATATCGGCTCCTCCAATACCGAGCTCGGCAAGGATGCCGGCAAGCTGATGCTGAAGGCGCTCCCGAACGGCGGCAAATGTGTCGGCTTCGTCGGCCTGCTCGGGGCTGACAACGCTCGCGAGCGCATCGAAGGCGTGAAGGAGACCATCAAGGGATCGAAGGTCGAACTGGTCGACGTGCGCGGCGACGAGATCGACCAGACCCGGGCCAAGCGCAATGTCGAGGACATCCTGGCAGCGATGCCGGACGTGAGCTGCCTGGTCGGTTTCTATTCCTACAACACCCCGCGCATCTATGAGGTGCTGAAGGAGGCCGGCAAGCTCGGCAAGATCAAGATCATCGGCTTCGACGAGGATCCGATCACGCTCGGCGGTGTCAAGGACGGCGCGATCGAGGGCACCGTCGTGCAGCAGCCGTTCGAGTGGGGCTATCAGGGCATGAAGCTGATGGCGAAGGTTGTTGAGGGCGACAAGTCGGGCGTGCCGGCGAACGGCATCATCATCGTGCCCGGCAAGGTGATCGAGAAGTCGAACGTCGACGACTTCATGGCGCAGATGAAGCAGATGCTGAAGAAGTAGCGCGACGGCCGGCGTGCGCGAGCCCTTCCTCGAGCTGATCGACATCGGCAAGACCTATCCTGGCGTGGTCGCGCTCGACCACGCCAGCCTGTCGGTCGCGCCCGGCGAGGTGATCGCCCTGGTCGGCGAGAACGGCGCCGGCAAGTCGACCTTGATGCGCGTGCTCGGCGGCGTCGTCGAGCCGAGCAGCGGCACGATCCGGATCGATGGCACGGCGCGGACCAGCTACACGGTGGCGGACGCGATCGCGTCCGGCATCGCCTTCGTCCACCAGGAGCTGAACCTGTTCGACAATCTCGATGTCGCAGGCAACGTCTTCATCGGCCGCGAGCCGGTCTATGGCGGTCCGCTGCGGCTGATCGACCGGGCGACGCTGCGAGCCAGGGTGCGCCCGCTGATCGCGCGCCTCGGGGCCGATTTCGAGCCGGAGACGCCGCTTGCCGAGCTGTCTTTGGCGCAGCGCCAGCTGGTCGAGATCATGAAGGCTTTGTCGCTCGATGCGCGCTGCGTGATCATGGACGAGCCGACCTCCAGCCTGACGCTGTCGGAAACCGAGCGGCTGATGCAGGTCATCGCCGGCCTGAAGGCGGGCGGGGTCAGCGTCATCTTCATCACGCATCGCTTGAACGAAGTCATGCAATGCGCCGATCGCGCGATCGTGCTGCGCGACGGCCGCATGGTTGGCGCGCTCACGCGGGACGAGCTCAGTCCTGCCGCGATGATCCGGCTGATGATCGGCCGGGACCTGCGGTCACTCTACGTGCCGCCGGCCGCGCCGCCCGGCGAGGCCGTGCTCGACGTGGTGGAGGCCGTGACCGCGACCTATCCCAACCAGGCCGTCAGCCTGCAGCTCCGGCGCGGCGAGATCCTCGGGCTTGCAGGTCTCGTCGGCTCCGGCCGCACCGAGCTCGCGCGCGGCATCTTCGGCGTCGAGCCGCTGCTGGCCGGGGGCATCAGCCTGGAGGGCGAGCCGATCCGCATCTCGACGCCGCGCGCGGCGATCGATCGCGGCATCTATCTCATTCCGGAAGACCGCAAGGCCTGCGGCCTGCTGCTCGACCTGTCGATCGCCGAGAATATCTCGCTGCCGGATCTCGCCTCCTATCTCAGCTTTGGACTTGTCGACATCAGGCGTGAGACCGAGAATGCCGACCGGCAGCGCGAACGGCTCAAGATCCGGGCGTCCGACGTCAAGGTCTCGGTCGGCACCTTGTCCGGCGGCAACCAGCAGAAGGTCGTGCTCGCCAAATGGCTGTCGATGCGGCCAAAGGTCTTGATCTTCGACGAGCCGACCCGGGGCATCGATGTCGGCGCCAAGCAGGAGATCTACGACATGCTGCGGCGGCTGGCGGATTCCGGCGTCGCGATCCTGATGATCTCGAGCGACATGGAGGAGGTGATCGGGGTGAGCGACCGGATCGCCGTGATGCATGAAGGCATGATTTCGGGCTTCCTGGCCCGCAACGAGTTCAGCGAGCACAACGTGCTTCAGCTCGCCGTCGGCCATACCGTCTGAGCGAGGGCGCCCGTGCAGAAAAAAGATCTCAGCCTGCTGATCCTGATCCTGGTGGTCGGCGCCGTCGTCGCCTTCATCAACCCGCGCTTCCTGCTGGTCGGCAACCTCTCCAATACCGCCAACCAGGTCGGCATGTTCGGAATCTTCTCGATCGCCGAGGCCTTCGTCATCATCGTTGGCGGCATCGAGCTCGCCGTGGGCTCGGTGATCGCGTTGCTCGGCGTGCTGTTCATCGACCTCATCGTCAACCGGGACGTCGACTGGGTCGCCGCCTTGTTCCTCATCCTCGCCGGCGGCGTCGCCATCGGCATGGTCCACGGCACGCTGGTGACCAAGATGCGCATCCAGCCCTTCGTGGTGACCCTGTGCGGACTTTTGATCTATCGCGGCGCGGCCCGTTATTACACCGAGGATGCCACGGCCGGCTTCGGCTACGGCGCGAGCTTCCCGGCGCTGGAATGGTTGGCCGCCGGCCGCACCGATGTCCTCGGCTTTCCACTGCCGCATAGCGTCGTGGCGCTCGCCATCGTGGCCGGCATCGCCTGGCTGGTGCTGCACCGCTCGGTGTACGGCCGCTATTTCTACGCGGTCGGCAAGAACGAGGAGGCGGCGCGCTACTCCGGCATCCGGTCCGATCGGGTGACGATCGCGGCCTATGTGATCTGCGGCGCCCTGACGGCGCTCGCCGCGGTCCTGCTGGCGATGTACACCCGCTCGATCTCGCCGGCGGTACACGGCTCGTTCTACGAGCTCTATGCGATCGCCGCAGCGGTGCTCGGGGGCTGTTCGCTGCGCGGCGGCGAGGGCTCGGTCATCGGCGTCGTGCTCGGCACAATCCTGCTGCAGATGCTGCAGAACCTGGTCAATCTGCTGGGCATCCCGAGCTCGCTCAATTTCGCCGTGATGGGCACGGTGATCCTGATCGGCGTGCTGGCCGATCAGTATTTCGTGCAGCGGCGCGCGCGCATGCCGACGGCCCGCGGGCAGGCCAGCGCCGATCGCGCGTCCGCCTCGCTCGAGCGGGTCAACGCCGAGTGAGGAGGCGCCGATGCGCTGCGCAACAGCGCCCGGCCGCGAGGATCAATGCGCGATCAGTCCTGATAGGTGTAGTAGCCGCGCGGCTGATAATAAGAGCGCGGCTGGTAATAGCGCGGCTGCGCGTAGCTCGGATTGCCGTTTTGGTAATCGTACTGCTGCTGCTGCGGATAGGCCTGGGCGTCATAGACGCGCCGGGCCGTGCCGCGCGGCGCCGGATAACGCACGCCGTTGTCGCTGCCGTCGGCGGGATAGATGTAGCCGTCATCGGGCCGCTGCTGCGGAACGACCTGGCGTCCGGGCAGCATCTGTGGCTGCGGCGTCAGCACGACCGGCTCGCCACTGTCATCATACTGCTGCGGCACGTCGCGGCGGGCAACAGCGGTGCCGCGGCGTGGATTGCGCGCCAGCGCCACCTCGGCCGAGCCGGTCAGGGTCACCGTGGTGTTGAGCACGCCGTCCTTTTGCACCAGGTCGTAGAGCGTCGTGGCATTCGCCTTCGACAGCCGGACGCAGCCGTGAGACGCGGGGGTGCCGAGCCGGCCCTCCGAATCCGTGCCGTGAATCGCGTGACCGACCTTCGTGAAGAAGATCGAATGCGGCATCGGTGCGTCGTCGAATTCCTTGGAAAAATGATCGGCCTCCATGCGGAAGGCGCGGAACGAGCCATTCGGCGTTTCCCGTGAGGGAATGCCGGTCGAGACTGGCCATCGATAGCGCTCGACGCCATCGACGGCGACCGTCATGATCTGGCTGTTCTTGTCGACCGTGATGTCGATCTTGGCCAGAGCCGGCGTGGCCGACAGAAAGGCGAAGCCGGCAACTGCAAAAAGGATGGTACGCATCTAACCTCTGGCCTCCAGGGCCCTCGACTGTGGAGAGACCTCAAAACGGGACTTTAACGCCCAGGTCATCGCCTCGGCCTGCACTATGTCGGAATTGCCGGCTTTGTTCCAGCCGAGGGCAGCCTCAACCTTAATGTCGGGCAGGACCAGGACAAAGGCTCCCCGCGTTCATCGGCGCTGACATTTTCGCGACCGCGGATGGTCTTTCATTCCGGCGTTTTGGGACCTCTCTAATCGGTGCAATTCGTCACGACCGCGCAACTTTTTGGCCGCATCCGCGTTTCAAGGATTCCCCCATGCGGTTCCCAGGACTCAAAATGTTGACGATGAAGGCCAAGACGGCGGTGCTCGATGATCGCGCGCCGCAGAAGCTGACCTATCTGCTGGCTGCGCTCGCGCTGGTCGTCCTGGCGCTGGCCTGGCTGGCGCTGCCGCAATTCGCCCATGCCCAGGGCATTATCCGTGGCGCCCACGAAGGGGCGCACGAAGGCAACCGCATCGCCGGTCCGGTGGGCGGCGTCGTCGGCGGCGCGGTTGGTGCCGGCGTCGGCGGAGCCGTGGGCGCCGTCGAAGGCGTGCTCGGCATTCCGCACCGCTCTTATTACCACCGGCACTATCACTGCCGGGGATACCGCGACGGCTACGGCCGCTTCCACTGCTACCGCTGAGTTGAGGCGCCGGCTCAATGCTTGAGCCGGTAGCCCGTCTTGAAGATCCACCAGATGATCGTCATGCAGATCGCCAGGAACAGCAGCGTCACGCCGACGCTGATTTCCACCCTGACGTCGGCGATCTCGTAGAAGCTCCAGCGAAAGCCCGAGATCAGGTAGACCACCGGGTTGAGCAGCGCGATCGAATGCCAGGTCGGCGGCAGCATGTTGACCGAGTAGAAGCTGCCGCCGAGGAACGTGAGCGGCGTCACCACCAGCATCGGGACCATCTGCAGCTTCTCGAAGCCGTCGGCCCAGATGCCGATGATGAAGCCGAACAGGCTGAAGGTCACGGCCGTCAGCACCAGGAACGACAGCATCCACACCGGATGCTGGATGTGCAGCGGCACGAACAGCCCGGCGGTCGCGAGGATGATCAGCCCGAGAATGATGGATTTCGTCGCGGCCGCGCCGACATAGCCGAGCACGATCTCGAAATGCGAGATCGGCGCCGAGAGGATCTCGTAGATCGTGCCGATGAATTTCGGGAAGTAGATCCCGAACGAGGCGTTGGAGATGCTCTGGGTCAGCACGGACAGCATCACGAGGCCGGGCACAATGAAGGTGCCGTAGCTGACGCCCTCGACGTGGCTGATGCGCGAGCCGATCGCGGCGCCGAACACCACGAAGTAGAGCGACGTCGACACGACGGGCGACACGATGCTCTGCAGCAGCGTGCGCCAGGTGCGCGCCATTTCGAACTTGTAGATTGCGGCGACCGCGCGAAAATTCATTGCCGCACCAGGCTCACGAAGATGTCTTCAAGGGATGATTGCTTGGTCTCGAGATCGACGAAGCGGATGCCGGCGGTCCTGAGATCGCCGAGCAGGCTGGTGATGCCGGTGCGCTCGCCCTTGGTATCGTAGTCATAGGCGAGCCGCCAGCCGTCGTCCGACAGCGCCAGATGATAGGGCGCGAGCGTCTCGGGGATGGTCTCGATCCGGTGTTGCAGATGCAGGCTCAGCCGCTTCCGGCCGAGCTTCGCCATCAGCTTGGCCTTGTCCTCGACCAGCACGATCTCGCCCTTGTTGATGACGCCGACGCGATCGGCCATCTCCTCGGCTTCCTCGATGTAGTGCGTGGTGAGAATGATGGTGACGCCGGCGGCCTTCAGCTCGCGCACGACGTCCCACATCCCCTTACGCAGCTCGACGTCGACGCCCGCGGTCGGCTCGTCCAGGAACAGCACCTGCGGCTCGTGCGAGAGCGCCTTCGCGATCATCACGCGGCGCTTCATGCCGCCGGAGAGCGTGATGATCTTGGCGTCCTTCTTGTCCCAGAGCGACAGGTCCTTGAGGATCTTCTCGATCAGGGCGGGGTTCTTCGGCTTGCCGAACAGCCCCCGGCTGAAGCTGACCGTGGCCCATACGGTCTCGAACGAATCGGTGTGCAGCTCCTGCGGCACCAGCCCGATCAGCGCCCGTGCGGCACGGTAGTCGCGGTTGATGTCGTGGCCGCCGACCGCGACCTTGCCCGCGGACGCATTGACGATGCCGCAGATGATGCTGATCAGAGTCGTCTTGCCCGCGCCGTTGGGCCCGAGCAGCGCGAAGATCTCGCCCCGCTCGATCGCGAGATCGACATTGTTGAGCGAGGTGAAGCCCGAGGAATAGGTCTTCGACAGGCCGGTAACGGAAATGACGGGAGCCATCACGGGGATTCGATGCGAGGGATTCGATAAAGAGCGGGGGAGCTGCGCGGAGGAGGGGGCGCAGGCGAAGCGCTCAGATAGGGACGGCGATGCGTTCGCGCAATCGTGCGCGCCGCCCTCGATCATGTCGCTTGTTGGGCTTTTCCGTGGCCGATATGGCTGAGTGTTGCCGCTCAGCCACGTCTGAGGAGGAACGCCGCCTTGCGATGTCCGACGATGTTGCGTCCGCGAGCATCTTGGGTACGGTCGCGCCGTCTCGACATTTCCGCCGCGGAGAAGGACCGATGACGGCACGCGCCAGCACCGTTCGACCCACCTTCAAGCGCAGCCTCTCGGCGCGCTGCTTTGGCATGGTGGCGCTGGCCGTTGCGCTGGCTCTGCCGCTCGGCACCGGATCGGTCCGGGCGGCACCGAGCCCGGCGGCCGCAAGCGCCGCCAGCACCACGCATGTCTATCTGCTGCGCGGCGTGCTCAACATCTTCTCGCTCGGGCTCGACGACATCGCCGCCAAGCTGGATTCGCAGGGCATTCCGAACACGGTCGCCAATTTCGTGTCGTGGTCGTCGCTCGCCGACGAAGCGGCTGCCGCCTATCGCGCCGGCCGGATCAAGACCATCATCCTGGTGGGCCATTCCTCCGGCGCGACCGCGCTGCCGGACATGATCAACAAGCTCGGCCAGCTCGGGGTGCCGGTGAAGCTCGCGATCGGGCTCGATTCGGTGTTCAAGACCAAGCTCGTCGGCGGCAACGCCGAGCGCTACATCAATTTCTACATCGCCAGCGGTGCCGGCGAGCCGGTCCGCCGCGACGACGGCTTCCGCGGCAAGCTCGAGAATGTCGACGTCCAGTCGGTTCCCGGTGTCGGCCACGTCACGATCGAGAAGAACCAGATCATGCAGCAGAAGGTGATCGGTGCCATCGATGGCGTGGTGTTCGGCGGCCGCGGCCGCCCGGCGGCGCCGCCGACGCGCATGGCCGCGCCGCAGCGCGCGGCCAACGTGACCGGCTACCGGTAGTCGGCGGCCGCGCCACTGGGCGCGCGCCCCAAAATGCTCCCATTCGGCGGCGACAAACGGTATGGCAGGGAGGGATATGACCCTGCTTGATCTCAGCCGAGAGCTTTCCCGGGAGCGCGAATGACCAGCGTGGCGCGAATCGCGAGGCGGTGGCTCGGTCCAGCCAAGGTGGCTGCCGGCAGGAGACTGCTCGCGATCCTCGTCACCGCACCTTTCCTCGCCGGACTTGCCGCCCCAAGCATCTCGCGGGCCGCCCAGCCCGGCGCTGCGTCCGCCCCCGCGCCGACCAGATCCGCCAAGGCATCCCCGGCAGCAACCCCCGCGGCGATCCGCGCCGTACCGACTGCGCCGCCCGAGATCAGCCAGCCGCTGCCGCCGCCGCGGGTGTACCTGTTCCGCGGCGCGCTCGGGCCGCTGTTCTCGACCGGGATGGATCGTCTGGCCGAAAAGATCGAGCAGGCCGGCTACCGGGCCAGTGTCTATGAATTCACGCTGTGCGACCTGATCGCGCTCCAGGTGGCCAAGAACTACCGCCAGGAGCCGGGCCCGATCGTGCTGATCGGCCATTCGATGGGCGGGCTGTGCAGCGTCCGCATCGCGATCACGCTGCAGGAGCAGAACATCCCGGTTGCCCTCGTCGTCACCGTCGATCCGGCGCATGCGACCAAGAGCGTGCCGCCCAACGTGCAGCGCTTCATCAACCTGTTCCTGTCCGACAACATTCTCGGCGGCGGCGACGTCAAGCCGGAGCCCGGCTTTCGCGGTCACTACGCCAGCTTCGACATGAAGGATCATGATGAGGTCACGCACATCAACATCGACAAGATGGAGGACGTGCACGCCCAATTGGTCACCATGATCAGCCAATTGTCGCAGACCTCGGCCACCGCCGACGCGGAGCCGGTGCCGCTGCGCTATTTGGTGCCGCCGAAAGCCTCCGTGGAGCTGTGGGACAGCGGCACTGCTCTGGCGGTACGGCCGGGCGAGACCCTGGACCAGATCGCCACCAATTATCACGTTCCGCTCTGGGCGCTCCAGCAATCCAACCGCGGCCTCGCCACCCAGCCGTTGGTCCCCGGCCAGCGCATCATCCTGCCGCGCCACCTGCTGCCGCAGGCGGCAAACCAGTCGCCGCAGCCGCCTTCGGAAGCCCAGGCCAGACGCTGAGCGCTCTAGCCCGGCGGCAGGAACGGAATGATCATCGGCACGCGCTGCCGGTAGGTGACGTAATCCGGCCCGAGCTCCTGCGCGAGGAAGACCTCTTCCATCTTTGCCTTCCAGGCCATCCCGAGCGAGATCAGGACGGCGCCCAGCACGGCGGTCACCGTGCCCACCGCGATGCCGGTGGCGATCATGCCGAGGATCAGCCCGGTATAGATGGGGTGACGGACCATGCCGTAGGGGCCGGTGTCGATGACCTTGTGGCCTTCCTTGTGGGTGATCGCGTTGGACCAGAAGCGGCCGAGATGGATGCGCGCCCACCAAGTGAAGGCGATGCCGGCCAGGGTGACGACGGTCAGCAGGTAGACGCCGGTCTCACCGGGAGTCCAGAACGGTTTCTCGCCGAGCAGGCGCGAGGTCCACGGCGTGAACAGGATGCCGCCGAGCACGATCAGCGCGTGATAGCGGCTGGTCTTGATCACCGTCACATGCTTGCGGGTCTGCCCCGACCAGAACGAGGCGCCGACCCAGCTCGCGAGCCAGATCAGCCAGATGATGGCCAGCAGCGAGGTGGGCCAGGTGGTGGTCCATCCGCTGAACGCAAACGACGAGATGGGGCTGGCATCGCCGGACATGTGTTGGAACCGTTATGAGACCTGGGACCGGCTGCTCTTAGCTATTCGGCCGCGGTGCGAAAAGGGTGTTGTTTACCGTCGAGCCGCTTTCCCGGCTCGGAACCGAGCAGAAAGCCGATCGTCTCGCGCAAGGTCGGCTCGATCGGGCGCGGGACGTAGCCGAGCTCGCGTTTGGCCCTGTCGATCGACAGATCCGAGGCCGCGCGGGCGATCCGCACCCCCTCGGCGGTGCCGGACGGGCAGCGCTTGGTGAGGTGATCGGAGACGAGCTCGAGCATGCCCGCCGACAGCTCGGCCAGCCGGCCGGGCACGGCGACCGCGACATGTTTGCGGCCGCTGATCGCCGCCATGAGATCGAGGATCCGGCTGAGACGCAGGCTCTCGCCGCCGAACACGTAGCGGCCGCCGACCTTGCCGCGCTCCATCGCCAGGATCAGGCCGTCCGCGACGTCGCGGACGTCGACCAGGTTGACGACGAAGTCGAGATAGAGCTGGAGCCGGCTGTCCAGGAAGTGCCGCAGCATCTGCGAGGGCGGTGTCAGGTTGCTGTCGTGCGGCCCGATCGGCATTGTCGGCGTGCCCACCACGACGGGGAAGCCGTCCGCCGCGGCGGCCATGGCGCGGGCCTCCGCCAGCGCCTTGGAGCGCGTATAGGCGCCCGGCATCGCCTCGGCCGGCGGTGCGGTCGGTGCCGATGCGGCGCCGGTCGAGCCGGGATAGTTGAACAGGATGGATTCGGTCGAACAGTGCAGGAACCGGCGCACCCGGCCGGCGCGCGCCGCCGCCAGCACCGTCTCCGTGCCCACGCAATTGACGCGGTAGAAGTCCTCGCGGTCCGGCATCCACATGCCGGGCAGTCCAGCCAGATGATAGACCTGATCGACGCCGGCGACCGCCTGCTTCACCAGGCCCGCATCGAGCACCGAGCCTTCGATGTACTCGACGTCAGCGATCATGTGGCTGGGGCAGCGAATATCGAGCACACGCACCTCCGCGCCCCGCGTCGCGAGCGCAGAGACGAGGTGATGGCCGATGAAACCGCTGCCGCCGGTGACGAGGACTTTCATTAGGGGCGCGAGTGCTGATCGCCTTGAAGCCGGTCCGATGCGAGCCGATCCGGCGACCAGTCCGGCGCGATGAGGTCGGACACCGAAGGCCGCAGACCCAACGCCATGTACAATTTCGCCATCACGAACATCGGACCGAGAAAGAGATGCGCCGGATGATCCAGCAGAGATGGATTGTTGCGCTCGAACACCTTGTGGCCCACGGCCTGCGAGACAAAGCCGAAGATGATGAGCGCGGCAAACAGCGCCCAGAAGGCGACGCCATGGACGTGATCGGCGATCATCATGGCCGCAGCAAGGAACAGAACGGCGAAGGCCAGGATGCCGGCCCCGAGTGCGGCATCGAGCAGCAGCCAGTAGAGTAGGACGGGCAGCGCCAGCACGGCGCCGAGGCCGATCCGGATGCCGAACGCGTCGAAATGCCACAAGCTCAGGGGCAGCACGGCGCCCAGGAACAACAGGATGATCCCGAACACATGCATCAGGCCGTTGCGCGGATCGCGATGGTATTCGACGTAGTCGACCATCTGGCGTCGGAACATGGCGTTCATGGCTGGCTCGCTCGTCAATGAGATCGACCGTCGCTCAATCGACGGCCGCAAAGAGGGGGCTATACCATCAAGCGGCTGCATCGACAAACCCGGCAATCACGGCCCAGCAGCATTGCCGCGCGACCCGACTTGAAAACAGGTTCCATTGGCGCCTGTCGGGAATAGCGTATCGGCAACCTGCTGAGACAACAGTCGCACCTGCAGCGCGCTGGGTTCATGGCCTCAGCGCAGGTCTCAATTGCATCAACTGCGATGCTTGCGCGGGGCCTGCTTGTGGGGCGCTGCCGGGGCAGGGGCCGAAGGCGGCGGCGCGGCCTCTTCTACGGTCTTTGCGATCGGGATGATCTGGATCTGCTGATTGACGGCGGCGGTCGGCTTGGACGGGTCGAGCAACTGCTCCTCGCCAAGTCCGATCGATTGCAGCCGCTTGACCGAGATCTTGAAGGTGTTCGCCAGGATGTCGCGGATCGCGTCGGCGCGGCGCTGGCTCAGGATGACGTTGGCCTCGCGCTTGCCGTTGGCCTCGACATGGCCGACGATCAGGAAGGTGTAGGGCAGCAGATCGGAATACACCATCGCATCGGCGATCCGCCCGACGGTCTGGTACGATTCCGGGCGCACGATCGGCGTGTCCACGTCGAACTGGATGTCGACGTTGAAGGCCGGCAGATTCATCAGCTCCGGCGCGATCGGCGGACGCTTCTGCGGCGGTGGCTCGTTGCGCCCGCGCGACCTGGAACGCTCCTGCGTCTGCTGCTTCAGCGCCGGCAGATCCAGCGTGGGTGCGGTTTCGAAGCGGCCGAGCTGGCGCACGATGTCCTCGCGACCCGGCTCCTGCGACCAAGCGGGCGCGCTCGCGGCCATCAGCGAAGCCACGATCGGCCCTGACAGCAATGATCTCGCGGTCCGCCGCATCAGCGATACCCCGCTTCGCCCATCGCCTGCTGACACCGCGCGCTCACGCCGTTGGCCGTCATCAGGCACGGGATCGATTTGCTCGTCTCCTTCGTGGAGCCGCCACACAGCTTGACGATCTCGCGCTGGCAGGCGTTGGCGACCGTGACCCGTGCCGCGATGCGCTTCTGGATCGCCTCGAACGCCTTGAAATAGGTCGCCTTGCACTGCGCGGAGACGACGTCCTGGTTGCGCGAGAGGCATTCCTTGAGGCGGTTGGAGTCGAGATTGACGCCGCGGCAATTGGCGGTGATGTCGGCGCCGCAGCTCGACGCGATCAGCCCCGCGGAATCGCCAAAGCTCATCGTCTGCGCCGCCGCCAGCGAGGGCACACACAGCGCGACCGCAACACTCAACAGAATGTATCCCCGGACCATGCAGTCATCTCATACGACGCGAGCTGCCACGGTCAAGGCCTAACAGCGGCGAAGCTGTGGGACGTTGATGAAGCGGCCAAATCTGCCAGTCTCGGAGACGTTCAGCAGGCGCGTTCGGCTGCAAATGACCGGCCTCTGGAGCGATCGTCGGTCAAAAAGTGGATTTCAGGACGCGATCCATCTCGGCGAAGAGCCGTCCCTGCTCGGCAACGAGCTTGTCGACGATGTCCGTCGAAACCACCAGGCGGTTTTCGGGGGACGTGGCGTTGGCGCCAAAGACATAGACCGTGTATCGCCCGAGCGTTTCGATCGCGAAGCCGGCATGCGGATCATATGGCAGCTCGATCGCTCCGTGCTCCATCGGGTTCGACGTCAGCAGACAGGCCTGGCCCACGAGCTCGATAGCGTCCAAGGATGCGGCGATGGTCGTGGCCCTGGGAGCTGCCGACGGGTAGTTCTGACCGATCCAATCGAACGCCTGAGCCACCGTGCGACCGCTGCGTGCGACATCATCGATCACCAGCGGCTTGAACAGGACGGGAGGGCCGATGAAGCTGGACGCCAATCTCACGCCGGTGCTGTCACCCTCGAGGGGGATGACGGGAATGTCCAGCCGCAGATACTCCTTGACGAACCGCCCCACGGAGGCGCCGCCGCGATTCAGCGTGAAGATCGCATCGGGGACCAGATCGTTCGCGAAAGCGGCAATCCTGCCCAGACCGGAAAGTGTCTGGTCAGTATCGATGCGCCGGATCGCCAGCACGGGGCTTGCGCTCTCGATCGATCGAACGAGATCTTCGATCTTCTCGAACAGAGAGTGTTCGGCGTTCGACGGCCCCTTGTCTGCCAGCGCTTCGATCAACCGGACGAGATTGGCCGACGTTCGTGCCGAAAACAGCCGGTTGGTTCCGAATGGATTGGCCGGTTCGATCGTGAGGAATCCCGCCTCTCGTCCCAGCGTGGCGATCTGGTCGATATCGGCGAGCCGCTGCGAGGCCCAAAGATGATCGACGTGAACCATCAGCGCGTCGATATAGCCTTCCAGCCGCCTGGCCAGCAGTTTCTCGCGGGCGAGCATGTTCAGGAATGCCGGAGCTGCAACATGTGAGCCGACGTCATGTCTCGTCCTGGTCGGCTGGCGAACGTCGGCGGACGCGGTCGCTGCGGCTGCCGCTGGACGCCGGCTTTCCCGCCACGCCGTCACCTGAGAATGCATCGCCTCGAACTCCGCGATGCGCTGGTCGATGGCCTGTTCGCCCTCGCGTTCAACGAGGCTGTTGTAGTTCTTCCGCGCCCCCGCGCGCCGTTCGGGAGGCGTGCCGGTCAGTTCGAGGAGCTGCTCGATCTTGGCACCTGCGGTCATGACCCACCATCTGCCCAGGACGCGAAAGAGACGCCCTCATGAGCGAGAAACTGCTTCACTTTCTCCATCAGCTCATCGATCAGAGACGAGCACTGAGTAGGTAGTCCCTTACTTTCCACAATGCTAGCTGCTAGTCCTTTCTTTTCCTTCAAGCTGGCATCGAGACGTGCCTGCTGATCGGCATTCAGGTAGGGCCAGAGCGCTTCGAGTTCCGCCATGCAGCTCTCCTGCGCCAGTCCGGCCGCAGAACGTGAGGCTAGCACGGCCTCGGCGCGGTCTCCTAGCTCCGCCAAACCCAGAATTCGGGTCAAGGAGAGCGCGCGCTTGAGCGCTTTGACGAGCTTGCCCGCCTGTCGGTGAGCCAACATGTCGCGGAGCAGAAACTTGAGATAGCGCAGAAGCTCCTCGGGGACGACCAGCGGCCAGGGCGGGTTGCCGTCGGCTGTGAGCACGGCCTCCTGGAAGACGAAGCTGCGGCTGGCCGCACCCTTGCTCCGATCGGACGGATCGGAAGGCAGCACGACGTTCGATACCGGCATCACGCCAAATGGCGTGACGCCGTCGACGAAGTCGAGCTTGATCCGCTCGCTTTCGGTCGCCAGCGAACGCAGCCGACCCAACGCGGTGATGAGGTCTTCCCACGGAGCCTGATACTCTCGATCGAATTTGACCCGAACCAGAATGGTCGGACCATCACGACGCATGAGACGTTCGACACGATTGGCGATCTCGCTGCCATCGTCGAAGATGTATTGGGCAAGGTCGACATCCCCCAGCGCGGCCACCCGTCCAGCGAACGTCGTGGAGCCGGACAAGACGACGTTCCCGCGTCCCTCCAACATGCTTCGTTCCGCCACGCTGACGAGCCCGTCGAGGGTGATCGCGCTGGGGAATGCAAACGCAAGCGGCCAAGGTACGTAGACCGTCCAGGACCCGCTCCGGGTCGTGAGGTATCCGGCATGCTCGGCAGCAACACTCAGCCGTTCGTCCGGATCACAATGGGCGCTCTGGAAGGCATACTCCTGAACCAGTCGCTTGAAGCTGCCGATGATCAGCTCCGGAGCCGTCCCTCGCTCGGCATCGACGGCCAACGCAATAATGTCATTCGGCGTGAAAGGTGCAGCCATGGAGCTATGCCATGAAATTTTACAATCATAGCTTTAGGCCCGAACTTCAGCAAGCACCGCCGCTCGCGCGGGGTCACGCCCGCTGCACGAAGCTGTCGACGACGTGCTTTTCGCCGGCCTTGTCGAAGGCGATGGTCAGCTTGTTGCCGTCGATCTTGACGACGCGGCCATAGCCGAACTTCTGATGGAAGACGCGGTCGTCGAGGGCGAATTCGGATGTCGTGCCGGTGGATTTCGCCGCCAGCTCGCCCTCGATGGTCATCGGTCCGCGCTTGCCACGGCCGAAATGACCGCCGAAGCCGCTGCCGAACGGATCACGGCCCGAGAACGGCGACGGCTCTTCCTTGAAGCCGCCCTCCGACGAACCGCGCGCTGCGCCCGGCCGACGTGCCTGCGCGCGCTGCCAGCCCGGCGTGGAATAGCTCGATCCGAACGATTCCACGTTGTCGAAGCGCGACGGGCCGTAGCCCCCGGCGCCGCCCCAGCCCGAGCCGCCCTTCGACTCGGTGATCTCGACGCTCGCCGCGGGCAGCTCGTCGAGAAAGCGCGACGGGATCGTGGTGGTCCAGGTGCCGTGGATGCGGCGGTTGGTGGCGAAATAGATCTTGGCGCGGCGCCGCGCGCGGGTCAGGCCGACATGGGCGAGGCGGCGCTCCTCTTCCAGCCCGGCGCGGCCCTGCTCGTCAAGCGTGCGCTGGCTCGGGAATAGCCCTTCCTCCCAGCCCGGCAGGAACACGTTGTCGAACTCCAGCCCCTTGGCCGAATGCAAGGTCATCAGCGACACCGCTTCCTCGTCGGCCGCGCCCTCGCGGTCCATCACCAGCGAGATGTGCTCGAGGAAGCCGTGCAGGTTCTCGAACTCCTCCATCGAGCGGACGAGCTCCTTGAGGTTGTCCAGTCGCCCGGCCGCATCGGCCGAGCGGTCCTTCTGCCACATCTCGGTGTAGCCGCTCTCGTCGAGCACGATCTCGGCGAGCTCGGTATGCGGCGTCACCTCGCGCTGGGCGCGCCAGCGCTCGAACTGCAGGATCAGCCCGCGCAGCGAGCCGCGCGCCTTCGGCTTCAGCTCGTCGGTCTCGACCACCGCGCGCGCCGCCTCGAACAGCGGGATGCGGCGCTTGCGGGCGTGGTCGTGCAGCATCTGCACCGTGGCATCACCGAGCCCGCGCTTGGGCACGTTGACGATGCGCTCGAAGGCGAGGTCGTCGGCCGGCGAGTTGATGACGCGCAAATAGGCCAGCGCGTCGCGGATCTCGGCGCGCTCGTAGAAGCGCGGGCCGCCGATCACGCGATAGGGCAGGCCGAGCGTGACGAAGCGGTCTTCGAACTCGCGCATCTGGTAGGACGCGCGCACCAGGATCGCGATGTCGTTGAGATGCTCGCCCTTGCGCTGCAGCTCCTCGATCTCCTCGCCGATGCCGCGCGCTTCCTCCTCGGAATCCCAGGCGCCGGTGACGGTGACCTTCTCGCCCTCGACGTCCTCGGTATGCAAGGTCTTGCCGAGCCGGCCTTCATTGTGGGTGATGAGGTGCGAGGCGGCGGCGAGGATGTGCCCGGTGGAGCGGTAGTTGCGCTCGAGGCGAATGACCTTGGCGCCGGGGAAGTCGTGCTCGAAGCGCAGGATGTTGTCGACCTCGGCGCCGCGCCAGCCATAGATCGACTGATCGTCGTCGCCGACGCAGCAGATGTTCTTGAGCGGCGGCGTGGCGCCCTGCGCGGCGTCGTCATTCCGGGGCGCACCGCCAGGTGCGAACCCGGAATCTCGCAGTTGGTTATCCTCAGCGCGGGATTCCGGGTTCGGCTCTTCGAGCCGCCCCGGAATGACGGAGGATGGGGCGACGGCACGCGACGAACTCGGCGCCTGCGACAGCAGCCGCAGCCACAGATATTGCGCGACGTTGGTGTCCTGATACTCGTCGACCAGGATGAACTTGAAGCGGCTCTGATATTGCCGCAGCACGTCAGGGTTCTCGCGGAACAGCCGGATGCTCTCCAGCAGCAGGTCGCCGAAATCGGCGGCGTTGAGGATCTTCAGCCGTTCCTGGTAGCTCGCATAGAGCTTGCCGCCCTTGCCGTTGGCGAACACGGCGGCCTCGCCCGAAGGCACCTGGGACGGCGCCAGGCCGCGGTTCTTCCAGCCGTCGATCAGGCCGGCCAGCATGCGCGCCGGCCAGCGCTTGTCGTCGATGTTCTCGGCTTGCAGCAACTGCTTGAGCAGGCGGATCTGGTCATCGACGTCGAGCACGGTGAAATTGGACTTGAGCTGCACCAGCTCGGCATGGCTGCGCAGGATGCGGCCGGAGATCGAGTGGAAGGTGCCGAGCCAGGGCATGCCCTCGACCGCCTGTCCGAGCATCTCGGCAAGCCGCGTCTTCATCTCGCGTGCGGCCTTGTTGGTGAAGGTCACCGACAGGATCTCGCTCGGCCGGGCGCGGCCTTGGCTCAGGATATGCGCGATGCGCGTGGTCAGCACACGGGTCTTGCCGGTGCCTGCGCCGGCGAGCACGAGCACCGGGCCATCGAGCGTTTCGACCGCCTCGCGCTGCTCCGGATTGAGGCCGGCCAGATAGCGCGCGCCACCGGTCGCGGCGGCGCGGGCGCGCGCGGCGATGCCGCCGGCAACGGGCTGGTGGTCAGGCGCAGGAAAGGGGCTCACGCGGTTGGGCTCGGTCATCAGCGAATCAGTCTCGTCCCTCGGATGGCATCATATGACGGCATCACGAGGTCTGCAGGAAGGAGCCCTCATAGCAGGGATTGACGGCTATATGGGGCCGGCGGGGGCATTTTACAGCCCTAATTCGGGGCAGACGGACGCCGCTCCAGCTTCGATGGGCGTTTGTTCCGGCAAATCGCGAATTTTTAGCGGCCCGCGCGCCCGGAACCTTTGTTCCGAGCCACGATTGTCCTGGCAACGGCGCAAGCTCCGCGTCGCTTTGAACCGCAATCGAGAGACAGAGGTCGTGTCATGTTAGGCTGGGTTGTCACCTTCCTGGTTATCGCATTGATCGCCGGCATCCTCGGCTTCGGCGGCATCGCCGGTGCGTCGATCGAGATCGCCAAGATCATCTTCTTCATCGCCATCGTGCTGTTTCTGGTTTCGGCCGTCGTGGGCCTCGCCCGCGGCCGCAGCCGCGTGTAGTCGGCCTCATCCCTGACAATGAGGTCGGCGAAGGGCGCAGTGCCTCGCAAGAGGTGCGGCGCCCTTTGCGTTTTGAGGAGGTGTCAGGCCGGGGCCGTCAGCGCGACCTGCACCTTGGCGAGGGCGGGATCGAGCGCCACGGAGGCGAGGCGCGTATCGTTGGAGAGCGCGGTCAGAGTGAGCGTCTGGTCCTGCACGCGGAAGATCCGGCACAGCGTCGTCGCCTCCGAGGCGTCGCGCAGCATCACCGACAACGGCGCGATGTGGGTCTCGTCGGCGATCTTCTCCGCCACGAGCGCAAGCCGCGTCGCCGCCGCCGCAAGCTGCTCGGTGCGGTGTGCGGTCGTATTGGCCGCGAGCGGCAAGCCTTCCTCGTTGGTGAGCAGCACGGTCTGGAAGCGGCCGACTTCGGCGATGCGGTCGAGCAGCGGCACCAGCTCGCGGCGCCGGCCCGGCCGGCTCGCGAGCTGCGCCAGATCCAGCGAGATGCGCTCACGCTCGACCAGCGGCGCCAGCACATCTTCGATCGCGCTGCGCAGGCTGGTCTCCCGCTCGATGGCGTCGTGGCTGCTCTGCTCCTGCAACTGGTCGAGGCTGGCCGCCTGCATCTGCACCTGCCGGCGCAACAGCTCGCGGGACAGCGCGCCCTGGCGGGCGCCGAACAGATAGCCCGAGGTCAAGAGCAGAATGGCGGCGCCGAGGCCGCTCACGATGGCATAGATCGTCATGGTCGCTTCGTCGCTGTGAGTTGACTGCAATCATCGACGCCCGCAATGCGCAGCACGGCCTTGCGGTCGCCCGCGACCGCCTGGGCATCGCCGCGCGCCTCGCCGGCGCCGGCCGCGCGCACCGACATCCGCTGCGCGGGGAGGCCCTCGCGCTTCAACTGGGCCGCGATCTCCTTGGCGCGCGAATAGCTGAGCAGCACGTTCAGATCCTCGGTGCCGCTGGCATCGGTATGCCCCTCGATGATGATGGTCGCCTCACCGTGGCGCGCGAGCGCGCGTTGCAGGATCGCCAGCGACCGCTTCATGTCGGCAGGGTTCGGTCGTGCGCTGCCGCGCTCGAAGCCGACCGCCAGCGGCGCGAAGCACTCGGCGGAGGGCTTCGCGGGTGTCTGGGGCTCCGGGGGCGCTGCCGGGGCGACCGGCGGTGTCGGTGGAGCGATCACGGCGGGAGCGATCGCGGGCGGCATCGGCGGCGTCGCGACCGGTGCCGGGTCGACGATCCGCGCCTCCCGTCGCTTGGGTGCCGCGTCGGCAACGGGGGCGTCGCGCTGCGGCACGGCCGTCACCGGCATTGCGGCCGTCGCGACCGGCGGCGTGGCGGTGCCTTGCTGCCAGAGCGCTGCCGACATGACGGCGATCAGCGTGCCGGCGACGGCGAAGGCCGCGGCGAGCCAGACCGGCGCCTCCTCGCCGGCCACGGTGCACGCATCGATGCGCATGGCGGTCGAAGGCAGAGCGGAGTTCGGGGAGGGCGCCAGCATGTCAGCCCACGGGCACCTTGAATTTCGGCGTGATCAGGTCGATGCCGCATTCGAGCCCCGCGCACCACGCGATGAACTGGCGCGACATCGTAGCATCCGGAAGCAGCGCGCCGTGCTGCGGGGCGATGATCTCGATGTCGAGCGTGCTGACCATCTGCGCCCACGCCTTCATGACGCGGTTGGAGACCATGTAGCGCCGGTGAAAGCCCTCCATGAAGCGCGTATGCGCCTTGAAGTCGCGCACGACGGTGTAGTCGACGCCGATCGAGGCGCCGAGGTCGCCGCTATAGAGGATCTTCGAGATCGGATCGTAGAGCTGGAAATTGCCCTCACTGTGCAGGAAGTGCGCCGGCAGCGCGTACAGCCTGCTGCCCGCGAGATCGAACACCATGCCCTCGTCGGGGATCGGCTTCAGCCGGTGGGCAACGATGTGGTCGAAGCCGAAATGCGGCACGAAGCGGGTCCACAGCTCGGAGATGTAGGCGTCGGCGTCGGTCGTCATCAGCCAGCCGTTGATCGCCGCGACGATGTCGGGATCCTGGTGCGACAGGAACAGATATTTCAGCCGCCCGCCCGAGAGCTCGCTGAAGGTCTCGCTGAGCACCCTGGAATAGACCTTGTGGCCGCCCGGATCGAGCAGCATGCCGACGCGGTCGTGGATGATCAGATGCTGGTTCGCCTGCACCGCGTGGTCGCCGGCGCCGAAATCCTCCAGCAGAATGTTCTTGTGAACGCCGTCGTCGTAGAGGACGGTATTGGCCATGAAACTACTCCCGCCGGCGCCGCGCCATCGCAGCGCGCCGGCTCATTGGACGACGGTGCGCTACAGTACCTTCTGCAGCGATCTGACGGCTTCGCGCATGTCGAAGAAGGTCAGCCCGAGCTTGCTGTTCTCGTTGGTGAGCGCGAGCAGCAGCGCGCCGCGGCCGGCGCTGACCAGCACGGCATAGCCGGACTCGCCGCGGATGATGACCTCCTGCAGATGGCTGCGGCCGAGCTCCATGGCGGCGCGGCCGCCGAGCGACAGCAAGGTCGCGGTCATGCCGGCAACCCGCGTCTCCTCCATGTCGGCCGCGAGCACGCTCGCGATCATCAGCCCGTCCTCCGAGATCAGCGCGCAGGCCTCGACCCCGAACGAGTCGCTCTGCAGCTTGCGCAGAACCCGGTTGATTTCATCGAGTCGTGACATCGGCTTCTCCTCGACGGCGCGCGGGGCAAACTTGGAATGAAACTGGGTTTGAGCCATGGCGGGGTCCTGGTCATCATCTTGAGCTGTTGAAACGGAAGCGGTCGGAATGTCGATTTGTGCAGTAACGAAGGAGGGATACAGCGGGTCATCCGGGACCAGCGTCGTCGTCTGTTCCGGACTGCCGTCCGGCGCCGTCAGCGCGCGTGTCTCGATCGTATCAACCGCATCGTCGAGCGCGCGCTGCTCGGCCTTGATGCGTGATCGCGAGACCGGCGGATCCATCGCCTGCAACTGGGTCACCAGCGCCTGGCGGGCCGACTGGTAGACTTCGGCGCGGCGTTCGGGGGTGGAATCCGGCAGGCTCTCCATCGCGCGCGACAGCAGGATGAAGTAGTCGGCGGTGGTCACGGGCAGGGCTGCCGCATCCTCATGCGGACCGTGCGCTCGGCTCAGCAGGCTTGCGAGGCGTCCCATCGCTCTCTCGTCACTCTACGCAACTAACGATGCATAAGGTTAGGTCGGTGCAAGGGACAGGACGAATGATCTGAATCAAATTAACTAAAATCAGGACCAGACTGCGTAATCCCGCCCTCAAGTCGACCGCAGCAGATCATCGTGTGGCCACGATTGCCGCCAATGCGCCGTATTGCCGCCGCGTTCGGCGCAACTGCGCCTCGGTCGCAGCCAGAATCAGCTACGATCACGGCGACGAATGGCGGCGCGGGGAGGGCAATGTGAACGTCCGGGACTATGTGCAGCGCGATGCGACGGCGCTTGCCGCCGCGGTGAAGGGCGGCGAGACCCATGCGGCGGAGCTGCTGCAGCTCGCGCTGGCGCAGAACGAGCGGGCCCAGCCGAGGACCAACGCCGTCTGCAGGCTGATGGAGCGCGAGGCCCGCGCGCAGCTCGCCAAGCCCGCCAACGGCCCGCTCACCGGCGTACCGTTCCTGATCAAGGACTGCGCCCAGGACTATGCGGGCCTGCCGACGGCCTATGGCAGCAAGGCGCTATCCGGATTCGTCGCCGGCGAGCATGCCTCGGTCGTGAGGCGGTATCTCGAGGCCGGCCTCGTAATCTTCGGCAAGACCAACCTGCCGGAGCTCGCGCTGAAGGGCGTCAGCGACTCCCGCGCCTTCGGCCGCGTCAGCAACCCCTGGAATCCCGCACATACGCCCGGCGGCTCCAGCGGCGGCGCTGCGGCGGCGGTCGCTTCGGGCGTCGTGCCGATGGCCGCCGGCAATGACGGCGGCGGCTCGATCCGCATTCCCGCCGCCTGCTGCGGCCTGTTCGGCCTGAAGCCATCGCGCGGGCTGATCTCGTCAGGGCCCGGCTTCGGCGAGTACTGGTTCGGCGCATCCAGCGAGGGCGTGTTGTCGCGCAGCGTCCGCGACACCGCGCTCGCGCTCGACGTCATCGCGGGCGGCGAGCCCGGTGATCCCTTTCTCACCGCCGAGCCCGGCGTGGTCTACGCCAACGCGGTAGCCCGCGATCCCGGCCGCCTGCGCATCGGCTACACGGTGGCGTCGCCGATCGGGACCGAAGTGCATGCCGAGGCGAAGCTTGCGGTCGACAACGCCGTGAAGCTGCTGCAGGGCCTTGGTCACGAGGTCGAGGAGGCCTCGCCCGACATCGATGGCGCCGCGCTCGCGACAGCGTTCCTGCACATCTATTTCGGCCAGGTCGCGGCGCTGGTCGCCGACGCGCGCGGCAAGGGCGCCAGGCGCGAGGAGTTCGAGCTGCTGACGCGGGTGCTGTCGACGCTCGGCGGCGCGATCTCGGCCGGCGCGCTGACGACGCAGCTCTTGAAATGGAACGAGTTCGCGCGGGCGCTCGCGCGCTTCCATGCCCGCTACGACCTGCTGCTGACGCCGACGCTCGCGCATCCGCCAATCCGGCACGGCGAGGGCGATCCGAGCACCGCCGAGCAGACCCTGCTCGACATGCTCGACCGCATCGGCCTGCTCGGGCTGATGACGCGCTGGGGCCTGCTCGACGGCATGATCGACAAGATCGCCCGCGACAGCCTGCAATATGTCCCGTTCACGCAGCTCGCCAATCTCACGGGCACGCCGGCGATGAGCGTGCCGCTGCACTGGACCGCCGACGGCCTGCCGCTCGGCGTGCAGTTCGTGGGCCGGCTCGGCGACGAGACGAGGCTGCTGCAGCTCGCCCGCCAGCTCGAGCAGGCGCAGCCCTGGTTCGCGCGCCTGCCGGACTGGGTGATGCAGAGCTGACCACACCCGGCGGGCCGGTTCGAGCGGCGCGGTCGTGCGTCGCACGACGCCGTGCACGTCCATCGCGATTGCGTGCGCGCTGTTTGTGGTGTTCTATCTTAGGTGGAGCGCGGTCGCCTAAGCCGCGCCGGCTCGGCGACGTTCTTCGGACGGCCACGTTCTTCGGACCCGGCACATCGCACGTCGCTGCCGTCGTGCGGAAACTACTCCGCGTCGCTTCCGACGGTCCGCTGGTCCGGTGCCGTGCCATGCACGTTGGCGATACTTTCAGAGGGCGGGATCATGAACGTCACAGTCTATTTCGCGACCAACAGGCAACCGATCACGGCTGAAGGCACGAATCAGATTACCGGGTTCAGCTCCGAGCTCGGTCCCGTCAACGGCTTGAACATCAGGTATGGCCGGGCCGAGATCGCGGTCGATCTGCAGGCATCGAGTTATGCCCTGGTGCCTGGATCGCTTCATGTCGAGGACGAGCAACTGATCTTTCCGCAAGGCTCCCGTGCGGTCCTCGGCAGCAATACGATCTTCGGCGCCCTGCGCACCGACATGCTGGCGAAGGCGCGGCCGACGCTGGCGTTCATTCACGGCTTCAGCAACAGCTTCGTCGACTCGATCGAACGCGCCGGGTGGATCTCGGCGTTCTACGGGATCGACGCCAACATGTTCGTGTTCAGTTGGCCGTCGGTCGCCTCGCTGGTCGGCGTGCCGCTGCCCTTTGTGGACTACCAGCACGATCGCAAGACGGCGGCGGCATCCGGCCCGGCCGTGGCACGCACGCTGCGGCGGCTCTATGATTTCGTCGACGGGCTGCCCGAGAGTGAACGCTGCAACCAGAGCATTCATCTCATCTGTCACAGCATGGGCGTCTATGTCCTGCGCAACGCGTTGCAGGCCTTGATGCAGATGCCCGACCCGGTCGCCGGCGCGGCCATGGCCGGCGGCGTTCCGGCGATGGTGCGGATGGGCGGGACGCAGCCGTCCCTGACCGGATTGCGCAGGACCTTCGACAAGGTCGTGCTCGCGGCGGCCGACGAGGACGCGGACGCGTTCGACGACCCGGCGAAGCTGAAATATCTGCCGCGCACCGCGAGCAGCGTCACGGTCTATCACTCGACCAAGGATTGGGTGCTCAATACGCTGAGCGCGGGCACGAAATTCAACGGTCCGCGGCTCGGCAGCGACGGTCCCGACAACATGGGCAGCGTCAGCGACAAGGTCACCGCGATCGATTGCTCGGATGTGACGACGTTCGAGCAGGACCCGCAGCAGCACCAGTATTACCGGATCTTCCCGGTGGTCCGCGACGACATCGTCCAGGTGCTGCAGGGCGTGCCGCAGAACCAGGTCAGCAACCGCGATCCGGTGGGGTCGGGACGCTACCGCATTCGGCCGCAGGCCCGCTTGGCGGTCAGGGCCACCAGTCCCAAGCCGCGCGCCGCGAAGGCGCGCGTCGCCAAGTCCGGTGCTGCGAAGAAGAGGGCGGCCGGCGGGAGCTGAGCGCGGGACGCAGGCGCGCCCGCATGGGCCGGCTCGGCGACGAGACGAGGCTGCTGCAGCCCGCCCGCCAGCTCGAACAGGCGCAGCCCTGGTTCGCGCGCCTGCCCGACTGGGTGGTGCAGAGCTGACGATCTCAGCGTTTGATGATGACCACTTCGAGATACTCCGACGGCACCACCATCGTGCCGTCCTCGGCGCGATTGAGCGTCCCGATCAGGGCCAGCATGTCGCGCTTGAGATCGGCCTGGCGGTCGCCATCAAGCGCAGCGAAGGCCTTGAGCACCGGACCATAGTAGGTCTTGAACACGTCGACGAAATGCTCAGGCGAGCGGTAGCGCATCGCGAAATGACGCCGATGGCAGCGAATGTCGGTGGCATCGGCGAACATCTCTCGGATGCGTGCCTCGGTGCCCCACAGCGCCGGCGATCTGGCGCCGGCGGGCGGTGGCAGATATTTGCCGAGCGTCTTGAACAACTGGCCGATGAAGCCGTCGGGGGTCCAATTGGCCAGGCCGATCTTGCCGCCGCTGCGGCACACCCGGGTGAGCTCGGCGGCGGCGCGCTCCTGCCGGGGCGTGAACATCACGCCGAATGTCGAGACCACCACGTCGAATGTGCCATCGCCGAACGGAAGCGCCTCGGCATCGGCCTCCTGGAACTGCACGGACAGGCCGTCGGCGGCGGCACGCTGGCGCCCGCGGTCGAGCAGGGCAGGCACGTAGTCGGTCGAGACGACGTTGCACCAGCGCCGCGCCGCAGCCAATGTGACGTTGCCGTTGCCGGCGGCCACGTCGAGCACCTTCTGGCCGGCGCGGATGTCAAGCTCCTCGCAGAGTTCCTCGCCGACGATCTGCAGCGTGTTGCCGACGATGGCGTAGTCGCCGGACGACCACGCGCTGTGCTGGCGTGCCTTGAGCGCGGTGAAATCCGGCTCTGCGGTCACGCCGGCCTGAATTGCAGCTGATGCGGTCATGATGGTCTCCTCCGGAGAATGCAGCGCTGTTGCGCGCGCTGGTGTGTGGAGACGTACGCGGCAGGCCTCGGGCAGCGCTATCCAGATCGCGACACGGCCATCCGGATCGTGAACTTTTCGAGCGCCGCCGATGACCCATAGGCAATTGGACGTCGTCGCATGATGGACGGAGATCAGGTTCCCCTGGCGGCGCGGCAGCCTTTGCCACGCAGCGTGCGCCGCGCGCTCGAAGCGATGCACGACGACCTCGGGCGGCGCTGGACGCTGGCCGATCTGGCGAAGATTGCCGGCGTTTCCGGACGGACCTTGCAGCGCCAGTTCGTCAGGTCGATCGGCCGGTCGCCGCAAATGGTCCGGCAGGAGATCGGCTACGCGCGCGCCCGCGTCGAGTTTCTGCAGGGGCGCGCCGGCGGGAAGGTGATGGACGTCGCGCTGCGCTGCGGCTTCCCGCATTACGGCCGCTTCGCCGCCGGCTATCGTCGCTGCCACGGCGAGACGCCGTCGGAAACCCTGAAGCGGCAGGCGGTCTTGATGGCGCAGCTCGCCGCGTCGCGCACCACCATTGCGCCGGTGCGCGATCGGCCGACCATTGCCTTCGCCATGATCGCCACCGATCCGAGCGTGCGCGAGCTGGCGGACGACCTCGCGGCCGAGCTCACGCTGGCGCTGACCCGCGCGGGATTTGCCGTGACGATCCAGCCGCGCGCGGCGCGCTACCGCATGAACGCGTCGCTCCAGGGTCGGGATGGCGCGTCACGGCTGCTGCTGCAGCTGATCGACCAGGACAGCGGCGGGCTGATATGGGCGCATCGCGGCGAGGTCATGCTGCGGTGGGAGGCCGACGGTCACGAACGGTTGGCCGCCCGCGTGGCGGCGTCGCTGCTGCAAAGCCTGCGCCGCGCCGAGATCGATCGGGCGCTGCGCAAACCGGATGAGGATCTGACCGCGCAGGATCTCGCGCTGCGCGCCATGCCCGGCGTGCTGTCGCTCGACGCCGACGGCAACCGCAGTGCGCTCGAGCTGCTGCATCAGGCCATCGCCCGCGATCCCCGCCATGCCCTGGCCACGGCGCTCGCGGCCTGGGCCTACGGCCAGCGCGCGGTCTATCATTTCGGCACCGCGCCCGGGCAGGACCGGCAGCTTGGTCGCGCCCTGGCGCAGCGCGTGCCGACCGAGCTCGCGGATGCGACCGTGCTGTGCGTGCTCGGCAACGCGCTCACCTTGCTGGATGAGCTCGCCGAGGCCGAGCAGGTGGTGGGTCGGGCGCTCGCGCTGGATGGCGGTGCCGCCTGGGCCTGGAGCCGCAGCGGCTGGCTCGATGTCTATCGCGGCGATGCCGTGTCGGCGATCGAGCGCTTTCGGATTGCGCTGGATCTCGCGCCGCAGGACCCGCTCGCCTTCAACGCCATCATTGGAATCGGCTGCGCGCATTTCGCCGCCGGGACCTACGCGGAGGCGGCGCGCTGGCAGCAGCGCGGCCTCCGCGAGCACCCGTCGTCGCTGTGGGTGCACCGGACCATGTGCCCGTCCCACGTGCTGGCGGGCGAGCGATCCGCGGCCCTGCGCAGTCTGCAGGCGCTGCGTGCCGGCTATCCGGACCTGACCCTGGCCGAGGTCCAGCGCGGCATGCCGCCGCTACCGGACGCCTATTCGGCCCGGGTATTCGAGGGATTGTCCGACGCCGGCCTGCCGGCGTAGCGGCGGCCGGTCACCGTCATCTCTTCGGCATGCCGATGGCGCAGCCGAGCCCGTCGGGCTGCGGCAGCGCGGCATGCGCCTGCAGCACGCGGGCGATGTTGGCCTGGATGTCCGGCGGAAACGGCGCGACCTTGCGCTTGGTCATGTCGATATGCACCGACATGCCCTCCGAACTCGCCGAGATCCAGCCTTCGTCGGCGTGGCGGAGCTCCTCGAACGTGTGCAGCCGCTTCTCGTCGGCACCGATCAGCCAGACCGCGACCTGCACCGGATCACCCAGATGGATCTCGCGCAAATAGCGCACGTGGCACTCCGTGATGAAGGTCGAGCCCTGCCGTTCCTTCATGTAGGCCGGTCCGATGCCGAGCTCGGCCCATAGCTGGTCGATCGCGCGGTCGAACATCACGTTGTAATAGGCCATGTTGAGATGGCCGTTGTAGTCGATCCATTGCGGCTCGATCTGCATGATGGACGACAGGAACGGCCCCGCGCCGGCTTGTATGGGCACTGCATTATCGCTCATCGGCTCTTCCGTTTGCTCCCTTGACCCCTGTTGCGTCCTTTGCCACGGTCCGCCCAACTTTCGGAGGAAGCAGTGGCGACGACGATCCCCCATCACGATTTGAAGCGGCCCGCGCCGGAGGCGCTCAAGAGCGCGCTCGACGCACTCGCGGCCCGCTTCGGCAACCGCCTCATCACCTCGCAGGCCGTGCGCGAGCAACATGGCCATACCACGACCTGGCTGCCGACGCAGCCGCCGGATGGCGTGGTGCTGGCGCAGGAGACCGCCGACATCCAGGACGTCGTCCGCATCTGTGCGCCAAAGGGCGTGCCGATCATTCCGTTCGGCACCGGCACCTCGCTGGAGGGCCAGGTCAATGCGCCGGCCGGCGGCATCTGCATCGACATGCGCGATATGAACAAGGTGCTGGAGGTGCATGCCGAGGACCTCGACTGCGTGATCCAGCCCGGCATCACCCGCAAGACCTTGAACGAATATCTGCGCGACCAGGGCCTGTTCTTTCCGATCGATCCCGGCGCCGACGCATCCCTCGGCGGCATGGCGTCGACGCGGGCCTCCGGCACCAATGCGGTGCGCTACGGCACCATCCGCGAGAACGTGCTGGCGCTGAAGGTCGTGCGCGGCGACGGCGAGATCATCAAGACCGGCACCCGCGCCAAGAAGTCCGCGGCCGGCTACGATTTGACGCACCTGTTCATCGGCGCCGAGGGCACGCTCGGCATCATCTGCGAGATGACCATCCGGCTGCGCGGCATTCCCGAGACCATCGCCGCGGCGTCGTGCTCGTTCGAGACCGTGCGCGGCGCCTGCCAGGCGACGATCCTCGCGATCCAGACCGGCATTCCGGTGGCGCGCATCGAGCTGCTCAATGCGGCGCAGGTCAGGGCCTGCAACGCCTATTCCAAGCTGACCCTGCCGGAGACGCCGCTGCTGCTCTTGGAGTTTCACGGCAGCGAGGCCGAGGTCGCCGAGCAGTCGAAGAACTTTGCCGAGATCGCCAGGGAGTGCGGCGGCGGCGACTTCGCCTGGACCACCAAGCCGGAGGATCGCACCAAGCTGTGGCAGGCGCGTCACGATGCCTATTGGTCCGTGAAGGCGATCCGGCCCGGTGTCGGCGTGGTCGCGACCGATGTCTGCGTGCCGATCTCCAGGCTCGCGGACTGCGTCACCGAGACCGAGGAGGACCTCGCGCGTCTCAGGCTGACCTCACCGATCGTCGGCCATGTCGGCGACGGCAATTTCCACTGCTCCTTGATGTGCGACGTCGACGACGCCGACGAGATGGCCCGCGGCGACGAGTTCATGCATCGCCTCGTCGAGCGCGCGCAGGCCATGGGCGGCACCTGCACCGGCGAGCACGGCATCGGCCAGGGCAAGCAGAAATATCTCGAGTCCGAGCTCGGCCCGGAAGCGCTCGATGCGATGCGCGCGGTGAAGCAGGCGCTCGATCCGCAGAACATCTTCAATCCAGGCAAGATCATCCCGGCGCGCTGATTGGCAATCCAAGCCGAGCTGGGTTTCGGATTTGGGTTCGGCGTGCAGGCCCGCTGCTCACATAGGGCCGCTGCTCACATCTCCCAGCTCGCGGGAGATGTCGGAATGCATCACGATTCACCAAATAGAAAACGCCGCCGCGTTCGACACGCGGCGGCGCTTTGTTTCCGTGCAGATCAACGGCAGACGCGGCGCGGTCCCCACGGGGTCGGCCGCACCCAGCAGGTGCGCGGGCCGTAGACGCCGTAGCCGTAGGGGCGATAGACGCGCGGGGCGGGCCGGCAGCGGCCCCAGCGGTCGGGGAACCAGCCGGGACCACAGCCGCCGGCGACGCGCTCGACATTGCTGTCCGGAGCAGCCGGCTGGGCCGGCAGCGTGAAGGCCTGCGCGGCCGACGCGCCCAACATGACGGTCGCGGCGAGCAGGGCGGAGGTGAACAGATTGCGCATTGCAGTGCGGTCCTCTCGTTGGTTTCGAAGCAGTGCAGTCCTTAGACGTCGTCGGGCAAATTTTGGTTTCGCAATTTTTTCGAGGTCGCGAAACCTCTTCCCAGTACCATAGAGCTCTCCACGACGCCGGTCGCCCGATGCAGCTCTGCCGATCATGTGGCGCATCGCTGCAGTGTCGATGCCATCGTGCGGTCTTCTAGCAGACATTCGCTGCAAGGAACATGAACGATCGGCGGCGTGTCCCGCTGGCTTTCGTCGCAGGCAGCATCATTTTCCGCCTTGCTGCGCCTTTGCGTCCTTCAGCGCCGTCCTGCAGCCGTCGGAGAGCTTGTCGAACTTCTCGATCATGCATTGCTTGATGCGGCCGCCGCCCGGCATGATTCCAGTACAGAGCGTGCGCACATCGTCGCCGCAGGCCTGGCGCATGGCGCTCCTGTCCTGAGCCTGGGCGGTCGTGCTGGAGATGACTATCAACAGCAGCGGAAGCAGCTTGTGCATGATCGATGATTCCTCTCTCGCCGCGGCCGACGCGCCGGGCCTCGTGAGGCGGTTGTCTCGCCGATGAATTTAGCGGGCATATGTCGACCGTCGCCGCAACGTGTAACGGTTTGTATCACGAGGTCACTGCGCAGAGCGCAAGCGTCCGCCTGGCGCCGGGGTCGTCGTCGACCACGGCGGCGCTCGTGCCGCCATTCCCTCAAGCGTGCACATCCGAGGCACTGCTGCGCAGCTTCCGCAGCGCGTGATCGACGCTGTGGAACACGCGCTCCCGGGGCAGCACATCGTACAGGCCGAACCGTTCGAAGGCCGCCTGGGCCCGCAGCGACTCCAGCCGCGCCACCGCGAACACGATACCGGCCTCGTTGCAGATATGGATCACGTCGCGCAGGGTCTGCGCGGCGGTGAAATCGATCTCGACGATGGCGCTGGCCTCGAACACCACCAACCGCGGCTTGCGGCTGCGCAGCAGGCGCTGCATGTCGGCGCGGAACGTCGCCGCATTGAGGAAGCTGAGCGGGGCCTGGAAGCCGACCACGGCGATGTCGGACAGTTCCTCGCCCTTGATCTGCGGATGCGCCGGCCACCAGATCGTCGTGTCCGGCACGCGTTGGAAGGCGATGAGGTGGGCGCGCGTCGTGCTCCAGATGCCGTGCAGCAGCGACAGCGCGATGCCGAGCGCGACGCCCTGCTCGATCGGCAGTGCGACGATGGCCACCGCGGTGGCCAGGATGAGCAGGAACTCGCCCTTCGACGCACGATAGACGCTTGTGATCTGCGCGACGCGGATGATGCGCAGCGCGACGAACAGCAGCACGCCGCCGAGCGCTGCCTCCGGGACGTTCGCAAGCAGCCGGGCTCCGAACAGCACGAGCAGCAGCACGATCCCAGCGGCGAGCAGGCCCGCGACCTGCGACCGGCCGCCGGTCTCGACCACGATGCCGGTGCGCGGTGGACTCGCATTGACCGGAAACGCGCCGAACAATCCGGCCAGCAGGCTGCCGGCACCGGCGCCGAGGAAGTCGCGGTCGACGTCGGCCGCGCGGTCGGGATCGGAAGGGAAGGAGCGCGTCGTCGCCGACGTCTGCACCATCACCACGACCGCGATCAGGAAGGCGAGCGGAACCAGCTTCGCCCATTGTTCCGGCCCGATCAGCGGCACGGACGGCATCGGCACCGTGCCGGCGATCTCGCCGATGACGGGCACGCCGCGTCCCCGCAGCCCGGCCGAGAGCACGAACAAGGTCGAGGCCGTAAGCGCGATCAGCGCGCCGGGAATGCGGGCGCTGATCCGCTCGCAGACCGTGATGGTCGCGAGAGCGCCGAAGCCGATGAGCATCGTGTACCCGTTGGCCTTGCCGAGTTCGCCAGCGAGGGTGGCGATCCGCGCCAGCGTTGGCCCGTTCGGTGACGGCAGGCCGAGCACGCCCGGCAATTGCGAGACGATGATGTGCACGGCGATGCCGGCCAGGAAGCCCACGGTGACCGGCACCGACAGCAGGTTGGCGATGCCGCCGAGCCTGAAGCCGCCGGCCAGCACCAGCATGACCCCGACCAGCAGCGCCAGCGCCGCAGCGAGGCTGCCGTATTCAAGCGTGCCGCTGGCCGCGAGCAGCGCCAGGCCGCCGGCGAAGATCGGCGTGATCGTGGAATCGGCGCCGCAGGACAGGAAGCGGTTGGCGCCGAACAGCGCGAACCCCAGCGATCCCGCCATGAAGGCGAAGAAGCCGGTCTCGGGCGTGAAGCCGCCGAGCTTGGCGGTCGCCATCTGCTCGGGGATCGCGATCGCCGCCAGCGTCAATCCGGCGGCGAGATCGGCGGGCAGGGCGCTGATCCGCCAGCCTCGCAGCGAGCGGAGCATCGGCCAATGATGGTTGCCGTCGTGGCGTGGTTGCTCGATCATGTCGATGCCTCCGAGCGCATCACGGTCGAGTTGTTCGTCCGCTCACGCAAGATCGCGATCCCAGGGCGGCTCCGGCGCGAACGCCGCGGCGAGGTGGTCGATGAAGGCGCGCACCTTGGCCGACGGCGTGCGGTCCGGCAGATAGACGGCGTGCACCGCCAGCAGGTCCGAGGGCGGCACCTCGAGCGTCAGCGGCACCAGCCGGCCCGCGCGGATGTCGTCGCCGACGATGAAGGTCGGCTGGTAGATCACGCCCTGTCCGGCCAACGCCGCCGCGAGCAGCGCATCGCCATTGTTGGCGCGCAGATTGCCGCTCACGGTGACATCGACCGCGGCTTTGCCGCCCATGCGCCAGCGCGACGGGCCGGCCGCCGCCAGCGTATAGCCGAGGCAGTTGTGACCGGCGAGATCGGCCGTGGTGCGCGGTGTCCCATGCACGGCGAGATAGGACGGCGCGGCGCACACCATCATCCGGCACGGCGCCAGCCGCCGCGCCACCAGGCTGGAGTCCTTGAGCGTGCCGATGCGGATCGCGATATCCCAGCCTTCCTCGATCAGGTCGACCAGCCGGTCGTTGAGGCCGAGCTCGACGCTGACGCCGGGATAGAGCGCGGCGAAGCCGGCGAGCAGCGGCGCGATCTGGCGCGTGCCGAAGGCGAGCGGGACATTGAGGCGCAACAGCCCGCGCGGCTCGACGCGGTCGGCCGCGATCGCGCTCTCGGCCGCCTCGAAGTCGCCGAGCACGCGCTCGGCAAGGTCGAGATAGCGGCGTCCGGCCTCGGTGATGGTCAGCCGGCGCGTGGTGCGGTGAAACAGCTTGGTGCCGAGTCGCGTCTCCAGCGCCGCGAGGTGTTTTGTCACCATGGTCGGCGACATGCCGAGCACGCGGGCCGCGCCCGACAGGCTTCCGCAGCCGGCCACCTTCGAGAGCACCTCCAGTCCGGTCAGCCGGTCCAACACTGGATCATCTCACTCTTGGAGTGTGAACTTATTTTCCATTGTAGCGGATTATCGTCTGAGGGGAAATGATCCATATGGCGGGAAGTCCCCACGGAGGTCCCGATGATCGATTCCCGTACTGCGCCTTATGCCGCGCTCCTGCTCCGCCTCACTCTCGGCGGGCTGTTCCTGGCCCATGCCAGCCTCAAGCTGTTCGTCTTCAGCCCGGCCGGCACCGCAAAGTTCTTCGGCAGCATCGGCCTGCCGCCCGAGCTGGCCTATCTCGTGATCGCCGTCGAGATCCTGGCCGGCATTGCCCTGATCCTCGGCATCGCCACCCGCTGGGTCGCGCTCGCCGCCGTGCCGATCCTGCTCGGCGCCATCTTCACCGTGCATGGCTCTGCCGGGTTCTTCTTCAACAATCCGAAGGGCGGCTGGGAGTATCCGGCGTTCTGGGCCGTCACGCTGGTGATCCAGGCCCTGCTCGGCGACGGCGCCTATGCGCTGGGCAGCCTTCGCAGCGGCCTTGCCGGCGGTCAACTCCGCAGCGCACACTGATCGTCATGGTTGGTTGACTGCCGCGACAATCTCAGTGTCGTCCCCGCGAACGCGGGGACCCATAACCACAAGCGGACTTGGGTCGAGCACGCTGGTCGACGCGCAGCCTGCCTCAAATGCTGATCACGCGGTATGGGTCCCTGCTTTCGCAGGGACGACGGCTGTGGGTTGGGTTGACAGGTGGACATCCCTATATCGCCCGAGGAGCCATGACATGACCCTGCCCAGCATCTTCCTGTCGCACGGCTCGCCGATGCTGCCGCTCACGGATTCGGCCGCCCGTGACTTCCTCGTCGGCCTCGGCGGCAGCCTGCCGCGGCCGAAGGCGATCCTGGTGATCTCGGCGCATTGGGAGACCGACATCCCCGCCGTCAATGCGGTGGCCTCCAACGAGACCATCTACGACTTCTACGGCTTTCCCCGTGAGCTCTATCAGTTGCGCTATCCCGCGCCGGGGGCGCCCGATCTCGCGCAGGCCGTCGCGGCGCGGTTGCAGGCGGCCGGCCTGCCGGTCGGCATCGACCGCGAGCGCGGCCTCGATCACGGCGCCTGGGTGCCGCTGCTCCTGATGTACCCGCAGGCCGACATTCCGGTGCTGCAGCTCTCGATCCAGACCGAGCAGGGCCCTGCGCATCATCTCGCGCTCGGCCGTGCGCTGGCGCCGCTGCGCGAGGAGGGCGTGCTGATCATCGGCAGCGGCAGCTTCACCCACAATCTCGGCGAGTTCCGCAAGCGCCGGCTCGACATCGACGATCCCGCGCCGTCCTGGGTGGTCGACTTCGCCGACTGGGTGCACCAGGCCGCGATCGAGGGCCGCGTCGATGATCTCGTCGACTACCGCCGTCTCGCCCCGCACGCGCGCGACAACCATCCGACCGACGAGCACTTCCTGCCGCTGTTCGCCGCGCTCGGCGCCGCCGGCGAGGGCGCCCGCGTGGAGCGCCTGCACAACAGCGCCAATTACGGCGTGCTGCGCATGGACGTGTATGCGTTCCACGGCGCAGACGAGGCGAAGGCTGCGGCGTGAGCCGTTGACTTGTTAGTTCGATCTGCATCTGCCCGTCGGGCTCATTTTGCCCGACGGGTTACTTTGTCGCAGACGATTTCGCTTGCGTCGTCGGGCAAATCACCGCGATCCTTCCGCGCATCCCGCCTCACTTGCGGAGGGGCGTTGCGCGCGATCGTCACGACACGCGAGGCGGGGAGCGGTGGCCGCGAGAACTCGCAGCATGTCCTTTCGATGTGCGGACGAACGAAGCTCTTGCGGACGTGAAGTTGCAGGGTTCTGATACCTCGACGCTGGTATCACCGCGCAACGCGTGAAACGCGTTGTCGCGCATGGCGGCCAACAAGCCGAGCGCCAGGAAGCCTGCATATAAGCGTGAAGACTATCGCGCAGGGAGGGCCGGGCGATCTCGGCTGAACCTGTGGTACCTGCCGCCTGCATTTTTTGAGCAGGCGGGCCACGGGCGCGGCCAGCGCCCGGCCTTCCCTGCGCCCTCCTGATTGATGAGGGTGAACGGACGTTGCACAGCCCGGGCATGTCATGCCGCGGAATTGCAGACGCGCGTCTGTTCGATCGATGGATTCAAGCTATCGCCACAATCGTCATTGCGAGCGCAGCGAAGCAATCCAGAATCTCTCCGCGGCACGAGTCTGGATTGCTTCGCTGCGCTCGCCATGACGGAGGAGAGGAGCTGCCTCCAATCTGTGCGCCGCACACATGACCTCGGAGGTAACTGACACGGGATGGCGCGGCGTAGAAAATCCTTGACCCCTCCGCATGCAGATGATGCGAAGGATGCACCAGGGAGTGAAACAACAATGCGCCTGCCGTTCTTTTATGGGTGGGTCATCGTCGCCGTGACTTTCGTGACGATGGCCGTCGGCGTCAATGCACGCACGGCGTTCTCGCTGTTCTATCCGCCTGTTCTCGCCGAATTCGGCTGGGACCGCGGCGTCACCGCCGGCGCGTTCTCGTTCGGCTTCGTTGCCTCCGGAATCGTCAGTCCGCTGATCGGACGGCTGATGGATCGCACCGGCCCGCGGGCCGTAATGGAGCTCGGCGTCGTGCTGATGGCCGGCGGTCTCCTGCTCGCGCCGCTGACCACGCAGCCCTGGCATCTGTACCTCACCATCGGCGTGATGGTCGGCGCCGGCAGCGTCTGCCTTGGCTATTCCGGCCAGTCCTTGTTCCTGCCGAACTGGTTCATTCGCCGCCGCGGGCTGGCGATCGGCATCGCCTTCGCCGGCGTCGGCGTCGGCTCGATGACGCTGTTGCCGTGGGTGCAGCACATGATCGCGCAGACCAACTGGCGCACGGCCTGCACCGCGATGGGCATCGTCGTGCTGGTCGTGCTGGCGCCGATCAATCTCTTGCTGCGCAAGAAGCCGGAGGAGATCGGCCTGCGCCCCGACGGCGACGCCGCGCCGCTCGCCCACGCGGCCAAGCCGGTCTCCAACGTCGTCGACGCCGCCTGGGCCGGCACCGACTGGACGTTGTCGCGCGCGCTGCGCACGGGCCGGTTCTGGTGGCTCGCGCTGGGCTATTTCTTCGGGCTCTATGTCTGGTACGCGGTGCAGGTGCACCAGACGAAATACCTGCTCGAGATCGGCTTCAGCTCGAGCGTCGCGGTGTGGGCGCTCGGGGCCGTCAGCCTGCTCGGGATACCCGGCCAGATCGCACTCGGCCATTTGTCGGATCGCCTGGGGCGCGAGGCGGTGTGGGGATTAGGCTGTCTCGGCTTCGCGATCTGCTTCGCCGCGCTGATCGCGCTCAAGGCCGCGCCGTCGCTGGTGCTGATCTACGTCATGGTGGCGACGCAGGGCGCGCTGGGCTACGGCCTGACCTCGGTGATGGGCGCGGTCGCGCTGGAAATATTCCAGGGGGCGCATTTCGGCAGCATCTTCGGAACGCTGATGTTGATCGGGCTGTGCGGCGGCGCAGCGGGGCCGTGGGTGACCGGCGTGCTGTATGACTACACCCTGAGCTACACGCCGGGCTTCGTGATCGCCTTCCTCGGCGCCTTCGTCTCGGCGGCGGCGATCTGGATCGCGGCCCCCCGCCGGGTCCGCCTCGTCGCCGGCCAGTTGCACAGGTTAAAGACGGCGGGGGCGGCGGCATGATGTGTGATCGGGGCCGACTTGCCATCGCGCCGCGGCCGTGAGCTAATCGGCCAATCCAGGGAGAGGAACCCCATGAACGAGCATGTCCAGGCCGCCAAGGCCGCGCCGCTGTTCAATCCGCTGTCGCCGGAGTTCATCCGCGATCCCTATCCCTTCTATGCGCAACTGCGCGACAACGATCCGATGCATGTGACGCCGTTCGGCGCGTTCCTCGCCAGCCGGCACGCGGAATCGAGCCTAGTGCTGCGCGATAAGCGCTTCGGCAAGGACTTCGTCGCGCGTTCGATTCGGCGCTACGGCCCCGACATCATGCAGGAGCCGGTGTTCCAAAGCATGCGGCATTGGATGCTGCAGCAGGACCCGCCGGACCACACCCGGCTGCGCGGCCTCGTCGTGAAGGCGTTCACGGCGCGGCGGGTCGAGGACATGCGGCCGCGCATCCAGGAGATCGTCGACCGCACGCTCGACGCGGTGATTCCGCAGGGCCGGATGGATCTGATCGAGGACTTCGCGTTCAAGCTGCCGGTCACCGTCATCTGCGACATGCTTGGGATTCCCGAGGAGCATCGCGAGGCGTTCTACAAGAGCTCGCGCGAGGGCGGCCGCCTGCTCGAGCCGGTGCCGCTGTCCAAGGCCGAGATTGCCGAGGGCAATGCCGGCAATGCCGTGTCCAAGGCGTATTTCCAGCACCTGTTCGAGCTGCGCCGGAAACATCCGGGCGACGACCTGACGACGCAGCTGCTGCAGGCCGAGGAGGACGGTGCCAAGCTCAGCCATGAGGAACTGACCGCCAACATCATCCTGCTGTTCGGCGCGGGACACGAGACCACGGTCAACCTGATCGGCAACGGCCTGCTGGCGCTGCACCGCAACCCGGAGCAGCTGGCGCTCTTGAAGGCGCGGCCGGAGCTGATCACGAACGCGATCGAGGAATTCCTGCGCTACGATTCCTCGGTGCAGCTCACCGGGCGGGTCGCGCTCGAGGATATCGAGGATCTCGGCGGCCGGCGGATTCCTGCGGGCGAGAGCGTGCTGTGTCTGCTCGGCTCGGCCAACCGCGATCCCGCGGTGTATCCGGACAATCCGGAGCAGCTCGATATCACCAGGCCAAACGTGAAGCCGCTGTCGTTCGGCGGCGGCATCCATCATTGCCTGGGCGCGCAGCTTGCCCGGATCGAGGCCGAGATCGCCATCGGAACCCTGCTGCGGCGGCTGCCGGAGCTGAAGCTGGACGATCCGGACAACCCGGACTGGCGGCCGACCTTCGTGCTGCGCGGCCTCAAACGGCTGCCGGCCCACTGGTAACCATCTTCGTCAACGGAGTTGTCCAACGCCCCGGAAAGACCGACAGCGCTGTGACTTCGCCATACTTAATCCTATATGATGCAGCGCTCCGGTATCGATGCCAGTGGGCCGCGGCCGCATTGGTTTTAAGGTTGGGACGCCGGAGCGTTGTCCTTTGAGGGAGACCCCGTGCAGACGACCCTGCTCGGCTTGGCGATTGCCTTCATCCTTGCGCTCCTTGCTGCGCTGATCGGCCCGTACTTCGTCGACTGGAACCAGTTCCGGCCGCAGTTCGAGGCCGAGGCGGGCAAGATCATTGGCGTGCCCGTGCGGGTCGCCGGTGCGCTGGACGCACGGCTTTTGCCGACGCCGACGCTGCGGCTGCGCCAGGTCACCTTCGGCGGCGCCAACCACCTCGGCAAGCTGCGCGCCGACAAGCTCGACGTCGAATTCAGCCTCGGCGACCTCATGCGGGGGCAGTGGCGGGCGAACGAGCTTACCATCGGCGGCATGGCGGCCGATCTCGGCCTCGATGCCAAGGGTCAGGTCGACCTGCCGGCAGCCTCCGGCCGCTTCGATCTGGCCGCGCTCGCCATCGACCGGCTCAACCTCACCGGCCGTGTCGCGCTGCACGACGCGGCCAGCCGCTCGACGCTGGAACTGACCGACATCGTCTTCTCCGGCGACGTGCGTTCGCTGGCCGGTTCGCTGCGCGGCGATGGCGCGGTGTCGATCCGCGGCGGCCGCTACCCGTTCCGGGTGTCGTCGAGCCAGGACAAGGACTCCAACGGCCTGCGCGTCCACCTCAACATCGACCCGGGCGAGCGTCCCGTGATGGCCGACATCGAAGGCCTCATCAGCTTCCCCAACCGCTCGCCGAAGTTCGAGGGCGCGCTGACGCTGTCGTCGCCCCCGAAGGAGCAGGGCGCCGACAACGACAAGCCCGCCCAGCCTGTGAAGGAGCCATCCGCAAAGCAGGCTCAACAGGCCAAGGCGGGTCCGCTGAACCAGGCCGGCGCGACGCCTTGGCGCATCGCCACCAAGATCGTCGGCGACCAGGCGTCGGCCAAGCTCGACCAGATCGAGGTCAGCTTCGGCCAGGAGGATCGCTCGCTCAAATTCGCGGGCAGCGGCGACGTCCGTTTCGGCGCCGCCCCCGTGCTGAAAGCCTCACTGTCCGCACGCCAGCTCGATGCCGACAAGCTCCTGGCCGGCGGTGACGACATCAAGGATCGACGGGCGATCGCGCCCGCGCTGGTGCTGCCGGCGCTGCGCAATTGGATCGCACAACTGCCGACCCTGCCGATGCCGGCCAACGTGCAGTTCGCGACCGAGCAGATCATGCTTTCCGGCCGCCCGGTGCAGAACTTTACTGCCGACCTCCACAACGAGCCTTCGGCATGGAGCCTCGAAAAGGTCGATCTGCGCGCGCCCGGCTCGACACGGCTGACCTTCCGGACCATCGGCATCTCGACCTCGGTCACATCGGGCTTCACCGGCGCGCTTGATCTCGAATCGTCGGAGCCCGACACGCTGGTGGCCTGGCTGCAGGGCCGCAGCGACAGCAGCTATCGCACGCAGCGTCCGCTGCGGCTGCGTGGCGACCTCAACGTGGCGCCGGAGCGGGTCGCGATCGACAGCCTCAAGGCCGACATCGACGGCGGCTCCGTTGATGGACGCGTCGCCCTCGTCAACCGGCCAGCGGGGCCGGGCTCGCGTTTCGAGGCGGTGCTGAAGGGCGATCGGCTCGATCTCGACGCGGCGATGGCCGTGACCCGTTCGCTGGTCGGCGTTACCGGCGAGTGGCCGGCGGAGGCCAGCGTGGCGCTGGACGTCGGCCGCGCCAAGCTCAGCGGCCAGGAGCTGCGTCCGCTCACCGCGCGCTTTTCCTACGATCCCAAGACCATCGCCATCGACCAGATCAAGTTCGGCCAAAGCAGCGGCGTGACGAGCGAGGGCTCCGGCCGGTTCGATCGCGCCGATGCAACCGGGCGGCTGGTGGTGACCTCGATGGCCGGCTCGCTCAAGGAGATCACTGCGCTGGTGCAGCCGCTGGCGCCGCAGATCGCCGCCCGCTTCGATGCGCTCGGCACGCCTGCCGGTGCCGCCCGGCTGAAGCTCACGCTCGATCTCGCCAAGGATCCGGCCAATGCCGATCGCAGCCAGGCCAAGGCGGTGCTCGATCTCGACGCGCCGCAACTCAAGGGCTCGGCGACGCTGACGGCAAAACCGTCGGCGGCGGCGCTGCGCAGCTTCGAGCTCGATGCGATCGATCGAACCGAGCTTGGAATCGAGAGCCGGGTGTCGTCGGAGCAGGGCAGTGCCGTGCTGGCGCTGCTCGGACTCGATCGCGTCGCGGCGGCGGGCAACGGTCCGGCCCAGTTCGACGCCAGCGTGACCGGCAGCTGGCGGACGCCGCTGCGGGTGAATGCGAAGCTGTCAGGCGCCGGTCTCGATGGCGATGCGCAAGGCTCCGTCGATCCCTGGGGCGACACCGCCAAGGCCAACGTCAATCTGCGCCTGCGCAGCGCCAACCTGTCGCCGTTGTTCGGATTGAAGCCGCAGGATCCGGCGGCGCAGAACATCCGGCTGTTCGGCCGTCTTGGTCTTTCCAACAATCGCGTGACGCTCGACGACATCGACAGCACGGTCGGCGGATCGCGGCTGCGTGGCCGGCTCGCGCTGGTGCTCGATGACGACAAGCAGATCGACGGCGAACTCGGGCTGGACGCGCTCGACGTGCCGCAAGTGTTCTCGGTGCTGATCGGCGGGGCCGGGCGTGAGTCGGCCGAGCCTTTGGGCGCCGGTCTCTTGAAGGGATGGCGCGGACGCGTCTCGTTTCAGGCCCTCAGCGGCGCCATTCTGAACGGCACTGATCTGCGTCCGCTGGGCGGCGCCATCAAGAGCGACGGCCAGTCGCTGACCATCGAGAATCTCAAGGGCAAGCTCGGCGGCGGCGACGTCAACGCGACCGTGGATGCGCGCTCCAACGCGAATGGTCTCGTCCTGAACGGCCGCGTCGAGTTGGCCGGTATTGACGGCAACGCGCTACGCTATCACAGCCTGAAGATGCCGGCCGGCAAGGTTTCGGCGCAGATGACGCTCGCCGCCGAAGGACGCAGCGTGCAGGCAATGATCAATGCGCTCTCGGGCAATGGCACGGTGACGCTTGACAATGCGGCGCTCCCCAATCTCGACCCGCGGGCGTTCGATGCGGCGTTGCGCGCGGCCGACGCAGGCCAGGTGAGCGACGACGGCAAGTTGCGGCAGGTGATCGAGCCGGTGCTGGCATCGGGGACGTTGCCGGTCACGGCTGCGCAGATCCCCTTCATCATCCGCGATGGCCGGCTGCGTGTCGGCGCCACCACGCTCGAAGCGCAGGGCGCCCGTGCCATCGTCTCCGGTGGCTTCGACATTCCGGCCGATCAGGCCGACATTCGCGTCAGCCTGAGCACGAGCACGGTCGGCAATGCCAATAGCCGTCCCGAGATCCAGCTGTTCGTGGTCGGGACGTCCGAGGCGCTGACGCGCGCGGTCGACGTCACCTCGCTGTCGTCGTGGCTGGCGGTGCGTGCCATCGATCGCGAGACGCGGCGGCTGGATGCGATCGCGCGCGGCGAGGTGCCGCCGGCCTATCCGTCGTCGACGGCGTCGCTGCCCGGTGCACCCGAGGCTGGCCCGGCGGCACCGAGCGCGGCCGACGTGCCGCTGCCCGGTCGTGATCCGCGGCGCGAGCCGCGCACCAAGCTCGGTGGTCCGCGCGCCGTCGTGCCGCCGCTGACCCCGCCGCTCTCGGCTCCCGCCCCTGCGCCTCAGCCGGCGGCACCGATGGCATCGAGCCAGCCGCAGGTCGCGCCCTTGCCGCCGCCGGTCGAGATCAAGCCCGCGCCGGGTGCGCTGCCGCCGCGCCCACGGCCGGTGCCGCGTCCGCCGGTCGTGCTGACGCCGCCGGGCAGTCCATGATGCCGGCTGACGGCGTGCGGAGACCGCGCCGATGATGACCTTGCGACAGGTCGAGGTCATTCGCGCGGTCATGGTGACGGGCACCATCAACGGCGCCGCGCGCCTGCTAAAGGTGTCGGCACCGGGCGTCAGCCGTCTGGTGAAATACACCGAGCGCTCGCTCGGCATCCGCTTCTTCCAGCGCCAGAACGGCCGCTACTTCCCGACGCCCGAGGCGCAGAACATCTTCGAGCAGATCAACAGCGTCTACGAGAAGGTCGACGATCTCAGCTACATCATCTCCAACATCGGCCGTGGCGCGCTGTCGGAACTGCGCGTCGGCTCGGTGCCCAGCATCTCCCAGGTGATGGTGCCGCGCGCGATCGAGCGCGTCCGCCGCCGCTATCCTGATTTGGGCATCGACATCAACGTCCTCAAGATCGAGGAGGCGATCGACTATCTGATGCTGGGAAAGGGCGAGTGCGTGGCGATGAGCTACCGGCTCGATCATTCCGGGCTCGAATTCCTGCCGCTGGCCTCAGGCGAATTGTTCTGCATCGTGCCGCCGGGACACGAGCTCGCCGGCCGCAAACAGGTCTCGGCTGCCGAGATGACGCGCTATCCGCTGATCGGCATCGATCCCAACGACCCCTACGGCCGGATCATGGCCGAGATCTTCGCGCGCAACAAACTCAGCTACAATATCTCGATCAAGGCGCGCTTTGGCACCACAGTCTGCGCGCTGGTGAAGGCCGGGCTCGGCATCGCTGTGATCGACCAGTTCACGGTCGCGCATGGCGGCTATCCCGGCATTGAGTTGATCAAGATCGCCGAGCCGACGCGGTTCGACACCTACATCGCGGTCAAGCGCGGTACGCCGCTGTCGCTCTACGCCGAACACTTCATCGACTGCTTGCGCGCGGAGATGCGCGCGCTGGAGCCCGGCCGACGTCAGGTGGCCAAACCGGCGAAATCCGGTGGCGGCAAAAAATAACATGATGTTAGGTTCAGCCGATATTTGAGTAATTGTGTTAGCGAGCGGACGCGCTATCGTCTGCAACGAAATCCGCGCGTGCGGCGCTCGCACGTCACAGCAGCAAGAGACAAAAGCGAACGTGCCTGATCTTTCCGCGCTCAAAGCCCGAAAATTCCTGACCGGCTTGATCGGTGCCCCGATCGCGCATTCGGCCTCTCCCGCCATGCATGAGCACGCCGCGGCGGCGCTCGGCGTGCGCTGCCATTATCAGCTGATCGAGGTCGCCGGCGCGGATCGTGCCGGACTGGCGATGCTGCTGGAGGGCGTGCGCCGGCTCGGCTTTGCCGGCGTCAACGTGACCTATCCCTACAAGGAAGCCGTGGTCGAGCTGCTCGACGAGCTGGCGCCGAAGGCGGCGGCGATGGGCGCCGTGAATACCGTCGTCGTCCGCGACGGCCGGCTGATCGGCCACAACACCGATACCACCGGCTTCGAGCGCGCGGTGGCGCCGCTGGTCAGCCAGAGCCATCGCGGCGTCGTGGCGCTGATCGGGGCCGGCGGAGTCGGCAAGGCGATTGCCTTCGCACTTGCGAACCTCAAAGTCGCTGGGCTGCGGATCTATGACACCGAGCGGGCGCGCGCCGCGAAGCTCGCGAGCCTGCTGCCTGCCGGCACCACGGTGACTGTCGTCGACAGCGTCGAAGACGCGCTTCAGGGAGCGGTGGCTGTCGTCAACGGCACACCGATCGGGATGCTGCCGAACCGCGGTACGCCGGTGCCGGATCACTTGCTGCGTGCCGACCTCTGGGTCGCCGACGCGGTCTATTCTCCGCTCTGGACTCCGCTGCTGAAAGCCGCCAGGGCCAAGGGCGCTCAGGTCCTGCTCGGCCGCGAGCTCGCGATTTACCAGGCCGCGGACGCCTTCGAATTGTTCACCGACCTTGTGCCTTCGACCGAGGCGATGGGGGCGGCCTTCGACAATCACATGGCGGAGAGATATCCGGCGGTTGACGCCGCCTGAGCCGACCGCCAATACGCGGCGGAACAAGTCGTTCAAGCAAGAAACGCAAACAAGCGTTTAAAGCAGAGGAGGAAACAACGTGAGATCGATCATCCTGGCCGGACTGTGCTCGGCCGTGCTGCTGTCCGGAGCCGCCTACGCGCAGTCCGGTGCCCCCATCAAGATCGCCAACGTCGCCGAGCTGTCCGGCGGTGGCGCGACCGTCGGCACCAACTGGAAGAACGGCATCGACCTCGCGGTCGAGGAGATCAACGCCAAGGGCGGCATTCTCGGCCGCAAGATCGAGGTGAGCCACGCCGACTCGCAGTCGAACCCCGGCGTCGCCCGTGCCCAGGTGCAGAAGGCGCTCGACGCCGAGCCCTATGTGCTGCTCGGGCCCGGCTATTCCGGATCGGTGAAGGTGACGGCGCCGCTGGCGGCCGAAGCCGGCATCACGCAGATCATGGGCGGCGAGGCGGCCGAGCTGACGCAGGCCGGCAACAAGTTCCTGTTCCGCACCTCGTTCGGCCAGCAATCGTCGATGCCGAAGGTCGCCAAGTACATCAACGACGAGATCAAGGCGAAGTCGGTGGCGGTGGTTTGGGTCAACAACGACTTCGGCCGCGGCGGACGCGACGTCATCACCAAGGAGTTCAACCGCCTCGGCATCAAGGTCGCGGCCGACCTGTCGACCGAAGCCGGCCAGGCCGACTTCGCCGCCGACGTCAGCAAGATCAAGGCGGCCGCGCCGGATGCCGTCTTCATCTATGTCAACGAGGAAGAGAGCGCGCGCATCCTCAAGGAGATCAAGCGCCAGGGCGTGACGGCGCCGCTGATCGGCGAGACCACGCTGGTCGGCCAGAAGGTCATCGAGCTCGCCGGTGATGCGGCCAACGGGGCTCGCGGCCATGTCGGCCTCACCACCGATGCGCCGGTCGAGGCCATCAAGGCGTTCCGCGACCGCTTCGTGAAGAAGTACAACTACGTGCCCGACCATAACGGCCTGAAGGGCTATCTCGCCATCTACATGGTCAAGGCCACGACCGAGAAGATGGGCAAGGTCGACTCCAAGGCGTTTGCCGATACGCTGCACGGCCTGACCATCAAGACATCGGCCGAGCCGAACATCCTGATGGACGTCACCTTCGATCAGAATGGCGACATCGATCGCCAGGGCTTCCTGGTCGAGGTGGTCGAAGGCAAGCAGGTCGTCAAGCAGGTGCTGCCGAAGCTCAACTGAGGACAACGGTCGACCGGCGGCGCCGGAGGGGATGCCAGTGCCGCCGTCACCCAAAGGCTTAGGGGGAAACGATGTCCAATCTGCTCGACCTGATCGTGGCGGGTCTCGCCACCGGCGCCATCTACGCGCTCGTTGCCGTCGGCTTCACCTTGCTGTGGCAGACCTCGCAGACCATCAACTTCGCCCAGGGCGAGTTCGTGATGCTGCCGGCCTTCCTGATGCTCGCGGTGATGCATCTCGGCGCGCCGTTCTGGCTCGCGGTTCTCGTCGGCATCCTGTTGTCGGCACTTCTGCTCGGTCTCGCCTTCAAGATGCTGCTGGTCGATCCGATGCTGCGGCATGGCGTGCTGCCGCTGGCGATCGCCACCATGGCGCTGGCGGTCGGGATCAAGGAGGCGGTGAAGCAGTTCTTCAGCGCCGAGGCCTCGCCTTTCCCTTCGATCGTGCCGGTAGGTGACGTCACCGTCCTGGGCCGGGCGATTTCGCTGCAGAGCCTCGGCGTGCTCGCCGTCGCGATCCTCGCGGTCATCGGATTGACCACGCTGTTGAACCGCACCTCGCTCGGCCATCAGATGCAGGCGGCCGCGCAGAATCCCACGGTGGCGCGCATCATCGGCGTGCCCGTCGAGCGTATGATCCTCCTGACCTTCCTGATCAATGCCGTGCTGGTCGCGCTGGCGTCGCTGCTGATCACGCCGATCTATCTCGCGAAGTTCTCCAGCGGCGAGGTGCTCGGGCAGGCGGCGTTCATCGCCGCGATCGTTGGCGGCTTCAACCAGGTGCGCGGTGCCATCGCCGGCGGTCTCCTGATCGGCGTCGTTGACAACCTCGCCGCGGCCTACGTCTCCACCCAGTATCGCGCCGCCGTTCCGATGGTGCTGCTGATCCTTGTCATCCTGTTCCGGCCGCAGGGCCTGCTCGGACGCGCCGAGGAGCGTACGGTATGAGCAAGCACAGCAGACTGCTTCTCGTCGCGCTGGCCGTCGTGGTCATTGCGGGTCTGATCATCATCCCGATGAACTTCAACCGCTACGGCCTGTACATCCTGAGCCAGTGGGCGGTGATGACCATCGCAGCGATGGGATTGAACCTTACGCTTGGCTACGCCGGGCAGGTGTCGCTGGCGCAGGGCGCCTTCGTCGGCATTGGCGCCTATGGGGCGGCGATCCTGACCACGCATGGCTGGCCGCTGATTGCCGCGCTCGGCCTCGTCATCTTGATCTGCTTCATCGTCGGCTGGCTCCTCGGCTATCCGGCGCTGCGCGTTCAGCATCACTATCTCGCCTTCGTCACGCTCGCGTTTTCGACGCTGGCGTTCCTGGTGTTCCGCAACGAGAGCTGGCTCACCAACGGCATCTACGGCATCAGCAACATTCCACGTCCCGACATCTTCGGCTTCCCGACCCGCAAGCCGCTGCCGTTCTACTATCTCTGTCTCGGCTCCCTCGGCCTCGTGACGCTCGCGATGTGGTGGCTGATCCGCTCGCCCTGGGGCCGCGCCTTCATGGCGCTGCGCGAAAATCCGATCCGGGCGCAATCGCTCGGCATCGACACGCGCCGCTATACGCTGATGGCGTTCGCGATCGGCTCGGTGCTCGGCGGCATCTCCGGCGTGCTCTATGCGCCGCTGACGCAATATGTCGATCCCGTACCGTTCAACCTGCAGCTCTCGCTCGACCTCCTGATGATGGTCATCGTCGGCGGGGCCGGCTTCATGCTGGGACCGTTCCTCGGCGCCATGATCGCGGTGCTGCTGCCGGAGTGGCTGCGCTTCGCGGAAGGCTATTATCTGATGCTCTATGCGGCCGCCGTGATCGTGCTGCTGATCTATTCGCCGAGCGGCATTCTCGGCATCCTCGACCGCTATCTCAGCTCACGGCGAACCCAGGCGGCGTCCGCGTTGCGGGCCGCGGCTCAGTCCAAGCTGGAGGCCGTGCGATGACCGCAGTTCTCGACGTACGCGACGTCAAGAAGAGCTTCGGCGGAATCACCGCCGTCAACGGCGTCAGCTTCGACGTGCACGAGGGCGAAATCCTCGGTCTCATCGGCCCCAACGGCTGCGGCAAGTCGACCTTGTTCAACTGCATCCTCGGCCAGCTGGTGCCGAGCGCGGGCGAGGTCAGGGTCGACGGCAAGCTCGTCACCGGCCAGCGCCCGTCCGAGCTGAACCGCCTCGGCGTCAGCCGCACATTTCAGCTGCTGCAGGTGTTCCCGAAACTGTCGGTGCGCGACAATCTGATCCTCGCGGGCCAGGAGCATCGCGGCAGCATGCTGTCGCGCCTGTTCGGCCCGTCGGATGCGGGGCTCACGGAGACGGCCGATCAGATGATCGGCTTCTTCAAGCTTGAGCATCTCGCCAACGAGCCGGCCGGTGGCTTGTCCTATGGTCAGCAGAAGCTGCTCGATGCCGCCATGGCCTTCATGGGCGGCCCGCGGCTGGTGCTGCTCGACGAGCCTGCAGGCGGCGTCAACCCGACCATGCTGGGCGACCTCAAGGAGCGGCTGATCGCGATCAACCGCGAACGCCGCGCCACCTTCGTGGTGATCGAGCACAACATGGAGTTCGTGATGTCGCTGTGCTCGCGCGTCATGGTGATGGCGGAGGGCAAGGTGCTGGCGATCGGCAAGCCCGACGAGATCAGGGCCAACCCGGCCGTGATCGAAGCCTATCTCGGACATTGAGGAGACGGCGATGAGCGATCCCATTCTCGACGTCCAGAACCTCGTCGGCGGCTACGGCAAGATGACGATCCTCAACGGCACGACCTTCTCGGTGCCGGCGGGCTCGATCACCACCGTCATCGGTCCGAACGGCGCCGGCAAGTCGACCGTGTTCAAGGCGATCTTCGGCCTGCTCAAGCTGCGCGAAGGCAAGGTGGTCTTCAAGGGCCGCGACGTCACCGGCTTGAGCCAGCGCGCGCTGCTCGGCGCCGGCATCTGCTACATCCCGCAGGGCCGCAACATTTTCGGCGAGCTGTCGGTCCGTCACAATATCGAGCTCGGCGGCGTGGCCGCACCGCGCGAGTTCGATCTGGCCGCCCGTGTCGAGGCGGCGCTCGACGTCTTTCCCGTGCTGCGCAGGAAGGCGGACCGGCAGGCCTCGACCCTGTCAGGCGGCGAGCAGAAGCAGCTCGAAATCGCGCGCGGGCTTCTGCTCGAGCCGCAGCTCGTGCTGATCGACGAGCCCTCCATCGGCCTGTCGCCCTTGATGGTGCAGCAGACCTTCGACATGCTGAAACAATTGCGCGACCGCGGCGTCTCGGTGCTCCTGATCGAGCAGAATGCGCGCTCGGCGCTGGAGATCTCCGACTACGGCATCGTGCTCGAGCTCGGCCGCACCCGCATCATCGACAAGGCCGACCGCGTGCTGGCCGATCCGCGCATCGGCCAGCTGTTCCTGGGCGGCGCGATGGAGGAGACGGCGGCATGAACCAGCGCTCGATCGCAACGGTCTCCATCTCAGGCGCGCTCGACGAGAAGCTCAAGGCGATCGCCGCCGCCGGCTTCGATACGGTCGAGATCTTCGAGAACGATCTCGTCGCGTTCGGGATGCGGCCGCGCGAGATCGGGCAGATGTGCCGCGACCTCGGACTTGCGATCTGCGCCTATCAGCCGTTCCGCGATTTCGAGGGCATGCCGGAGCCGCAGCGCGCGCGCAACTTCATCCGCGCCGAGCGCAAGTTCGACCTGATGCAGGAACTCGGCACCGATCTGCTGCTGATCTGCAGCAGCGTGTCGCCGGCCTCGCTCGGCGGCATCGACCGGGCCGCCGCCGATTTCCACGAGCTCGGCGAGCGCGCCGCGAAGCGCGGCTTGCGCGTCGGCTACGAGGCGCTGGCCTGGGGCCGCCACGTCCATGACTATCGCGATGCCTGGGAAATCGTCCGCCGCGCCGATCACAAGGCGATCGGCGTCATCCTCGACAGCTTTCATGCGCTGGCGCCGGCGCTGCCGACCAACGCGATCCGCGCGATTCCGGCCGACAAGATTTTCCTGGTGCAGCTTGCCGATGCGCCGAAGCTCGAACTGGATGTGCTGTCCTGGAGCCGGCATTTTCGCAGTTTTCCGGGGCAGGGCGATCTGCCGGTAGGCGCGTTCATGGAGGCGGTCGCCGCGACCGGCTATTCCGGGCCGCTGTCGCTGGAGATCTTCAACGATCAGTTCCGCGCCGGCTCGGCGCCGCGCACCGCGCTCGATGGCATGCGCTCGCTGCTGCTGTTGCAGGACGACCTCGCTGGAAAGACGCCGGCGTCATCGGCCGCGCGCTTCGAGCCTCGGGTCAAGAGCCACGGCATCGGCTTCGTCGAGTTCGCGGTCAGCGAGGACAAAGCGGAGTCTCTGGCGAGACTGTTCGGACAGCTTGGCTTCCGCAAGACGGGGCGTCATCGCAGCAAGGCGGTGCAGCGCTGGTCCCAGGGCGCAATCGAGTTGGTGATCAACTGCGAGCCGGCCAGTTTTGCGCATTCACACTACGTCACGCATGGGGCTGGTGTCTGCGCGTTGGCGCTGGACGTCGACAGTGCCGCTCGTGCCATGGCGCGGGCGCAGTCCTTGAAGACGCGCACCTTCACCCAGCCGGTCGGGCCGGGCGAGCTGGAGATCCCGGCGATCCATGGTGTCGGCGGCAGCCTGCTGTACTTCCTGGATACCCACGGGCGGCACTGGGACGTCGATTTCGAAGCCGTCGCCAGCGACAAGAGCACCGACCGTCTCGTCGCGGTCGATCACATCGCCCAGTCGATGCCGCATGAGGAGATGCTGTCCTGGCTGCTGTTCTATGCCGGGCTGATCGACTTCTCCCGCCTGCCGCAGATGGAGATCGCCGATCCCAGAGGCCTCGTGCAGAGCCAGGCGATCGTCAACGGCGATCGCAGCCTGCGCTTCATCCTCAACGGCTCCACGGCGACGCGCACCTTGTCGTCGCGCTTCATCTCCGAGTTCTTCGGCTCCGGCGTCCAGCACATCGCGTTCTCCTGCGACGACATCTTCGCGGCCGTGGCCGAGATGCGCGCCCGTGGTGCCGGCTTCCTCGACATTCCCGACAACTATTACGACGATCTCGAAGCCAAGTATGATCTTGCGCCCGAGACGATCGCAGCGCTCCGTGCCAACGAGATCCTGTACGACCGCGACGGCGACGCCGAGTTCTTCCAAGTCTACACCCATATCTTCGAGGAGCGCTTCTTCTTCGAGATCGTGCAGCGGCGCAACTATCAGGGCTTCGGTGCGGCCAATGCCGCGATCCGGCTGGCCGCGCAGGCCCGCGAGGTACGGCCGGACGCGATGCCGCGGCTTTAGCTCAGGGCTCGGGCCGGATGCCGGGCAGGCCGACGATCTCCTCGGCGAGATAGTCGATCAGCAGCCGCACGCGCGCGATGCCGGCGCGCTCCGGGACGATCAGCATGTTGAGGGGAGTCGATGGCAGACGGTGGTCGGGCAGGATGACCGTCAGCCTGCCAGCCGCGATGAGGTCGTCGACCAGCCACGCATGGCTCCCGCCGATTCCGCGCCCGGACAGCACGGCCTCTCGAACCGCGAGTCCGTGATTGGTGCGGAAGCAGCCTCTGAACGGCACCTCATGGCGTTCTCCGTCGGGTCCCATGACGACGAGCGACTCGCTGCCCGCGACGTTGGTCATGCGGATGCCGTCATGCCCGATCAGCTCCTGCGGCGTGCGCGGCGTGCCGCGTTTCGCCAGATAGTCCGGCGAGGCGACAAGAAGCCGGTGCGAGTAGCCGAGCGACCGCAGCTTCAGAGAACTGTCGGTGAGCGGAGCGAGACGCAGTGCGATGTCGACACCCTCCCGCACGAGGTCGATGCGCTCGTCGGTCAAATTGAGATCGATCGCGATGTCCGGGTAGCGATCCTGGAACGCGAAGACGAGCCGCGTGATGTGCAGGATCCCGAAGGCCGCCGTACAGGAGATCCGGATCGTGCCGGCGGCGGCGCCACGCGCACCGCGTGCCTCGTCGCCGGCCTGGTCGATCAGGCGGAGGATCTGGACGCAGTTCGCGTAATAGCGGCTGCCTTCGTCGGTCAGGGTCACGCGCCGGGTGGTGCGGCTGAGCAGCGGCACGCCGGTCGCATCCTCCAATTCCTGAAGGTGACGCGAGATGGTGGATTGGCCCAGCCCGAGCTCGCGCGCCACGGCCGACAGGCTGCCGCGCTCGGCAACCCGGACGAAACTGCGCATGTTGATGAGGCTGATGCCTGACTTATCCATAAATCAGCATAATGTTATCGATATATGCCATATAGTGGATAGGTGGGCGCGCGTCTATGTTCCGGCTGTTCCAGCAAAGGGATCAAGGCCATGAATGTGCTGCTCGTCTTCGCCCACCCCGACCCCCGCTCGCTCAACGGTGCCCTACGCGACGTCACGGTTGCCGAGCTCGAATCTCAAGGCCATCAGGTCAGGGTCTCGGATCTCTATGCGATCGGCTGGAAGGCGGCTGCGGATCGCGCCGACTTTCCGCAACTGCCGCCGGATGCGCGCCTCAACGTTGCCACCGCGTCGGGCGAGGCCTTCAAGACGCACACGCTCACTGACGACGTCAGGGCCGAACAAGAGAAGCTCTTGTGGGCCGACGCGGTCATCCTGCAGTTCCCGCTGTGGTGGTTCACGATGCCCGCGATTCTCAAGGGCTGGGTCGACCGGGTGTATTCCTACGGCTTCACCTATGGTGTCGGCGAGCACAGCGACAAGCGCTGGGGCAACCGCTATGGCGAGGGTGTGTTTGCCGGCAAGCGCGCGATGCTGGTCGTGACCACCGGCGGCTGGGAGGAGCACTATTCGGCGCGCGGCATCAACGGGCCGATCGACGATCTCCTGTTTCCGATCAACCATGGCATCCTGTTCTATCCCGGCTTCGACGTGCTGCCGGCCTTCGTGGCGCACAAGGCGAGCCGGATCGACGAGGCCGGATTTGTTGAGATCGCTGACCGACTGCGCGCGCGGATGCGGACGCTGTTCACGGATCAGCCGATTCCGTACCGGCGGCAGAACCACGGCGACTATCTGATCCCGTCGATGCAGCTTCGTCCTGAGCTCGGCGCGCCGGACGCGCGCGGCTTCGCGCTGCATGTCGACGCCGCGCGCTGACGCGATGTGGTAGGTCGCGAACGCCGCCGCATAGGCCAGCGCGAACATGTAGAAGAAGGTGACAGCCATCCAGCGCCAGCTGCCGGTTTCTCGGCGGATGACGGCGAGCGTCGAGGCGCATTGCGGGGCGAAAATGTACCAGGCGAGCAGCGCCAGCGCCGTGGCGAGGCTCCATTTGCTGGCCAGCACCTGTCCGATCTGCTCGGCGGCCTCCTTGCCGCCTTCGATCGCATAGACGGTGCCGAGCGCGGCGACTGCGACTTCGCGGGCGGCCATGCCGGGTACCAGCGCCACCGCGATCTGCCAGTTGAAGCCGACCGGCGAGAGCAGGGGGGCGATCGCCTGGCCGATCATCGCCGCGAGGCTGTAATTGATCGCGGGCTCGGTCGCGCCCTCCGGCGGCTGCGGGAACGACGCCAGGAACCAGATCAGCACCATCATCGAGAAGATCGTGGTGCCGGCGCGCTGCAAGAACATCTTGGCGCGGGTGTAGACGCCGATCGCGATGCTGCGCAACCGCGGCATCTTGTAGTCCGGCAGCTCCAGCATGAACGGCGCCGGCTGGTAGTCGCGCATCAGGAAGAACTTGACCAGGAACGACACCAGCAGCGCGCTGATGATCCCGGCGGCGTAGAGCCCGAACATCACCAGGCCCTGCAGGTTGACCAGGCCCCAGATCTTGGTCGGCGGGATGAAGGCCGAAATGATCAGCGTATAGACCGGGATCCGCGCCGAGCAGGTCATCAGCGGCGCGATCAGGATCGTGGTGAGCCGGTCGCGCCGGTTGTCGATCACGCGCGTCGCCATGATGCCGGGAATGGCGCAGGCAAAGCTCGAGAGCAGCGGGATGAAGGCGCGGCCATGCAGCCCGGCGCCGCCCATGATGCGGTCCATCAGGAACGCCGCGCGCGCCATGTAGCCGAAATCTTCCAGGAGCAGGATGAACAGGAAGATGATGATGATCTGCGGCAGGAAGACGATGACGCTGCCGACGCCGGAGATCACCCCGTTCTGCAGGAAGCTCTGCAGCAGGCCTTCGGGAAGCTCGTCGTGAACGAGCTGGCCGAGCGCATCAAAAGCCGCCGATAGCACCTGCATCAGCGGCTGGGCCCAGGCGAACACCCCCTGAAACATCACGAACAGGATCGCCAGCAGGATCAGCAGGCCGCCGACCGGATGCAGCGCGATGGCATCGATCCGGGCGGTCCAGGTATCGGGCCGCTCGGGCAGGCTGACCGTCTCCGCGATGATACGGTCGGCCTCGCGCTGGGTGGCGCGCAGCTCCGGGACCGTGAGGGGACGCCAGGTGTTGGCGCGCTCTCCGGTGGCCGCGGCCGCCTGGGCCAGGAGCTCGTCGGTCAGCCGCAGCAGGTCGTCGGTGCCGCCCTTGCGCACGGCGATCGACGTCACGACCGGCACGCCCAGCGCCTGCGACAGCGCGGAGACGTCGACCGTTACGCCGCGCCGCTTGGCGATGTCGAACATGTTGAGCACGAGCGCCAGCGGCCGGCCGGTGCTCTTGAGCTCGAGCAGCAGCCGGATCGTCAACCTGAGGTTGGTGGAGTCGGCAACGCACAACACCAGGTCGGGCAGGACCTCGCCGGTGGCACGTCCCAGCACGAAATCCCTGGTGATTTCCTCGTCAGGGCTGCGACCGCGCAAGGAATAGGTGCCGGGCAGGTCGACCAGCGAGACCTGGCGGCCCTGCGGGGTGACGAAGGCGCCCTCTTTGCGCTCGACCGTGACCCCGGGATAGTTCGCGACCTTCTGGCGGCTTCCCGTCAGCGCGTTGAACAGCGAGGTCTTGCCGCTGTTGGGCGTACCCACCAGGGCCAGATGCAGCAGAGGGCTTTCCATGACGACGCTTTCCGCGCGGCCTATGCCACGATGACGGCCATGGCCTCGCGCCGGCGGACCGCGACGGTGATGTTGTCGACACGCACGGCGATCGGATCGCGCCCGACGATCCCCTCATGCAGGATTTCGACCCGGGCGCCCTCGACGAAGCCCAGTTCGATCAGCCGGCTCTCCAATTCGACGTCCGGCAGGGACGAGCTCGCGCCGCCCGCAGCCAGATGCTGGATTGTTCCGGTATAGCCTCGCCGGGCGAGACCGAGCGGCTGAGGCGGCCTTGTATCGCAAATTTCGCTCATAGCCTGTATTTTCAATCGCGTGCCAAGAGGTCAAGCGCGGCATGTTAAATGCCGCGGCATCTTAGAGCGATTTTAAACAGGCCGGGCGGATCGCCGTCTGATCTGCCTCAAGGAGCCGCGGCGGCTGCCGTGTGCCGGGTGTCCACCGCCGCCTTCGGCTCGAGGCCTGAAGACGCTGCGGCGCGGCTCTTGAAGTGGTCGAGCACGAACAGCCGGATCGCCGAGGACAGGTTGCCCTGCTGGCGATTGTTGTCGATCTCTCCGACCAGCTCGGACAGGGTCATGTTACGGAGACCCGAAATCTCCTTCATGCCGTTCCAGAAGGCCTCTTCGAGGCTGACGCTGGTCTTGTGGCCTGCGACCACGATTGAACGTTTTACGACGGGCGACTTCATCACGCGTCCTCGCCATTGATACGATGTTGATCGAGTAATTCGTTCGCGCGCTTGTCGCGTTGGGCGTCAGTTGCGCGTTCGGACTTCGTCCTGCCGAAGCGAGCGCGGTTGCTTTCGGCGACCTTCGCTTCCTGATCGCGCTCCACGCGCTTTCTGAAACGCTTCAAGTTGATGACATCACCCATGCTTGCTCCAATCATCTAAGCCATCGAACGTCGCGACGAGAGCATGCGCATTGCGCGGATGAGCCCAGGCGTTCTCCAGACAATCATGTCATCGCTCCCTGATAGTTCGATGGCCATTCGCGTCGTTGCGAGCGGGATTTGTTTACTCAACAAACGCAGCAGAACTTGTAGTCGAGAGTATCCTTTAGGGGTTAACAGCGAGAATTGCATCACCCCCCGTAGTACTACGGGGCTACCGCTACGCTCGCCCCGGCCTTGTCATCCTCTCGGGTTGAACGAGGCGGTCGAATTCGTCCTCGGAGACGAGACCGAGCCGCAAGGCCTCTTGTTTCAGCGTGGTGCCGCGCTGATGCGCTGATTTCGCGACCTTGGCAGCGTTGTCGTAGCCGATCTTCGGCGCAAGCGCTGTCACCAGCATCAGCGAGCGCTCCATCAGCTCGCGAATGCGAGCAGCGTCGGCCTGAATACCGGTTACGCAATGTTCGCTGAATGAACGTGCTGAATCACCTAGTAATTGTATGGACTGCATCATGCAATGTGAAAGCAATGGTTTGTAGACGTTCAGTTCGAAATGACCCTGACTGCCGCCCATGGTGATCGCCGTGTGATTGCCGAACACCTGGCAACACACCATCGTGAGCGCTTCGCACTGCGTCGGGTTCACCTTGCCCGGCATGATCGAGGAGCCCGGCTCGTTCTCCGGCAGGATCAATTCTCCCAATCCGGAGCGCGGGCCTGAGCCGAGGAAGCGGATGTCGTTAGCGATCTTGAACAGGCCGGCGGCCGCCGCATTCAGCGCACCATGGGTGTACACATAGGCGTCGTTGGACGCGAGCGCCTCGAATTTGTTGGCCGCGCTGGTGAAGGGCAGGCCGGTGATGTCGGCAACATGCTTGGCGAACAGCTTTGCGAACTTCGGATCCGCGTTCAGGCCGGTGCCCACGGCGGTGCCGCCCTGCGCCAGCGGCAGGAGATCCCGCGCCGCAATCTCGATTCTTGCGATCGCGCTCTCGACCTGCGCGGCGTAGCCGGAGAACTCCTGCCCCAGCGTGAGCGGCGTGGCGTCCTGGGTGTGGGTGCGGCCGATCTTGACGATGTCCGCGAACGCCTCCTGCTTGGCGCGCAATGCCGCCAGCAGCTCCGACAGCGCCGGCACCAGATGGCCCGAGATCGCGCGCGCTGCGGCGATGTGCATCGCGGTCGGGAACGAGTCGTTGGACGACTGGCTCATGTTGACGTGGTCGTTCGGATGAACGGGCTTCTTGGTGCCGCGCTCGCCCCCCAGCAGCTCGCTGGCGCGATTGGCGATCACCTCGTTGAGGTTCATGTTGCTCTGGGTGCCCGAGCCGGTCTGCCAGACGACCAGCGGAAAGTGGTCGTCGAGCTTGCCGTCGATGACCTCCTGCGCCGCTTGGACGATGGCGTCCGCCATGCGCGGCTCGAGCTGGCCGAGCTCGCGGTTGGTCTGGGCCGCGGCCATCTTCACCAGCGCAAGCGCGTGCACGATGCCGATCGGCATGCGGTCGTGGCCGATGCGGAAATTCTGACGGCTGCGCTCGGTCTGCGCGCCCCAATAGCGATCGGCGGCGACCTCGATCGGGCCGAAGCTGTCGGTCTCCGTGCGCGTCGCTCCGTGCGATGATGGATTTGCTGAATGTGCCATGAAGCATGCCCATGATTGGTGGTGAACCGGCGTCGACCGGTTCAAGCATGCTTCAATCTCGTGGTCCAACCGGCGTTCCGCGCGCGGCGAATGCGCCTACTTCTTGCGGAAACGGTCCAGGCGCACGACCTCGGCGCCTTCTCCCGGCGAGGCTGGCGGGAGCGGCTTGTCGTCGCTGGTCTCGGCCGGTGTCGCAGGCTGCGGACCGGCGATGGCCGATGGCGCCGGTGCGGCCGGCAGCTTCGGAGCTGGCGGCGTCTCGGCAATCGCCTCCGACGGCTCGAACTGCAGTCCGAATTGCACCGACGGATCGAAGAAGCTCTTGATCGCGTGGAACGGCACCACGAGGCGCTCAGGGATGCCGCCGAACGACAGGCCGACCTCGAACCGATCCTCCGAAACCACCAGATCCCAGAACTGGTGTTGCAGGATGATCGTCATCTCCTCCGGATATTGCGCGAGCAGCCGCGGCGACAGCTTCACGCCCTCGGCCTTGGACACGAAGGTGATGAAGAAATGATGCTCGCCCGGGAGACCATGGGCAGCAGCGTCGGTCAGCACCCGGCGCAGCACCCCGCGCAACGCGTCGCGCGCCAGCACATCGTATCGAATATGATCCGTCGCCATGATCGGTCCTGTATCGTGAGGGCTGCGCCCGACGTGTCGAGCGGCCGCGCCCGGCAGGCAGCAGCATTCCCGACTCGCGTCAGTCACATCGTACCCGGCATCGGTGCCGAGGTCAGCAGCCATGCCGGTCGATCGCCAGATATGGGAACGGGTAGAAGCTGGCGGAAGTCCGGTCAACGGAGGAATGAACGGATGACGCGCCAAAAAACTGGGGACAGCACGGCCCGCGACGGGGAGACCGGCCAAAGCGGGGCAAGTGAAAGTGGAGGCTTCTGTTGCCAGGTGCCTCCGAACCCCGCCTAACGGAGCTTAACCCGTTAGGACTTTAAGGTGGTCTTTCAAACTGCGTTACGCAGCCTGAGCAACCGGAGCAAAGTTGTCGTTGGCAACTATTGCAGTAGCCCGATAACGGCGGAACAATACCGGGAAAAAGCTCGCCCTTTACGCCCTCGTCGATCCTATTTCGCCCCCGCCAAAACCCATCCGTCGGTGGGCTTTGGTGGAGGCGCCGGGTACCGCCCCCGGGTCCGAATGGTTTATTTCGACGGCGATTTATTTCCATAGCCGGCAAGCCGGCACCCCCTATATAGGCCGCCGGCCGGCGGATGCACAGGGCCGAAACGCCGCGGCGCGCGACAAAAATGTGGGCGGCTGCTGGGAACCTCTGGTTCGACCTTGGCAGTCTGGTTTTCGTCCTCCTACAGTGCGGCATGCCTCCCGAAGCTGCGCAGGTTGCCTCTCCCGCTGCCGACATCGCCAGACACCCGCCCAGCCTCCGCACGCTCTTCTTCGCATTCGCGAAAATGTCGCTGTCGGGCTTCGGCGGCGTGCTGGTGTTCGCGCGGCGTGCGATCGTCGATGAGCATCACTGGATGACGGCGGAGGAGTTCAACGCGACCTTCGCGCTCTGTCATTTCCTGCCCGGACCGAACATCGTGAATTTCTCCGTGGTGTTCGGCGCGCGATTGCGCGGTGTCGCGGGTGGAATCGCTGCCTTTGCAGGCCTGCTCGGACCACCGATGCTGCTGATTACCTCTCTCGGTGCCATCTACGGTCATTTTGGACAAGCCGACACGTGGCGACGGGCGCTTGCAGGCGTGTCCTGCGTGGCCGTGGGTCTGCTGGCGTCGGTGGTGTTTCGCATGATCTCGCCGCTCCTGAAGAAGAGCGACGTGGCGGGCGTTGCCGTCGTGGCTGGCGTGTTCGTGGCGATCGGGCTGGCGCGCCTGCCGCTTCAGGAGGTTCTGCTGGTGGCCGTGCCGCTCAGCCTAGCCGTCACCTATGCCAAGACGCGGTCGGCACGATGAGCGGGGACGACAATCCGTTGTTCCAGCTGTTCTGGACCTTTGCGTTGATCTCGCTGTTTGCGGTTGGCGGCGCAGTGGCGGCGATTCCCGAACTGCAACGTGTTGCAGTCGAGGCCCGGCACTGGATGACGGACAAACAGTTCGCCGATCTGTTCGCACTCTCGCAATTGTCGCCCGGGCCCAACGTTCTGATCGTCACCCTGATCGGCTATTCGGTCGCAGGCGTGGCAGGTGCGGCGGTCGCGACGATCGCGATGTGCGGTCCCACCGCCGTGCTCTCCTATTTTGTCAGCCGCTGGCTCTCGAATGCGCGGGATGCGCGCTGGCCCGCCATGCTGCAGGCGACGCTGGTGCCGTTGTCGATCGGCTTGATGGCGGCGAGCGCATGGATTCTCGGTCAGGCTTCCGACCAGACGTGGCGGGCGTTCGCGCTGACGGTCCTTGCCGCAGTCGTTGCATCTATGACGCGACTCAATCCGCTCTGGCTGCTCGCCGCGGGCGGCTGTCTTGGTTTTGCTGGCCTTCTCTAGGGAAAGTCGCTAGGCAAAATAGAAGCGCGACCGGTTTGCTCCGGGCCGCCGAACGAAAACAGTGCCGGCCATCAAGGCCGATCGGGGAGGGCGAGGCATGGCCGAGACCACGGGCCAATTGTCGGGCGAAACGGCGGGCATGTCGGCCGCCCGCAGCGTGACCGGCGCATCGATCATTCTGGTCCTTGCCTTCGCGCCACAGATCATCGAACTGCTGATCGCCTTGGCCGGTCTTGTAGGTCCACTCTCCGGACGCGGTCCGCTGCAGGTCATTGGAGCCCATGCGTCGGCCTTGTCAATGGCGATCCCGAGCCTGGCGCAGCAATATGCCGCAAGCGGCAAGACCTCGCTGTCTTCCGATGTTCTGCTGGCTCTCATCTACACCTATCCGCTGATCGCGGTCGCGGTGTTCACATTCATGGTACGTCCACGCGCGCCGCAGGACTATTTCGGCGGCGTCGTGCTGATGGCGATCGCGCTGTTCGCGTTGTGGGCCTCCAGCGACCTGCAGGGCATGCGCGGCTTCTCGTTCGGTGCCGGAACTGCGCCGCGGATGTTCGGTCTGCTGCTGCTAGGGCTCGGAGCTGCCGTGGCCGTGATCGGCGTCGTGAGTGAAGGCGCGCAGCTTGCGACCTATCACTGGCGCGGACCGCTGTTCGTCTCGCTCGCGATCCTGACCTTCGCCGTCTCCATTCGCCCGCTCGGACTATTGGTCACGGGGCTTGCAAGCTTCCTGATCGCGGCGATCGGCAGCCCCGAGACGCGCTGGCGCGAGGCCCTGATCGTCGGCATCTGCCTGACCGGCGGCTGCGCGCTGCTGTTCCCCTACGTGCTGGGGTTGCCGATGCCGCTGTTGCCGCGTTTCCTTTTGCAGTGAGGGCGTGATGGATCTGTTTGCAAATCTCGCCCACGGTTTCGCCGTCGCGTTGTCGCCAATCAATCTGCTGATGTGCCTGATCGGCGCGCTGGTCGGCACGCTGGTCGGCGTTCTCCCGGGCATCGGGACCATCGCCACCGTCGCGATGTTGCTGCCGATCACCTTCGGCCTGCCGCCGGTCGGCGCGCTGATCATGCTGGCCGGCATCTACTACGGCGCCCAGTATGGCGGCTCGACGACGTCCATCCTGGTCAACATTCCCGGCGAGGCGACGTCGGTGGTGACCGCGCTCGACGGCTTCCAGATGGCGAAGCAGGGCCGTGCCGGTCCAGCGCTGGCGATTGCCGCGATCGGCTCATTCTTCGCCGGCTGCGTTGCCACCGTGCTGATTGCGATCCTCGGCGCGCCGTTGACCAAGCTCGCGCTGGCGTTCGGCCCGGCCGAGTATTTCTCGCTGATGGTGCTGGGCCTGATCTTCGCAGTCGTGCTGGCGAAGGGCTCGGTGCTGAAGGCGATCGCAATGATCGTGCTCGGCCTGCTGCTGTCGACGGTCGGCTCGGACATCGAGACCGGCGTCTCGCGCATGGCCTTCAATATTCCCGAGCTCGCCGACGGCCTGGGCTTTGCCACCGTCGCGATGGGCGTGTTCGGCTTTGCCGAGATCATTCGCAATCTCGATGCCGGCGCGGAGATGGACCGCGACCTCGTGCAGAAGAAGATCACCGGCCTGATGCCAACCAGGAAGGATCTTAAGGACTCCGCGCCGGCGATCCTGCGCGGCACGGTGCTCGGTTCAATCCTAGGCATCCTGCCGGGCGGAGGTGCGGTGATCGCCTCGTTCGCGGCCTATACGCTGGAGAAGAAGATCGCGCGAGATCCGTCGCGGTTCGGTCGCGGTGCGATCGAGGGCGTCGCGGCGCCGGAGAGCGCCAATAATGCGGCGGCGCAGACCTCTTTCATTCCGCTGCTGACGCTCGGCATTCCGCCGAATGCGGTCATGGCGCTGATGGTCGGCGCGATGACCATCCACGGCATCGTGCCGGGCCCGCAGGTGATGCAGAAGCAGCCCGATCTGGTCTGGGGCATGATCGCCTCGATGTGGATCGGTAATCTCATGCTGATCATCATCAACCTGCCGCTGGTCGGCATCTGGGTGCGGCTCTTGCGCGTGCCATACCGGCTGATGTTCCCGTCGATCGTGATCTTCTGCGCGATCGGCATCTATTCGGTCAACAACGCGCCGGTCGACGTCGTCCTGGCGGGCGCGTTCGGCCTCGTCGGCTACTGGCTGATCAAGCATGATTTCGAGCCGGCGCCGCTGTTGCTCGGCATGGTGCTGGGCCCGTTGATGGAGGAGAACCTGCGCCGGGCGCTGCTGATCTCGCGCGGCGACTGGTCGGTGTTCCTGACGCGGCCGCTGTCGGCCGTGCTGCTCGCGATCGCGGCGGGGCTGTTGGTGCTGGCGGTGCTGCCGACGTTGCGCCGCAAGCGCGACGAGGTCTTCGTGGAGAGCGAAGGCTGACCTGCGTCGGCGGACCGGACGCCGGAGGCGCTCGGGACGCTGGTGAAGGGCGAGATCGTCAAATGGTCCGCGGTCCTCAAGCACGCGAGCTGGGTACGGAACGGCCATGGATCGGGAGGGGGGGCGGAACGTGCGGTTCCGCCCTTGTCGTTTGCAGCGGTGGCCGACATTTTTCAGGGTATAATTAGCGGCCGGGCCGAGTCGAGGCTAGGGCCGGGCGATCCCTGTCGTTAAATTCGCCGCCTTCTGCGAAAGGCCGCCAGCGCGCACCATGCACCAGTATCACGACCTGCTCGAACGCATCCTGTCCGACGGCGCCGAGAAGCACGACCGCACCGGCACCGGCACGCTGTCGGTGTTCGGCCACCAGATGCGCTTCAACCTTGCGGCCGGCTTTCCGCTGGTGACCACCAAGCGGCTGCCGCTCAAGGCGATCGTGCACGAACTGCTGTGGTTCCTGAAGGGCGACACCAACATCAAATATCTGCACGACAACGGCGTCACCATCTGGGACGAGTGGGCCGACGCCAATGGCGATCTCGGCCCCGTCTACGGCTATCAGTGGCGCTCGTGGCCGACGCCGGACGGCGGTCATATCGACCAGATCACGAACGTGATCGACATGATCAGGCGCAATCCGGATTCGCGCCGGCTGATCGTGACGGCCTGGAACCCGGCCGACGTCGAGAAGATGGCGCTGCCGCCGTGCCACTGCCTGTTCCAGTTCTATGTCGTGAACGGCAGATTGTCGTGCCAGCTCTACCAGCGCTCGGCCGACGTCTTCCTCGGCGTGCCCTTCAACATCGCATCCTATGCGCTGCTGACGATGATGGCGGCGCAGGTGACGGGATTGAAGCCCGGCGAATTCGTGCACTCCTTCGGCGACGTGCATCTCTATTCCAACCATATCGAGCAGGCGCGCCTGCAGCTCACGCGCGCGCCCCGTCCGCTGCCGACCATGACGCTCAATCCGGACGTCAAGGACATCTTCGGCTTCCGCTACGAGGACTTCGCGCTCGCCGGCTACGATCCGCATCCGCATATCAAGGCCGAGGTCGCGGTCTGACGCATGCCGGTTTCGATCCGTAGCGCCCGGCCTGACGACATCGGAAGCGTATTCGCGCTGATCCGGGAGCTCGCCGACTACGAGAAGCTATCGCACGAGGTCGGCGCGAGCGAGGCCGGCATCGCCGGCGCGCTGTTCTGTGAGCACCCGACGCTGTTCTGCGATCTCGCCGAATGGAACGGCGCGGTGGCGGGCTTCGCGGTCTGGTTCGTCAATTTCTCCACGTTTGCCGGCAAGCCAGGGATCTATATCGAAGACCTGTTCGTGCGGCCGGCGTTTCGCCGCAATGGCATCGGCCAGGCCTTGCTCGGTCACCTCGCGCGGACCTGCGTCGAAAAGGGCTGGGCGCGGCTGCAATGGTCGGTGCTCGACTGGAATGCTCCTTCCATCACTTTCTACAAATCGCTCGGCGCCGAGCTCATGGACGAGTGGACGCTATGCAAGGTGACCGGCGAAGCTCTGGCTCAACTGGCGGAGAGGGCGCCGTGATCGAGATCGTGCTGATCGTCGCGGTCGCCGACAACGGCATCATCGGCGCCGCCGGTGCGATCCCGTGGCGGCAGAAGAGCGACATGCAGCGCTTCAAGGCGATGACCATGGGCCGCCCGATCGTGATGGGCCGCAAGACCTTCGTCTCGTTTCCGCGCCGGCCGCTGCCGGGCCGCACCAACATCGTCGTCACCCGCGATGCCGAGTTTCGCGCGCCGGGCGCGATCGTGACCCATACCGTCGATGAAGCGCTCGGCATCGCGCGTGGTGATGCGCTGCGGCGTTCAGCCGCGGAGATCGCGGTCATCGGAGGCACCGAGCTCTTTGCTGCGACGATGCCGGTCGCCGACCGGCTGGAGATCACCGAGGTGCATGCGAGCCCGCCTGGCGATACCGTGTTTCCGGCGATCGACCCGGCCCAATGGGAAGAGGTGGCGCGGGAGCGCCATGCCTCGGGGCCCGACGATCAGGCCGAATTCTCCTACGTCACCTATCGCCGGCGGCGGTGAGCGTTTCGCCGGTCGGATCGACGCGTCGGCCCCCTCAAGACCATCCGTTAATGATGAAGTCGCGCAGTTTGACGGCGTGGCGGAGCTGAGGCCGCGGCAAACCGGCGCTTCCGACCCTGTTTACATTGACAAAACCCGGTTCGGGCTTAGCTGGAGCGCTACGTTGTAAGGGGCGGGGCCGTCCCTTATAACCCGGCGACCGTCGGGGCCGGCGTTGGTGTACACTCAGCCTCTCGGAGGAGATCGATCGATGGCGTGGAAGAATCAGGGCGGAGGCCCGTGGGGTCAGGGTCCGAAGGGGCCCTGGGGCTCGGGACCGCAACCGGTCGGTCCAAGGCCGCCCGACCTGGAAGATCTTCTGCGGCGCGGCCAGGACCGGCTGCAGCAGTTCGTGCCGGGCGGCGGTTTCGGCACTGCGGGCGTGCTCCTGATCGTGCTCGGCGCCATCATCATCTGGCTCGCCTCCGGCATCTACCGCGTGCAGTCCGAGGAGCTCGGCGTCGTGCTGCGCTTCGGCAAATATGTCCGTGATGAGCAGCCGGGCCTGCGCTATCACCTGCCTTACCCGATCGAGACCGTGCTGCTGCCCAAGGCGCTGCGCGTCAACTCGATCTCGATCGGCATCACCGCCAATGACGATCCCGGCCGGCGCGGCCGCGGCGGTCGCGATGTCCCCGAGGAAAGCCTGATGCTGACCGGCGACGAGAACATCGTCGACGTCGACGTCACCGTGCTCTGGCGCATCAAGCCGAAGGGCGCGGCCGACTTCCTGTTCAACATCCAGAACCCCGAGGGCACCGTGAAGGCGGTGGCCGAGAGCGCGATGCGCGAGGTGATCGGCCGCTCCAACATCCAGCCGATCCTCACCGGTGCCCGCACCGTGATCGAGCAGAACGTGCAGGAACTGATGCAGAAGACGCTCGACAATTACGGCTCCGGAATCCAGATCACCCAGGTGCAGATGCAGAAGGTCGATCCGCCGGCCCAGGTGATCGAGGCATTCCGCGACGTCCAGGCGGCGCGTGCCGACCTCGAGCGTCTCCAGAACGAAGCCCAGACCTACGCCAACAAGGTGGTGCCGGATGCGCGCGGTCGTGCCGCGCAGATCCTGCAGGTCGCCGAGGGCTACAAGGAGCAGGCGATCGCCGAGGCCAAGGGCCAGAGCGCGCGCTTCCTCAAGGTCTATGACGAGTACAAGAAGGCGCCCGACGTGACCCGCGAACGGATCTATCTCGAGACCATGGAGCGCGTGCTCGGTGGCTCGGAGAAGCTCGTGCTCGACAGCGGCGCCACCGGCGGCCCCGTGCCGCTGCTGCCGCTCGGCGATCTCTTGCCGCGCCGTCCGGCGCCGGCCGCTCAGCAGGGAGGCGTCCGATGAGGTCCCCCGTTGCAGGCATCGTCGCGCTCGTCGCCGTGCTCGTGCTCGTCGTCATCGGCTACAGCTCGCTGTTCACCGTGAACCAGACCGAGCAGGCGCTGGTGGTGCGGTTCGGCAAGCCGGTCGACGTCGTCACGGAGCCCGGTCTGAACTTCAAGGCACCGTTCATCGACAACGTGATCTCGATCGACAAGCGCATCCTCGACCTCGAGAACCCCTCGCAGGAGGTGATCGCGTTCGACCAGAAGCGACTCGTGGTCGACGCCTTCGCGCGCTACAAGATCAAGAACGCGCTGCAGTTCTACCAGAGCGTCGGTTCGATCCAGACCGCCAACGTCCAGCTCGGCACGCTGCTGAACGCCGCGCTGCGCCGCGTGCTCGGCGAGGTCACCTTCACGCAAGTCGTGCGCGACGAGCGCGAGGCGCTGATGCGCAAGATCCGCGATCAGCTCGACAAGGAGGCCGACGCCTATGGCATCCAGGTGGTGGACGTCCGAATCCGTCGCGCCGACCTGCCGGAGGCCAACAGCCAGGCGGTTTACAACCGGATGAAGACCGAGCGGCAGCGCGAGGCCGAGGAGTTCCGGGCGCTCGGCGGCCAGAAGGCCCAGGAGATCAGGTCCAAGGCCGATCGCGAGGCCACCGTGATCGTCGCCGAGGCCAACTCGCAGGCGGAGCAGACCCGCGGCGCCGGCGATGCCGAACGCAACCGGCTGTTCGCCGAGGCCTACAGCAAGGACCGCGACTTCTTCGCTTTCTACCGCTCGATGGCGGCGTATGAGAACGGTCTGAAATCCGGCGACACCCGCTTCCTGCTGCGGCCCGATTCGGAGTTCTTCCGCTACTTCGCCAACCCCTCGGGGAAGCCGGCGGGGGAGACGCCGTCCACCGCCAGCTCGACGGCGGCCGTCGCGGTGCCGGCGCCCAAGCCCTGATGGCGCCTGCCTCGATGCCGGGGCCGTTGATCGGGGCGAATAAGAGTTGACATGGAGGGGGCGAAGCCGTTGCTTCGCCCCGTTACATATCAAGAAGATCGAACGGGAGGTCCGGGTCCGATGAGGTCCATTGCGTTTTCCGATTTCCTCATCGGATTAGGTATCCTGTTCGTGCTCGAAGGCCTGTTGTTCGCGGCCAGTCCGGAGTGGATGCGGCGGGCCATGAAGACCGCGATGACCACGCCCGACAACGTGCTGCGCGCAGTCGGCATCGGCTCGGCGGTGGCCGGCCTGGTCCTGATCTGGGTGATCCGGCGGCCGATCTGAGCGGTGGATTGTCGTGCGTTTGCGTGCCCCGTCGCACAGGAACGAGGCGCGACCGCTGCAATGACGGTCTGCTGCCCGGCCAACGCCATTGTGAGGCGATGGCTGCGCCATTTTGCCGTATTAGGTCGCCCTCAATGATGAATCTGCGGTCCGATCCGGCGTGCTTGCGTCCCCCGCCGGTTCCGGCGCACTGTAACAGTTGAATTTGCCGACTTTTCTGGAGATCCGCCCGATGACCGCAACCCTTGCTTTCAGCCGTCGACTGCGCCCGATCCTGACCGCGGCGGTCCTTGCCGCGGGCTGGGCGCTCGCGCCGGCCCCGGCCTCGGCGCGGGGGCCGGAGGGGATCGCCGATGTCGCCGAAAAGGTGATCGACGCCGTCGTCAACATCTCGACCTCGCAAACTGTCGAGCCCAAGGGCGGCTCGTCCGAGGGGCGGAACGCCAATCCGCAGGTGCCGCCCGGCTCGCCGTTCGAGGAGTTCTTCGACGATTTCTTCAAGAACCGCCGCGGCGGTCCGGGCGGCCGGGGCGGTGCCGACAACTCGCCGCGCCGCACCAACTCGCTGGGCTCGGGCTTCATCGTCGACGACTCGGGCGTTGTCGTCACCAACAACCACGTCATTGCCGATGCCGATGAGATCAACGTGATCCTCAACGACGGCACCAAGATCAAGGCCGAGCTGGTCGGCGTCGACAAGAAGACCGACCTTGCGGTGCTCAAGTTCAAGCCGCCGCGGCCGCTGACGGTGGTCAAGTTCGGCGACTCCGACAAGCTGCGGCTGGGCGACTGGGTGGTCGCGATCGGCAACCCGTTCAGTCTCGGCGGCACCGTCACCGCCGGCATCGTCTCGGCCAAGAACCGCGACATCTCGTCGGGGCCCTATGACAGCTACATCCAGACCGACGCCGCCATCAACCGCGGTAATTCCGGCGGCCCGCTGTTCAACCTCGAGGGCGAGGTCATCGGCGTCAACACGCTGATCATCTCGCCGTCGGGCGGCTCGATCGGCATCGGCTTCGCGGTGCCCTCGAAGACCGTGGCCGGCGTCGTCGACCAGTTGCGCCAGTTCGGCGAGCTGCGCCGCGGCTGGCTCGGCGTGCGCATCCAGGGCGTCACCGACGAGATCGCGGAGAGCCTCAACATCAAGCCGGCGCGCGGCGCGCTGGTCGCCGGCGTCGACGACAAGGGACCGGCCAAGCCGGCCGGCATCGAGCCGGGCGACGTCGTCGTCAAGTTCGACGGCCATGACATCAAGGAGCCGAAGGACCTGTCGCGCATCGTCGCCGACACCGCCGTCGGCAAGGAGGTCGACGTCATCGTCATCCGCAAGGGCCAGGAGCAGACGCTCAAGGTCAAGCTCGGCCGGCTCGAGGACACCGAGAAGGTGCAGCAGGCGGCGATCAAGAAGGACGAGCCGGCCGAGAAGCCGGTGACCCAGAAGGCGCTCGGGCTCGATCTCGCCGCGTTGTCGAAGGACCTGCGCGCCCGCTACAAGATCAAGGACAGCGTCAAGGGCGTCGTCGTCACCGGTGTTGACCAGGCCTCCGACGCCGCCGAGAAGCGGCTGTCGGCCGGCGACGTCATCGTCGAGGTCGCCCAGGAGGCGGTGACCTCGGGCGCCGATATCAAGAAGCGCGTCGACCAGCTCAAGAAGGACGGCAAGAAGTCGGTGCTGCTGCTCGTCTCCAACGCCGACGGCGAGCTGCGCTTCGTGGCGTTGAGCCTGCAGTAGGGCACGATGCAGTAGGGTGGGCAAAGGCGCGCCGTGAGGTGCGCCTGCTAAGGCGCTCTCTCCCGCGCCGCGCCCACCCATCCGGCTCCGAGCTCGCGGCACGGTGGTGGGCACGCTGCGCCTGCGGGCGCTGCTTTGCCCACCCTGCGGCAGCTCCACACTCCGCTGTCGTCCCGGCCTCGAGCCGGGACCATAGCCCCCAGGGAGCAGTTTGGGGCGGGCTGATCATTGGCTGTTTGCTCGTCACGACGGCCGCGGCGTATGGATCCCGGATCGGCGCCCCGACGCGCTGGCGCGCGCCGTGGCTTGTCCGGGACGACGACGGTTCGCAAGGCGAATTCACGGCTCAAACAGCGATCGACATAGCTTTGCAGTCTCGCGGCGCATCGCGCCCGAGGCCTGCGATCAGTTCGTCCCTCGCGAGAATGCAGAGGGCGCAGGGAATGCCGGGTGAAGGCCTCACCCATGGCCCGCCTGCGAAAAAAAATGCAGGCGGCAGGTACCACAGGCAAAGCCGATTCAACCGGCATTCCCTGCGCGACGGTCTTCACGCTTATACGCAGTCTCCCTGGTGCGCCGGGCTTGTTGGCCACCATTGTCCGCGCGGCGCTTCAGCGCCGTCGCGAACGTGACACCAGCATCGGGGTGTCAGGACGCTGCGACTTCACGTCCGCAAGCGATCGTTCGTCCGCGCCCTCGTGAGAAGACGCTGCGATCTCTCGCGGCCATCGCTCCCCGCCTCGCGTGTCGTGACGATCGCGCGCAACGCCCCTCCGCAGTGAGGCGGGATGCGCGGATACAATCATGAATTCCGTAAATACGCAAGGTAATTATTTTTATCAGAAGTTGGTGGCCGCCATCCGCGAACTCCCGGGAGCGCCGGCTCAGAGCGACCGCTGATTGACCCGCTGCGACAGCGCCTCGGCATTCTCCTTGCGCTCGGAATAGCGGTCGACCAGATAGTCGGCGCGGTCGCGCGTCAGCAGCGTGAACTTGACCAGCTCTTCCATCACGTCGACGAGGCGATCGTAATAGGGGGACGGCTTCATGCGGTCCGCGTCGTCGAACTCCGCGAAGGCCTTGGGCACCGAGGACTGGTTCGGAATGGTGATCAGGCGCATCCAGCGGCCGAGCACCCGAAGCTGATTGACCGCGTTGAACGACTGCGAGCCGCCAGAAACCTGCATCACCGCCAGCGTCTTGCCCTGCGTCGGCCGGACGGCGCCGAGCGACAGCGGGATCCAGTCGATCTGGGTCTTGATCACACCGGTCATCGCGCCGTGCCGCTCCGGCGAGCACCACACCATGCCTTCGCACCAGGTCACGAGATCGCGCAGCTCGCGGACCTTCGGATGGTCCGGCTCGGCGTCGTCGACCAGCGGCAAGCCGCGCGGATCGAAAGTCCGAGTCTCCGCGCCGAAGCGCACGAGAATGCGCGCCGCTTCCTCGGTCAGCAGCCGGCTGAACGAGCGTTGCCGGAGCGATCCGTAGAGCAGCAGGATTCGCGGAGGGTGGGAGGAGAGCGCAGGCTCCAGCAGCTTCGCGCGGTCGATGGCACGGAATGAGGTTTCGTCCAATTGAGGCATCGTGTCAGACAACGCGGTATCCTCCGGCAAAATGATCGGCGTTGGCCGTCCTCGTTCGCGATACGCCGGTACAAGCGCTCAGAACGCGATGTCCGCAGCGACGGCTTCGATGCCGGCCTTCGCGCAGATGTCGTCGTTGTCGCCTCCGGGCGCGCCGGATACGCCGATCGCTCCGACCTGCTGGCCAGCGGCCTCTATTGGCATGCCGCCGCCGACCATGACAACGCCGGGAACGTTGACGATGGCCCGCTCCGCGGCGTCCGGTCGTGCCAGCCGGGCTGCGAGCGTGCTCGTCGCCTCGCGCCAGCTCGCGGCCGTCCTCGCCTTGCCCGTCGCGGCCTCAAGGGTATGCCAGCCGGCGAAACGGTCGCGCAGGGTGACCAGCGCGAGCCCCGACGGATCGCTCACGGTCACGGCAGCCTGCCAGCCGCGTTTGCGGCACTCCGCGAGCGCCGCCTGTGCCGCTTTGAGCGCCGTGTCCGGCGCGATGATGCGCCGCGTCCACGTCGGTTCGTCGGCGCGCGCCACGACAGCCGGGCCGAGCAGGAGGACCGCTGCGAGCAGCGGACGCAACGCCATCACGCCGACAGCCATTTCGCCATGTCCTCGGCCTTCGGCAGCCCGCCCGCATGGACGACTTTGCCGTCGATCACCACGCCCGGCGTCGAGGCGATGCCGAACCGGGCGATGTCGGCGAAGTCCGTGATCTTTTCCAGCTCGATCTCGATGCCGAGCTTGCTTGCTTCAGAGGAGGCCATTGCTGCGGTCTGAACACAGCGCTTGCAGCCGGAGCCGAGAATCTTGACGTTCTTCATGGGGCTTGTCCTTTCATCAGAACAGGGCGTTGAAGAGATAGCCGACGGCGACGATGCCGGCGGCGACGACGCCCGCGAAGACAGCGATCAGCCGGAGCGTCAGCACCTTGCGCAGAATGAGCATCTCGGGAAACGAAAGCGCGATGACGCTCATCATGAAGGCGAGCACCGTTCCCAGCGCCGCACCCTTGCCGAGCAGCGCCTCGACGACCGGAATGATGCCCGCAGCGTTGGCGTACATCGGCACGCCGATCAGCACCACGGCCGGCACGGACCACCATTGGTCCTTGCCCATGATCGAGGCGAGCAGGTCGTTCGGGACATAGCCGTGAATGAATGCGCCCGCCGCGATGCCAATGATGATCCATGCCCAGACGCGGCCGACGATGTCGCGCACCGCATCGATCCCGGCCCGGATCCGATCGGCGGCGGTCGGCGAATCCGGCTGCAGATCCGCCTGTCCCGCGCGCACGTTGCGAACCCATGCCTCGAGCCAGCCTTCGAGATGCAGGCGTCCGATGATCCATCCCGCCACGATCGCGACCGCCAGGCCGAAGGCCAGATAGATCGCGGCGATCCTCCAGCCGACCAGCGCGAACAGCAGGCCGAGCGCGACCTCGTTCACCATTGGCGCCGCGATCAGGAACGAGAAGGTCACGCCGAGTGGGACGCCAGCCGAGACGAAGCCGACGAAGAGCGGCACCGCCGAGCACGAGCAGAAGGGAGTGAATACGCCGAGGATCGCAGCCGCGACATTGCCGAGGCCCTCGCGCTTGCCGGCGAGCAATGCGCGAGTTCGCTCGGCTGAAAAAAAGCTGCGCACGACGCCCATGCCGAACACGACCAGCGTCATCAGCATCAGGACCTTGGGCGCGTCGAACACGAAGAACCGCGCGGCTTCTTCCAGATGGCTGTCGCGGGACACCGGCAGCGACGATACCAGCCATGCCGAGAACGCTTCCAGCTGCCAGTAGACCGCGAACCACAATGCGATCGCAGCTGCCGTCGCGATGATCCAGATCACAGCCGATGCCGACCCGTCAGGATAGGTCGAAGCTTCGGTTTTCATGCTGCACTCCTGTTCGGCTCAGGCATGGCCGCCATGACGGCGTCGAGGATGGCGCGGCGATCGGGCGTCAGGTCAGGGCTCAGCCGATACCGGACCCACTGGGCGTCACGCCGGTCGATGACGAGACCGGCGGCCTTGAGGGCGGACATGTGCCGGCTCATGCGCGATGCGCTGGCTCGGAGCTGCCGCATGAGCTCGCAGACGCAGTGCTCGCCGCCGTCCCAAAGGATGCGCAGGGCGGCGAGACGAGTCGGCTCGGCCAGAGCGGCGAGCAGCGGGACGGGATCGGACATGGCGGCAATATATTCGTATTTTCGTATTTGCGCAATAGCGCATATAATGATTGCGGATGTGCGATTTGACCGGCCATCGGCGCGGCGCGTGGCGTCAGGCTGATAATGGCTGGTGATGCGTGGCCCGCGCGGCGACGCCCTGCGAGATCCCGGTTGGGAAATCGGGCGAGCCGGCTGGCGTCGGGTCAATTCACGCGCAGGATGGTCTTGCCGCCGGCGGCCGGAATGTGACTGTGCGGCTGGGCTCGACGACGCGGCCGCCGCGCCGGGTACGGAGGCGGAGAGCGTTGGCGTCGAAGACCCAATAGGTGCAGCGGGCTGGGCGTCTGGGCTGCCCGGCGCGGATGTCCGGGATCTTTACCACGCGCGACGCCACGCGTTATCTCGAACAGGGAGCGCGGCCTCGCTCGGCGAGACGCGCGCTACCTATCCGACGATGGGTTGCCCGCGTTGCCTAGTTGCGGACGCTGCCCACGGTGATCGGAGCGACGAGCGCAGCGCTGCGGTGGTGCTGGGTGAGCACGGCGAGCTGGTGCGGCGAGGCGGCGCTGTCGGCATTCACCGCAATGGTCTGCTGCGCGGCGGATGCACCGACGACGGAGAGTTGGTGCGGGGTGGCCGGCAGCGCGCCGACTTCGTAGCTCGGCAGCTCGCCGGCAACGGCGGCGCCGCTCAGCAGCGCGAGGGCAAGAAGAGAGCCGGGAATGATGTGCTTGATGGTCATCGGGAGGTCCTTCTGTGACGATGATCGATTGCATGGCCTGCAATCGCTTTCGCTTCCTTGGACACTCCCTAGCGTTGTCAGCTTTATATGCGCTGCAGCATGATTTGACAATTCATGGATTGGTGATGCGGTTAAAATGGCAGTTCGCGTCCCGCCTTGATGCGGAAGGCGAATGATCTGATTTGCGATCTGAAATGAGATTGGAATGGAGTTGCGTGCGAGTGCGCTGGATTGAAACAAAATCCTGATGATGCGCTGATCGAGAGCCGATGAAGGCAGGGCTTTGGTAACGGCTTTGCTTGGGCGGCGATTCGCACAGGAGCAATGCGATTGCGATCTTCGAGCGTTCGCAAAACCGCTGCCCTCGCAATGACGGGATCGCGGCTGCCCATGAACGCGTCCTCTCTCACAACCAGGGGAGGGCGCTGTATTGCGCAAAGGCTCGCGCGGCTATTGGCCTGCCGCGCGGCCGCAGTCTCGTCAGTCGACGAACTGATCGCGCGTGTAGCCCTGGGCATAGAGCAGAGCGGTGAGGTCGCCGTGGTCGATGCGGGCCGAGGCTGCGGCCGAGACCGCAGGCTTGGCGTGATAGGCGACGCCGAGACCGGCCGCCTCGATCATGCCGAGGTCGTTGGCGCCGTCGCCGACCGCCAGGGTGTCGATCTCGTCGAGATCGAACGCCTCGCGCAGCTCGATCAGGGTGGCGAGCTTGGCGTCGCGGCCGATGATCGGCTCGCGCACCTCGCCCGTGAGCTTGCCGCCATCGATGATGAGCTCGTTGGCGCGGTTCTCCTGGAAGCCGATCTTGGCCGCGATGGCGCTGGTGAACAGCGTGAAGCCGCCGGAGATCAGGCAGGTATAGGCGCCGTTGGCGCGCATGGTCATCACCAGATGACGGCCGCCCGGCGTCAGCTTGATGCGCTTGGTCAGGACTTCGTCGACGACGCTCACCGGCAGGTCCTTCAGCAATGCGACGCGTTCGCGCAACGCCGGCTCGAACGCGATCTCGCCGCGCATGGCGCGCTCGGTGATGGCGGCGACGCGCGGCTTCAGCCCGGCGAAATCGGCGAGTTCGTCGATGCATTCCTGCCCGATCATGGTGCTGTCCATGTCGGCGAGGAAAAGCTTCTTGCGCCTGACGGCTTCCGCCTGCACGACGATGTCGATCGGCATGTCGCCGCGCAGGTCGCGCAGACGCGCCTCGAGCTTGTGGACCTCGCCGTCGTGGGCGAAGGGGATGTCGATCGCGACCTCGTCGAACAGCCAGCGCGGCGTGCCCGGCGAGGGCAGAACGGCCAGGAAGGCCTCCACGATCGTGGTATCAAGCGCGGGATCGGCGGGATTGCAGATGAAGGTGGCGACGAGAGACATCAGGTGACTTTGCCAGGGATCAACAAAGCGGTGCTTATCGCAGGGCCGACCGCCAGCGGCAAGTCGGCGCTGGCGATGGAACTTGCGCAAAAAGCGGGCGGGGTCGTCATCAACACCGATTCCATGCAGGTCTACCGCGATCTGAGGGTGCTGACGGCAAGGCCGACCTGCGACGAAGAGGCCACCGTGCCGCACCGGCTCTACGGCCATGTCGATGCCAGCGTGAACTACTCGGCCGGCCATTATGTCCGGGATGCCGCGGAGATCCTGGGCGAGGTGCAACGGGCCGGGCGGCTGCCGATCTTTATCGGTGGCACTGGCCTGTATTTCAAGGCGCTGACATCAGGGCTGTCCGCGGTGCCGCCCGTGCCGGATGAGGTGCGCGACGCGGCGCGTCTCAGGCTCGATCGCGACGGCGTCGAGGCCTTGCATGCCGAGCTGGCGCGACGCGATCCGGCGGCGGCCGCGCGGCTGAACGTCCGCGACCGCGCCCGCGTGGCCCGGGCGCTGGAGGTGATCGAGGCGACGGGTCGGCCATTGGCCGACTGGCATGCCGAGGCCACTCCGCCGCTGCTGCCGGAGGGCAGCTATCGGGCGCTGTTCATCGCTCCGGAGCGCGAGGCGCTGTATGCGCGGATCGATGCACGGTTCGATCTGATGCTGGAGCGCGGCGCGGTGCAGGAGGTCGAGCGGCTGGCCGCGCGCGGCCTCGATCCGCTGCTGCCGGCGATGAAGGCCCACGGCGTGCCGGCGCTGATCCGCTATATCAGAGGGGAGATCACGCGGGAGGAGGCGGCCGCCATCGGCAAGGCCGACACCCGCCATTATGCCAAGCGGCAGTTCACCTGGTTTCGACACCAACTGCCGGAGTTCGAGTGGATGAGCCCGGAGGCGGCAAAGGGATGGGTCGTCAAACTCTAGCCGCATCGTCATTCCGGGACATCGCGAAGCGATGGGCCCGGAATCCATAACCACGATCGTGAGTATGGATTCCGGGCTCGCCCTCCGGGCGCCCCGGAATGACGACCTCGTTTGGAGATGGAGCCCGTACTCTCATCCAGCCTATTGCCTCGTTTCGGAGGCCAACCGCCAAATTACCGCTCGCCGAACGGAAAATTCCGCGTTAACATCGCAAAATCGCGCTGACGGGCCGGCTTTGCCTTGACATTGGGGCATCGCCGGCTATGTTTCGCGCAACCTTTGGGAAGCTCGCTCGGCATCATGCGCAACTTTATTTCCATCCTCCTTATCGCCGTCGTACCCAGGCGCACCGCCGGGGATGGCTAGCGGCCATCCAAATTCCGAGCGGTGCGCAGGGCCTTCCAGGGCCCTTTTTTATTGCCTGGAAGCCAGCGATCCGACCGAAATGACCCTGACCCAAGTGACCAAAACCGACTGACCAAAACCGACTGACCAAGACCGACCAGCCGCTGACAGAAGCGATCCGGAGCCCACCATGACCGACAAGAGCCACGATCCGAACCAGATGACCGGCGCCGCGATGATCGTGCGCGCGCTCATCGACCACGGCGTGCAGCACCTCTTCGGCTATCCTGGCGGCGCGGTGCTTCCGATCTATGACGAGATCTTCCAGCAGAGCGAGGTCGAGCACATCCTGGTCCGCCACGAGCAGGGCGCTGGCCACGCCGCCGAAGGCTATGCGCGCTCGACCGGCAGGCCGGGCGTCGTGCTGGTGACCTCGGGCCCCGGCGCCACCAACATGGTGACGCCGCTGGCGGACGCGCTGATGGATTCGATCCCGCTGGTCTGCATCACCGGCCAGGTGCCGACGCATCTGATCGGCAACGACGCGTTCCAGGAGTGCGACACCGTCGGCATCACCCGGCCCTGCACCAAGCACAACTGGCTGGTCCGCAACGTCAACGATCTCGCCAAGGTGCTGCACGAGGCGTTCTATGTCGCGACCACGGGCCGTCCGGGACCGGTCGTCGTCGACGTGCCGAAGGATGTGCAGTTCGCCACCGGCACCTATCATCCGCCGCGCAAGTCCGACGTCCACATCTCCTACTCGCCGCGCGTGAAGGGCGACGCGATGCAGATCCGCAAAGCCGTGGCGCTGCTGGCGGGCGCCAAGCGGCCGGTGATCTATTCCGGGGGCGGCGTCATCAATTCGGGGCCGGAGGCCTCGCGGCTGTTGCGCGAGCTGGTCGAGGTCACGGGCTTCCCGATCACCTCGACGCTGATGGGATTGGGCGCCTATCCGGCGTCGGGCACCAATTGGCTCGGCATGCTCGGCATGCACGGCACCTACGAGGCCAACATGGCGATGCATGATTGCGACGTCATGCTGTGCGTCGGCGCGCGCTTCGATGACCGCATCACCGGGCGCACCGATGCGTTCTCGCCCGGCTCGAAGAAGATCCACATCGACATCGATCCGTCCTCGATCAACAAGAACATCCGCGTCGACGTGCCGATCATCGGCGATTGCGGCGACGTGCTCGCCGACATCCTGCAGGTGTTCAGGGCCGAGGCGAAGAAGCCCGACATCAAGTCGTGGTGGCAGGAGATCGCCGTCTGGCGCGCGCGCAACTCGCTGGCCTACCGGCCGAACCGCGACGTCATCATGCCGCAATACGCGATCCAGCGGCTGTTCGAGCTGACGCGCGGCCGCGACACCTACATCACGACCGAGGTCGGCCAGCACCAGATGTGGGCGGCGCAGTTCTACGGCTTCGAGGAACCGCACCGCTGGATGACCTCGGGCGGTCTCGGCACCATGGGCTACGGCCTGCCGGCCGCGATCGGCGTCCAGGTCGCCCATCCCGACAGCCTCGTCATCGACATCGGCGGCGACGCCTCGGTGCAGATGACGATGCAGGAGATGTCGACGGCCGTGCAGTACGAGCTGCCGGTCAAGATCTTCATCCTCAACAACCAGTACATGGGCATGGTGCGGCAGTGGCAGCAGCTGCTGCACGGCAACCGCCTGTCGCACTCCTACTCGGAGGCGCTGCCGGATTTCGTCAAGCTCGCCGAGGCCTATGGCGGCGTCGGATTGCAGGTGAGCAAGCCCGGCGATCTCGACGGCGCGATCAAGGAGATGATCTCGGTCAAGAAGCCGGTGCTGTTCGACTGCCGCGTCGCGGCGCTCGAAAACTGCTTCCCGATGATTCCGTCGGGCAAGGCGCATAACGAGATGATCCTGCCGGCGGAGGCGAGCGATCCGGCCGCCGCGTTCGCGGGCGGCAAGGCGCTGGTGTGAGTCTGATAGGTTTGATGGTGCGGTGATGGCACGCGCGTCCGGCAGTCTCTCTCTTAACCTCTCCCCGCTTGCGGGGAGAGGTCGACGCGCAGCGTCGGGTGAGGGGGCCTCTCCACGCAGTCGGCCTCGCGGAGAATCTCCCTCTCCCTGCAAGCGGGGCGAGGGAGCTCATCTGCTTGCGCGGCCGCATTGTGCCCATGCGTCAGGGAGTTCTCATGTTCACCCTCGCTGAGCTCGAAGCCGCCCATGCCATCGTCGGCGCCGCGGTGCCGGCGACGCCGGCGCATGCGTGGCCGTTGCTGGCGGCGCGGCTGGGGACCGGGGTCGTCGTGAAGCACGAGAACCACACGCCGGTCGGCGCCTTCAAGGTGCGCGGCGGGCTGGTCTATGTCGACAACCTCAAGCGCACGCGGCCGGACGTCCGCGGCCTGATCACCGCGACGCGCGGCAATCATGGGCAGAGCGTCGCGTTTGCCGGCCGTCGCAACGGCCTGCCGGTGACGATCTACGTGCCGCGTGGCAACTCGGCCGAGAAGAACCGCGCGATGGCGGCGTTCGGCGCCGAGCTGATCGAGCACGGCAGCGACTTCCAAGAGGCGCGCGAGGAGGCCGGCCGCCATGCGGCGCGCGACGGCCTGCACATGGTGCCGTCGTTCCATCGCGATCTCGTGCGCGGCGTCGCGACCTACGCGCTGGAGCTGTTCCGCACGGCGCCCGACCTCGATGTGCTCTACGTCTCGATCGGGCAGGGCTCCGGCATCTGCGGCTGCATCCTGGCGCGCGATCTCTTGGGCTTGAAGACCGAGATCGTCGGCGTGCAGTCGACCGAGGCGCCGTCCTACGCGCTGTCGTTCGCCGCGCGGACGGTGGTGACGACCAACAGTGCCGACACCCACGCCGATGGTCTCGCGACGCGCAGCCCGGATGCCGATGCGCTCGCCATCATCCTGAAAGGCGCCTCGCGCATCGTGCAGGTCAGCGACGCCGAGATCGCCGAGGCCGTGCGCATTCTCTGGACCGACACCCACAATCTCGCCGAAGGTGCCGGCGCGGCACCGCTTGCGGCGGCCTTGCAGGAAAAGGGCAGGCTCGCCGGCAAGCGCGTCGGCCTGGTGCTCACGGGCGGCAACATCGATCTCGACCTGTTCAGGCGCTGGGTGCTGCCGGCGGCCACGCATGCCGAAGCGGGGGCCGCATGAGGAGCTCGCAACTCGCCACAAACACCGCTGTCATGCCCGGGCTTGACCCGCCTGCGCGGCCGAAGCCGCTTCGGCGCGGCGAAGGCCCGGGCATCCACGAACCGCGCGCTCGACGCTCGACGTGGAGGGCCGGGAGCGCAGACAAGTTTACGCAGTCTGCGCAAGGCAGACTGCTATGCCCGGCCATGACGGTTGAACTATCACGGGGACACCAATGAACCAGCCAGCGTCAGCCTATTTCCTCGAAGACCGTCACGATCCGAACGAGACGCACACGCTGGCGGTGCTGGTGCAGAACGAGCCGGGCGTGCTCGCGCGCGTCATCGGCCTGTTCTCGGGCCGCGGCTACAACATCGAGAGCCTCACCGTCTCCGAGACCGAGAGCCAGAAGCACCTCTCGCGCATCACCATCGTCACCACCGGCACGCCGATGGTGATCCAGCAGATCAAGCACCAGCTCGACCGCATGATCCCGGTCTACCGCGTCGTCGACATGACGCTGACCAAGCGCGCGATCGAGCGCGAACTCGCGATGGTCAAGGTGCGCGGCACCGGCGAGCCGCGGGTCGAGGCGCTGCGGCTGGCGGATGCGTTCCGCGCCCGGGTGATCGACGCCACGACGGAAAGCTTCGTGTTCGAGATCACAGGCAATACCGACAAGATCACGCAATTCATCGATCTGATGCGTCCGCTCGGCCTGGTGGAAGTCGCCAGGACCGGCATTGCGGCGATCGGGCGGGGATCGGAAGGGATGTGAGCCATGCTGGCGCGCGACTGGTACTACAACGAACGCAACCGGATCGGGCTCGATCATGCCGTCGCCTCGATCTACGGCTCGGGCGATGATGCCGACGAGCGCGCGCGCGCTGCTCTGAAGATGCTCGGCGTCAAGCCGGGCTGGCGGGTGGCGGACATCGGCTGCGGCAACGGCGTGCTGGCGACCGAGGCGGCGCTGATGGGCGCCGTCGTCGACGCCATCGACATCTCGCCGGCGATGCTGGCGCTGACCCGGATCTACACCCGCGACCGCCGGACCGCGGTGCGGATGCATTCGGCGGGGCTGCTGTCGTTCGCCTATGAGCCGAACTCGTATGACCTGATCGCCAGCGAGTTCACGCTGCATCATCTGCCGGACTTCTGGAAGGCGGTGGCGCTGGCGCGCATCTTCGCGGCGCTGAAGCCGGGCGCGCAGTTCTTCCTGCGCGACATCGTCTATGTCAGCATGCCCGACGGCGTCGAGCGCTCGGTCGAGCAGTGGGCGGATTTCAACATCAAGAACCACGACCTCGCCCGCGACAGCGTCATCACCCACATGCGCGACGAGAACTCGACCTTCGCCTGGGTGATGGAGCGCATGCTGGCCGAGGTCGGCTTCGTCACGGTCTCCGCCGACTACCATGCGCCGATGCACGCCACCTACGTGCTGCAGAAGCCGGCGGGGCAGGGCTAGGCGCTGATGTTTTTGCACGACGGTGAGGTGGCCACGCTGCCACCCTCCCCTGGAGGGGGAGGGTCGATCGCCCATGCAATGCGCGATCGGGGTGGGGTGGGCCGCCGCAAAAGCTCGCGCGTGGAGAGATCACCCCACCCCGCCTCACATCGTTGCTTCGCACGATGTGAGGCGCCCCTCCCCCTCCAGGGGAGGGTGAAAAGTCGTCGTGTGGCAGGAGCTCATTAGATGTCCCAGCAGCTCCTCATCGCCTTTGTCACCTTCGCCTTCGTGATGGCGTTCACGCCCGGGCCGAACAACATCATGCTGCTGTCATCGGGCGTGACCCATGGCTTCCGCCGCACGGTGCCGCACATGATGGGCGTCAGCTTCGGCTTCGCCTTCATGGTCGGCGCGGTCGGCTTCGGCCTCGCGACGGTGTTCATCCGCTATCCCCTGCTGCAGGACGTGCTGAAATATCTCGGCGCGGCCTATCTGATCTACCTCGCGGTCGCCATCGCCTTGTCAGGATCGGCCGAGCCTGACGACGCCAAGCCGCGCGGCCCGATGTCGTTCTGGGGCGCGGCGCTGTTCCAATGGGTCAACGCCAAGGGCTGGGTGATGGTGATCAGCACCATCACCGCCTATGCCGCGATCGCCAGCTTTCCGGCCAACGTGGCGCTGCAGGTCGCGATCAGCTTCGTGATGGCGGTCGCCTCGACCATCACCTGGACCTTATTCGGCACCGCGCTGCGGCCGCTGCTCAGCTCCGAGCGCGCGGTCCGCGCCTTCAACATCCTGATGGCGGTGCTGCTCCTGGCCTCGCTCTATCCCGTGTTCATGGACGCATGAGGGAGACTGCCGCCATGCGAGATCGGGGTTTCCAAGCAGGGCCAAAATGCTCTAGACACGGGCCGGATTTCGTCCGGGCGCAGCCGCCCGTGCCTCACCCAAGCGTCTGACTTTCCAGCCAATTCCGGCCATCTCAAAGAGGAAACGACAATGCGTGTCTACTACGATCGCGACGCCGATCTGAACCTGATCAAGGGCAAGAAGGTCGTCATCGTCGGCTATGGCAGCCAGGGCCACGCCCACGCGCTCAACCTGAAGGATTCCGGCGTCAAGGACGTCGCGATCGCGCTGCGCAAGGGCTCGGCCTCCGCCAAGAAGGCCGAAGGCGCCGGCTTCAAGGTGATGGAAGTCGCCGAGGCCGCGAAGTGGGCCGACCTCGTGATGATGCTGACCCCGGACGAGCTGCAGGGCGACATCTACCGCGAGCACCTGCACGACAACATGAAGCAGGGCGCCGCGCTGGTGTTCGCGCACGGCCTCAACGTCCACTTCAACCTGCTCGATCCGCGCGCCGATCTCGACGTGCTGATGATCGCGCCGAAGGGCCCCGGCCACACCGTCCGCTCGGAGTACCAGCGCGGCGGCGGCGTGCCCTGCCTGATCGCGATCGCCAAGGACTCCTCGGGCAATGCCCATGACCTCGGCCTGTCCTACGCCTCGGCGATCGGCGGCGGCCGCGCCGGCATCATCGAGACCACGTTCAAGGAAGAGTGCGAGACCGACCTGTTCGGCGAACAGGCGGTGCTGTGCGGCGGCCTGGTCGAGCTGATCAAGGCCGGCTACGAGACGCTGACCGAGGCCGGCTACGCGCCGGAGATGGCCTATTTCGAGTGCCTGCATGAGGTCAAGCTGATCGTCGACCTGATCTATGAAGGCGGCATCGCCAACATGAACTACTCGATCTCCAACACCGCCGAATACGGCGAGTACGTCACCGGCCCGCGCATCATCACGCCGGAGACCAAGGCCGAGATGAAGCGCGTGCTCGACGACATCCAGTCAGGCCGCTTCGCGCGCGACTGGATGCTGGAGAACAAGGTCAACCAGACCTCGTTCAAGGCGACCCGCGCCAAGCTTGCCCAGCACCCGATCGAGGAAGTCGGCGCCCGCCTGCGCGACATGATGCCCTGGATCAAGAAGGGCGCGCTGGTCGACAAGAGCAAGAACTGAGGTCTTGCGGCGAAACCGAGAAATGAAAACGGCGGGCAGAGGCCCGCCGTTTCTGTTTGGGGTCGTTGAAGGCCCGCCGGCGCGTTCAGGACGCCGCGCGGCGCGACGCCACCGGCGTCAGCAGGCGGACGATCTCGCTGACGGCGACGAGGCCGACGAGCCAGGCGGCGCTGGTCAGGCCGAGGCGGGCGACGATCGGGAGCGCGAAGCTCGCGGCGCCGCCGAGTGCCGGCGTGGCGGCCAGCAGCACCAGCTCATAGGCGGCGTAGGCACTGAGGAGCGCGACAGCAAGCGCAACCGTCGCTGGTGCTGTGCGCAAGGTCGCCAGGGCCATGCGGGCCACAACGGTGGCGCTGAGCGCCGCGACGCCGATCATGGCGCCCCAGGCCAGGGTGTTGGCATCGACCGGATAGTGCAGGGCGCCGAAGCCGATGCCCTGGTTGACCAGCCAGGCGCCGAGCATCACCGGCAGCGCCGCGCGCAGCGGCAGCATGGCGGCGGCGATCACGGCGAAGGCCGCAAACGGCGTCGCGCAGGCGAACACGAAGCTTGCCAGCGCGCAGGCCCCTGTCAGCAGCGCGAAGCAGAACGCAGCGGCATGCCGTTGCGGAACGGGCGCGAGGCGAGCCTCGGAACCAGGCCGGGCGAGGACGTCGAGAGTCATGGAACATCTCCTTCTGTTGCGATTGTAGTCCATTTCGGCAGCTTCTGTCAGCCGCCGGGAGGTTGGTCGGCGGCGTCACTGCACGCCGAAGCTCGCCACCCGGATGCCGCCGAACACGCCGAAGCCCGGCGCGAGGAATCCGGTCGGGTTCTGGTAGTGATGGTTGAAGAGGTTGTCGATCCGGCCGAACAGCTTGACCTGGTCGGACAGCGCGTAGTCGCTGCGCAGGTTGACGACCGTATAGCCGGGCGCGACGAGGCCGGTGGTCATGCCGTCGCGGCTGACGTCGAGCCAGTCGCCGATGTGCAGCAGCGTCGCTGACAGCGTCAGCGCATCGATCGGCCCCCATGTCGCGGTGGCGCTCCATTTCTCCTTCGGCCGCCGCAACAGCTGCAGGCCGGTGGCCGCATCGACCGCGCGGGTGAACGTGTAGTCCGCACGCAGCGAGATCCGGTCGGTGAGATCAGCGGTCACGAAGCTCTCGGTGCCTTCGGTGGTCGCGAGGCCGACATTGGCGTAGGAGGTGAAGGTCGCGTTGAAATTGATCAAGTCGGTGATGCTGTTGTGGAAGTAGGTCGCGCCGAAGCGGAGACGATCGTCGAACAGCGGCTGCTCGAAGCCGGCGTCGTAGCCGGTGCTCTGCTCCGGCCGGAGGTTGGGATTGGCGAAGAAGTTGAACGCCGGAAAATCCTGGTGCAACTGGCTCAGGGTCGGTGCCTTGAAGCCGGTGCCGTAGCTCGCCTTCAGCTTGGTCTCGGTCACCGGCAGGATCACCGCCGGCGCGATCCGGTAGGTGCCATGGCCGCCGAACTGGTCGTTGACGTCGTTGCGCAGGCTCGCCACCACGAACCAGCGCTTCACGAACTCGGTCTGCAGCTCGACGAAGCCGGCCTTGTTGCCATTCTCGGCCGAGAGGTCGGCGGTCTTCAGCCGCTCGGTCTGCTGCTCCAGGCCGACGACGAGATTGTTATGCGGCGCCAGCTCGGTCACCGCGTGCCAGTCATACTTGATGCGCTCGCCGGTCGCGACCGCCGCCACCGGGTTGCCAGCCGTCAGGTCGGACGACCGGTCGTTCACATAGTTGACGCCGAAGTAGTTCCGGATGCGGCCGCCGAGCAGCGACCACACGGCTTCCTGGCGTGTTGCAAGCTGGTGGACGGTGTGGTTGCTCTGGGCCGCGTCGGGAAAGCTCGGAAAGCCGCTGTCGCCGGTGAACAGCAGCGTCGCGTCGGTGTATCGAATCACCGAGTTCAGCGTCCAGGCCTCGTTGAGGTCGACGCCCAGCTTGGCCGAGGCGGTGACGTTGTCGTAGGCATTGCCGATCGCCTTCTGCCCCGCAGGCAGCAGCTGCCACGGGGTCACCGGAACGTCGCCGGCGTGCAGATGCGCGACATTGATCGCGTAGTTGATATTGTTTTGTGAGCCGCTGACGCCGGCTGACTGGTTGAAGGTCTTGAACGAGCCGCTCTCGACCGAGGCGGTCGCGCGCGCCGGGCCCTCGCCCTTGCGCGTGATCACCGAGATCACCCCGCCGATCGCATCCGAGCCGTAGAGCCCGCTCTGCGGCCCGCGCAGCACCTCGAACTGCTGGATGTCGGCGGCGAGCAGATGCGCGAAATCGAACGCGCCATTGCCGTTGGTGACATCGCCGACGTCGATGCCGTCGATGAAGAGCTTGGTGTGATTGGCGTTGGTGCCGCGCATGAAGACGTTGGTCTGGCCGCCCGGGCCGCCGGCCTGCACCACGTTCAATCCGGGGATCGTGCTCAGGATGTCCGGCACGGTGCGGGCCTGCTGCGCGGCGATGTCCTTGTCGGTCACCACGGTGATCGCATTCGCGACGTGGGCCACTGGCGTGACGACGCCGGTCGGGCTGACGGCGACGGGGGTTCCGGCTGGCGCGGCCGGCTTTGCCGCCGGCACCTGCTGATGCGGGGCGTTGCCGGTTCTGCGGGGGATGGCTGGTTTTTGAGCGATCGGCTCGCGCGGCGGGTCGACCTCAACCGGGGGCAGAAGGTCGGGGGAGGCGGATTGCTGCGCTGCTGTGGGCGAGGGGCCGAGCAGGGCGAATGACGAGAGGACGCAGAACGACGACAGAAGGGCGCGACTGCGCCTGGCATGGGGAACGGGGGACACGAGGAACCTCGGCATGACGTCAGTGGCACGTCACCGCGAACGAGGTCTCATGCAGCCCTTTGCAGGCCTGCCTGAAAACGATGCCAATAACGCCCCGACCGGCATCCTCGCGTGTGACCACGGCTGACGGCAGGTCTCCTGGCTCGCGGGTCGTCACCTCCACGTCGCCTTCCCGGGACCGAGATTTCCCAGTGGCCTTTGACGCGAGATTCGCCGCTTACAGTTGCGGGGGCAGCTGCGGCCTTCGGTCACGTCCCTTGCGAGACGCATCCGGCACCGCATTCCCTTTTGAGCCCCGGTCGAGGGGCACCGTCGCGATCACCGTAGGAGTGCGGACGCACCAAAGTCAATCCGGCGCCGGGCGATCTCCTGGCGATAACGCTGGCCGGTCGGCTCGGTGATGCCCGGCCGCCTGCGACAACCATAGCTGTCGTCCGTGCGAACGCAGGGACCCATAGCCACCGGCGGTCGTGTGGCGAAGGACGACGATCAAGACATTTTCCGCCAATTCACATCACGCGGTATGGGTCCCTGCGTTCGCAGGGACGACAGCGGAGTGCGAGTCGTTGCTGATGAGGATTGCGCCTTGTGAGCACCCGCTCACTTCTCGACCTTGTTGTGCACCATCCAGAATCGCAGCGTGCGCTGGGCGGTGTCGAGCGACAGGCGGCCGTAGTCGCGTTCCGCGAGCTTGAGCGTGTCGCTGTCGATGGCGTGCTTGATCGGCCGGTGGGTCAGGATTTTCGCCACCACCGACCAGGCCAGCCCGGCGGCACGGCAAGGGATCAGCACGATATCGGTGCGCGGGCCTTCGAGCACCTTGGCCATCATCTCGGTCGGGACGTTGTTGAGCAGGCCGAGTGCGGCGGAAACCTCGCCGAAGCGGCGGGTTTCGGCGAAGAAGGCGATGGCGGCATCGTTGAGCTCGTTCAGCCCCTTCATGCGCTTGACGGCCTCTTCGGCCAGCGTGAAGTCGCGCCCGACCAGGCCGCCGTCGCTGCGCGCAACGTCGGCGATCGCCTTGAGGATCTTCTTGATCTCCTGTTGCAACGCCGGCGGCGCCGAGGCCATCAGCCTGGCGCGCACGGCTTCGGTCGCGCGGCGCAGGAGGTCGCGCAGGTGCTTGGTGGGCAGGTCGACGCGCAGCCCGATGATCTCGGACAATTCGTCGTCGTCCTCGGCATGCGCCATCATCCCGGAATAGCCGGACTCGGAGAAGCGCGCGGTCTGGTTGTTGGCGAGCTTGCGGATCACCCGGCGCTCGCCGCGGTCGACGATGATGTCGGTCACCGCCTCGGTCAGATGCGGACGGCTGGAGATCGCCATCAGGTGATCCTGGCCCTTGGTCGCCGCGACCTCCACCAGCGTATGCTCGGTGAGCCGGCTCGAGTGCATCAGCACGTTCTCGGCCACCGAGATCTCGTCGTCGCGGGCGAGCTGCTGGATCAATTCGACGGGCGCGTAGTCGACCGGCGCGAGATGCTTGCTGAGCTCGGCTCGCGCGCGGGTCTCGACCCGCGAGACCAGCATGCACAGCACGTTGTCGAATACCTTGATCTGGTCCTCGCTGAGGCGTTCGCCGTCATGCAGGAACAGGTTGGTGACCTGGCGCAGCGTGTTGACGCGCTTCGCCGAGGTGCCGCTGCGGACGGCCTCTTCGAGTTCGGTGATGATGGAGTCTTCTGAAGGCGGAAGCTGTTCTGGCTGTGACACGATCGCGCTCGTTTGTCCGGATTGCCGGAGCGACAGCAACGCGATTGTGATCCGCTGCAAGGCTTTCGGCCGGAGCAGTTTTCGGCACGGGCGATAACAATGCGTTAGGGGCCGAAGGCGTAGTACTCCGGAGAAACACGGATACGGAAAATTAAGACGATACATATAGGGGGGATGACGGGCTGGAGCCCGGTCTTCCGGAGATTCGCCGGACAGGCGATGGAATGAGGTGCGAACACCTCCCCGCAGACGCGGCGACGACAGGCCAGCGAAGCGGAAAGGTTAATGATCTCATAAGGTCACAAACCTTCCTTCATCCAACTTGCTCGCTGCCCTCGATCTCACGTCAGCTGTCATCCTCCCAAGCCTTGAAACTTAAATCCCATTCTTGCCGCGGCCATTTTGCCGACGCGCCGTGCGATGCGTGGCGTCACCCGATGTTCCGGGGCAGGCTCGGCGGGCGATGACCTCGCGCGAAAAATCAGCGCCAGCATCCTGCCGCATCTCGTGCGATAATCGCCGCGCAAATCGTTGAGGTCACCATGAAATCCGTCGTCGTCACCGGCGCATCCACCGGCATCGGGTTCGCCTGTTCGAAGCTCCTGCTCGCGCGCGGCTTTCGCGTGTTCGGCAGCGTTCGCAAGCAGGCCGACGCAGACCGTCTGCGCGGCGAGCTCGGCGCCAACTTCATGCCGCTGCTGTTCGACGTGACCGACGAGGCGGTGGTGAACGCGGCCGCCGGCGAGGTGCGAGCGGCGCTCAAGGGCGAGACGCTCGCCGGTCTCGTCAACAATGCCGGCATCGCCGTCGCCGGTCCCGTGACGGAGCTGCCGATCGCGCAGTTCCGCCATCAGATGGAGGTCAACGTCATCGGCCCGGTCATCGCGACCCAGGCGTTCGCGCCGCTGCTCGGGGCCGATCCAGCCATGACGGGAGAGCGCGGCCGGATCGTGATGATCAGCTCAGTCGCGGGCCGCAACGGCAACCCGCTGATGGCGCCCTATTCGACCTCCAAGCATGCGGTCGAAGGGCTGTCCGAGAGCCTGCGCCGTGAGCTGATGCTGTTCGGGATCGACGTCATCGTCATCGCGCCGGGCGCGGTGAAGACGCCGATCTGGGCCAAGGCCGACGAAGTCGACCTGTCGCCGTATCAGGCCTCGCCGTTCTTCCCGGCGCTGCAGAAGATCCGCGCCTTCATGCTGCATCTCGGCCAGTCCGGGCTGCCGGCCGAGACCATCGCCGCGCGGGTGGCCGACGCCTTGACCTTGCCGGCGCCCAAGGTGCGCTACGAGATCGCGCCCGATGCCATGAGGCAATGGATCGTGCGGGTGCTTCCGAAACGGACCGTCGATCGCATCATCGCCAAGCGGCTCGGCCTGATGCCCGCGATCAGGCCCTGATGCCGGCGATGACGACCATCGGCAAGACCCAGGCGGAGCTGACCCGCCTGGTCGAGGAGGAACTTCGCGCGCAGCCGGGCTGCGAGACGGCACGTGTGCCGGCCGTTCATGCGCTCGACGTGCGCAGCGGCCGCAACTGGGAGATCCCGCACGTCGTTCTCGGCGACAGCCTGATCAGCGACGTCGACCGCGCCGTGATGAGCGTGCAGCGCCGGCTCGGGCGCGCATTTCACCTGATCGACGATCCGGTCACGGCGCCGGAAGCGGCAGCGACGCCGCAGGGCAACGCTGGCGACTCCTGACAATCCTTGCGGGGATGTAAGCCCTGCGGGCTCAGGTCAGCAGGCCCTGCCGCAGCGCCAGCCGCACCAGCTCGATGTCGCTGGCCACGCCGAGCTTGTCCTTGATCAGCGAGTGCAGGTTGGCGACCGTCTTCGGGCTGAGATGCAACGCTGACGCGATCTCGTCGGTGGTGCGTTCGGCGAGCAGCATCTGCATCACCTCGAACTCGCGCGCGGACAGGACGTCGGCGGCCGCGCGCTCGCCGGCGAGGCGGCTGAGCGCGAGCTCGTGATCGATGTCGGGGCTGATCGCGATGCGGCCTGCGAGCACGTCCATGACGGCGCGCACGAGCGTCTCCGGCGGGCTGCTCTTGGTGACATAGCCGCGGGCGCCGGCGCGGATCGCCTGCACCGCGAAGCCGGCATTCTCATGCATGGTGAAGACGAGGATGCGCGCGCCGCGATCCCATTGCCGGATGCGGCGGATGCCCTCGATGCCGCCGACGCCCGGCATGGTCAGGTCCATGATGACGAGATCGGGCCTGACCTCCTTGAACAGCCGGTAGGCTTCGGCGCCATCGGCGGCTTCGGCGACCACGCGCAGCCCCGGCTGCTTCTGCAGCATCGACCTGTAGCCCTCGCGGACCACGGCATGGTCGTCGACCAGCAGGATGGTGCCGGCGGGGGTCGTCATGCCGCACATGCCGTTTCCGGCTGGGTCGGCGCAGGCGAGAGGGCCGGGACCGGAATCTCGACGTGGAGGCGCGCGCCGCCGGAGGTGGCGGCGAAGCTCATCTGGCCTCCCATCGAGGCGACGCGCTCGCCCATGCCGAGCAGGCCCATGCCCGGCTTGTCGGGAGCTTCGCCGAGAAGACCGTCGTCTTCGACGGTGAGCAGGGTCGCGCTGACCGGCCCCTCCTGAAGCGTCAACTGCAACCGCACCCGCGTCGCGTCGGCGTGTTTGACGGCATTGGTGAGCGCCTCCTGCGCGATGCGGTAGATATTGGTGGCGATGATGCCCGGCAGTCGGTCGACGTCGCCCGACAGGCTGATCTCGAAAACGGTGCGGCCGTGCTGGCGCCTGTTCCAGCCGGCGACGAGGCCCTCCAGGCTGCCGGCGAGGCCGAGCTCGTCGACGTCCGGCGGGCGCAGCCGCATCAGCGCGCCGCGCAATTGCTCCATCATGTCGCTCGCGGTGCGCGCGATGCCGTCGCATTCGCCGACCAGAGCGGGGCAATCCTGCGCCGCGCTGTGACGGATCGATGCCGCGAGCGCCCGGATCGCCGCCAGCGACTGGCCGAATTCGTCATGCAGCTCGCGCGCCAGGTGGCGGCGCTCGTCGTCCTCCAAGGCGATCAGGCGCCGGGTCAATTCGCCGCGCTGGGCCAGCGCCGTCTCCAGCCCCTCGGCGAGCTGGTTGAAGGCAGCGCGGATCGCCGAGAGCTCGGCGAGGTCGAACGGCGGCAGCCGCGCCGACAGATCGTTGGCGGCGATCCGCTCCAGCCCGGTGCGGATCAGCCGGGTAGGGCGCAGCGCGCGGGCCAGCGCGGCGTAGGCCAGCGCGCACAGCAGCACCAGCGCCGTCCCGAGCACCGGCAGCAGCCGGCTGAGCTCGCGCCAGGCGTCGGCGGTCATGACGCCGGCGTCGATCCAGACGACGGCATCGCCCGTCGTTTCGTCGCGAAACCTGACCGGCCGTGCCGCTTCGCGGCCCGGATCGAACAGCCGCCGATACAGCATCGCGAAGGCGCGGGGCGGATCGTCCGTCTGCGCCTCGGCGCCGCCGCAGATGCGCTGCACGATCACGCCGTCGACGCCGCGATAGGCGATGCACAGGCCCGGTCGCATCGCCGCCGCCGCGACCGCATCGAGGTCGGGAAAGCCGGCCGGCGGACTGGCGACCCAATGCATCTTGCTTTGCTGCAATTGCAGCGTCCGGGCCGTGATCTCGGCGATCCGCTCATTGCGTACATGCACCGAGCGGTCGATGTCGAACAGCACATAGGCGCAGATCGCCGCGAAGCACAGCGCCGAGACCACCGAGATGCGCAGGGTCAGGCGGTATTTGAGGTCGTAGCGGGTCCACATCTTCGGTGTGTCCATGACAGCCCAGCCGGCCGGCATTTAACGGCAGAACCGTCCGGGCCAAAAGCGCCGCGGCCCGGTGGACGGTGCGGTCGTGAATTTTTCCCGTGCCTCGCCGGGACCGTGGCCGCTGCGGCGATGGCACGGCGGCGTCTAGCTTCCGACCGCCAGACATCGTTGCAGGGGGATCCCATGTCGAACCGTCGCGTCGTCCGTTGTCTCGTTCTCGCGCTTGCCTTCGCGGCCGGCCCGGTCCGCGCCGCCTCCGCCGATGTCCCGGCCGTGCTGGTCGACGATTTCAGCTATCTCGACACGTCTGGCGAGCCGGTCGATCAGACCGCAGCGCATCAGCGGCGGCTGGATGCGTTCATCGCCGCGCTCCGCCGCGACGTCGCCGCCGACGCGCGGCTGCGGCCGGTCAGCCCGTCCTGCGCACCGTCCTGTCCGACCGATGCGTCCCCGGAGGCCCGGCTGCAGATGGCGGCCGCGGCCGGCGCCACCGTCGTGATCACCGGTGGAGTCCAGAAGCTCTCCACCCTGGTGCAGTGGGCGCGCGCATCGGCCATCGACGTCGCCTCCCATCGGGTCCTGTTCGACAAGATCTTCACCTTCCGCGGCGACAGTGACGAGGCTTGGCAGCGCGCCGAGATGTTCGTCTCGCGCCAGGTCCGTGACGCACTGGCGCCGCCGGAGCCGATCCGGCTGGCGCTGCTGCCGTTCGAGCTCGACGACACCAGCGCGGGCGCCGCGCTCGGCGAGACCGAATCCGACCAGAAGGGGCTGCGGGAGGCGACCGACGCGGTGCGGCAGTTGCTGGCGCAGTCCGGGCGCTATCGCCTGGTGGACGCGGCCGGCGAGATCAAGCTGGGGCAGCCGGTGCGTGAGTGCGACGATTGCGAAGCGAGGGCGGCCCGCGCCGTCGGCGCCCAGCAATCGCTGCTCGGCATCGTCCGGCGGATCGGCCGCACCGAATACATCATCGGCTTTCGTGTCCGCCAGGCCGACAGTGGCGCGCTCGTCGCCGCCGGTGACAGCGGATTGCGCCTCGGCGCCAATTATTCCTGGAGCCGCGGCGCGGTGCGTCTGGTGCGCGAGCGGCTGCTCGAGACCGTTACCCAGAATTGAAAAAGGGCGAGGATCGGTACGCGAGGACGGCAGTGATGCCACCTCTCGTCGCGGCGCGAGACGACACGTCGCCCTCCGTGCAAATCCGGGCTGTTGTGATTTGTGACGATTTCATTACGGTCGGATGACAGGATAGCCTTCCTTGATCTGTCGGCATGCGCCGACGAAGGGCGCCTGCTTTCGATCGCCTGATGTCACTGACCCCGAACGACCAACCGATCACCACGCTCGCCGCGGCGAGCGCAACGCGCTCCGCGGCGGTCCGGCTGTCCGCCGTCGCCGCGCCGCATGTCGCGGCGCTGGCCCTGATGCTGCACACCGAGACCGATTTCGGCTCGCGGCTCGGCTTCGTGCTGGCCTGGGGCATCCTGAACGGCTTCTGGCTGGTGCTGCTGCGGCGGCCTGCGGTGTCCGGCGCGCTGGCGCTGACCATGGTCGTGGTGCTGGTGCTGCTGTCGCAGCTCAAGCACGCCGTGGTCCAGATGACGGCGAACTTCGTCGACGTGATGCTGATCGACCACGACAGCGCGGCGTTCCTGTTCACGATCTTCCCGAACCTGAAGCTGTCGGTGCTGGTGGCGGCCGCCGTCGTGCTGCCGCTGATGGGGCTGCTGTGGTGGGCCGACCCGTTCCGGATCGCGCGGCTGCCGGCGCTGGCCGGCAAGCTCGCCTGCCTTGCTGCGCTCACGTTGTATTCGCTCAACTGGCGCGACGAGACCTGGCGTGGCTATTATGACGACGGCTATCTGTCGAAATTCGCCCGCTCCGGCGTCACGGCGGTGTCGGACTTCCTCGCCAACGGCTTCATGGAATCCGACGCCACCGCTGATCGAAGTCTGGCTGCCTTTGTCCCGGATTCCTGTCATCCGGCCGCGCGCCGGCCGAACATCGTGCTGATCCACGACGAATCCAGCTTCGACATCCGCTCGGCGCCAGGCATCAAGGTACCAGCGGGCTATGGCAGCCATTTCAAGTCGTTCGACGGCAAGGCGCGGCAGTTCATGGCCGAGAGCAATGGTGGGCCGAGCTGGTTCACCGAGTACAACGTGCTCGCCGGCCTGTCGTCGCGCTCGTTCGGCCGCTTCGCCTATTTCGTGACGCGGATCGCGTCCGGCCGGGTCGAGCGCGGCCTGCCGCTGGCGCTGCGCAATTGCGGCTACGACACGGTGTCGCTCTATCCCGCGCAGGGCGCCTTCATGAGCGCGCGCAGCTTCCAGACCACGGTCGGCGTCGACCGCTTCCTCGACGCGCGCGATCTCGGCGCCAAGGGCGTCGAGCCCGACGGCTTCTTCTACGATGCCGCGCTCGATCTGATGCAGCACCGGCCGCGCGGAAAGCCGCTGTTCATGTTCGTCTATCTCGCCGCCAACCATTTCCCGTGGGAGACGACGTTCCGGCCCGACCTGACGCCGTCCTGGCGCGCGCCCGGCAACGTGCCTTCGATCGATGAGTATCTGCGCCGCCAGGCGATGAGCGCGACGGACTATCAGCGCTTCCTCGCCAGCCTGAAGAAGCGCTTCGGCGACCAGCCGTTCCTGATCGTGCGCTACGGCGATCACCAGCCGGAGTTCTCGCCGCACATTCTCGATCCCAAGCTCGACGAGGCCGGCATCGGCGAGAAGCTCGAAAGCTATGATCCGCGCTATTATCAGACCTATTACGCCGTCGATGCCGTCAATTTCGAGCCGCGCCAGAGCGCGGTCGTGATGGACCGGATCGACGCCGCCTATCTGCCGCTGGTCACCTTGGAGGCGGCCGGCATTCCGCTCGATCCGTCCTTCGCCGAGCAGAAGGACATCATGCTCCGCTGCAAGGGCGTGTTCTACGCCTGCGGCGACGGCGCCGAGGCGCGCCGCTTCAACCGCATGCTGATCGATGCCGAGCTGATCCGGGGGCTCTAGACTCTCACCGCCCGCGACGGGTCGGTGGCTTCACGGGATTGCGATCGATCCGTCATTCCATGGGAGGATTGTCGGAACGGCCGCGTTGGGCTACCCCGTGCGCTCCGTGTAAGCGAGAGGTTCGACATGTCCACATCCGTCAAAGAACTGATGGCCGCCGCCAACGCGGTGGTCCCCAAGATCACGCCGGCCGAGGCGCAGGCGATGATCGGCAAGGGCAACACGCTCGTCCTCGACGTGCGCGATGCGCCGGAGGTCGAGAAGAGCGGCAAGATCGAAGGCGCGCACCACGTCTCGCGCGGCATGCTCGAATTTCGCGCCGATCCGGACTCGCCCTATCACGACAAGAATTTCAGCAAAGACAAGAGCGTCATTCTGTACTGCGCCTCCGGCGGCCGTGCCGCGCTGGCGGGCAAGGCGCTGAAAGACCTCGGCTACGACAAGGTGTTCAACGTGGGCGGCTTCAAGGACTGGGCCGACAATGGCGGCGCGGTGGAGAAGCCGATCGAACCGGGGATGTAAGCGTAAACTGCTCACTAGGGTCAGGACCCATTTAACCGACAGAACGCTCGGGCGAGCGGCTCAATCCCACAGGGAGATGGCCGGCTTCAACCTTTCGTATTCGAAAGCATGGCCTTCAATCTCTCTGCCGCCGGCACTTTGGGAGCGCCACTTCTCGTGATCGCAAAGACTTGACGCCTACGACGCGGTTTAATGGAAATCTGTGCAATGGCCCTGCTATCGGCGGGAATGGCGAGCTGTGGCATGATGGTTATGCCGATATCTTGGCTGACCATGTTTACGAGCGCTTCGGCATCTCGCACCCGCAGCACAATCGGCGGATTGATCTTAGCTTGATCGAATATTTGACGAATGGCGGGCTCGCAGCCGGACGCGGACATCAAAAATGGCTCGTCGGCCGCATCTGTCAGGCTAATTTGCCCCCGGCTGGCAAGACGATGGTCTGATGCGACGACGACAACAAATTCATCCTCCATGATGACGATGGGCTGCACCGCCGGCGTCGTCTCTCCCGTCAGGCCGAGATCAATGATGTCTTTCTCAACCCATTCGCAAACTTCCGCATCGGTCCCCTCGATCAGACTGACCGTGATGCGTGGGTACATCCTTTTGAACTCCGCGAGTCGAGCCGGCAGAAGCCGCGCTGCAACGCTCGATACACTGCCGATGCGTATATGCCCCGCGAGCAATCCATTGACCGCGCTGCAGGTTTGTCGAATGCGTTCGACGGCTTGAAGTGCAGCCCGGGCGTCGGCGAGCACTGCCCGACCAAGTTCGGTGATTCTGATTCCGTCACGATGCCTTATAAGCAGCTGCCCGCCCAATACCGCCTCTAAATGCTTGATGCTTTGGCTGACCCCTGACTGGGTGAGGCCGATCTCTGTGGCTGCAGCCGAGAAGGTGCCGCAATCCACGACGCTGCTGAGCACCCGAAGGTGAGCGAGAGATATATTAGTAATTGTCATATGCAGCTGCTGTCGAAGTAATTTTACATATACATGACCGGCATGCTCTTACAAGGCGGAACTACAGCCGGAGAGCGATCATGTCCGACGCCATAGCGATTGCGCTTGTTGGCGAATTCACCCCTTCCTTCCTGCCTCACACCGCAACCAACGATGCGATTGAGCATGCTCGGCTGACGCTGGAGGGACGAATTACGGCGGAATGGATCTCAACCGTCCAGCTGGAGGCCGGGGCAGCCGAACAGCTTCGGCGTTTTGATGCGATCTGGATTGTTCCCGGGAGCCCATACAAGAGCCTTCTCGGAGCCATCAATGCAATTCGTTACGCGCGCGAGAGCGGCGTTCCGCTCTTGGGGACTTGCGGGGGCTGCCAGCACGTTGTGATCGAATACAGTCGCAATGTCATGGGCTTCGAAGACGCCGCGCACGCCGAATATGATCCCTACGCCTCCAACCTCTTCATCACACCATTATCGTGCTCGCTCGTGGGGCAGACGATGGAAGTCAAAATCGAGCCGGGCAGCCTCGCAGATGCGATCTACGGGGGGAAGAATCCACGCGAGCAGTACTACTGCAATTTCGGACTGAACCCGGAGCATCAGCAGAAGCTACATGACGCAGGATTGAGAATCATTGGCACGGACGCATCCGGCGAAGCGAGGATTCTGACTATCCCTGCGCATCGCTTCTTCATTGCTACTCTCTATGTACCTCAGCTGACTTCGAGCGTCACCCAGCCTCACCCGGTGATCCTGGAGTTTATGAGGGCTGCGATGGAATCTAACCGATGAGGTGCGGTTCTCGCGATGTCGGCAATCCGTTCGACGCAATATCGTAAGGTGCGGCTCTGGTCTCTCCTCGCTTGCCAGAGGCTGAGACTCTGATCGCCGACAAGGGGCTATGACAGCGATGCCTTCCGAGCGGCTCTCGCTAAGCGAGGAATAGAGCCTTGCATTCCGCCGCGGGCTGGGCGCAGGTCGCCCTAACATATTGCAAATCCCTGTATCGGCAGCGTCACAAGGTCGAGAATATGTTCGCCGGACTTAAGGACTGGCGACGTCTCTCCATGCGTTACGACCGCTGCGCTCACACATTCTTCAGCGCCATCTGTATCGCGGCAACTGTTATCTTCTGGCTCGATCAATGAGTCCTGACCCTAGTGCGTGTGGAGGTTGCGCCAACCACCACCGTCGTTGCGAGCGAGCCGAAGCAATCCAGAGTCCTCGTGACGCCCTGGATTGCTTCGCTGCGCTCACAATGACGCGGCGAGACTGTGGGGCCTACTTCGACATCTTGCTCCACAGCCAGCGCGCCACCGCCGGCGGCGAGGACTCCGCGTCACTGCCGGAGGCGCGCAGATTGGCCTGCTGCATGGTCGCGATGTCGATGCGGCCGAGCAGCGGTCGTAACGCATCCTGCAACGCGCGGTCCTCGGCTCGCTTCGGCGACAGCAGCAGGATCGCGTCGTAAGGCGGGATCGCCTGCTTGGGATCGTCGAGCACGACGAGATCATATTTCGCAATCAGGCCGTCGCTGGTGTAGCCGGCGATGACGTCGACCTCGCCGGAGGCGGCCGCGGCATACATGAAGTCGGGCTGCATCTGGCGCTGGGCGCGGAAGGCGAGGCCATAGGCGTCGCGCAGGGCCGCCCATTCCGGGCGCGAGAAGAACTCGTAGTCGCCGGCGATCGACATGTCGCTGGCGTGGCGCGCGAGGTCGGCGATCGAGCGGATGCCGAGCGCCTCGGCCGTCTTGCGCGGCATCACCAGCGCGTAGGCATTCTCGAAGCCGAGCTCGCCGAGCAGGGTGACCTTGTCCTTGGCGAGACCCTGCTTCAGTGCATCGAGCAGCGCGGCGCGCGGCAACTGCTCCTTGTGGTGAAACTGGTTGGTCCACAGCGTGCCGGAGTAATCGACGTAGGCGTCGATGTCGCCGTTCTTCAGTGCCTCATAGATCACGCTGGAGCCAAGCCCGGCGCGTGTCGTCGCCGAGAGACCGGCTGCCTGCAGCCGCTCGCTGATCAAGGCCGACAGCACATATTGCTCGGTAAAGGTCTTGGCGCCGATCACGTAGCGCGCCGAGCCGCCGGCCAGCGAGGGCAGGAGACTCGCGCCGACCATGAGCGCGATGGTTGCGGTGCCAAGCCCGACACGGGCACGGCTGCGCCTGCGCAGGCCATCCTCGATCAGCGCCAGCAACTGATCGATGGCAAGCGCCAGCACGGCGGCGGCAATGCAGCCGAACACGACCAGCACCCAGTTCTGGGTCTGCAAACCTGCAAAGATGTAGTTGCCGAGCGAGGTCTGGCCGATCGGTGTCGACAAGGTCGCGGTGCCGATCACCCACACCGCAGCGGTGCGGATGCCAGCCATGATCACCGGCAGCGCCAGCGGCAGCTCCACCATCGTCAGCGCCTGGCGCTCGGTCATCCCGACGCCTTTGGCGGCCTCGATCAGGCTTGCGTCGACGCCGTTCAGCCCGGTGATGGTGTTGCGCAGCACCGGCAGCATCGAATACAGCGCCAGCGCCAGCATGGCCGGCAGGAAGCCGAAGGCCGAGAACGAGAGCCCGAACCAGCGCAAGGTGAGTGCCGTCAGCGCCAGGAGCAGCGGATAGAACAGCGCCAGCAGCGCCAGTCCCGGCACCGTCTGCACCACGCTGGCGACGCCGAGCAGCAGATTGCGCAGGGCAGGGCGATTGCGTGCGAGCAGCGCCAGCGGAAAGCTCACGGCAAGGCCGAGCGCCAGCGCGGCGAGGCTCACGCGCAGATGGCTGCCGAGATAATCCGTGAGATGCGACAGCGCCTCGGTGAAGCGTGGATCGGACAGTGCGCTCATACTGTGCCGCTTTCGGGCAGCAGCGCGGCCAGCCGCGCCGCCTGCCGGCGCGGCGTCGTCATCAGCTCCATCACGTAGGGGTCGCGGCTGGCCGCGAGCTCGGCCGGCGTGCCGATCTCGATCAGGCGTCCGCCGCGCATCACCGCGATGCGGTCGGCGAGCAGCAGCGCCTCGGTGATGTCGTGCGTGATCATGATCGTGGTCAGAGCGAACTGCTCATGCAGGGCGCGGTAGTCGCTGCCGAGCGCATCACGCGTCAGCGGATCGAGCGCGCCGAACGGCTCGTCCATCAGCACGATCTTCGGCCGCGCCGCGAGCGCGCGGGCGACGCCGACGCGCTGGCGCTGGCCGCCCGACAGCTCGTGCGGCAGCCGGTCGCGATGCGCCTTGCGGTCGAGCCGCACGAGGTCGAGCAGCTCGTCGACACGGGCGGCGATCTCGTTCGCGGGCGTACCCAGCAGCCTGGGGGTGATGCCGATATTGGCGGCAACCGTCATGTGCGGAAACAGCGCCCCGCTCTGGAACACGGTGCCAACCCGGCGACGCAGGCTGACAGGATCGAGGCCGGCGATATCCTCGCCGGCAATCCGGATCGCGCCGCCGTCCAGCTCGATCAGGCGGTTGGTCAGCCGCAGCAGTGTGGTCTTGCCCGAGCCGGAGCCGCCCACGATCGCCAGGAACTCACCCTCGGCGATCTCCAGCGAGACGCAGTCGACCGCGGTCACGGCGCCTGCCGGGCCGGCGAAACTCTTGCGGACGTTGGTGTAGACGATGAACGGCGTGCGCGGCATGCGGCCTTGCGGAATGTTGGCCTTAAGGTTGGCCTTGGGCTCAGTCAGACGACCTAGCACGTCCGGCCGCCGCGTTGAACTTCGCCGCGCAAGCGGCTAAGCCGTCCCGGCCATTCTCGGGGGAGGAACTTGGACGTGACGATGCCCACCGCCGCCGCGGTCGCGCTGGAGCGAACGACGGTGGCATTCCGTCTCGCCGGCGGACGCACCTACACCGCCGTCGAGACGGCGGATCTCAGCGTCGCCGATGGCGAGTTCGTCGCCATCGTCGGGCCGACCGGCTGCGGCAAATCCACCCTTCTCAACGTGGCGGCCGGACTGCTGAAGCCGGCCGCCGGCCATGTGCGCATCTTCGGCCAGCCTCTGGCCGGCCTCAATCGCGACGCCGGCTACCTGTTCCAGGCCGATGCGCTGTTCCCGTGGAAGACCGCGCTGGAGAACGTCGCGATCGGGCTCGAGGTCGCGGGCACGCCGTCGAAAGATGCGGCCGCCAAGGCACAGCAATGGCTGACCTCGGTCGGCCTCGGCGCATTCGGCAACCGCTATCCGCATATGCTGTCGGGCGGCCAGCGCAAGCGCGTGGGCCTCGCCCAGGTGCTGATCCGCAATCCGCGCATCATCCTGATGGACGAGCCGTTCGGGCCACTGGACGCGCAGACGCGGCAGATCATGGGCAATCTGCTGCTCGATCTCTGGAATGCCGACCGCAAGGCGGTGCTGTTCGTGACCCACGATCTCGAGGAGGCGATCGCGCTCGCCGACCGCGTCGTCATCATGTCGGCCGGCCCGGCCTCGCGCATCATCGGCGACTGGCACGTGACCCTGCCGCGTCCGCGCGACATCTTCGAGGTGCGCATGAAGCACGAGTTCCACGAGCTGCATCGCGAGATCTGGCAAACGCTGAAGGCGGAGGTCGAGAAGACCTACAAGCAGGCGGAGGCGGTGTGATGGGAGCAGTGACTCGTTCGATCATGAGAGCCTCGCTGTTTCCACTTGGACAGTGCACTCCCTCCCCCCTTGTGGGGGAGGGTCGGGGAGGGGGGTACCCCGGAAAGACTGTTGGTTGGAGTACCCCCCTCCCCAGCCTTCCCCCACAAGGGGGGAGGGAGCGGAGCGGCGTGTGCGGCTCGCGCTTTGTCTCTGTCACCGCGGGCGCGGAGTAGCGTAATGTCGCGTCTCGGTCTGCTCGCGCTGCAATTGCTGGTCGCGGTCGTCGCGATTGCGCTGTGGCAACTGCTCGCCACCGTGCCCGTGTTCGGGCGCATCTGGCTTCCGCCGTTCTTCTTCTCCAATCCGGTCGACGTGTTCGCGCAGGTGATCAAATGGTTCGCCACCGGGGCCATCTGGAAGCACCTCGCGATCACCTTGTGGGAGTCGATCCTGGCGTTCGCGATCGGCTCGCTCGGCGGCGTGCTGGTCGGCTTCTGGTTCGCGCGCAAGCCGCTGGTCGCCGCCGTGTTCGATCCCTACGTCAAGATGGCCAATGCGCTGCCGCGCGTGGTGCTGGCGCCGATCTTCACGCTGTGGCTGGGGCTCGGCATCTGGTCCAAGGTCGCGCTCGGCGTGACCTTGGTGTTCTTCATCGTGTTCTTCAACGTCTATCAGGGCGTGAAGGAGGTCTCGACCGTGGTGCGCGACAACGCCCGCATGCTCGGCATGAGCGAGCGGCAACTGATGCGCCACGTCTATTGGCCGTCGGCGCTGTCGTGGATGTTCTCGTCGCTGCACACGTCGGTCGGCTTCGCCGTCGTCGGCGCTGTCGTCGGCGAATATCTCGGCTCCGCGGCCGGCCTCGGCTATCTGATCCAGCAGGCCGAAGGCATCTTCGACGTCGCCGGCGTCTTCGCCGGCATGTTCGTGCTGTCGGCATTCGTCATCCTGATCGACATCTGCGTCACGCTTGTGGAGCGGCGGCTGCTGGTGTGGCGGCCTGACGCCGCCGAGGGCCGATGATGGCCGGGCTGCTGCGCCACCCGCCGCTGTCGTCCCCGCGAAAGCGGGGACCCATAACCACAGGGCGGCGTTTGTGGCACGCGGGACGACCAGTCTTTTCCAACCGGAACATCACGCGGTATGGGTCCCTGCTTTCGCAGGGACGACAGCGGAGTTTTGGGCGGCCTTCTCAATCTACGCCGACATGCCCAACCTGACTGACAACATGAACGGAGGAAACACATGAACAAGATGTTGAGCCGGGTCACCGGCGCGCTGCTGGCGCTGACGTTGAGCACTGGTCTCGCCAGCGCTGCCACCAAGGTCACGATCGCAATTGGGGGCGGCGCCTGCCTGTGCTATCTGCCGACCGTGCTGGCCAAGCAGCTCGGCGAATACGAGAAGGCCGGGCTCGAGGTCGAGCTGGTCGACCTCAAGGGCGGCTCGGATGCGCTGAAGGCCGTGCTCGGCGGCAGCGCCGACGTCGTCTCCGGCTATTTCGATCACTGCGTCAATCTCGCGGCCAAGAAGCAGGAGATGCAGTCCTTCGTCGTCTACGACCGCTATCCCGGTCTCGTGCTGGTGGTGGCGCCGTCGCACAACAAGGAGATCAGCTCGGTCAAGGATCTCGCCGGCAAGAAGGTCGGCGTCAGCGCGCCGGGCTCCTCGACCGACTTCTTCCTAAAGTACATGCTGAAGAAGAACGGTCTCGATCCGTCGGGCACCGCGGTGATCGGCGTCGGTCTCGGCGCCACCGCGGTGGCCGCGATGGAGCAGGGCCAGATCGATGCGGCCGTCATGCTCGATCCCTCGGTCACCGTGCTGCAGGGCAAGCATCCGGACCTCAAGATCCTCAGCGATACCCGCACCCAGCACGACACGCTGGAGGTGTTCGGCGGCGAGTATCCCGGCGGCGCGCTGTATTCGACCGCGGCTTGGATCGCCGGCCATGACAAGGAGACGCAGGCGCTGACCAACGCCATCGTGGCGACGCTGGGCTGGATCCATTCGCACACGCCGGAGGAAATCATGGCGAAGATGCCGGAGGAACTCGTCGGCAAGGACAAGGCGCTGTATCTCGCGGCGCTCAAGAACACCATCCCGATGTACTCGCAGACCGGCAAGATGGATCCGAAGGGCGCCGACGCTGTGCTCGCCGTGTTCAGCACCGGCTCGCCCGATGTCGCCAAGGCCAATGTCGACGTCAGCAAGACCTTCACCAACAAGTTCGTCGAACAGGCGAAGGAGGCGAAATAGCGGATGACGGACGTCGTCATCCACCGCGTCACCACGCTCGACCTCAAGGTCGAGCCGTGGGACTGGCCGTTCGCGAAACAGCGCCGCGACGACATCGCGGCGCATTTCGCCGAATGCCGGCGCGCCAGGCCGGGCCTGTGGAACGGCCGCGTGCTGCTCGGGCGCAACCCGCGCTTCGCGGATAGCCGGTTCACCGCGAGCTATTTCGAGACCGATTTCGCCAGCCTGCTGGCGTGGCGCGACTGGGGCTTTCCGGATCGCACCGCCTTCAACGGCTTCGGCATGGGCGCGCTGCGTGCCGCCGACGGCGCCTTCGTGCTCGGCGAGATGGGCGCGCATACCGCCAATGCCGGCCGGCTGTATTTTCCCGCCGGCACGCCGGATCTCGCCGACGTCAGCGACGGCGTGCTCGATCTCGCCGCCAACGTCGCGCGCGAGGTCGAGGAGGAGACGGGACTCGCGCCATCGGACTATCAGGCCGCGGCGCATTGGGACTGTGTCGTGACCGGCGCGTCGATCGCGCTGATGCGCGTGCTCGACGCCTCTGACGTGGGCGAGGCTCTGCAGCGCCGCATCGAGGCCAATCTCGCGGTTCAGGACGAGCCGGAACTCTGCTCGATACGGCTGGTTCGAAGCCGGAATGATCTGACTGCGGCGATGCCGCGCTTCGTGACCGCCTTCCTCGAAACGCAATTCAGCCCCGGAGAGCCGTCCTCATGAGCAAGAAACCGCGCACGCTGGGCGATGAGCTCGATGGTTTCATCTCGCCGTTCCGGATCGATGGCGGGCACAAGTTTCACCTCAAATCGCACAAGACAAAGGTCAAGGGCGGCCTCGCCAAGGAGGAGGGCGAGGCGATCATCGAGCAGAATCGGACGCGGCTCGCCGATTTTCAGGAAAGGCTTTATGCACAGGACCGCTGGTCGGTGCTGGTGCTGCTGCAGGGCATGGACGCCTCTGGCAAGGACAGCGCGATCAAGAGCATCTTCGAGGGCGTCAATCCGCAGGGCTGCGAGGTCACCTCGTTCAAGCAGCCGACCTCCAAGGAGCTGGACCACGACTTCATGTGGCGCAGCGCCATCGCGCTCCCCGAGCGTGGCCGCATCGGCATCTTCAACCGTTCCTACTACGAGGAATGCCTGGTCACGCGGGTGCATCCGGAGATCCTCAAGGCCGAGAAGCTGCCGCCGAGGCTGGTCACCAAGAACATCTGGCGCGAGCGCTTCGAGGACATCTGCGCCTTCGAGCGTTACTTGTCGCGCAACGGCACCGTGATCCTGAAGTTCTTCCTCAACATCTCCAAGGAGGAGCAGCGCGCGCGCTTCCTCGACCGGCTGGAGGAGCCGGCGAAGAACTGGAAGTTCTCGATGGGCGACATCACCGAGCGCGCGAAGTGGCATCGCTACCAGGCGGTCTATCAGGATATCGTGCGCCACACCTCGACGCCCTACGCGCCCTGGCACGTCGTGCCGGCCGATCACAAATGGTTCGCCCGTGTCGTCATTGGCTCGACCATCGTCGCCGCGCTGGAAAGCCTGGATCTGCACTTCCCGCGCGTCGATGCCGGCTCGCGCGAGGAGTTCAAGGCGGTGCGCAAGGCGCTCGAGAGCGAAGGCAAGGGCGGGAAGAAAGGGTGAGGGCGTAAGGCGCGGGCTGAGGCGAGAAGCCGAGGCGCACCTGCACTCTCTCGTCATTCCGGGGCGCGCGCAGCGCGAGCCCGGAATCCATAACCTCGATCGCCTGCGATGGGGCAAGGTCCGTGCAACAGCGCGCCGTTGTCACCAACGACCGCCTGTGGCGATGGATTCCGGGCTCGCGCTGCGCGCGCCCCGGAATGACGGCGGAGAGAGCGGTTGACCTGCGTTGGCTTCGAGCGTGAGACCTGAGCGTCACGCCGCGCCGGCTTGGCGTATCTCGTCGTCCGCCGCGAGGAACCGCTGCGTGAAATCCGCCGCCGGCATCGGCTTGCCGAAGTGATAGCCTTGGCCCTGCTCGCAGCCGAGCCGGAGCAGGAACTCGGCCGTCGCCGCGTTCTCGATGCCCTCGGCGATCACGGACAGCCCGAGCTGCTTGCTCAGGCTGACCGTCGAGCCGACGATGGCCGCGTCGTCGGCCTGGGTCAGCACGTCGCGTACGAAGGAGCGGTCGATCTTCAGGCCGTCGAGCGGGAATTTCTTCAGGTAGCTCAGGCTCGCATAGCCGGTACCGAAATCGTCGAACACCAGGCTGACGCCGAGCGCCTGCAGCCGGTTGAACGTCTGCAGCACGCCGGGTTCGTCGTGCAGCAGGATGTCCTCGGTGACTTCGAGCTCGAGCAGGCGCGGCGACAGGCCGGTCGACGTGAGCAGCTTGCTGACGAAGGCCGCGAGGTCGCCGGACTGGAACTGGGACGGCGAGAGGTTGACGCCGACGCGGATGTCGTGGCCGGCGAGCTGCCACTCCCGCGCCTGCCGGCAGGCGGTCGCCATGACCCAGGTCGCAACCGCCTCGGACAGATGCGAGGTGTTGACGACCGGAATGAAATCACCGGGAGGCACGAGGCCGCGGGTGGGGTGACGCCAGCGGATCAGCGCCTCGGCGCCGATCACGCGGCCGCTCAACAGCTCCACTTGCGGCTGGTAGAACAGCTCGAATTCGTTCCGCTCGACGGCGAGCGCAAGCTCGGCCTCCAACGTCAATCTCTGTTCGAGCTCGTGGCGGATGGCGCTCTCGAACAGCACATGGCTGCCCCGCCGGTCCATCTTGGCGCGACAGAGGGCAAGGTGGGCATTGCTGAGCAGCTCGTCTGCCGAGTGCCCGCCCTCGGGATGCACCGCGATGCCGAGGGTGACCTTGACGCGCTGCTGGCGCGTGCCCGCGTCCAGCGGCGCCTCGAACAAATGCGACAGATGATCGGCGAGCTCGGCCACGGTGCCGCCGACGGCGGAGCAGGGAATGGCGACGGCGAACTCGTCGCCGCTGAGCCGGGCGACGCGGCCCATGCCGCCGATCTCGGTGCGGAGCCGCTCGGCCGCCGCGCGCAAGACACTGTCGCCGTAGGCGTGGCCAAGCGTGTCGTTGATGCGCTGGAAGGCATCGAGCCCGATCACCAGCAGCGCGACCTGGTCGGCCGCGGCATCCGCGGTCTCGATCATGGCGGCGAGCTCGCTCTGCAGCGTGTTGCGGTTGACCAGGCCGGTCAGCGTGTCGTGCTCGGCGAGGTAACGAATGCGCTCCGCCTTGCGCTTGCGCACCGAGACGTCGCGCAGGATCACGCCATATTGCAGGCCGTCGGCGCCCTGCCAGGCGGAGAAGCTCGCCTCGACCGGAAACACCTCGCCGTCCTTGCGGCGGCCGTCGAACTCGATCGTGGCTCCGCCGGGCAGCAACGTCGCCGGCAGCGCCGCCTCCTGCTGCGGAAACAGGTCATGCGTATCGCTGCCGTCGGCGCGCAGGCGCGCGAAGGGCTGGCCGATGATCTCGTCGGCGCCATAGCCGAAGATCGCGACCGCGCCCGGATTCCACACCGTGATGCGCCGGTCGCGGTCGGTACAGACCAGCCCGTCGCCGATCGACATCGCGATACGCTCGAAACGGCTCTCGGCGACGTGCCGCAGCAGGCCGCGGAAGCCGATCTCGTCGAGGGCCGTGGCCGCGAGATAGGCGACCAGCGCGATCTGCAGCAGCGAGGTGTCGAGCACCAGGGCGTAGCGGTCGTGCAGCAGCAGCGCCACGGCCTCGATCAGGACGCTGATCATGGCGATCAGCAGCGCGCGCCGCGCCGCCGAGAGGTGCCGCCAGCTCGCCAGCATGATGATGACGATCAGCAGCAGGCCGCCTACGGCGGCCGTCGTCGACGTCGACAGCAGGGTGCGGTGCTGAATGATGGACTCGGCCGCCAGCGCCTGCAGCATGACGCCGGGCAGAACGCGGCCGTTCGGCACGCTGTAATAGTCACCGAGCTCGATGGCGGTCGCGCCGACGATCACCCGCTTGTCCTTGAGCCTGGACAGCGCCGCCGCGTCGCCGCGGACGACATCGACATACGAAACCCGGGGCAGCGACGACAGATCGATGCCGTAGTCGACCAGGAAAGAGCTGTCCTTGACCGCATCGCTGCCGGCGAGGAACGCACCCATGGATTGCAGGAAAGTTTTCGCGCCGCCGGTCTCGCAATATTCGCCGAAAGCGTAGCTTCTGACGCGGCCATCGCGCGCCACTTCGATGTTCACGAAGGCCGACCATGCGAGCTGCTCGAACTGCGGCAGCGGCCGGTTGAGGTGAATGGCGGTGTCCTTCCCCGCCGCAGCGAGCTGCCTGAAGGTGGGCAGCACGACCGAGCTCTTGGCATTCTGGAGCGCGGTCAGGAAGGCCTGATCGCCGGCCGCGTCGGACGGCGTGCTGAAATCCACGTCGAAGGCGACGTCGCGGACGCCGGCCCGCTGCAACTGCTCGAGCAGATGCGCATGCTGGGTCCGCGGCCACGGCCAGACGCCGATGGCTTCGATCGAGCGCGGGTCGATCGCGACGACCGCGATCTCGCCGCTGGCGGGGCGATTGTCGAGGCGTAAGCGCAGATCGACGAGGGCGTTGCTCAACAACTCGTGGCTGCCGGACAGGCCGACCGTCAGCAGCGCAACGACCACCAGAATATGCGGCATGAACCGCCTGAGCATGCCCTCTCCCGAATGTCTGCGTGCCACGTTGACGCCCGCGTTCGTGATCCCAACTTCATCCCGCTCCGACCGCAGAGCCATGGAACCCTGCAAGCCCGAGCTCCCCCATGACGACGCATGACGCAGGCGTTACGCTCGATCGGGACTCCCTAATTCTTGCTGTGGCCGTAAGCGTGGGCATTGCCGTTGCCATGATTGCCATTGCCATGGTCGCCGCTGTTGCCGTTACCGTTGCCGCTATTTCCGTTACCGCTGTTACCGTTGCCGCTGTTGCCCTGGCCGTTGTTGCCGTTGCCATTGCCGCCATTGTTGCTGCCGCGGCTGCCACCGTTGGCGTTGCCGTTGCCGGCGTCGCCATTTCCGGCGGCATTGGCGCTGGCGGATCCGCTTGGCGAACCGACCGCCGCGGTGACGGCGGCTGCTATCGAGGAATCTCCCGACGTGCCGCTTGCGGTGGCCGAGTTGCCCGTCGCATTGCCGCTGTTGCCGCGCGCATCATTCCAGGCGGTGCTTCGCCCTCCACCGGCGGCCGGCGTGTGGGCGCCGTGGGCGAGGCCGCGTGTCGCCTTCTGGATGTTCAGGTTGACCTCGCCGATCGATGACGAGATCCGCACCACGCCGGGCTTTGCGCTGCCGAAGGCGGCCGCAGAATGCTGCTGAGCGGCGACCGTTGTACCGGGGCGCGCGGCCGAGCCGTCGGCGTTCAGCGCGTGGATCACGCTGCCCTTGGCCTCGCGCGGCGCCTGCAGGCCGTCGCGCGGCACCGGAACACGATCGATCGTGGAGGCGCGCGGGCGGCCCTGCTCGATCGGGCTGAAGGTGCCGGCGCCGGACAGGCTCAGGCCGGCGCGGCCGGTCGCAAAGGCGGTGGCGGCCTGACCGGGCATCACCTGGGCGATCTGGCCGGTCTTGAAATCCGACACCTGCACCTGGCCGCGGCTGACCTCGACCTTGGTGCTGCGGCCTGAGATCGTGACGCTGAACTGCGTGCCCTTGACCACGGCGGCGAGATAGGGCGTCTCGACCTCGAAATGCTGGACGTTGCGTTTCTCGACGTCGAGCAGGATCGAGCCGGCGCGCTGCAGGATGGTCGTCGCCATGCCGTCCTTGGGCGCGGCGGGCAGGCCGACCTCGGAGTTCGGCGCGATCACGATCGTCTCGGCGCCGCGGGTCAGGCGGACGCGGCCGGTCGGCCCGGTGCGGATCGTATCGCCTGGCTTCAGCGGGTCCTCGCGACCGAGCGAGACCTGCGCTGCGCCCTGGGTGGTGACCCAGACCTCACCGGACGATTTGCTCACCAGCCACGGCTCACCGTCGGCCGCGAATGCGGCCGGCATCGCACCGAAAAGGCACGCGGCGATCAGTCCCGGTATCAGGAAGCGCTTGGATGACATGGCACGAACTCGCATCGTTGGCGGCTTTTGAAACTAATCGAAATGTTTCAAGAGACCCTTAGGAGTTGCAGCCGTGTTTTCCTCACGCATTTACGCTTCGTTGACCTTAACAAACTAAAAACGAGGCATGCGCGCTGGTTGTGTCGACGGAACTGGGAGGACTGCGGGTTGGCGCGACTTCGCGGCCGTACCGCACGGCTCGCGACGGCTGCACGGAACCGCGATCGCCGCCGGCATTTCCCTGTCGGCGTTGCTGTTTGCAGCAACGGCCCATGCGCAGCAGGTCGGCCAGCCGAGCTTCGATCCGCGGCAGACCGAGCGATATTTCGACGAGCAGCAGTCGCGGTCGACGCAGCCGCCGCCGCGGCCGCGTGCGCCGCAATTCGCGCCCCAGGGCGGCGGCGATCGCAAGCCCTTGTTCACCATGCGCGGCGTCACGCTGACGGGGGCGTCCGCGCTGCCCGCCGAGCAGCTCGCCGCGAGCTATCAGCCCTATCTCGGCAAGCCGGTGTCGCAGGCCGACCTCGCGGCGATCACGACCGCGATCAGCGATCAGTACCGCGCCGCCGGCTACCATCTCAGCCGTGCGATCATACCGCCGCAGGACATCCATGATGGCCGGGTGCGCATCCAGATCATCGAAGGCAGCATCACCGAGGTGACCTTGAAGGGCGCCGGCGCGGAAGAGTTCGGCATCAGGCCGATGCTCGGCCCGGTGCTGGCCGAGCAGCCGTCCCGGCTCGCGACACTGGAGCGGCAGTTGCTGCTGATCAACGGCCGCGGCGGCGTCCGTCTGGTCGATTCCGCGCTGGAGGAGATCGGCGGCACCACCGGTCGGTTCCGCCTGGTGATCGAGCTGCAGACCTGGCACGTCTACGGCTTCGCTGGCGTCGACAATCTCGGCTCGTCGACCGTCGGTCCCTGGCAGAACTACGCCACGGCCGCCTTCAATTCCTATCTGCTGCCGGGCGACACGCTCACCGCCAACCTGTCGACGACGCCGGGAGATCCGCGCCAGCTCGCGTTCGGCCGGCTGTCCTATGAGGTGCCGGTCGGCACCGACGGCGCCTATGTCGGCGCCTCCGCGCTTTACAGCGAGGTCCGGCCGGGCGACCGGAGACGGCTGTTCAACGACAACACGGTGACCGAGACGCTCGAGCTGCGCGGCGGTATCGCGCCGATCCAGTCGCAGCGCGCCTCGCTGAAACTGAATCTCGCGGCCGCCTTCAGCGACGTGACCGAGCGCGACCTGTTCGGCATCTGGTATCGCGATCGCATCCGGACGCTGACCTTCACCGCCGACTACCGCTGGAAGGATGATGTCGGCGGCGACAGCTACCTGACGCTGGCCTACCGGCAGGGCCTGAACGCGTTCGGGGCGACGCCGCTCGACGATCCCCTCGCCTCGCGCGCCGGCGCCTCGCCGAGCTTCTCGGTCTTCAACGGCTGGTTCGCGCGCTATCAGACCTTGTCCGAGGCGTGGTCGCTGAAGCTCGCCGCCGCCGGCCAGCTCGCCTCGGGTCCGCTGTACAATTCGCAGCAGTTCTATCTCGGCGGCCTCGCCTATGGCCGCGGCTATGGCAGCGCCGAGATCAGCGGCGACAATGGCGTCGCCGGCACGTTCGAGGTCCGCTTCGAGCAGAAACCGAACTGGCAGTATCTCACGAGCTATCAGCTCTACAGCTTCTTCGATGCCGGGCTCGCCTGGAACGACGGCTTCCGGCCGTCCGACGGAGTGGCGCTGACCTCGGCGGGTGCCGGGGTGCGCTTTACCTTCCCGAACGACTGGCGCGCCGATCTCGGCGTCGCCGCGCCGCTCAGCTATCGCGCGCCGGGCAACACGACGCGCAGCGCGCGTCTGCTGTTGACGCTGTCGAGCGTGCTGAAGCTGTGCCCGCAGCGCGGGCAGGGGCCGTGCATTTGAGGACCTCGGCGGCGGTCAGACCGGCTTGCCTTGGCCGTGGAACAGCCGGCCCTTCTCGGTGATCAGCACGATGACGAGCGCGCTCGTCGTGCAGGCCAGGAAGCCCGCGGCGAACGGCAATGCCGTGCCGTCGAACGCCTGGCCGACGACGGCGCCGGCGGCCATGCCGAGCAGGGTCGTGATCGAGCCGTAGAGCGAAGACGCGGTGCCGGCATTGGCGCGCTGCGGCTCCATCGCCAGCGCTGTGAAGTTCGCGAACATCAGGCCGAACGAGAACATCATGCCGGCCGACAGCGTCATGAACAGCCACAGCGGCAGCATGCCGAGAACCGCCGCGCTGAAGCAGGCCAGCGCGATGACGACGCTGCCGACCAGCGCGCCGTGCGAGATCATGCGCATGCCGAGCCGGCCGACGAGGCGGGCGTTGAGGAAGCCGGCCACCGCGATGGTCACCGCGATCGCCGCGAAGGCGAGCGGGAAGTAGTGGCCGAGATGGTAGACGCCGGTGAACAGTTGCTGCGAAGACAGCACGTAGCCGAGCACGGCGCCGAAGATGCCGCTCGCGGCGAGCGCATAGCCCAGCGTCTGACGATTGGTGAGGGTGTTGCGGAAGGCCCCGACGATCTCTTTGACCGAGAACGGCTTGCGCTCGCTCTCCGGCAGCGTCTCGGGCAGCCGTGCGGCGGTCCACAGCAGCGTGACGATGCCGTACAAGGTCAGCACGACGAAGATGCCGCGCCACTGCGTCAGCAGCATCACCGCCTGGCCGAACGACGGCGCGATCACGGGAATGGCGATGAACACCATCATCGCCAGCGAGACGACGCTCGCCATGCGGCGGCCGGCATAGCAGTCGCGCACGATCGAGGTCGCGATCACCCGCGTCGCCGCGGTGCCGAGACCTTCCAGCGCGCGCGCCAGCAGCAGCATCTCGAAGGACGGCGCGGCGATCGCGAACAGGCTGGCGACCGCATACAGCACCATACCGCCGATCAGCACCGGGCGCCGGCCGAAGCTGTCGGACAGCGGGCCGATCACGAACTGGCCGAGACCGAAGCCGATTACGAACGCCGTCAGCACCGTCTGCAGCCGGTTGGCGACGTCGATATGGAACGAGGCGCCGATGTTCGGCAGCGCCGGCAGCATCATGTCCATCGCCAGCGGATTGAGCGCCATGATCGCCGCGACCACGATGACGAATTCGGTGAAGCCCATCGGCCGGTGACGGACGATCTCGATGGTGTCGGCACTGGTATCAGCCAAGGCGCGGGCCTTCCATGGTGTTGAGAATGCGGGAGAGATCACCGATAAGTATCGGGTTTGCTGCGCCGCACAAGGCGTGTTTCGGAATGGCTGGTCACCGGCGCCGGCGCTTTCGCGATTGTGACCGGTTGTGACCCGCTGAAAATTGCGCCAGCGGCGACGCGATGGTAACGGCCGTGTGATCGACGTCCGGATCCAGGCCAGCATGAAGACCTACAAGATCGTCGTCTATGTCCCTGAAGCGGCGGGCGACGCCGTGCGCCGCGCGATGGGCGAGGCCGGCGCCGGCCGCATCGGCAATTACGACCACTGTTCGTTTACTGCGAAGGGCGTGGGCCGGTTTCGTCCGCTGGCAGGCGCCAACCCGGCCGTCGGCGCGGTCGGCCAGCTCGAGACGGTCGAGGAGGAGCGCATCGAGACCGTCTGCGCCGAGGACCGGCTGAAAGCCGTGCTACAGGCGATCCGCGCTGCGCATCCCTATGAGGAGCCGGCGATCGATGTCTACCCGATCGAGGTGGTTGCGTTGCGATCCGCCGACAGTGCTTGATCTCATTGAGGAGCCGTTCGACTTTGTTGCGTCCCTGGTCATTTCAGCGTCGATTTCGCGCTCGCTCCATTCGAGGTTCTCGGGCGCCCTTTGTGAGCTCAAGCAGGAGAGCCAGCTATCTTAGTTTGGCTTGTCAATCTGCCGCCTGATCTCGCCGATGAACGCCGCCAGATTCCGGTCGTCCGGTGTCATGATTGCGAGCCTTTCGGCGTAGCCCAGCGCCGCCCTTGCATCGCCTGTCGCGCGGCTGAGCGAAACCAGAGCGGACAGCACGTCCCTATCATTGGGATGGCTTTCCAGAGCTTCCTTTAGGACCGTCATTGCCTCGTCGGCTCGCCCGCCGGAATGCAGCGCCACCGCGTAGACATAGATATAGCGTGCGCGACCCGGTTCGAGTTCGGTTGCTCTGCGCAACTCGGCGAGCGCCTCGTCGTGCCGCTTCAGCCGGGTCAAGGTCAGGCCGAGTGCGTGATGCGCGGTCGCGTCGGTAGGTGATGCCGCAATTGCTCCGCGCAGAACGGTTTCTCCGTCGCCGTCGCGGCCAATTTGGCGATAGAGGTCGGCCAGATTGATGGCCGCCGCCGCATAGTGCGGGCTGAGCCTGAGGGCTGCCTTGTACTCGGTCTCTGCGTCCCCGGTCTGTCCGCGCAAGGCCAGGAAGTTTGCCAGTGCAGTGCGGGCCTCGGGCCGTTCGGCATTGGCGCGCTGCGCCGTGATGAATTCGTGTGCCGCCCGATCGAAGCGTGCGCGATCGGGCAGCGGCTGGCTTGCGGTCGGAACGGAAGCGAGCAGGGAGGCGACCCTGATCCGCACGCCACGCACGGGATCGGTGAGCAGCGGCGAAACCAGCGGCCAGATCTGGCCGGCAGGCACGTTTTCCAGCATGTCCAGCGCGCCGATCCGCACCATGGGATCGGGATCGGCCAGGGCTGCCCGTGCGGCCGCAATGCTCGCCGGAGCGATGCGCGAGGCGAGTTCGCCGAGCGCGCTCGCACGCGCCACGGCCGGCGCGTTCCTGTCCGCGGCCAGAAGGCCAAGCAGCGCGGCGGCGTCGGCCTGGTCGCTGCGTGCTGCGCGGAACGCGGGCCCATAGGTCTGGAAGCCCTTTCGGTCGGGCCCGAACCATTGCTCGATCGCGGCGGCGGCCCATTGCGCCGGCTTGTCGCTGTGGCAGTCGTTGCAGGCGTTCGGGGTCCCCAGCTCGACCGAAAGATCAGGGCGCGGAACGCGGAAGGCGTGATCGTGACGCAGGTCGATCTGCATATAGGTGCGCGCCGGCATGTGGCACGACATGCAGGTCGGCGCCGGATCGGCGCCCGCGTGATGGCGATGCTTCGCATCGGCGTATTTTTCGGACGCATGGCATTGTAGGCAAACGCCTTCGCCGGAGGCTCGGAGCTTTGCGCCATGCGGCTCGTGACAATCGCTGCAGGTCACGCCGGCGGCAAACATCTTGCTCTGCTTGAACGGCGTATAGTTGTAGGGCTCCTCCACATCGCGGATCTGGCCATCGGCATGATAAGTGGTCCGCGCGAGCGCCTCGACAATATGGGTCTGGGACAGCGATTGACCGGGTGCCCAGTCCTCGCTGAAGCCGGCACGGCGCGCGTGGCATAGCCCGCACGTCTCGATCTCCTTTCGCAACGCGGCCGGCGCGGCTGAACGCGTCGCATTTCCGCTCCGCGGATCGATCGGCCAGGTGACGCCGCGCCGTTCGTCGAAACGGACCAGCAATCCCTTGCTCGGATCCTCGTGCTTGCCGAACGGCCACCAGCGTTGCTTGTCATGAGCCCAGGCGGCGTGGGCGGAGCCCTGACCGTGACAGGTCTCGCAACCGACGCTGATTTCGGCCCATGTCGTCGCGAAGCGATCCGTCGCGGCGTCGTAATGCTTGCGCACGCCGGTCGAGTGGCATTCCGCGCACATGAAGTTCCAGTTTTGGTTCAGCTTGGTCCAGTGCAGGACGTCGTCATGCTTGATCTCTTCCTCGGGATGGAGATGGAACCAGCGCTGGCCGCCTTTGTCCTTGGGCCGGCCGTCCCATGCGATCGGCAGCGCCTGGATGCGCCCATCTGGAAACTCGACGAGATATTGTTGCAGCGGATCGACACCGAACGTGTACTTCACCTCAAACACGGCAAGCTTGCCGTCGGGCCCGTCGGTTTCGACCATGAATTTTCCGCCATCGCGGAAGAGGCGGGAATGCACACCGAAGTAGTCGAAGCTCTTGTTGAAATCGCCGAGCACCGTCTTGTCGGTCGCGTGCGCCATCGCGGCCTTGTGCTGCGAAATATCCCATAATTTGGCTTCCGCCTGATGGCAGCCGGCGCAGCTTTCGCTGCCCACATAGGTGGCGACGAATGGGGCCTGCGCCGTGGAGGCCGGTCCGTCGGCCTTGAGGAGATGAAAAACCATGCCGACCACCAGCACGAGCGCGATCGTGACCGCTACTGCTATCCAGATCGCGCGCCTGGAGAAGGCCGTTTCGCCGGAAGCAAGCCGATCCGCCGGCGCAGCCGGTGATGGGGCCGCGGCGGATCCCTTCCGCGGTCCCTTCGTGCCGGCTTTTGGCGGCCTGCGTGTCAACGCTTGTACCTCACGCCCCAAATTGGTGAGCTTGCGATCAAGCTGCTCCGTCGGTCATCTCCGCACATGCAGGAATGTCTGCCAAGGTTGCTTGACCTGCATCAAGGTGTGCCTCCCGGAAGGGGCCGATGATGAATTATCTGATGGGAGGATGCCAAGATGAAATTATCAGTTGCCCTGACAGGGCTGTTGCTGGTGACGGGGTTCGTAGCCGCGAGCACCGAAAGGGCAAGTGCCGTGGTGTATTGTCAGTATGTCGAGTATCCCGTCGGCTGCGTCGTCAGGCCCGGCGTCGTGCTGCGGCCCCGCCCGGTGGCGCGCGCCGTGGTGGCCCCAGGCGTGCGCGTGCGGGGAACGCCGATGAATCGAGGCGGGCCGGTCAATCGCGTCGGCAGACGCTAGAATTATAGAATTATCGCTCTCCGCGAGCCGGTTGGGCCGGCCGAACGTCATTGCCCGCGCGGTTTGCGGGCAGGATCGTTCCGGCAGCGAGAAGCCGTGTCAATTGTCTCATTTGTCAATTGTCTCATCCAAAGGCAGTGATCATGAAGCGAATGAAGTTGGCTGCGTCGGTGCTGTCGTTGACGACGCTACTCGTGCTTCCAGCATTGGCCCAACAGTCGGCGCCGCCGAGTGCTGTGTTGCCGACCGAGCGATCGGTTCTGCCGATTCCTGAACCGAACCCTCCACACAGCACCGTATTCGATGCGCGCGATGCGCCGCCGCCGCCGCGGTTTGAAGTCAAGGCGCCGGCCGGTGCACCCAATGTACTGATCGTGCTCATCGACGACATGGGCTTCGGCCAGTCGAGCGCATTTGGCGGCCCGATCAGGATGCCGACGGTCGACCGCCTCGCCAACGAGGGTCTCCGCTACAACGAGTTTCACACCACGGCGCTTTGTTCGCCGACCCGCGCGGCGCTGCTCAGCGGCCGCAACCATCACATGAACAATTTCGGTTCGATCGCGGAAACCGCGACGTCCTTCCCGGGACAGACCGGTCAGCGTCCCAACAATGTCGCGTCCGTCGCGGAGATGCTGCGGTTGAACGGCTACAGCACGGCGCATTTCGGCAAAAATCACGAGACCGCGGCATGGGAGGTCAGTCCCTCTGGCCCGACCGACCGCTGGCCGACGCGCCAGGGCTTCGACAAGTTCTATGGCTTCATGGGCGGCGAAACCAATCAATGGGCGCCGCTGATCTACGATGGCATGACCCAGGTCGAGCCGTCGACGGACCCGAACTATCATTTCATGACCGACATGACCGACAAGGCGATCGACTGGATGCGGTCGGAGAAATCGCTGACGCCGGACAAGCCGTTCTTCATGTATTTTGCACCCGGCGCCACCCATGCCCCGCATCAGGTGCCCAAAGAATGGATCGCCAAGTACAAGGGCAAGTTCGATCAGGGTTGGGACAAGCTGCGCGAGGAGACGTTGGCGCGGCAGATCAAGCTCGGCGTGGTGCCACCCGATACCAAGCTCGCCCCGAAGCCGGACGCCATCCAGGACTGGGACAAGCTGAGCGCTGACGAGAAGAAGCTGTTCGTGCGCCAGATGGAAGTATTCGCCGGATTTGGCGAATACACCGACACCGAGATCGGCCGCCTGATCGACGCCATCAAGGCAACGGGCCAACTCGACAATACGTTGATCTTCTACATCGTCGGCGACAACGGCGCGAGCGCCGAAGGCGGCGCGAACGGCCTGTACAACGAGATGACCTATTTCAATGGAGTGCAGGAAACCGTCCAGGACGTCTTGAAGCACTATGACGAACTCGGCGGTCCCAACACCTACGGCCATTACGCGGCCGGCTGGGCGGTCGCTGGCGACACTCCGTTTACCTGGACCAAGCAAGTGGCCTCGAGCTATGGCGGCACCCGCAACGGCATGGTCGTCCATTGGCCGAAGGGGATCGCGGCGAAAGGTGAGCTTCGTCCGCAGTGGCATCACGTCATCGACATCGTGCCGACCATTCTCGAAGCAGCGAAGCTGCCTGAGCCCAAGAGCGTAAATGGAACGGTCCAGACTCCCATTGAAGGCGTAAGCATGGCCTACAGCTTTGCCGACGCCAAGGCGCCGAGCAGACATGTGACGCAGTATTTCGAAATCTTCGGCAACCGCGCGATCTACAGCGACGGCTGGCTTGCCGGCACTGTGCACCGGGCGGCTTGGGAAACCAAGCCGCGGCGGCCGCTCCAGCAGGATATCTGGGAGCTTTACGATGCGCGATCGGACTTCAGCCTGAGCAACGATCTGGCTGCCAAAAATCCGGACAAGCTGAAGGAGATGCAGGAGCTGTTCCTGAAGGAAGCAGTGAAATACAACGTGCTGCCGCTCGACGACCGCACCCTGGAGCGCACCAACGCGGCGCTGGTCGGACGTCCCGACCTGATGGCGGGCCGCACCAGCCTGACGGTTTACGAAGGCATGATCGGGATGACGGAGAATGTCTTCATCAACCTGAAGAACCAATCGCACGCCATTACTGCCGATCTGGACATCCCGAAGGGCGGAGCCAATGGCGTCATCATCGCTCAGGCCGGACGGTTCGGTGGCTGGACCTTCTACCTGAAGGACGGAAAGCCGACCTACACGTATAATTTTCTCGGTCTGCAGCGATACACCGTAACCGCCAAGCAGGCTCTTCCGGCAGGCAAAGCCGCACTGCGCTTTGAGTTCGCTTATGACGGTGGCGGCCTGGGCAAGGGTGGCGTGGGTACGATCCTCGTGAACGGAAAGACCGTCGCGACCGGCCGGATCGAACGAACCCAATGCTGCTTCTACTCCGCGGACGAAGGCGCAGACGTCGGTGCCGATGAAGGCACACCTGTTACCGAGGCCTACAAGGTGCCGTTCAAGTTCACAGGCAAGATCGGCAAGGTGACGATCGATCTAGTGGGTATGAAGAAGGCCGACAATGAAGAAGCCGTCCAAGCCCGCAAGGCAGCGGCTTTGAAGAAAGGACTGTCCGATTGATGCGCTCTTCGTGCTCGCCAGGTCAGTGATCGGTCCCTTGAGAAGGAGCGTGCAATGCAAATAGCCAATCTGGCGACGATCCTTCTGGCCTCAAGCTGAGGGGGGGCCGTCGGGCAGAATGCAAGCACCGTGGAGCCGAGGTTCTCGGGTGGAAGTTCCGGATCAAGACGCTTGAGAAAGATCTGACCGAGGTACCCATAAGTGGCATCGCTACGATCATGTCGGACGAGTTTTTCAATGTCTACGACAAGACCGGACGGGGGATGAGCGACGACAAGCCGTAGTCGTCGACGACAACTCAGGCATGCCGCCTGAAATGGGAGCGTGGGGGGATTACGATTGCAGCGCGATAGATCGGGACGCAGGTCCGGCTTCCTGCGATTGTGGCTGAGCGGCGTTTTCGCGTCCGCCGCGGTGGCTTCTTTTTCGCCTCTGGTCGCCCATGCCGATGAGAGCGGCATCTCGTTCTGGCTGCCGGGATTGTACGGCAGCCTCGCCGCAACGCCTGCCACGCCGGGCTGGTCGGTGGCTGCCATCTACTACCATACGAGCGTGGGTGCCTCAGGCGCGGCCGCGGCGTCGCGCGAGTTCCAGGTCGGACGATTTTCTCCAACCGTCAACATCGATCTCAATCTGGCTTTGCGCGGCCAGGCCGATCTGATGTTCATCGCGCCGACCTACACGTTTGCGACGCCCGTACTCGGCGGCCAGTTGTCGGCGACGCTGGCCAGCGTCTACGGCAGAAATTCCGCGAGCATCGCCGGTACGTTGACGACGGTTGCCGGTCCGATCGTCAGCACGCGCACCGGATTCCTCGAAGACGCACTCGTCTCTTACGGAGATCTCTATCCGACCGTGAAGCTGAAGTGGAATAACGGCGTCCACAACACCATGGTCTACGGCGCCGGCGATATTCCCGTCGGCGACTACAGTCGGAACCGGCTGGCCAATATCGGCATCGGTCACGGCGCCATCGACTTTGGCGGCGGCTACACTTATTTGAACCCGGCGACCGGCACGGAATTTTCGGCCGTCGGGGGCTTGACCTACAATTTCAAGAATCCCGATACCCGGTACCAGAGCGGCATCGATTTCCATCTCGACTGGGGCGTGTCGCAGTTCCTGTCGAAGCAGGTCTTCGTCGGTTTCGTTGGCTACGCCTATCAGCAGATTACCGACGACTTCGGTCAGCCCGCCGCTCTCGGCGGCTTCCGCTCGCGCGTCCTCGGCGTTGGCCCGCAGATCGGATATATTTTCCAGATCGGCAGCAATCAGGCGTTCCTGGGGCTGAAGGGATATGGCGAGTTCGACGCCGCCAACCGGCCGTCGGGCTGGAACACGTGGCTGACGTTCTCGATCTCGGAGGCCGCGCCCGCCAGCACGATTGCGCCGACTTGGCACAAAGTGTCGAAATAGAATAGAAAAGTGTCGAAATAGAATAGAGAAGTATCGACCGCCCGCATTGGACTGAATTCCGGCATTGTCATATCGGGTGGTTCCGCGGCGGTCCAGCACGTCCGTCGCTTCGGATCAAAGCGGGATCGAGCGACCGTTACCTACTCCGGATTGATGAGCACGTGTCCTAGCATGCGGGAGCTTCGTTTCACGTTGCGCGGCTTTCGCGCGGTTTTGGTTGCAGCGCTGCTGGCGCTGTCGGCCCATGCGGCATTTGCCGGCGACTCCGCGCCGGCCGATCAGATCTCGGCGTTTCGGCTCGCGCATGGCGAAGGCCGCGTGACGCGCGACGCGACGCTCGACCGCATCGCGATGGAGCAAGCGCGCGCGATGGCCGACAAGGACGATCTCAGCCACGAGGTGCTCGGTCCCTTCACCCGCCGTGTGGCTCCGTCGAAGGCCGGCCGCGCGGCCGAGAACATCGCCTATGGCTACGACAATTTCGACAAGACGCTGGGGCAGTGGATCAACTCGGCGGGGCACCGCAAGAACCTGCTGCTTCCCAAGGCGACCAAGGTCGGCATCGCCAGCGCAAAGAACGCCAGCGGCAAGCGCACCTATTGGGCGATGGTGATCGCGGGCGACTACGAGACCGACAGGCCGAAGGGCGCTCCGAAGAGCAAGGCCAAGGCCGTCGTCGCGCAGGCCGCGACCCGATCCGCGAAAGGCGACGCCAAGCCGGCGACGCGCTGGGGCGCCAAGCCGCCGGCGTCCGCCTCCAAGGACTGCCACCTCAGCATCAAGGTGATCGGTCTCTGCATCTGAGTGCGGGGATCGGTGGGCCTCGGCTGGACGCCACGCCTGCCGCGCGATCACGGCGTTGTGCGAACAGCGCACGTTGTCGGGGTGAGCTTTATCAGATATACAATCAATGGTTGTCTTTTGGGCAGCCACTATTGTGAAGATTTTTCATCTCATTTTGTAAGGAGACCATCATGGCAGTCATTGAGCAGACCTCGGCCACCAGCACCAATCCGCAGACCGTCTCGGCGTCCTACCAATGGTCGCTCACGTCCTACGAGGAGCAGGGCAATCTGTGGCTCAAGTGGAGCACGAACTCGCCGTTCCGCGCGCAGCAGGGGCAGATCTCCGTCTACAGCGGCAGCAGCTTCCCCTCCGATCCTCAGAAGGACCGCAAGGCCTGGTCGTGGGACAACGAGCACGGCGGCGGCTCGGGATGGGACACGGGCTTGCGCTACGGCTCCGACTGGCACTGCGCCTGGATCGCCGAGAAGAGCCCGAACGGGCCCTACGCCTACGTGGTCAAGCTCATCACCAAGGTCGCCTGAGCTGACGCGCGCAACCGTTAAAGGTGGGAGTCGCGAGCCCACGTGAGTGGCCGCGCTGAGACCTGTGCCTCAGCGCGGCTGCTTCTTCAGGTGCAGATAGCTGGGATCGAACTCGCCGATCGCGCATAGCCGCGTCCAGTCGTGCACCGTCAGCAGGCCGCTGCGGAAATCGACAGCGCGGCTGGCGCGCAGCTCGACCAGCGTGCGGTTGACCGTCGCGATCGCGATGCCCAGTGCCTCGCCGAGCTGCACCAGGCTGACCGGCAGCCGCAACTGATCGTGCCGGACATGGCCGAGCGCGCGGGCGCGATAGAACAGCTCGCAGAACATGTGCGCCATGCGCGCCGGCTTGCTCCGCGCGCTGTTGTTGGTGATGGCCTCGCGGAAGATCGACGCATCGATCAGCGTCTCGCGCCAGATCGCAAAGCCGAGCGTCGGCCGCCGGCTGATCGCGCGGGTCAGCTCCTTGTGCGCAACGCTCGCCACCACCGCCGGCCCGATCGCGCAGACGGCGTGATCCATGCAGTCGAGGAAGATCGACTGGGCGTCGGGCCAGTCACCGGGCATGTGAAAGGAGAGATACTGCCGCTGCCCGCCGGACAGCAGGTGATAGCGCGCCACCCATCCGGAGATCACGACGACGGAACGGTCCGGCTCGTCGCCCTGGCGGATGAGGTCCTCCTGATCGGCGAGCTCGCGCAAAGCGGAGCTGAAATTCCGGATCTCGGCGATGTCCTCGCCGGACAGTTTCGAATGCTCCCTGAGCTTGTTGGTGACGATCCGGTCCGCATCCATGAAAATCCTACCGTCCGGGCGGGGTTGTGTATCAAATGAGACGACGGAGCCGGCGTTACCGACTAAGGTCGCCGTCAGCAGATGCGGTCGAAGGTTGCCGGTCGCCGCATCGGGAGAACAGCTGTGCCCCACATCGCGTTCCTCAACCGGCTCCGCCGATTGTTCGGTGGCGCGGGGCCGCATATCGAGACCATCGCAGCCGCCCTTGCCGACGGCCGCATCAAGCAGCCGGCTCATCCGATGTCGGATCAGGAGCTGTCGCGCGCCATCCGCGAGTTCCAGAGCCGGCCGGCGTCGGAGGAGGCCTTGAAGAAGCTCGCTGAGCGGCTGGAGGCCGCCAAGCCCGACGGCCCCTCGTGACGGCCCTCATGACGATTTGGCGGGATCCGGCTCCAGCAGGAACAGCATCAGCCGCACCAGTTCGTCCTCGAGCTCGCGTGTGCCGACGAGGCGATGTTCGCGCATGACGGCAGCCCGGATCGGGCCCAGCGCAGCGCGGACCAGGATGAAGCGGCGCGCGGCCGGCATCGCTTCGCTCCGCAATCCCACCGTCGCGATCAGCCGTTCGGTCATGCGGTCCACCATCTCGTGCAGCGCCTTCTGCAGCTCCGCGTCGTTGCCCAACAGGACGAGAAGATAGCGCCGCACACGGTGACGGCCGGCGAACGGGGCGAAGCCCTGGCGCACCGCCGCGCGCACGATCGCCTCGCGTCCAAGCCCGCGATGCGCCTCCAGCGCCTCCCCGAACTCCGCCTCCTGTCGAGCGAACTCGCGCAGCACCAGCGCACGCAACAGTGAGGTCTTGTCCCTGAAATAGCTATAGAGCGTGCCGATCGAGAAGCCCGCGCGCTCGGCGATGGCGTTCGTGCTCAGGCCCTTGCCGCCGCCGCTCTGCAGAAGTTGAGCGGTTGCCTCGAAGATCACGTCGAGGGTCTGCCGCGTGCGCTTCTGCACCGGGGTTTTTCGAAGCATTTCAGGAGCTTGCTGCACGGTCTGGACCTCGGCTGGCGGACGGGCGAAATCGAGTAGGCGTTGCTGCCGGCTCGGGTTAGATCAGAGCCCGCATGCGGGCGGCCGGACACTGAGTGGATGTGCTCCGGACCGAGCCTGCTTGCGCCGGGCTGAACCTCATTTGAACGAAGGACTGATTGCCATGCTGCGCGTCGCATTCCCGTTTGTCACATTCGTCGCCGTCTCCCAATGTCTTCTGTCGCAGGCCGCGCTGGCCGGCAACCGCGCCGCCGCCGACAGCTGTGCCGCCAAGCTGTCGCCCGTGGCGAAGCAGATCTACGACGTCGCCGCGCCGGCCATCGGCCCGGACAGCGTCGTCAAGGACGTCATCGTGGAGCGTGTCAGGCCGCTGGTGATGGCCGGCAAGTTCGATCGCGACACCGCCCGCGCCAACGCCACGCCGGCCGGCGAATGCCTGGTGCTGCTCAAGTAGGTCGCGCCGCGCCCCGAAAGGTTTGGAGGCTGCGACAGGACATCACGCCGCAGCCTCCCGGCGCGGCGGTGTCCGGGGCAACCCGGCTTGGCAAGATCAGCCGACTCGCGCATCACTCGCTGATGCTGGACCTTCTCTTCCGTCACTGGGTGGCCGGTGCCGTGTTCATGGCCGCAGCGCTGCTGGCGCTGGTACCGCTGCTGGCGGCCGACTGGCCGCTCGCGCTGCTGCTGATCTTCCTGCATTCGCCGGGCTACATGATCCACCAGGTCGAGGAGCACACCGGCGACCGCTTCCGCAGCTTCGTCAACACCGTGATGTTCGGCGGCCGCGAGGCGCTGACCACGATCGACGTGCTCTAGGTCAATTGCGGCGCGGTCTGGGGCATCGACCTGATTGCGCTCTACGTCGCCTGGATCGCCGGCCCGGCCTGGGCGCTGGTCGCGCCCTATCTGATGCTCGTCAACTCGCTCGGCCATATCGGCCCGGCGCTGCGCTTCCGTGGCTACAATCCCGGCCTCGTCACCGGCATCGTGCTGTTCATTCCGCTCGGCCTCGTGACGGTCCTCACCATCCCGGCGACGGCTGCCCAGCACGCCCTCGGCTTCGGCCTGTCGCTGCTGCTGCACGTCATCATCGCGGCCAACGCCATCCGGCGCGCGTCGCATGTCCGCGCCGCAGCCTGAGCGCGCGGCCTCATTCGCCGGGAACGAGCTGGACAGCGCGTGCCGACTGCGTCGGCCGCCGCAAGCGGCGCCGCGACAGATAGAGCAGCGTGCCCGTGACGGCGAACAGCGGCATCAGCGCGGCGGCGAGCATGAAGGCGAGCTGGCCGGGCCAGCCGAGAATGCTGCCGCGGTGGATATCCAGGATGCGGGCGAGCACGCGCTCGCCGGCGGTCTTGTCGGCGTAACGCTCGGCCGCGAGCAGCCGGCCCGTCGCGCCGTCGACACGGAATTCGTCGCGCCGGCCGTCATGCGCCTCGCTCGGCCAGGCGCGCACGCGCACCGCCGCGCCGGCGCCCGCCGGCAAGGTGAGCTGCATCACCGCGAAGCGATCCCCGATCTGCTCACGCAACGTGGACCAGGCCAGATCGAGCGCGACAGGCTTTGCGTCCGCAGACCCGGAGCGACCCTCGCGCGGAGCCTTGCCCGGCATCGGCGCTCCTGATGTCGCCGGCGCGAGCAGCCAGGTCAGGCCGTCCTTGTACCAGGCGTAGGAATAGGACAGCCCGGTCAGCGCGATCACCAGATACACCGGCAGCACCCATGTGCCGATCACGCTGTGCAGCGAGCGGTGCAGGCCGCGTCCGCTCAGTCCGAGCTGCGGCTTCAGCCAGAGTGCTGCGCTGCTCGCCCGGCGCGGCCAGCGCAGCACGACGCCCGTGATCAGCAGCACGACGAGGCCGAGCACCGCGGCGCCGGTGATCTGGCGGCCGGCGCCGTTGCCGTCGCCCGGCAGCAGCAGCCAGCGATGCAGCCTCCGCACGGTGGCGAAGAACGCCTCGCCGCGGGGCTCACCGAGCACGCGGCCGTCATAGGGATCGACCAGCAGCGAGGAGGGCCGGCCGCCATCCTCATTGCGCGCGAAGCGGACGCGCACGGCCGCCAGGGGATCCCGCGACAGCGTGATCGCGGAGACCTTGCCGAGCGCCGGATCAGCCTGCAGCCGCGCCACCAGCTCGGCGGGCGAAAGCGGCGCTTCCGTACGCGGCGCGACGTGGGACAGTTTGGCGTTGAGACCGGCCTGGATCTCGTCCTCGAAACCCATGATCGCGCCGGTGATGCCCAAGAGGGAGAGGATCAGCGCGGCCGCAAGACCCAGGACAGAGTGGATCTGCAGCAGCGCGGGTTTGATGCTGAAGGACGTCACGCACGCTTCTCCTTGGCTCAGAACTTCACCGTCGCTGACAGCGACACCCGCCTCGCATCGCCAACCGCGACGGTCAGCGCGCTGTTGGCCGAGGGGTAGTAGACGTTGTCGAACAGGTTCTTGACGTTGAGCTGGTAGATCACCGGCAGGTTATGGTGCTTGGTCTCGTAGCTCGCGAACACGTCGGCGACGACGTAGGACGGCAGCACGAAGCTGTTGGCGGCGTCGCCGGCCCGGTCGCCGACATAGCGCGCGCCGCCGCCGAGCCTGAGCTGGCCCGGCAGCGCCGTGCCGAAATCGTAGACGAGGTAGAGCGAGGCGGTGTTGAGCGCGACGTTCTGCAGGCGGTTGCCGCGATAGACCGGGTCGTCCGTGACCCTGGCATCGGTGTAGCCGTAGCTTCCGATCATAGTCCAGTGCTCGGCGATCTTGCCGGTGACGTCGACCTCGGCGCCGCGCGAGCGCACCTTGCCGGCGGTGGTGTATTCGACGACGTTGCTGGCATTGGTCTGCGACACCAGCACGTTCTGCTTGTCGATGTCGTAGACCGCGACGGTGCCGGACAGCCGCTTGTCGAGATCGAACTTGAAGCCGGTCTCCCACGCCGTGCCTTGCTCCGGTGCGATGTTGGAGCCGAGCACCACGCCGCCCGTGAGCGGCGCGATGGTCGAGTTCGGTTTCAGGCTCTTGGTGTAGCTGGCGTAGAGCGACACCTGCTCGTTGAGCTTGAGGATGGCGCCGCCGAGCGGCAGCACGGTGTCGGCGGCGACGTTGGTATTGGCCTTGAACGGCCGGCCGCGGCCGGCGATCTGCTCGTAGTCCATGTAGCGCACGCCGCCGACGAAGGAGAGCTTGTCGGTGAGATGCAGCGTGTCCTGCACGAACAGCGAATACTGGCCGAGCTTGTCGGTCTGGTCGCTGTCGCTGGCCGAGACCAGCGTGCCGGGTTGGATCAGCTCGTAGACCGGGTTGTAGACATTGAACACGCTCGTGACCTTGTCGCGGATCAGGTCCTGGCGATAGATCGTGCGATATTGCGCGTCGCCGCCGAACAGCACCTCGTTGCGCAGGCCGCCGAGCCAGAAGGCGCCCTGGATGTAGGACGTGCCGTAGCTGACCCGGCTGAGCGAGCCCCAGGTGCCGTCGTTGCTGCGGGTCTCCTTGCCCTTCGCATCGATCGTGGTGATGCGCAGCTGGTTGGCGCTGGAGCTCTCGGTGTTGTAGCTGTAGGCCGCGGTGAGCTTCCAATCGTCGTTGAGCTTCTGCTCGACCGAGGCCTGGACCAGGTCGGACTGCCCCCATGTGTTGTTGAAGGGCTCGTCGAGCCGCCGCGTCGCGGGGATCGCGAGCGGTGCGCCATTTATGAAGGCGGTGCCGCGATCGAACGGGGCGATGAACTCGCGATGCTCGTAGTTGAGCTGGACCGTGGTCGTGTCGCCGTACCAGGCGAGCGACGGCGCCACCAGCATCTCGCGATGGCGGCCGAAATTGCGCCAGTAATCCTCGCTGACGCCGTAGCCGATGAAGCGATAGGCGAGGCCGCCGTCGCCGATCGGGCCGGTGACGTCGATCGTGCCGTCGGCGCCGGTTCTGTTGTTGGCATAGGCCGAGCCGAGCAGCGTCACCGAGCCGTGCTGATAAAGCTCGGGGCGCTTGCTGATGGTGTTGACGATGCCGCCGGGATCCATGATGCCGTAGAGCAGCGAGGCCGGGCCCTTCAGCACCTCGACGCTCTCCACGGCCGCATTGAGGCTGCGGCTTTGCACCAGCGGCAGGCCGTTGCGCATGATCGAGCCGTCGCGGTTGTCGCCGAAGCCGCGACGCATCACCGCGTCCTGCGTGCCGGCGAGCGTGTTGGCCTGGGTGACGCCGCTGATATTGGCGAGCGCGTCGTCGATGTTGCGCGGCAACTGGTCCCTGATCACCTGTTCGGGCACGACGTTGACGGATTGCGCGGTGTCGAGCGGCGAGGCGCCGCTGCGCAGCGTGGTCGCGCTCGGCATGGCGCGGTAGTTGAGCTTGGCGGCGTTGAGGAGTACGGCCTCTGCCGCGGCGCGTTCCGCGCGTGTCGGCATCGGCGGCGGCGGCATCGCGCGTCGTGACGGCAGCGCGCGCGCCTGGCGCTGCGGCGCGGCGCTCGCAGGCTTGCGCTTCGGCGCCGGCACGTCGACCGTCACCGGCGGCAGCGTCGCCTGCGCAAACACGGGAGAGGGGGACCAGAGGAGGTCTGCGGTCAGAGCACTCACGAGCGCAATCGCGCCACGCATGCCGGTACGAGCGCGCGCATCGCGCCGGCCTTCACACTTCGTCATCGTCTACTGCACTTCCACGTCGCACCGTTCGAGGGAACGGTCAGCTTGATGCGACGTCTAGCAACGCAGTGCAGCGAAAGACACAACACGCCGGATTGAATTGCTCTAAGCCATGCGGTGTTGAATTGTTCTAATTGGTTCGGAGATGCGCAGGTCGCGGCGTCTCTGCGGCATTGCGCATTTGATGATCACGATCGACGCGGAGTGATCCATGATCGTGCACGATATGATGCGCGATAAGCGCCCGACCCAAGCTGCGGACGGAGCGCTGGTGGTCTCGTTTTCCGGGACTGCGTACCGAGGACTCTCAACGCTTGGGTCCGGTCGTTGATGCGGGCGCGCCCCGAGCCTATTGTGCGGCGGTGAGTTCCAGCTCGGCCGGCTTGCCTGGTCCGATCAGCGGAATGTCCAGCGTGATGCGCGTGCCCTGCTGCGGCTGGCTGTCGAGCTCGATGCGGCCGCTGAGTGTGGATGCCACGAGGTTGAAGGCGATGTGCAGGCCGAGGCCGGCATTGCCCTTCTCGCGGCGCGTGGTGAAGAACGGGTCGAACACCCGCCCGCGAACCTGGTCGCGCATGCCGACGCCCTGATCGGCGCAGACGATGCGCACCGAATCGTCGCCGGGCTGTGCGACCTCCACGGTGAAGACGCCGCTGATGTCGCCGGGATAGGCATGCGTCGCCGCATTGAAGGCGAGGATGCTGATGACCTGTCCGAGTGCACCGGGATAGCTGGTGAGCACGATGCCCTCCGGGCAGGAGAGCACGACCGTCAGGCCCTGGCGCGCCAGCAGCGGGCGGAGCTTGGCGACGTGATCGGTCATCCAGCTCTGCAGCTCGAAGGTCTGCAGCGCCTCGTTGGCCTGGTCGACGGCGACCTGCTTGAAGCTGTGCACCATCTCGGAGGCGCGGTGCAGGCTCTGCGTCGTCAAATGCAGGCCCTGCTGCAGCCGAGCGACGCCCCTCGCCAGATCCGAGCGCCGCACCGGGCCGCCGCCAAGCATGCGCGCGATCGCCTCGACGTCGTCTTCCATCGCCGTCGACGTGGTCAGCGCCAGCCCGAGCGGCGTGCTGACCTCGTGGCCGACACCGGCGACGAGCTGGCCGAGCGAGGCCAGCTTCTCCGCCTGCACCAGATGGGCCTGCGTGGCATGCAGATCGCGCAGCGAGGCCTCGGAGCGCTCCTTCTCCCGCTGCAGCGCCTCCGCGGTGCGGAACTGCTTGCGCGCCTGGTACTCGCGCGCGCCGACGGCATAGAGCGAGAGCAGGCAGGCATTGCCGACCAGCGAATGATCGATGAAGCGCAGGCCGGGCGGCAGCGGCTCGGTCGCAAGACTCTCGGCCACCGCCAGCGCGCTCCAGCTCGTTGCACAGAAGATCGCGTAGGAGCCGGTGCGCAACGGCAGCATGGTGGAGACGAACAGGATGACGATGATCATGCCGGCCGCGGAGTAAGTGAAGCCCGACGGCAGCACCCAGTAGATCGTCGGCAGCACGCAACCGGGGATCACGCAATAGACCAGGTGAATCGGCTCGGCCCATCGGCGCGCCGGCGTCGACAGCAAAGCCGTCAGCGGCAGCAGCACCAGCGCGGCGGTCCCGCCGCGGATCGCGAACGTGGTCGGCACGATCTCGGGATAGAGCACCCAGTCCCACAGCGTGTAGCCGGCAAAGGTGAGGGCGCCGAGCAGCATCGCGATCTGCGTCCAGCCGGTGCTGCCGCGGACGTAATGGTCGACGAAACGCCGCTCCTCGACGGTATCCTCGAAACGGAGACCCAGACGCTCCAGCAATCCCAACATTATGCCACCGCAATCGAAAAACGATCCCCCGCCGCGGAGTGAGAGCCTCGGCGGGAGGGCAGACATACACGAGATGATCTGTTTGAGAAAACGACGGGAGATCGCATCCGCCGCCCGCGGCACGCAGAGCGCTATGAGAACTGTTCCAATTCTCGCCGTGCGGCATGTCTCCGCCCAGCCGAACGGAGCCGATCAGTGCTGCAGCATTTGCGCTCGACTTTCGTCAGGCTGCGCAGAGCCGCCGAGGACTCATGGCGCCGCATGACCCTCGACCACGACGTCCTTGCCGTAGCGGCCCTTCGTTCGGAACATCACCTTGTCGCCGTCGAAGCTGAGCCGCCAATTGCGCTCCTCGCCCTGGCCAATGAACTGGGCGTCGATCATGAAGGTCGTGGCGTCGATCCAGCTGCCCTTCATGGCCCGGTAGGTGAAGGGCTGCCAGGGATGGGGCGGCGCGGTCTTGCGATAGAGGCCATCGAGGCCGATCGGGCTCTGCAGATGCACCGTGCCTCCGGCGCGGTCCCGCGAGGGGATGTCCCAGGTGACCTGCGGTTCCGGTCCCGTGAGGTCCAGCTTGATCGTGTTGATGCCGAGCGGGCCGGGCGGGAAGCTGTAGGTCTTGCCCGAGATGGAAGCCGCCATCTCCGGCACGGCTCCGACCGGGCCTCGGGTTTCCGTCGCGACCTCGCGGACATCAGCGGCGAGCGCGGCTGCCGCTTCCGGCGCCGCAGGCAGGGCGCTGTCAGATGTCACAGTCGCCGAAATGGTGTTGGCGAGCTTGCGGAATGGACAGAACTCGCGCGCGGTCATCACCGCCACGATGTCGCGGTCGGGCAGTACCATGATGACCTGGCAGTGGTAGCCGACCGCCATGAATACGTGTTTGTCCGGCAGGGCCCAGAACTGATCGGCGTAGGAGAGCCCCGGATCGAACTTCGCATTCATGCTGACGGTGGCGTGGTTGACGGCTTCGATCCAGTCCGGCGGCAGCAATTGCTGCTCGCCCCAGCGGCCGCGCCGCAGATAGAGGTAGCCGATCTTGGCCATGTCGCGCGGCTTCAGCGCCAGCCCGAAACCGCCGGCGGAAATTCCCATGGAATCCTTGAACCAGGGGTGCTCGGTGATGCCGAGCGGCCCGAACAGCCTCTCCTGGGCGAAATCCTCCGCGCTCTTGCCGGTGAGCTTCGTGACGATCGCGGAGAGCAGATGGGAGTTGCCGCTGTTGTAGTAGAACGTCTCGCCGGGCGCTTGCGCCATCGGCCGGTCAAGGATGTACTGCACCCAATCCGGGCTCCGGCCCATCTCGTAGAGGGATGTCTCGGCGCCGCCGCTATAACCCTCGTCCCAGTCGAACCCGGAGGTCATGTTGAGCAGGTGCTGCACCGTGAGCGCCTGCTTGCGCGCGTCGACATTGTCGATCTTGCGATCCTTGAAGAAGTCGAGCACCGGATGATCGAGACTGTCGAGCACGCCGTCCTTGAGCAGCATCGCAATCAGCGTCGAGACCACGGCTTTGGTCGCGGAATTGATGATGTGCGGCTCGTCGGCGTTGTACGGTGCATAGGACGCATCGAGCACGACCCGGCCGTGGCGCGCGATCAGCAGGCTGTCGAACCTCATCGCCTTACCGGAAGCGACGAGTTTTGCGAGGGCCGCCGAATCCATCCCTTCGTCCTCAGGCGTGGCGGTCGCCCAGTCGGATTGAGGAAAGCGGGCGAGGCTCAAGTCCTCGGCGAAGGCTGCGCTGGAGAAGAGCCGGGCCACCAGCAGCGCTGAGAACAACCAAAGTCCGGTCTTGAGACGCGCCATGTCGAATGTCTCCGATGAGCGACTTTCAGGTTATGGTATCAGAGGACCGCAATCCATCAAAGATTGTGTGATAGCCGGCGCGCACGTCGAAGAGCCGGCCCATTGCTCGGGCGTAGATTGAGATGAGGATTGAAGTGACCATGCAGGCCGGCATACTTCGACGTTTTCATGACGTTTTTCTTGGTGTTGCATTTGCCGTCGCGGCTCTGCTCACGGTCCTGGCGCGACCTGCTTCGGCCGAAGGCGAACGCGTGATCGCGGTGCCCGAGCTGCATGCGATGACGCCTGAGGCGGGAGATGATGCCGCCCTTCTGACGAGCGCGCTACGCGCGCGATTCCACGCAATGCCGTCGCTCCGGGTCGTCGAAGAGCCTGTCCCGATGGCAAGCCCAGGTCATCCGGATATTCTGCTGCCGCAATTCGAGAAATCGCGAGATCTGCACTTTGATCTCGTGCTGGTCGGCAATGCCGCGCTCCTCAGCGATGGCCGTCACAAAGTCTCGCTTCGGATTTGGGACGTCGAGAAGCAAACTCAACTCCTCGGGCAACAATACGTGTTTCGCGCATACCCCGGCCACGAGCAGGAGATTGCCAATGTAATCGGCGATGCGCTGGTCTCAGCCCTGTCGCAATAGGACTGGTGCTCATTCCGCCCAATACGCCCGCAGCGCGGCCGCGATGCTCTGCGGCCGCTCGACGATGCTCCAGTGGCCGGCGTCCGGCTCGACATGAAGCCGCGCGCCGTGCGCTTGCGCGAACCGGCTGAGCGTGTCGAGCGGCACGAACGGATCCTGTGTGCCCGAGATCACCAGTCCACGCCGCGGCAGCTGTTCGAGCCGCGCGATCCAGTCGCCCTTGAAGCACAGACCGTCGGCGGAGCGATACAGCGCGAGGATCGCCCGGCGCATCGGAGCCTGCCATGCCGTGGCTTCGCGCGCCGCCAGCTCCGATGGCAATCCGCTCTGCCGGAACATCCGTGCCATGGCAGCTTGCGACGACACCGCCATGAATATCTCGCCGAGCACGGGCGTATTCCAGATCCGCGCGATGCGATGTCCCCGATAGTCCGGATCGAGTGCGCCGCCAGCGACCGCCCAGGAGCGCACCAGCCCCGGCCGCAGCGATGCCGCGCGCAGCACCAGCAGCGCGCCCCAATCATGCCCGACCAGGTCGAGCGGCCCGACCGCCGCATGCTGCGCTTCCAGCAGCGCGACCAGCCAGTCGGCGTAGGCGTCCTTGGTGCAGGCGAAGCCCGGAGGTGCATCGCCGTCGAAGCCGGGCAGGGCAGGCACTGCCACGGTCTCGCCGAGCGCCGCGATCAGCGGGCCCCAGATTGCGGGCGTGTCCGGCACGCCGTGGACGAAGATGCGGTTTGTCATGAGGTCATGGTACCACACGCTCGATCTTCGTATTCGACGAAATTTCCTCTTTCCTTTTTTCAGAAAACGTGCTTCTCTACGTCATCCCGCCTCATCGAAGAGGGGCGTACGCGTCGTCACGATACGTGGAGTGCGGGGAGCGATGGCCGTGAGGCGCCGGTGGACGACCGGCGTTTTGCGGACGGCGAAGTCGTGTGGTCCTGGCCTCCCGATGCTGAGGTCAAGTTCGTGCCGTTGCGCGAAGCAGCGGTGCGGATGATGGGGGCAAGAAAGCCCGGTCCCCAGGGAGAGCGCGAAGTAAGCCGTAAAGCCGTTGCGCAGGGAAGGCCGGGATGTCCTGGCCGATCCTGTGGTTCCTGCCCCGTGCATTTTCTATCGCACGGGGGCCGCGGGTGTCGGCAGACGCCCGGTCTTCCCTGCACCCTCTGATGGAAGAGGGTACGATGCGGGTGAACAACTCGGGCACGGATGTGTCGCGGGAGCGTGAAATGCGTGCTGGTGCAGATGCCGACAACCACACCCTCACCGTCATCCCGGACAAGCGCGCGGTCACGCGTGCGCCGATCCGGGATCCATAACCCCAGGGAGATCTGCGAGGCAGGATGGCCGCTCCAGCTCGCCCAGCCAAATCCGCCGCGGCGTACGGATCCCGGGTCGGCGTTCACCAACGCTGGCGCGTTGGCGGCCTTGCCCGGGATGACACTGTTCATAGGGAGAGATTTATAGGGAGAGCGGCGCGGGACTGCCCGAATACGTCACCCCTCCTGACCATTATTCGGCGTTGCGAGACCCTCCCATTCCCAGTAAAAGCGCTGTCGAGGGCACCTCGGCAACAAACCGTCAACGGTTTTGCCGCACAGTTTTCGTGTTCTCGCAAAGGGTTTGGCAATGCTGATTCGCAGCGCAGAGATCGAGGCCATCGCCGGGGCAGACGCCCGGACGATCGCGCTCGCCGCGCTGCAGCCCGCCGACCTGATCGGCGCGATCGAGCTTCTGCTTCTTAGCTGCCCCTGAGGGCCGGCTGGGCGGGATGCGCCTGGGCACTCAGGGGGCTGCTTCGACACCGAAACACCCTTCAGCGCCTCTGGAAGCCACGCGCACCACCCGAAAAGTTCGAGGAAAGCAGATGTCCAATCCCGTTCAGTCCGACAAGGACCGCGTCGTCATTTTCGACACCACTTTGCGCGATGGCGAGCAGTGCCCCGGCGCCACCATGACGTTCGAGGAGAAGCTCAACATCGCCGCCATGCTGGACGGCATGGGCGTCGACATCATCGAGGCCGGCTTCCCGATCGCCTCCGACGGTGACTTCGAGGCCGTCAACGAGATCGCCAAGCGCACCCAGAACGCCGTGGTCTGCGGCCTGTCGCGCGCCGGCGCCAAGGACATCGACCGTTGCGCCGAGGCGATCCGCCCGGCCAGGCGCGGCCGCATCCACACCTTCCTGTCCACCTCGCCGGTGCACATGAAGTACAAGCTGCAGATGGACCCGCAGCAGGTCTACGAACTGGTGATCTCCTCGGTGACCCGCGCGCGCAACCACACCGACGACGTCGAATGGTCGTCCGAGGACGGCACCCGTACCGAGTTCGACTTCCTGTGCCGCTGCGTCGAGGCCGCGATCAGGGCCGGCGCGACCACCATCAACATTCCGGATACCGTCGGCTATGCCGTGCCGGAGGAGTATTACGACCTGTTCAAGCGCGTGCGCGAGAGCGTGCCGAACTCCGACAAGGCGGTATTCTCGGTCCATTGCCACAACGACCTGGGCATGGCGGTCGCCAACTCGATGGCCGGCGTGCGCGCCGGCGCCCGCCAGATCGAATGCACCATCAACGGCATCGGCGAGCGCGCCGGCAATGCGGCCCTGGAAGAGGTCGTGATGGCGATGCGCGTGCGCAACGACAAGCTGCCGTACTGGAACAAGATCGACACCACGCAGCTCACCCACGCCTCCAAGGTGGTCTCGGCCGCGACCTCGTTCCCGGTGCAGTACAACAAGGCCATCGTCGGCCGCAATGCGTTCGCGCATGAGAGCGGCATCCATCAGGACGGCATGCTGAAGAACGCGCAGACCTACGAGATCATGCTGCCGGAGACGGTCGGCGTGAAGCAGACCTCGCTGGTGATGGGCAAGCATTCCGGCCGCCATGCCTTCATCCACAAGCTGGAGGAGATGGGCCACAAGCTGGCGGGCAACCAGGTCGAGGACGCCTTCGTCCGCTTCAAGGCTTTGGCCGACCGCAAGAAGCACATCTATGACGAGGACATCGAGGCGCTGATCGACGAGGGCATGGTGAGCGCCCATGACCGCATCAAGCTGCTGTCGCTGTCGGTGATTGCCGGCACCCGCGGCCCGCAGCGCGCCACCATGAAGCTCGACGTCGACGGCGTGACCAAGATCGAGGAGAGCGAGGGCAACGGGCCGGTCGATGCCGTCTTCAACTGCATCAAGTCGCTGGTGCCGCACGAGGCCAAGCTGGAATTGTACCAGGTCCATGCCGTGACCGAGGGCACCGATGCGCAGGCCGAGGTCTCGGTGCGGCTGTCGCAGGACGGCCGCTCGATGACCGCGCGCGCGGCGGATCCGGATACGCTGGTGGCCTCGGCCAAGGCCTATCTGGGGGCGCTCAACAAGCTGGTCATGAAGCGCCAGCGCGACGTGGCGCAGGGCGCGGGCGCCTCGGCTGCGGCTGCGAGCTGAGTTCACGATCGTCGGTTGGGGCCGAACCTTGCTTCGTCATTCCGGGGCGACGCGCAGCGTCGAACCCGGAATCCCGAGCTTGGCTTGCGCCCGCGCCAATAACCTTCGGATTTCGGGCTCAGCCGCTTGCGCGGCTGCCCCGGAATGACAGTCACCACCATTTTTGCGCTGCGGCATGGGAATCCCCGCCTCTGCGGCTAACGGTCAATGGCATTCCGGCCGTCGACCCGCTAACAATGTCCTTGGCATACAAAGCGGGGGCGTCATTGCAATGTCCCCCGAAACGTCGGGAGGACACCTTGCACTTCAAGTTTCGCCATGTGATCGCCACCGCCGCCTCGCTCGCGGTGCTCGCTCTGGCCGGTCCGGCCCTCGCCGCCGACAATCCGATCGTGATCAAGTTCAGCCACGTGGTGGCCTCGAACACCCCGAAGGGCCTCGCCGCCGACAAGTTCAAGGAGCTGGCCGAGAAATACACCGACGGCAAGGTCAAGGTCGAAGTCTATCCGAACTCGCAGCTCTACAAGGACAAGGAAGAGCTCGAGGCGCTGCAGCTCGGCGCGGTGCAGATGCTGGCGCCTTCGAACTCCAAGTTCGGCCCGATCGGCATCAAGGAATTCGAGGTGTTCGATCTGCCCTACATCCTGCCCGACCTCGCCACCCTGCGGAAGGTGACCGACGGCCCGCTCGGCACCAGGCTGCTGAAGCTGCTCGAGCCCAAGGGAATGATCGGGCTCGCCTACTGGGACAACGGCTTCAAGCAGATGAGCGCCAACAAGAAGCTCGTCGATCCCGCCGACTACAAGGGTCTGAAGTTCCGCATCCAGTCCTCGAAGGTGCTGGACGCGCAATTCCGCACCCTCGGCGCCATCCCGCAGGTGATGGCCTTCTCCGAAGTCTACCAGGCGCTGCAGACCGGCGTCGTCGACGGCCAGGAGAACACGCCCTCGAACATCTATACCCAGAAGATGCACGAGGTGCAGAAGTACATCACGCTGACCAATCACGGCTACATCGGCTACGTCGTGGTCGTGAACAAGAAGTTCTGGGACGGCCTGCCGCCGGATATCCGCGCCGCCTGCGAGAAGGCGATGAAGGAAGCGACCGCCTACGGCAACAACCAGTCGGCGAAGGAGAACGACGACGCGCTCGAGGAGATCCGCAAGTCCGGCAAGACCGAGCTGGTCAAGCTGACGCCGGCCCAGGACGAGGCGATGCGCAAGGCGATGATGCCGGTGTACAAGGACGTCGCGGGGCGCGTCGGCCAGCCGCTGATCGACGAGTTCCTGAAGGAGACGCGCGGCTCGACCAACTGATGGCGTGAGACGAGCGGTGCGCGGACAATGGCCCGCGCACCGAGGGGGCGAAGCACTCGGCGCGCAAGAAGGCAGACGGCGCAGCCAAGCGCCGCGGACGTTTTGATTGTGGGGGAGGGGACTTGGGCTTTCTGTTGCGCATCCTCGATCGGCTCGAGGAGATCCTGATCGCATTCCTGATCGCGGCGGCGACCTCGATCATCTTCGTGGCCGTGCTGCACCGCTATCTGGTCGGCGTGCCCTTCCTCTATCCCATCCTGTTTCCGATCGACCTGTCCTGGGCACAGGAGCTCTGCATCTACATGTTCGTGTGGATGGCCAAGTTCGGCGCCGCCTACGGCGTGCGCACGGGCATCCATGTCGGCGTCGACGTCGTCGTCAACATGATGCGGCCATCGCTGCGCAAGGTGACCATCCTGTTCGGCCTGCTGTGCGGAGCGCTGTTCACCTCCATCATCGGCACGATGGGCGCCAAGTTCGTCTACGGCCTGTCGCAGACCGACCAGGTGACGCCCGACATGGAGCTGCCGAGCTGGCTGGTCTATCTCTGCATCCCGCTCGGCTCCTATCTGATGTGCTTCCGCTTCCTGCAGGTCGCCTGGCACTATCTCCGCCACGACGAGCTGCCGCACCATGATCATGCGGCCGTCGAGGGCATCGAGACGACGGGCGTGGAGGCCGCGCGATGAGCAGCCTCCTCATCTTCAGCCTGCTCATCTTCCTGATGCTGACGGGCATGCCGATCTCGATCGCGCTCGGCCTCACGGTGCTGTCGTTCGTGTTCTTCATGACGAACGTGCCGACCGAATCGGTCGCGCTGAAATTGTTCACGGGCATCGACAATTTCGAGATCATGGCGATCCCGTTCTTCATCCTGGCCGGCAACTTCCTGACGCATGGCGGCGTCGCCCGAAGGATGATCAACTTCGCGACCTCGATGGTCGGACACTGGTATGGCGGCCTGGGCCTCGCCGGCGTCATGGCCTGCGCGCTGTTCGCGGCCGTCTCCGGCTCGTCGCCGGCCACGGTGATCGCGATCGGCTCGATCATGCTGCCTGCAATGGTGAAACAGGGCTTTCCCAAGCGCTTTGGCGCCGGCGTCATCACGACGTCAGGCGCGCTCGGCATCCTGATCCCGCCCTCGATCGTGATGGTGGTCTATGCGGTCGCGACCGGCGGCAGCATCGCGCTCGATCCGGCCGGTCATCGCGTCTCCTCGGCCTCCGTCGGTCAGCTGTTCATCGCCGGGGTTATCCCCGGGCTGATGCTGGCGAGCCTGCTCGGCTTCACGACGTTCTACCGGGCCTGGAAGAACGACTATCCACGGATGCCGCGGGCGAGCTGGGCCGAGCGCTTCACGGCCTTCCGCAAATGCGTCTGGGGCCTGCTGCTGATCGTGATCGTGCTCGGCGGCATCTACACCGGCAAGTTCACGCCGACCGAGGCCGCGGCCGTCAGCGCCGTCTATGCCTTCGTCATCGCGGTGTTCGTCTATCGCGACATGTCGCTGAAGGACGTGCCGAAGGTGCTGCTCGGCTCGGCCAACATGAGCGCGATGATCCTCTACATCATCACCAATGCCGTGCTGTTCTCGTTCCTGATGGCCAATGAGAACATCCCGCAGCAGATCGCCAACTGGATGGCGGCGGCTGGCGTCAACTGGATCGTGTTCCTCTTGGTCGTCAACATCCTCCTGCTGCTCGCCGGCAACGTGATGGAGGCGACCTCGATCGTCTTGATCATGGCGCCGATCCTGTTCCCGGTCGCGGTCAAGCTCGGCATCCATCCGGTGCATCTGGGCATCCTGATGGTGGTCAACATGGAGGTCGGCATGTGCCACCCGCCCGTCGGGCTCAACCTCTACGTGGCGTCCGGCATCGCCAAGATGGGCATCACCGAACTGACCATCGCCGTCATGCCCTGGCTGCTGACGATGCTCGGTTTCCTCGCGCTCGTCACCTACGTGCCGGAAATCTCGCTGTGGTTGCCGCGCATGCTGGGGATGCTTTGAGGCGCGGCAACAAACTGAAACTGATTTGCAAAAACAGAAAGGTATTTGAAGCAATTACATCTTCGTAAGGTCGTACACTCTGTCCAAACTGTAAGTTGAAGGCGCGGAACGGCAGGCTCATGCTGATCCGAGTTTCCAAGGAGGTTGGCATGAGAAGGTTCACCATCGCCGCAGTCGCCGTGCTCGCCATCGCCGGCTCGACCGCGGTCTACGCCCAGCGCGGCTGGTTTCATGATCACATGCATCATGCGCGCATGAATCCGGAAGATCGCGCCGCCATGCTCGATGCGCGCATCGCTTCCGTCCATGCCGGCCTGAAGCTGACGGCGGAGCAGGAGAAATTGTGGCCGCCGGTCGAGAGCGCGGTGCGCGATCTCGTCAAGCTGCGGTTCGATCGTGCCAACGCGCGGATGAAGGCAGCCGACGAGGCGCAGGACAAGGATGTCGATCCGGTGGCGCGGCTGCGCGAGCGTGCCGACACCATGGCGGTCACGGCGGATGCGATGAAGAAGGTCGCCGACGCCGCCGACCCGCTCTACAAGACGCTCGACGATGGCCAGAAGCGCCGGCTGTCGATGCTGACCCGGCCGATGGGGCGCATGATGGGACCGGACGGTCTGCGCCATCACCGCTGGATGGAGCGCGGCGAGGGCGGCATGGAGGACGGTCCGCGCTTCGGCGAGCATCGCTTCGGCCCGGGACCGATGGGCCACATGGGCTGGTCCGAGGAGGAACGCGAGTCCGGGCGGCTTTGACAGCCGTTTGACGATCCTTCTGATTTCATTTGGGGAAAACCGCCGCCCGCCGGCGGTTTTTCTGCATCGAAAGTGCCGAAAAATGCTCAGGGATCGCTGGACATCCTGGAATCGCTTTGCTAAACGACCGGCTCTCGCGGAAGGCTTTCTCCGGATGCAAGATCCGGGCGCATAGCTCAGTTGGTAGAGCAGCTGACTCTTAATCAGCGGGTCCTAGGTTCGAGCCCTAGTGCGCCCACCAAGCCTTTCAAAGACTTATGCCGAAACACCGTCTGAGGTTGAAAAACTAACGGTTTTTCAGACGGTGTTTTTCGACAATCTGCTCTCAATAGTTTGAAAGGCGAACCAGGGGACGTACGGCTAGCCAGCCGCGATCTTCGGTGGCGTCCAGCCTCAATGTCTTTGAACGTTGATTGGTGCCGTCGGGGTGCACCTCAGGCACCATGGCCGCGAGCGTTCGCTCCGGCGTCCCAACTCTTGTCCTCTGGATCGGCGCCGACCAGCCGGTATGGGCGACACGGATCAGACGCCTGGGTGTCGGCACCTCGCGTCGTTCTTCCGCAACGACACAAGCGACCCTTCGCCATGACCTGCGGACCGTTGGGGAGCCAGGATGCGCCACTCGCGCGCGCCGAGGTGGCCAATCAGATGACGCCGCCGAGCCGAAGCCCGACAGCTACCGTAGCGGTTCTCGAAGAGCTCGCCGCCACGCGCGCGTGATTCGCCGCCCGCCTGCTAGTTGGCCCCAGTTGCCACATCCCAATCTGCTCCCAATTCCTCGAAAAACCATAGACGAGCCGCCCATGAACTCACTGCGCGGAAAACCTCGCTTGGAAGCCGCCCTCCGCTCCAGGCAAAGGGGATGTCAGGACAAGCTCGGCCCCAACTCCGGAGGCGATGGCTTTTGCAATGGCGAGGCCCAACCCCGAGCCGTCAGCATCGGTGCTGCCACGCTCGAACGGGCGAGACAAGCGTTCCAGCAACTCCGGCGGAACGGCTGTTCCCTCATTTGTAACGGTCAGCACGCCAGTGTTGGAAAGAGCTACAACGACTGGCGCGTGGGGCGCTCCGTGCTTGAGGCCGTTCTCAATGAGATTGCGCGCTAGAATGGCAAAGGCATCTGTATCGATATCGAAAAGGACCGGCGTAGCAGGAATGTTGACGGCGAGCCGACTGGCCGCAGCCGGATCGCGCATCATCTCCCCGACGACCAGTTTCAGAACCGATGCGATGTCGGTCGTCTCCTTGCCCTGAAGCCGTCCACCCTCCGCCTTCGCGAGTTGCATCAACTTTTCAGATAATTGCGAAAGCCGCCGCAGCGCCACCTCGATCTGCTGGGCCCGGGTTCGGGCCGCGGTGTCCCTGGTCTCGGCGATGAGCCGTTGCGTCTGCGCGAGCGCGGCAGCCACCGGTGTACGGAGTTCGTGCGCGGAATTGGCCGTGAAACTTCGCTCAGCTTCCAGGGCGCGTCGAAGCTTCTCCAGGAGGCCGTTCACGGCGTCGGCGATCGGTCCGATCTCGGAGGGCAGTCCCGCGGCTGGAACCGAGGACAGATCGCCGGTGCCGCGCGCTTCAATGTCGCTTCGTAGGCGCCTGACCGGGGTCATCGAAACGCGCACGACGCCCCATGCGGCGAGAAGACTGAGGGGAATGAGCAATCCCAACGGCCAGGCAAGCCCGAGGAGCGCCTGGTTCGCGACCTCGCGGCGATGTGTCAGCAGCTCCGCCACCGCGATCGTCATCGTGCCTCGCACTGCAGTGTCGAAGTAGATTCGATGGGTTGGGGTGTCGACAAACCCCATTCTGGAGAAAGGAGGAAAGATCGCGTCGTCGGCGCCGTGCGAGCGCAGCAGGACGGTGCCGCGCTCGTCACGGACCACATAAGTGAAGTACTCGTCGTGCTGCCTCAGCGTAGCGATACGCTGAGACGTGCCGTCTGCCTCACGGCCAAGGATCTCGAGCACCGCAAGTGGAAGAATCCGCTGAGCCGTTTCCTCGAGCGCGCTATCGAATACTTCGTTCATTTCGTGACGCAGCCTTTGGCCGGTCACGACGGCTGCAACAATCCAGAGGAGTGCGACGCCGAGCCCGAGCCACAGCGAGATCTGCCACTGCAGACTACGCGGGCCTTTCATGAGGCAGTTCCCAGCCGATAGCCGAGACCTCGCACGGTCTCAATGACGGCGTGTCCGAGCTTCTTGCGAAGCCGGCTGACATGGACCTCGATGGTGTTGCTCTCGATCTCCTCGCCGAAGGAATAGAGCCGTTCCTCGAGCAGCGATTTGGACAAGACCTGCCGTGGACGCTGCAAGAAAGCCTCGAGCAGCACCCATTCCCGCGCTGTCAGGGCGATGCTCTTTCCTGCACGCGTCATCGACCGAGCGGCCAGGTCGATCTGAAGATCGCCAATTCGGATGAGCGGGTTCGGATTGCCGGCATAGCGGCGAGCGACGGCATTCAGCCGCGCCGTAAGCTCCGAGAGATCGAAGGGCTTGATCATGTAATCGTCTGCGCCGGCGTTGAGCCCTTCGATCCGGTCGGACAATTGATCAAGCGCCGTTAGGATGATGACCGGCGTCACGTCGCCCTTGGCGCGTCGATCGCGCAGCAGTCCGATACCGCGGCCGTCCGGCAGCATGAGATCCAGGAGCAAGAGGTCATAGGCCGCGGTGCCAAGATATTCCCGTGCCGCATCCAAGCGGGTCACCCAGTCCACGGAATGGCCATCCGACACAATCTGGTCGCGTACTGCCGCCCCCAGAATCGTGTCGTCTTCGATCAGCAATATCCGCATCGGGTCATTCCGCCCACCCCGTCGACCTGTGAGGTTAGAGATAATCATAGGGGAGATTCTGACGTTGACCTGAAGCAAAAGTCGCGGCGTCTTCAGGTCAACGTCAGGAATCCGGCTCAAGAAGAAGGCAGGCAGGAGCCTTGAAGCGGGAGCAAGAGAACGTGAGCAGGACAGTGTTGATTGCCGCCATTCTGCTGGGGACGCTGACCCCCGGCATGGCGCTGGCCGATGATGACGATTGCAGCGCGCCCATGGCGCAATGGCAGCCGCGCGAAGCGGTCGAACAAATGGCGAAAGCGCGCGGCTGGACGGTGCGCAGAATCAAGATCGACGATGGATGCTATGAGATCAGGGGACAGGACGAAGGCGGTCGCGCCATCGAGGCAAAGGTTGATCCTGCATCTCTGGCTGTGATCCGCGTGAAGCAAAAACGCGGAGAGCACGACAAGGATCATGATGAAGGTGACCGAGACCGGCGAGGCGATCAGTCGGGACCAGGACGAGCAGCCGCGCCTACGGCGCCGCCCCCCAACGGACTTATTCAGGGCGGCACGACCCCCAAGGTCCAAGTTCAATAGCGGTCCGGAAGCGACGAGCATCGTGGGACGCAAAAGGCTGGCCCGACCGACGGACATCGCCTGAATCGAGCGAACGCGACATCGCGTTCTAGCGCGCCCCGCGTCGTGCGGGGCGTTTGCTTTTGCAGAGAGCGCCAACCTGACGGCGACCTGAAGCAGAATCGGATCGGCCTTCAGGAGCACGTCAGCCGCGCCATTCAGTTATGGCGCGATAGAAACGCCACTGTCGGAGACAGAAATGAGATCGATGATTGCCGCCCTTGCCCTGACCACCGCGCTGACCGCCCCCGGGCTGGCCATGGCGCGACCTGTCACGTTGACCACGACGCTCAACAACTACGGCGGGAACGGCGCGTATTTGGCGCTTTACGTGACCGACGCGACCGGAGCTTACAAAGGCACGCTGTGGATGGCGGGCTCCAAGTCCAAATATTACAGCCATCTCAGCGGCTGGGAGCGCAGTTCTCGTGGAAACCTTGCCGATATCAACGGCATCACCGGCGCAAGCGTCGGAGCCGGCCGTACGCTGAAAATCACGCTCGACCTTGCGGATGCGCTCTTCGATGCGGGCTACAAGCTGCATATCGACGCCGCCGCCGAGGACATGCGCGACAGCCCGTCCGAGGTGGTCGTTCCGCTGACATCCGCGGGCGCAGGCCGGCCGCTGGCAGGGCGCACCTACATCCGCTCGTTCGCTTACGACATGTAGCCTTAGGATGGGTGTGATGCTGCGCTGGATTCATAGGGGCCTGGCCTTTGCCGTCGTCCTGCCGCTGATGGTGCTTGTCCTGAGCGGAGCGGTGCTGTCGGTGATCCCGGCTTGGGAGAGAGTTGGTGCGATATCGCCAGACAGCATTAGCGTCGCCGACCTCGCCGGCCGGATCGCCCACAGATATCCTGGCGTCGAGCAGATCAAGCGACTGACCTCCGGCAAGGTCGTCGCCTTCTACTCCGGACCAGCGGGCCCGGCCGCGAGCGTGGTGGACCCTTCCAGCAGCAAGCCGGTTTCGGACTACGTGCGCTCCCCGTTCGAGAGCTGGATGACAAACCTGCACCGCTCGTTCTTTCTGAGCGATGGCGGACGCATGGCCGCAGGCGCGAGCGCATTCGCGATGCTTGTCCTGACGCTGTCAGGTCTGCAGATGACGGCCCGGCGCATGGGCGGGTGGCGGCACATTCTCGGCTGCTCCCGCGGCGGCGGCATGCAACGCCTGCATACCGATCTCGGTCGGCTGGTGGCCTTCGGGCTCGTGCTGTCGGCGATGACGGCGCTGTATCTGTCGCTCACGACGTTCGGACTGATCCCGGACGGCACGGCACAGGTGTCCGCATTTCCGAGCGTGACAAGCCGCGGCCAAGCTCTTCCGGTCGAGCAAATTCAGGCTTTGCGCGGCATCGATCTTTCCCAACTGCGTGAATTGACGTTTCCCAACCCCGCGAATCCGAACGATCTCTTCCAGCTAGCCACGGCTGCAGGCGAGGGCTACGTCGACCCGGTCAGTGGAGAGCTGCTGGGTTGGCAGGACAATTCGGTCACCCGGCAGATCTACGAATTCATCTACATGCTGCACACCGGGCAAGGGCTCTGGTGGCTTGGATTGCTGCTCGGCGTCAGCGCCCTCGGCGTGCCGCTGCTCGGGTTAAGCGGAGCCGTGGTGTGGTCGAGCAGGAAGCACGCTCACGCTCCCATCACCGACAACGTTCCCGCCCAAGATGCCGACACCGTGATCCTGGTCGGCAGCGAGGGCGGCAGCACATGGGGCTTCGCCCGCACGCTGCATGCCGCGCTGACGGCCAACGGGCACAGGATTCACGTCGCTCCGATGGACAGCTTGTTACGATCCTATCCGTCGACGCAGCGCATGTTCCTGCTGACGGCAACCTACGGCGACGGCGCAGCACCGGCGACGGCCGGCGCGTTCCTCAAACGCCTCGACGCGATCTCCGCGCCACTGCCTTTTCCGGTCGCAGTCCTCGGCTTCGGTGATCGGCAATTCCCGCAATTCTGTCAATTCGCCCGCGACGTCGAAGCGGCCCTGGCGCGCAAAGGCTCGAGATCGTTGATGCCGCTGGACACGATCGACCGCCAGTCCGGGCAAGAGTTTGCACGGTGGGGCGAGGCCCTGTCGGATGTCATGGGTGAAGACCTTGTGCTGATACATGTGCCGGAGCGGCCGCGTACTCATACGCTGACGCTCATCGAACGCGTCGATTACGGCGCGGAGGTGCAGGCGCCAACCTGTGTGCTGCGCTTCGCGCTGCCAAGAAGCGGCATGTTCGCGCGCCTCACAGGGCATGCCTGGCCGCGCTTCGCCGCAGGCGACTTGATCGCGATTCTGCCGCCGGACTGCAACTTGCCGCGCTACTATTCGTTGGCAAGTTCGACCCGTGATGGCTTCGTCGAAATCTGCGTCCGCAAGCGTCCGGGCGGACTTTGCTCCGGTCTGCTTCACGGCCTTCAGCCGGGCGACAAGGTCGAGGCCTTCTTGAAGGCAAACCCCGCTTTCCGTCCTTCACATGGACGAAAACCGGTGATCCTGATCGGCGCCGGCACCGGCATAGGTCCGCTGGCAGGATTTGTTCGTGCCAACGGCGGGCGCCGGCCGATGCATCTCTATTTCGGCGGGCGCGATCCTGCCTCGGACTTTCTTTATGAGCGCGAAATCGATGGCTGGCTGGGTGAGAAACGACTGACGAGCCTCACCACTGCCTTCTCGCGCGTGAAGGGCGGCGGCTATGTGCAGGATCGCCTGCGCGATGACGCCGATCGCCTGCGCGCACTCGTCGCCAACGGGGCGCAGGTCATGGTCTGTGGCGGGCGCGACATGGCAGCGGACGTCATGCAGGCGGTGGCGGACGTATTGGCGCCCCTCGGTCTGGATCCTGTCGCACTCAAAGCCCAAGGGAGGTATGTTGAAGATGTCTACTGACCTGCTCCGTCATGTATTGAGCGGCGCCACCATGGGAACGCGCTGGTCGGCGCTGCTCTATGCACCGCCGTCGACCGATCTTGCCGCGCTGGAAGCCGCATTGGCTCACGCCGTCGATTGCGTCGACCATCAGATGTCCACATGGAAGCCGGACAGCGACCTGATGCGTCTCAATGCAGCGTCGCCGGGCACCTGGGAATCCTTGCCGATTGAACTCATGCGGGTTTTGGAGCGGGGAGTTGCAATCGGACGCGCCTCGGGCGGCGCCTTTGACGTCGGGCTCGGAAGTCTCGTCAATGCCTGGGGTTTCGGACCTCCCTGTTCAGCGCCGGACGCGCAAGCGCTTCGCGCGGCTCTTCGCGAGCGGTTGCCACCAACCCACACTGTTCTCGAACTGGATGTGCCGGGACGAAGGGCGCGCAAACACAGCCACTTCGCCCTCGATCTTTCTGGCATCGCCAAGGGTTTTGCCGTGGACGAGATGATGCGCGTGGTTGAGATCTTCGGCGTCTCCAATGCGCTGGTCGGGCTCGATGGAGAGTTGAAAGCGCGGGGCGCCAAGGCAGACGGAGCCCCGTGGCGCGTAGCGGTGGAAGCGCCTGACTATGAACGGCGCGGGCCGCTCGGCGTGATCGAATTGCGTGATGCGGCGGTCGCGACGTCGGGCGACTATCGGCGCTGGGTCGATATCGGGCGAAAGCGCCTCTCTCACACGATGGACCGATCGCGCGGCGGTCCGGTAGAAAATGGAATTGCGTCAGTTTCAGTCGTTGCCGCTAGCTGCATGGACGCCGATGCCTGGGCCACTGCGCTCATGGTTCTCGGTCCGGAGCAAGGCAAGGCGCTGGCGCAGAAGCAAGGACTGGATGCACTGCTCATCCAGCGGCAGAACGAGACGTTCTTGGAGATTCCTGTCGGTCCCTTGTTCTATGAGCCTCGGGGCGCGCGGCAGGAAATGAGCCCGTAAACCGGCAGACTCTCAATCACAAGCATTCCCGCGTTCTGGTCCGTGGCGATGGCGTCGGCCTTGGTGGCTCTCAGCAAGGACCAGATCACACGCCGCTCAATCAGCGGGTTCTAGGTTCGCCCAGCTAACCTTCATCGGTTTCTCCAGGGATCGATGCTCGGCCGAGCTCTTCCAGGGTCTGTCGCACCGACTCGACGAGGTCCAGCGCCACCGGCGAGGGGCTGCGCTGCGGCGGGAACACCGCGGCGAATTCGAAATCGATGCGCGGCGTGAATGGCCGCATCACCACGCCCCGGCCGTCGAATTCGCGCGCGGTGAACGGATCGCAAATCGAGACGCCCAATCCCGACGACACCATCCCGCACATGATTTCCGACAGCGTCGTCTCGACCCGCAGCACGCGCCTGACATCCTCGCGATGGAAGATCTGATCGATCAGATGCCGGCTGGTGGAGCCTGACGAGAGCGAGATGAAGGTCTCCCCCTCGAAGTCGCGCGGCACCAAGATCGTCTTCGCGCAATGCCGATGGCCTGCCGGGAGAACGGCGACGCGCGGCAGCGCCGGCAGCTTGATGCTCGGCAGCCCGGCATGGGCGATCGGCACCTCGGCAAAGCCGACGTCGCATTGCGCGTTCAGCACCCAGTCGATCACGATCGGCGAGATCACGCCGAAGAAGGCGAGGTTGAGGTTCGGCCGTTCCTGCAGGAAGTGGCCTGCGAGCCGCGGCAGATAGCCATTGGCGAGCGCGGGGAGCGCGGCAATGCGCAGCGTCCCGGTGCGCCGGCCACGGATCTCCTCGGCGGCTGCGGTGATGCGATCGAGCCCGACGAAGGAGCGCTCGACCTCCATGTAGAGCGCCGTCGCTGCCGCGGTCGGCACCAGGCCGGTGCCGCGGCGCTCGAACAGCTCCATCTTGAGCAGCGCCTGCAGGTCGCGCAGCAGCCGGCTGACCGCCGGCTGGGTCACCGCCATCAGCTTGGCGGCTTCCGTCACACTGCCGCTCAGCATCATCGCCCGGAAGGCTTCGACCTGCCGCGAGTTGATCCGCGCCATACGTCCTCACGTCCATAACATTCGCGTATGAATACGGTGCCATTATTCATTGGACGATCAAAGCCTCTGCTGCGATCTTTTTTGGCAGGGTGAGGGGTGGCTCGTTTTTTAGGCTCGTCAGCTCCGGGTTTTCTGGACTGCGGATGCATCGGCCAAGCCCGATCTCCCTGGGATGGTTATTTAATACCGTCTCATATCTAAGATGATGGAGATCGGTCCGATGAAGCACCCTAAACTCCTGATGGCGGTCAGCGTCGCCGTTCTGGCTTCAGCCTCGCAGGTCTGGGCTCAGCAGAAGACGCTCTATGTCGCCGGCTATGGCGGCTCGTTCGAGAAGACGATCCGCGAGGAGGTGATCCCGCCGTTCGAGCAGGCCAACGGCGTCAAGGTCGAATACGTCGCTGGCAACTCCACCGACACCCTCGCCAAGCTGCAGGCGCAGAAGGGCAACCAGCAGATCGACGTCGCGATCGTCGATGACGGCCCGATGTACCAGGCGATCCAGCTCGGCTTCTGCGACAAGGTCGCCGGACTGCCCGGCGATCTGCTGGAGGTCGCGCGCTTCAAGGACGACAAGGCGGTCGCCATCGGCCTCGTCGCCACCGGCCTGATGTACAACAAGAAGGTGTTTGCGGAGAAAGGCTGGGCCGCGCCGACCTCGTGGAACGATCTCAAGGATCCGAAATACAAGCAGCTGCTCGTCATTCCGCCGATCAACAACACCTACGGCCTCAACGTGCTCCTGATGCTGGCGAAGATGAACGGCGGCAGCGAGAGCAATGTCGATGCCGGTTTCAAGATCTTCAAGAATGACATCAATCCCAACGTGCTGGCCTACGAGCCGTCGCCCGGCAAGATGACCGAGCTGTTCCAATCGGGGCAGGCGGTCATCGCGGTGTGGGGCAGCGGTCGCGTGCAGAGCTTTGCCAACACCGGCTTCCCGGTCGATTTCGTCTATCCGAAAGAAGGGGCCGTGAGCCTGCTGACGACGGCGTGTCCGATCGCCAAGCCGTCGGTCTCGCCGCTCGCCTCGAGCTTCATCAAGCTGCTGCTCGATCCGAAGATCCAGCTCACGATGCTGAAGGAATATGGCTACGGCCCGGTCGTGAAGTCCGTCGTGGTCCCCGAGGGCGTGGGCGCGATGGCGCCGATCGGCGAACGCGCCGCCAAGGTCTATGCGCCCGATTGGACCGTGGTCAACGAAAAGCGCGAGGAATGGACCAAGCGCTGGAATCGCGAAGTCGAGCGCTGACTGGTTGTTTGTTGCGAGCCTCTCGTTGACGACGGTGTTCTCCCTTCCCCGCAAGGGGGAAGGGAAGTGCATCGTGCGCGGGGCGCCAGTATTCCTCGCCCATCTGGATCCAAAGCATGTCCTTCCTCGAGATCGATCGCGTCGGCAAATCCTTCGGCCCCAACGCGGCCGTCGAAGAGTTCAGCCTCGGCGTCGCCAAGGGCGAGTTCATCTCGTTCCTCGGCCCCTCGGGCTGCGGCAAGACCACCACGTTGCAGATGATCGCGGGCTTCCTCGATCCCTCACACGGCGCGATCCGCCTCGAGGGCAGGGATCTCGTCGCAGTGCCACCGGCGAAGCGCGGCCTCGGCATCGTGTTCCAGAGCTACGCGCTGTTTCCTCACATGACCGCCGCCGAGAACGTCGCGTTCGGCCTGGAGATGCGCAAAGTCGCGCGCAAGGAACGCGAGGAGCGCGTGCGATCGGCGCTCGCGCTGGTCGGCCTCGCCGGCTATGAGGACCGTCATCCCCGCCGCATGTCCGGCGGCCAGCAGCAGCGCGTGGCGCTCGCGCGCGCGCTGGTGATCCGGCCGAGCCTGCTGCTGCTCGATGAGCCCCTGTCCAACCTCGATGCGCGCCTGCGCGAGGACATGCAGATCGAGCTGCGCCAGATCCAGCGCGATCTCGGCACCACGACCATCCTCGTCACCCATGACCAGATCGAGGCGATGTCGCTGTCCGACCGCATCGTCGTGATGAGCAAGGGCAGGATCGAGCAGATCGGCACGCCGCAGCAGGTCTACGAGCAGCCGGCTTCCGCCTTCGTCGCGCAGTTTCTCGGCAAGACCAACGAGTTTGCCGCGACGGTCGATTGCGCCTCCGGGCAGGCCAGACTGGTCGCGGGATCGTGGAGTGCACCGGCACCGGCCGGCGTGGCCGGCGCCGTCGCCGTCAGCGTCCGGCCCGAGCGCATCAACTTCGGCGACGCCGGGCTTGCAGGGCGCATCACGAGCCGCATCTTCCAGGGCAATCACTGGCTGTTCCAATGCGACACCGAATGCGGGCCCGCCATCGTGATCCGGCAGAATGACGGCCAGCCGCAGCCGGAGCAGGGCGCAGCGGTGCATCTCGTCTGGCAGGTCTCGGACATGAGCCTGCGCGCCGCGAAGGCTGCAGCATGAGCGCGACCATCGCGTCCAACTCGTCGGAGACGCGCGCCGGCCTTTCGCTGGCGCTGCCGGCCTTGATGCTGTTCCTGGGCGTCGTCGTGATCCCGTTGGCGATGACCGTGATGCTGTCGTTCCACGATTGGGGCCAGTACAAGGGCATCGAGCCGGTCTTCATCCTGAAGAACTGGCGCGAGATCGTGGACGATCCCTACTACGCGGAGATGTTCTGGCGCACCTTCCGCGTCGCGGTGCTGGCGACCTTGATCACGGCGGTGTTCGGCGTACCGGAGGCCTATATCCTCAACCGCATGCAGGGGCCGTGGAAGGGTCTCTTCCTGCTGGTGATCATCGGCCCGCTGCTGATCTCGGTCGTTGCGCGCACCCTCGGCTGGGCGCTCCTGTTCGGCGGTAACAACGGGCTCGCCAACAAGCTCCTGATGACATCAGGCCTGATCGAGTCACCAATCAGGTTCATGTTCACCGAGACCGGCATGGTGATCGCGCTGGCGCACGCGATGATGCCGTTCATGGTGCTCGCGGTGTGGACCGCGCTGCAGCGGCTCGATCCGCAGGTCGAGAATGCGGCGCTGTCGCTGGGGGCAAGCTCGCTGACGGTGGTCCGCCGCATCGTGCTGCCGCAGATCATGCCGGGCGTGCTGTCGGGCGCCATCATCGTATTCTCGCTGTCCGCCAGCGCGTTCGCGACGCCGGCGATCATCGGCGGCCGCAGGCTCAAGGTCGCGGCGACGCTCGCCTATGACGAATTCCTCAATACGTTGAACTGGCCGCTCGGCGCCGCGGTCGCCGTGCTGCTGCTGATCGCGCTCGTCCTGATCGTCGTCGGCTCCAACGCGCTGATCGAGCGCCGCTATCAGGAGGTGTTCCGATGAGCCGGAACGGCCCTCTGGCGCTGATCTTCCATGCCGTGTTCGTCGTCTTCATGGTGGCGCCGATCGTCGTCGTGTGCTGGGTCGCGTTCACGCCCGAAGGTTTTCTGTCGATCCCGATCACCAGCTTCTCGCTGCGCTGGTTCAGGGCGCTCGCCGACTATCCGGAATTCGTCCACGCCTTCGGCGTGAGCCTGTGGCTCGGCGCGCTGTCCTCGTGCGTGGCGCTCTTGTTCGCGGTGCCGGCGGCGCTGGCGATCAGCCGCTATCGCTTCCGCGGCCGTGACGCGCTGTCGGCGCTGTTCCTGTCGCCCTTGATGATCCCGCACGTCGTGCTCGGCATCGCCTTCCTGCGCTTCTTCACGTCGGTCGGCATCGGCGGCACGTTCGTGGCGCTGGTGATCGCCCATGTCGTCGTGGTGTTTCCGTTCGCGCTGCGGCTGACGCTTGCGGCCGCGACCGGCATGGACCGGTCGATCGAGATGGCCGCGGTCTCGCTCGGTGCCGACGGCTGGACCATGTTTCGCCGCGTCACCTTGCCCGCGATCCTGCCTGGCATCGTGAGCGGCTGGATGCTCGCCTTCATCCAGTCGTTCGACGATCTGACCATGACCGTGTTCCTGGCGACGCCCGGCACCGAGACCTTGCCGGTGCGCATGTTCCTCTACATCCAGGACAACATCGATCCGCTGGTGACGTCGGTGTCGGCCAGCGTCATCGCGATCACCATGACCGTCCTGATCGTGCTCGATCGCGTCTATGGCCTCGACCGCGTGCTCACCGCCAAAGGCGGCGACGCAGGACGATAGGAGATACTACGATGAGAGACTATGACGTCGCCGTCGTCGGCGGCGGCCTGCTCGGCTCTGCGATTGCCTGGGGGCTCGGCCGGCTCGGCCAGCGCGTCGCCGTGCTCGACGAGGGCGACATCGCCAAGCGTGCCTCGCGCGCCAACTTCGCGCTGGTGTGGGTGCAGAGCAAGGGCCTGGGCATGCCCGCCTACACCGGCTGGACGGTGCGCGGCTCCAAGGCGTGGCCGAAGCTCGCCGAGGAGCTGAAGGCGCAGACCGGTCTCGACGTGGTGCTGCAGCAGAACGGCGGCTTTCATCTCACCCTCGGCGAGGCCGAGTACGAGCAGCGCACCCAGCTCGTCGCGCGCATGCACAACCAGGTCGGCGCCGCCGACTATCAGATGGAGATGCTGCCGGCGTCCGAGGTGAAGAAGATGCTGCCGCTGATCGGCCCGGAGGTCTCGGGCGGCAGCTTCTGCCCTTATGACGGTCACGTGAATTCGCTGCGCACCTTCCGCGCCCTGCACGCCGGCATGAAGCAGTTCGGCGTCGACTATCTGCCGGAGCGTGCGGTCGGTGCGATCGCGCTGGACGGCAGTGAGTTCAGGCTGACGACGGCGCAAGGCGAGATCCGCGCGGCGAAGGTCGTGCTCGCGGCAGGAAATGCCAACCAGACCCTGGCGCCGATGGTCGGGCTGTCGGCGCCGATGGGGCCGACGCGCGGCCAGATCGTCGTGACCGAGCGCACGATGCCGTTCTTGCCGCATCCGTTGACCACGATCCGCCAGACAGACGAGGGCACGGTGATGATCGGCGACAGCAAGGAGGACGAGCTCGACGACCGCGTGCAGAACTTTTCCGTCAACGCGGTCATGGCCGATCGCGCCCAGCGCACCTTCCCGCATCTGGCGCGGCTCAACGTCGTCAGAAGCTGGACCGGCATCCGCGTGATGCCGAAGGACGGCTTTCCGATCTACGAGCAGTCGGAGAGCCACCCGGGCGCCTTCGTCGCCTGCTGCCATTCCGGCGTGACGCTCGCGGCGAACCACGCCTTCGACATCGCGCGCATGGTCAAGGACGGCGCGCTCGAGCCGGAGCTGGTCGGTGCATTCACAGCCAGCCGCTTCGACAGCGAAGCGGGAGCGGGCGGCAGTGGCTACTACTGAGGGATGACGGCGCAAGGCGCCATGGAGACGATGATGTTCAAACGAACTGAGGGTGATGCGAGGGGATCGGTGACGATCCATGTCGGGGGGCAGCCGGTTGCCGCGCGCGAGGGTGACTCCGTGTCGGCGGCGCTGCTCGCCTCCGGCCTCGACGTCCGGCGCGCCACCGCGGTCAGCGGCGCGAGGCGCCTGCCTTATTGCATGATGGGCGTGTGCTTCGACTGCCTCGTCACCATCGATGGGGTCGGTAACCGGCAAGGCTGTCTCGTGCCTGTCGCCGAGGGCATGCAGATCGAAGTCCAGAAGGGCAAGCGGGAGATCGGCAAATGAGCGCCGCGCCGAAGCATGATGAATATGACGCCGTGGTGATCGGCGCCGGTCCTGCGGGCCTCGCTGCTGCAGAGATGACGGCTGGCGCCGCTCTGTCGACGCTGCTGCTCGACGAGAACGCCGGCCCTGGCGGCCAGGTCTGGCGTGCGATCGATGCGACGCCTCTGAAGAGCGAAGCGCTGCTCGGCGCGGACTATTGGTCCGGCAAGCAGCTCGTGAAAGCCGCGCGCGACAGCGATGCGGAGATCATTCATCGCGCCACGGTGTGGAGCCTCGATCGCAATCTCGAGATCGGCGTCTCGGTGGCCGGCGGCTCGGCCTTCATCAAGGCCAAGCGGGTCATCATCGCGACCGGAGCGCAGGAGCGTCCGTTCCCGATTCCCGGCTGGACCCTGCCCGGCGTGATGACCGCGGGCGCGGCGCAGACGATGTTGAAATCCTCCGGCCTCGTGCCTGACTGCCCGACGATTTTGGCCGGGCAGGGGCCGCTGCTGTGGCTGCTCGCGGCGCAGATCCTGCGCCTCGGCGGCCGCATCGATCGCATTCTCGACACCACCCCGCGCGCCAACTACATCGCGGCGCTGCCTCATGCCCTCGCGTTCCTGACCTCGCCCTATTTCGGCAAGGGGCTCGCGATGATGCGCGAGGTGCGCGCGAAGGTGCGCGTCACCAGCGGCGTGACCGAACTCGTGGCAGAGGGCGAGGGCAAGCTCTCGGCGGTCAGCTACGCCACAGCGGGCGGCAGGCGCGAGACGCTGGCGGCCGAGTTGCTGCTGCTGCATCAGGGCGTGGTCCCCAATGTGAATCTCGCGATGGCCGCCGGCGTCGAGCATCGCTGGAACGAGCTGCAGCTGTGCTGGACTCCCGTGCTGGATGCCCTTGGTAACAGCTCCATTCCCGGCATCGCCATTGCCGGCGATGGCGCCGGCATTGGCGGCGCGCAGGCGGCCGTGGTGCGCGGCCGGCGGGCGGCCGGGGATGCGATCAAGGCGCTTCGCCCGCACGCAAAGGTCATCGATAGGTCTGCGGAGCTGGCCCGCGCCGAGCGCGGCAGGACCTTCCTCGACGTTCTGTTCCAGCCGGCAAAACAGTTCCGTATCCCGCAAGGCGACACCATCGTATGTCGCTGCGAGGAGATCACCGCCAAGGACGTGCTCGACTCCGTCGCGATCGGCGCCACCGGGCCGAACCAGCTCAAGGCCTATCGCCGCACCGGCATGGGACCGTGCCAGGGCAGGCTGTGTGGCCTCACCGTCACCGAGCTGATGGCCGAGGCGCGCGGCAAGACCCCGCAGGAGATCGGCTATTACCGGCTGCGCGCGCCGGTGAAGCCGATCATGCTGTCGGAGCTCGCAGGCCTGCCGAAGACCGAAGAGGCCACCAAGGCCGTGGTGCGCGGATGACGGTGAAGACGGATGCCATCATCGTGGGTGGCGGCATCCACGGCTGTTCGACCGCGCTGCATCTATGCCTGGCCGGGTTGAAGCCGGTGCTGATCGAGAAGGACTATGCCGGCCGTCACGCCTCCGGTGTCAATGCCGGCGGCGTGCGCCAACTCATGCGCGACGTCGCGGAGATTCCGCTGTCGATCCGCTCGATGGGCATCTGGGGGAACATCAGCGACCTGGTCGATGATGATTGCGGCTTCGAAAGCTTCGGCCAGGTGCTGGTCGCCGAGAACGACGCGGAGCTCGACGCCTGTCGCGCCCGCGTCGCCGATCTCAACGCACGCGGCTTCAGCCACGAGGAGCTGATCGACGGCACGGAATTGCGTCGCCTCGTGCCGGCGGTGGCGGAGAGCTGTCCGGGCGGCGTGGTGTCGCGGCGCGACGGCGCGGCGCAGCCTGCGCGCACCACGACGGCGTTCCGCCGCAAGGCGGAGCAGCTCGGCGCGCTCATTCGCGAGGGCGTGGCCGCGACGAACATCCGCAAGGACGGCAAGCTCTGGCATGTCGACGTCGGCTCCGAGAGCTTTGCCGCGCCGGTGCTGGTCAATGCCGCCGGCGCCTGGGCCGGCCGCATTGCGGAACAGTGCGGCGAGCCGGTGCCGGTCGAGACCATCGCGCCGATGCTGATGATCACGTCGCCCGTCGCGCACTTCATCGATCCCGTCGTCATCCTGCGCGGCCGCAAGCTGTCGTTCAAGCAGTTCCCCAACGGCACGGTGCTGATCGGCGGGGGCCATCTTGCAACGCCCGACCAGGACCGCAACGAGACCGTGCTCGACTGGCGCAAGCTGTCGGAGAGCGCGCGCACCGTCGCGGAGCTGTTCGCGGTGATGCGCCGCGCGACCATCGTGCGCGCCTGGGCCGGCATCGAGGCGCGCATGCGCGACGACATTCCGGTGTTCGGGCCGAGCGCCGTTCACGACGGGCTGTATCACCAGTTCGGCTTCTCGGCGCACGGCTTCCAGCTCGGCCCCGGCGCCGGCGCGGTGATGGCCGAGCTCATCGCGCACGGCGGCACCCAGACGCGCATCGGCGATCTCAGCATCGCGCGCTTTCAGAACTCCATCCCTTCACCATCCACATGAGGACATGATGACGATCACCCGCAAGATCCGCTCCGCCATCCACCACCGCATCGTCGAGGCCAACGGCTTCGTCTTCATCGGCGGCACCATCGCCGACGATACCTCGGTGTCGATGGGTGAGCAGACCCGCAACATCCTCGGCAAGATCGACGGCTTCCTGAAGGAAGCTGGCACCGACAGGTCGCGCGTCGTCTCCGGCCAGATCTTCGTCACCGACCTGTCGAAGAAGAAGGAGATGGATGCGGCCTGGACTGCGTTTTTCGGCGACGATCTGCCGGTCCGCGCCACGGTCGGCGTCTCCGATCTCGGCGGCGGCGCGCTGATCGAGATCGTGGTCGCGGCCGTCAAGGGTTGAGCATCGCGCCGCATCGAGCGGTCAATCGATCACGCGCGGGGCTCGCTCCGCGCGTGATTTGCTTTTCGGTCCAATTCGATCGAACATGAGCCTGTCCGTCCACCGCACGCGCCGAAAGCCGACATCATGAATGAAGAGCGTAGCCTGCCGCGTCCATCTGCTGGCCTGAAGGCAGTGTTCGCTCACATCGAGAATCAAAAGCAGGATTTCCTGGCCCGCGTGATGGACTATGTCCGGCATCCCTCGATCAGCGCTCATAACATCGGCATCACCGAGGTCGCCGCGCTGCTGGTCGCCATGCTGCAGGAGATGGGCCTCGACGCCGAGACGATCGCGACCGCCGGGCATCCGATGGTGCTCGGACGCTGGCAGAAGAAGCCGGGCGCACCTACCGTGCTGCTCTACGGGCACTACGACGTGCAGCCGCCGGATCCGTTGGAGCTGTGGCTGAGTCCGCCGTTCGAGCCGACCATCCGCGATGGCCGCATCTATGCCCGCGGCATCGGCGACAACAAGGGGCAGCATTTCGCGCAGCTCATGGCGATCGAATCCCATCTCCGAGTGCATGGCGAGCTGCCCTGCAATGTGATCTTTCTGCTCGAAGGCGAGGAGGAGATCGGCAGCCCACGCATCGCCGATTTCGTCGCTGAGCATCGCGACGGGCTGAAGGCCGATTTCGTCGTCACCGCGGACGGGCCGATGCACCCCTCGGGGCGGCCGACCATGACCTATGGCGTGCGCGGCATGTGCTCGTTCGAGCTGCGCGCGAAGCACGCCAGCCGCGACGTGCATTCTGGCAACCTCGGCGGCATCGTGCCGAATCCGATCTGGACGTTGGTCCACCTGCTCGGGACGATGAAGAATGCCGCGGGCGAGATCACCATCGAGGGGCTGCATGACGCAATCGTGCCGCCGAGCGAGCTGGACATTGCTGCCGTGAAGCGCCTGCCGCTGGACCTCGATGCCGCCAAGGCGAGCCTCGGTCTCAGCCATCTCGATGCGCCGCCCGATCGCGGCTACTACGAACGTCTGATGTTCCATCCGACGCTGACCATCAACGGCTTGCACGGCGGTTATGGCGGACCGGGCAGCAAGACCGTGCTGCCCTGCGAGGCCTTCGCCAAATGCGACATCCGCCTGGTCGAGGCGATGACGCCGGACGACGTGTTGGCGAAGGTGGAGGCGCATGTGAAGCGCCATGCGCCGGAGGTGGAGTTCATCCGGCGCGGCGGCATGCTGCCGTCGCGCGTGCCGCTCGATTCGCCCTTTGGCGCGATCGTGCGCGATGCCATCGCGCTCGCGCATGGCCTTACACCGCTCGAATTCCCGTGCACCGGCGGCAGTCTGCCGGACTACGTCTTCACCAAGATCCTCGGCATTCCCGCCTTCGTCGTTCCCTATGCGAATGCCGACGAGGCCAATCACGCGCCCAACGAGAACATGACGATCGACTGCTTCTACAATGGCATCCGCACCGGTGCGGCACTGCTCGACCGCGTCGGCGCGCGCGTGCGCTGATGCCGGCGGAACGGCCATCACGATTCCGCGTGCAGTGCGGGAGACGTCATCGAGCAGCCACGAACGGATGGCAAGCACACGGTCGTCCGCCGCCTTGCGGGTGAATCGGCCGCACGCGGCGAGATCGCGCATGGATTAACGCAGTTGATATCGCCTAGTCTCGGAAGGGATTAGTAATCGCCGCTTCAGGGCTCGGAGCTGCCACATGCACGACCCCGTTGACCAGCCGAGTGATTCGGCAAGTTCCGCTTTCCCTTGCGCGCGCGATCAGCGCAGCGCTCCGGAACACCCCGCCGCGGTTCCTGTGATCCAGCTCGACCACGCGCCAGCAATCGAGCCTGCGCCCAATGTCGATGAGGCTGCACAAAGCCCTGGCGCTCTCAGTCGGAAACGGTCCGATGGCGCGCATCTTGTCATACCGACCATGTGGCGCTGAGAAGGTCTCGCTCTTGGCGGCGAGCGAACATGCGATGTTCGGCGACGAGTTCCTGAAGGACACCTTCGCCAACAACGTTCGAGACTTTTGAGATCGCCACCTACAAGCCGCGGCTCGCATTGTGCCGTGCCGCCGGTGTCGAGGGTCCGCGCGCCGCGCGAGCAGTCGTTGCAGGAGGAGGACCGATGGCAGAGTGGGTCGACTCCAATGCCGAGAAGGTCACGGAATTTGTTGGGTATGAGGAGCGTCAGGCGGCGCAACCTGGCGGTATCTCGGTCGGGATATGGAACCCGTCAGCGCGATGACAACCTCCGGTATCATCCGGATACCCACGACTCTCCTGATCTAGTAAGTAAAAACTAGCCCTTCTTGGGGCGTTTCCTCCCTGGACTTGGGCCGCCTGCACTTCGTGTGTCGGCGGCCTCTTTCTTTCAGGGGGGGAGGGGAGTGGTGCTCTGGCCCCGCAACCGGCCCCATGGGCGTTCGGTCCAGTCGCGCTCCTCCAAGCCGGTGATATCTCCGCGACAGTGTGAGATCGAGATCGCCCCACGCCGCGTCGCCGACCGGGCGCGTGCGACCGGAGCCTCAGCGCCGCGCGTGCTGCCAGCGCAGCAGCCGGCTCTCGGCCGCGCCCATCGCGAGCGCGGTCGTGTAGCCGATGATTCCGAGCAGCATCACGCCGGCAAACAGATCCGCCGAGCGGAACGAGCGCGCCGACAGCAGCACCCATTGGCCGAGGCCGTCGAGACCGGCGAGCATCTCGCAGACGACGGCGAGGATCAGCGCGACCGTGAGGCTCAGCCGCATGCCGGCGAGGATGTCGGGTGCCGCCGATGGCAGCGCGATCTTGAAGATCACGGCGAGCCGCGACATGTGCAGCACCCGCGCGACTTCGTAGAGTCGTGGTTCGACCGCGGCGAAGCCGTGGATCGTCCCGAGCAGCAGCGGCCACAGCGAGCCGAACGCGATCACGAACAGCGCCATGCCCTGGCTCAGTCCAAGAACGGCGATGGCGACAGGAATGATCGCTGAGACCGGCAGCGGCCGCAGCAGCTCCAGGGTCGGTGCGACGTAGATGCGCATCGCCTTCGAGGAGCCGATCATGGCGCCGAGCGCGATGCCGGCGGCGGAGGCGAGCAGCCAGCCATAGGCCATATGCGTGAGGGTGCCCGTGAGCTTGGTCAGGAGATCGCCGCTCGTGAAGCCGCGCAGCAGCGCCGCCCAGGCGCGGTCGGGGCTGGGAAGAAACACCGGTGATATCAGCCGCTGATCGGCGGCGCACTGCCACAGCACGATGATGCCGGCGGCGACGGCGAAGCTGGCGAGGCGCCAGGCGGCGACCGACCACTTCATGCGGGGTCTCCCATCGCGGCCGCGCGCTCGAACAAGCTTTGTTGTGCAGCCATCAGCGCGGTATTGAGCGCAAACCCGGTCACGCCGATCCATACCAGATAGGCCAGCATCAGATCGGGCCGCAACGCCTGCTGCGCGGTCATGATGGCGGCGCCGAGGCCGAGCGGGTTGATCGCGATCTCCACCGTGACCGCGACGATCAGCGCGATGCCGGCGGCGAGCCGGAACGCCAGAAAGATGCGGGGCAGGGCGGCGGGGATGACGATCTTCCTGATGCGATCGCGCTGCGTCAGCCGCAGCACGCGCGCCACCTCGATCAGCCGCGGCTCGATGCCGCCCACCGCGGCACGCGTCACGATCAGCACCGGCCAGACGCAGGCAAAGGCGACGATCGCGATCTCCATGCGATAGCCGAAGCCGAGCGCGATCAGCGCGATCGGCAGCAGCGCCACTGAAGGAATGGGCCTGATCGCCTCGATCGTGACCTCCATCAGCCGGTTGAAGATAGGCGACAGGCCGAGCGCGATGCCCAGCACGAGGCCGATGGTGCCGCCGAGCGCGAGGCCGGCGAACACCGAGGCGAGCGTGTCGCGCGTCGCCGCCAGCAGCGAGCCGTCGGTCAGCGCGCCCAGCAAGGCGAGCGCGATCGCGCTCGGCGGCGCCAGCGAGTCGCTCTGCACGCCGGCGAGCCGCATCCAAGCTTCGAACGCGAGCAGTGCCGCGAACGGCAGCAGGACGGGCTTGATGCGATCCGGCATCGTCATTCGCTCGCCTTGATGAAGTCGAACAACTCGCGCCGCAGCCGCAGGAACTCCGGATGCTCGCGCGTCGCCAACTGGTCGCGCGGCCGCGGCAGGCCGATCTTCAATTCCAAGCCGACGCGGCCGGGATGCGGCAGCAGGCCGACCACGCGGTCGCCGAGATAGATCGCCTCCTCGAGATCATGCGTGACGAACACGACGGTGGCGCCGGTCGCCGCCACCAGCGCCAGCATCTCGTCCTGCAGTCCCTGGCGCGTCATCGCGTCCAGCGCGCCGAACGGCTCATCCATCAGCAGCACCTTCGGATCCTGCGCGAGGCAGCGCGCGATCTGCAGCCGCTGCTGCATGCCGCCCGACATCTCGGTCGGATATTTGGCCGCATGGCCGGCGAGCCCGACCTTGGCGAGCAACTCGGCGATGCGCGCCTCGCGCTGTGCGGAGGGCATTCCGATCGTCTCCAAGGCCAGCGAGATGTTGCCGGCGGCGGTGCGCCACGGCAGCAGCGCCTTGCCATAGTCCTGGAACACGACGGCGATCTCGCGCCGCGGCGCGCGCATCGCCTCGCCCTCGAAGCGCACGCTGCCGCCGGTCGGCTGGTACAGCCCGGCCGCCAGCCGCAGCGCCGTGGTCTTGCCGCAGCCGGAGGCGCCGACCACGCACAGGATCTCGCCAGCTCCGACCTCCAGGCTGATCGTGTCGATGATCGTCTTGCCGCCGAGCACCAGCGCGACATCGTCGAAGGCGATCTGCGCGCGCGCAGGCGAGGGAGATGATTGCACCAATGCAAGGGCAGGCTCTGCCATCTCAGGCTCCCTTCGGATGCGGATAGACGATATCGACGGTCGAGCACAGATGTGCCTCAAGCCGCGCCTGGGCCGCGGCGGCATTGCGCGCGAGCACGAGGTCGGCGAGCGTCTCGTGCTCCTTGATGAATCCGCTGCCATCCTCGAAGCTGCGCATCATCACGCGGCGGTAGCGATAGGCCTGGTCGTAGAGATCCGAATGAGCGGCGAGCAGGCGCCGTGATCCGCAGGCCGCCAGCAGCGCGGTGTGAAACGCCTTGTGCAAGCGATCGAACTCCGGCGCGCCTTCGCGGAACTCGCTCTGCATGCGCTGGATGTAGCGGCGCATCTGATGGAGCGCGGCGATGATGCCGGCCTCCCATTGGTCGTCGCCGCTCTGCATCGCCAGCCGCAGCGCCTCTTTCTCCACGACAGTGCGCATGCGCGTGATGTCGACGAGATCGTCCCGGCTGACCTCGGCGACGCGAAAACCGCGCTGGCCGATGCCGACGATCAGGCCGCGCGATACCAGCCGCGACAGCCCCTCGCGCAGCGGCGTCGGCCCGATCTCGTAGCGCCTGGCGAGCTCGACGATCCCCAGACGCGAGCCGGGGGCCAGAATGCCGGCGACGATGTCGCGCTCGATCAGCGCGGCGGCGCGCTCGCTGAGCGTGTCGCCGCTCGTCGGCTCAGTCTGCAGGATCGGGTTCGTTGCCGTCATCAGTTGAGGATCAATGTCTTGAGGTCGAGCTTGGTCTGCAGCATCTTCTGCGCCGACATCACGTCGATCCACCACGCCAGCTGCTCGGGCTTCAGCACCGGCTCGGCGTAGTTCGGCGCCGTCAGCTTGACCAGCTCCAGCGGTTGTTTGGTGAACTTGGCGATGGCGGCCGAGGCCTTCTCACGATCATTGTTCACGATTGGGGCGGCCTCCGCGATGGCGGCGCGGAATTTCTTCACCGTCTCCGGGTTCTTCTCGGCCCATTCGCGCGAGGCCGCATAGAAGATGATCGGCTCGGTGCGGGCGAGTTCGGCGGCGTAGCGCGCGCCGACCGTGCCGAGGCTGGCATTGGTCATGCGCGTCACGAACGGCTCGGCCGTCAGCACCGCATCGACGCCGCCCGACTTGATGGTGTCGGCCATGGTCGGAAACGTCACCTCGACGAAGTTGACGCTTCGTGGATCGACGCCCTTCTCGACCAGCCATTTCACGAACAGCACGTGCAGGAAGGCGCCGATGCCGGGGGCGCCGACCTTCTTGCCCTTGAAGTCCTGCGGCCCAGTGATGGTGATGCCGTTGCGCACGAAGGCGGCGACCGCATCGTTCGAGGTCTTGTTCATGATCGAGGCGCCGGAGACCGCGACGAGGTCGAGCCCACCGTCGGCGGCCTGGAGGAACACGGTCGATGTCGGCCCGCCGATCTGGATCGAGTTGGAGAGGATGGCTGCGGGGATGTTCGAGTTGATCCCGATCAGCACCATCTCCGCGTCGAGCCCGTGCTTCTTGAAGAGACCCTCATCGACCGCGACCATCGCCGAGGCGCAGTCCGAGGTGGCGGTGCAGCCGATCTGGATCTTCTCGGCGCGTGTCGCAGATGTGAGCACAAGCGTGGCCAGCACCGATCCGAGCGCAGCACTGATGATCCGATGACGCATCCTTGACTCCCCCCGGGCGCCCGTCTCTCGGACGCCTCTTGTTTATCGATATTTTCTATGTTTGTATATTTTCAGACAGAACACAAGGGGAGGCCAGCGTGAAACTTGCGACATTTCGGGCGGAAGGCGGGGAGCGGATCGGCGTCGTCCATGGCGGCGATTCCAAGCTTTTCGACCTCGCCGCGGCCGCCGATCGCGCTGGCAAGAGCAATCCGGCGTTCGGCTCGATGCTGTCGTTGATCGATGCCGGCGAAGCCGCGCTCGACGCAGCACGCGCGCTGGTCGAGCGCCATGGCGGCGACGAAAGCCTCTCGCGCGACGTCGGCGGCACCGAGCTGCTGGCCCCGGTGCCGGAGCCGCGGCAGATGCGCGACGGCATGTCGTTTCCGCTGCACATCCTGCAGGCGCCGCGCGGCCAGCGAAAGCTCGCGGCGCGGCAGCGCGGCGACGCGCAGGAGCTCGCGCGCATCGATGCCGAGCCGCTCGGCGAATTGCCCGAGGTCTATCGCAAGGTCCCGATCTTCTACATCACCAACCGCTTCAGCGTGCGTGGCCCGAACACGACGGTGAAATGGCCGCGCTACAGCAAGGTGATGGACTATGAGCTGGAGTTCGGCATCATCACCAGGGGCAAGGGCAAGGATATTCCGGCCGCGAAGGCGCGCGATCACATCTTCGGCTTCACGATCTTCAACGACTTCTCCGCGCGCGACACGCAGCGCATCGAGATGGACGGCCGGCTCGGCCCCTCCAAAGGCAAGAGCTTTGACGGCGGCAACGTGATGGGGCCGTGGATCGTGACCCCCGACGAGATCGGCGATCCCTATCGCCTGAAGATGGAGGCGCGGGTCAACGGCGAGGTCCGCTCGCGTGGCGTCAGCGAGGGCATGCTATTTTCGTTCGAGGAGCTGATCGCCTATATCAGCAAGGACGAGACCCTGATGCCCGGCGAGTTCATCGGCTCGGGCACCGTCGGCAACGGCTGCGGTCTCGAGCTCGGCTGGTATCTCGAGCATGGCGACGTGATCGAGCTCGAGGTCGAGAAGATCGGCATCCTGAAGAACAAGGTCGAGCGGCAGGACGTCTGATCCTGCTGCCGACGACAACAACCAATAACGACAAAGCGAGAGGACCGCCCATGGCCCGCAGACTGATCGACATCTCCGTGCCCTTGCAGAACGACGTGCCCGCCGATCCGCCCGGCAATCATCCGACCATCACCTATATCGACCATCAGCAGGGCCTGCCGCGCATGCTGCAGTTCTTCGACGGGCTGAAAGCCGAGGATCTGCCGGACGGGCAGGGCTGGGCGGTCGAGCAGGTGAATCTTTCGACCCACAACGGCACGCATCTCGATGCGCCCTGGCATTTTCATCCGACGATGAATCGTGGCGAGCGCGCCTGGACCATCGACGAGGTGCCGCTGGAGTGGTGTCTGCAGCCGGGCGTGAAGCTCGACTTCCGTCGTTTCCCGGACGGCTATGTGGTGACCGCGAGGGATGTCGAGGATGAGCTCAAGCGCATTGGCCACACGCTGTCGCCGCTCGAGATCGTCGTCGTCAATACCTCGGCCGGCGCGCGCTTCGGCCAGGCCAACTACGTCAATTCCGGCTGCGGCATGGGCTATGAGGCGACGATGTATCTGCTCGAGCGCGGCGTGCGCCTGACCGGCACCGACGGCTGGAGCTGGGACGCGCCGTTCGTGTTCACCGCGCAGAGATACGCCGAGACCCACGATGCCGCGCTGATCTGGGAAGGCCACAAGGCCGGACGCCACATCGGCTATTGCCATCTTGAGAAGCTGCACAATCTGGAGCAACTGCCGTCGACGGGGTTCATGGTGTCGTGTTTCCCGGTCAAGATCGAGCGCGCCTCGGCCGGATGGACGCGGGCGGTGGCGATCATCGAGGGGTGAGGCGGCTAATCTCCGATTGAAGTCACGACATGGGTTCTGGCGCGTTTGATCTTCGCGTCATTCCGGGGCGGCGCGCGCCAGCGCGACGAGCCCGGAATCCATCGAGCCGCGCGACGTGCTGAAGGATGGATTCCGGGTTCGCGCTGCGCGCGCCCCGGAATGACCGAGGAGAGGGCTCGGCAAAGCCAGAGAGGGAGCTCGTTGCGCGTCGTGGTGACAGTTGCGAGCCGACCTTAACTACAAAATCAGGCCGCTCTCTCTCATCTCGCATTAGCAACTACACGCCAGCATGACCTCGTTCCGCCGCAGCATCGGCAGGGTCCAGGGCGGATTGTAGAACGCGAGCAGCGGCGATCCGGTGACGGTCAGCCCCTTGCGCTGCGCGTAGTCGCGCAGTTGGCGAGTCTTGTCAGCGATGATGCCGTCGGAGGTGGAGCCCGAAAAGGTGATCGCGACCATGCGCTGCGCAGACTGGGCCGTCAGCTTGATCCGGGCATCGGCCGGCGGCGGCAGAGTGTCGAGCGACCAGTTCGAGGGCATCACGAAGCTGATGCTCCAGCGGTCGCTGGCGACGCCATCGGCGGGCGCGATGGTGGCGCTGGCCTGCTGCTGCACCGGTGCCGTCATCGCGATCTTGGCTTTCGCACGGTTGGCGCCGAAAATGTAGCCGGCGATGATGCGAAAGCCTTCCTCGATCGCCGGCTTGCGCGCGCCCTGCACCTCGGCCTGCGCGATGATCATCGGTGCATAGGCGCGGATTTCGAAGTCGCCATCGCGCGAAACGACGTCGTATCTGGGATGTTCGACCCGGCTCATGAGCGGCCCTGCGGCAATGGCGGCGCCGGCGAGGACAAGCACGGTGGCGCCTGCGAGCCAGATCAGCATGCGGCGTCTCCTCGGTGGTGTCGGCTCGGTCATGGCGGTTGCGCCGTCAGGTTTGAATAACGAGGAAACGCGAGCGAAGGTCCGGCAGATCACGTGCCGGCTGCCCGCCTGCGGTCGTCCTTCGACGCCCGACTGTAGCGTCGCCCGGATGAGCGCAGCGATATCCGGGATCGCACGAGGCGTAGGGGACCCGCGGATGTCGCTGCGCTCATCCGGGCTACGCGCGTGCCGATGGCGGTGCATGCCCGTCGGGCGACTCGGGCTCGGGCGCGACAAGATGCGCCGCCCCGCAACCCCTCTCATGATCCAGATCGTGCCTGCGCCGAAAACGAAAATTCCGCAGCGCGCTCAGCGCGATCGCCTCTGTCCAGATCTCGGCGTAAAAATTTCCAACTTTCGTTTTATCGGAAGATGTGCTCTCCTCCCTCCATCCCGCCTCATGCAGAGGGGCGTACGCGTCGTCACGATACGTTGAGGCGGGGAGCGGTGGCCGCGGGTCTGTCAGGCGCTTTTGCGCAAGACGACTGTCAGCTCGCGGACGTTCAAGCCGTGTGGTCCTGGCGCCCCGATGCTGGCGCCAAGCCTGATGCCGACCTGACGGGTTGCGCAGGTGACGGGGGCAAACAAGCCGGTCCCCGGGGAGAGCTCGGAGCAGACGTTCACCCATCGCGCAGGGAAGGCCGGGTGGCGGGCTCAATCGGTGGTCGCAACACCAAGTGTTTTCATTCGTGACAGCAGCTCGTCAAGCGCTTCTGCTGGAGTTTTCCATCCTAGC